>NZ_VKKS01000001.1:1924884-2029331 GCF_019402645.1 Morganella morganii
TTAAGTGAAATTGCAATATTCCATAATCACCATGAAAGCGCAAGCTCACTTTATTTGCATATCCTGCATTTGTTTCCGGCGCTTTCAATTTAGCGCCGGTCATAATTCACTGTCAGCGCGTTAACTGTTCAAACCATGATTCAGCATGGCTTTCCTTAAATATGACATTTTCCCGTCAGTCCTTCATAAAACGGCTTCCGGTTTCTGCGCCATGTTCTCTCGTTCAAATCCGGTACCAGATGCTTTATCGCCTGATAAGCCACTGACGACGGCACACACTTATACCCGCGCCCCGAGCATTTCGGGCAGTCCTTAAATACCGGCGCACCCTGTAATTCGCTCTGATCTTCGTCGTATACCTTCCCCCGCTCTTTGCAGCGGCACCGGTGGGTTAACTGCCCCTTCCCGTTGCAGATCATACACAATTCATCCACCAGCTCAGTACGGACTACCGGCTCGACAATCACTTTACCTTCCATATTGGTGATACCCGGATGCTTTACCACCTCTTTCCGGCGATAAATCAGCCCTTTTCCGCCGCAGTCCTGACACTGACAGACAGAACCCGCTGAACGGGCGTAATCCTCAAATGCCATTGCGGACAGAATCTTCATACACTGAGCAACGCGATTACCGGCTGCTTTAGCCACCAGTTTTGGCACCGTGCGCAGGGCGTACTGCGTCAGTGCTTCAACAGTCCTGAATTTATCTTCAATACTGACGTCATTTTTACCAAAAAACGCATGTATACCGAACGCGGCCCGCTGTGATGCCATACCCATTGCCGCTGCTGAATCCATGCCTTTCAGTCTGTCCGGGGCCGTAGAATTTGAACTGTCATTGAATGTCGGTGACTTCAGATGAAATTGTTTTAATGCACTTTCGGGTTTCATTACGCGGTCTCCCTGTGTTTTTCCCGGTAAAATGGCAGTTCACGAACTTCGCTTCCGTCACGGATCAGATCGTTAAAGTCTCCGCAATCGCACCATAGGACGCGGACCTTTTCGATATCATTGTTTGAATTCAGATTACTGCGGGCGTAACTGAAGGCGGCATCGTGCCCTGTGGCGCTCCGGATGTCATCATCAGCAAAAATAACCAGTGTCTTTACGCCGCACGGGGCGATAAATGTTGCATTCATCGCTGCCCGGGTATTGATTCCGTACACCTGTTTGCAGGACAGCGCGGTTTCCACGCCCTCAGCGATACCCAGCATCGAATCAACCGGAAACAGGCGAATGGCAACTGATTTGGAGTGTTTCAGGTAATTATCATCCTGCAGTGAGTCCATTTTCTTTACCGGTTTAACTTCTGCTTCACTCGCTTTCCGGGAGCCGTCCAGAAAAATCCTGTGCATGTAACACGGCTGCCCTTTTGCGTCGGTGGCCAGTGACCATATCGCCCGGAAGTGCTTCTTACTTACGGGAACGGGTTGCTCAGCGCAGAACCGGCTGTAGTCATCAGGCAGAGTAAACACGCCACGCTCCTGCAGATACTGTGCCGCAGTGGTATCTTTCAGTGACGGCATGGCAGAATACTCCCGCATCCGAAACGGCATCTGCCCTAAAATTTCCTGTATCCACACCGCATCTCCCGAATGATGAAGCTCGGGGAGATCATTCGTCGGTATGCTGCTTTGCTGAAAACTCATCGCCACAACCCCTTCTGTTTGGAAATGGCTTAATTTCTTCCGCCAGAACAGCTCCATACTCATCAACGGAGACATAAATTGAGCGAGCGTTTCGCAGTGCTTGGCTAATCGCTGTTTGGTGAGCTTGTAAAGCAACTTGATGCTAAGTTATTGAAAATATTCCAGACGCCAAATATGGCGTTAGGTCGAAATGTAATCATCGTGGTTAATGGCGGAGTATCCCCCGGTGTTTTTGCTCACGAACTGATCGCGGTGTCCTATGCCGGATGGATCCACCCTGATTTCCGGCTTGATGTGAACCAGGCATTTATCGATTTCAAATCGGGTAATTCAGAACTAAAGCTGCCGTCACTATCACACATGGCCGGAGATTTTGAAGCACTGCGTAACCGCCTCACGCTGGATGAAAAGGAAGAGTCCGCCCTTCTTACTCAGTGCAGCCGGATTATGAACGCACGGAAAAAGACAAAGCCAAAGCGCCAGAAGTTGATAGACGCACTGAAAGAGGCGGGACAGGAATCACTGAATTTCGAGGGAGAGGCGTGATGAACAAATAATTTGAAGCCATGATCCGTCGCATGTACGGCAGCCGGTACAGTTTAGAACGGGATATGGAAGGCAATTACGCCCGCGAAATTGTTCGTCGTATGTTTGAAGTCTGGCGTGCTGCCAAAGGGATCAAATAATGAAAACAACTGATCTGCACCTGGTGCAAATTATCACGGCCGCCGGCCATAACCCGTCTGATATCACAGCTGAATTCCTTATGCTACCTGAGCAGCATAAGAAAAATATAGGAATTGCCGACATTCTCACAGTAAAAAAATGCCGGTCAAATCATGACCGGCACACTTTACAGATAAGAAATCAGAATAGATCAGGATTCACACATATCAATACTGAGCTCTGACGGCGGCAGGCCGATTTGCAGTATGACCGGCTCATAATCAGCCGAGCCGCTCCAGTGGCGGGCAATCTTACGTGCCAGCAGGAACCCGGCAGCGCCGCCCAGCAGACCACCGGCAAGAACCAGAGACTGATTTTCCGCCAGTGCCTGCATCAGCCCGGCACCGGCAAATAAGCCCAGTAACGGAGTGAGATACACCAGCATCGCAGAGCGCAGCAGGCTGCCTTCCGGGATCCCGACCTCCACTTTCTGGCCGGTCACCAAAGGTTCACTGACCGGAATTTCGAGCTGATGCTCTGCTTCCGGCCCCAGTTTATTCAGCAGATAAGAGCCGCATGCCGCCCGCGCTTTACAGCTGCCGCATCCGGCAGATGATCCGTAACGCAGCACAGCACGCCCGTTCTGCCAGCGCACCACGGTTGCCCACTCTTTAACCATATTAACCTCCGCTGAATGTCACACCATCTGCTATCTGCCGGGCGGTTGCCGGCGGCAGTTCGCCAAAAACGGTGATTTCATTACCACCTTTACGTATGGTGTACAGCGTACGCGAACCCTGACGCATTGTCTGTTGATTTTCTGGTGTCTTCACGGCTTTGGCAACATTCACTGAAAATGAGAACAGGCCGTCACTGAACATCACGGTCTCAACCCATTCCTGCTCACCCACCTGACGACGGTTGCGGGTCATTTCTTTAAATCCGTTCGGCAGACGCATCACATCCCAGTCAAATTTGATCTTTTCCGGCTGCGGGATCGCCAGTACCGGCGGCATAGTCACAGACTGTACTGCTTTCAGTGCTTCTGACACGCTGCTGTTATTCACGGAGGCGGAAACCACGCGGAACTGCTCGAGTGAGACGTTATTCTGATCCAGCAGATCCACCTGTAACGGCAGGCCGGTTTCTTCATCCGCGACCACAATATAATTGTAACGTGAATTATCTTTGGAGGTGATGCGGACTACCCGCCCCGGATGATCGCCTATATGGATCCGTCCGACATCAATAAAATTGTAATAGGCTTTCAGGGCATTGAAGTCAGCAAAAATAATCGACGGCAGATAATCAACAATGTGATTACCACTCAGGCTGAATGAATCCAGCCCCGGCTCATAGTAGCTGATCTCCTGACCACGCTGGACAATTTCCCGGCGGGAACTGTCCATCTGCATAATCTGGGCGACAGGCTGACCATCCATAACCGCATACCGGTAACGGACAGGTGTGATACCTTTCGGGGAAATAGTGATAAAAGAGAGTTCATAGCTGAGTGTGCGGGAAGCGTTACCCATATTCTGCAACAGCGCCTCAGCACTTTGTGATTGTGCTGAGGCCGGTACTGCGAGTAACAGGCTGCCCGTCAGAAAAGCAACGGATAACCAGATTCGTTTCATTACTACTGCTGTGGTTGTGAGGACACGCGACCCTGTTCCGGGGTGGCTGTCTGTTTAACTTCAGGCTGACCATCCGTGTGTACACGGCGATCCAGTTCATACTGCTGGAAAATCGCATTCAGACGCGCACCGCGCTCCTGATCAAACCGGGTTTGCGGAGCAAGACCGGCGCCATTTTTCAGATCAAGGCTGACAGGAGATGCACTGCCCATAAACGGCACAGTATTGAATGCGGACGCATCACCGTTTACCACGCTCTCTGTGCCGTCGGTATTATAATGCTGAACACCGATAATGACGGCCAGTGACACACAGGCTGCCATGCCGATTTGTGTTAACTGACTGGCCCACGGACGCAGTTTTGCCACAAATCCGTAATCACGCCATGTTTTCGGTTCAGGCTGGGACTCAGGGATCGCCTGAGGTGCGATATAAACCGGCTCCTGCGTCAGTGCTTCAGCTACCCGTGACGCAATATCGAAATGCATAACATCCGGCAGGTCGCCGCGCATTGTATCACGGATAAGGTGATAACCGGCCCACTCTGCCTGCAGATCTGTATCATGTGTCAGTGCGGTAACCAGTTCACTGTCAAGAGTTTCTCCGTCCATCAGTGCGGAAAGTGTCTCTTTTTGCATGCCTACGTTCCCTTCAGTGTGATAAATGCTCACTGATTCTGTATCAGTGGCTGAACTTTATTATCGATGGCTTCACGTGCGCGGAAGATACGGGAACGAACCGTACCGACCGGGCAATCCATAATCTCAGCTATTTCTTCATAACTCAGACCATCGAGCTCACGCAATGTAATCGCCGTTTTCAAATCCTCGGGTAAGGAATCGATCGTGCGGAAAACCACCGCTCTTAATTCTTCAGACAACATTAAGTTCTCAGGGTTCGAAATTTCTTTTAACGCTCCTGAGGATTCAAAATTCTCAGCATCTCCGGCATCCACATCGCTGGACGGCGGACGGCGCCCCTGAGCAACCAGGTAATTCTTTGCTGTATTGACTGCGATACGGTACAACCAGGTATAAAATGCACTGTCCCCGCGAAATGACCCGACTGCGCGGTAAGCCTTAATAAAGGATTCCTGCGCCACATCCGGAACATCACTCTGCGGAACATAACGGGATACCAGACTCGCCACTTTGTGCTGATAGCGAACCACCAGCATATTAAAGGCTTTCTGATCCCCTTTTTGTACCCGATCAACCAGCATTTGATCCGTTAACTGCTCGCTCATTCGCAGTGTTATCTCCCGAAGCTCAGCTTCACCATTCTCTTTCCTGTTTCGCTTCACTTCATGATGAGCAAGCGATACTTTGAGTCAGCTAAAATAGCGAAGTTCATTTTTCTTTTAAAAAAATCACAAAAAAGGATCCTTTTTGTGATCCTTATTACATGTTTTTCGGATGTATCCTGCGTGTTTATCCGCACGCCGTCTTTCCGGTAATTAACGTTACAGATTACCACGTTTTTACCGGTAATCCCTCTGATAATCACGGAAAATTGCCTCAGGACAGTGTAAATATCCTGCAAAGTCTGTTTTTGGCTGAAAAAAGTACCGTCACCTCTATCATAGCGGTGCTATTCAGTATTTCAGATAAAAACTGGCAATAAATGATTTAAAATCAGTACTGTAACTGCCTTCTTCCGTTTTGATACTCATCGTTCTGTGCTGCTCACTGACCGGATACCGGGATAAGGCGATTAATGTACGGTGAAAAGAGGTACCCGGTTTATCTGACACGGCGATCTGCGAGTGCAAAAACCAGTTCAGTTCAGCGGCGGCAGCGATGAAATCCTGTCCGGCAGAGTACGGCAGCACCACACAAAGCAGGCCGTCCGGAGTGATAAGCTGCGACGCATGCCGCAGCAGCTGCGGATGATCCAGGGACGTGGTGTAACGGGCAGTTTCCCGTGCGCTGTCACGGCAGGCGACCGCCGGGGCAAAATAAGGCGGATTACTGACGATGAGATCATAACGGGCTTGCGGACAGGTACGGATAAACTCACCGATATCCTGATGAAACACCTGCATCCGTTCTCCCCACGGCGATGCCTGAAAATTTTCCGCTGCCTGAACCGCTGCGTCAGCGTCAATATCCACGGCATCAATCCGGGTATCCGGCAGCGAACGCTGTGCCAGCATCAGCGCCACCAGCCCGCTGCCGGTGCCGATATCCAGAATATGGCGGGCATTTTCGCACAGTGCCCAGCTGCCCAGCAGCACCCCGTCAGTGCCGACTTTCATGGCACAGCGGTCATGAGCCACAAAAAATTGTTTACATGCAAAACCACGGCGGCGCAGCGGCTGTTTTTCGTTTGTCATCATCACTGAACTGTTTGTCTGTTAAAATAAAGAAAACCCGGCGACAGGATACGGACTTCTGCCCGCAGAAGAAAGTCCTGCACGCTGACAACTATTTTTGATGAAGATCCTGTCCAAGCCGTTTATAATCAGCGGTCCAAACAGAGGTATATAATGACTGCAACTACTTTTTCTGAACTCGAACTGAACGATGAACTGATCCGTGCACTGGATGCCAAGGGCTATGAGCGCCCGACTGCCATCCAGGAAGCCACTATTCCGGCCGCGCTTGATAATCGTGATATTCTGGGTTCAGCCCCGACCGGCACCGGCAAAACCGCCGCGTATCTGCTGCCGGCCATTCAGCACCTGTCTGACTTCCCGCGCAAAAAATCCGGGCCGCCGCGTGTGCTTATCCTGACGCCTACCCGCGAACTGGCTATGCAGGTGGCGGATCAGGCCAGAGAATTCTGTCAGTTCACACATCACGATGTCGCCACTATCACCGGCGGTGTGGCCTATATGAACCACGCCGAAGTGTTCAGTGAGAACCAGGATATTGTTGTCGCCACTACCGGGCGTCTGCTGCAATATATAAAAGAAGAAAACTTTGACTGCCGCGCGGTTGAGATCCTGATCCTTGACGAAGCCGACCGTATGCTGGACATGGGCTTTGCCAACGATATCGAAACCATTGCCGGTGAAACCCGCTGGCGCACACAAACCATGCTGTTCTCCGCCACACTCGAAGGCCGGGCTATCCGCGACTTCGCCAAACGGATTCTGAACGAGCCGGTTGAGATCGAAGCCGATCCGTCACGCCGCGAACGGAAAAAAATCCAGCAGTTCTATCTGCGTGCTGATGACCTGGATCACAAGAAAGCGCTGCTCGCACATCTGCTGAAACAACCGGATGTCACCAAATCCGTGGTATTTGTCCGCAAACGTGAGCGCGTACGGGAACTGTCTGACTGGCTGCACACACAGGATATTGTCTCCTGCTATCTCGAAGGCGAAATGGTCCAGGCGAAACGCAATGAAGCCATCAGCCGTATGACCGACGGCCGTGCCACTGTGCTTATCGCCACCGATGTTGCCTCACGCGGGATCGACATCGAAGATATCAGCCACGTATTTAACTTTGATCTGCCGCGTACAGCGGATGTTTATCTCCACCGTATCGGCCGCACTGCCCGTGCCGGACGCAAAGGGGTGGCCATTTCGCTGGTGGAATCCCATGACCAGCCGCTGCTCGGTAAAATCATCCGTTATATTGAAGAGCCGGTCAAAATGCGGGTGATTGATGAGTTACGGCCGAAAACCCGTGCGCCATCGGAGAAAGCGACGCACAAGCCATCGAAAAAAGTGCTCGCCAGACGCAAAGATCAAAAAGCAGCTGAAACTGAAAAGAAGAAAAAAACCAAAATCCGTCACCGCGTCAGTAAAAACATCGGAAAACGACGCAAGCCAGGCGCAGATCACGCGGGACAAACTCCTGCGACCGGTGAACCACAGGAATAAGCGGAATTCCTTTTCTCTGATAAAAAAAAACGGACTGTGACAGTCCGTTTTTTTATGCTTACTCCCGGGTTTCATCCATCTGTTCCATCGCAGTAACCACCTGCGACAGTGTATGCGCCTTCACGCCGAGAACCAGTTTCTGTAAAACAGAATGCACATGCTGCGGCGGATAATAATCCAGCGCTATCCGCTGCCCCAGTGCTTTCGGGATATCCAGCCCGTCCTGGATATGGGTGAGCCAGTCATGTTCCACTACATAATGACGGATAAGTTCTGCTCCGCGCTCGCGGGCAGTCATCAGAGAAACCCCCTCTTCCGCCAGGGTGTTTTCCGCCAGCCCCGCGGCATTGAATACCACCGCCGGCTGCTGCAGCACCACCGCACAAAATGAAGCCAGCCCGCCCCCGAGAGAGTGCCCGGCAAACAACCACGGACAGACTGACTGCGACAGCAGATGTGCCGCCAGTGACACCGCCTCCTGATACTGTCGTGCCGGTAATCCCTGCCCCTGGCGGATATTGGTCATCATATCCGCCATATCATTGCTGCCCGCAAACGCCAGAATACTGGTATCGCGGTAATGATAAATCATACTTTGCAGGCCTGACGGGCTGCTCAGCTGTTCTTCCGTCAGCGAGAGGGAGGCCAGTGTCTGAGCATCGGAACGGCTGACGCCGGCTATACTACGGCGGCCGGGGTGATAGCTGTCAAAACACAGCCGGGCCAGTGTAATATCATCGGGAAAACCATCCTGCCGGATTCCGGCAGGTGCCGGCAGCAATAAATCCGCTGCAGTTACATGCTGCCGCTGCAAAAGTGTCTGACAATCCGGCGTGGATGAGAAAGCCAGTAACTGTGAAAAATAGTGTTCGATCAACATAAGTACGCCTCCTTAAACACTGAAGGCTTCACTTAACGCTATTCATCAATCCGCAACAATATCATTTTTCATCAGTAAGTTACGTGATTTTTATCAGCCGGGTATAAAAAACCACGCCGGAGCGTGGTTTTCGGAACAAAGACTGTTACCGGAACGATTACAGGCTGGCAGTAAAAGTACGGGCAATAACATCGCGCTGCTGTTCAGGTGTCAGTGAGTTGAAACGCACTGCATAACCGGAAACACGGATAGTTAACTGCGGGTATTTTTCCGGATGGTTAACTGCATCTTCCAGAGTTTCACGACGCAGAACGTTAACGTTCAGGTGCTGACCACCTTCAACACGGACGGCAGGCTGAACCTGTAAATTCACTTCGCGGTACTCGAAAGGACCTAATGCGGCACGGGAAACAACATCACCGTCTGCATATTGTTCTTTTGCACAGATGCAGCGTACTTCGTCTTTGCTGTCATCCAGCAGCCAGAAAGAGTTAACCAGTGCAGCGTTTTCGGATTTAGTAATTTGAATACCAGTAACCATGATGACCTCCGGGTGATTCGATATCAATTTATTGATTGTCATTTAACTTGGAATATTGGTCTAACCAATGTCTCTGTATCTTATATACCAAGAATACAGGGGAGATTCTTTGATATATATCAATAAAAATCATATCAATTTTCAAGCTCCGTGATAAAAGACTGTTTTAAATCAAAAATTCATTTTTGCTGTTTTCAGGTTTTTTTGTAAAAAATCAGCTGTTTTCTTCCTGACTCCGCCGCTATCAGAACCCGGTCCGCAAAAAAAACTCTTCTTGTTTCCTAACAACGGATAACTCAGGTAAGCTGAATGTAACTCTTGTATAAATGAAGGATAACGACACGATGTCTGCACCACTGACCTGGCATGATGTCATCGGCCATGAGAAAACCCGGCCCTATTTCATTGAAACTCTGCGTGCTGTCGCCCATGAACGAGAAATTGGTAAGACCATTTACCCGCCACAAAAAGATGTCTTTAACGCATTCCGCTATACAGAGCTGTCTGATGTACGGGTGGTGATTCTGGGACAGGATCCGTATCACGGGCCGAATCAGGCACACGGCCTCTCTTTCTCTGTTTTGCCGGGCATTCAGCCGCCGCCGTCGCTCGTTAATATGTATAAGGAACTGGAAGCGGATATCCCGGGGTTTACGCGGCCAAATCACGGTTGCCTCGTCAGCTGGGCGAAACAGGGGGTATTACTGCTTAATACCGTGCTGACTGTTGAGCGCGGCCAGGCTCATTCTCATGCTAAACTGGGCTGGGAAACCTTTACCGATAATGTAATTGCGGCCGTAAATATACATTGCGAAGGCGTCATTTTCCTGCTCTGGGGCGCACATGCCCAGCGGAAAGGGCAATACATTGATCAGCAAAAGCATGTGATACTGAAAGCACCACACCCGTCTCCGCTGTCCGCGCACCGGGGCTTTCTGGGCTGCGGCCACTTTTCAAAAACCAATGCGATACTGACAGAGCACGGTCAGACGCCAATCGACTGGCAGCCGGTGATCCCGGCGGAGCTTCAGCACGGCGCATAGCACAGATACAAAAATGCCGCCCTTGCGGCGGCATTCCGTTGCGGATGAAAATCCTTATTTGGAAACCATCACCATCGCCGGACGCAACAGGCGGCCGTTCAAGGTATAGCCTTTCTGCATCACAGTCACAACATGGTTGGACTCATGATCCGCAGCATCCACCATACTGATGGCCTGATGCACATCGGGACTGAACGGCACTTTTGTTTCTTCAACCACTTCAATACCGAATTTTTTCACTGCATCCAGGAAGGATTTCAGTGTCAATTCCAGCCCTTCCAGCATGCTTTTCTGTGCTTCATCTTCCGGGTTCACCGCACTCAGTGCGCGCTCCAGATTATCAATCACAGGTAATAATTCATTAGAAAAACGTTCTAATGCAAACTTATGGGCCTTTTCAACATCCTGTTCCATACGGCGGCGGTTGTTTTCAATCTCCGCTTTGGCGCGCAGCATGGCCTCACGTTCCGTTTTCCGGGACTCTTCCAGTTCATGCTCCAGTTCCGCGATACGGACCTGCGCCGCTGCCGCGGCATCCGCCTGCTCAGCTTCCGGCTGTTCCGCTGCCGTATTCAGGGTCTCCGCTGCGTCTGCAACAGGTTCTTCGTGCGTTTTTTGTTCGTGACTACTCATAAAATCTCCGCGTATTTCGCAATAATCCTGATTCTTGTTTATTATGGGGATCAAACTCAGAGATTCAAGGGAATGGCGATTAAGTGAGGCTAAAACGCACATGCTGACGGACAATACCGCAAAAAACAAATCGTTCCGCTGTATCGGAATTGTCGGCCATCCGCGCCATCCTGAAGCGCTGGCAACACACGAACAGCTTTATCACTGGCTGCTGAAAAAAGGCCTGCGTGTGATTGTGGAAAGTGATGTTGCCGCTGAGATGCGGCTGGCCGGTGCGGTCACCGGCACGCTGCCGGATATCGGGCAGCAGGCCGATCTGGTGATTGTAATCGGCGGGGACGGCAATATGCTGGGTGCCGCCCGTGTGCTCTCCCGTTATGGTGCGGATGTGATCGGCGTGAACCGGGGAAATCTCGGTTTTCTGACTGATCTCGCGCCGGATAATGCTTTACAGCAGCTCGACCGCGTGCTGACCGGTGAATATCACGTCGAAAAACGGTTTCTGCTGGATGCCGGGGTGCTCAGCCCCAACGGCAAACTGCGTCGCAGCACCGCACTCAATGAAGTGGTACTGCACCCCGGAAAAGTCGCACATATGATTGATTTCGAAGTCTATATTGATGAGCGCTTTGCATTTTCCCAGCGTTCTGACGGCCTGATCATCACCACCCCGACCGGCTCCACCGCCTATTCACTTTCAGCGGGCGGGCCGATTCTGACGCCGAATCTTGATGCTATCGCCCTTGTGCCGATGTTCCCGCATACCCTCTCCTCACGGCCGCTGGTGATCAGCAGTCACAGTACCATTACTCTGAAATTCCCGCAGACCAATATTGATTATGAAGTCAGTTGTGACAGCCAGATAGCGCTGCCGATACAGGAAGGGGATGTGGTCAGGATCAAACGAAGCAGTAAAACGCTCGATCTTATACACCCGATTGACTACAACTATTTCAATACGTTAAGCACAAAACTCGGCTGGTCTAAAAAAATGTTCTGATTTTTTTCATTCCGCCTCTTTACCGGATACAAATCCTGATTATACTGTATGTAAAAACAGGCATGTGTATATCCACAGGAGAGGCGGCATGTTAACCCAGCTCACCATCAGTCAGTTTGCCATTGTCCGCGAATTAGAAATCGACTTCCGCGCCGGTATGTCCGCCATTACCGGCGAAACCGGTGCCGGTAAATCCATTGCGATTGATGCACTGGGGTTATGCCTCGGTAACCGCGCAGACGCCAATATGGTGCGTCCGGGCGCCAACCGCGCTGATATCTGCGCCCGTTTTTCCCTGAAAGATACTCCTGCTGCCCGCTTCTGGCTGGAAGAACATCAGCTGGACGATAACCGGGAGTGCCTGTTACGCCGTACCATCAACAGTGACGGCCGTTCCCGTGGTTTTATCAACGGTACTGCCGTACCGCTGTCACAATTGCGGGAACTCGGCACATTACTGATTCAAATCCACGGACAGCATGCCCATCAGCATCTGCTGGAAAGCAGCCACCAGAAAATCCTGCTGGATACTTATGCCAACCAGGGCTTATTGCTCGGTGAAATGAAAAAAGCCTGGCAACAATGGCACAACGCCTGTCAGGCACTGGCACTGTATCAGCAACAGGCGCTGGAACGGGAAGCCCGTCAGCAACTGGTTGATTATCACCTGAAAGAACTCGGTGAATTTGAACCCCGTGAAGGGGAATTTCCTGACATTGATGCAGAATATAAGCGTCTCGCAAACTCAGGTCAGTTTCTGAGCCTGAGTCAGGACACATTAAACATTCTCAGTGAAAATGATGAAAACAACATCATCAGTATGCTCAATCATGCACGTCATGAACTCGGCGAACTGATCTCGCTGGATGAAAGCCTGTCACCGTTACTGACCATGCTGGAAGAAGCCGCGATTCAGGTGGATGAAGTCAGTAATGAACTTCGTCACTACAGTAACCGGGTCGATCTGGATCCGAACCGGCTGTATGAACTCGAACAACGTATTTCCCGTTACATCAGTCTGAGTCGTAAACACCACACCACACCAGAAGAGTTATATGTCCTGTATACTCAGTTACAGGAAGAGCAGCAGATGCAGCAGGAGAGTGAACAGCACAGTGAAGAACTGAGCCGGGAGGCGGAACAGCATTATCAGCAGGCTCTGACTATCGCACAGCAGTTACACATGGTCAGAAAACACTATGCCGCTGAACTGAGTGAGCTTATCACACAAAGCATGCACCATTTATCCATGCCGCACGGCCGCTTTACCGCAGATGTGATTTTTACTCCGGAACAACTGAGCATGGACGGTGCCAGCAAAGTCGAATTTAATGTCACCACCAACCCGGGACAGCCTCATCAGGCACTGGCAAAAGTAGCTTCCGGCGGGGAATTATCCCGTATTGCCCTGGCAATTCAGGTGATCACCGCGAAGAAAATGGACACCCCGGCGCTGATTTTCGACGAAGTGGATGTGGGGATCAGCGGCCCGACGGCTGCGATCGTAGGAAAACTGCTGCGTGAGCTGGGTGAATCCACTCAGGTGATGTGTGTGACTCACCTGCCACAGGTCGCAGGTTGCGGACATCAGCACTATTTTGTCAGTAAACACACCAACGGCACGGAAACCGAAACTGCCATGCAACTGCTGGATAAAAAAGAGCGGGTACAGGAACTGGCACGATTACTTGCCGGTGCCGCAGTCACCAAAAACACCCTCGCCAGTGCAAAAGAATTGCTGGCAGCATGACAAACAAGCTGATTTCATCTAACTTTTATGCGATCCTGCGGTCATAGAAAAATGTAAAGGTTTTCAATTTGATTATTGTCGATTATCATCGTCACAAAGAATCCTAAAGGAATGAAATCACCATGCGTTGTAAATTGCTGATTGCCGCAACGACATCTTTGTTGCTGTTAACTGCCGGTTGTTCCACTCTGGAGCGTGTCGTTTACCGCCCGGATATCAACCAGGGTAACTACCTGACACCGGCAGACGTGGCGAAGATCCAGAAAGGAATGACCCAACAGCAAGTCGCCTATACACTCGGCACCCCGATGTTACGTGACCCGTTCGGAACACAGACCTGGTACTATGTCTTCCGCCGTCAACCGGGTCATGAGCCTGTTAAACAGGAAACGCTGACACTGGTCTTTGACTCAGCCGGTACACTGAGCCAAATCACAAACACCAATTACAAACCGGACGGCGGTGACGAAACAGCAAGTGAAATCGCCAGTGAAACTGTCACTGACTGATTTTCTGTTGTCACGCTAAAACAACGTGTGATAAGTAACAAAAAACCCGCCGGTACACATTGTGGATCTGCGGGTTTTGTTCATTTATCTCTTCCGGTTTATTGTTGCCGGTTTACTGCTGTATCCTGCCTTGTAATACACAATTCGTTCATCAAATTTATAACGAATAATTATTCATTACCACGATTTATCATTCTCTGCAATCTTCTGTATCCTGCCCTGGTAATCATGATGATACTCAAGTATTACTTTGCTTATATTTCCGTAAATTAGCGGAAGATATATTGTTATTCAAGGTTCCCGCATTTAAAAAAAGGATACAAATCATTAATACAATTAACCCTTGATAAATATCTCACTGACCGATGGTATCGTGCTAATATCCATGATTATTTCATTTTCACGCATGTTTAATAAGTAAGGTTAATGGCATGTCTAATCGCTTAAAGCTACAGGACGGAAAAACACTGACTCTTGCGTCTTTGGGTGGTGCACTGGAGTTTTACGATTTTATCGTATTTCTCACCTTCGCCCCTTTTTTGCAGACACTCTTTTTCCCGAGTGACTCACCGCTGCTTTCGAGCATCATGACCTATCTGACCTACGCGGTCGCTTATTTTGTCCGCCCGCTCAGCGGCGTAGTCATGGCTCATTTCGGCGACCTGATTGGCCGCAAGAAGATGTTTATGCTCTCCCTGTTCCTGATGGCTATCCCGACCCTGCTAATCGGCCTGCTGCCGACCTATGAGCAGATTGGCTATGCGGCACCGGTACTGCTGCTGATTATGCGCCTGTTGCAGGGGATCGCATTAGGCGGGGAAGTCCCCAGTGCCCACGTTTTTGTCACCGAACATGTCCCGCAGAACCGTATCGGCCTGGCTAACAGTATGATTGCCAGCGGGCTGACATTCGGTGTGGTTATCGGCCACTTCGCGGCCTACCTGATTTACACCAACTTCAGCAATGACCAAATCTTAAGTTTCGCATGGCGCTATCCATTTATCTGCGGTGGTGTTTTAGGTCTGATTGCCGTGTATTTACGCCGCTATCTGCGTGAAACACCGGTGTTTCTGGAAATGAAAAAGCGTAAAGAACTGATTGATATGCCAATCAAAGAGGTATTGAAAAACTACAACTCTGCGACGATGCTCTCTATTCTTGCGACCTGGCTGCTGACCACCGGTGTTGTCCTGGTAGTTCTGGCACCAAACCTGATGAAGTCCGATATTTTTAAAATCGACCCGGAATTTGTCAGTAAAATCGCGATCCTTGCCACCGTAATGAATATGGCCGGTAGTATTATCGCGGGGATTGTGTCTGACAAACTCGGCATCCGCAAAACCGTTGTGATATACAGCATATTACTTGCCGTCACCAGCTACGCCTTCTTTAATTCCCTGAGCAGCGGTGACCACACTACTATCGGCGTCTTATACTCCCTGGCCGCCCTGTTCTTAGGCCTGGTTGCCTGTGTGCCGATTATTATTATCAAACTGTTCCCCGCCAATATCCGTTTAAGCGGTATCGGGTTCTCTTATAACATCGGTAATGCACTGTTCGCGGGACTGACCACTTTCACCGTGCCGGTCATCGCCGAACACGTTAATCCGATGTTTATCGCTTACTATATTCTGTTCCTCTGTGCTCTCGGTCTGTTTATCAGTTTCTGCCTCGGCAAAAAATCAATGAAATTTTATGTCTGATAACGTGACACAGTAATATAAAAAACGGGGAGTATCCCCCGTTTTTTATTTCCCCGCCTGCCGTTTCAATCACCCGCTCAAACGGTTCTTTACTGATTTCCGGCTACTGTTACCGGACCGCAATCGTAATCGTAATCGTAATCGTAATCGATCATGTCTGACAGGCGCTGCGCGATGGCACTGTTGGCGGAAATTCTGACTACCGGTACGATAGGATTTCCCGCCTTCTTTCGCGGTACCGGTTGATTTAATTGCATCAGTAATTCAAACATCCGCAATAACGAAAAAACCCGCTGCTACGCCATTTCATTACGTCAGCGCAATAAAATTATCGCTGCCATCAGTATTTCCGTCCCGACATTCCGCATTAATGATGAAAAAAAACGCTTACCAGCATATTACTCCGCAGCCACAAACGCATCGGGCAAGAGTTAAATACATTGCAGGATGTGGAATTTTATCAGTAACGGTTAATATCAAAAAGCCGCGGAGCGGCTTTTATTATACAGAATCATCATTATAATCTGACTTTAATAATGTATTATTCCTGCTGTTCTCTCTTGAAAGGCTTAATTTGAATCTGAATACCATTATCTACGCAATCCGCAATCATTTGCTTTATCCCTTCTTCAGCCCAGGCTGCGGTCTGAGTACCAATTTTTTCATAAGGAACAACATTATTTCTCAGATCCACTTTTGGTTTTGAGTTCATCAGCGAATGAAGATAACTTATTTCGCTATCATTATTCTCTGGTTTTTCCCAATTGATAATAAAATTATCTTTCCAGATAACACTGATTTTATTTTCTCTGCTGTCATCCTTCCATTTATAACCGATAATACAAAAATCATTAGTCACATTATTGCGATTAAAGCCGGATATCATATACCTTGCTGATTCTTCAAAATTATCTTTGTAAAAATCGATATTCATCGGATTAAATATTTGTTCCGGCCTTGAATCATACACTCCCCAATTCCCTGAATCCTCCCATGACGATGCACCCGCCGTTCCCGAAAAACAGACTGAGGTCAATACGGCAAACAATAATGTTACTTTTTTCATCAGTTAATTACTCCTGCAAAAAACTTGCTTTGAGCGTATAAAATGTCTGCCCCTGCAAATTCTTAAGGAATTCAAAGTTACTGCCACCTAATCCGGTATCCTTGGTACGCCATCCGATAACCTTATCAGAGGAGATAATAGCGTCTTTTTTTGCGATTTCGATAGCATCCGATATCAGTGTTCTGTATTTTTTCATGTCACGGTTACCATCGTTAGCACATTTTATCAGGTCATTTATTCTGCTCTGAACGTCCTGACGAATGACTGAGCCACCGCTGAAGCCATCAATAACCCGGCCATTAAAGATCAATCCCAGTAATTTATCGCGGCCATCCTGCGGTACATCAAGATATTTTGCTTTTGGTGATGCAATTCTGTTATACAGCGCATCATGCATCAGAATCATCGCTTGCCGGGCTTCGCTCTGAATAAAACCGCCTTTTGCCGGCGTTGATGTTTCAGAAAGAAAAACCTGTACCAATGCTTTTTGACGGGGAGTCAGACCGGCGGGAATACCAACCGCAGGCAAGATAAGGAAAGTCAGTCGCGGGAAACAACCGGACACTTTACCTGTCATCGTTGCAGTATCACACTGACCAACATCTTTAGTGGCAGACGTAATTTCACTGCTTCCCTCACTGACAGCCGTTATCACTAATTTTTGTTCTATATTCTTATCATTTGCATTTTGTGTTAAACGAATCCGGTCATTACTCGATCTGAACACTAAGTGTTTTTTATTGTGCAATCCGGATATTTTCAATGTAACTGAATATCCCGGCGTCAGTTCAAATTCCCGGCTGGTCAGATATGACCGATTGTTAAGCCTGATTTCAAAATCGGACATTATATTTACCTTCCCTGTTGTTGATTGATTTTTATGTATAACTTAAGATTAGCATTATGTAAATGAGATAAGTATCAATATTATATTTTTTTATTGGGTAATAATACCTGAATTATATATAGCTGCACTCTAAGCAGATTAAAAGACTGCTGCCGGCTGGTTTTAAAATTATTATGGTTCGTTTATTTTATCATACGCCTTCTTAATTTCAGAGGATACTGAACCAGCATTAACGAAGATCTCTGAATGTGAAAGATACCTTTCATTGTGAAAATGACAGAATAAAAGAAAACATTTGGATTACAGCGGCAGATATTGGAAATACTCATCAACTTTATTAAGTGTATGTGTAAATAATAACCCTACTGCAAATACCTCTGCTACAACCCATAATGTACCGATGGTTGCGGCGTATAATATAATTACAGAACCAGTGTCCCATGTTACAAACGAGGCCCCCCCCCCATAGTTAAATTATACAGATCATAATCTTTCTGAAAAATTAGCTGCAATAACCGGAATCCCGCTGCGGCAATAAAAGTATAACGCATTCCGTCAATTGTTGCCGCATTCAGTCCGCGCTGACCCTATACCCAGACCGATCACTTTGCCATGATCAGCCAAATAATGAGTAGCATTCAATTTATGACGTAACCCTGCGTAACCACTGAGTTTAATCATAACGCTGCCATTTGCAGTAATGTACTCTGTTGCAGTGATGCCGAACTTTAAATTAAACTCTCGTAATAATGCAGCTACAGAAAATCCTTTGCGTATATTACCAATATATACTGCTGTGCCGGGAAGGGGCTGGCTGATTAACCATAAGAAAACCTACCGTATTTATTGTCAGGCAGGGCTGAATCTGCGGACAAAGCGGCCCCGGCGACATGTTAACAGCCAGGCACAGACAGGCACGTCCGGCGGTGACGGCGGCCGATCAGTGCCGGAGTATGGATTTTGTTGCTGATAATCTGTTCAACGGGCGCCGGATCCGGGCGCTGACTGTAGTCGGGAATGTCTGGCGATAGAAGTGGGCCAGGGCCTGCGGGGTGACGATATGGTTGAGGTAATGGCGCGGCTGAAGCAGTTACAGCAACGCGTTCCCGGGCGGTTTCAGACCGACAATGGCTGCGAATTTATCTCAAAGGCGCTGGATAAATGGGCATATGAAAACGGGGTAACGATGGACTTCTCCCGGCCGGGAAAGCCGACGGACAATGCGTTAATCGAATCCTTTAACGGTAGCTTCCGTAACGAGTGTCTGGACGTTCACTGGTTCCTGTCGCTGGAAGATGCGCAGGAAAAGATCGGGTGCTGGCGACAGGAATATAACCGGCAAAGACCCCCATTCCTCGTTAAATAACCAGACTCCGGAGGAATTTGTCCGAAGTCTGCAAAAAGGCCCGGATCTCTGATTTAGCCTGGCGCTGATTTGGGGAAGAGATCAAATAAGTTGTTCGTCCGTTTGAGTATTTAAATTTAGCATCGTGATGTTTTTTAGCGATATCCAGAGCAATCAGGGTACCTGACGTACTGATATTTTTGATAGGATGTCTCATTGATTTTCTCCACTGGTGGCAGGCATTACCAGTTGTAGAAAATAGCTGACTTCAATGCTTAACGGGAGTATTTAATAGGTACCATGGCCCGGAATTTATCTCTCAGGCACTGGCTGAATGGGCAGAGAAACATGCAGTAAAACCGGAGTTTATCCCGCAGGGTAAGCCGACACAGAACACTTTTATTGAGCGCTTTAACCGGACATACCGGACAGAAATACTCGATTTCTATCTGTTCAGAACGCTGAATGAAGTACGGGAAATCACGGAAAAATGGTTGTCAGAATATAACTGTGAACGCCCGCATGAATCACTGAACAATATGACGCCGGAGGAATATCGGCAACACCATTATTTGGCCGGGATCTCAAAAAATGCATGGAACTAAAACGGGTCTATTTACACATCACTTTCAAGCGAGCGCCAGATATCGTCGGCATAATCTTCTGTTACGTTCGTTTTCTTAATTTCCCACCATTGTTTTGCAACAAGCATAAAGGTATTGGTTTTAATTAACTTGGGTGGGATAAAACAGGACAGTGCAGGACATAAAAAAGCCCACAACTCATTGAGTCAGCTGGCTTTTCAGTCTTCTTTGGACGTCCTTAGAAGATAATTTGGTGGGCTAGCGGAGTCTGAATTCTTCGCTTAACTAAGTGATTTTATAGTACTAATGTTCAATTCAACTTTTCAAAAGTGCCTAATAAGGTGCCTAAAAATAATTTGATTGTTTTTTAGCCATCGGGATAAATGGGGCACTTATTCACGGTAGCTTGGTATTTTATCAGTTAATGTAGAAATTATTATTTTTCTTTTGTTGCTGGTAATCTTGTAAAGGGCGAATATGGTGTTTAAAGTTAAGTGTCATATTTACTCGTTTGTACTAAGTAATGATAGTTTATTTTGTTATTTTATAACATCTTTATACAAGATTTTAGCTAAAGATGAAAGGAAATAGATATGAGCCTGTGGACACTTGATGACCTGCGCAGATTGGATAAAAAATATTCTGAGGATGGTGTGCTCGTTCACCAGCGGCCGTTAGCAGCTGCAATGGACATATTAGGAGCAGATTTTAGTCTTGGTGTTTTTAGTAATCCAGAGGTTCAACGTATCGTAGATGCATACACTGTCATGATGCCTGAAGTTAAAACAAGCTGGCCTGGTGCAGGAATAGGTATGATTGCATCCATGGATCAAGTTAGAAAAACAATATTTCCTGTCTTATACGGAGATAACGTACTAGAGGTTTGGCAAATAGCAGGTTTTTCAAGTAATCAAGAGTGGTGGGAGTGGTGTCGAGAAGATAGAGCAATTGCAGCAGAAGTATCTTTTGCTATTGCAGATCTTCATGATTTAACTATGGGTTTGAATGAAATAGAAGCATATGCCTCAGAATCGTGTGCCTCAGAAGCATTAATACTCTGGAAAATGTCTCGCTCTAATCTTGAAGATATAGCAAATACACTGCCGAATAGCTTTAGCCATGATTCAGTTATTCAGCCCATCTGCATGGTCGCAGAGCTTTCCATTAAAGCAGCTTTGGTATGGAGTGGTGTTGATTTAAATGTCTTGAAAGGTAAAAATGGCCATAACCTTACATATTTGTCACAGGCTATGATGGAGAAAATACCCCATCGTGATGATAGACAAATTAAAGCTGTGATTGATAATATGCCTCATTATGTGGCTAGCCGTTATAAGCCAGTGGGGCTTAAACGTCTTCAGGTTGTGCGATTGGCATTAGGCATTCAATTTATTGCAGCATCTACCTTACGTAGAATAATGATATCAGACCTAGCTATACAAATGGAATCAGAGGAATACCCGGGTTTACGCCCAACATTTAGTATTTGAGTGAGGGCTGTACTTCATAAATTATTATTTACCTCAGTATATTGAATATCACGAGAATTATTTTTATTAATGCTTCCAACCAGTAGTGTAACTATAAAATGATGGATTTTATAGTTAGCAGTTTATTTCCTAGATACGTCTAGAACAAAAATATCTATAAATTTTCGCAGTTCAGCAGGGAGCTTTGCTTCAATACTATTTTTAAGCTCTTGGGCAGATTTCAAACCATGTTTTTTCCTACCAGCAACACTTTCCATTTCACCAAACCATATGACAAGGAATATACCTTGCGGCTCAGCATCAGGATGAATCGAATAACGCTCATATAGCTGAGATGAAGCTGCATCATAGAGTTCTCTGTGCCATTGCCCTTTTACTTCGGTTACGAGTAGGCGTCGTTTGCCATTAATAACTTTGGATGCAGAAAAATCGCTTCTATTTTGATCTTTTAATTGGTGCTCTGGTGTTATAGTTATACCTTGAGGTTCAAGTCTTAAACTTAGTCGTTCAGCGATTATTTGTGTAGACCTAACTTCATCTAATCGTTCATCTTTTTCATAAAAACGATCTACTGGGTTAAACTCTCCTCCATGTATTGACTTTTGGAATTCATATAGCTCCTGGATAATGAGCTTGCGTAACCCTTCAACTGTAATAATCGTACCATGATCTAATAATTTAACAATTTCTAGAGGTGTTGGTGGTGCAAAATCTTGGAGAGCAAATTTTCTAATTTGGCTGGCATATATACTTTGTAGTTCTTTATTCATTGAATTAAAGCGAAGATCACTCATAAGACGCTTGAGTACATCTAAAGATTCAACAGCATCATCTGAGCTTATTTTGAATATCAATCCAGTTAAGAATCTATAACTTTTTTCTTCATTGGGACTATCACTACCCCAACTATTAGGTAATTTAATTGCAGGCCATTTATCAAAAAAAGCATTCAAGATCATTTCAATTTTTATAGAGGGAAGTTTGGGCCAAGATTGATCATCATGATTACCTAAGCCCCCAGAAATTTGTTCAAAAAGAAGTAAATTATCTTTTGAGGATTTTAGAATGTCCCAATGTTCATTAGTTATGTCGTCTAAAAAATAGAAACCACGAACGAGCCAAAATATTTTTTTCTTGCCGTATTTTCATCTTCTTCATATTGATTAATATTTTCAGATAAAAGAGCAGAACAACGTTCTTTAATGATTCTGTTCAAGCTATCTCTGCACCCATTTTTTACCGCAATTTCAAAAAGAGTATTTAACGAATCGATAGATAAGTTCCAAGACTACCTCTTATTTTAAGAGAGGCGAAGTGTCTGGTGATCTATGGGGCTAATCTAAAGACTTTGTTAGGCGAACGAAAATAATACTGATTTCCTAAAAGCCATTTTGGTTCAACTTTCCGCCCAACAAGGTCATCAATGACCCTTGATTCAGCTCTTGCGTTCGAAAGCGGCAGGCCACGTTTAATTTCAATACCGTCGATATAGACATACATATTTTCGTAAAGATAATCACACCCCATCAAGCACACGGGCATAACAATATATGGATCTAAGCGTTCCGCATCATTACAATCCGATCTTGGTTTTTTATGTGCCGCTACTAAAGTTTTCACACTGAACTCTTGTCCGCAGATAGCGCAAGCTTCATGCGTTTTATCCCTAAAAAGCCACTCTTGTAATATATGTTGTTCTTTTCTTGCTTTCTGCTCTCTTGTCTCATCCGTTCCAATATCGAGAAGATCTCTTAATCTACGAAGATAAAATTCATACTTATCCATACTTGAGGTGTTATTCTGTGCAGAAATTTGATGGCCAACTAGACTATACACATAATATTTTCTACCTTTGGTCTTATCTACATATACTAATGGTGAAAAATTTGTAGTTTTTAATATATACGGTCTTCCATAGTTTTTTTTCGATAAGTATTTGTCAAGCGTTGGAAATGACGCACTTCCGGAAGATTCAAAAAAAGATATTAAGTCTTCTTCGATCTCATTAAGTTTTGTAGTTTCACCGATGAACCTCAGTCCAGAATCAGTGTTAATCATATAGATAGAACTTCTTAAGTAGTCATCGATAATTTCTGCAGGTGGGTACGGATACTTATAGCTCCTTCCGTCAAGGGCATTTCTATATGCCTCTGCCAGCCTGGATGGGTCACAGTTTTCAACAACACTAAAAACCTTTTCACTGTAGTTTATAATGGTGTTATCTCTATTCTCAAAAATATACCAGTAATCATCGCCAATCACTCTAACCCAAGACATAGGTGAGCTTGCAATTAGCGATGAAACTAACGAATAGTACTGACCGATCTCTTCTTTTAGATAATTTAAGTTTGCAATACCACAGCGACCTGGGAGATTTTTTGCTTTTTTGACTAACTTTTCGACGTTCTTGATACTGGAATTCCTAATCAAAAATATGTTCTTACTAGTTACAATCGAGTTTCTCGTGGCTCGATTTAACTCAGGGGTGTAAAATTCGAACCCGCAGTCAAGATTTACATCCTCAATTAGATTAAATATTCCCTTTAAGTGGCTTTCCTTCCTGACTAACCCAGAGTTATAAGTTTCTTCTTCCAGCCCTGAAAGCTGCCAATATTCTCTGGACTGCAAAGTTTGAATAAAACCATTTAGTGATGGAATAGAGTTTTTGCTGACATTGTTTCGGAATTTTGAATTTAGTAATTGCCTAATTCTTTCTCTAGTCCCAACACCAAATCGGTTTGCAGTTTCCTCTAGTGTGGGCCAAGGTGATTCATCTAGGCCATAGTAGAATTTTATAATTTCAATATCTCTAGCCTTATTCGCACCATCTTTGATGCTGTTCTCTAGGAATTCTATCAATTCACTTTCAATGCCCATCCATACTCCTTAGTTGGGGAATCGCCTAACAATTATTATGTAGACTTTTCAGTAACGCCTGATAAGTTAATTGAAAAATCACTACCTAATATTTCAAAAAATTACAATGTGCACGAGTGTTTTACAATAGGAAGTTACTGGGAAGTTTCAGAAACACAGTTGAAGTTAGTAAAGTTCGGGATGTAGCGATAGAACCGATTTGCCATTCAACTTTGAAACATCTGTTTTTGGCACAGAACTGACATATAGATGGTGCCTCTTTACTGTTATAGTACCAGCTCAAATTTGAGCTGGTACTATAACAAACTACCCAACTAATGATATCCCCCTGATCCCACCTTCAATAATACTTCCCCTATCAGCCGATTCAATAAAATCAGCTCACCATTGCATCATGGGGCGTCTTTGTTCTAAGTAGTCACTGCGGTTATATGCGCGACGAACCTCATTTTTATCAACGTGCGCAAGGGCGGCTTCAATTACATCTGGTGGAAAACCCTGTTCATTAAGTGCGGTGCTGGCAATTGAACGAAGACCGTGAGAAACCAATACACCACCGAATCCGGCGCGTTTTAGTGCAGCATTGACGGTTTGGCTATTCATGGGTTGAGTAGGTTTGATACGGCTAGGAAAGATAAACTTACGATTACCACTGAGTGGTTTCATTAACTCTAAGATAGCCAAAGCAGCATCAAATAACGGAACAGTATGTTCACGGTTCATCTTCATTCTGGCTGCAGGTATCTGCCATTCTTTGTTTTCAAAGTTGATTTCATCCCAACGGGCTTCAGCGGCTTCGGCTGGGCGGGATATGGTAAGCAGCTGCCACATAAACAAACATCGAGTCGATAGGCTAATACTAGCTGTACGCATTGTCTGCATGAGCTTTGGTAGCTGATCAGGGGGAATACTTGGCATATTCTTTTTCTTGGGCTTTTCAAAAGCCTTGCCAATGTTGATACTTGGAACGGCATCAATTAAGCCAGTATTTTGAGCATAGATCATCACTTCGTTGATACGCTGACATAGGCGACGAACGGTTTCTAACGCACCTCTAGATTGAACCGGTTGTATTGCTTGGACCAATATATGCGCTTTGATATCGGTAATGCTGATATCTCCAATAGCGGGAAAGACATCTCGTTCAAGTGAACGCCAAATATCGTTACCGTAATCTTCGGTTACGGTGGACTTCTTCACTTCCCACCAACGTTCAGCAACAAGTTGAAAGGTATTTGCCTTAGCTTCTAAGGTGTTACGGACTTGCTCTTTATGGTGATCTTGTGGGTCTATCTGTTTAGCGAGCAGTGTTCTTGCTTCAAGACGATAGCTACGTGCATCAGCAAGGCTGACAGCAGGGTAAGAACCAAGGCTTTTTTTAGCTCGTTTCTTAGTGAGAGGGCGAATGTAGCGAAATGACCACAGCTTGCTGCCATTGGATTTTACCAATAGTTCTAATCCATCGCCATCATAGAGGACATAATCACTCTGTTTTGGCTTTGCTGAGTCGATCTCTTTTGCGGATAAGGGTTTGGTTTGTCTTGCCATTTTTGATGTTCCATTGTTTTTAGGCACCTCAAAAACTATAAAGGTTAACGAGGTGCCTATCAAGGTGCCTAAGATGATTGGATTTAATTAGGTGACATCAGACTGCGCAGGACATAAAAAAGCCCGCAACTCATTGAGTTAGCGGGCTTTTCAGTCTTCTTTGGACGTCCTTAGAAGATAATTTGGTGGAGCTGGCGGGAGTTGAACCCGCGTCCGAAATTTCTACACCTTCGGTACTACATGCTTAGTCTGGTCTTTACATTCGCTTGCCAGCTGCGGACAGACACGCCACTAACAAACTAGCCCGATTCGTTTTAATGCTTCATCCCCGGGCAGGGACTCCGCACGATCTCTTTTGGGTTTGACCTCTCTTGATCCCCGTCCTAAGAGCGGAGGCTGGGGAGAGAGGGCTCTGAGCAGGTTATTAAGCTGCTAAAGCGTAGTTTTCGTCGTTTGCGACTATTTTTTTGCGGCTTTTATCGTGGCCAACCGCCCCACGGCATGCACCTTGGGTTTCGCAAATCCCGTCGAATCCAGAATCAGCCCCAAGTTGTGAAACACAGTATATCAGAAAATCAGTACAGAATACCAGTAGTTAACGCCCTGCGTGCTTCATAATTCTTGCTTTGTCTAATTTCCACTCACGTTCGCGGATGTCATCACGTTTGTCGTGTTCTTTTTTACCTTTGGCAATGCCGATTTTGACTTTGCACCAGGCGTTTTTCCAGTACAGTGACAGCGCAACTACAGTGTGCCCGTCACGGTTGATTTTGCCGTACAGGCTGTCGAGTTCACGCTGATTGAGCAGCAGTTTGCGTGTCCGGGTCGGGTCGCAGACAACGTGGGATGATGCCACGCTGAGCGGTGTGAAGTTAGCACCAAACAGGAAAGCCTCGCCGTCACGGAGGATGACGTAGCTATCCCCCAGGTTGGCTTTACCTGCGCGTAATGATTTGACTTCCCAGCCCTGCAACGCCAGACCCGCCTCTATCTCTTCTTCGATAAAGTAGTCGTGGCGGGCGCGTTTATTCAGCGCGATGGTGGCAGAGCCTGGTTTGTGAGCTTTTTTCTTTGTCATAGTGATCACTATTATACGTTATGCACACCCGAAATAAATTGCTTATTTATCCGTCGCACAGTAAATGCTGATATTTTAAGCACCGTTACGGGTTTTCTGTCCCTGTACGCTGTTTTTAACATGTCAGCGGGATTTCGCAAGTGCTTTTTGTGACAAACATCTTTATTGTCATTAAGATACATTCTGTCATCAGCACATACCGTATTGTGCATTTATCTCCGCGCCGGAGCACAGTATAATAGGATTTAACAGGCGGCGATAATTTCCGCCGTTTCGTGATTTTTGACCGCAGGATGTGTTATGCCGCAAATTAGCCGCTCCGCACTGGTTCCGTTCAGTGTGGAACAGATGTACAACCTTGTGAATGATGTTCGTGCATATCCGGAATTTTTACCGGGCTGTGTGGGAAGCCGTATTATCAGTCACGACCGGGATGAAATGACCGCGTCTGTGGATGTTTCCAAAGCCGGTATCAGTAAAACCTTTGTGACCCGCAATCAGCTGACCAGTAATGAGCATATCCGTATGCAGTTAGTGGAAGGGCCGTTCCGTAAACTGATGGGGGGCTGGTCGTTTATTCCGCTGAGTCAGGATGCGTGTAAAGTTGAGCTGAATCTGGATTTTGAATTCACCAATAAACTGGTTGAGCTGGCCTTCGGCCGTATATTTAAAGAGCTGGCCGGCAATATGGTGATGGCATTTACCAAACGGGCAAAAGAGGTTTACCGTGTCTGATATTTCCGCTGAAGTCTGCTATGCCCTGCCCGGTAAACAATTTCTGATCCCGGTGAAAATAAGCGAAGGCGCCACCGTGGAAGCCGTTATTCTCGCCTCCGGTATTTTATCATTACGGGATGATGTGGATTTAACGCAGAATAAAGTCGGTATTTTCAGCCGCCCGGTAAAACTGACCGATATTGTCCGTGATGGTGACCGTGTGGAAATATACCGCCCGCTGATCGCAGATCCGAAAGAAATGCGCCGCAAGCGGGCAGAAGAAGCCGGTCGTAAAAAGAAAGAGAGCTGATTGCACACCTCCCGGACAGATCATTCCGAGAGGCAATGCAGATATCCGTCCATCCGTCCATCCGTCAGTCAGTCAGTCAGTCAGTCAGTCAGTCAAAACGGATAATATATTCCGCCGTTCCCGAGAATTTTCCCGGCTCAACCCGGTTTTTCAGTTTATAAATATATGCCGTAACAGACGCGTTTAACTGTTTTTGCATATCGCCGAGATAAGCCCTGTTCTTCGCTGTAATTTGTTCGTCATTGTAATAAAGCACAAACCCGATGGCCGGATTCGTTGAGGCGATAACCGCCTTATCTGCCTGAGCAAAACGTGTTGCCTCGCTTAATATAACAGAAACACGTTTGGTTGTTTTGTCATTACTGCAACTGACTGAAAGTGTATTATCAGAGCGGATACCTGTTCTGCCCGTTTCTGCCGGAAAATCAGAGAGCTCCAGATCACTGAAGTCATATACTATCTGCGGGGTATCAATTACACATGTTTCAACGGTATCGATATTGGCAGATAATTTAAGCCTCGCAACCGTTTCGTGCTTGTCATTCTTTATCAGCCCGACCTGTGATGATGGTAATCTCAGCGGTTCCGGATTATCTGTTGCCGCATAGACGGAAATTAATACACGGGGAATGTACATAATGCCGTTCCGGTTTTCCGCAGAAAAAGGCACCCCCTGTGATGAATAAGGCTGTACTCCGTCCAGACGGACGGAATATGCATAATCCTTATTAAGATAATATGCAGGTACCCCGTTGAGCATTCTGAAAAATTCAGGTGGTGAGTCACTGTTCAGCTGAGTTGTCACCAGCCATAATTCCTCATATGCGCTGTTATTACAGGCGGAAATATCATCTACCTGCAATATATCAGTAGCCAGCAATGTACCAGCACTGATTTTGCCTTCAATACGTGCCCGCAGATGTGATTCTGCTGTTTTGAGTACGGCAGTGGTGTTGCCGCAGTCAGCTGTAGCCTGCATGGAAAATATAAATAATACCAGCATCAGCCATTTATTTTGATTATCCAATATCATCATAACCCCACTTAATGCTATTTACCGGCTGCGTCTGCCGATACTGTAATATTCCGGTCAGCGGCAAACAGCATCGAAAATATAAAATCCATTTACTTTCCGTTTTCCGTCAACATTATAAGAAAAGCTGCACTTATACTGATTATGCTCTCCCCAGGTAACCCTGATATCATCTTTGTCTTTTGCACCGGCGAGATAAAGCCGTCCATAGTTACTGACATAAGCACGTTCATTATCATTGTCATTTTGTACATAAGCACCAAACGGAATCAGCTGACCATCTTCTCCGCGCAGTGTGACCAGGATTTTTGTTCCGAGCGTTGTTTTATAATCAATTAAAACAATTGCTCCGCGGGTCGGATATATTTCTTTTATCGTTGCTTCAACTTCAGCATTTTCCGGCAGAGTAAGGTTATCAAGCCGTATATTGTTATTACGGTAGGGAATAAGATTAGACACGACAGCCAGACCCGAACTGTCTGTTGCTACGCCGGGGTTGTTAAGAATATGGATACCTTCTGCACCCGGTGTGTATACCAATCCGTTAGTATCCCCCAGCGGCCGTGATAATGTTGCTCCGTAACCGCTCATAATAAGGGAGCCGTTCAGACCATAAGAAACCCGCCGATTATCTTTTCTATAGGAATAACCGGCATTCACATCACCATAACGGCCTTTATATTTACCGTATACACTACCGTAGTTCCCGCTTCCCCTGTTACCATATCCCTGCTGAACGTTCCACGAGAGATTTTTTTCATCCAGGGCTAAGCCACCCAGGCCAATGTAATTATCAAAATCACCGTTTTTATTATATGAGGCCCCGTAGGTTACCCACTGGTCTTTAAAACGGCCCTGCAATGGAATACTGATGTTTACAGAAATAACATGGTCATTATTACGTTCTGTTTCAAATGTATCCGTCGCATAGTTTTGTCTGTTGAGTGAGTTTTTATAATATGCGTAATTGACATTCAGAGATATCCCGTCAAATACATTGGAATAACCGACATTATAAGATTCAACACTTTTTTCTTCATTATTATAATATGTATTGTAAGTCTGACGGGATACAGAGGCATTCAACGAACCAAGGTTATCCGGTAATCCCTGAGTAACTGTCAATTCAAACTGTCCTTTGCGCATCAGATATGCCGATGTATCAGCCTGCCCGCTATAATAATCAAACATATCTGACATGGTGAGATAATCACCATTTATATAACGATATCCGGCAAAACTGATATTAGTTCCTGTATTTTCCAGTGATTTTGAATAACGAAAACGAAATGCCCTGCCCTCCATACTGTCAATGGAATCCGGCTGTACCCGGGTTAACATAATGTCCGCAGCTACCGCACCAACAACCGGGATATTCATACCGATACCGGCATCATAGGCCTGATAGCGGGATGCCGCCTGAACACCGCCGAAGATAGTGGTATTGCCGGTTAATCCGTAAAATGCATCTGCCTGAACAAATTTTGTTTTATTGCCGGTACTCTCTGAAGATCCATAATTATTCATTCTGTACTGACCGGCAGTAATACTGTATTTATACCGGTTCTTGCGCTGCATGAAATTCAGAGATGAAAAAGGAACAATAGAACGGAATTCGCTGCCATCAATGCCTTTGCGGACAACGTATAAATTTTCTCCGCTGTTCAGAGGAATAACATCCGTTAACTCATAAGGGCCCGCCGGGACATTGGTCCGGTAAATGACATAACCGTTCTGATATACCTCAATCGTGGAGTCTATTGTTGCCACACCAGTGATAGCCGGCGCATATGTGCTGGCATATTGCGGATACATCTGACCATCAGACCATAGTTTTATTCCGCGAAATGAAACGTTATCAAAAACATCCGAATCAGAATAGTTATCACCAATCAAAAAATTACTTTTAATCGACCGCAACGGACGTTCAATATAATTCAGCTGACTTTCCCATTTTTGATGGCCACCCGCACTTTTATTCCATGTACTGTTGTTACGGTAACGCCAGCTGCCGAGATTCACTCCGGAACGCAAACTCAGATAAAGTGAATCATCTGAATTATTATTGTTGGTATTGACCAGATGCAGACCGGAAAAACTATAATCAGTGAAAACAGAAGGAACACCGTCATCCCACAGTAACTCCTGCCGGGCATCCAACGCTTTCTGATCAAAGGTCACCTGCGGCATACTGAGATATAGCCGGCTCAGGTTCCCTTTAAATTCAGCATCAGCCCCCTGAATTCCGCTCAGATCAACACAATCTCCGGACTTATCTAATAACGAATAATATTCCGGTTTTATTCCGTAGTCGGCTAACTGAACATCTGAAAAGCAAGGTCGCAGTTTATTTGTATTTTTGTCATTGTAGAACAAAATTTCCTGTGTATTGACATACTTTTCATTCAGATAGACATCAACCCGGTAAGTTCCGGGTATAAAGGATGACTTTTCAAATGAGGACAAATCTATATCAAGCGCTTCACCCGACGGGCTGGTAAGAAAATCAGGGTCAAAGTAGTCATCAGCTTTTGCGGTGTTAATACACAGCAATACAGCTATCAGAATTGAACTGTAAGATAAAATTCTTTCTGATGATTTCATAATAATATCTCCATGAAAATCCCTATCATGAAAAGAAAATTTATTTAAAAATCACAAATTCGCCTGAAACAAATTCAGCTTTCCCAGATCATCAATTAATACATAATCTACTTTGGATGGCTTTTTGTTATTTTTTACCGGAATCAATTCCGCAGACTCCGGTTTTATATAGCTGGGTGATTTTAAAACTACATCATTCACTTTTACTTCACTGATGTTAATAAAATATTTTGTCGGATTTTTAAATTCTATATTACCGTCAGTGTACCTGATGGTAACTTTTTTAAATATATCCACAGGCTCAGAAAAAGATAATGACTTTGGTCTGTAAATTATTTTAATTCTGTTGTTAATGGCAAATGTCAATCTGTTTTCTTTTGTATCTTTATCCGTTGACGGAATGAATTTTACATTCAGCCAATACAGCGATTCGCGATCCTTTGGTAAATATCCGACCATCACAACCCGGAGACTGCTCGATGTATTGCTCTCCAGCTTAAATAATGGAGGTGTTATTACAAAGTCATTTGTTTCTTTATCATTTTCATCCAAAACCCAACTTTGGATAAGATAATTTGTTTTATCCCTGTTATGTGTACTTACACTACCTTCATTTTTACCGTCACTGATAACAACACGGGTTGAACCGAGGGATATATCAGCAACGCTATTATTAATAAAAATACATGAAAAGATAAATATAACTATCTTAGTTAATTTAATCATAACTCCACCTGAATATAATTAACAGGGCAGAAATGTCTGCCCTGTAATAAATATATCTGTTAGTTATATGAAATGGTATAATCTACAGAAGCATCAATACTACCTGCTTCAACTACATTTGCAGTGCTGACCAGGTATGGCTGATATTCAAAGGTTGCATTACCGCTGACAATTTGTTCAGTCGTGCTGGCACCATCTACCAGACGAACAGTACCTGCAGCCTCATCTTTTAAAACAATAACCAGACCTTTGGCACTGCCTGAGGTTGCTTTTAATTTAATTTTATCATTGCCTTCACGGTTGTTAGCAGTTAATGACAGGTTTGCTTCATTACCGGTACACTCCGTCAGCTCCAGAACCACTTTTTCGTCGCCCTTGACTTCTGTACCTGCAGCAGGGAACGCACTTGTCTCATGATTACCCATATTAACATAAGAATCCTTGTTACCATTATTGACTTTACAGGTAGGCGCTTTAACTGATCCGTAAAAGTAAACTGTACCAGAATTGTCAGCAAATGATGAAGCACTGAATAACAGGGCAAAAGCAGTTGGTAAAACAGCATATTTCAGTTTCATAATACTTCCTTTTATAGAAATTAACGTTAGTAATTACAACTCCATTTTTAATTCGGGCTAACCGCCGCAAACTAATCATCAGCCATGTGCTCAGAAAATATTAATGTCTGATAACGTCAAAGAGTTACCAGTTATTTTTACGTATTTTATTTCCAACTAAACCTTCTGTTATAAATTTTTATACGTGAGATGAAAAATATATTAACTAAATAAACCTCACCCAAGCGAAATAAACATTAACATTTATTTTCCGCTTCAGTCCAGAATAATTTAATTGATCATGCTGATCAGTATTCATACTTTATAACAGTATTAATATTAAGTTAATTTAATATAATCGCTGTCTGCAGAACCGGAAAAATCTTTATTAACAAACAGTCTGATTTATTTTTATATTAATAAGATAACTAATACAATGCCCTTATCTGAAAGGTAAACAACTAACAATATCATGATTAATAAAGATAAATAAAAAAAACACCAATTACAATAAGTTACAATATTGTAATTAAAATGTAACAAATGGAATAAAAAATACACACCATTAAAATAAAGACTTATAACCACGAAATAAGATTAAATCTGATTCATTATATTTAATCTCATCTTGTCAGAATAATAATCACGCCGGATATTGTCCGTACAGGAAAATTTAGCGAACGTATTGCAAAAAGCAGGCAGACCGCATCTATTATTGAGATTTATCTTATTAGTGAAATAATCATGGCCGTGTTTGTATTTCATAAAAAGTAAGTAATTTTACATTGTTATATAATCCCTCAGATTCTGCTTATTACCGCCTCATTTAATGAAAAGAAAAATATATCATTACTATTTACAAGGATATATACAAAATAGTCCATATCCCTCAGGGATAATAATCCTTCAGATTGTTCAATCCCTGCCTCTCCTGCGAAAATTCAATATTGGTTTCCTTTTTCCCTCTGGTAATGTTCAATACCCACAGACTGTCAAAATCATCGCGCGGCCAGGCCGGCATATCAGAATAATCCCCGCCGGTCTGTTTCAGAATATCCCTCACTACCTTTATCAGATTATCATGTTCCCATACCACAAATACCGTATGCTGATGGTGTTCTTTACCAAGCAGCGCATCCCGCAGCGCTTTGGTTTCTTTGGCGTGAAATTCCAGATGAACCGGCAATGACAGGCGGACAGCCACCGGGGTAATGGTCTGAAGGGAGCGCAGCGAGTGGCCGAGCTTACTTTGTTTCGGCGCGGCGGCATACAGGGCATCTGCCCTTCCGTAACGGGAAATCAGGAGATCCGCCAGCGCCAGTGCACGGTTTAATCCCTTGCCGGTTAACTGCCCGCTGTCGTTGTCCGGTTTTTCGCCGTGGCGCAAAAAAACCAGTGTCTGTACTGAGTGAGTCATCCGGCTGATACCTGATTTGCAGAATACGGATTTAAGAAACCGGATGTCCATGGCAATCCCTTTTGTTTCCGGAAAGGTTAAGTTTAATCGCCCGCCACCGGTTAGCCTACTTTTTTGCATGAATTTTTATTTTTCAGAGAAAATGCACTTTTCGGCTTATACCAGTATGTTAACCCGCTTATTTTACCACCACCTTTCATTCTCAGTCAGTTTGACCCGTAAAAAAGAAAATAACAGAAAAAAGCACGGTTACGCCGTTTTTGCTTTCCCGGTAAGGCTTTTTCATCCCGTTGACGGATACACTATATCGATGCCATTAATAAGGAAATATAACAGGATTACATAAAGGATATGATCTATGCGTCAGATTACCATCCGGTTAGCCGAGCCGTCGGACGCCGCCGCACTGTACGATATGCATCAGGATTTTACGGCTTATGCCAATACCTTACAGATGCCGTATACCTCACGGAAATTTTGGGAACAACGAATGAGCCAGGGTGATCAGTCAGCCACCCGGCTGGTGGCTGTTGTTGACGGCGTGGTAGTCGGGCTGTTGGGTATTAACCAGAACAGTAACCCCCGCCGCCGCCATGTGGTGAATTTTGGCATTACTGTAGATAAAAGCTATCGCGGCCAGGGGGTCGGCAGTGCGTTAATGCAGGCGATGATTGATTATTGTGATAACTGGCTGGGCATCCGCCGTATTGAATTAGAGGTATTTGCCAATAATCCGGATGGCATGGCACTGTATGAAAAATTCGGCTTTCAGCGTGAAGGGATTGCCCGGGATTATGCATTCCGCGACGGGCGCTATGTCGATGCTGTTCTGATGAGCCGGATAAACGACCAATCCAGATAGTCTGACACGCCGGAAAGAGTAAAACAGAAAATAACTTACAGAACATAAATGGGTCTGTATTCAGTGCGGGAAAAAGAGATACCTCAATATGCGGAATATTGTGCTGGTTAGTCTGCCGTATGTCCGTGTGAATTTTGATCTTTATTATCCGCTGATAAGATTGGCGATTTACGCTATTATCCGGATCTCGTATTTCCTGGTGTCTGAACGGGTAAAAAGAACCTTTATTCATTAAATTAAGGAAAACAGCATGAATAAGTTTATTTTTCCGGCAGTATTCTGCGCCGCCGCACTGGTCACACTGCCTGCCAATGCAGGTAAACTGCCGGATAATCCTTATTTATCGGTTGCGGTCCTCAGTAGTGCGGGCAGTGTCTACAGCTCGGTGATGATAAGTGGTGCGATTTTATCGCCGATCATTTTACCGGCTCAGCTGAGTGCGGAGTCTGTGGAAAACAATAAGAAAGAAAAAGTCACCACCATCACCGGCAAAACCGACAAAAATGAAGATGCCACCCTGCTGGTCGCCACCGAAAAACTGGAAAAAATCCCGGTGAATCCGGGTGATAAGCTGACACTGGAACCTGCTGAAAAAGGCTCCGGTGCGTATCTGAAAAAGGACGGGAACATTATTTCCCATATGGTGACCCAGGATGATCGTGAATTAACCCATCAGGAGAAAATGCCTTAATATGCGACTGCTGAAAACCGTTTTTGCGGCTGCCCTGCTCACTGCATCCGGCCTTGCATACAGCGGCAGTCAGAACTGTGAGGATAAATCCCCGCCCACGCCGCAGGAAGCCGCACAGCGCACTGCACAGGCCAAAGTGCTGAATGACTGGCTGGAGAAACAGGGCGACCGGGTCGTCCTGCTGGTTCGTCAGGGTCAGGCGCTGAATGACTACGGGCTGAGCTTTTCCCATGCCGGTTATGCCGTGCGGGAAAGGAACGGTACCTGGCGGGTATATCATAATCTCAATACCTGTGGCACCGCGCAGTCCGCGCTGTGGATCCAGGGGCTTTATCAGTTTATTGATGATGACCTGGCCGGAAATACCATTGCCACTCTGCACTTCCCGCCTGCATTGCAGTCTCAGTTGCTGAAAGTACTGCGTGACCCGGAACTGCGCAAAGCACTGCATAATCCGGCTTATAATATGGTGGCACATCCTTTTGCAACTGACAGTCAGAATTCTAACGGCTGGGTGCTGATGGTGTTTGCCGCTGCCCGCTCTCCGGGCGTGAACTCGGTTTCCGCCGGGGTGAACTGGCTGAAATCGGAATTCTATATCGGTTCCTCCGCTGAGGCCGGGCTGGTCAAACGGGCACTGGCAGACAGCCTGATGCCGCATATGTCCACTGACGGGCAGCCGGTGACCGGTATTGTCACTTTTAACTCCGGCGACAGCCTGCTCGGGTTTCTCAGCCGCTACGGGAAATTCCGGGTTGAATGCAGTCACGGCAGCTTCGGCAGTGCCGTCTGCATGGTACCGCTGCCGGAATAATCACTACCCCGGTTATTTTATATCCTGCTGCCATCGTTTCTGATGGCAGTACTTTTCGTCGATTTTTTATTCTCTTCCCTGTTTATATGATTTCCCTTCCCGTTTTTACCGCCAACTTGTCCGTTATATTAAATTTTCTTTTCCTTTTATTTTCATTAATTTAGTTGCAAACAATTACTTTACCAGGCTAATAATAAATCATAACAAGAGTATGGCTTTTTATTTTAAAAACACTTTCAGCGGCAATTGCCAACACCACACAAGACAGGGGAAGCACCATGAGCAAACATGAGACGTCATCCGCGCCTCCGGCGCATGACCATGATTTTATGTTTACGCCCATACCGATGACACACCGCCGTGAGACCTGGAAGCAGGTGCTGGTCTGGATAGGTTTCGGTTATGTGGCAACCGGGTTATTTATCGGCGGCGCACTGGCCGGCGCCAACGGCGGACCGGGGATGTCATTTCCGATGGCACTGCTGGCTATCGCCATTGGTATGGGACTGCTGTTTATTCTCACCTCGCTGCTCGGCATTATGGCGCAGCGCACCGGGCTGAGTCTGGCGCTGATCAGCCGTTTTTCCTATGGTCGTTTCGGCGCTAATCTGCCGATGATTGCCATGGGGCTGCTGACCCTCGGCTGGTTTGCGGCGATCACCGGCATGGTCGGGGATATCTGGGGGACATTCCTGGGGAATCCCAGCGGGATTATCGTTTTTAACCCGGCAGAGCACGGCTACAACGGCGTGCCGATCACCCTCGAAGTTTTTCTTTCCTGTATCGTCGCCGGTCTGCTGTTCACTTATACCTCATTGCACGGCATGAAGGGACTGGAAATTATCGCGATTCCGGTGTCACCGATTATTATGATCATCGCTGTTATCACCGGCTATGCCATGTTACAGGAAGGCGGCGGATTATCGGTCTTTATCGAAAACTCTAACCGCAATGAGGGACTGATGTTATCCACCGCAATCACCATGGTCGTCGGCAGCTGGATTGCCGGGGCGGTGATGGGGGTGGATCTGTTCCGCTTTAATAAGAGTATTTCTGCGGTATTCTGGGGATCAGCAGCCTGTTTTATCTTTACTAACCCGCTGCTCAACGTGGTCGGTTATATCGGCACTATGACAGTCGGGATGCCGAACTACATTACCTGGATGATTGAAAAGAGCTTCCTGCTGGCACTGATCGGCGTGATCACCTGGACCCTGTCACTGTGGACCACCAACGACGCGGAACTTTACTGTAATTCACTCTATACCGGCCCGGTGCTGGATTCCGCGGGTGTAAAAGTAAATAAAAACGTGCTGATTCTGACCACCGGGATTATCGGTACGGTGCTGGGTGCTATCGGCTTTTACCAGATCTTCTTTGCTGATTTTATTAACTATCTCGGCATTATGGCACCGCCGCTGGCCGGGCCGCTGCTGGCGGATTACTACATCACCCGCAAATGCCGTTACGATATCACGCAGATCAATCATCAGCCGAAATACAATTATGCCGGGGTGATCAGTGCGCTGGCCGGAATGACCTCAGGTCTGGTCATGGCACTGAACAATATTCTGTCTGACTGGCCGACCGGACTGCTGGCATTAGTTCTTACCGTTATTATTTATCTGATATTGCATCCGTTGCTGGCAGTAAAAGCCACCTCACCGGCAACAGGGAGATCATAATGAAAAAAGTCTATCTGAATGAATTCACCACCGAAGAACTGAAAAACCGGTTCGATAAGGGCGAAATTGACAGTGCCATTACGGTTTTCGGCAGTTGCGAGAGCCACGGCCCGCACCTGCCGCTCGGCCCGGATCTGTTTGTGCCGGAAGCCGTAGCCCGCCGGGCAGCACAGCGTCTCTCCCGTACGATTGTGGTGCCGGGCGTGCCGTTCGGCACCTCAGCACACTATAACGGCACACCGATGGCGATTAATATCCGCTTCGAAACGGTGATTGCGATTGCGGAAGATATGTTTGAAAGCCTGATTCAGTACGGCATCAAACATATCTTTGTTTTCAATGGTCACGACGGAAACATTCCGTCGCTGGATATCGCGCAGCGGAATGTCAAAGCGCGTCATAAAGATGTGGTCTTTGCTTTCCTCCCGGCCTGGTGGTCAGTACTCGGCAACCGTCTCGGGGAGAATTTCTTCCGTGAATGGAACGGGCTGGGACACGGCGGTGAAGGGGAGTCCTCCATTACCGCCGCCGTATGTCCTGATTTGTGCGACCTGAGTAAAGCGGTACGCCAGATGCCGGAAGACAGTATCCGTCACGGCGATAATATACAGATTATGTGGGATATCACCGAGGTTTCCGTGACAGGTGCCACCGGCGACCCGACTTACGCCAGCATTGAAAAAGGCGAAAAAATGCTGGATGCGCTGACCGGCCTGGTTGTGGAAAGTATTGAGGCGCTGGAAAAAACCAACTGGAATTATGATTTGCGTGCTAAGTAAGCAATGAAATGCCCCGCATTGCGGGGCATTTTTTCAGAGTCCGGCAAATTCCGTAATCGGCGGGCGCCCGTGTGATTCCAGGAAATCCAGTACCCGGCGCGGGGTGACATTCAGGATCCGCGCCTCAGGAAACTCAATCTCACGCAGCATAGTGACCACCCGTTCAAAATTTCCCAGATAACCGGCATAGTGGGAATCAGACCCCAGCGAAATCCAGCCCCCGTGATCACGCACCGCTTCAGCAATCGCACGGCAGTTTTTCTCACTGCCCGCCCGTGAATGCAGAAACGAAGAGTTATTCATCTCCAGCGCCACATTACACTCTTTTGCCGCCTGCACCACCGCCTGAATATCCAGCGGATATTTCGGGTTTCCGGGATGGGTGATAATCTGCACTTTTCCGCTGCGGATAGTGGCGATCATCGCTTCAGTATTGGCAGTCTGTCCCTGCGGCTGCAAAACCGGTTCGTGAAAACCGGCGAGGATAATATCCAGTTGCTGCGCCATTTTATCCGTGCAGTCAGTTTCTCCGGACTGGTTTTTAATGTTGGCCTCAATGCCGTACAGCAGCCCCGCACCGTTAATCATACGCGGCAGAACCGGCATATTAGCGAAATGCCACGGATGCGGTCCGTCCGCCATTTCCGGGCCGTGGTCGGTGATCGCAAACAGTGTGATCCCTTTTTCCGCCGCCTCAGTAAAATATTCACGGACGGTACTGTAAGCATGAGTACTGGCAACCGTGTGGGCATGTAAATCAACAGGATATATCAATCTGTTCTCCTTTCTGCGGTTAAGCACCTCTTAACGCTATCAGATTCTGAAACGGATCTTCAACCCGGCGTATGGCTCAGCACACTGGCGGGTATCAGGGCTATCATCCGCTTTTTCCGCCCTGTAACAGTTGGTCAACCAGCGCGGGCAGCGCCGGATGATCTTCATACCAGACGAGCACTGATTGCAATCATTATGATCTCTCAGAGATAACCGATATAATTCAGATGGTGATAATCAATAGCCTGATAGTAAATAACTTATGAACTCAGGACAAGCTGGGCAAATGTCTCCTTTTGCCGGAAAAAATGCTAAACTCTGCACGATCACCTATTTAACCGGAGTATACCTCTTTATGCACGCACCATCCCCGTCAGAAAAACCGGTGTTATCCGTTTTTGATTTTGACGGCACGCTGACCCGCCGTGACAGCTTTGTTCCTTTCCTGCGTTTTGCATTCGGGAAACGCGTTTTTTCTCTGCGGATGCTGCGCCTGGTTCTGCCGGCACTGCGCTGTTTTTCACGCAAACTGACCCGCGATGAACTGAAAGAGGTTCTGATCACTACCTTTCTGACCGGTACCGACGCCCGCTGGGTGGAAAAAAAAGCACAGGAATTCTGTGAACGTTACTGGCATAAAATGATGCGTCCGGAAGGTCTGCGGGCGGTGGCGGCAGAAATTGCGTCAGGTGCAGAAGTCACACTTTGCTCAGCGTCACCCGAACTGGTGTTGCGGCCGTTTACGCAACGGCTGGGAATCAAACTTATCGGTACACAACTGGAAGAAAAAGACGGAATTCTGACCGGAAAAATCAACGGTAACAACTGCCGCTGCGGGCAGAAAATTGCCCGTCTGCAACAGGTTTACGGTGATTTATCCGCTTACCATATGCGTGCCTGGGGGGATTCACGGGGTGATTATGAGCTGCTGTATGCCGCCGGGGAACCACACTGGCGTCATTTCCACCGGAATCCGGCGAAGTATGCAAAACGCCGCAAACAGTTTTCATCCCGCTGAAAACAAAAACGGGCGGTGTTATACCGCCCGTCAGGCCGTTGACAAACCCGCCGGAGTTAGTGACCACCGGTAACATAAAGCAGGAAAAACCACGTTTTATCCTGCTTCATCAGCACTAACAGCAGCCGTTATTTCGGCATTTGCTGTTCCAGCATGGCTTTTGACTGAGCTAACGCATTGATACCCTGCTTACATGCACTATCCTGAGCATCAGCCGGTAATTCCGCGAACTGTTTTTTAGAATCAGCGTACTGCTGCTTTATGGTATCAATCTGGCCTTTCATTGCATCATTTTTGGACAGTAATTCTATATATCCATCAACTTGCTTAAAGTAATCTTCACAAGTGGAAGATAACTGAGCAGAAAATGCAACTGAGGAAAGAGATAACAACCCGGTAGCTAAAATTAATTTTTTCATTAAATATCCCTTTAATACCTTGTTATTGAGTATGTAATGTAATCATTAACCATTTTGCGGACTATCAGTTTGCTCTTAATTAGCATTACAGATGAGCAGAAAATGCATCTGAAGAAATAATTTCCTCACCAATAATAATTAATACAATTAATGATTACTTATTTTCTCTGCTCCATCCGGGGCGGATCGCCTTACGGCGTTGCAGCTCCTGTGCCGTAACGGCATCGAGCGCAATTAACGGTGCGGGATTCTGTTCCGTTGCCGGGGATATCTCCCCGGCGGTCTGGTTATCCGTCATCATTAATTTCAGGCATTCTCCTGAACAGGGTCTGTTTCTGCCGGTTCAGATTTCTGTGATGCCAGCAGTTCCAGCAATGCATACTGTTTTGCCGTCCGTTGTTCTGCTTTTTCTGCCAGAATGACGGCTCTCACCGGATCACTGCTGTTCAGCCGGTTAAAACGCTGCTCCTGATACATCACCTCCGCCAGAGATTGTGACGGCGGGCGGGAATCCAGTACCAGCGGTGCTTTGCCGGTTCCCTCACGGCGCGGATCAAACCGGTACAGCGGCCAGAATCCGCTGGCTGTCAGGGCTTTCATCTGATCGTAGCTGAACGCCAGGTCATAACCATGTTCCTCACACGGGCTGTAGGCAATAACCAGGGACGGACCGGGATAGGATTCCGCTTCCTGAATCGCCTTCACGGTCTGGTTCATCTGCGCGCCGATCGCTATCTGTGCCACATACACATTGCCGTACATCATCATGGATACGCCCAGATCCTTGCGGGATTTACCTTTGCCCTCCTCACCGAATTTGGTGACCGCCCCCATCGGGGTGGCTTTTGACTGCTGACCGCCGGTGTTGGAGTAACACTGGGTATCAAGCACCAGCACATTGACATTCTCACCGCTGCTCAGTACATGGTCGAGCCCGCCGAAACCAATATCATAAGCCCAGCCGTCACCGCCGATCAGCCAGACGGATTTCGGCAGCAGATAATGCGCATCCTCTGACAGCTCACGGGCACGCGGATCCGGATTCTCCGCCAGTAATGTCCGCAGTTCCGTGATAGCGGCGCGTTTCTCATCCGCAGTCAGTGCATCATCCGTCAGCCGCTGCTGTAGCTCATCCGGTAGTTGTGCCGCAACGGTCATCAGCAGACGTTTCACCCGTTTTTTGTGCTGGTCAGCCGTCAGGCGGAATCCCAGCCCGAATTCTGCATTATCCTCAAACAGAGAGTTAGCCCAGGCTGGCCCCCGTCCTTCTTTATTGGTGGTGTACGGCGTGGTCGGCAGGTTACCGCCGTAAATGGAGGAACAGCCGGTGGCATTAGCGATCAGCAACTGCTCACCGTACAGCTGGGTCAGCAGTTTGATATACGGTGTTTCACCGCAGCCTGCACAGGCACCGGAAAATTCAAACAGCGGCGTGATCAGTTGTGATGTCCGGATATCAATGCGCTCAAGCCGCGATGCCGGAGTGTCCGGCAATTGCAGGAAGAAATCAAAGTTGGCTTTTTCTTCTGCCAGATGTGCCAGCCGCGGCTGCATATTAATGGCGCGGATGGCCGGGTCTTCCCGGTCTTTCGCCGGACAGACTTCATAACAGAGATTACAGCCGGTGCAATCCTCCGGGGCGACCTGAAGAACATAATCCATTCCTTTCATATCACGGGCTTTAACCGGCAGGCGCTGCAATGTGTCCGGTGCACCGCTGAAATCAGCGGGGTCAGCCACTTTGGCACGGATAGCCGCATGCGGGCAGGCCGCGACACAATAATTACACTGGGTACAGAGAGACGGTTTCCAGACAGGGATCATCTCCGCGATATTGCGTTTTTCCCAGCGGGTGGTACCGGAAGGCCAGGTACCGTCCGGCGGAAACGCAGACACCGGCAGTGCATCGCCGCGCCCGGCCAGCATCATGGCGGTGACGGTTTTGACAAAGTCCGGTGCGTTATCCGGCACGACCGGCGGACGCGGCTGGCTTTGCGGATCTACCGGCTGCAACGGCACACGATGCAGGGCTTCCGGGGTACGGGCTATCGCCATCAGGTTATCCTGAACGACACTTTCCCCTTTTTTGCTGTAGCTGCGGATGATCGCCTGCTGTAAATAAGACTGAATTTCTGCGGCCGGTAACAGTGCCGTCAGATGGAAAAATGCCATCTGCATCACGGTGTTAATACGCGCACCGAGGCGGCATTCACGGGCAATACGATAAGCGTTGATAACATACAACTGCGCCTGTTTCTCCGCCAGAATCGCCTGAACATCCTGCGGAATATGGTGCCAGACTTCATCCGCCGGATACGGGCTGTTAAGCAGGAAAATCCCGCCCGGCGCCAGTTTTTCCGCCATTTCATATTTATCAAGGAACTGCCACTGATGACAGGCAATAAAATCCGCCTGCCGGATCAGATACGTGGCGCGGATCGGCTGTTCACTGATGCGCAGATGGGAAACCGTCAGGCCGCCCGCCTTTTTCGAATCATAAACGAAAAAGCCTTGGGCATAGTTATCGGTGTGACTGCCGAGGATCTGAATAGCATTTTTGGCGGCCGAAACGGTGCCGTCACTGCCCAGCCCGTAAAACAGCGCACTGAGACGGTGTGTAACCGGCAGTTCCGCCGGAACCGGTGTCAGGGACAGCCCGGTGACATCGTCAATAATACCGGCAGTAAAGCGCCGTTTCGGCGATGTTAATGCCAGTTCGCGGAAAATCGCCATCACACAATCCGGATCAAACTCCTTGGATGACAGCCCGTAACGTCCGCCGATAATACGCGGCAACTGCACCCGCTCACCATTCTGATACGCTTCGGCAAAGGCGGTCATCACATCCAGATACAGTGGCTCTGCCTGTGCGCCCGCTTCTTTGGTGCGGTCAAGCACGGCAATGTGCCGCACACTCCCCGGAATCGCATCAAGGAAATGCTGTGCGGAGAATGGCCGGTAGAGATGCACTTCCAGCACGCCGACCTTCTCTCCCTGCGCAATCAGTTTATCCGCCACTTCCTCTGCGGGGCCGGCGGCAGATCCCATCAGAATAATCAGGCGCTCTGCCTGCGGGTGTCCGTAATACGTAAAAGGCTGATAATAACGGCCGGTAACATCACCAAATGCGGCCATGGCATCCGTCACATGCTGATAGACAGCGTCATACCACGGATTCGTAGCTTCCCGTGCCTGGAAATAGGTATCCGGATTTGCTGATGTACCCCGTATCACCGGATGTTCCGGCGATAATGCTCTGTCGCGGTGTGCGCGGATCGCCTCTGCCGGGATCAGTTTACTCAGTTCGGCACGACTGACCGCGATGATTTTATTCATCTCATGGGAAGTACGGAAACCATCAAAGAAATGAATAAACGGCACCCGGCTGTTCAGCGTGGCCATCTGAGAAATCACGGCGAAGTCCTGTGCCTGCTGGACACTGTTGGCGCACAGCAGTGCGCAGCCGGTCTGGCGCACTGCCATCACATCCGAGTGATCACCGAAAATAGACAGGGCATGGGTCGCGACGGTCCGCGCTGCCACATGCAGAACAAACGGTATCAGCTGACCGGCAATTTTATACAGGGACGGGATCATCAGCAGCAATCCCTGGGACGACGTAAACGTGGTCGACAGCGCGCCGGTCTGAAGTGCACCGTGGACAGTGGCAATAGCTCCGCCCTCGGACTGCATTTCCATCATGCGCGGTACATCGCCCCACAAATTCGGTTCCCCGGTGACGGACCAGTGGTCGGCATATTCGGCCATGGCGGAACTCGGGGTAATGGGATAGATGGCGATCACTTCATTCAGCTGATACGCCATCCGGGCCACCGCCTGATTAGCATCAGTGGTGATCATGCTATGTATTTCGTTGCTCACAATAAGACCCTTCATTTTTATTGTTTTTTACAACATAGCAGAATAAAAAATGCCGGATTATCGTGATTGTGGTTTGTTATCTGTCTGTAAGAAACGTTTACTCTGCCGCTGTCAGCACATATGCCTCCGGTTCACAGCGGTATATTTCAGTGACCTGCGGGCGGGTACGTAGTGCCGGGAGAAAGTCATCACTGACACTGAGGCGGATCCCCAGACCACAGGCTTTGCCCAGTGACGGCGGGATGTCGGTCACAGTAAAAGGCAGCCCGGCAGCAGTGAGATGCTTACGCATCGCCACCACGCCGAGCATATTTTCAAATAAAATCAAATAGTCATTCATGAACGGATATCCCCGCCGGTACGCCTGTCTGTTTCTGTAACTGACGGATACCGTAAATGGCCGCGCCGATGGCACCGGCAAACTGCCCGTCCGGATGAGTGATTACTTCTGCCCCCAGATGCTGCGAAAGCCGCTCACAGAACACCTGACTGCGGCTGACCCCGCCGCTGAACAACACTGACGGCACGATACTCAGCCGCCCGGCAAAGCCGGCGGTGCGTTGTGCCATCGAATTCACAATTCCCGACAGAATCGACTCCGGATCCACCCCGGAAGATCGCAGGCTGATCACTTCCGATTCGGCAAAGACCGTGCACATGCTGGAGATAGCATGCGGCTCAATCCCCCGGATGGTGTCATCCACCGCCGTGATATCCGTGCCGAGTGTCCGGCTGATCACATCCAGAAAGCGCCCGGTCCCGGCGGCACATTTGTCGTTCATCAGAAAGTCCGTGAGATGCCCCCCTTCATCAAGCCGGATCACCTTACTGTCCTGGCCGCCGATATCAATGACCGTGCGGGTTTGCGGATGCAGCCAGCGCGCCCCGATACCGTGGCAGGAGATTTCCGTGACCTGTTTGTCGGCAAAATCAACCAGTTTGCGTCCGTAACCGGTGAGCGTCAGATACGGTTTTGTATCACATTCGCCGCAGAGGGTTTCCCGGGCTTCCAGAATCGCCGACTGCGGCCGGAACGGGGTCGGGATCAGAAAGCGGCGCAGGATCACGCCGCCATCTTCATCACTGAACAAAATCCCTTTGGTGGCGGTCGAGCCGGAGTCAATACCTATACTCAGCATGACGCCTCCTTATAACATCTCAATAAAGGCGGCAATGCGGGTGGCAAGCTGACCGGTGTCAGAAGCGGAATAATCTGTCTCAATAGCCATATACGGAATATCGTGTTTTTCGCGGATGTGCCGGTTTATCAGCAGCGATTCCACCGCATAGGTGTGACAGGCCTGAAGGATCACATCAATCACCCCGTCCACCTGATAATCCTGCACCATTTCACTGAGCATAGTGAGACGCTGTGTGTTCGGTGAAATACAGGAGCAGCCGATAGCAAGGTATTTTTCGGTCAGAGCATCATAAACATCGGTCTGCGGGTTTTCATCCACACACTGTTCAGTCGCTTTCGCGCCGGTGCAGTTTTCATAACCGACAACCCAGCCGCCGTTTTCTTCGATAATCCGCACCACTTTTTCCGCCGCACCGCCAATCGGGCAACCGGTAATAAGGATGCGCGGACGCGGTTCCAGCCGTTTACCGGCGGCATATTCCGCACGTACTTTGGCCGTCAGCGTTTCCAGTTCACCGATCAAAGCGCGTTTATCAAATTTAAAAGTGGCACCATACACCACACTCAGAATTTCACGGCCGGTCATGGCCGGCGGATTGAGCTGCCCGAGGCGGTAAAATCCGGTTATTGCACGGCGTTCGCGGTTACGCAGATCGATAGCGTCACGGATCCCCTGCTCCGTAATTTCACAACCGAACTGCTCTTCCAGCCGTTTCTGAAAACGGATGATTTCCGAGCGCCAGAGCGCGACAGATTCCGCACTTTCACTGTTATTCGGCAACTGCATCACATGAACAGGTTTAAATTCGGCCATATATTCATACATTTTCTTTTTACCGTCGCAGGTGGTTTCACCGACCACGATGTCAGAAAAATAGAAGTAGGGGCATTTATCGGTTTTACCGAATCCGTAACTGCTTTTGATCAGCGGACATAAATTGCGGGGTAAGGTTTTTTCCGCTTCTTCTATGGTTTCATCACTGGTTGAACAGAGGGAGACAACCGCTGCACCGGCGGCCATAGCAATCTCCTGCGGCATAAAAGTGCAATAGGTTCCCACCAGCGGGACACCCTGCTCTTTCAGTTCCATGACTGTGAGAAAGCCTTGTTGGCGGGCATCGGAGAAATCAGAAAAGATCGACGGAAGTTGTGTGACTAATGACATAAGTAGACCTACCATTATCATTATTAAAGTGTGGCGCCAGAGTAGACCTATTAATAATAAGGATAATTGAGGTAAATCATATTCAGGGTGAATATCCCTGACGGAACTAAATTAACGTGATCTTAAATCACAGCGTCCGGCAACGGAATTATCTGGCACCCTGCGTTATCAGTCAGTAAGCTTCAGAGTAATCATAAACCTGACTGATATTCTACCCTGAGAGCACCTGATGATGATACCCGCCCGCCATACAACAACGACAACTTACTTTCACCTGACTCTGACACGCTGTTTATAACAGCCGGATGCTGACGGAGGATATATGCTAACAGGAATGAATCATCTGACCCTGGCGGTCACCGATTTGGATCGCAGCCTGCATTTTTATCACGGTATTCTGAAAATGACACTGCATACCCGCTGGAAATACGGCGCTTACCTGACCTGCGGGGATCTGTGGATCTGTTTATCAGCGGATCCTGAAATTATTCACCGGCCTATTCATCAGGGTTATACCCATTACGCTTTCACCCTTTCTCCTGAACAATTCCCGGCCTTCCGCGCCCTTCTGGCCTCGCATCAGATAACACTCTGGAAACGCAACCGCAGTGAAGGGAATTCCGTCTATTTTCTTGACCCGGACGGACACCAGCTTGAGGCACATTCCGGCGGGATACAGCAGCGGCTGGATGCCTGCCGCACGGCACCGTATGAAGAGATGATATTTCCTGTATCCGGGCAGATTAATGTGTAATATGGAATAAACCCTTATCTTACGGAAACACTGCTATGTCTGATTACCCTGCCGTCCCCGGTGTGCTGTTTGTTGCCGGTTTTGGTCCGGTGACCCGCGATCCCGCCCGGAGTAAACACTTTTTTGCAGATACTGCCGGCCTGCCGCTCAGTGCATCTGAAAGCGTGCCCGATTACCTGACAGCGGATCACAGCCTGCACGGCGTGAAACACTTCGCGCTCTGGCCGCTCAGACAGGCCGCTGTCTCCTGTTTCGGACAGGAAACCTGGCCGTCCTCACATCCTGTGCCGCAGGCGTGGGTTGAATTTGAAGTCAGTGATCTGACAGCAGCCACACAATTTTTTCGGTCACAGGGCTATCCGCTGCTGGTGGCGGACAAAACCGAACCGTGGGGACAATCCGTCACCCGTCTTCTCAGTCCGGAAGGGCTGCTGGTCGGACTGACTATCACCCCGTGGCTGCGGGATAACACCGGCGAATAACCGCCGGTGCAGTGGTTGCTGTTATCCGCTGCTGACGCAGACTGACTGCAACCCGGTAAAGGCGTTCATCAGGCCGGTGACGACAGTCAGATCACTCATTTCCTCATCGGAAAAATACGCCTTCACACGCCGCCGGGTTGCTCCTCCGGTAAGGAAATCATATCGGGCAGCTGTATTACGCGGATATCCGGAAAACCGGTATAGATGATCCCCGGATAGTTTCAGAAACTGACTTTCCCGCTATGCGCTTATAAATTTGCATTATACGCGTATTCAGCCCTTTATTCTTTCTGCTGATTTCCGGAAGATTGAACTGAACTGATTGTGCGGATAACCGCATCCGATTACACTTAATATTTGTAAAAACAACTATCGTGTTTATGCGTTTATTAACTTTCTTATTATTATCAGTCTGTTTATCCGGCTATGCCGCCGGAAGATCACTGAACGGCTATTACAAATGTGAGATCTCATCCGCCAGTTATCAGAGAAAACAGGGCGCAATGCGTGATTTTTATTTTCCGGATAAACAACACGAGTCTGTCGTTTTGTTTAACAATGACCGCTTTACAGTGCTTGATACGCAACCGTCTCCTTACCATTCCCCGGTGCTGACGCCGATTAAACAGTTCGCCACCATGTCAAAGCAGGATTTACAGGAGATCGGCGAAGATACGCTGATTTATGCCGGTGCCTACTCCGGGCTTGCCTATTTCACGCCGTCAAAACAGCGCTTTGTCTTTGGTTTAAACAAACGCACCGGCGGCAATAACGGCTCTTTCCTGCTGGAACTGCAAAACTGCCGCCGGACAACACACTGACCTTCCTGTCAGTCACACACCTGCATGACCACCCCGCGAAGCCAGATGAGTACCGCGTCACCTTCACTGCGCTGGTGCCATAACATCTGGAAACTGAGCGGTGCGATAGTCAGCGGCGGCACAAACACCTGTAATGACGGGCTGAGTATTTCAGGCAGTGCCCGCTGTGCCACGGTCAGAATCAGGTCGGTACCTTCCGGCAGTTGTGAGGCTATCTGCCAGTAAGGAACAGAAACGGCAATGCGCCGCCGGTAATTAAGCAGCTGTAACTGCCGGTCAATCTCATTGGCTTCATAAGGTTTCATACTCGCCAGAATATGCGGATGCGAGAGCCAGTCCGCCATCGGCATCGTACCGTTGGTGCAGTATTGTTTATCCGCAACACTGACCATGGTGTCCGTAAATACTGTCTTCGTGCGGAGGGTGTAATCCGTGGCGTTAAACACCCCGAATGCCAGATCGAGACTGCCTTCCTGCAATTTTCCCTGCATCTCCTCACGGCTGCCCTGCCAGATTTGCAGATCAACCTGCGGTGCGGCACTGCGCAGATAACGAATTAATTTTGCACTGAAAATTGCCGCCCCGTAATCGGACATCGCAATATTAAAGCGCCGGGTACAGTTTTCCGGCCTGAAATCCTGTTGTGCTATCAGGTCATCGAGCTGACTCAGTGCCTGTGTCAGCGGCACATACAGTGTTTCCGCCTTACCGGAAAGATGATAGCGCCCCTGTCTGCGGATAAGCAGCGGATCCTGAAATAACTCCCGCAACTGATTCAGTGTATGGCTGACAGCAGGCTGGCTGCGGTGCAGAGACACCGCCGCCCGGCTGACATGGCGTTCACGCAGTAATGCATGCAGGGTAACAAGCTGATTTAAATCAAGTTTCTTTATATTATTCATTGTACGAATAGTGCCATATAAAATTGATCATTTCCGGTTCTGCCGGGAATCACCTATGATTGATGTTAATAAAACGTTAACCAGGGAGGCCACTATGTCAACTTTATCATTATCCGCTATTGCGCTGATTATCTGTGCCTTTTTTGCCGGAGCTATTGTGCCGGTACAGGCTGTCAGCAATGCAGTATTAGCACGCCATCTGGGTCATCCGTTGTGGGCCAGTCTGGTATCATTATTAATCAGTATTATTGTTTTAGCACCGTTATTATTTATCTTCAAAGTTCCAAAGCCGGTATTAAGTGCAGATTTACTGCATCAGCCGTTCTGGATTTGGATAGGTGGTATTGCCGGGATGCTGTATCTGACTTCTGCCCTGATCCTGGTGCCGAAAATCGGCGGTATTACTTTTTTCGTGATGGTGATTGCCGGCCAGCTGGTGATTTCCGCCCTGATTGAACACTTTGGTCTGTTCGGTATGCCGAAACAGCCGGTTCAGATAGCTAAACTCGCCGGTATCAGCCTGGTGGTGGCCGGTGTGCTGGTGATGCAGTTCGCGGGTGAAAAAAAGCCCCGCGACAGTGATGGCGGGGCAGGAAATGCGACTCAAATCGAACAAACAATAAAAAGATAGGTTTGGTACCCCGGAATGTTACTGCACAGTCTCAGCGTCCTTCTCCGCTTCCGGACGGCGCGAAGGACGCTGTAATAAGAAGACACCACTCATAATCAGCACCATCGACAGAATCGCCGTCAGCCCGGGTTGCTCATCGGCCGCCAGGAAACCGACAATCAGCGCCACCACCGGCGGAATATACGTCACGGATGATGCCACCACGGCTCCCAGATTCAGAATCAGATAGTAATACGTCAGATAAGCTACTCCGGTGCCGAGCAATCCCAGCCCGATAATCAGCCCGAGACTGGCAGTGCGGTCCTGCGCAATCGCGGTAATGCCGGTAAACGGCGTGATGCAGGCCAGGATCAGCAGAGCAAAGCCAATCTGATAGGTAGTCAGCGCCAGCGGGGCAATCTGTTTATCAGCCAGAAATTTTTTGGCATACACAAATGAAATCCCCACACTCAGTGATCCCATAATCATATAACCCACCCCGGCAAGGCTGATACTCTCCCCGCTGACCTGCCACGGTTTGGCGATCAGAATCACCCCGGCAAAACCGAACATCAGCCCGCACAGACGCATCACCGTGATTTTTTCCTGACGCAGAAAAATCACCGCGACAATAAACGAGAACAGCGGAATCGCCCCGCTGAGCACACCGGATACCCCGGAGAGCAGCAATGAAGTACCGGAAGCAAACGCCCAGTAATAAATTACCGTTGCCAGCAGCGCCATCACCAGGAAATGCCCGGTGTATTTCAGGTGCTCGCGGCGCATGGCTTTCTGCATCCACGCCATCACCGCAATCGGCACAAAACCGCATAACACCCGCAAAAACACAATCTGCACCGGCGAGATCCACTCACTTGCCTGCCGCATAAAAATAAAGTTGGTTCCCCAGATAATCCCGAGGAACGCAAAGGCTGATGCCGTTTTACTGTTCATACCATTAGTACCCCTTTTTTCTGACAGGGCTATTGTTCTGAATCCGGGGCTGTGCTACAACCGATTTAAATTGCCTTATGAAAGAGAAAAACTATTTCATGAACCATTATCCGCCGATGAAAGCATTACTGGCCTTTGAAGCCAGTGTCCGGCTCGGCAGTTTTATTAAAGCGGCAGAATCCCTGCATATCACGCCGGGAGCGGTCAGTCAGCAGATAAAAAAGCTGGAAAAGGGACTGGGTATGATGTTGTTTGTGCGTGAAATCCGCAAACTGACGGTGACTGAGACAGGACAGAAATACTATCGCTTAATTCAGCCGGCGCTGGAACAAATCCGGGCTGCCAGCGAGAAAATCCGCTATGCGGCACACCATACCCTGACCCTTTCCATGCCGCCCGGGCTGGCCTCCAAATGGTTTTCCCCCAGGATGAGTGATTTTGTCCGCACCTTTCCGGGTCTGGATCTGCACCTGAATGCCACGGCGGCACTAATTTCGCTGGAAAAAGACAATGTGGACCTGGCTGTCCGCTATACCGATTTATCCCGGGCGCAACCCGCCCGGGTGCTGTTGTCCGATGCGCCCTGCCGCCTGTTTTGTCATCCTGCTTATGCTGCCCGGCTGTCACTCAGCAGCCCGGCGGATCTGAAAAATGCCGTACTGCTGCATACCACACTCTATCCTTACTGGAATGCCTGGCTGGAACAATATGCAGCGATACCTTCCGGTGGTATACCGTTCACAGCCGGATTGCATTTCGATCAGTTTTTACTGGCGATTGATGCAGCAGTGCATCAGCAGGGTGTTCTGATTGCCAATGATTTTCTGCTGGAACATGAACTGGCACAACAGACCCTCATTCCGTTATTTCCGGCGCTGACACTACATTCCGGCAAAGGTTTTTATCTGCTGCATAACCGTCACAGCGCCGATCAGGTGATGATCAGTGCAGTCAGTGACTGGTTTTGTCACGCATTTGCTCACACCGCGGAGAATAAATAATAAATCCCGGAATAATTAAAAATAAACAGGATATTCCGGGATTTTCCTGTATACGCTGATGAAACTGTTCTGCTGTCATTGTCCTTCCCCCTGCTGATCGCGGATAACACAGGCGTATACACGCTGATGTCCGCTGTCATCCTGTTCAATACAGGCACCCTGTAATTCCGGTGCGAAACCCGGAAAGCGATCGGCAATCTCTTCCAGCGCCAGAAAATAGCGCTGAACCGGGGCTTCCCAGATTTCCCCCGGCACCACGCACAATACACCCGGCGGATACGGCAGCGCCCCTTCCGCCGCAATACGTCCGGCAATCTCCGACACGGCCACCCGTTCCGTATTACCACGGACAAATTCGGTATGCGCCGCTTTCGGCGACATCCGCACCGCCGGGAAACAGCGGCGGCGGAACATCTCTTTCTGGCGCTGTTTGACATTATGTTTCACAAACAGGTTATGCATCTCCTGACATAACCGGCGCAGTGTGTATCCCGCATAACGCGCCGGATATGTGCAGCACAGTGACGGCAGGACTGTTTCCAGTGCTGCGTCGCTGTCCAGTAGTTGCTCAAACAGGGCAATCTGACGGATCAGCCGCTGCATTTTTTCCGGCGTTTCTGCCGGTGTCAGCAGAAACAGAATGGAGTTCAGGTCGCATTTTTCCGCGACAATCAGATTTTCGCGCAGATAATATGCCAGAATCGTCGCCGGAACGCCGAAGTCCTCATACTCCCCGCTGCTGACCGCCACCCCGGGGGTGGTCAGCAATAATTTGCAGGGATCGACAAAATACTGATCGTCCGCATAACCCTCAAAGCCGTGCCAGCTCTCGCCCGGCACAAAGTTAAAAAAGCGCCGGTCTGCGGCGATAACATCCGTTTCCGCCTCTGCCCACGGACGGCCGTTCACGGTATCCGGGATAAAGGGGCGGATATGCTGACAGGTTTTAAGCAGCAATTTACGGGCTTCTATCCCTGTTCTGACACATTCCGCCCACAGGCGCCGCCCGGCTTCCCCGGCATGGATTTTCGCGTTCACATCCAGTGCGGCAAACAGCGGATAAAACGGGCTGGTGGATGCATGCATCATAAAGGCATTATTCATCTGCCGGAAGGATACATAGCGCTCCTGTCCTTTGATATGTTTATCTTTTTTGTGGATCTGAGAAGCCTGGGAGAATCCGGCCATCTGTTTGTGGACAGATTGTGTCACCAGAATCCCCGGATCATTTTCATTCAGTTCAAGCAGCATCGGCGAACACATCTGCATCACCGGGATAAACTGCTCATAACCGACCCATGCAGAATCAAACAAAATGTAATCACACAACGATCCGATGCTGTCCACCACCTGACGGGCGTTATATACGGTGCCGTCATAGGTTCCCAGCTGAATCACTGCCAGGCGGAACGGGCGTTTATCCCCCGCTTTTTCCGGTGCAGCTTCTGCTGCCAGTGCCCGCAGGTAGTCCCCGTCAAAACAATGTGCATCAATACCGCCGATAAAACCGAACGGGTTACGCGCCGCCTCCAGATAAACCGGTGTGGCACCCGCCTGGATCAGCGCACCGTGATGATTGGATTTGTGGTTGTTGCGGTCGAACAACACCAGATCACCCGGTGTCAGCAGAGCATTCAGTACCACTTTATTGGATGAGGATGTGCCGTTGAGCACAAACCAGGTTTTGTCCGCATGAAAGACTTTCGCGGCATGCTGTTGTGCTGCCAGCGCCGCCCCTTCATGGATCATGAGATCGCCCAGTGCGGTGTCCGCATTGCAGAGATCAGCACGGAACAGTGCATCACCGAAGTAATCTGTAAACTGCTGTCCGGCAGGATGGCGGCGAAAAAACTCCCCGCCCTGATGGCCGGGACAGGCAAAGGAGATATTCTGCTGCGCGGTATAGTGTTTCATCCGCCCGAAAAACGGCGGCAGCAGGCTCTCTTCATACGCCTGCACCGCACGGAGCAATATGTCACGGTAAGTGCGGCTGTCATCCCGGCTGAGATCGATAACCCCGCTGATACCTTCAGGTAACGGCTCCGCCGGCATTTCGCCGTCGCGGGTCACCATAAAAACCGGCTGACCAAAGCCCTGCTGCCGGATCAGTGCCAGTTGCCCGTTGCCGGTATCTTCCGGTGTCACCAGACACACAGATACCACCGTGAAATCACACTCACTGAGAAAAACCGTTTCGTACGGGAGACCCGGCATACTGCTGAGCAGCGCACTGACAGCACATTTTTTCCTGTTCATGGCAACCCTGCAAAGTCTTCTCCGCAAACAACAGCTGTCAGCGGAGCACAGTACGGAAACCGGCGGACAGACCGCCGGCAAGGCGGTCATCATAACATGCGGGGAGTCCGGAACTACAACAGATTTTCCGTCATAACACGGCAGGCAAGAAAGGATTTAACTTGCTGATATTCTTCATGATTAATAACCTGCGGATAACTCAGGATCATCAGTTCGTGCGGCGGGAATTCCGGGCGGTAAGCCGGGTGATGGTGAACATAGTCATTGACGGCAAAACCGCAGTGCTGATAAAAACGCAGCCGACGACGGGCCACCTCATCCGTCAGCGGATCAATTTCCAGAACAACACGCTGCTTTTCCTGACAAAAAAGTGATAACGACCGCTGCCCGGCACCACTGCCGCGCAGCTCCGGCGCAATGGCAATGTGTTCAATATAAAACAATGTGCCAATCTGCCAGCAGCCGGTAAATCCGGCAAAACGGTCATTGTCCCTTATCTGATACAAATAATAGCCGGGCTGAGAAAACAGTTTATCCCGTCCCGCCCGCGTGCGCTGCTCATGCAGCGGAAAAGCAGACTCATACAGCGGACGAATATTATTGAGTACCGGGTCAGCCGGTGAGGTAACCGGAAGTAATTGCAGCATAAAAAGGTATCCAGCCTGAAAAATGAGAGTTACCTCACACTATCAATAAAGCAGAGAGACAGCAATCACCCCGGCGCACAAAAGCGGCTGCAAGAGTCCGTCCGATACCGGAACCGGCTCCGGTGATAACCACATAATTCTGACTGTTCATACAAACCTCCTTTAACATTAGTCTGCGGAGCGTAAAAGATAGAGTTCACTCCGGGTCAAGAGGTTTCTGTATGCATTATTCCATCAGCACGTTTTCTGCCTTAACCGGTTTCAGTATCCATACTCTGCGGTTTTATGAAAAAGAAGGCATTCTTATCCCGCTGCGCCGGGCAAATAATCACCGCAGTTACTCCGCCCGCGATGCGGAATGGGTCACCTTTATCATACGACTGAAAGAAACCGGAATGCCGCTGAAATCCGTAAAACATTATGCAGATTTACGGTCTCAGGGAGAGGAAACGGCGCAGGCGCGTATAGATTTACTGCCGGCACACAGCGGGGTATTACAGCAGCAGATAACAGTGCTGAATGAGCATTTTCAGCACCCGGAAAGAAAAACAGATTACGACCGTGATTTACTGACCACGGCAGCAATCTGAGTTGTTTCAGTCAGCGGCACTCAGGCGGAATTTCTGTACTGAGTTTTGCAGTACCCGTGTCTGTAATTCCAGACCGGCGGCTGTGTCGGAGACATTGCTGACCAGCGAGGCATTCTGCTGGGTGACAGTATCCATCTGAGTAATAGCGGTACCGACCTGTAAGATCCCTTTGGTCTGCTCCTCAGATGCGATAGCAATTTCTTTCATGATAGCCGTCACCTCACCGGATGCACGGACAATCTCCTCCATGGTCTCCCCGCCGCCGGCCACCAGTTTAATGCCCAGGTCAACGCGGGACACAGCATTGGCTATCAGCCGTTCAATCTCTTTGGCCGCATCCGCACTGTTGCTGGCCAGTGTCCGTACCTCACCGGCCACCACCATAAAGCCGCGTCCGTGAACACCGGCCCGCGCCGCTTCAATCGAAGCATTCAGCGCCAGAATATTAGTCTGGAAGGCAATGCTGTTGATCACATTGGTTATTTCAGCAATCTTTCGTGAACTCTCGGAAATTTCGTCCATTGTGCGGATAACAGCGGCGATCATCTCATGACCCTGATGCGCCGTTGAAGAAGTGACCTCCGCCAGTTCGCTGGCATGATGCGCGTGATCCGCATTCAGTTTCACCGTCGCAGTGATCTCTTCCATACTGGCGGCAGTTTCTTCCAGTGCCGCTGCCTGCTGCCCGGTACGGGAAGAGAGATCCGTATTGCCGCGTGCAATCTCAGACGCACTGTCCCGCAGGGTATCACTGCCTTCGCGGATAGAACTGACCGCATCCCGCAGACTGTCCTGCATTTCACTGAGCAACGGGAATAATTTTCCGACGCAATTGCGCCCGGCCGCGCCACTTTCCACCGGCTGACTGAGATCCCCGCCGGCAATACGGCGGAAATGCTGCCGGATATTAATCAGCGGACGCTGCATCATTTTCACCAGGTAGCGATCAGCAAAAATCAGGATCAGCAGACCAAACAGTGTGCCGCTGATAATCACAATCCGCGTGGTGGTCATCAGGCCGTCCACCAGCGTGCGGGTTTGTTCGATCAGAGATTCCGCCACTTGTGTAAACTCAAGGCTGGCGGCACCAAATTCTTTACTCAGCTGCGGCGTGACATCATGGGACTGTTTGCGGTAACCCGTCTGATCCCCCTGCTCTGCCAGCTGCATCTGGATTTTGACACCCTCGTCATAGAGTGCCTGCCAGCGGGCAATCACCCTTTCTGACATCTGTGTATTCATCGGCCCCGGGGAAATACGTTTCATTTCTGCCAGGTGCAACCCCATATTCTCCATCGCTTCCGCTGACGGTTTTAAATCCGGTATTTCCCCTTCCGCTTTTTTCTGCATCTCACGGTTCAGTCTGGAAATAAAACGGAAATACTGATCATTTCCCTGATTCAGTACCGTCAGCTGGCGGACTAACTTACGATCGGTCGTATTTCCGTCAGATACTCTCGACAGTGACCAGTCACTGTAAAAACTGACACATCCTAGTGTCAGACACAAAATACCGAGTATCGACAGCATGACGAACCGGATGGATAAGTTTCGAAGTAACTGCATACAGTTTCCTTTAAGGGGCAACAAAATGATCTGGCTGAGTCATACGGATACAGTTATCGGCAGAAACTTCAAAAGTTATAATTTTTTATTATTTTTTAAAATTTTGTTTTTTTTCAGATTAATAGCTACCCGTTTTTTACCGGATCAAGATATTTTTCTGTTTGTATGTCTCAAATTTACATAAAAAAAGACAATTCCTGATAAAAAAATACAAACCGCTGCATACTTCATACAGATATTTACACTCCTTGCGGATATAAAAGGTAAATTCATTTAATATTAAAAGGTTAACTTTTATATCGCCCGAGAACTGAGCGATATCACTCTTTGCGGGTTATAAAAATAATGAACATAGACGGACTTCGCGGAAGTATTATTCAGAGTCTGGTTTTGTGGATTGAGCAAAATCTGGAATCTGATTTATCACTGGATATCATTGCTGCACGGGCGGGCTATTCCAAATGGCATTTACAGCGCTTATTTAAAGAACATACCGGTGTCGTGATCGGAAAATATATCCGTGCCCGGCGCTTATCCTGTGCGGCAAAAGTATTGCGGATCACCAGCAGCAGTATTCTCGATATTTCCGTAAAATACCGTTTCGATTCACAGCAGACATTCTGCCGCGCCTTTAAATCCCAGTTTAATACCACACCATCCGCTTACCGCAAAAAGACGGGCTGGGACAGCAACGGGTTTTGTTTTCCGTTACAGGCAGAGAACCTTATTTCGTTTCAGTCTGAACTGGCTGAATTACCGGAAATGCAGTTAGCGGGATCACATCATTATCACCGGAGAAATCTGTCTGACTGGCAGACAGAAAACCGGCAGTTCCGGCGTGAGTTCTGGGTGAAATTTTTTAAGGAAGTCGATATTATTCCTGCGGATTTATATGCCGTACATGCTCCCTATGAATCCACCGCTGATGATATCAGTTACGCCTATACCACCGCAGTCATTCCGTCCGTATTATCACCGGAAAGCATCCGCCGGGCGTCACTTTCCCCGGTGACCTTACCGGGCGGACATTATCTCAGAATAACCATCGACCCGGCCACGCTGAAGAACCTGCCCGGTGATTACAACAATATTATTCATGCCGCGTACTCCGGCACACTGGCAGAAATGAATCTGCTGCGCAGAAGAGGCCCGGATATTGAGCACTATAAGTTGCTGCCCGCTGACCGGCATGATGACTTTATTGCCAACGGCATACAGTATGTGGAAGAAATTAATTACTACATCCCGGTGCATAAAAACGGATAACCCCAATACCACCACCGCGCTCAATACCGGTAAAATTGCTTTCCGTATAGTCCGGTATCATATGTTCCCTCCCCCCCTCAGAATAAAAATGACAGTGTTCAGATCCCTCTGCCTTTATAGCGTAACTCCCGAAAAAGCTAAAGTCTGCCGGATAACCGCCGATAATAACCCATAGCCCTGCTTTCATATAATTAACATTATGATTAATATAGATTTCTTATATATTACGACATATTCTGTTTTTTTTATCAGATAAATTATTATTCAGCCTATAATTACTCGCAATATGCGTTAGTTTGCATTTACGCCTTAAATTTGTGATTAGGCATATTATGGTAATAATTTGTAATATTTCAGGAGTTTTGTATTTTAATCTGTATAACATCATGAAGTATAATAACTTTTTAAAGCTTACATTATGAAATATATGTTTTTATTTTGTGTGATTTATGTTTAAAAAAATACAAAAATTTATATTTTTACCATTTACAACGCATTTTTTATGTAATCGTTTAGTTTTCTTCGAACATAAAATAACAATTAGAAATAAAATAACAAATAAATTCAAAATATCAGAATTTTATTTTTGATTTTTTTACATTTTTGCAAAAAAATAAAAATTACACATTATTGATTAAATTTTTTTAAAATTTATTAATTGTTATAAATCAATTGATTACAATAAAAAACATAATAAAACTGTAGTTTTATGAAATAAATAGACAAAACCTTCTATTATAAAAGTAATTAAAATGAAAAAATAATTACGTTTTGTTATTTATCAATAAATTAAAAAACACATAAAAAAACAAAAATATCTTTTTTTGAATACCTATAAAAATGTTAATATTAAAAAAAGATTATAACGATCAAAAAATCATTATTGATAGTTTTTAACAATTAATAATACGCCTTTGATCGTTATAACTAACTTTACTTAGTTTTCGTAAGCGCTAATACTTGATCACGAAATGCAACTGCGTCTTTTCAGTTATATTTTATTATAGCCGGAATACGTTTTTGTATTACCTGATTAGTTATTCAGAATGTCTTACATATTATTTCCATAAGAAACCCGGTAATTTTTGAGTACGACTCATGATGAATATAAATAAAATTGTTGGAGAACAAATCAGAGCACACAGAAAAGAACAGGGATTATCCGGTTCAGAATTAGGTGACAAATTAAAATTAAGCCAGCAACAGGTTTCACGCTATGAGCGCGGGGAATGTAATATTCCGCTTGATATGCTGTTTACTATTTCACTGGTTCTTGAAGTACCTTTTGTAAAGCTGTTTGGTGATCTTAATAACAGCCTGGATTATGTGTATTAATTTTATTGTTTTTCGTTTTTTCATTTCTGATACACACAATACTAAAATTGTATCTGAAGATTAACCTCTTCAGATGTAGTGGTTTACTATTCTTTTAAGATAGTAAAATTTGAAGATGGCGTTTATTTTTTAGGAATTCAGTATTATGAAATTAAATATTATTGGTGCATCTGTTGTATCCGCTTTATTATTCTCCGCTGCTGCATCAGCAGATCCGGTCATCGTAAACGGCGGTACAGTTCATTTTACCGGGGAACTGGTTAACGCAGCCTGTGCAGTCAGTACTGAAAGCAGCAACCAGACTGTGGAATTAGGTCAGTACCGTACTGCTAAATTAGCCGCAGCAGGCGACATGTCTACTCAGGTTCCGTTCAAAATCAAACTGGTTGACTGTGATCCGGCTGTGGCGACTACCGCTGCTGTTGCCTTCTCAGGCCAGAGCATGACCGGTGACGCAACCTTATTAGCCGTTAACTCCGGTACTAACGCACCGGCTGCACAGAACGTTGGTATTCAGATCAGCGATATTACATCTAAAGTATTATCTCCGGGCGGTGCTGATTTCTCAACAGCCAAAACCTTAATCGAAGGTACTAACGTATTAGATTTCACTGCCCGCTATGTTGCCAAAGGCGCAACGACTCCGGGTCAGGCAAATGCTGATGCCACTTTCGTTGTTAAATATGAATAATCAATTACTGAATGTAATTAATTAAATAAACAAAAAACTCTCTCTGCACAGAATTATGTCTTATTCATTCTGACAATGGATTGTGCCTGTAACAGGGAGCGGAGAGAGTTTTATATCTCGCCTTCTGTATTATAAGCCACCCCGGAAAATGAAATACCATACTCTATGCGTTATTTCTGACAGAGAATATTAAGAGGTACTTTTGTGATTTCTGATTATTTTAAAAATAGTGCATTGATATTGTTTTTCACACTGATGTCAGGGTTTTCTTATTCAGCATCAAATCAGAATTCAGGAATTGCACTGGGTGCAACCAGGGTGATTTATCCCCTGGATGCAAAACAAACTTCGCTTTCTGTGATTAACCACAGCCCGAAAGAACGTTTTCTGATCAATTCATGGGTTGATAATGAAAATGGCAAAGAAAAAGATTTTGTTATCACTCCGCCGTTATTTGTAATAGAGCCTGACAGCGAAAATATTCTGCGGATTGTTAATCTGACTCAGGACTTGCCGAAAGACAGAGAATCCATTTTCTGGCTGAACGTAAAAGCTATTCCTTCTGTGGATAAAAACTCACTGGAAGGAAAAAATGTTCTCCAGCTGGCTATTTTGTCGCGGATTAAATTATTTGTCAGACCGGTGAATTTGCCGATCCAAACAGAAGATGCAGCGGAAAAAATTACCATCACACAGAAAAACGGCGCGATTACTATTGGTAACCCGACGCCTTATTACACTACTTTCGTCAATATCATTTTAGACGGACGTCCGCTTGAGAATGTCATGGTTGCGCCATTCAGCGCACATCAAATTGCCGGTAAAAACGGCCGCAAACTGACCTATCAGACCATTAATGATTACGGCGGACTGCGCAAACAGCGCGAAGTGAATCTGAATTAAGACATTCATTATTTTATTGTTGTCATGCAGGGAACAGGGTGAAATGAGTAACATCAAAAAGGTTTTCACACATACGCCGGTTTATTTTGCTGTGCTTGCAGCCGTTACGTGTTTTTTGCCTGCGGGAACGGCCGGTGCAAAGCCTTCCTTTAACGCCGCGTTTTTAACCGACGACCTGTCTGATGCGGATGTCTCTGATTTATCCCGCTTTGAATCGGGCGGCTATCAGCCGCCCGGTAATTACCTGGTTGAACTGTCCGTTAATAATGATTTTGTGTCCTCCTCTGAAATCATCTTTACCGGACTGAAAAATAAAGAGGGTGAGCCTTATTTATTCCCCTGCCTCAGTGCTGAGACCATTATGGGCTTCGGGGTGAATATCGCCCGTCCGGAGGAATTAACAGCGCAGGACAAACAGTGTTTTCCGTTTACCGAAAAAATCCCCGGCTCAGAGTATCACTTTGATTTCCGGAAACAGCGGCTGATGCTCAGTTTCCCTCAGGCCAGCCTTTCCGGACAGGCGCGCGGTTATATCCCGCCGGACAGATGGGAATCCGGTATTCCGGCGCTGTTTATGAACTATTTCGCTTCCGGGAATAATAACTCGGACAATACCAGCAGCTATTACGTTAACCTGAACTCAGGGTTTAACCTCGGTGCATGGCAGTTTCGTCAGTCAAGCGCCTGGAATTACAACAAAAGTAAAAACTCAAGTAACAGTCAGTGGCGCAGCCTGATGAACTATGTTCAGCGGCCGATTATTGCCCTGAAAAGTCAGCTGGTTATCGGTGACAGCAACTCGGACGGCAGCGTATTTGACTCTGCCGGGTTCCGTGGTGTGCGGCTGTTTTCTGCCGATAATATGTATCCGGACAGCCAGCAGGGCTATGCCCCGACCGTCCGCGGTATGGCAAAAACCGATGCCAGGGTGGTTATCCGCCAGAACGGCTATGTGATTTATCAGGTCTATGTCCCGCCGGGTCCGTTTGTGATCAACGATTTAAACCCGGCCACCTCCAGTGGTGACTTACAGGTCACCGTCGAGGAGAAAGACGGCACTCAGCAGCAGTATATCGTGCCCTATTCCACACTGCCGGTGCTCCGGCGTGAAGGCCGCGTGAAGTATGACGTTCTGGCCGGGGAATTCCGCAGCGGTAACAGTAACCAGGATAAACCGAAGTTTGTTCAGGCAACGCTTCTCGCCGGTCTGACACGGGATATCTCCGTTTATACCGGGACTCAGCTGGCGGATAAATACAAATCAGTACTGGTGGGTGTCGGCCAGAATATCGGCCGTTTTGGTGCATTCTCATTCGATGTCACCCATGCAAACAGTGAACTGGCGGACGGCTCAAACCACCAGGGGCAATCATTCCGTTTCCTGTATGCAAAATCCCTGAACACCACCGGAACCACGTTCCAGCTATTAGGCTACCGCTATTCCACCAAAGGTTTCTATACCTTAAACGATGTCGCTTACAAGCAGATGTCCGGATATGAATTTGCCCCGGACGGCGAGGATGGTGATAACAGCAGGCCGATCATTATTAATTATCACAACCTGCTCTATAACAAAAAAGGACGTTTCCAGGTCAATATCTCGCAGTCATTTGATCAGTACGGCTCGCTCTATTTATCCGGTAACCAGCAATCTTACTGGAACCGCAGCGGCAAGGATGAATGGTATCAGGCCGGGTATTCCAACAGCCTGAACGGGATAAATTACTCGGTTTCCCTGAGCACCACCAGAGCGCTGGAAATTAAAGAACGCGATAACATGCTGTCGGTGAATGTGTCCGTGCCGTTCTCGTCATTCTCGTCGCGTAACGCGCGCAGTAATGATGCCTTTAATAACGCGTATGCCACCTTCTCCGCCACCAATAACTCCGGTGGCCGGGAAGCTTACCGTGCCGGTGTGAACGGCACACTGCTGGAAGACAGAAATCTGAGCTATTCCGTATCCCAGGGGCATGTCAGCCAGCAGGGCTATAACGGCTCTGCCGGTCTGGATTATCAGGGCACTTACGGTGATTTCGGGATCAGTTATAACTACGATCCGGATCAGAATCAGCTGAATTACCGGGCCTCCGGTGCGGTACTGCTGCATGAAAACGGATTTACATTCGGCCAGTCAATCAATGACACCACGGTGCTGGTCAAAGCGCCGGGGGCTGCCGGGGTGGCGGTGGAAAACTACACCGGGGTGAAAACGGACTGGCGTGGTTACGCCATCATCCCTTATGCCTCGGCCTACCGGAACAACCGTATTGCCCTGAATCCGGACTCGTTTAATGACAATACGGAAATTAAAAATAACGTACAGAACGTAGTGCCGATCAGCGGGGCTGTTGCCCGTGCCACGTTTGATACCAGCATCGGGATCCGGGCGCTGCTCTCGCTGACACACAACGGCAGGCCGATCCGCTTCGGCAGTATGGTGCAGGAAACCGGTTCTCAGATCAGCAGCATTGCTGATGATGACGGGCGTGTGTATTTAACCGGCCTGCCGCTGACCGGGAAGTTACTGGTGCAGTGGGGAAATCAGCCGGGAGACCAGTGCACCGCGGATTATGATTTTACCCGTCAGGAAATCAAAGGGCCGTTACTCCGGACCGCGCTTGAATGTAAATAGAGAGTTAATGATGAAAAAGAGATACGCAATCCCGTTATTAATGGCATTTTTACCTCTTCCGGCGCTGGCTGTGGTATGCAGTAATGCGGCGGGCGGAACCAGTGAGGTCTTTTACGACCTGACAGACAGTTTTACCTCTGCCAATAATCAGGTGGGTCAGGTAAAAGTATTAACCAAAAACTTCAGTGAACGGGTTGAGGGAATATGTCCTGTTCACTCCGGTAATAACCGGACAATGCGCAGCTATGTCGCCAATATGCCTGTGGCGGAAGCGGAAGGATCCTATAAATACCTCCGGCTGAATGATTATCTGCTCGGGGCGATGAGTATTACTGACAGCTCAGCCGGTACTTTTTATCCGCCGCAAAATTATGTTCTGATGGGAACACACCCGAATGTTACCAAGGGAAAACCGTTCGGTATCATGGACAGTAATTTTACCTTCCGCCTGAAAGTCACCCGTCGTTTTGTTGACCAGGTTGTGATCCCGAAAAAGACCCTGTTTACCGTGTATGTCACCACGGCAAATACCGACCCGTTAAGCACGCCGGTTTATACCATCAGTTACAGCGGAATTATTAATGTGCCGCAACAGTGCAAAGTCGGGGTTAATGATATTGTGGTGATTAACTTCGGTAAAATCGGCTCGCAGTTATTCAGCCAGGCCGGTGCCGGTAATAAACCCGCCGCAGTCAATAAAAAACTCGAAAATATCGCGATCCAGTGTACCAACGTAGAAGCGAAAGCCTATCTGACACTGCGTATCGAAGCCGAAAAAGTAAACGGTAATATGATTGTCTCCGATAACCCGGATGTCGGTTTTATCGTCGGTGATCAAAACGGTAATGCATTAACCCCGAATAATATCGGCAGTGTTATTCCGTTTCAGCTCGATGACGCCGGATCGGCACGCACGGCAATTACCGCCTGGCCTGTCAGTGTGACCGGCAATAAACCGAAAGAAGGTGTTTTCCAATCCCGCGGTTATTTACGCGTAGACTATGAATAACAGGCACGGTAATGAAGAAAAAAATAAAACAGGCTCTGTTTCCCCTGCTGTCCGGCTGGCTGCTGATCCATTCAGCCGCCGCCTATGAACTTGGCCGGGTGAATATTGAATTGTCCGGTGAAATTGTCGCTTACAGTTGCGGGGTTGAAGTCTCTCAGGCAAATAAGAAAGTCGAACTGGGACGCTGGGCACTGAAAAATTTCCGTGCCGCCGGTGATAAAACACAATCAATGCCCTTCAGTTTTCAGTTACAAAACTGTCCGCCCTCTTCTGCTGTCACCTTTGTATTCAGCGGTAAGAAAGATAAACAGGACAGCTCACTGCTGGCGATAAATGAAGGCGCAAGTGCGGCAGGCTCTGTGGCGGTGGAAATCCTCGACAGTCAGAAAAACCGGCTGCCGCCGGAAGCCAAAAGCCCGAAAATTGCCATGGATATTAACGGCAACGGTCAGGCGCAATTTTACGCTAACTATGTCGCCACCGGAAACCGCCCGACGCCCGGCATCGCGGACGCGGATGCCACTTTTACGATCACTTACGATTAATCACATCTCCCTTCTCTGAATCCTTTCCCGCTGACCTCTCCCCTGTTGTCAGCGGGTAATTGTGCGCTCTCCCTTAAAAGTTGCATTTAAAATACTTTTTAAATGCTGAAAAGTATTTTAAGATTGATTCTTAATCCTCTGCTTAATTTCAGGAGAGCACAGATGGATCGTATCATTATTCCGACAAACTACATTCATGTCCGGAGCACCCCGCTTTGGACCAAAGAAACTGCACCGAAATCTATCCGGGAAAGGCATCTGGATAAAGGCACCCGTCAGGGCGTTTATCCTAAACTGTCTGTTATGCAGGGCACGATTGTTTACTATTCCTATGCGGATGAAACCAGCCCTGAACCAACAGACACCCTGGTGATAGAAGCAGGACAGTTCGGTGTCTTTCCGCCGGAAACCTGGCACCGGATAGAAGCAGTTACTGACGATACTGTGTTTAATGTTGATTTTTATGTCGCCCCAGAGATCCTGACCGAGGAGTAACACAATCATGAACGACGAAAACAAAGGCTTTTTATTAGAGTTGATCAATGAAAGTAACAGCCTGAACGCGGAAAAACTCTTTCTCAATCCGAAAAAGTTATATATTCCTGAGATTGCAGCGGAAGAAATCGCCTTGCTGGTCAGTGAATTAGACGGCAAAGAAAAAATTAATGATGCGGCACTGATAGTCACCATGACCAATAAAAATAATGGTGTTTCCGTGGATAAAGACGTGAGTTCCGCCGCAGAGTTAGCCGATGCGGAAAATGCGGCGCAAATCGTCAAGGATCTGATTAATATTATCCGCGGTTATGATATAGATGAAGAAACCAATATCTGCGGATGGTAACACGTCTGCCTGTACCGTGAGGGGAAAAACGGCTTCCCCTCCGGAATCGTGTATCACCCGGCATGCCGGATGTCGTCATACTCTCTGGTTTTATCAAACACACTTTTGGCAAACGGACAGAGCGGAATAATTATCCGGTTTTCACGGCGCATTTTTTCAACCACCGCCGCAACCAGCTTATTACCGACTTTCTGCCCGCGCAGGCTGTCATCCACCATGGTATGGTCAATAATCGCCAGATTATCCCCTGTATACACAAAGGTGATTTCCGCTATCCGGTTTTTGCCGTCCTCAGAAAGAATATAAAAACTGGTTTCATCCTCACGAATATCCATCACTTATCTCCTCCGGCTTAAAATAATACTATATGCAAAACCGTGCGGATGAGAATACCGATCAGTGCCGCCGGGATCACATAACGGAATAAGCGGATAGAACACATTCCCCTGCCCCATGGCAAAACACATCGCCGGTGTTGCAGCCATATGGCGATCAGATACACCCCGCTTATCCATAATCGCGCGTGTCGCCAGCGGTGCGGCAAAAATGCACTCATCCCGGTTAAGCCGAAGGGTTTAAGCCATGGCGCCAGCCAGCGGACAATCACATCCAGTATGCCTCTGACAGATAGATATTTCATTATGATCAGCATCACGACCATAATCGGTAATAAAGTGTAAAGTACGACATCAACGGAGGATTTACCCGCTGAAATGATAATACTGATGACGTCCATGGAATGAATACGGCAAGTAACTGAATCGGTTTTCCGGATTATAACCCTGTGATTTCAGATATTTTGGTCAATCAGGTGTCATTTTGCGGGGTCAATAACCAAAAATAACCCCGCATGACAGCCGGCCGTTCCCTGTTACTTCTATCCGTATGATTTACCAGATAACTCAGAAATATGACCAGAGCAGCGATAACGGCATCACCAATACCAGCGCCGGAAGCAGATTAATCACCGCAAACATTTTAATGCCGCAAATCCTAAGCCCGGTCGCAATTAACAATACCCCGCCCGCGGCGGTAAAATCCGCCATCATCGCCGGTGTGGTAAACGGCATTAATAAAGCGCCGCTGCCCGCCAGTGCCAGCTGAATAATCAGCATCGGAACCGCAATCACCGACACAGCAATGCCCAGTGAACAGGAAAATATCATCGCGGTGAAAAAATCCATAAACGCCTTGGTCAGCAAAACCGTCGGATCACCGGTCATTCCTTCATGCATTGCCCCGAAAATCCCGGTGCCGCTGACACAGAACAGAAAAATAAGCACCACATAGTTTTCAATAAAACTTTCCTGTGCACCACCCCGTGCCGGAAGCCATGTTTTAATTTTACCGGCAACTGCATTAATTTTATCTTCCAGGCAGCATAGTTCACCAATAACCGCCCCGAGCAGCACCGACAACACCATGACCGGCATATTGGTACATTTTATAATCAGTAAAACCCCAATCGCAAGTGAGGCCAGCCCGAATACGGAAGGCATGGATGACCGGATACGTTCCGGCAGCCGGTGGCTTAACCCTGCCCCGGCAACTCCGCCTATCAGAACTGCGGCGGCATTAATAAAAGGTCCGGTAACCAAAAGTGACTCCTGCTGTTTTTATTTGAATCTCATTATTATACGGAACCGGTACAATGCTGTACGTGCAGCTATCGGCAAAACAGACGTAATAAAATAAAAACCGCGTATTGACTCTTACGTTACATAAGGCCGTAGCCTGAGCAGCATTACAGGAGGGAAATATATTACTTCAGGTTGTTGAAATTGCAGGGAAGACCGGACTGACAGTATCGAATGCCTTACCCGGATTCAGGTATTACAGCAGGTAGGCGTCAAAATAAAGGACATCGGTAAAATACCCGATGGTCACGGCGGGGATATGGCGAATTTACTGAAAGAGAGTCAGTATATTAACAGCGAAAATGATAGAATTTGTCGCGGAAAGTTTCAGTGAATACCGTAAATACGAACAATGACACCGAACGCAACAACAAAAAAATAAAAGAGGAAATCATTACCTTTCTCAGAATGAACCGGAAGATTGAGGGGGACAAACGCCCCCTCAGAGTACCGGAGCTGCCGGGTTATCAGCCGGATATTTGTGAGTATGCTTTACCAAATTCTTCCACTCTTTGTAAAAAAGAGGATTTTGGATCTTTTTTGCATGATTCAATAATTGCCGGAGTTGCGGTCATAATTCCCTGTACATCGATAGTGGAATCTTCAACCTTATTTTTACTTGTGATAATTCCGGCTATACCAACAGCCGTCGGGTAGAAATTTTCATCAACAGAGAGAAAATCTTCACAAGTCCATTGTGAGACAGGTTTTTGCGTAACATCATGTTTCGGGCCGGGACTATCGGCAGCCATAGCGAAGGTACTGGTCATAGCAGCAACAATTGCACCAACAATGATTAATTTTTTCATTATATCCTCACTTGCATAGCAGTAATAACACAACAACCAGATTAGCAGTTTGTTGGTCAATATTCATCATGGTACATTTTATCGCCGGATAATATATGCTGTTATTCTTGCTTTACCAAAAACAGATTATTGTTTCATGATGATATACTGAATTGTGTTATAACCTATCGGAACCGGCTGCCGGAAATAACAGCAGGTATACTGTTAAGTTCCGGTATCTGTCAGGTGTGTGGTATAAATGTTCTTCAGTGACAGGATCAACTTTTTGAACCGGAATATACTGATGAAAATCACCCTTCCCAAAACTGCCGTCGCTTATTTGCCGGTTGTTTCCTTTCCGGTTCTTCCTTTGCAATGATCACTACTTTTCCTGCTGCGCGGGGCGGGTATTATTTCCCTTTTCGCTGTTTTGGGGTTCAGTGCCACATTCGGCAATGTGTCGTTTTTTATTTACGCGGTACTTTGTGCATTTCTTCAGGCTGTTGCGGAACTGCGTGGTTCATACCTGCGCCTGCCCGTTACCGGCCTATTTTCTTTCCGTGGGACAAATCCCTGAACAGGGGGGTTACATTCTGCATACTGCCCGGACATTCCGGGGTGTTCTTCCGGCCGCTCTTTTATTACCACACAATGTTAAACAGCTGGTGGTACAGCCGGTTGATATACATCAGCCACCGGCAAAACGGAATGACATACCAACGAAACCATAAAATAAAAAACGCCATGCTAATCAGTAGTATGGCGTTGAATTATGGCGGAGAAGGAGTCCGCTTATTATACGTTTAATTACGTCTGATTAAATATAATATACCAATATTTATCAATAGATAATATTGATCCACATTCCAATTTACTATAATCAAATCCTTTCTGTTCCAACTGTTGATGGCATACCAAAAGGCACACCCGATTTTCAGGAATTCATCATTATGGCCTTATTAACAAACGCTAAAGCGAAACACATACAACCCGGTGACAAGCCATTACCTCACGGCGGAGTTACCGGACTTTTTCTACTCAGTGGATAACCACACTTGAGCAATATATCTTCCCTGTCATCGGCAAATCAGTGATAGATACAGTTATGCCCGCCGATATCGCCTCCGCTCTGTCCCCGGTCTGGCTGTCCAGGGCTGAAACAGCCTCCAGAATCAAACAGCGTATTCACGCTGTTATGCAGTGGGGATGGGCTCACGGATACTGCTCTGCTAACCCTGCCGACGTAGTCACACATTTGTTACCCCGGCAGGTCAGCGCACATATCTGCGCCGGAATCAGCAACGGCAGAAGTATAATTCCGCTGATAACCGCAGAGCTGAACAGCGCCGCACTTGAATTCGGATGGTTTGTCGAAAAATCTGCGGCTTTAACCGGAACAGATAATATAGTCACGAATTTTTCTCCGGCAGAGCAGATGCCGGAATAGCGATTAATATTATTTTTCCGTTCAGAAAAACAGTAGCAAATCAGGGGTATTTAGAGGACATTGATTCTGATATCTCGATCAGCTTTTTGTATTGAGGCTTATCTTCACCATAAACAATATTTCCATCTGGGTAAGTCATTGTCGGCTTTGCTCCTTCTTCTTTCTTTTTAACGCCTTTCCGAAAACTTTTCATATCCGATTTATAGTCTATGGTCAGATTGATGTTTTTAGTATTTTTGACTTTATAGGTTAGGGTTTCATATTTTTTAATTAGCCTAAATGACTTATCGTGACCACCAATAAAACTCTCACTAATCAAAGGAAAGAATATCAATTTTTCATTCATATCCCCTATTTTCTTTTCGTAACCACCATCAAATATGGCTGGTGCATTATTGTCCAGTACAAATGTGGCTTCCGCACCAAAATTTTTCGAAATTAACGGATCTATTTGGGTCGGGTCCCTGAGTCTGACTTCAAAAACAATATTACTGAGTTTCCAGTTGCACTCACCGCCCCCGGATTCGGGAATATCGGCTTCCGTCTTACCCTGCGTGAGCATGGCCAGCGGATAGCGCTCCCGGTGATACCCCGGTACGGTATACGTTTCCCAGTTGGAATTCTGTCTCTCATCCCGGCAGATATCAGAACGGTAGATGGTATGAAGCGGTAATGCCTCCAGTTCAGCGGGTACGGTGGCGGTAAAACGGATACGCTCCCCGTTCACCGGCGGGGAAAATGCGGTATTCTGCGCGCATCCCTGCGACAGTAATAATACAGGTAAGAGAGGTAATATATTTTTATGACACAGTAATTTCATAAGTATCTTCCCTGTAACATTCAATGGCGTATTTTAATACGGTATTGTTTGTCGAAAAATCTGCTGCTTTAACCGGAACAGAAATCAGTAATACTGAACATAATAACGTCGGGATAATACTCAGTTTCACAGTTTGTCCTCATTAAATAATTTAATCGTTAATCACGGTACCGGAGCCGATAATGCAGTTATACATTTTTCTCCGGATGGCGCCGGATTAATGGTTAACATTATTTTTACGTTCATTATATATTTTCAGTAGTTTTTTATAGTCCGGATAGCTTTTGGATTTTCGTTCTTCTTCACCATTCGGATAAATAATAACTGTTTTATTTCCTTCTTTTTTTTCTTTGACATCAGTCCAGTAACTAAACATATCGCTTTCATAATTTACAGTCAGGTGAATATTATCAGTATCTGATAAGCGGTAGGTCAGCATATCGCTTTCACCTATGACCTCAATAGTTTTTTTATGTCCGCCAAGAAAATATTCACTTATAAATGGAAATAATAACAATGACTCATTAAAGTCCCCCTGATGAGGGATATATCCGCCATTAAACGCCTGCGGGGCATTATTATCGGTAATGAATACTGTCTTAACACCATGATTTTTTGTGATCTCAGGGTCAATTACCTGAGGATTTTTCAGCCTGACTTCAAACTTAATATTGCTGAGCTGCCAGTCACAATATCCGCCGCCACTGACCGGAATATCTGCGGTGACATCACCGGTTGCTGTGACAGACAACGGGTATCTGGCACTGTTAAACCCCGGAACCTCATAGGATTTGCCGCTGCCGCTTGTCCGGGTACGGGTGCACTTTTCAGAGCGGTACATCGCGGATAACGGCAGGGATTCCAGTTCGGCAGGGACGGTGGCGGAAAAATGAATATTCCGGCTGTCTGCCGGCGGGGCCAGGATGGTGCTGTAGGCACAGCTGGGGAGAACCATCGTTAGCAGTAACACCGGAATAAAAAATCCGCGCATCGATTTATCTTTGGCTGATGCCTGATTAACGCTGAACATGATTCTTACGCTCTTCACGGATTTTTAGTAATTTTTTATAGTCGGGGAAAATCTCCGGATCAGGATCTATTTCACCGTTCGGATAGGTCATGATGGGCGAGTTACCCTCTTTTTTTTCTTTAACCCCTGTCCAGCGGCTGAGCATATCGCTTTCATAATTTACGGTCAGGTGGACATTATCAGTACCTGATAAGCGGTAGGTCAGCATATCGCTTTCACCTATCAACCAGAGTATCTTTTCATGTTTTCCAAGAAATAGCTCGCTAATCAAAGGAAATAGCAGCATAAACCCCCTTAAATCCCCCTGATGATGGATATATCCGCCATTAAACGCCTGTGGGGCATTATTATCGGTAATAAACACAGTTTCAAAACCATGGTTTGTTGTGATTTCCGGATCAATCATTAGCGGATTTTTCAGCCTGACTTCAAACTTAACATTGCTGAGCTGCCAGTCACAATAACCGCCGCCACTGACCGGAATATCTGCGGTGACATCACCGGTTGCTGTGACAGACAACGGGTATCTGGCACTGTTAAACCCCGGAACCTCATAGGATTTGCCGCTGCCGCTTGTCCGGGTACGGGTACACTTTTCAGAGCGGTACATCGCAGATAACGGCAGGGACTCCAGTTCTGCAGGGACGGTGGCGGAAAAATGAATATTCCGGCTGTCTGCAGGCGGGGATAAGGTGGTGCTGTAAGCGCAGCCGGTAAGGACCATAGCGGGCAATAACACAGTAAGACGTACATTATTTTGTAAATTCATGGGCTTTCTCCGTAAACCGGGTCAGTGCTGTTTTGCTGACCGCGTTACAGTGCTGGTGTTTAAATAACTCGCCGAGGACGCTTTCCAGGTGGATAAAGGTATTATTACGCGCCACGTTCGGCGGGTAGGCATCGCTGTGATCTATTTTTGAAATAAAGTCATTCCGCTTTCTTTTTGAATACGGCGTGTTGTTTTTATCGAGTTGTCTCAAAACCTGATTACTGATAACCGTTTTTAAAGAAGAACGTCATCACCAGCCCGAGGCGGGTTAAGTGCCGTTTTTTATCATCAATCAGCAAAAATCCGGTAATTTCCCGGATAGCATTCAGTTCCGCTTCCTGTTCAGTCATGATTCCTCCTGTGATTGACGGATAATGCCATTCTGCCGGAACGATAAAAACCGTTACTCTGATGCCATTAATGACTGCGATGCAATCAGTGTGGCGCCACACGTGGTTTTCATGCCCTCCAGGGCAATTTTTTTGCCCTGAAAGGTCATGAGGGAAGAACCGGAAGCAATCCGAAAGACACCTTTGCATTTCGGACAGGAGACCGAATCGCCCTCCGTTGCCACCGGGCGCCCGTTGATGCTGTAATTATCCGGGGCGGAGATAACCACGCCGCCGTGGTCAGTCGTATCGCCCAGACAGATAACCGATTTACCGGCCATTGAGTTTTTGCTCCAGCAGGGTCAGATCCCGTTCATCATCATGCGGAATTTCGCGGATAAGCCGCCATTCTGTCCGGCCGGGCGGATTACCCTCAATATCAATCGCCGGTGTGCCCTGAAGAAAAATGGTTTCCACATTCTCGCGGCCTTTGGTCGTCCAGTAACCGTCAACCCGGGCCGGTTCACCCGCATACAACGGAGATACGACCATCGGACCGCGATCATAACGCTCATACCACTGCCTGCTGGTTTCTTCTGTGAAATGCCCCTCTCCGCAAAAATGTAAAGAATCATCTTTTTTGATGACATAACGGATGGGCCGGATAAGTTCATTAATCCGGTAATAACTTTCTGGTGGAGTGCCGGGGGTAAGATCCGGATAGTCACCGGCCTGAATCATCAGCCCGCCGGGGTAACGGCTCAGGGTAATCTCCGGGTCAGCAGATAATATTTTACGGACATGAGTCTCACCACCGAGGCGCTCAATATAACGGTCAGCCAGGAACGTCAGCCACTGCACGCTGCGGATAGAATTTTCGTATTCCGTTACAGCCATATGAACGGTGGAATTCACCACCATCGCCGGATAACGTTGTGCCAGTTCGTATTCCTGCGGCATAAACAGATAATAGTCACGTGGCATAACCAGTGTATAACCGCAATCACCATGATCCGGTTCCAGCTCCTGACATAAAAACTGTAGCCACTCCTGAAATTCCTGTTTACCTTCTGCTGAAAACAGGATGTTCCACGGCAGATACAGACACAGATACGCAGTTCCCCAAGCACCGTCAGATTCATCAGAATTCAGACAGTCCATAAGATATTCCGGGGCTTCGTCCTTATTTTTTGCATCACTGATATGCCAGCCTACAGGATCATCCCCTCCTGATTCCTCAATTTTTTTCTCAATTTTGGCGATATTTTCTTCAGAATATTTTTTTAAACCGTCAAATTCATGGGAATGAAACTTAAGTTTTCCGGCGTACAGCTCACGGAACCGGCGGTAACAGCGCAGAATGGCAGCTTTTTTCTCCGGGGTATAACCGTTTTTAAAGAAAAACGTCATCACCAGCCCGAGGCGGGTTAAATACCGTTTTTTATCATCAATCAGCAAAAATCCGGTGATTTCCCGGATAGCATTCAGTTCAGCTTCCTGTTCAGTCATTGTTCCTCCTGTGATTTACTGGGTAGATAACGTCAGCGTACCGCCGACCAAAAAGGCCGCTAATGCCTCACTCAGGCCGACTGCTCCGGCACCACTGGCTCCGCCTGTAGCCGGTATCAGAGCAACCAGCACAACAATCGCTGCCGCCACCGCAACACTGGCCACAATTTCAAACACATGGTCTTCAACCCAGAGTGCAATCTGTACCATGCCGTTGCCGAGATCAGTCATAATCTGGGACCATTTTACATTTTGCAGGACATCAATAGTCAGATCCGTGTAATAACTGATTTCCTGCCATGCTGAGCGCAGATAATCCTTACTCAGCTGAATCATTTCTCCGGTAACATCACTGAGCCAGTAAACGGCATACAGCAGAACCCCGGTTCCGGGTTCTATCACTTCCCTGACCACCCATTTTCCGGTTTCACGAAACCAGATACCGGCAGCAGAAAACTGAGCCGCCAGCTCCGTACTCAGAAAATCCAGCCCGCTTCCGATGTAATCACAGGACACTACCCAGGCTTCTGCGGCAGTATCACGGGTATACTCATAACCGGAGACAATATAGCCGCCCGCTTCATGAACAAGGTATTCTCCGGCTTCCTGTATGCCGTCAGTAAACATCTGCCAGCCTGATACCGGCCGGGAATCTGCCAGCACAGCCTGACCAAAAGCCGGCACATCCACATTCAGCGCCCACCACAGACTCGCCGCCGGTTTAATACGCCAGAGATTTTCACTGACCAGCGGGAAATCCACTAACACCAGATTTTCCAGAGCCTCCTGTGAAAACACCGGTTTATGTCCGGTTTTTCTCCTGTATTCAGCCAGCAGGCGCTCCTGTGCTTCCCAGGCTTTTTCCCGCTCTTTACGGCGGGAGCGGCGGTTTTCTTCGACATGGAAAACAGAAAATCGAGCAGGCGTAGATATCAGTTTATAATCAGACTCTTGTCTTTTTTTAAGAAAATCCCCCGGGAATTTCACTTCAATCAGCCGTAGCAGATTATCCGTGCATGCTTTACCGTCCCAATTTTCCCCGCGACCCGGCCAGCGGTTTGTCTCTTCATTAACAAGAATGATGTCCGGTCTGCGTATCCGCTTCACATTTTTTGTTATCCACTGTTCTGCTGTCGGACGGGCAAACGGATTTTCCGAATGTGGTATGTCATCCCCATATTTTTCACGTTTCTCCGCGCTGGTAGACATCATAGGGAGTGGTATTTTCTTTTTTCCCCGTATCGCAAAGACTACTTCTGCCTTATAGAACCACAACCAATCAGCCAGTGATTCCTCCGCCCGGATAAGCCCGCTCATCACCAGTTGTTTCAGAGAACGTTTTGCCCCGTCTTTGAGGTATGACGCACGCGGAAAATAAACAGCAAACCCGGCCTTTTCCTTCAGATAGCACTCATTTTCAGGAGACGGCAGCTGCGCACCTTCAACCCGGCAGGTGATGGTAGTACTGCCGGGACACACCTCTTTCATCGGTTTCATTCATTATCGTCCTTAAACTCCATCACATATTCTTCCGGGCTGTTATCAAACATCCGGTATAATTTACGGGTTTTCGGCTGGCTTTCTTCCGGGACTGTCAGCGTCAGCGATTCCGCCTGCTTCGTCTGAAGCGTCATGGTAAAGCCGTTGGCATCCGTCACACCTCTGACTGCCTGACCGCTGGCTGTGGTGATCCGGTAAGGCTGGTTAACCAGTGGCGCCTCCGTTCCTTCCGTTGTCAGCCGGAAGCGGCCGGAATATTCAAACAGGGCGGGTGCTGTTTTAATACCGGCGGCGTGGTCAGAGACAGAGACAGACAGTCCTTCGATACGGATATTTCCCATCGGGTCGATCACAATCTGCCCGCCGGTATTGCCGATGATGATTTCCCCGCCGGACGAACGGATCAGGAAATTTTTTCCGAGATGAAGTTCATGATTATCCGCAATCTCGGTATACAGACTCTTGCCGATTTTCTGTGCCAGCTGACCGTCCGTTGTCTGTGTGACATTACCGGCGACATACAGTGACGACTGACCGCCGATGGTCAGCTCATCGTCTTTTTTGACGGATACCGTCCGGTTATGACCAATCTCTGATGTCTGATCCTGCGTTACAGACACTTTCTGGTGCTGCCCGATACGTTCCTCATGATCATTATCCACTTCGGTAAGCCGGTCATGCAGAACCCGGGTATTCATGTCCTTCTGTGCATGAATATAGACTTCTTCTTTTCCGGCGAGATCCTCAAAACGCAGCTCGTTAAAGCCCTCCCCTTTATGGGTTTTTGTACGAAATGTGGTGCGGGTTTTCTCTTCCGGCAGACTGAGCGGCGGGCGGTTACGTCCGTTATAGGTACAGCCGGTGATAACCGGCCGGTCAATATCACCGTTAAGGTATGAAACGATAACTTCCTGCCCGATGCGGGGGATCGACATAAAACCAAAGCCGTCACCGTTCCAGCCGTGTGCTACCCGCAGCCAGCAGGAGGCACTGTGATCGGGTCTACCGTATCGATCCCAGTGAAAACAGACTTTCACCGCGCCTTGTTCATTGGTGTAAATTTCCTCACCTTCCGGCCCGACTACTGTCGCCAGCTCGTCACCGTCTGCCGTGGGTTTATAGCGGAACGGCGGACGCCATTCCTGTGTACCGGGGATAAACTGCACGGTGTTACTGAATGTGGTTCCTTCACCGCCGCTGTTGTCTGCCAGCGGCTGCACACCGTGATGACTGACGCTGATCACCTGCCAGGCCGTATTCATATCGGCGGAGGGATGATTTTTCAGGGAGAAAATCTTGCCGGGTCTCAGGGCAAAACAGTTGGTGCCCGCCGCCCCGATCTGGCGCGGGTTCTGGGATTGTTCATAACGCAGCTGCGTGAAGGATTTGCCCGGCGCATCCTGCTGAAAACGTCCGTAACTTTCAAAGGTAGTGTGCTGCTGATGCACCTCACCGGTTACCTGATGTTGCAGCGGGTAAGACGGATTCTGCGGGTTGTAATCTTTGTGGATCTGAATGTCGCCGCACAATTGTTCGGTATAACGCCAGGATGAGGCGGTACTGTCCGTAATATCCGTATCGGCCTGCGGATTGTAGGTCAGGTGAATACCGGCAGTCATGCCGAGATGGTTGTCACTGTAAAACAGTTTCGGGCCTTCCTCGAACCAGAAATTAATCCCTTCCTCAAAGGCCAGACGGCACCAGAATTCATAAGCAGATTCCCGTTTCTGGGTGATGTAATCCCGCTTTTGATGCAGCTCATTCTGATAAAACTTCAGGTCATTCTTAACATGGGCTTCTTTCAGCAGAATAGCCAGAATCTCCGGAACGGATTGTTGCCGGAAAATACGGCTGTCCTGATTCAGCGTCATGATCCACATTTCCGGGCGGATCAGAAAGTGATACCAGGTTTTGTTGCCGTCAGTATTACCTTGTTCGGCGGAGGCCAGCAGCCCCTGTACGGTACGGATGCGGGTGCCGTTACGGGTCACGGTCAGTGAAGCCGCAGAGCCGAGACATTCTCTGAAACTGACTGACGGCAGCAGACTGACGGCGGAAACGGATAAGGTGAATAATGAGGATATTTCCTCATTAAGCGTAAACTCAGTGACCTGAAAAGTATTTTCCGGCAATCGTCCGATTTTGCAGGTAAAGACCAGCCCGGAACGCCCCGGCAGCAAATCAGAAATGGAAGGTATCACAACGCCCCCGTACAGTAACTGTCACGGACAGCGGTGACGCCAATGCCCGCAGAGAAAATAAAAGCAGCCCGGACTGATACCGGCCGGACTGTATTCATTACGCTTCGATTGGTGCACGCCAGTCATCAGCACCGGAGGTGCCTGCAACGGTGTGTTCCCAGTCGATTTTGCGGTAAGAAAGTGACACTTCGATCAGCTGGGTGTAATCCGTTTTTTGCGGATCCTGACAATGCGGCATTTTGCAGTCGATATTGACGATAGTTGCATCTTCCAGTGAGGTGGTGAAGAAATGCTCCTGCTTACCCTCAACGGAAGTGCGGTACCATTTCAGCTGCACTTTCGGCAGCATTTCACCGGCAGCCAGGGCGTTGTACAGCAGCGGAACCGCTTTGTTCAGCGCGACAGTGAATTTAAACGGGCGGTGCGCACGCTGACCGGATGGCTGGCCGGACTGCGGGTCGGTCGGAACAGTGACAATATGTTCAAATTCCTGTACCAGCATCTCATCTTCATGACCCTGCACATAGATGTTACCGACAGATTCAGCGGTAAACGCACCGGCAGTGATATTGCCCTGGGTTTTGCCTTCGATAGAGATATAGCATGGAGTTGGCATGGTAAAATTCCTTATTTATAAACAGGTAACAATTCGTTACCGGACGAGTGACTTCGTCATCAGCCAGTGCGCATGGTGATAATGCAGAAAGCATAAATTTAACTAATATTGATGTAAAGCCTTCCGGTGGTCAAATTGCCTTCTGCATCTCCCGGGATAATCATCTTAAGTTAAAAAAGATGAAAAAACAGGATATTAATCTACTTTAATTCTTATTTTGATAGGTTATCGAAATCAAGAACCACAAACAAACGATCTGAAATTTAACAAAAAAATAGTAAAAACAGATAAAAATTCAATAAAACAATGCGTTACAGACTTTTCATCTTATGATCAGAAAAATAAAATAAGTAACAAAATATTATTTACAGTAATTCAATGATATATATTGAAAAAATTACATTTATACAAATTACACTATATATAAAATGATAATATACCGATTTTATAGCACTGTTATTCTTTAATAGACAAAATAAAATATCGACCATAGATGAGAACATAAATTTTTTACTTATCTAAAGTGTAATACTTATATTTGGCATCTATGATATTCATCTGAATAATACTTTTAGTTATCAAAGATGTTACTGTTTATTAAAAAATACATTTGTGTAATATATGTAACCGGATATCTGTGATTCTTGTTGACACATTCAAAAACCAGCACAGAATTATTTATTTTTTTACTAATGGATGTAAAAGAATATATCATGGATTAAATTTATACTTTCAGTATAATTCCCGCATAATTACTACTATGACTTGTTTTCCCCCTATCTTACTTTTATTTCAATCTTCCCGGGATTAATTACCATTTATACTAGTAATCAATAAGACACCTCACTAATTCAAACAAAAATTATTTTAACATTTATCTATCTGTTGACTAACACACCCGCATAATTAGTAAAATAATTTTACTGTATTGACATTGCCCCCCCACAGACGATAACTTTTGCATTAATGTAATTTTTGATTTATCTTAAGTTAAATATTTTAATTGACACTGAATACAATGAATTACATGGCAGACGTGTATTCACTTGGTGGTTTTACCCGGTTCCGGCAATCACCCGTCTTATGTATCTATACAGGGTAATTAACTCCCTCACTAAAATTCATAAGGGTAATCAATGAGTAAAAATAGTCTTGGCAGCGTTGCGCCGAAAGAGCGCATTAATATTAAATATACACCACATGATGGCGGAAGCCAGGCAGAAATTGAATTACCACATCATCTTCTGGTTATTGGTGATTTCAAAAATAAGGAAGAAGATACACCGATTGAAGAACGAAAAACTGTTTCGATTGATCAAAATAACTTTAACTCAGTAATGGAAAACTCAGGTATCAACCTGACATTTGCTGTTAAGAACCATCTTGAAGAAGAAAGTAATTCAGAAATTCCTGTCAATCTTGATATTAAGTCTCTTCGTGACTTCTCCCCTGACAATATTGCGAAAAATGTTCCTGAATTAAATAAGCTACTTGAATTGCGGGAAGCATTGGTCGCACTGAAAGGTCCCCTGGGAAATATTCCCGCATTCCGTAAACAACTTCAGGCACTGCTGGATAATGAATCCACCCGTGAACAACTGTTAAAAGAACTGGATATCGTCAGCAATAAATAATTGATGGGAATCGTGCTATGTCTACAGCAACAGAAAGTATAAAACAGGAAGCAGGCCAGATCCCTGCCGGTACATCACTGCTTGATGAAATTATGTCACAGTCCCGGATGACACCGGAAACCGAAGCCTATGATATTGCAAAACAGGGTGTTGCCGCATTTATCAGTAATATTCTGGCCAGTGATTCCAAAGAAGAACCTATCAATAAGTTATTGATAGATAAGATGCTGGTTGAGCTGGATAAAAAACTCAGCGCGCAGATGGATGAAATTCTGCATAACGACCGGTTTCAGGAAGTGGAATCCTCCTGGCGTTCCCTGAAGTTACTCGTGGATCGCACTGATTTCCGTGAAAATATAAAGATTAATATTATTCATGCCACCAAATCCGAGCTGCTGGAAGATTTTGAGTTTTCACCTGAAATAGTCCAGTCCGGTTTCTACAGGCATGTCTACTCTGCCGGTTATGGCCAGTTCGGTGGTGAGCCGGTTGCCGCTGTTGTCGGGAACTATGCTTTCAGCAACACCACCCCGGATATGAAACTACTTCAGTACGTCAGTGCTGTCGGTGCGATGGCACATGCTCCTTTCCTGTCATCTGTTTCTCCTGAATTTTTTGGTGTGAACAGCTATACCGAATTACCGGCTATCAAAGATCTGAAATCCGTTTTTGAAGGCCCTGCACACACAAAATGGCGTTCACTGCGTGAAGCGGAAGATTCCCGTTACCTCGGCCTGACCGCCCCGCGTTTCCTGCTGCGCCTTCCTTACGATATGGTTGAAAACCCGATTAAAACTTTCAACTATCGTGAAAGTGTCAAACAAAACCATGACCACTATCTGTGGGGTAACACTGCATTTCTGCTGGCTGCCGGTATCAATAACAGTTTCGCCAAATACCGCTGGTGCCCGAATATCATCGGGCCTCAGAGCGGCGGTTCCGTCAGCGATCTCCCTGTCCATTGCTTTGAGGCAATGGGCGAACTGCAGACCAAAATCCCGACAGAAATTCTTATCACTGACCGCCGTGAATTTGAGCTGGCAGAGGAAGGCTTTATTACCCTGACTATGCGCAAAGGCAGTGATAATGCAGCATTCTTCTCCGCCAACTCTGTGCAGAAACCAAAGCATTACCCGAACACCCGTGAAGGCAAAATGGCGGAAACCAACTATAAACTGGGTACTCAACTACCGTACATGTTCATTATCAACCGCCTGGCACATTACATCAAAGTGTTACAGCGCGAGCAGATCGGTGCATGGAAAGAACGTCAGGATCTGGAGCGTGAACTGAATATCTGGCTGAAGCAGTATATCGCCGATCAGGAAAACCCGCCGTCAGATGTCCGCAGCAAGCGTCCTCTGCGTTCCGCACAGATTCAGGTACTGGATGTCGAGGGAGATCCGGGCTGGTATCAGGTAGCTATCCAGGTGCGTCCGCACTTCAAATATATGGGGGCCAGTTTCGAACTGTCACTGGTTGGCCGGCTCGATAAGGAATAACCGGAATGGGGGCGTATTATCATCGTCACTCTTCACAACCCGTACGCCTTTTTGAACGGATAAGAGGGAAGCTCGTCGGTGCTTCCCGTCAGTCCCGCACGGCTGCACTGATTAATTCGGTCAAATCACACCTGACACTGGTGCTGAATACCCGGCCGGAAACCTGTCAGAGCAGCCGTGAGCTGGGCGTGACGGATCTTAATGATGCCACCTCGACAGCAGTGGATTTCCGTGCAAGCCTGGAAACTGCCATCCGGGACTGCATTCTGCACTATGAACCGCGGATCAGTGATGTCGCGGTGGAAAGTGTGATTGATGAGCATAACCCGCTCCTTCTGGAGTTCCGTATCACCGCACTGGTGTTGCTGGAAAATCAGTCTCAGTTAATTGAGTTTAATATGCAGATGGACAGTCACCGGCACTACAGATTGAAGCAGGCCTGACAGTATGCCCCGTAATCCCCGTTTTTCTGATGAACTTAAATATCTGCAACTGCTGGAAGATACCGTTGCACGCCACAAGCCGCATCTGGTTAATTTTCTGGCGGAAAAGAGCACTGACCCGGATGTATTGCGGCTGCTGGAAGGTTTCGCTTATCTGTCCGCCTCTCTGCGCAGTCAAATTGAACGTCAGTTCCCGGAGCTGACCAACAGCCTGGTCACTATGTTATGGCCCAGCTATGCCCGGCCGTTTCCGTCAATGACGGTAATGCAGTTCACGCCGTCGCCTGCCCTGCTCCTGCCCGTTTCTGTACCGGCGGGAACACTGTTTGAGAGTCAGCAAATCACGCTGGATGAGAGTGATGCGGAGGAAGATGTTCTGCATCAGATGACCTGCCATTTCACGCAGAGCCGCGATCTTCGGGTTATGCCGTTTACCATTTCCTCAGTGACCGCTGACAGGCAGTCCGTGACAATTTCGTTTTCACTGCCGCAGTCAGTCCGGTTATCAGAATCAGGTCTGCCGGAGTTACAGTTTTATCTCGGCGGGGATGTTTATACCTCGCATGAACTCTATTTTCTGCTGAATCACGCGGTGTCCGGGGCGACACTGACAACAGAAAAACACACCTGGCAGCCGGAAAACATTGCCGTGTCACCGGCCGGATTCAGCCGTGAGGATGCCCTGCTGCCCTACCCTAAAAACAGTTATGAAGGGCATCGCCTGTTACAGGAATACTTCAGTTTTCCGTGCGCTTTTCTGTTTCTGAATATTGAGGGACTCGATGATATTCCGGCCGTGATGTCCGGCGATCGCTTTTCCCTGACCATTCACTTTTCCCGCCCGCTGCCGCCGGCGGCGGATATTAGCAATGACAGCATCCGGATTAACTGTGTTCCGGCGGCGAACCTGTTTCCGATGGAAAGTGAAGCCATTGAACTGGACGGCAGAAACAGTGAGTACCCGCTGAGTCCGGGCTTTGCCCATCCCGGCAGTTACGACGTTTTTTCTGTCACCAGTGTGGACGGACTGCGCCGCTGCGGCAGTTCGCCGGTAAAAATGACACATTACACACAGTTTGAAAGTTTTCATCATCAGGATCCGGTCAATAAAGGTGATGAAGAGCAGTATTACCGGCTGCGCACACTGCCGTCACCGGATGACGGCGGATTCCGCCACCGGATTTCCTTCGTCCGCAGTAATGAACCGGCACTGACCGGCTGTGATGAAACAATTTCCGTTTCCCTGCTCTGCACCAACCGGGATGTGGCCGGTTATCTGCGGACCGGCTCCGTTACCCGCTGTCCTGTGCCGCTGCCGGATATTGCAGCGGTCAGCAATATCATGAAACCAACGCAAACGCTGCTGCCGTTGCTGGATCATTCCCTGCACTGGTCGGTGCTGACCAATCTGTCACTGAATTATCAGTCACTGTTAAGTCTGGACGCACTGAGGGAATTGTTGCAACTTTATGATCTGACGTCTGTTTTCCATCAGCAAACCGCCCGTCAGGCGCAAAAGTGCCTTGATGCTCTGGTGAGTATGACCACACAGCCTGTCGAATATCTGTACCGGGGATTACCGGTGCGCGGGCTGAAATCCACCTTATCTGTTTATCAGAGTGCGTTCTCATCCGAGGGTGGACTCTATTTGTTCTGTTCCGTTATTGCTCATTTTTTCAGGCTCTATACCAGTGTGAATACGTTTCATGAGCTGGAAGTGATCAATATGGATAACCGGGAAGTGTATTTATGGCCGGCGAAAATCAATCACACCGTTCTGCGCTGACATCCCCCGTCAGCGACGGCACCGCCGTCCTGACGGAGTATGACTTTTATCAGCTGGCAGAGTTACTGATCAAATCTGTGACAGCGGCCGGAAAGTCCGCACAGGAGAGTATCCGTTTCTCGGCAAGTGCCGGAATCGCCTTTCCGACACGGGATGTGACCGGGGTAACCCGCCGTGAGGACGGCACTTATGACGTCAAAGTGACGTTTTTGGGCCTGCACGGCAGTCAGTCCCCGCTGCCGGGATATTACCTCGACAGTCTGGCGTGGGAAGAAGCCCAGCAGACCGAAAGCGTTACAGATTTTCTCAATCTGTTTAATCACCGTTTTGTCGTGCTGTTGCACAGGATCTGGCGGAAATACCGCTATTACATATCGTTTGAGCCGGACGGGCGCGACCCGTTTTCACGCTATATGTTCACGCTGCTCGGACTGGGCAGCGAAAATAACCGCAGCCGGATCCGGATCAATCACAACAAAATGCTGGCCTATGCCGGATTACTGGCCAGCCCGGGACGCTCACCGGATGTGGTGTGCAGCCTGATTTCCCACTGTTTTGATCTGGACAATGTGAACCTGTCCGGCTGGGAAAGCCGCCGTGTACCGATTGCGGACGATCAACAGAACCGGCTGGGGGAAATCCTGTGCAGCGCAAGCCGCACCGCGCAACCTCGCTCCCTGCTGGGTGAGAATTTCAGCCTGGGTGCACGCATTGAAGACTGTAACGGCAAATGCACAATCGAACTCAGTGAGCTGTCACTGACCCGTTACATGCGTTTTTTACCGAACGGCCCGGATTATCTGCCGCTGGTGGCTTTTGTGTCTTACATCATGCACGAGCAACTGGCCTGGGATTTACGGCTGCGGATGGCGGAAAAACAGGTCGGCGGGATGGTTCTCGGCGAAACAGATAACAACCAACTGGGCTGGCGGAGTTTCCTCGGGCAACCGGAGCTGAAGCCTTTTGTGACGATTTCAGTATTGGAATAACATAATGGATAAACCACAACTTAATTTTCATTTAGTGAACAGTAACCGGCTGGAAAGCGGCCGGGCTGCTGCTGCTCAGTTTTCCTCACAGGGCGGCACCATCGGCAGTAACGCCGACTGCACCTGGTCACTCCAGGACAGCCTCAGCAAAGTCGCCGGGATCCAGTGCCGTATTGTCTGGCAGGATCAGTCATTCTGCCTGAAAACCCTGACCGAACCGGTCCGCCTCAATCAGACCGCGATCCCCCGCCACGCCGGTGCTGTCCGCCTGTCACAGGGGGATATCATTGAGATCGGGGAACTGCAGTTTAAAACCCATCTTGCCATGACCAATGAATCTTACCGCGACCCGATGGCCGTGGCACCACAGGATATTGTGTCCGCAGGCAGTAATCCTCTGGATAACCTGATGGATACCCGCACCACACCGGACATCCCCCCGCTTCAGGGGGATGACACGGCACCAACTGTCCGTGGCTCACACACCCGTGACCCGTTACAGGCACTGGAAAATGAAAGCCTGACCACCGGTGGTTCACAAACAGAAAATCGCATTCCCGGCCTGCTGGCCGATCGCCACCCGACCTCGTCTGCCGCCATGCCGCTCTCCGATAACAGAGGGAACACCATCGTGCAGGAATATATGGATCTGCCGAAGCTGTCCGCCACCGATCGCACGGATGAACTGCTGCCGGTCACTGATGCGGATCATATTGCGGTAAACCCGCTGATGCACGGGCTGGAAGCCCATCTGCCGATGCACAACTCCCGCCAGGCCAATGATTTTCTGACCGAAGTCGGCCGGACACTCAAAGCTGCCATTGAAGGCCTTCTCGCATTACAGAAAACCCAGGATAACCTGCGCGACAAACAATTGCGCCCGATTGAGGATAACCCTCTGCGTCTGAATGTGGATTATCAGGAAGTCCTGCATCTGCTGTTCGGTGATGAGCGCAGCCCGGTGCATCTGTCACCGACCGCCGCCGTCAGCGAAAGCCTGACCAATATGCAGCTCCATTACCAGGCCAACCTGGAAGCGATTTCCGTGGCGCTGGATACCATGCTCGATGCTTTCTCTCCGGAGCGGCTGCTGGCACGTTTCGCGCTGTATCAGCGGGCCGGGGAGGAGTGCAGTTCAGATCCGGCCTGGGCGTGGCAGATGTATGTCAGCTATTACCGCGAGCTGAAATCCTGCCGCCAGCAGGGGTTTGAAAAACTCTTTTATGAAGTTTACACCCATGCCTATGACCGGGCATTACGTAAAGGCTTATAAGGGACATCCATCATGAGTGTGAAACTGCGATACGGATTGTTGCTGCTGGTACTGGTGTTAAGCGGATGCAGTAAGTCCTGGGAAGCGACCAAAAAAGTCGGCAAGGTGCTGTGGGATCCGGATATTCCGGTAGGCAAAGCGAACCAGCAGCCATCTGAAATTGCGATCACACTCCTGGCCGAGCCGGATATGAACCCGAATCCGGACGGAGAGCCGTCTCCTGTGGAGATGCAGCTTGTGTATCTCAGCGAGGACTCCCGCTTTGAATCGATGGATTTCGACCAGCTGGATGAAAAACCGCTGCCGGATGTGCTCGGTAAAAACTATATCGGCCATCAGGATTACACACTGACACCGGATCAGTACAAACCGCTGGCGTTACTGCGGACCTCCGGCGAGAACCGCTATCTGGGTGTGATTGTCCGTTACTCGGATCCTAACGTCACTGAATGGAAGAAAATCATCAAGTTAAGCGGGATCGGACGGCAATATTACGTCCTGGTTCATGTCCGGGCAAATGAAGTGGAATTGCGCAAAGAGGAAGAAGAATAATATGTCGATGAAAAACCGGGTTATCTGGCGCGAAGGTCTGTTTATCAAGCCCCAGCATTTTCAGCAGCAGCAGCGCCACCAGGATTATGTGACAGAGAGCCTGCTCTCTGCGTTCTTCGGTCACTATGCCGGATTTACCTCTCTGGTGATCAACGAAGATATTCTGCGGCTGGGCCGGGTCGGTATATCAGAGGCGACCGGGGTCATGCCGGACGGCACCCTGTTCTCTATGCCGTCACAGGATGAACTGCCGCCGCCGATTGATATCACGCCGCTCAATGATACCGGCAATAACATTATTTATCTTGCTCTGCCGCTGCACAGTGCCACGGTCAATGAAATCGCGGCCGGGCATAACAATCACCTGACGGCACGCTATAAAGAGTTCCGTCTGGATGTCCGTGATCTGCACACCGAAAGCGGTGATGTTAGTATGCTGAATGTGGCGAGACTCAGCCCGGTGCTGAAACAGGGTGCAGCAGAGCTGAATGCTTATGTCTCCGTGCCTGTCTGCCGCATCAGTGAACAAACGGCAGACGGCGGCCTGATCCTTGACGATACCTTTATTCCGTCCTGCCTGAATATCCGCCTGTCGCCGTCACTGACCGGCTTTCTCGATGAACTGAGCGGCACACTGGCTGAACGCGCCCGCCAGCTGGCCGGACGGATCGGCTCACCGGGGCAGCAGGGTATTGCCGATGTGGCGGAATTTATGATGTTACAGCTTCTCAACCGCGCATCCCCGCGTTTTGCTCACTTTGCCGCTCAGGATGTGCTGCATCCGGAGCCGTTATTCTGTGAACTGCGCTCATTATGCGGCGAACTGCATACCTTTACCGATCAATCACGGCTGGCCGGACAATTGCCGAAATATAACCACCAGGCTCTGACTGAATGCTATCCGCCGCTGATGCGGGCACTGCGTCTGGCACTGAGTGTGGTACTGACACCGCGCGCCATTGCGATTCATCTTCAGGAGCAGGAGCACGGCATCCGCGTGGCGACCATCCAGGATCAGCAGCTGTTGCAGCAGGCCGAGTTTATCGTGGCGATCCGCGCCCAGATGCCGCAGGAACAGTTGCGCCGCCAGTTCACCCAGCAGACCAAAGTCACCTCCATCAGCCGCATCCGCGACCTGGTCAGTGTCCAGCTGCCGGGCGTACCGCTGATTGCCCTGTCTGCCGCACCGCGTCAGCTGCCGTATCACGCGGGTTACACCTATTTCCGGCTGGATCGCCAGGGCACAGCCTGGCAGGAAATTCAGCAGAGCGGCTCTGTCGCCTTCCACGTTGCCGGCAACTTCCCTGAGCTGGATATTCAGTTCTGGGCCATCCGTAACGGGGGGGATTTATGACCAATGATTTACTGACCGGCGGCCTGCACGATGATGTGTCTGATGACGCTCAGTATCTGCATCAGCGGATACACAAGCAGTACCGGATCCCGCTGCGCGGGGAAAATATCAATCCGATGATTGATGCGGCCACTCCTCTGCTCGGCATGGTCATGCGGATGCATACCCTGTCCGGCTCGCCGCTGCCGGACAAGCTCTACCAGCAGGTGGTGACGGATATCCAGGCTATCGAGCAGCAGCTGCAGTCACAGGGCTATGAGCCGGGTGCGATTGTCTCCTTTCGCTATGTGCTCTGTACCTTTATTGATGAAACCGCCCTGGGCCTCGGTTGGAACACGGATAACGGCTGGGTGAAAAAATCCCTGCTGGTGCATTTCCATAATGAATCCTGGGGCGGGGAGAAAGTGTTCATTCTTACTGAACGCCTGCTCGGTGAGCCGAAGCGCTATCTGGATCTGATTGAGTTTATCTGGCTGTGTCTGTGCCTCGGTTACCGGGGCCGCTATAAAGTGACGCAGGGCCATAACGATGAATTTAACCGTCTGCTGCGCCGCCTGCAAAAACAGATCCGCCAGCTGCGCCCCGAACAGGGTGTTGTTGTGCTGTATGAAGATACCGCCTCTGACCCGCACCGTTACCGGCTGGGAAAACGCCTGCGCCTCAAATATATCTTTATCGCCGGGATATTACTGGCCGCCGGTATTTACGGCCTGTATCTGTCGCAGCTGAATAATCAGACACAACATATTTTGGAACAACTCACTCCGCTACTGAGTCAGGGTACACACTGATGATAAATGTCGATCTCTCAACGCTTGTTAACCGCCTCGATCCTGTTGCAAAACATGCACTGGAAAATGCCGCCGCCCGCAGTGTCAGCGGGCAGCAGCCGGAAATTACCACTGCACTGTTTTTAAGCAGTCTGCTGGAAACCCCGTTAACCGATGTGCGGGTGATCTGCCAGCGTGCCGGTATTGATCACAGTGAACTGGCGGGCATGACCGCAGAACTGATCCCACTGCATCAGGCACTGACCCAGGGCTATCCGGGGTTTTCCCCGCTGCTGACTGAGCTGCTGAAAGACAGCTGGCTGGTCGCCTCCGCCGAATATCACCACACCACCCTGCGCTCCGGTATTGTGCTTCTGGTTCTGCTGCAGATGCCGCAGCGCTATCTGCCGCAGCAGGCCTGCACCCTGCTCAGCAACATCAACCGCGAGCAGTTAAAACAGCAGTTTGATGAGTGGACGGCCGGTTCAGCGGAAAGCCAGTCCGGTGATTTCAGCAGCCAGCCTGCGGGAGGCAATACCCCGGCGTCAGACAGCCTGCTCGCGCGTTTCACACAGAATATGTCAGAGCTGGCGCGGCAGGATAAGCTGGATCCGGTTCTGTGCCGTAATAACGAAATTGACCTGATGATCGACATCCTCTGCCGCCGCCGCAAAAATAACCCGGTGGTTGTCGGTGAGCCAGGTGTCGGTAAAAGTGCACTGATTGAAGGTCTTACGCTGCGTATTGAAGCCGGTGATGTACCGGAGAAACTGCGCGGCTGTCAGCTGCATGTGCTGGATCCGGGTGCAATTCAGGCCGGTGCCGCCGTCAAAGGTGAGTTTGAAAAACGGTTCAAAGGGCTGATTCAGGAGATTATCAGCTCCGCCACTCCGATCATTCTGTTTATTGATGAGGCGCACACCCTTATCGGTGCCGGTAACCAGCAGGGCGGCACGGATGTCGCCAACCTCCTCAAGCCTGTTCTGGCGCGGGGCGAACTCTGCACTATCGCGGCAACCACCTGGAGTGAATACAAAAAATATTTTGAGAAAGACGCGGCACTGGCGCGGCGCTTCCAATTGGTTCAGGTCAAAGAACCTACAGCAGCAGAAGCAGTGGTTATCATGCGCGGCCTGCGGACGGCCTATGAATCCGCCCATCAGGTCTTTATTGATGATGATGCACTGCGCGCCTCGGCAGAGCTGAGTGACCGCTATCTGTCCGGCCGTCAGTTACCGGATAAAGCCATTGATGTGCTGGATACCGCCTGTGCACGGACCGCGATTAATCTGACCTCGCCGCCGAAACAGATTTCCTCCCTGAAAACACAGTTACACCAGATTGGTATGGAATGTGATGTGCTGGAGCGCGAAGCCCTGCTCGGGCTGGTGGATCACACTGACCGCCTGGCCGCACTGCATCAGCAGTCTGCACAATTACAGCAGTCACTGGACCAGTTACAGACTGACTGGCAGGCTCAACAGATATTAGTCCGCGATATCATTAGATTACGGGAAAAATTGCTGGACAAAGCAGCACCATCTGACAAACCGGCGCCGGAAGAACACGCAGAGACAAACGACACACCGACAGAGACAGGCGAAGCCGCAGAGCCGGCAACCACAGAGAGTATCCGTGAACAGTTACAGGCCCTGAACGCAGAACTGGAAACCCGTCAGAAACTCTCCTCCCTGGTATCCCCGCATGTCGGCAAAAAACAGATTGCCGAAGTAATCGCAGAATGGACCGGTGTTCCGCTCAACCGCCTGTCACAGGATGCTCTCGCTGTGGTCACCGAATTACCGGCTTACCTTGAGGAGTCCATCAAAGGTCAGGATCCGGCGATTGCTCATCTGCATAAACACCTGCTGACCGCCCGTGCTGATCTGCGGCGTCCGGGCCGGCCGCTGGGGGCTTTCCTGCTGGTCGGCCCGAGCGGCGTGGGGAAAACCGAAACGGTATTACAGATAGCTCAGCTGATGTTCGGCGGCACGCAATATCTCACCACTATCAATATGTCCGAGTTCCAGGAAAAACACACGATTTCCCGTCTGATCGGTTCCCCGCCGGGGTATATCGGCTATGGTGAAGGCGGTGTGCTGACGGAAGCCATCCGCCGCAAACCTTACTCCGTTGTGTTGCTGGATGAAGTGGAAAAAGCCCACCCGGATGTGCTGAATCTCTTTTATCAGGCCTTTGACAAAGGGGAAGTGGCTGACGGCGAAGGCCGTGTGATTGACTGCAAAAACGTTGCTTTTTTCCTGACATCAAACCTGGGCGACAGCACAATTGTCGCTTATGAAAACCGGCCGGATGAACTGCTGGATGCACTCTATCCGGAGCTGACTGCCTTCTTCAAACCGGCATTGCTCGCCAGGATGGAAGTGATCCCATTCCTGCCGCTCAGTGACGAAACGCTGACACGGATTATCCGCTTCAAACTCAGCCAGCTGGAAGCGCGCCTGGTACAGCGTTTCGGTGCACAGGTCACTATCAGTGATTCCGTTTATAAAGCCATTATTCAGCGCGCCAACCGGGCTGAAAACGGTGCCCGTATTCTGGAATCGGTGATTGACGGTCACTTACTGCCGCCGCTTTCCCTGCTGCTGCTCAAACACACGGCAGCCGGCAAAACCATCTGCCATATCACGCTGTCGGCAACTGATGAGGAATTCACGGCTGAGGTGGATACAGAATAATGAAGAACCGACTGAAAAATGCGCTGTCACTGATGGACTGCCAGACCACCGAATCTCTGATATCGCAGTTTCTGCCGTACTGTTTTTCCCGCAGCGCCCTGAGCGCACTCGCTGTAATAGTGCTCAGCCCGCGGGATAACCGGCTGCTCAGTTACTCTGTCGATTATGCACAACCACAGGTCACCACCGGCCTGCTGGATACGGACGCTTCTGATATCCGCCAGCCGCTGGTACAGGTGACATTTAACCGGACACCGCTCTGCTGGACAAACCTGTCACAGGGCAGCCATCTCGAGGAAAGCAGTCTGAAAACGTTTATCCGCGGGCTGCCGGCGAATACCGGTATCCACGGGTTTCCGTTCTGCGACCACGAGGGCAAACCTGCCGGAGCCATCTGCCGCCTCGGCACCGGGCTTATCCGCAAAGAACACGAACGGGGAATGACGGCAATCTATTACCGGATTTTTTGTCATCACTTCTGCACGCTGACCGGCCGGATGCAAATCCGGACACAAAATCAGCAACTGCGCGGATTGCTTCAGATGGCTCAGGAAAAGGAACGCCGGCTGGAAGCGATGATGACACAAACCATGGTGACACCGGCACCGTTGCAGTCATCCGATCCTGACCTGTCGGGGATCAGGGATCTGACCGCAGCCCTTGACCGGTATGAATCCGACATACTGAGCTACCGGATGCAGGCGGATAACCACGACCTGAATGAAGTCGCCGTAAAACTGAATATGTCCAAACGTGCGCTTGTGTACAAATTAAAAAAATACGGATACATGTCATGACCAAAAGGATCCTTCAGAGCGTGACCGCCCTGCTGATACTGACACCACTGTTGAGTCCGGCACAACCGGCTCCCGCACTTTCCGGCGAAATGTCAGCACTGCTGGACACCTGCCGCAAAGAGCCGTCACCGCTGATACGGCTGGACTGCTATGACAACATCGGACGGGGAAAAACCGCGCCGCAGACAGAGCAGGCTGCAAAAGGTGATATCTGGCGCCTGGCAGCGGCCAATGAAGAGAAACGGACGGAACATACTGTCACCTTCATCACCACACAGCCCCGCGAAGGTACCTGGCCTGTGGTCATGACCTCACCGGCTATCGGCACACAACCGCCCCGCCCGATCCTGATGCTCAGTTGTGTGGATAACATCACGCGGATGCAACTGGTAATGAACACCCCGGTGACAACACGCGCCATCCGTTTATCCACTCCGCAGACATCATTCAGCAGTAACTGGTTTATCCGCGAAAACGGCTATGTGCTGGAATCCAGCCGGGGTCTGGCCGGGATCGATGAAATCAAACGCATTATGACCGGAGATAAACTGACTATCACGCCGGAAAACGGGGAACCGGTGACTTTTGATCTGTCTCAGCTGACAGAAAGTATCAAACCTTTACGTGCGGCCTGCCGCTGGTGAATAGCATGATAGCAACACGTTTTAACTGGTCTGAACAACTGCTTGCCCCGCTTGACTCCGGGCTGGTCAGCAGTGCTGTCAGTGACAGCAACCCGGACTGGGAATATATCGACAGCGAAATGATTAAATTTGGCTCCCTGACTCACGCCTCTCTGGATCCTGAAGACATTCAGTCACGGATCCTGACGCTGCTGTCCGCCACCACAAAAGATTTCCGCCTGGTGGTACATTTGCTGCGCACCCTGCAACATGCCGGAAATGCAGAGGAAGTCACGCTCGGCGCGCAACTGTTCTCCCTGTTCTGCCGTCAGTTCTGGCACAGCTGTTATCCTGAGAATATCAGGCTCAAAGTCCGCCTGACGCAGCAGGTTTTACAGCGTTTTGAGCTGGCGCAGGAGAATTTCACCCGTCAGGCCACCACCGCACAGCGGGATGATGTCCTCGGGGATTTTGCCGGGCTGGCGCAATTCTGGAGTGAAGACCACCAGGTACTGTCACAAAAACTGGATGACCTGAGCCGGGGCTACCGCCGTATTGAAAACAGCGCGCCGGATGATATCACCGCCTCCGCACATCCGGCAGCGGACACCGCCAAAACCGGTTCATCTGCGGATCCCGCACCGCGTGATCTGCCCGCCACAGAAACAGGCTCGGATTTTCCGGCCGCCGATATCGACAGCGGCAATGACCGCACCCGCAAATCTGCCCTGTTGAATACGGCAGACGCCCTTTGCCGCCGCGCCCCTGAAAATGCTATCGGCTATCAGCTGCGCCGCTATGCCGTCTGGCACACCATCCAGTCAGTTCCGTCCGCCGATGCTTCCGGCAAAACACCGCTGGCGGCTGTCTCCGCCGACCGGGTCACCGCCTACCGTAAGCAGCTGACACAGGCTGATCCGGTATTACTGGCCGATATTGAACAGAGTCTCAGCCTCGCTCCTTACTGGCTTGACGGTCATTATCTGGCTGCACAGGCAGCACAGCAGCTGGGGCTAGACACCGTTGCACAGGCTATCCGCCGCTGTGCATCGGAGTTTGTCGCCCGTCTGCCGCAACTGACCACTCTGAGTTTTTCCGATAAAACCCCGTTCGCGGATGCGGATACCCTGGCCTGGCTGACCTCCGCCTCCGCAACCGGCGTCAGTACCGCCGGTGTACAGGCTGACACGGATGAGATCACCCGCTGCTATCAGGAAAACGGCCTGGATGCGGCTCTGCAAAAAATTGATGACGCCATAAACCGGGCTGAACAGCTGCGTGACCGCGTCTGCCTGCAACTTCTGGCCGCATCGCTGTTTGAACAGTCCGGCCTGACCGGGCTTGCTCAGGCTCAGTATCAGCAACTGCATGACATCGTATTACGCAGCACAGTAACGCAGTGGGAACCCGTTTTACTGCGACAGCTTACCGGAAAGCTTCCGGAGTCCGATTTCAGAAGGAATAACGTTTAATGAAAAAACCATCCTTATCATCCGTGAATACACAGGGTCTGATCAGAAAATGGTTTAAAACCGACAAACCCAAACTCAAATCGGCATGGGTTGTTTTTATGGCCATCATTCCGGTGCTGATCCTTATCTGGATTTGGATCTGGGGTGCAGATTTCCGCTTCCGCGATGACTATCCGCTGCGTCCGGTCAGCGCCCGCTGGCTGGCAACTCTCGGGTTATTCCTGATTGTTATCGCCCGGGTGGGATACACTGCCCGGCGGCGTGTCCGCGAGCTGGAAAAACTGAAGCTGGATGTTGAACTGGCTGTAGCAGACCCGGTCCGCAAAGATATTGAGTTTCAGAACCGCTATCTCAGCCGCTGGCTCAGTGAGCTGCGCCGCCATCTCGGTAACAGCGGCCATCCTCTCTATCAGCGCCCGTGGTATCTGGTGCTCGGGGCGGAAAACAGCGGCAAACATACCCTGTTTTCAGCCAATCTTGGCCTGATGGATCTGATACCGCAGGACAGGATCATTTCTGAAAACGGTATCGGCCTGCATGTCCGCTGCTCACTGACGGATAAAGCCGTGCTGCTGATGCCGCGCGGGCATCTGATCACCCAGCCGCGCGATGACAGTGGAAAACCGCAGCTGTACCACCGTCTGTGGAACAGCCTGCTTGAGCGCATGGTGGCAGAGCGCACCCGCCAGCCGCTGAACGGCATTATCCTGACCATCGACACCGCCCGGCTGATGACCGGAGACAAAGAAGCAGGCAGCCGTTATTTTACCGATATTCACATGCGTCTGCAGGATATCCGCTTTGCCTTTAACACCCGTCCGCCGGTGTATATCGTGCTGACCAAACTGGATCTGTTACAGGGATTCAGTGCCATGTTCCAGTCACTGGATGTGACAGAGCAGGAGTCCGTTCTCGGCGTGACCTTTACCCGCGACAACCAGCACAGTTGGGTCAGCGAACTCACCACCTTCTGGGAAAAATGGATCCGCCGGCTCAACGCTGCTCTGCCGGAAATGATGCTGAACCGGGTGGATGACAGCCAGCGCAGTGAGCTGTTCAGTTTTATCCGCCAGATGGTCGGGCTGCAGAACCGGGTGACGGAGCTGACTGAGCAACTTATCGGCAGCAATGATGACGATATCCCGCTGATCCGCGGTATCTATCTGACCTCATCCGCACAGCGCGGTCAGATCGACGATATTTTCACCCAGAGTGCTGCCGTGCAGTACAACCTGCCGCCCGCACCGACACACACCCGGCCGGTCAGCGAAAACCAGACCTGGTTTACCGGTCAGCTGTTCCGTGATGTGTTATTTTCAGAACCGAACCTGGCGGCAGAAAACCGTTTCTGGCTACGCCGTCATCACCACAAAGTCTTTTTTGCCTCAGTTGCCACGGCGGCCGGGATTATCGCCCTCTGGACCGGCTGGCATCATTATTATGACCAGAACTACCAGGCCGGTAAAAACGTGCTCTCCGAAGTCAGTGCATTCAGCAGTGTGACAGCAGATAACCAGCAGGACACCACCGGCGTGCGCCAGCTGCCAATTCTCAACCCGCTGTCGGAAGCAACCCTGGCTTACGGCAATTACCGTGAGAAAAACGGCATTCTGACAGATCTCGGTCTCTATCAGGGCAAAAAAATCGGCCCATATGTGGAAAAAAGTTATCTGCAACTGCTGATCGAACGTTTTCTGCCGGCCATTATGGCCGGATTACAGCAGGATCTGGCACAGGCACCGGAAAACAGTGAGGAAAAATTGGCGATTCTGCGTGTCATGCGCATGCTGGAAGACAAAAGCGGCCGTAATGATGCGATTGTCAAAAATTACCTGCGCAAACGCTGGAGCCGTGAATTCACCGGACAAAACGAAATTCAGTCACAGCTGATGGCGCACCTGGATTATGCTCTTGAGCATACCGACTGGGCGGCGGACCGCAATCGCGGGGATATGGTCGCCAATCAGGCCTTCAGGCCATTCTCTCCGGTTATCCGTAATGCCCAGAAAGAGCTGAGCCAGCTCTCTCTCTATCAGCGGGTGTATCAGACACTGCGCCTGAAAGGCTTCAATGAGCTCTCCTCACCACTGGATCTGCGCCATATGGTCGGGCCGAGTTTCAGCCACGTTTTCGTCTCACTGGATGATGAAAAACTGGAAGTGCCGCAGTTCCTGACCCGCAACGGGCTGACCAATTACTTTATCCGGCAGAATGAGGAACTGGTGGATCTGACCGCGCTGGATGCCTGGGTACTGAATCTGTCACAAAACGTCCGTTACAGCAAAAGCGACCGCCAGGAAATTCAGCATCAGATCAGTGAACAGTACCTCGGTGATTATGCCGCGAACTGGCGGGCAGCCATGAGTAACCTGGAAATCCGCGAGTTTGAAACTATTCAGGATGAAATCAGTGCGCTGGAGCAAATCATCAGCGGCGAGCAACCGTTACGCCGTGCCCTGCAAATTCTGCGGGATAACACCAGCCTGCCGGCCGTGGACAACAATCTGACCGAAAAAGAAAAACAGGCCTTTATGGCGCAGAGTCAGTACCGGTTACTCAGCCGGATCAACCGCGAGTTCTCTCCGCAGACAGAAATTCTGGTCAGTAACAACGGCGAAAACCTGCAAAACGTCAACCAGAAACTGAATGAACTGCACCGCTACCTGCTCAGCATCGAAAACGCGCCGGTGCCGGGCAAAGCCGCCCTGAAAGCTGTTTTCCTGCGCCTGGAGGAAAATAACCGCGATGCCATTTTTGAAGTCAGCCAGATGGCGAAAACCATGCCGGAACCGCTGGGCCGCTGGATTGGCGAACTGGCCGGCCAGGCGTGGATTGTGGTGCAGAAAGAGGCTATCCGCTATCTCGAAGTGGAATGGAATGAATCCGTGGTCAAACAGTACAACAGCTATATTGCAGGCCGGTATCCGTTTGATCCGAAATCAAACCGTGATGTGCCGCTGAGTGAGTTTGAACGCTTCTTCAAGCCGGGCGGAACGCTGGATGCCTTCTGGCAGCAGAATCTGCGGCCGTTTGCCGAAAACAACCTGCTGGTCAATGAGGATGGTCAGTCACTGATCCGTCCGGATGTGCTGGAACAGATTGAAACCGCCAACCGCATCCGTAACGCCTTCTTTACCCCGCAGGGCAACCTTGAAACCCAGTTTGCGATTGAACCGGTGCAGTTATCCGGTAACAAACGGCGCAGCGTGCTGAATCTCGACGGGCAGATCCTTGACTATGCACACGGACGCAGTAACACCGTCCATATGATCTGGCCTAACTCCATGCGTTCCGGAGGAGAAAGCAAGCTGACTCTGGTTTCCGGCACCACAGGTAAATCACCGCGTGCAATTGTCCGTAACGGACCGTGGGCACAAATCCGGCTGATTCAGTCCGGAAAACTGACCAATGTCAACGCCAACAGTTTCGATGTCCGCTTTGCAGTGGATGACGGAGAAATGACATACCGCATCTGTATTGATGAATCGGATAATCCGTTCTCCGGCAATCTTTTCTCCCGTTTCAGCCTGCCTGAAACACTGTATTAATGACGGGGCGGAATATGGACGGCATTATTATCCGGACAGGCTCTTCCCCGCTGGATTTACCGGAGTTCGCGGAAATCAGGGAAGAGATCAACAAACTCAGCCACCCGTCACAGCCGGAAATCTGCTGGTCGCGGGTGGAGGCGAAATCCCTGGCACTGTTCAGGCAAAACGGCGTGGATTTGCAGACAACGGTCTACTACACTCTCGCCCGTCTGCACCGCAACGGCCTGGCCGGGCTGACGGAAGGCAGTGAGCTGATCGCTATGATGGTGGTTCATGACTGGGATACCGTATGGCCACCGCAAATCAATCACCGTATTGATATTCTTAACTGGTTTATCACGCGGGCAATGGCGGCGGTACGCCGTCTTACCTTCAGCCGTGACGACCTGCGCCTGCTCTACAGGGCAGAGCGGGCGTTACAGCTGATCACTGAACGGCTGACACAGACACCATCCGGAAAAACGCCGGTCACGGACAATCTGCAATTTTACTTCCGTAATGCCGCCAAAGAGATTGAGCAGCCCTCTCCGGCGGCAGGCAATGAACTGCCGCCGGTCACTGTACCGCCGCTGATCTATATTGCGGAAGAGAATTCTGCGGCTTCCGTAACGGAGACCGTTTCTTCCGGGGGAGCCGGACACAACAGTACAGTCCGTATTGTGCGGGTCGCGGCAGAAACACCGCCGCTGCCACGCAAAACATCCACTTTTACCGGTTTTGCGGCCGGTCTCATCACCGGGATCATTCTGATCGCCGTGTTATTCTTCACTTTTTATAAACCGGTGAAAGATGAGCTGGATACCTTCGCCGCTCAGCCCGGCAGTGCGCCGGTATTGTGGTTTGCCAACCCGCAGCTTGCTACTTACGGGCAATTTCTGACCGATGCGGAACAGCAATCCCCGATAGCCTCACTGCTGCTGACAGAAAAAATGACAGAAACAGCCCGCCGGCGCTGGCCAAATAACCCGGATCAGGCGTATGCAACCCGCCGCTGGCAGGATGTGCTGCAGACACGGATTGCTGATGTGGCACAAACGGATAGCTGGTATCTCACCAATAAACGATTACAGGCTCTGTCCGACACCATTGTCGCGAGAGAAAAAGATCGCGGCAGTTTTACCCTGTCTTATCTGAAAACTGAAATCTATAACATTCAGCAGGCTCACTCAAAAACAGTCCCCGCAGAAGAATATCTGCGCGCACTGTCTGACGATATCCGCAACGGCAAACCGGTTTCAGCAGCACAACTGCACCGGATTGATCAGCAGCTCAACGGCCTGACCGCACTCTATGCAGATTTGCAGAAACAGGCTGCTCTGAAACCCGGCAACGGCAAACAGGAATAAGGAAAACAGTCATGGCAAATATGATCTATTTAAGTCTCAACGGTAACCAGCAGGGCAATATTTCACAGGGTTGCGGCAGTCTTGATTCCATCGGTAATAAATATCAATCGGGCCACGAAAATGAAATATTTGTGCTTCATCTGAATAATATGTTTAACCGCAGCCAAAACCTGACGTTCAGCCCGGTGAATTTTGTCAAACTGCTGGATAAATCGACCCCGTTGCTGGCGAATGCGATAGCTAATAATGAAGTGATGGAGATGGTATTCAGTTTTTACCGGACATCACAAAACGGCTCACAGGAAAAATATTTCACCGTCACACTGCGTCAGGCATCCATTGTCAGCATTAACAGCAATTATCCGCACTCAGCGGATAATAATGACGCGCAGCCGGAAGAAACGGTCAGTGTGAAATACAAAGATATTATTTTTCAGCATGTCATGGCAGGAACATCCGGCTATTGCTGCCGGGAAGAGAGCACACGTTAATTCTCCGTACAATAAATACTGATTACCGGCAGCCGCAGAGTCACTCATGAGCGAAATTAAATTTTTACAGGAACAGCATTATTTACAGCAACTCAGCCGCGAGTTTATCCGCGATTACCCGCACCTTGCTGATGTTCTCGACCCGCATGATAAACAAAGCGGCAGCCTGCTGGAAGGGTTTGCCTTTCTCAGTGCCCGGTTGCAGGAAAAAGTGGATGATGCATTTCCTGAAATTACCCTGCCACTGTTACAGCGCCTGCAATCCCGGGCGATAAAAGGTATCCCGGCCACGGCAGTTGTCCGTTTTGATGATCGGGAGCAGATTGATTTTCCGCTGGCGATCCCCGCCGGAACCGTAGTAAAAGGCACGGCAGAGGAAATCTTCACAACCTGTAACCCGGCGATGTTACAGCCTTACACGTTATTACGCCGCTACGTGACGCACCACCCGTCAAAAAGCTGTCTGTCACTGGAATTTAAATACCGCGGCAGCCATAAAGAACCGGAAACAGCACAGCTCACCTGTTTTCTTGATCCCGCCGTCTCTTCCGCCGGTATTTTATTACTGTGGCTGAGCCAGTATTTTGATCATATTGAACTGGCTCACAGCGATATGCTGTATCACGGTGATGAAACCCGGTTCAGCTTTATTCCGCAGATCGGAAAAAATAATTCGGTATTATCCGGTACGGATGAAAAACCGAACTGGCCGCAAAAACTTCTGGAAGGGTTATATATCGATCATGTGCATCATTTTATCAATATCGATATTCCGGCGATTGTTCCGGAACTCGACTGGGTATTATCAGATACCTTCACACTGAATATTTATTTCAGCAAACAGTTACCGCTGCGTAATGATCAACTGACAAACAGCTTTCTGCTTAATTGTGCCGCCGTGGTGAATCAGGAAGAACAAAACGAAATCATTCTGGATTTTCATGAAAATGAAGCAGTTTATCGCCTGCCGGCGGATGATGCTCACTACATTACGGAACTGGAACATATTCAGCTGGCTTTTGAGCCTCACGAAGAATTCCGGGGCGTTGTCGCGGATTTCTATCCGGTAACTCACCTGGCGCCCGCTTCCCGGCTGCTGCCGCAATATCAGGATGCCTGGTTTTACGCGCTCAGCATCGATAAAACCATCACCGGCCAGAATCATTACTATATCCATTTTTATGATAATCACGGCAAAGCACTGACCGTTCCGCCGGGCCCGCATTTTCGCTGTACTTACCGCTGTATTATCAGTACGCCGCGAAGCCGTGCTGCGGACATCTGCCATCTCAGCCCGCTGCTGCCGGATTTACTGACCGCCTCCGGTGTCACACAATGCACGCCGTGCTACCCGCCGATAACGGATAATCACGCTTACTGGAATCTGCTGTCGCACTACAGTGCCAACAGTTTTATGCTGTCGTCAGTGGATTCGGTAAAACAGCTGATCAGTGATTATGTGCTGTATCAGGATACAGACCGGCAGCGCTGCAAACAGATAAACCAGCTGCTGAGCGGCATTCACACCGTTGACTCGGTACTGGATGACCGCCTTGTCCGGGGAAAACCTTACCGCTGTCTGGATCTGACAATGACACTGGATCCGCATAAATATGACAATACCGGCGACGCCTTTATGTTTGTCATGCATTTATATCATTTCTTCCCGTTCTGCCTGTCAGAAAATATGCTGCTGAAAATGAATATACAGTTTACAGACAATGATACAGTCTGGCATTTATCGCCATATTTACTGAACGGATATAAATCGTTAATTTAAAATTCACATCTATTTCTGTCACATTTTAATTGCGAGTTACATACAGGGGGTTATATGATCTCTTCCCTTTATTCAGGTGACTAAATTTATTGTGCCACAACAATTCTCAGCTGTTTGATTTTCTTTACAATGAGTTACGGATATGCTCTATAATATAGAGATTCTTTGTAAAAAATGATTCACCGGCTGGTACCCCCAGACCGGTAACCATCGTGATAGTCTTTCGTGTAGTCTTTGGCTAAATAATCCAGCTGCAAAACCAATAAAGCACGCTGAGTCTTGTAATCCGGGCTGTGACTGCACAGATACATAGCCCCCTTCTCAGGGAAATGTACCAGGTGGGCATAGCACTCAGCACGCAGACCCAGCGCACTGCACCATGCCTGCTGCATCATACCTGCCAGACTGTCCCCGCCGTTAAAACGGCCTGCTGTGTGATAAATGTCTTTATTGAACAGTAACACCAGGTGGTAATGCTTCCGGTGTCTCGTCCCGCCAAACTCTCTTACCCGGATGTACCGCAGACTATGGCTGAGCTGCCTGCCCCAGCGCTGAGCTTTCCTGGCCGTATCTGTGCACAGTCGTGCTTTCAGCGATTCAATAAAACGGGTTATTTCACGGTTTGACCGGTCATAAGCGTAATCAGGCGCCTACATTTCCGCGCAGGTAATCACCCATATACCCGCTCCATGTCGGATCATCTTTTTTATACGGCATACAACTTTCCTATTACATTGAATTTAGCTTAAGTATGGTTGATTACAGAATACTATGAGTGACTTGTCTCCGCTCAAATTGCATATCATGGTGGAGATGAGCACAAAGAAAGGTCAGTTGTGTAATACTGAGTAAAAAGACTGGTTGGTGGGCACTTTTGATAATTATGAGATGTTAGGTAATAACTTCCTATCCAGGTAATAGGAAAAGATAAAAAAATCCAAATAACAAGGAATATTCCTACTATTTGGTAAGAAATATTTTTTTTTGGTTTTTTTATTATCACTTGAGTTATTAAGTTGTATAATAGGCTTAGAAATAAATAGCTAATAATTATACCAGAAAGACACAACGTGGATGAATATGATAATGAAATAACATCGGACGCATTAAAGAAATCATAAACCGAAAGCACACCCAATAAAAAAACACCAAAAGAAATCATAAAGAATAAAAATAAAGAAAGTGAAAGTTTTATTAATTTACCTTTATTCATTATCTATTTCCCTTCCAGTATTTATCACCTTCTGGTTGACTCTTAACTTCTCTCATTTTTTCAATAAGTTTTTCACTAATGTGATATTTTTCATCTATATAATTTAAGCCATAAGCAATCCCAAAACCTAAACCGAACACAATAACACCAACAATTAAAGGGCTTGCACCAATAGATAAAGCGGATGTTACAGCTATAAACGTAGACCCACCTCCCCATGCCACAAACGAAGCGACTCCCAGCTTAGCCACATCCATCGTAATATCCCCAATAAAATTATACAAATCATAATCTTTTTGGAAGATAAGTTGTAACACACGGAATCCCGCTGCCGCGATAAAAGTATAACGCATACCGCTAATTGTCGCGGCATTGAGTCCACGCTGACCAATACCCATGCCGATTAATTTACCGTTATTTGCAAGATAATGAGTGGCATTC
>NZ_VKKS01000001.1:2029381-2176718 GCF_019402645.1 Morganella morganii
ATGATTCAGCATGGCTTTCCTTAAATATGACATTTTCCCGTCAGTCCTTCATAAAACGGCTTCCGGTTTCTGCGCCGGGTTCTTTCGTTTAAATCAGGCACCAGATGCGATATTGCAGCATACGCCACTGACGATGGCACCCGCTTATCGACTAGAACACAAAACCAGAATGCAAAGAGGTGCAGGCTTCAGATTTACGATCTGCGAAATTACAGCTTGTCCGTGATTATATTTTATCACTGGCAACACAGATTCCGGTTAAGGCGGTGTGACATGGCACATGAAATTAAGTTGGAGAGTGTGACCAATAAAGCCGCTCAATTAAACGCCTTATTGTTCACGATTAGAGACGTTAATTTTGTTTCATGGCTTGATTTATCAGGGATTAAAAGACATCAGGAGATACAGGGAGACGTTGAAATGGCGGAGGAGGAGAGATTCGAACTCTCGGACGGTTTCCCGTCGGCGGTTTTCAAGACCGCTGCCTTAAGCCGCTCGGCCACCCCTCCGCAATGACGAGCACTATAGTCTTCTCACTGCGCCTTGTAAAGTCCCGGATAGTCTGAATGCCGGAAATTTAGTCATTTCTCAATGTGTTAGCTGATTTTATCATCACAAAATCCGGTTTCTTTCCTCTGATGCTTGGGATAGCGGCGGATTTTTGCTACATTTTCATTCTCATTTTCAGCAGGTTCCGATTATGTTTGTGTTTGAAGGGCGTGAAATCGCCACTGATCCCCACGGCTATTTACTCAATGTGCAGGACTGGCAGGAGGCGATGGTGCCGCTGCTGGCTGAACAGGAAGACATTACCCTGACAGAGCAGCACTGGGAAGTTATCCGCTTTGTGCGGGATTTTTATCTGGAATATAATACCTCACCGGCTATCCGTATGCTGGTGAAAGCCATCACGCAGAAGTATGGCGAGGAACGCGGTAACAGCCGTTACCTGTACCGCCTGTTTCCCAAAGGCCCCGCCAAACAGGCAACAAAACTGGCCGGTCTGCCGAAACCGGTGAAGTGTATCTGATATCCGTTTATTCGTGGCGGACACGAAATACCGCAACTTCCCTGTAATCACAGGGGGTTGCGATGATATCTGTCACTTTTGCCCCCGGCGGCCCGCCTGCTTCCAGCCACGCGGTCATCGCGTCCAGCACACTTTCGTCACCATAAGCCTCAATTTCCACACTGCCATCCTGACGATTGCGGACAAAACCGGTCACATTATGGCGTTTTGCCCAGTAAAACGTTTGATAGCGGAAACCGACGCCCTGAACGCGCCCGTATACGGCAAAATGTCGTCCGTTCTTCATTATGTCGCTCCTTTTTCTGAAAATATCGCTATTTTAATCTGTATCGCTGTCTGCCGGTTGTAATTTTCCCTGCTCCCCGATAACCTGAAATTGTCAGCTGTTGCTGATTGCAGTGATAGGAAACAACAATCTGTTAAGGGATTGAATCTGTCATCAGTACCCCCCATATCAGTAACAGAGCAAAGTTTCTTCGGAGGTGATTATGATGATTTCAAGTAAGTTCGGTATCGGACAACAAGTTCGCCATAAGCTGCTTGGCTACCTGGGCGTGATTGTCGACATTGATGCTGAATACTCACTGGATCAGCCGGAAGAGGACGACATCGCATCCAATATGAACCTGCGCTCTGCGCCCTGGTACCACGTCGTGATGGAAGACGATAACGGTGAGCCAATCCATAGCTATCTGGCAGAAGCCCAGATCACCTATGAGATGGATGAAGACCACCCTGATAACATCACTATGGATGAACTGGCTGAGTCCATCCGCAACCAGTTACAGTCTCCGCGGTTGCGCAATTAACACACGAAGAGCCCCGCCACTCACATGCCGGGGCTTTATTTTGCTTACTTTTCCAGCCCCAGACGCGGGATCTCAATTTTCGGACAGCGATCCTCAACAAACAGCAACCCGCCGTTTTCTGCCAGTGATTTTGCCTCACTGCTGACAATTCCCTGTTGCAGCCACAGCACTTTCGCTTTCACAGCAATCGCTTCCTGTGCAATGCCCGGCGCGGCATCCGCGTTACGGAAAACATCCACCATATCCACCGGCTCCGGAATATCGGCCAGCGAGGCATATACCAATTGTCCGATCAGGGTTTTTCCCGCCAGTTTCGGATTCACCGGAATCACCCGGTATCCCTGCCCCAGCAGATATTCCATCACATGATAAACAGGGCGATCCGGTTTATCACTCGCGCCGGCTACGGCGATAGTTTTTACCTGCTGTAGAATACCGGTCAGAAATGTGTCATTCATATAAGCCTCTTTTATCATCCTGCATAACAATCTGAGTTATAGCATACTGAATTGAAAATCACCTGTTGGCGGAACCCTTTTTTTCGCTTATGTTATTGAATAACATTTTATTCGCCGGAAAAGAGAGCGTTATGGAATCGACTACCCGAGTACTGACCAAGCATAAAAAAATTGCCCTTGTGGCTCACGATCACTATAAAACCAAATTACTGGACTGGGTTAAACGCAATCTGGCTAAATTAGAGAGCCACGAACTGTTCGCCACCGGCACCACCGGTAAGATTATCAGCCGCGAAACCGGGCTTGACATCACCGGTATGCTGAGCGGCCCGATGGGCGGGGATCAGCAGATAGGGTCAATGATTGCGGAAGAGAAAATTGATGTGCTGATTTTCTTCTGGGATCCGCTCAATGCGGTACCGCATGACCCGGATGTGAAAGCCCTGCTGCGTCTGGCGACCGTCTGGAATATCCCGGTGGCAACCAATATGTCCACCGCCGATTTTATTATCCACTCGCCGGATTTCGATAATGATGTGGATATCGTGATTCCGGATTACAACCGCTATTTAAGTGAGCGTACTCAGTAACGGCTTTGGCGGCGGCGGTGATCTGCCCGCCGCCGTCTCTTTCTGTTCAGGGTTTCTTCACCCGGCTTACCCCCATATCCGCCAGCTCTTCCGCAAAACAGGACGGGGAATCTTTGTCATACAGCAGCCAGACCTGTTTTTTCGCCCGCGTCAATGCCACATACATCAGGCGGCGCTCCTCTGCATGCATGAATTCCTCTTCCTGCGGCAGCAGTCCCTGTTCAATGACCGATTCCCGCGCTGCTGCCGGGAAGCCGTCCCGTTCATCCGTCAGCCCGGTGATAATAACATAATCCGCCTGCTGTCCTTTTGAGGCATGCATGGTCATAAAGCGGACATTGAGATGCGGCCAGCGGGTTGCCGCCACCGACAAAATATCCGGTTTGAGGTGATGATAACGCGCCAGGATCAGAATCGTTTCCTCATCTGTCACATAGCCGCTCATTTTATTCAGCAGCGTTTCCAGCTGGCCTTCAGGCAGCAACAGTACCGCTTTTTTATCTCCTTTCTTCAGGCTGTTAAGCGGTTTGTTTAACTGCTGCGGATTGCGCTGAATAAAGCCGTTGGCGATTTCGCCGATACGACTGTTAAAACGGTATGTAGTGTCCAGCGCACACTGACCGCCTTCACCGAAAACGGCACTGAAATCCGTGGTCAGGGTCAGTTCCGCACCGCTGAAACGGTAAATAGCCTGCCAGTCATCACCGGCAGCAAACAGTGTGGTCTGCGGATTCTGAGCCCGTAAAGCGTGGATCAGTTTTGCCCGCAGCGGCGAGATATCCTGGAATTCATCCATCAGTATGGCTTTCCATGGTGAGATAAAACGCCCTTTTTCAATCAAATTCACCGCCTGATGAATAAGCCCGGAAAAATCTGTCGCGCCCTCGTCTTTCAGCGCACTTTTCCATGCTTTTAAAAACGGTGCCATCAGTTTGATTTGTTTTGCGAATTCCGGGGCGATATCCGGTGATGCGGATTCAATCATCGCTTTCTGGCTGCCGCCGTTCATACGCATCAGGCTCAGCCAGCGATCAATTCTCGGTATCATGCGGCGGCACAGCGTTTCATCTTCCCAGTATTCGCCTTCATCCACCAGCCAGTTCATACTATCGCTGATGAGTTCGCGCCAGCCTTTTGCCTGTGCTTTTTTCTCACGGCACTGAGTCTGCCAGACGGATTTAATCAGTTCATGACGGGCCGCGGTGTCACTCTCCAGTGCACTGATAACCGGTGATTTATTGGATGCCTCACGGATAATATGCAGCGCGAGGGCATGAAAGGTTTTGCTGCGGATGTCCTCTGTATGCAGGCAGGCGCGGATCCGTTCATTCATTTCATCCGCCGCCTGCCGCCCGAAGGCCAGCATCAGGATCTGCTCCGGTAAAGCCTGCTGACGACGCAGAAGCCAGCCTGCCCGCGCCACCAGCACCGAGGTTTTACCGCTTCCGGCACCGGCCAGCACCAGCACGGAAGGTTCACCGTTGACCACGGCTTCACTCTGCGAGGTGTTCAGCGGGGAGGATTCAACATTTGCAAAGAAATCCGCATAGGTTTCAAGGCATTGCTCTGTCCATTCCCGGTTACGCTGACGGCGTTTTTCATCTGTGTGACTGAGCCAGTCCAGACAAAACTGATATGACTGTGCACAGTTGTCAAAACCGGCCAGGCGTGCACGGGGCAGCGGCAGTGCCGCAAAGGTGTGCAGGATGCTGTTATGCAGTTTCTGACTTTCCGGCTGTGTCAGCCAGCGGTCAGCCTGAATAACCGCGTTAATTTCACTGACCTGTTTATCCAGCACGCCCGCGCTGACCACGCTCATTTCCTCACTCCAGCGTGACCAGATATCAGTAACATACTGATAAAACTGCTGAGTTTCCTGCCACTGCGTACCATGCAGACGCACAACCTGCCCATCCGGCAGCTCAAACTCCAGTTCGCCCCAGACGATGCCGCGTTTACATTGAATATTGATTAGCTCATTGAAAGGAATAACATACCGGTGTTTTGCCCCGCTGACTTCGATACCTGCGTTGAGTAACCGCACGCGGTTGTAAGGATGCCGGGCCAGTGTCTGCCCCATTTGTGTTGATTTTAATTCCATGTGTTCCGCACCGCTACAAGATTGAAATCAATATGTGATAAAACCAGATGTGGTAAAACGTATGCCAGCGCCATACCATTGCCATATTACAGGAAAGATACAATTAGTTTACTGCCAAATTCCCGTTAAGGGTATTTCTGACTCATTGAGGTTATTGTGCTTGCAGCGTTTTCCGGCTTCAGCCGGTATATTTATAACAGCCATTTTCTTTATTATTTCCGCATTCTGATTGCGCTGACAGGCACCACACTGGTGCCGTGGCTGCTGCACATGCCGCCGAAAGTCACCATCGCCCTGACGCTGGGAATGGTGGCCGCCGCGCTGACAGACCTGGACGACAGGCTCACCGGACGGTTGCGTAATCTGTTTATCACGCTGATCTCTTTCTTCATCGCCTCCGCGTCAATTGAACTGCTGTATGACCACCATCTCCTGTTTATGGCCGGGCTGGCGGTATCGACCAGCGGGTTTATTCTGCTGGGGGCGCTCGGGCAGCGTTATGCAACTATTGCCTTCGGGGCGCTGCTGATCGCCATTTACACGATGCTGGGTAAAAACCTGTTTGATGACTGGTATCAGCAGCCGCTGTTACTGCTGACCGGTGCGGTCTGGTACAACCTGCTGACCCTGACCGGGCATCTGCTTTTCCCTGTCCGCCCTCTTCAGGATAATCTTGCCTGCTATTATATGCAGCTCTCCAACTATCTGGAGGCAAAAGCAAACCTGTTTGATCCGGATATAGAAGAGGATTACCAGCAAACCATCTTTGAACTGGCTATGGCAAACAGTGCCCTGACAGAAGCCATGCATCAGGCAAAAACTACGCTGTTTTCCCGCCTTAAGGGCGATCGAGGCCAGCGCAGTACCCGCCATGCGCTTCATTATTACTTTGTTGCTCAGGATATTCATGAGCGGGCGAGTTCGTCCCATATCCGGTATCAGAATTTAAGTAATGAACTGCGTTACAGCGATATCATGTTCCGCTTTCAGCGGCTGATGACAATGCAGGGACACGCCTGCGCCGCAGTTGCGCAGGCCATTTTGCAACGCCGCAAATATCATCATAATCCGCGTTTTGAACGGACATTTTCTTATCTGAAGAACTCCCTGAACCTGCTGGAGCAGCAAAAGCCCGGCAACAGCAGTGTCATGGCATTGCGCCATCTGCTGACCAACCTGCGCGGAGTCGATTCCCAGCTGAAAGGCCTGACAGCGGAGCAGACTCAGCTGCCGACTGAAAAAATGCAGGAAGATGCGCGGCTTTCCAACGAAAACTTACAGGGTCTGCGTGATATCCGGGCACGTGTCCGGCAGAACCTGACCCCGCGCTCGGCGCTGTTCCGCCATGCTATCCGGATGTCACTGCTGCTGTGTGCCGGTTACGCTATCATCCTGACCTTTGATTTGACCCGCGGTTACTGGATTATGCTGACCAGCCTGTTTGTCTGCCAGCCGAACTACAGTGCCACACGGCGGCGTCTGATGCTGCGTATCACGGGGACACTGGCGGGAATACTTATCGGCCTGCCTATCATGTATTTTGTCCCTTCTTATGAGGGGCAGCTTATTCTGATGGTACTGTCCGGACTGATGTTCTTTGTATTCCGCACCAGTCAGTACGCACAGGCCACAATCTTTATTACCCTGCTGGTGCTGTTCAGTTTTAACCTGCTGGGTGAAGGGTTTGATATCGCCATTCACCGCATTATTGATACCTTAATCGGCTGCGGACTTGCCTGGTTTGCCGTCAGTTATATCTGGCCGGACTGGAAATACCGTCAGCTGCCGCTGGTTATTGACCGCACCATGCAGGCAAACGGCCGTTATCTGGAACAAATTCTGCAACAATATTACAACGGTAAAAATGACAGCCTGGATTACCGGGTTGCCCGCCGTGATGCTCATATCAGCGACGGGGAATTTGCCTCTGTTGTGGCGAACATATCTTCAGAGCCGGGCAGTTACCGCACGTCACAGGATGAGGCGTTCCGCCTGCTCTGTCTGAACCATACTCTGCTCAGTTATATTTCCGCTCTTGGTGCCCACCGTACCAAACTCACGGATGACACGATTTTGCGTCTGCTGAATGATGCCATCCGCTATATCGAGACCGCTCTGCAAAAAGGACACAGGGAAGATTTGCAGATTCAGGCCATTTCTGATGCACTCTCACAGCGCCTGGATAAATGTACCTGTGACAATAACAGCACAGAGCAACTGGTGCTGGAGCAAATCCGTCTGTTACTCAGCCTGACGCCGGATGTTACCGGGCTTATCCGGCAGATAAATGACAAAGAGCACAACCGACAGCCTTCTGCCGGACGGTTCCGCCGCAAAAAGCACGCTGCGGCGGATGATACACCTCACGGATAATCCCCGCTCCCGGGGAAAAGATAACGTTCCCCGGGATGACCGCGCCGTTTAATTCAGCCGGCCGTGCCAGTGAATAAGATCCTCACGCAGTGCTTTCGGCAATACCGCACTGTGACACCCTTCGATCGCTCCCGCGATGGCAAACAGTAATTTCAGCTCATTCTGCGGCCGGGCTTTGACCTTCAGAAAACTCGCTTTGGCACCCAGCAGATAGAGGTCATCCACCCGCCGGATCCCCGCCTGCCACAAACGGCGTTCCAGTGCTCTGTCCACATTAGGCAGATCTTTAATCCGTGACGGCAGCTGTTGCCGTGACTGTGCATGCGCCCGTGCATGCAGATAAGTCTGGTAAAAAAGGAACTCACACTGCTGGGGACACTGCCATACCGCATCCGGTACACGGTAGTAGTTAATCCGCATCGGCAGGATCCGTTTGGGATAAGTGAACCTGTCACTCAGTTCCAGCCGGCAGAATAATTCACGGGTGGCTTCTGTGCTTTTCAGCCAGAGCTGACTGTTAGCAATCAGTGCGAAAGTGACCCGGTCAATGGATAATCCCATACACCCGAACTGTGATTTCAGACGGATCCGGCCGAACGGTTGTGTGCTGTGTTGAAGACGATCAAACTGAACATCTGACAATTTCAAATAATCCTTCATATTATCAGTCCTTTGAAAGCAGGTTAAACGTATCGTTGTGTCATTCCCTGACTGAGCTCAGCTGTCGCCACAAAATAAGGAATGTTTCCCCGATTGCCAACGATAAATTCGTATTTGTATCCGGCAAACCTGAATTTTGCGAGTTGTATGGAAAAAATTTACTTGATCTGCGTGAAATTGGATTATACTGTATACACATACAGTATCACTATGTGAGGTTAACTATGCGCCAGCAGGCAACCCGGGAATACTTCCCTGTAACACCGGCATCTGTGTCACCCGCTCTTACGGGGGAAAGCCGTCCGGACGGAATGGTCAGCGAACTGGTTTATCGCAATAATGATATCGTTCTGACTCATATTTTGCTTCCTTTATTACGTCAGCTTGCCGGGGAATCCCGCTGGCTGTTATGGCTCTCACCGGGAGCAAAACTTAACCGCACCTGGTTATCGCAGAATCATCTGCCGGGTGATAAAGTAATGCAGTTGTCCCGCATTCCGGCAATCAACAGTGTTACCGCTATGGAGAAAGCTCTGGCCAGCGGTAACTACAGTGTGGTTCTGGGCTGGCTGCCGGTACTGACTGAGCAGGAAAATACCCGGTTACAGCGCGCTGCGGAACAAGGCAGCTGTCTCGGCTTTATTATGCGTCCTCAGGAATGGCATCATGATAATATCCCTGTTGCGCGACAACTGAATACATTACAAATTCACTCTTTCCCTTATCATTGAGGAAAATTAAGAATTTTCTCAGACTTTTTTACAAGCCCGTATCATTTGCTCTGCTTAATTAATAAAATTACACTATTTCAACGCGTTAAGCCAAATATCCAAAGAAATTGACTATTTTGTATGTTTATGAATCAGTACGATTTTTTACTTTTTTTTAGTCGAATTCAGCAGGACAGGCTTGTAACTTTTAAACTTCGCTGTAGACTTTACACCGTTAAGGTAGTGCTTAAAATTCCCTGTTGGGAGCTATTAACTAAATAGCGCACATAATCCCTGACTATTTTTAAAAACCAAAGGCAAAAATAAGGCTATTTAAGCCAGAGCCAATTTGGATGATAACGAGGCGTAAAATGAAAAAGACAGCTATCGCAGTAGCAGTGGCAGTGGCAGCTTTCGCAAGCGTTGCGCAGGCAGCTCCAAAAGACAATACCTGGTATACCGGTGGTAAATTAGGTTGGTCTCAGTATCAGAATACAGGTACTGAATTAGGTAATACCGGTCCGACTCATAAAGATCAGATCGGCGCTGGTATCTATGCTGGCTATCAGCACAACCAGTACATGGGCTTTGAATTAGGTTATGACTGGTTAGGTCGTATGCCTTACAAAGGCGACGAAAATAACGGTGCATTCAAAGCACAGGGTATTCAGCTGACCACCAAACTGAGCTATCCGGTAATGGATGACTTAGATGTTTATACCCGTCTGGGTGCAATGGTATGGCGTGCTGATTCCAGCTACTCCACTCCGGCTGACCGTACACAAACTACCAATAACGACACTGGTGTATCACCTCTGTTCGCACTGGGTACTGAGTATGCAATCACCCGTGATATCGCAGCTCGTCTGGAATATCAGTGGATTAACAACATCGGTGATAAAAGCACCGTTGGCGCACGTCCTGATAACGGCATGCTGAGTGTTGGTGTTGCTTACCGTTTCGGCCAGGATGAAGTTGCTGCACCAGTTGCAGAACCAGCTCCGGTTGTTGCTCCGGTTGTTGAGAACAAACGTTTCACTCTGCGTTCAGACGTTCTGTTCAACTTCAACAAATCTACTCTGAAAGCTGAAGGTCAGGAAGCTCTGAACCAGCTGTTCAACGAACTGGCGTCAATCGATCCGACTCAGGGCAACGTCCTGGTTATCGGTTACACTGACCGCATCGGTTCTCAGAACTACAACCTGCCACTGTCTCAGAAACGTGCACAGAGCGTTGTAGATTACCTGGTCGCTAAAGGCATCCCTGCCGGCAGCATCCGTGCAGAAGGCCGCGGTAAAGAAGATCCTGTCACTGGCAACAAATGTGACAACATCAAACAGCGCGCTGCTCTGATCGAATGTCTGGCACCAGACCGTCGTGTTGAAATCGAAATCCAGGGCGTAACTGAACAAGTCACTCAGGCTGCTCAGTAAGTTCTGATTCGGTTGTATAATGCAATGAATTGTATAAACCCCATCTCCTGATGGGGTTTATTTTTTGTCCGTTCCCAGCAGGCTTTGCAGATCTTCTTTCAGTGATGTCATCTTCGTCGCATACTTTTCTTTGCGCTCCGCATCTTCCAGTAACTGCACAATCGTTTCCGATAAAGTACTGCCGCGCCGCTGTGATAACGCAGACAACCGCTGCCAGACCAGAAACTCCAGATCAACTGACTTTTTGCGGGTATGCTGCTGCTCGGCATTAAAATGACGCTTGCGCCGTGCACGGATAGTCTGACTCATCCGGTTCGCCAGCCCCGGAGCCATATGTTTTTGTATCCAGGTGGTCACTTTCACCGGATGTGATTCCAGTTTCAGTAATTGTTCCACCGCCTCTTCTGCCCGGCTTTTTTCCGTATAGCGGGTAATCGCCTCACCTTCGCGGTGTTTTTTGACCAGATATGCCCACTTCCAGCCACATTCAAGATTCTCTAGTTGCTGATATTTCATGATTTTTCTCAGTGACAGGGTAACACTGACATAAGCATAGCAATATTCCCCGTAAAAAACCGCCCCCCGGCACAATTCTTTCCGCTCAGCGCAGGTAAAAATAAACGCCGCGAGGATAGCTATCCGGTCTGCTTACGCGCTACAATGTCCCGCTATTTTCGTTACTATTCAAAGGCGGTGCTGATAACCGCACACTGCGGAGAGCACCAGATCCTGCCGCAACGATTAAATCCGACATTATCATAAGCAGACAATACCGAGTGAATATTAAACAGCTGACCTGGCAGGCACTACTGCCTGATGAAAACAGTTACCGCACCATCCTGCAAACCGCATCGGAACTGCCTGCTCAACAGGCTGATATCGTGCAGCAGCGTTTACAGGAAAGCCTGTCACTTTTCAGCCATCCGGCGGCAAAACGTCGTTTTATGCTGGTAAAAAGTGACGAAAGTGAGCCTTATCTGAATACGATAGTGCAATTACTGCCGCCGGAAGTCAGAGTCCGGCAAAAATGCACCATGGGCGGTGAATACCACTTTGATAATCACAGGTTTGTCTTTACACCAGCGGATAACGGCCATTTCAGTGCCGTACAGCCGTTTGCTGTATGTGACTGGACAGAGCCTGAGCAATTGTTCGGCCAGGTCTATACTCATCACCAGCACGTTCAGTTACAGCCGGGAATTATTCATCAGGTCAATGGCGGTTTTCTGATCATGTCACTGCGCAGCCTGCTCACACAGCCGCTGATGTGGCTGCGCTTAAAGCAGATGGTCTGCACACAGCGATTTGACTGGCTCGCGCACTCAGAGCAGCATCCGCTGCCGTTCCCGGTTGACAGTATGCCGCTCGACCTGCGTGTTATCGTGGTGGGCGATCGCCTGAGCCTGGATGAGTTTATGCTGTCCGAGCCGGAACTGAGCGAAGAAGCCCTGTACGGCGAATATGAATTTGACTGCCGGCTTGAAGAGACTGAACAGCTGACCGTCTGGTGTCAGTTTATCAACGGCCTGCTGAAACAAAATCAGCTGCCGCCGCTCAGTGCTGATGGCTGGTATGAGCTGCTCCGTCAGGGCATGCGTTTTCAGGAAGACAGAAAGACCCTGCCGCTCGACCTGACATGGCTGACTACACTGCTGCGCGATGCCGCCACCCTGCTGCCCTCAGATACTATCACCGCAGAAGCGCTGCGCAAAATTAAAGACAACCGCAACTGGCGGCACGGCTATCTGGCCGATCGCGGGCTGGACGAAATCCTTCAGGGTCAGGTATATATCCAGACTCAGGGCAGCGCTGTCGGCCAGATCAACGGCTTGTCCGTTCTCCAGTATCCGGGACACCCGGAAGCGACCGGCGAGCCTTCCCGCATCACCTGTGTGGCACATATCGGTGATGGTGAGTTTGTTGATGTCGAACGCAAATCTGAGCTTGGCGGCAACATTCACGCCAAGGGGATGATGATTATGCAGGCCTACCTGATTGCAGAGCTCAAACTGGAGCAACCGTTCCCGTTCTCCACGTCCGTGGTGTTTGAACAGTCCTACGGTGAAGTGGATGGTGACAGCGCTTCACTGGCTGAGCTGTGTGCACTTATCAGTGCCCTCTCCTGGCAGCCGGTTGATCAGCAGATTGCCGTGACCGGCTCTGTCGATCAGTTCGGTTTTGTGCAGGCCATCGGTGGCGTGAATGAAAAAATAGAAGGTTTTTTCCGTCTGTGTCAGGCCAGAGGGCTGACCGGCAAACAGGGTGTGATTATCCCGTCCTCCAACGAGCGTCATCTGATTCTGGCAGATGATGTGATTGAAGCTGTACGTCAGGGTGAATTCCACATATGGACGGCAGGTCATGTCTCACAGGCGGCCTCACACCTGATGAATATGCCGTATTATGAAGAGGAAAGTAATCCGTCCGGAGAACACTTGTTAGCTATAATTCAGGATCGGATTTTCCTGGCAAATAATCAGGATAAACCGAGAAGTTCGTGGTTTTCCCGCTGGTGGAAATAGCATAATTTTTATCTGATCGGACTTGTTCAGCGTACAAGTGTAAGCTATTGTGTAGCCTATCTGATAAACAAGGCAAATATTGAGTTATGGTCGCAAAACAAGAATCTTACACAAAGCAAGAACTTGAAGCCTCAGGACGGGGTGAACTCTTTGGTGAAAACGGGCCGCCGTTGCCATCCGGCAATATGCTGATGATGGATCGCGTCATTAAAATGAGCGAAACCGGTGGTCATTTTGATAAAGGCTATATCGAAGCTGAGCTGGATATCAAACCTGAGCTGTGGTTTTTCGGTTGCCATTTCGTCAACGACCCGGTAATGCCGGGATGTCTGGGTCTGGATGCCATGTGGCAGTTAGTCGGTTTCTATCTGGGCTGGCTGGGCGGCGAAGGGAAAGGCCGTGCGCTGGGTGTGGGTGAAGTGAAATTTACCGGCCAGGTTCTGCCGGCCTCGAAAAAGGTTACCTACCGCATCCACCTCAAGCGTGTGATCAACCGCAAACTGATCATGGGTATCGGGGATGGCGAAGTCTTTGTTGATGATAAACTGATTTACACCGCAACGGATCTGAAAGTGGGTCTTTTCAAAGACACCAGCGCGTTTTAATCTTTCTTTCCGTCGTGTTATCCGTAAAAAACCTCCGCACGCGGAGGTTTTTTATCCTTCAAACCGGGTTACGCAATGACCGCCCTTTTATCGATGGCCTCGCGCCAGCCTCCCAACCAATGAGAACGTTCGTCAATTTTAAGATACGGGCAACTCTCTTTAGAACGTCCTAAAATACCCGCCTGATAACCTTTGGTTAATGCTCTGGCTAAACGATCACGCTTTTGTCTTTTCATGCCGTTACTTCCCTCATGTTATTCAGTGCTGTAAACAGGTTGATTTTCATTCAACCCATAATAGAAATACGCTTTCAGGACCGGGTTTGCAAGTAAAGAAGATTCAGGGCGTGTCAGTCCCGCTTTGCATAAAAATACACAATAAAAACAGGGCTGTTATTTTACCAGCGTAATCAGATTATTAGTTTTCTGCGGACAGTAAAGGCAGCCGGGAGGATATATCAGGCGGAATAAGAATCGTTTTAGCGATCAGTAGATTAACCGGATTAATGTGGTGTATTTCACAAATTTGTCATTTTGATGACAATTCACTCTCTGCACACCCGGTACAGAGAGTGAATCAACGATTACTTACGGAGCTCGTCAGCGACAGTCTGTGACACCTGAGCCCAGCCTTCACCCAGCGTGCGTACCAGCGCCGGGTAGCCGTTTTCCGCCTGTTCCAGTACAAGATTAAACGGATGGCGGATAACCGCATCACCGTGGGTGTAAATCCAGCTGCCCGCCACAATCACTTTACCGTCATAACGGCCGTGGAAGCCGGTGACAGTGACCGTCAGGGTATCCGGTTTGGTTTCCAGCGGCTGCACCGAGACCAGTCTGTCCGGCAGTGCCCGGCTGAGCTCCGCCGTCATAGCCTCCAGTAACTGTTGTTCCAGCGGCCCGGCCCACAAATTGGTGCTGCCGATATTGTATTCCACATCACTGGTCTGATAGACAATCCCGGTATTCCCCAGTACGTCCCCGAGGGTGATGCGCTGGATCCATAACTGCGGATGGCGGTTATCACTGCCGGTACTGCGGAAGCTTGTCTGCGCACTGCTGCTGTCAGCAGGCACCACCGCCGGCAACTGATAATACTGTTTCACCGGGGTGCTGCTGCACCCCGCCAGTACAAAAACGCCCAGAAATGCCAGTGCTTTTGTCAGTTTTTTCATCTTAATTCTTCGCCTTCTTAGGTTGCGGATCCGCCTGCGGCGCGGCTTCAAAGACCAGAGCATTACTTTTGTTATTCAGGGTGCGCAATACCGGCTGCAACTCACGCAGAACCTGATCCAGACGCTGCATGTCATCAACCAGTTTGTTGTACGCCGGTGACCCCGGCTGGATCCCCTGCATACTGCGGTTCAGTTCACGCAGTGTTACCTGCATGTCTTTCGGCAGTGCTTTGAACTCTTTGCTGCTGAGTAACACATTCAGCTCAGACAGCGTTTTTTGTGCTTCCGCGATGGTTTTTTCGCTGGCACGCAGTGTTTCTGTCGCCTGTTTCATCATCGGCTCAATCGGCATGCCGTTGATTTTATCCAGCGCTGCCAGCACTTTTTGCTGCAACTGAACCAGACCACCGCTGGTGGTCGGCAGGATTTCATAATCCGAAATAGTCATCGGCGCTTTCCAGGCCGGCTGTTCCGGGTAGAAATCGAGATCCACATACAGCGCGCCGGTCAGTAAATTACCGGATTTCAGTGAAGCACGCAGCCCCTGTTGTAATGCAGTTTCCAGTTCCTGTGTCAGTTTGAAATCTTTGCCCACGTCTTTCTCGAAGCGCTCAGGTTCGATATGGATCAGCACCGGAATACGGAAATCACGGTCAAATGTCTGTCCCAGCCCTTTGGCATAAAACGGAACCTGTGCCACGGTACCGAGGCGGATACCACGGAACTCCACCGGTGCGCCCGGAGACAGGCCGCGCACAGAGTCAGAGAAGAACAGCAGGTAGCTCTTATACTGGGTATACAGTGAGTTCTGGGTGCTCTTCTGGTTATCAAACAACTTAAACAAGGTCTTCGGATTAACTTCCTCACCCGGCTGCCAGCCGTCCGGCACATCAAAACTGACGCCGCCGCTGAACAGAGTGGAGAGCGAACCGACCTGTACACTCACGCCCTGTGAGGACATATCAAAGGCAATGCCGCTGTCCTTCCAGAAACGGGCATTGGTGGTCACCAGTTTGTCATAAGGCGCGTTGATAAAGAGCTCATACTGCATTTCCCGCTCATCGAGATTAAACTCCGCTGTTTCCACTGAACCGACCCGGTAACCACGAAATAAAACAGCATCGCCCGGATTGAGCTGCCCGGCCTGCTGACTGGTTAATATCACACGGATCCCTTTGGCATCCGGAGAGGCCAGCGGCGGTGAATCAAGCAGCTCAAATTCATGGCGTTCCCCGCCGGTATTGGCAGGCTGTACCTGAATATAAGCCCCTGACAACAGCGTTCCCAGTCCGGAAACCCCTTCACGGCCAACCGTCGGCTTTACCACCCAGAAAACAGTATCTTTGCGCAGAACATCTTTCATTTCGGCATTCAGACGTGCTTTGATGATCACGCGGCTGTAGCTCTGATCCAACATGACGCTTTCAACCACACCGACATCCACGCTGCGGCTTTTGATTTTGGTTTTACCGGCTTCGACCCCTTCCGCGTTATAGGTGATCAGGGTGATTTCCGGTCCCTGCCCGCGAAAATGGCTGATAAGGATCCAGGCACCAATCAGTACCGTGACGATGGGAATTATCCAGACCGGTGACCAGCTTTTCAGTTTACTGACCTTCGCTTCTGTCAGGTCATCAGTTTTATCGTTCAACCTTAGGCTCCTTAGCACTCTCCGCCCGTTTTTTTTCAACCCGATCCCACGTCAGGCGCGGGTCGAACATTTCGGCGGCAATCATTGTCAGAATGACTACCATCGCAAATAAAATCACACCAATATCCGGATAGATGCTCATCAGACGCCCCATCCGTACCAGTGCAGCCAGTACGGCTATCACAAATACGTCAATCATGGACCAGCGTCCGACAAACTCCACGATTTCATAAAGAAAGTGCATCCGGCCGGGATCACGCCAGCCGTGACCTTTGGCATCCAGGCACAACCAGCCGATGGCCAGCATTTTCAGGCTTGGCACCATGATACTGGCGACAAAGATAACCATCGCTACCGGATAAGAGCCATCTCCCCACAGCAGGATCACCCCGGCCATAATGGTTGAGCCGAAATCACTGCCGAGCGATTCGGTGATCATAATCGGCAGCAGATTTGCCGGGATATATAAAATCACGGAAGTGAACAACAGTGCTATTGTCAGTTGTAAGCTGTTCGGCCGCCGGGCATGACCCCGGCTGCTGCAGCGCGGACACTGATGCATATCCGCAGGCAGAATAGCCTGACAAGTCCCGCACAGCCGCACCCCCTGGCACAATCCGCCTTTTCCCGCCTCCAGCGCAACCGGCAGTGCCGGACGCGGTGCGATGCGCTGCCAGACCCAGTATTTATCCAGACACTGAAATGCCCGTACCTGCATCACACAGAACAGACAGTAAGGGAGAAAACTCACGCCCAGCCCGATATCCCCGTAAGCCATCAATTTCACGAAGCTGACCAGCACACCGGCGAGGAAAATCTCCGCCATACACCAGGCACGCAGCCTGAACAGCAGCCGCGTTACCGGAATCGCCAACTGACGCGGCAGCCGAATCCCGCAGCACAACAATGTAATGGCAAACAGGCAAAAGGCCGGAACCGCCAGCACAAATCCCATAAAGAACAGTGCCAGCTCACCGTAATTATCCCCGAACATCACAGCCGGGATCTGATAAAGCGTGATTTCGCTTTCAATACCCGCCACTTTCATCGAGACAAACGGAAACATTCCGGCGAGCACAAACATCACCAGGCCACTGAGTGCATACATCAGCGGCTGGCGGCGCGGTTCACGCCAGCGGGCGGCCAGGTGAGTGTGACAACGCGGACACACGGCTTTGGTTCCCCGTTCCAGCTCAGGGATCTCCACTACCAGGTCGCACTGCGGACACAGCACCGTGACTGAATCATGTGAATGATGAGCACACACTGTTTCGTTATTTCTCCAAAATCACAGGCGGGATCAATTCCCGCTCTGCATTGCTTCCAGCGTCTGCCAGCGTTCAAACGCTTCTTCCAGCGCATGCTCTTTTTCTGCCAGCAGCTTCAGCACATTATCTGTTTCATCATGCGGCTGATTAAAGAACTCAGGCGCACTGACCTGACTTTGCAGCTGCTGAATTTCCTCGTCGAGGGATTCCAGCAATGAAGGCAGTTGTTCAAGTTCCCGCTGTAATTTATAACTTAATTTTGCAGATGTATTTACTTTTTTAATGTTATCTTTACGTTTTTCTTCCGCCGCCTGCGGTTTTACCGCTTTCTCAGCCGGTGCTTTCAGCGACTGCATCTGCGCACGCTGCTGCTGTGCATCAAAGTACCCGCCGACATAACGCCCGATGGTGCCGTTACCTTCAAAAATCCAGCATTCTGTCACACAGTTATCAACAAACTGACGGTCATGGCTGACCAGCAGGACGGTACCCTGATAGTTATCGACCAGTTCTTCCAGCAGCTCCAGTGTTTCGACATCAAGGTCGTTGGTCGGTTCATCAAGGATTAACAGGTTGCTCGGTTTCAGGAACAATCTGGCCAGCAGAAGACGGTTACGCTCTCCGCCGGACAAAGCCCGTACCGGTGTCCTCGCCCGTTTCGGATGGAACAGGAATTCCTGTAAATAGCCGAGCACATGGCGTGGCTTACCGTTCACCAGCACTTCCTGTTTACCTTCCGCCAGGTTATCCATCACGGTTTTATCCGGATCCAGCGCCGCACGGTGCTGATCGAAATAGGCCACTTCCAGCCTGGTGCCGATATGCACACTGCCTTCGTCCGGCTGCAAATCGCCGAGCATCAGTTTCAGCAGCGTGGTTTTACCGCAGCCGTTCGGGCCGACGAGAGCAATTTTGTCGCCCCGGTTCACCTGAGCACTGAAATGACTGACCAGATCCTTACCGTCAATACCATAGCTGATATCATCAATTTCAAAGACGATCTTGCCGGAACGGGTTGCCTCTTCCACCTGCATTTTCGCTTTGCCCATCACTTCGCGGCGTTCCGCGCGTTCATTGCGCAGCGCTTTCAGGGCACGGACGCGCCCTTCGTTACGGGTACGGCGGGCTTTGATACCCTGACGGATCCACACTTCTTCCTGCGCCAGCTTGCGATCGAATTCCGCATTCTGCATTTCTTCAACGCGCAGTGCTTCTTCCTTGGCCACCAGATAATCATCATAGCTGCCCGGCCAGGACGCTAATTTTCCGCGATCCAGGTCGATAATCCGTGTCGCCATATTGCGGATAAACGAACGGTCATGAGAAATAAAGACAATGCTGCCGCTGAAGTTTTTCAGAAAACCTTCCAGCCACTGGATGGTTTCAATATCCAGGTGGTTGGTCGGTTCATCCAGGAACAGGACTTTCGGCCCGCTGACCAGTGCACGTCCGAGCGCCGCTTTACGCAGCCAGCCGCCGGAAAGTGCAGATAGTTTTTCATCCGCCGGTAATTCCAGATGAGCAATCACATCTGCTATCCGGCTGTCTAGCAGCCATAAGTTCCGGCTGTCTAAAATCTCCTGCAACTCCGCCATTTTTGACAGATTTTTATCACTCGGATCACTTTCGACTAATTTTGAGATCTGATGGAATGCCTTAATATGCTGCGCCTGCTCCGCCACCCCTTCGGCAACAAAGTCAAACACAGAGCCTTCCACGTCACGCGGCGGATCCTGCTGCAAACGGGCAACAATCAGATCCTGTTCATAAATAACCGTACCGTCATCCAGCGGCTGCTCTTTGGTCAGCACGCGCATCAGGGTGGATTTTCCCGCCCCGTTGCGCCCGACCAGACAGACACGCTCATTTTCTTCGATATGCATCTCCGCATTTTCCAGCAGCGGAGCATCACTGAATGCGAGCCAGGCGCCCGCCATATTAATCAACGACATAATTTCTGTTATTCCTCGCCTGCGTGGCGGATAAGCCAGCAGTTATGGATCTGACGGTTACGGGCAAAATCCTGTGACTGTGTTTTGGCGGTAATATCCTGAGCAACCAGCCCCAGTGCATCCATACCGTCCTGATCTAATTTAAAACCGCGTTTGTTGTTGGAGAACATCAGAGTGCCGCCGCGGCGCAGCATACGTTTCAGATGTTTCATCAGATCAATGTGATCACGCTGGACATCAAAGGTGTCCTCCATCCGTTTGGAGTTGGAGAATGTCGGCGGATCGATAAAGATCAGATCAAACTGTTCCGGGGTCTGTGCCAGCCAGCTCAGGCAGTCCGCCTGGATCAGGCGGTGCTGTCTGCCGCTCAGGCCGTTGCTCTGAAGATTACGCTCCGCCCACTCCAGATAAGTGCGTGACATATCCACGGAGGTGGTGGTGCGCGCGCCGCCGAGACCGGCGTGAACCGTTGCCGAGCCGGTGTAGGCAAACAGATTGAGGAAGTCTTTGCCTTTGCTCATCTGCCCCAGCATTTTGCGGGCAATACGGTGATCAAGGAACAGACCGGTATCCAGGTAATCAGTCAGGTTAACCCATAACTGTGCGTTATACTCTTTCACCGGGAAGCTGTTCTGTTTCTCCGCCAGTTTCTCGTACTGCTGTTTACCTTTCTGGCGCTGACGGGTTTTCAGGATCAGCTTGTGCGCCGGTAACTCCAGCACTGCCAGTGTCGCGCTGATCACATCAAACAGGCGCTGACGCGCTTTATTCGGATCCACTGTTTTCGGCGGCGCATACTCCTGAACCACCACATAGTCAGCGTAACGGTCAACCGCGACATTATACTCAGGCAGATCCGCATCATAAAGGCGATAGCATTCAACACCTTCCTTCTTCGCCCATTTTGCTAATTTCTTTTCGTTCTTGCGCAGACGGTTGGCAAAATCCACCCCGATATCCTGCGCCATTGCCGGTGGTGTTTCACTTAACTGATAATTTTTCTGCACACAATCCAGCGGGCCGTTTTTCGCCCTGAATTCGCGCTCCGCACGCAGTTGCAGACTACTGAGCAGCTCCGGGGATGCACTGAATAATGACAGACGCCAGCCCGGGAAACGGGTTTTCACCACACGGCCGAACACACTGTGCAGAGCAATCAGAGCCGGCTCGCTCTCCAGCCGCTCACCATATGGCGGATTGGAAATAATGGTGCCTTTCGGCCCTTCCGGCAGCGGATTCTCCAGTTTGGTGGCGTCTTTCTGCTGAAACGTGATCAGCTTATCCACACCGGCGCGGCGGGCGTTGGCACGGGCCATATCCAGCACACGCTTATCGGTATCCGAACCGAAGAAACGCGCGGTTGCACTGAGCAGACCGGCATTAGCGCGTTCACGCGCTTCTGCGCAGACCGATTCCCAGACCGCTTTATCATGGCCGCTCCAGGCTTCAAAGCCCCAGTGACGGCGGTTCATACCCGGCGCGCAGTCTGAGGCAATCATTGCCGCTTCAATCAGCAGGGTACCGGAGCCGCACATCGGATCCACCATCGGCGTCTCTTTCTGCCAGCCGGAACGCAGGATAATCGCCGCGGCCAGGTTCTCTTTCAGCGGTGCCTGACCGGCCAGTTCACGGTAGCCGCGGATATGCAGGGAATCCCCGCTCAGATCAACCGCCAGCGAGGCTTTCTCTTTATTAAGATACACATTGATGCGGATATCCGGCTGCTGTTTTGCCACATCCGGCCGCGTGCCGGTTTTGCGGGTAAAGCTGTCGACGATAGCATCTTTGACTTTCTGTGCTCCGTACTGACTGTTGCGGATCTCATCATTGGTACCGTTGAAATGCACGGCAAATGTCTTATCTGCCGGGAACACAGACGGCCAGTCAATGGATTGCACCGCGAGATAAAGATCCATGTCACTATAGACATTAAACTCATTCAGCGGTAATAAAATACGGGATGCCAGACGGCTCCACATCAGGCACGTGTACATCGTATGCGGCTGTGCCCGGAAGTGAACGCCACCCTGCGTAATACTGAGATCCTCAGCGCCCAGTGTCGCTAATTCATTTTTTAAGAGTTCTTCGAGCCCGCGGGCGGTGCTGGCAAAATACGCGTTCATCATGGTTTACCGTTGAAATAAAAAATTGGAGCGCATTATAGCGGATCCGGGCGGTAAATCATAAAATTGACGTTCACCTTTTTCCGGATAAACCCGGATGCCATTGCGGTATTACTGATAATAACGAAAAGAACGGATAACAATGACAACAACACCTATCACACTCTCCCGTTTGTACACCTTTCCTGTGAAGTCAATGAAGGGCATCCGCCAGTCACAAAGCCATGCCGGGGAAACCGGACTGAGCTTTGACCGCAATTTTATGATAACGGATGAGACCGGAAAATTTATCACCGCCCGCCGTTATCCGCAGATGGTACTGTTTACCCCTGTGCTGCTGAGTAACGGGATTTACCTGCGCAGCCCGGAAGGCAGCGGTGCCACCATTCTGTTTGATGATTTCCGCCCCGATCACCTGCCGTGCGAAGTCTGGGGAAATCATTTCACCTCTCTGCTTGCACCGGAAAAAATCAATCAGTGGCTGTGCCGGTTCTTTGATATCCCGGTGCAGTTGCGCTGGCTCAGCCCGCAATCCACCCGCAGAGTGAAAAAATTCCCGGATACTGCCGTGTCGTTTGCCGATGGTTATCCCTATCTGGTGATCAACGAAGCCTCTTTCCGCGAAGTACAGCGCCGCTGCGGTGCCGGTATTAAAATCGAGCAGTTTCGCGGCAATATTATTGTCACCGGTGCGGAGCCATTTGCGGAAGATCGCTGGAAAACCATTCAGGCAGGCGATGTGGTGTTTGATCTGAAAAAACCGTGCAGCCGCTGTATTCTCACCACTGTCAGCACCGATAAAGGTATTAAACATCCGGAAATGGAGCCGTTTCATACCCTGCAAACCTTCCGGAAAGCCGCTGATAATGATGATGTTGATTTCGGCATGAATGCTATTGCCCGCAACACAGGGGTGATTCAGGTCGGGGATATGGTAACCGTACTGGAAAACCGCGAACCGCGTCAGTATCAGGAACAAATCGTTGAGAAGGAGCAGACCGCACCCGCACGGCCGGAAGCCTCGCTGGAACTGACATTCAACGGAAAATTATACCCGGTGAATAACCAGCATGTCTTACTGGAACAGCTGGAGGGCCATCAGGTCAATATTCCTTATTCCTGCCGTGCCGGTGTCTGCGGCTGCTGCAAAGTCACCCTGATCTCCGGTGAAGTCACGCCGCTGAAAGCCGGGGCGATAAAAGAAAACGGGGATATTCTGGCGTGCAGTTGTATTCCGAAAACCAATATTACAATCCGCCACGAATAACGGATAAAAAATACCCCCGGCAGATAAACCACCGGGGGTATTTTTTGGCGTAATCTGTTTATCACATCCGGTGACTGAATTGATCACTTATTAATAATAAGGATCTTTCGTGTGTTATATAACATTATCCGATCCTGATAATGATCGTTTACCGGACAGACTCAGACAGCTCTGCCCATTAATAAACTCCCGGTTACCGGTGTTCGCGGTAATAAACGATCATTCATGATCTTTATCGGATCACAAAAACACATGCTCCGGTCGTGTAATTCAAGTACCGGATCAACCAGCAGACATAAACTGGCACTGTCCCCTGCCTCAGCCACAATAAAGTTACTGCGCTGGCGGTTGTTATCCGCCACCACTTCAACCAACTGCCCCTGTTCCGGTTTTGTCATTGCGCAGAACAATGAAAAATACCAGCTCTTCGGCATTTGCGGCTTTAAAAAACGCGATGCAACTAACGCATTCAGTGTTAATTCAGCACACTGCTGTGCCGGAATATCTAATTTCTTAATCTGTTCTTCAAAGATAAAAAATAACGCGGCATCATCAACAGAAAACGGGCTGTGACACCGTGCATACGGCGCCAGCAGGCGTGGTGCAAAATGGGAGCGGAATACCATTCCGTTGGCAAGATCCAGCATAATACGCTCATGCGTATCATCGTAATACCACTGCCATTGATCGTCAGGTTTTATTTTCATCTGATCATATTCCCGGCTAATACCTGATTAGCGATTCATATTTTTCACTACACATTAAATAAAATAATTAAAAATGATTGTTTGCTTTAACGTGCATTGCCTGTCAGTGACAATTTTTCAGGCAACATTTGAAAATATAGAAGAAACAGGGGGAAAAATAAACCCCCTGACAGGAATAATGGTAAAAATTACAGGCAATTTACAATATTTTTAATTAATTTGGGCCCGTGGTAGATAAATCCTGAATAGATTTGGATCAATGATGCGCCTGCTTCCATTTTTTCCCGGGCAGCAACCAGAGAATCTATTCCGCCGACACCGATGATCGGTAATTTACCGTTCAGTTCTTTCGATAATAAACGGATAATTTCGGTGCTCTTATTCTGCACCGGACGACCACTCAATCCGCCGGTTTCATTACAGTGATTCAGTCCCTGCACTAATGAGCGATCTAATGTGGTATTAGTGGCGATCACACCATCAATATTATGGCGTACCAGACTATCAGCAACCTGAATTAATTCTTCCGTTGTTAAATCAGGAGCAATTTTTACCGCGACAGGCACATATTTTCCGTACTTCTGATGCAGTTCCTGCTGCTTTATTTTTATTGCTGACAGCAGATCATCCAGCATATCGCCGTATTGCAGTGTCCGTAATCCCGGGGTATTTGGTGATGAGATATTAACGGCGATATACCCGGCATGGGTATACACTTTATCCATACAAATCAGATAGTCATCCTTTCCCTGCTCGACTGGTGTATCTTTATTTTTGCCGATATTAATTCCCAGAATACCGCCGAAACGAGCCTGTTTAATATTCTCAACCAGGTTATCCACCCCGAGATTATTAAACCCCATCCGGTTAATTAACCCTTCTGCTTCCACAATACGGAACAGACGCGGTTTATCATTTCCCGGCTGTGGTTTCGGTGTGACAGTACCGACCTCAACAAAACCAAAACCCATTGCATCAAACGCTTCAATACATTCGCCGTCTTTATCAAGACCGGCGGCTAATCCCAGCGGATTTTTAAAAGAGAGTCCCATGCACTGAACGGGTTTGGTGGCGACATGCTGCTGAATAAGAAAACGGAAAGGAGAGCGGGAAAGACGTTTAAGCTGGTGAAAGGTGAATTCGTGGGCGCGTTCCGGATCAAGGCGGAACAGGGCCTTCCTGACTAGCGGATAATACATCTTAAATACCTTTTGCTATAGATATGTGTTTTCGGCACAACACGCAGTACCGGGCAATTTCTCTGTAACAAAATAGGTCGTGAATCATAGCTGAAACAGCGGGAGCCTATCTCAGGCGGCTATAATAGGTGAAATGCTCCCGTTCTGCACGGATTTTTTACGCAGTAAATGACGCACGCTCTTTGCGTGTCATTTATTATCAGATTACCAGCGCCCGGATGCACCTCCACCGCCACTGCGCCCGCCGCCTCCGGATGATGATCGGCTGCTGCTCCGGCTGCCGCCGCTGCTTCCTCCGCCACGACCGCCGCGGCCTGAACCGCCGCCGCCGACAGTGACAAAACCAAAATAATGTCCGATACCGATAAACATCCCGAATCCGGCCCCTGCCACCATGCCGGCGGCCAGACTACCCTCTGAAAACAGTAATCCGAAAATAAAGGCAAATCCGCCGGACAGAAAGCCGATACAGATTGAAACCCGTAACTTCTGTGGCCGGACAATTTTACTCAGTATCCGGTATAACCCGCCAAGACTGAGCAGGAATAAGAAGAAAGCGGCGATAAACATGGTGAATGTCAGCACCACCACCAGCCAGAACGGCAGAATTTTCAGGAACAGAAACTGACTCCAGCGTGGTAATTCAGTGTAGAGAAAATCTTCTCCAAAATGGATGCCGTTTCCGTCCGGGTTATTAAAACCGCCGAAGTACCAGGTCAGATAAATAATAATGGCGATCGGAACCGCTGCTTTCAGTTTGAAACGCTTCACCGTGCCATAAAGGAAAGCTCCCCACAGATACGCACTCGCAGCCAGTACCGCACCAAGGACAATATCCGGCCAGCCAATGGGCCCTGCCTGTTTGGCGATAAAAAATGCCGGGGTGGTCACTGCGGGCAGCGGTTCATTACGGACTCTGGCAATCAGCGCATCGACAGTATCATTAATACCACCAGCATAATTGCCAATTTTAAAATTCGGAACGAAATAATCATTAAGGATACGATTTGCCACGGCATCACTGACCGCCCCTTCCAGCCCGTACCCGACCTCAATCCGCATCTCACGGTCATCCGCTGCCACCAGCAGTAAAATACCGTCATCAATATTGATACGACCCAGTCGCCACTGGTTAAATACTTTTTCCGTGTAACTTTCAATATCACGCGGCCCGGTGGTATTCACAGTCAGTACCGCAATCTGAGCACCGGTCTGCTCCCGCAGAGCATTCAGTTTCTGCTCAATACCACTGCACTCACCGGCTGTCAGTAACCCGGCGGTATCGGTGACCGCTCCCTGCATACGGGGAAATGTCTCCGTCTGAGCCAATGCCGTCGCAACGAAAAGCAGCAAAAACAGGGAAAATATCCCCTGCATCCGGCGACTGCTCCGGTTAATTTCATTTCTCATCCCGAAATCCTTTCTTTATATACAGGCTCTTATTATCCTGAGTTTACCGTATACGGTTAAAAATAACGCTCTGTTACTGTGACAATGTATTGCAGTGCAAAAAAAAAACACCTCCGGAGAGGTGTTTTGTCTGTAGCAATACCGATGCAATCATCCGGATCTTCCCCGGGGTCACAGATTCCCCCGGAGAAGTCTCACCGATCAGTTCTCATCCAGTGCTTTGGTAATTTTCTCGAACAGATCACCGGAGAGGTTTTCCAGCCCTTTCAGACGCAGCAGTGCATCACGCATTTTGCTCTGACGGCTGTCGTCATAACGTTTCAGGCGGATCAGCGGCTCAATCAGACGTGAAGCCACCTGCGGGTTACGGCTGTTCAGATCACAGAGGATCTCCGCCAGGAACTCATACCCTTTGCCGGACTTATCATGGAACGCTTTCGGGTTATTCATCACAAACGCCCCGATCAGCGAACGCACCCGGTTCGGGTTTGCCATTGTGAAGGAACGGTGGCTGAGCAGTGATTTCACATTCTCAAGCACATCCGCATCCGGACGTGTGGCCTGAAGAATGAACCACTTATCCATCACCAGACCATCGCGGTGCCATTTGTTGTCATAATCCGCCAGCAGTTTATCGCGGCACGGCAGCGCCGCTTTCACCGCCGCCGTCAGAGCAGCCAGGGAATCGGTCATATTATCTGCCTGCGTATACTGCTGTGAAACACGTTTATCAGCCTGCTCTTTGTCCTCATCCAGCGCCAGATAGCCCAGGCAGACATTACGCAGATCGCGTTTTGCAATATCCGCATGATCGATTTTATATGCCCCGGTTTTCATGCTGACATACACGGCATACAGTTCGTCAGCCAGTTCACGGGCAAACGTGCAGGCAATAAAGGTCATAACGGTATTGACGGCATCCGGATCCACCACCGGGAACCATTCCGCAACTTCGGTTTCTGACGGCAGAGTCAGAACCTGAGCCGCCAGCGCCGGATCAACCTGCTCGTCAAGAAGCACAGCACGGAAAGCGTCTGTTACCTCTTCCGGTAACTGTAAATCTTCACCGGCCTGATAACGGCGGATGTTTTCCTTTATATGTAATGCCAGCAGGGACTGCGCGGCATCCCAGCGGGCGAATTCATTGCGGGCATGCTGCATCAGGAACGCCAGTTGTGCATCCGTATACGGATAATCCACTTTCACCGGTGCAGAGAATTCACGGAACAGCGATGGTACCGGCTTTTCACTGATATCATCAAAGATGAAAGTCTGCTCATTACAGGTAATATTCAGTACAGAGTGAACCGGTTCCCCTTCATGGCGCAGCGGGATCACTTCACCGTTACTGCCGTACAGTTCAATATCAAACGGGATATGCAGCGGTTTTTTGTCCTGTTGATCCGGTGTCGGCGGAGTCATCTGGGTCACATGCAACTGATACTGTTTTTTATCCGCATTATAACTGTCACGCACGGTCACCAGCGGTGTACCGGACTGACTGTACCAGCGGCGGAACCGCGTGAGATCGACATTAGACGCATCTTCCATCGCCTGCACAAAGTCATCACAGGTCGCGGCGCTGCCGTCATGACGGTGAACATAAAGCTGCATCCCCGCCTGGAACTGCTCTTCACCAAGCAGCGTGTGGATCATGCGGATCACTTCAGAGCCCTTCTCATACACGGTCAGTGTATAGAAGTTATTCATTTCAATAACTTTATCCGGACGGATCGGATGCGCCATCGGGCCGGCATCCTCGGCAAACTGAGCGGCGCGCATCACGCGGACATTATTGATACGGTTAACCGGACGGGAACCAAGATCGGAACTGAACTCCTGGTCACGGAAGACTGTCAGCCCCTCTTTCAGACTGAGCTGGAACCAGTCACGGCAGGTAATGCGGTTACCGGTCCAGTTATGAAAATACTCATGACCGATAACAGACTCGATCCCCAGGTAATCTTTATCCGTCGCGGTTTCATTCTTCGCCAGCACATATTTGGAGTTAAAGACATTCAGCCCTTTGTTTTCCATCGCGCCCATATTAAAGAAATCAACGGCCACAATCATATAGATGTCGAGGTCATACTCGAAACCAAAGCGCTCCTCATCCCATTTCATGGCATTTTTCAGGGAGGTCATTGCCCAGCCGGCGCGGTCGAGATTGCCCTTGTCAACAAACAGTTCCAGCGCCACATCACGGCCGCTGCGGGTGGTAAAGGTATCACGCAGCACATCAAAATCACCGGCTACCAGTGCAAACAGATAACTTGGTTTCGGGAACGGATCTTCCCATTTCACCCAGTGTTTATCCCCGGACTCCCCGGCATCAACCCGGTTACCGTTGGATAACAGATACGGATAACGTGCTTTATCCGCAGTGATACGGGTGGTGTAACGCGCCAGCACATCCGGCCGGTCAAGGTACCAGGTGATATGACGGAAACCTTCCGCCTCGCACTGTGTGCAGAGTGCATCACCGGACACATACAGTCCCTCAAGTGCGGTATTTTCCGCCGGGCTGATTTCATTAATAATTTGCAGGGTAAATTGTTCAGGCACATTCAGAATGCGCAGCGAACCGGACTCTTCGCGGTAATCTGACCAGGCCTTGCCGTCAATGGTCAGTTGCTTCAGGGTCAGCCCCTCACCGGCAAGAACCAGCTCAGAGGCGCTGTCATTCAGACGCTTCACCTGACTGACGGCAGTCACCACTGTCGTCTGCGGGTCGAGTGCAAAATCGAGATCAATATGGGTAATGGTATAGTCAGGTGCCTGATAGTCCTGACGATACTTCGCCTGCCGCTGTTGTGTCATGGTTTTCTCTTTATTAATGAATAAAACGATTTAATATACCTGATACTACCCGCTCATGCGGGCATGACAACAAGAATATGTATAACACTGCACAGAATGTATGCCTGTGCGCTACCTGTCGTTAACATTTTGCAGGCAGCGCGGAGTGGAGAACATGTTAAGCTCAGCGCCAGTCAAACTTCATTGATTTTTTCGCAAAACGCTCAAGTGCCCAGTCATGTCCCGGCCAGCCGCTTTCCGAAAACAGAAAACCGGCAGGATGGATACACTTCATCATATCAGTATTTTCATAAATATAATTCAGCAGAAAAAGAATGACATACCCGGTGGACGGAACTCTCAGGGGATGAAGGGAGTACGGAATAAAGTCTGAATAAATAATATAATCGTATTCGGAGAAGAAATCGTTATGTGAGTTTAATTCATTGCTGTCATTCATCATGATGATCATTTTGATGTCACGACATTTATTATCATAATCCCGGTATTCAGTAAAACACTCTTCAAAATTAAGCCGTTGCCTGCTTACAATAGCAACATCACAGATATCATTCGTAACTAACTCAATACGATACTTATTAAAACAAATAATCAAATCATTGTTTTTAAATTCTATTTCATTAACACCATTAGCATCAGAGTTAGCAATTACATAAATATTGTCATACTTATTTAATGACGATAGCCAGTCAAAAAATGCATTAAGTTTCTTATATGATTTAATATTGACAACAGGCTGCTGCGTCTTTGATTTTTTCTTGTAAAAAATACAATGTGTTAAATTCTGACCATTAAACCTGGCCAGATTATGATAATAAAAACCAAAAAAAATAATTTCTCCGCGTGATAATGCCCTACATTGCAGATTGCAGACATTTTTGAACAGTTTTTCTTTATTGTTTCTGTCATCCATTTCACTCAGTTCCTGTACAATACGGATAATAATTATTTAATTAACTGATATAACAAAGTTCAATCAGGATTTGTTCGACACTACAATTCATAATTGAAATTTATTAGTTTATAAATATTACACTATTCTCCGTAAAGATCTTCCCGAAAAACTCTCTTTCTGCCGGGTGTCCCTGTTTGTCCCTGCATCGGCCAAATATGAATAAAATGTTAACAAATAATGTGATTGCGCGCTGAACATCACGCACAGGGAAAATAACGTGTTACTATACACAGACAATAGTAAGCTATAACCTGTTTAGGTTGATTGCTCCGTGAGGATGCTGAAAGCGCCATGAATTCAGAAGCAACCCCAATTATCACATCACTGCTGGATACCGATGCGTATAAGCTGCACATGCAGCAGGCAGTGTTCCATCATTACCGCTCAATTCCTGTGGTCGCGGAATTCCGCTGCCGGAGCAACAAACGGCTGGGACAGTATGCAGATGAACTGCGCCGCCGGGTGGCAATGATGGCAGAGCTGTCAGTCAGTAATGACGAGTACAACTACCTGACCCGCCTGCCGTTTTTTTCGGCGGATTATCTCGCCTGGTTCCGTCAGTTCCGCTTTGATCCGTCACAGGTAAATATCCGCTGTGACAGCAACGGCCAGCTGGCCATCCGTATCAGCGGCCCGTGGGTGGAAGTTATCCTGTGGGAAGTGCCGCTGCTGGCACTGATCAGTGAACTCGTCCACCGCCATGAATCACCGCAGGTAACGCCGGAAGATGCCGTTATCCGTCTGCGTGAACTGGTGGCACGTTTTTATCAGGATGCGGAGCAGGCAGGGATCGACCTCAGCCGCTTTAAACTGATGGATTTCGGTACCCGCCGCCGTTTCTCTTACGATGTTCAGAAGGCGATAGTCACTGAACTGAAACAACACTTCCCGTACCTGGTCGGCACCAGCAATTATCTGCTGGCAGAAAAACTCGATCTGGAGCCGGTCGGCACCCAGGCACATGAATGGTTCCAGGCGCATCAGCAGATAAGCGCGGAGCTGGCTAACAGTCAGCGCGCTGCCCTCCAGACCTGGCTTGATGAATATCCGGAGCAGCTCGGTGTCGCTTTAACCGACTGCATCACCATGGACGCCTTCCTGCGCGATTTTGATGCCCCGTTTGCCCGGGCCTATCAGGGGCTGCGTCACGATTCCGGGGATCCGGTGGAATGGGGTGAAAAAGCCATTGCTCACTATGAAAAGCTGGGTATCGACCCGATGAGCAAAACCCTGGTCTTTTCAGATAACCTGGATTTCCGCAAAGCTCTCGTGCTTTATGCACATTTCTGTGACCGGATAAACCTGGTGTTCGGTATCGGCACCCGTCTGACCTGCAATATCCCGGATGTCGAGCCGCTCAATATTGTTATCAAACTGGTGGAATGCAACGGGAAACCGGTCGCCAAGCTCTCTGACAGTCCCGGCAAAACCATCTGTGAAGATGATGAGTTTGTCGATAAACTGCGTCGTGCATTTGATATTCCCCACGTTCAGCGGGCCTGCTGATCCCTCCTTTTATACAGTTGCCCCCGGAGAACAGAAAAAGACAGTTGTTTTTTCTGTTTTTCGGGCTGTTAACCTCCAATTTCTGCTTGTTTCCTGACAGTGAGCAAGTAACATAGTGAGATTGCCCGTTTGGCGGCAACTGATGACTATTCTGTTACTCACATCTCAGAGGATGGCGGGTAACGCGTGTAACAGACCTATATATAAGAAGAGAGAGTTTCAACTATGAGCATAGCGCCTGTGGTCGATGTACTGCAAGGCCGTGTACCTGTTGACAGCGAAGTCACAGTACAGGGTTGGGTCCGTACAAGGAGAGATTCAAAAGCCGGGATCTCATTCCTCGCCGTCTACGACGGTTCCTGCTTTAATCCGGTACAGGCCGTCATCGAAAATAATTTACCTAATTATAATGATGAAGTGCTTCACTTAACAGCGGGCTGTTCTGTCGAAGTCACCGGGAAAGTGGTTGCTTCCCCGGGTCAGGGACAAAGTTTTGAAATCCATGCTTCACAGGTTCGTGTTGTCGGTATGGTTGATGATCCGGATACCTACCCGATGGCGGCAAAACGTCACTCTGTCGAATATCTGCGTGAAGTGGCGCACCTGCGTCCGCGCACTAACCTGATTGGCGCGGTTGCCCGTGTCCGTCATACATTATCCCAGGCATTACACCGTTTCTTTGACGAGCAGGGTTTCTTCTGGGTATCCACCCCGCTTATCACCACCTCTGACACTGAAGGGGCCGGTGAGATGTTCCGCGTTTCCACCCTGGATTTCCACAATCTGCCGCGTAATGACAAAGGCGAAGTGGATTTCAGTGAAGACTTTTTCGGCCGGGAAGCGTTCCTGACTGTATCCGGTCAGCTGAACGGTGAAGCTTATGCCTCTGCGCTGAGCAAAATCTATACCTTCGGCCCGACATTCCGTGCGGAAAACTCCAACACCAGCCGCCACCTGGCGGAATTCTGGATGGTCGAGCCGGAAGTGGCTTTTGCGAATCTGAATGATATCGCCGGTCTGGCCGAAGCCATGCTGAAATATGTCTTCAAAGCCGTTCTGGAAGAACGCCGCGACGACCTCGAATTCTTTGCTGAGCGTATTAATAAAGAAGCAATCGAACGTCTGGAACGTTTTGTCACGTCCGATTTCGCACAGGTTGATTACACCGACGCGATCAAAATCCTGGAAAACTGCGGCAAAACCTTTGAAAACGACGTGTACTGGGGCGTGGATATGTCCTCTGAGCACGAGCGTTACCTGGCGGAAGAGCACTTCAGGGCTCCTGTGGTAGTCAAAAACTATCCGAAAGCCATCAAAGCTTTCTATATGCGTGAAAACGAAGATGGCAAAACCGTGGCAGCAATGGACGTCCTGGCACCGGGAATCGGCGAAATCATCGGGGGTTCCCAGCGTGAAGAGCGTCTGGACAGACTCGATGCCCGCTTTGATGAACTGGGTATGAACAAAGAAGATTACTGGTGGTATCGTGATTTGCGCCGCTATGGCACCGTGCCGCACGCCGGTTTCGGTCTGGGCTTTGAGCGTCTGGTATCATATGTGACGGGTATCTCAAATATCCGTGAAACCATCCCGTTCCCGCGAACCCCGCGCAGCGCCACATTCTGATTTCCATCAAAAATATTGAATGTAAAAAGCCGGCCTTCAGGCCGGCTTTTTTTATATCTGATGATCTGACTGTTCAAAAAGTTCCCAATTATTTACATTTTGAAATACTTTTTTGCCACTTGTTACAGATTCTTCGTTTTTGTAGCACTTTCAGGGTAGATAAAATATTTTACCAATGGAACACTGATCGCCGACACAGACGACACTAAACTCTCATAAATAGTTCCAAATTTTTTTCAGAACTATTTCTGGCAGTGGCAGGTGTCCGAATAACACCAATGAGGGTAATAATAATGAAACGCAATATTCTTGCAGTGGTTATCCCGGCTCTGTTAGTTGCTGGTGCAGCAAACGCAGCTGAAATCTACAACAAAGACGGCAACAAAGTAGACCTGTACGGTAAAGTTGACGTTCGTCACATGTTCTCTGACGCCAATGACAACGGTAACAAACAGGACGGTGATGATTCACGTGTTCGTTTAGGCATCAAAGGTGAAACTCAGATCACTGACCAACTGACCGGTTTCGGTCGTTTCGAAAACGAAATCAAATCTAACGGTACTGAAGGCGGCTCCAGCAGCAACAATAAAGTACGTTTAGCCTATGCTGGTTTCAAATTTGCTGACTTCGGTTCAATCGACTACGGCCGTAACTACGGTGTGGTATATGACACCGCAGCATGGACCGACGTTCTGCCACTGTTCGGTGGTGACACTATGGCACAGACTGATGTTTATATGACTCAGCGTGCTGCTAACCTGCTGACCTACCGCAACAGCGATTTCTTTGGTTATGTTGATGGTCTGAACTTTGCTTTACAGTATCAGGGTGCTAACGATGAAAACTCGATCGCGCCTCGTAACGAAGCAGATACAGCAAACGGTGACGGTTACGGTTTATCATCTTCTTACGATCTGGGCTGGGGCGTGACTCTGGGTGCAGGTTATTCTAACTCAGCTCGTACTGTTGCACAGCAAGAGGGTATCGGCGGTGCTAATGGTAAACGTGCAGAAGCATGGAACGTTGGTGCTAAATACGACGCTAACAACCTGTACCTGGCCGCTCTGTACGGTGAAACCCGTAACATGACTAACTACGGTAACGGTGACATTGCAAACAAAACTCAGAACATCGAATTAGTTGCACAGTATCAGTTCGATTTCGGTCTGCGTCCATCCATTGCTTACCTGCAATCTAAAGGTAAAGACCTGGAAAACGGTACAGCAGGCAGCCACGATCTGGTTAAATACGTAGAGCTGGGCGCTTACTACTACTTCAACAAAAACATGTCCGCAGTTGTTGACTATAAAATCAACCTGCTGAAAGATAACGAATTCAATCGCGATGCAGGTATTCCGGTTGATAACGTTGTTGGTTTAGGTCTGACCTACCAGTTCTGATTTAGCCTTTACGCTGAATCCGGATACAAAACCCACGGCTTGCCGTGGGTTTTTTTGTTATCTGTTTAACGCGTTTTGTGATGCATTTTCATGCAAACCTCAACAAGACGTCACCCACTTCACAAGATCTTCGTCTTTTTTCTGTAAACAGTTGGCAAATGATTTACAGGGAGTTAACCTGATAACCTTGTGACAGTCCTCTTATCCGCACTATCAGATACTATTGGGATCAACAACTATGTTTGAGAATATTACTGCCGCGCCTGCCGACCCGATCTTAGGTCTGGCTGACAACTTCCGTCAGGACCCCCGTGAAAACAAAATCAATTTAGGTATTGGTGTTTATAAAGATGAAACCGGTAAAACCCCGGTACTGAGCTGTGTTAAAAAAGCGGAAAAGTATCTGCTGGATAATGAAACCACTAAGAACTACCTGCCAATCACCGGGATCCCTGAATTCGGTACGGTGACTCAGGCACTGCTGTTTGGTGATAACAGCGATATCATCACCGCCAAACGTGCCCGTACCGCACAGGCACCGGGCGGCACGGGTGCTCTGCGTATCGCCGCTGATTTTATTGCTAAACAAACCAGCGCAAAACGTGTCTGGATCAGCAACCCGACCTGGCCTAACCATAACGGTATCTTCGCCGGCGCCGGTTTGGAAATCTGCTCTTACAATTACTATGACGCCGAAAATCATTCACTTGATTTCGACGGTATGCTGGCAAGCCTGGAAACGGCACAGCCGGGCGATGTGATCCTGCTGCACGGCTGCTGCCATAACCCGACCGGTATCGACCCGACCGCTGAACAATGGGCACAATTATCTGTTCTGGTAAAAGAAAAAGGCTTGCTGCCGGTCTTTGACTTTGCTTATCAGGGCTTTGCTGCCGGGCTGGATGAAGATGCTCAGGGGCTGCGTATTTTCGCAAAATCTCACCCTGAGATGCTGGTTGCCAGCTCTTACTCTAAAAACTTCGGCATGTACAACGAGCGTGTCGGTGCCTGCACTCTGGTTGCGGCTGATCCGGATACCGCTGATCGCGCGTTCAGTCAGATCAAAATTGTCATCCGTACCAACTACTCTAACCCGCCATCACACGGTGGTGCTGTTGTGACGACAGTGTTGTCTGATCCTGAGCTGAAAGAAGAGTGGATCCAGGAACTGACCACCATGCGCGAGCGTATCAAGCGTATGCGCCAGCTCTTTGTGAATACTTTACAGGAAAAAGGTGCGAAGCAGGACTTCAGCTTTATTATCCGCCAGAACGGTATGTTCTCTTTCAGCGGTCTGACCAAAGAGCAGGTTGCGCGTCTGCGTGATGAGTACGCAGTGTATGCCGTCAGCTCCGGCCGCATCAACGTTGCCGGTCTGACCCTGGAAAATATGGTTCCGTTGTGCGAAGCCATTGTCGCAGTCCTGTAATTCAGTGCTGACCATAAAAAATGCCTGACTGTGTCAGGCATTTTTTATTTTTACCGTGATTCAGCTTACCAGACCGGTTGCTCATCCTGTAAGAACGGATTTGTGCGGCGCTCTTCCCCGAGAGTGGACATCGGACCGTGGCCGGGAATAAAACGGTACTCATCCCCCAGCGGCAGCACTTTTTCTTTAATTGAGCGGATCAGATCCTGATGATTACCGCGCGGGAAATCACTGCGGCCTACGCCCCCTCTGAACAGCACATCGCCCATTGAAATCAGCTTGTCCTGCTTATCAACAAATATGACGTGACCTGGTGTATGACCCGGACAGTGCAGTACATCCAGCTCAAGATTGCCGACAGTTACTTTATCGCCATCTTCCAGCCACTGATCCGGGGTAAATGCACGGCACGGCTCCACACCGAACATCCGGCTTTGCTGCGTCAGCCCGTCGAGCCAGAATGCATCTTCTTTCTGCGGGCCGACCACCGGCACATTAAAGTGCTCAGCCACATCGGCAGTTGCGCCGACATGGTCAAAGTGACCGTGAGTCAGGAGAATTTTTTCCAGTTTCAGGCCACGTTGTTCAATTTCACGGATAAGACGCGGTGCTTCACCGCCGGGATCGACAATAGCAGCGGCTTTTGTTTCATCACACCAAATCAGGGTGCAATTCTGCATAAAGCCGGTGACAGGAATAATATGATATTGCATGGTACAAAACTCCGGTTAAAGCGGGTAATAACAACAGATTACCACGTTCTGACCGGTCCTGTATCCATATGAACAAAATTACTGGACGGATAATAGCCCACACCACCTGCCCGCATTTTCAGGGCGGCTTTACGCACCTGGCTTAACTGAATACCCGGTATACGGAAATCCATCGCCTGGCCGCGGGTATGATAGCTTTTCTTCGCTACGCCGGATGTGGTTCTGCGCAGTTCATTATTGGTGACCAGTGAGCGGTAACCGGAAACCAGCTGAATTGGCTTATTAATGCTCATCATCACCTGTAACAGATACATCTGGTCAAACAGGTGCGGATCAATGGTTTTGACTTTATTACTGCGGTGATCGCGGAACAGCTTGTTCAGGCGGGCAAGTTCAGAGCGGTTATAACGTTTACCGTCAAAAAATTCTGCTTTTAAAAATTCACCGGTATTGAGGTTTTCAAAACGTAAAATCTTCGGCCGGGGTGTGGTCAGGGACGCAAACGCGTGATTCGGTAATAAAGCCAGCCCCAGCGCCGCCGCACCAAATCCCAGCCATTTACGGCGGTCGTTATCAATTATATCCATTGACGGTAATCACTCTTTATCTGATTAAATATAACATGGCCGGACGGCGATAATTATGCTCACCGTTCAGACCCGCAGCGGATCGGTTTTGTCTATTTCTGTAAACTTTCGTCAATTTATTTCAAAATTAACGTCAATATGAAAAAAACAACAATAAACAAAACTGACCATCTATTTTTTACCGATTCAATCCTCCGGAGTCAAATAAAAAAACACATTTTTCCTCAGAAAGTAAACCCTGACGGCATTTTTGTGAACATCAGATGTGTGACTACATGATGCCGTATCCGGTGAGCCTTTGCCGGATGCTGTAATATTATCTAATTAATCATTTTTAGTTATTTAACAGAATGGCAGAATATCATATTACACAGTAAATTATTTTTACCTGAATATCCGTTTCTGCTTAATTATATTTCCGAAGAAAAAAGCCGCTTATTTATAATAAATAAACGGCTTAATGTGTTCAGCTTTTTATCAGGAAAGGTATGATATCCGTTAATTTATCAATGCCTTTCAGGCTGCTGTCATCATAACGATAAATATCCGCACGATACTGCGGGATATTATCCGTATTTACCCAGGCTGTCTGATAATAGAGATAAACCGGGATACGGTTCGGGATAGAGACATAACGGGTGCTCCCCTCTTTCAGTGCACCATCCACACGGGTTTCGCTCCAGCCCGCATCACCGAGGAGTATTACCGCGAGGTCTTTGGCTTTGTTCACCCGCACACAGCCCGAGCTGATAGCCCGCATATTTTTATTAAACAGGCTGTGGTTCGGGGTATCGTGCAGGTAAATCGCCTCTGAGTTCGGCATGTTGAATTTATAGCGTCCCAGTGAGTTAGACGGGCCAGGAGCCTGGGTTATCCGGTACGGGAAGTTTGACGGCGTGATAACACTCCAGTCAATACTGTACGGATCCACCACAGAAGCGTTGTTACCCCAGCCGTTATAGATAGTGTAACCACGACTGCTGAAATAACCTGGATCTGCTCTGCCGCGCGGTACAACATCCTGGCGGCTCATGGTCGGCGGGATAGTCCACGGCGGGTTGATCACCACATTATTCAGGGCGCTGGACATAATCGGCGTTTTGCGCTCCGCACGGCCGACAATCGTTCTGGATTCCAGGATCAGGTTATTATCCACATAAAAATAAAGTGAAAAATCCGGAATATTCACCAGAATGGCGGTCGGTTGATTGTCCGGCGTGATACGCAGACGCTGAATATTCACCGCCATGATGGCTGCACGCATCTGCGGTGTCTTATTCAGCCACTCACGGGTCTGTTTACCGATAATACCATCCGCTTCCAGACCATGCTGTAACTGAAACTGTTTAACTGCCGCCACCAGCGTTTTATCGTAAACCACACCGGCGCTCATCATGTCATTCGCTGAAATCAGATTAAAACGGTGCAGAATTTCACGCAGTGCCCCGACTGACGCATGGCTTTCCCCCGGACGCAGTGTCCGGTTAATCACCATTTCCGGCCACGGTACAATATCGGTCAATTCTGCCAGCATCGCTTTACGCATCGGCTGATACATCTTATTCGCCGGTAACAACGCGTCTGTAAATGCCGCCAGAGAACCGTTATGTGCCGCCGTATTCAGGTGCGCCAGTGACGGGGCACTGACAGCCGCAAACGTGAACGGACGGGCACCGTACAGCCATTTATCACCTTTGGTGCTCACATTGTCGAGGTAATAGAGATAACCCAGTGCAGCATCCGTTAAAATCATATCCCGCGCCAGCGGAGACAGATCCGGCTGCGCCAGGGCATTCAGCCAGGCTGTAAACTGCGGCTGGAACCCGGCAAGGGCTGCTTCCGCCAGCTGATTTTCCAGGGACAGACGTGCTTTTTCATCAGTCCACAGCGGCTTCAGCTGATGTTCCGCATAAATGTTTGTCAGTGTATCTGTATAAAGTAATGGTATCGCCGCCGGTACCTCACGGCGGATACTTTCTGCGACATCACTCAGAGGCAGTGCATTAACACCGGCCACCGGCTCTGTGGCTTGTATTTCTGTGCTTTCCGGTGACTCTGAAAATGCTTTCAGGTTTTCCACTTTGGCATCTGCTTCACTCAGATGCGTTACCGGTGCTGTTGAGGCCCACGAAACAGGCGTCAGTAACAGTGTTCCTATCATGGCGGAAATGGGAACAACTTTTTTAACTCCCGTCACCATAACATCCCTCTCTTATTTTTTATTATATCTGTTCCGGCCAATTGTTAATACTTATGGTCAGTATAGTAAATACATCGTTTAAATGTCTTCCCTGCTGATTTTACCTGTCAGATAATAATTGAAAATAGGATAACGATAATATCGTAGAAAAAAGGCGCAAACACGCCTTTTTAAGATGAATACACTGCACTATTTATGCAAACACCGGCATGCAGGCTCCTGAAATACATCTCATTCTCTGCTTTTTTGTCCTGACAAACAGAGCACCCCGGTCAATACCGATAAAAAACTCCGCCGGGTGACGGAGTTGTGATATTACCGGCAGATAATGATTAATATTCGGAATTAATAACCACCTCTTCACCGAAATGACAGGATTTCGGCAGCGGCTGATTGAGCGCTATACCAAAGCGCAGGATGTTGTGAATAACAACGGGATTTCAGATTCACAGCGCTGATATAAAAACGGATGAGCACATTGCTGTGCTCATCCGCTTCAGAAAAAAGACCGGGAAGGCTTAACCCTGCTCTTCCCTGTCATCAATATCATCCCTGTCTTTCACCGGCTCAGGCAGTGCCGGTGTGGCTTCCGGCTGGCCGAAGCCGCGCAGTCCCACCACGTGTACATGTTCCTGGTTATTGAAGACTTTACGCACCAGTTTGTACGTCGTACCTTTTTCCGGACTGATATTTTCCGGTGCCGCGATAATCAGCTGCATCTGTAAGCGGTCGCACAGCTCAAACAGTGTGGCAATGGATTTCGCATCCAGACGTGCCGCTTCATCCAGGAACAGCAGACGGCACGGCGAAATATCCTTGCTGCGCAGACGGCGGGATTCTTCTTCCCAGCTCTGCACCACCATCACCAGAATGGACATACCGGTACCAATCGCCTCACCGGTGGATAACGCGCCGCTCTCGGCTTTCAGCCAGCCGTCCGAACCGCGGTTAACTTCCACTTCCAGTTCGAGATAGTTACGGTAATCCAGCAGTTCCTCGCCGATAGTCTGCGGCAGGCGCTGCCCCATATCCACCTGCGGGTTCAGGCGCTGATAGAGTTTCGCCATCGCTTCAGAGAAGGTCAGCCGCTGGCTGGCGAACAAGTCCTGATGCTGCTCGTGCTCTTCGGACAGCACATCCAGCAGTATCGCGTGGCTTTCACGGATATTCACATTCAGGCGCACACCTTTGACCTGGCCGAATGCCACGGCCTGTAAACCCTGGTTAAGCATGCGGATACGGTTCTGTTCGCGCTGAATAGTTTTACGGATGATATTGGCCACACTTTTCGAGCTGATCGCCAGTTTCTGTTCACGGGCCGTCAGTTCGTCAGTCAGGCGGGCCAGTTCGATTTCCATCTGTTCGATGGCATCGATCGGGTCATCCGTTTTGATAATATCCTGGCGGATGCGTTCGCGCAGGTGACGGTACACTTCGATAAAGAACTGAACCTTACGTTCAGGACGTTTCGGATCTTCGGACAGACGCAGCGCATCACGCAGATGTTCATTATCCGCCACCGCCTGGCGTAACGCCCCGAGGGCTTTATCCGACATAGAACGCAGAGTGTCCGCATCTTCATAAGCCAGTTCACGGCGGTGGAGGCGGCGCTCAACACCACTTTCTTTCACCATTCGCATCACGGCGCACCAGCCCGCTTTGGCGGTGACCACCTGCTCGCGGATTTGCCGGTAATCACGCTCCGCTTTACGCAGGCGTTTTTGCAGGTTATCCATTTCCGATTCCCCGATCCCCAGCTGTTTTTCCAGCTGATTGATACGGGCACGGTTATGGCTGACCTGGTTGTACAGTTCATCACGGCGCACACGGGCGCGCTCTTCCGCATTAGCATCCGCCTGAACACCAATCTCGCTCATTTCACGCTCAAGCTCACGCAGCATGTCCGATTTGGTTTCATACGAACTGCGCAGTGACGCCAGAACCTGGTTGAACTCTGCGCATTTAGTCTGCTGCTGACGCAGCATTTCACGGCTGCGGGTACGGTCAGATTCCGCGTGTTCCAGGCGCTGGCGCAGTTTATCGTTGAGGTCAGCATTTTCTGTCAGCATGCCGGCAGACTCGCCGTAATTAAAGTGCTGACGGCGCTGTGCGACTTCCTCCAGGGCAAACGCCTGCTGGCGTGCCTGCTGCTGTACCTGCTTCGCGTTTTCGTAATCGCGGATCAGGGCTTCATGCTGTTCAGGGTCACTCTGCAGAACAGCAGCTATCGGCTCCAGCTTGCGCAGTGCCGCTCCGTACTGCTGAATATGACGGGCTGATTCCTGAGCATCCGTCAGGGCATCGCGGATCTCATCCGCACGATCAGCCAGTGTTTCATCAAGCAGCAGTGCTGTATTCGGGATCAGGCGGTTGAGGATGCTCAGATTTTCTTTGATCTGCGCGTACTGCTGACGGGCAACCGCAGTCTGATCCTCAAACTGTGCCAGCTCCCGCTCCAGTTCATTACGGCGCTGATTCAGTGTGCGGATTTCCGCTTCCGGGTCAGCCTCAAAGGCCACAGAGATATTTTTACCGACGAAACGGCTGAATGTCTGATGAGCGCGCTGCATTTTCTGGACATCAAAAGAGAGTGTCGCCAGGCGTTCCGCCAGCTCATCCCGTTCATGTTCCAGCACCGCCAGCTGATTTTCCCGCGCCGCGCGGCCGAACAGCGGCACTGACGGGAAGCGGGAATAACGCCACTGGCGATCGGTACTGCGCACCAGCACCGCGCGTTCCAGCTCTTCAGTGGTGAAGACACTGTCATCAAAGGATTGCGGATCCCCTTCAATCAGATAGAGGTCTTCAGGGCAATCATCCAGGGCTTCCAGCATCGGGCGCACTGCGCTGAGATCCGGCACCACAATCGCATGGCGCGCCGGGCCGTATAACGCAGAGAAATACGGTGCATCATCAATAGTGATGTCATCATAAATTTCTGACAGCAATACACCGCCGAAACGCTCTGCCAGCCCCGGCATGCGGCTATCTTCCGCACCGCCCGGCTGACTGAGCCGTTCAATGTCTTTTTCCAGCTGTGCTTTTTTCAGCGCGATTTCATCACGCTCAACAGTCACTTCGCGCTCGCGCTCCAGCAACTGCTGCATGTATTCGGTAACATCATTGGTACTGGTGAAAGTCTCATGTGACTGTTCACACAGCTGCGTCAGTGCTTCCTGTGCCGCCAGCCACACCGGGGCTTTGACTGTCAGGGATTGGATCTGCTGCTTCAGCTGTTCGGTCTGCTGACGCATTTCCATACGGCGCTCACCGCTTTCGCTGACACTGATACTCAGGCTTTCCTGCTGCGCCTCAAGGGTCATCAGCATGTCATCCAGCCCGTCCGCCTCAATCTGCTGCCCGATGCGTTTGCAGAAATCATCCAGCGATTTCTGTGCATTATGCTGACTGTACAGGCGCTGTTCCAGTTCAGATAACTGCTGGCGCAGCGGCTGAACGCGGTCGGACATCATCTGTTGTGACGGCAGGTCACGCAGTAATTCGCGGGCGGTCTGGTAAGCCTCACTGCGGCTGACTTCACCCGCCACCGATTTCACCAGCTCATAGGCCTGAGAGAACTGGCTGTGTGCAGCCTGTGCCACACTCATTTTCTGCTCAAGCACTAACAGGGATTCTGTCGCCTGCTCTTCGCGGGCACGGAAGGTTTCCAGCCATTCATCCAGTGAATCAATATCCAGTTGCGGCAGCTGACACACTGCTTTGGCGCGTTCAAGTGCCTGTAATGCCTGCTGGTACTGAATAGCGCGGGTCTGCTGAACATCCAGCGCCTGCTGATAATCGGCCAGCTGGCTTTTCAGTTCATCCACTTCCTCTTCCGCAACATGGTTGCGTTCTTCATATTCCGCCAGCTGTTCAGCAGCTTCTTCCGCCACTTCGGTCTGTTCTTCCAGACGGAATGTCAGTTCTTCGACATCGGCCTGATAGCGGTCAATCTTCTCCTGCTGGCGCATTGCCGTCTGCACCAGTGTCAGATGATCACTGGCGGCCTGATAGTCCGTTTCCAGATCTGAGGATGACGCCGTCTGTTCGGCCAGCTCACGGGACATTTCCACCTGACGGAACTGTTCGGCGATCAGCTGTTTGCGGCTGCCGAGCAGTTCACGGCGTACTGCCAGCGCCTGGTCAATATGCACGCGGCGCTCATTGGCGTGGCGCATATAATCCGCAGAGACATAGGCAGTGGATTCCGTGATCAGGTGTTTAAACAGGTCGCGGTCAGACTGAGTAACACGGATCGCTTCCAGTGTGATACGGTTTTCACGCAGTGCCCCTTCCATATCCTGGAAAGCTTTACGCACTCCGCTGTTCTCCGGCAATAAATAGTCACGCAGGGAACGGGTGATGGCACTGGAGATACCGCCGTAGAGCGAGGCTTCGATCAGGCGGTAGAATTTGCTGCGATCGCCCGCAGAACGCAGGCGTTTCGGGATAACACCCAGCTCGAACAGAACCGAGTGGTAATCAGTAATCGAGTTAAACTGTTTAAAATGCACACCTTCAATATCCTCAAGACGTGCTTTCAGGTCGTTCAGCGGCAGTACCCGCACCTGACGTTCACTCAGTTGTTCGCTGACAATCTGTGTCGGGGAGTACTGAGCCGGCAATCCCTGAATCATAAAGGATTTGATATCGACTTTTTTATCACGCCCGGCAATCTGCTGAAGACGCACCCCCACCAGCACACGCTGATGGCGGGAATTCACCACATCCAGCATAGCGTAGCACACGCCCGGGCGCAGTTTACCGTGCAGACCTTTATCGCGGGAACCGGATGTTGCTCCGGCTTCTGTTGTGTTACGGAAATGCAGCAGGGTTAAATCCGGGATCATGGCGGTAATAAAGGCCGCCATGGTAGTGGATTTACCGGCGCCGTTACCGCCGGACAAGGTGGTGACCAGCTCATCCAGATCAAAGGTGCGCGCAAAAAAGCCGTTCCAGTTGACTAACGTGAGCGAGCGGAATTTACCACGTTCAATCATTCTTCATCCTCCGCTTCATCCGTCGCGTTGTCATTATCAGATTCTTCATTATCATCGTCCTGATCCACAGGGCGCGGGGGTTTTTCTTCTTCTGCCGGCGACTGAGCCTCACCGTCGCGGATAAGACGCAGCTGCGCCTCACGCGGGTCATCCCCGCTGCGGACATCCGCCCCGAAGCGGAAAACCGACTCGGCAATCACAAACTGGCTGTTATCCGCAGAGACGAAAGTGATCATCCCCAGGCGGCGCAGGCGGTTCAGCGCCCCCCGGGTTTTTTCCAGTAATTTTTGTTTGTCCAGGTCAGACCCGGTGGAGCGGTTATTCACCACTTTCAGTAACCTGGCTTCATCCGCCAGTGACAGCAGCTCCTCATAGAGTTCTGCTGTGGAGAAAATTCCCTGGTTGGCCAGGCGCTCAGGGCTGAGATACAGATAGCACAGCACTTTCCCGACCAGCATTTCCAGTTCGGATAACACCGAACGCGGGATCAGCGTGGTGGAACGCGGGCGCAGATAGAAGAATCCTTCCGGCGCACGGACCAGTTCCACATTATAGCGGGCATAAAAGCCTTCCAGTTCATCCTGGAAATCCATCAGAAAGGCATGATTATCCAGATCATCCACACCGATATGGCGGCCGGCGCGCAACTGGCTGTCAAGTTCCGGAAAAAGGGTATTGGCAAGTGCCTGAGCCAGCTTTGCTGACATAAATTGTTCAATATGTGTCGATGACATGTGCCTGCACCTTCGCTCCGTATTCATTAATTGCTGACCATTCAGCCGGGATACCCGAGAAATCGGCATCGGCGACCCCGAGACGGACGGCCTGATCCACGATAATCCGTGCCACATCAAACTGACGGCTCCGCGGATATTTCGCGAGGTAATCACGCAGAACCGCGCCCAGATCCAGCGGCTTCGCCTGTGCCTTATACACCGCCAGCGCGCTTTCCATCATGGCTGCAAGCTCTTCGTTGACCTCGCTGAACTCTTCATACTCCAGATCCGGCGGTAGCTCCCCGGTCACTTCGTCATCACGCAGCGCCATCTCCTCGTCACGCATATCCAGCAGACGATCCGCATTCGCCACATTGAGCGCCCACGGTGAATCAAAATAGTGCTGAACAGAATGGCGCAGACGCTGCGAGAAAATACGGTTTTTATCCATATCGATGGCGGTACGGATAAATTTATGGACATGGCGGTCATAGCCAATCCATAAATCAATAGACTGCTGGCCCCAGCTGATAATGCGATCGAGTTTGGCCTGCAGATCAAAAATCAGTTTATCCACCAGTTCTGAGCCGGTGGTGGTGCTCATATTGGCATCCTGGATACGCAGCAGATTTGCCTGTAATTTGTCACCGGCGGCTTCGAGGGTGTCCTGCAATTCCCGCAGAGTGAGGGAGGTTTCAGACAGCAGTTGCTCACAGTTGGCAATCGCGGCCTGCCAGTCCTGATTCAGCAGTTTGGCGATATCATCTTTCACGCCGTTTTGCTGCTCATCCATAATGCGCTGCGACATATCAATGCTGTCAAAAATCTCCGCCACAGAATATTTCAGCGGTGCAAACACATTACGGTGCCAGTGATATTCATCCCCGCCCTCTTCGGCGGCATCTGCCGCGCGGCTCAGTTCACCGGCCACAATCGAGAGCTGCATGGATAAACGCAGTGAGGAAAATTCACGCTGACGGATATAATAATCACTGATGCCGATCCCGAGCGGGGTCAGCCGGTAAATCGCATTACCTTCAAATAAATCACTGGTAAAACGGTTAAATATTTTCTGGCGCACCATATCATTAATAGCATTGTTTGCACGCACCGCGACAGATTCTGTAGTCTGTTCAAAGCCTTTGCAAACTTCGCGGAAGGCATCCACCAGTTCCCCCTCGCTCATTTCACCGTCGATGCGCTCACTGTTGAGTACCGCAACAGACAGTAAAAAAGCCAGCCGTTCCGGCGGCAGCACGATGGAGAAATCATTCTTTCGCGCCCATGCCACGAGCTCCGGGACTGTTTGGGTAAACTCACTCATTGTCCATCCTTCTGATCGGTTTTCGTGCCATAACGTGAATATAGCGGCCTAAGGTGATATAAGGCTCCTGACGGCAATAGCGTTGCTCCAGTGCCAGCAGCGCCGGGAAATCACGGTTTTGTAACTGGCGGCTCTGCAGATAATCATGGAAAACCCGCACACCGGTTTTTGCTTCAATTGTCAGGCGGCAATCATCCAGCCACTGATAAACCTGTTCCGGCATAAGGGGATTCTGCGGCGATAACGAACGCTTGCGGCGGCGCTGAATTTCCGGAGTTGCCAGATGAAAATTGCCTAATATCGCATTGCGCATCACAAGTCCGTTCGCATTGTAAAACATTAACGATAATGCACCACCGCCCGCTATTATAGCGGTCAGTGCTTCAATTGCACCTTTTTGATCTGTGATCCACTCCAAAACGGCATGAAATAATATCAGATCAAACGCACCTTCAGTGTGAAGTGCGATATCCTGTGCCGCACAATGAATAAAGGACATATTTTCTGCCACGCCGTCATCCTGCGCGGCCTGTTGCGCACGCACAATCATCTCTTCTGACAGGTCGCACAATACCACCTGATGCCCCAGCGCAGCCAGACGACGGGAGAAAAATCCGTCACCGCCGCCTGCATCCAGAATGCGCAGCGGACCCGGTTTCAGCCGGGTCAGCAAGGCTTCCAGATCCTGCCAGACCACCGCTTCGCGGATTTGCCCTTTTGTTGTGCCATAGATATTACGGGTGAATTTCTCCGCGATATCGTCAAAATTACGATCAACCATGAAAACCTGTATTCAGTTCCGGGGGATATTTCGGGTCAGTTTGCGGCGGTTTCCCGCGCGATCCGGCTATCTTCAATTGTATTGCCGGGCAGAGCAGTGCAATATGCAAAGTCGGTAACTATTGTGGCACAGACGTGTCTAATGTCACCCGATTTGTGCAGACTCCTGCCGTTAACCGGTGATAAATCAATCATATTTAAGGTATCCTCATGCTGTTTGCCCTGAAAAAATACCTCGGCGGTTTTCTGATGCCATTGCCGTTTATGCTCCTGCTGATCCTGGCCGGATTACTGCTGCTGTGGTTTTCACGATGGCAGAAAACCGGAAAAACCCTGATCACCGTGAGCTGGCTCGGGCTGGTGCTGCTCAGTCTGCAACCGGTGGCTGACGCCCTGCTGCTGCCGGCAGAAAAACCGTATGACAAACGCTATGAGCTCATCACACCGCCGGAAGTTCAGCAGCAGGATCTGCGCTATATCGTAGTGCTTGGCGGCGGCTTTACCTATAACCCTGAATGGTCACCGTCTGCCAACCTTATCAGCAACAGTCTGCCCCGGGTAACGGAAGGCGTACGCCTCGCGCTTCGCTATCCGCAGGCGACACTGATTTTCACCGGCGGGCCGGGAGCAAACAGTATCAGCAGCGCGGAGGTGGCAGCAGAGGTTGCACAATCACTGGGGATCCCCGCTGAACGCACACTGCCGCTGGTTCTGCCGAAAGATACGGAAGAAGAAGCCGCCGAAGTGAAAAAAGTGGTGGGCGATACGCCGTTCCTGCTGGTAACCTCCGCTAACCATATGACCCGCGCCAAAGCTTTCTTTGATGCGCGCGGTCTGCACCCTGTCCCGGCACCGGCCAATCAGCTGGCGGTGACCACTCCGCTGCACAGCTGGGAAAAAACGATCCCTTCCGCGTACTATTTGTCACACAGTGAGCGGGTCTGGTATGAAGAATTGGGGCGGCTCTGGCAGACAGTGAAAAAGACAGATAATGAAGAACAGGAATAAAGGATAAATAAAAACGCGGGAAATCCCGCGTTTTTGCATTTATAACGGATATATCTCAGCGGGCGGCAAACAATCTGCGCACGGTTTCAAGATCTTCCGGGGTATCAACACCGGTACCCGGCGCCTCTGATGCCTCTGCGACATGAATTTTCTCACCGTACCAGAGCACGCGCAGCTGCTCGAGCATCTCAATTTTTTCCAGCGGGCTGGTTTCCCACTGAATATAGCGGCGGATAAACCCGGCACGGTAAGCGTAAATCCCGATATGACGCAGGAAATTATCACCCACGCTGTCACGGTTGTGCATGAAGCGCCCGCGATCCCACGGAATAGCGGCACGGGAAAAATAGAGCGCGTAGCCCTGTTTATCCATCACCACTTTGACCGCATTCGGGTTAAACGCTTCTTCCGCCGAGGTGATTTTTACCGCCAGGGTTGCCATTCCGGCTTCGCTGGCTGCCAGATTTTCAGCAACCTGCGCAATAATACAGTCAGGGATTAACGGCTCATCTCCCTGGACATTCACGATAATCTCATCATCAGCAAACTGATAGTGATTAATCACTTCCGCCAGACGCTCGGTCCCGGACTGATGATCTTCGCGCGTCATACAGGCTTCGCCGCCCTCTGCGGTCACGGCATCAAATACGGCCTGTGTATCTGTGGCGACAATGACCCGCGCGGCGCCGGAACGCTTTGCCTGCTCCATCACGCGGACAATCATCGGCTTGCCGCAGATATCCGCCAGCGGTTTACCGGGCAGACGCGTGGAAGCATAACGCGCGGGAATGATAACTGTAAACATGGAGATTATCCTTCTGAGACCGGCAATTCGCGGGCTTCATTCTCTAATAAGACAGGGATATCGTCGCGGACGGGATAGGCCAGACGGCAGCCTTTGCAGATGAGTTCGAGATTTTGCTTGTCGTAGCTGAGTTTGCCGTGGCAAACCGGACAGGCCACGATTTCGAGTAAACGGTGATCCATACGTCCCCCAATGAGATAAAAACGTTGGCTCAGAATAACATAAGCCCGGTCTCACCGTTAACTCTGTTGTTGCGATATCACTGAGATAATCGCGTTTTACACATCTTACAGCGCGATCACATCGTTCGCTGCAATACCATAACTGCCGCGGGTCAGTGAAAATTCCACTTCCTGCCCTTCACACAGTAATTTGTTACGGGAATTGGCAATCCCGTTACGGGTTACCCAAATATCATCACCGCCGTTGACCGGGGAGATGAAACCGTAACCTTCTTTCGCGTCATACCATTTAACGCGGCCAAGTTGTAATTGTTTAGACATAGTATTAACTCCTTTTATATCACCAGTAACGGTATACACCCCATTGCTGGTTATGCCTGCTCCGGCCGGGCAACACGGGTACTCTCTTTGCGAACAGCTACCCGGTAACGAGCAAAACATTATAGTTCTTATTTTTTATTCTGATTTGCAGCGGTAAGACACCTTCTGCAAAACATACCGTTTATCCGCGGGATCCGGTCATCCGCACCACAAGATTAACAAGGTGGTGTGAAAAAATTATGACAGCGGGATCAGAATATGAGTGACACGCGGATTGGTTGCACAGTGAGATATGAAATACATCACAGAAATACAACTTTTCGATTAAGCCACATTCAGATAAAAAGCACAAGCCCCTTTATGCATTTTTTATGTGAAATATGACTTTATCCAGAATTAAATCGGCGGATTTTGCGGAAATAGCGGCACTTACCGGTAAATACCACCAGTTAGTTGCAGAAAAGGCAAAACATTTCACTGCATCTTTTTCTGTCATCAGGAGTGACTGACCGGGTTTTACCAGTGCAGAAAGCTGTTCAGGGCTGTAAGACTGGTGATCCGGAAAAGCGACACACTGTGCCGGCATCACCCCGAGAGAGTTTAATGTGGCAAAAAAGCGCGGCGGGTGCCCGATACCGGCCATCGCCACACATTCGCCGATATCAGCCGCCGGTTTACGTGTACCGTCAGCCAGATTAACCGCCTCTCCCGGTACCAGCTGCATGGCGGTTTCCCCGGGTTGTGCAATGCCACCATTGACGATCACCGCATCCACCTGTTTCAGACGCCCCACCCGTTCCCGCATCGGCCCGGCAGGCAGCCACCAGCCGTTACCGAAACGGCGCTCACCGTCAATCACCACGATTTCCATATCGCGTTGCAGTGCGTAATGCTGTAAGCCGTCATCAGTGATAATCACATCCACCGGCGCGTGCTGCAAAATAGCTGCCACCGCAGCAGCCCGGTCAGGAGCGACCGCAACCGGCACACCGGTACGGCGGGCAATCAGCACCGGCTCATCACCGGCCTGTGAAGTGGTCGTCTCTTCAGTGATTAACAGCGGATAATGATCAGATTTCCCGCCGTAACCGCGGGAAACCACCCCGGGACGGTAGCCCCTGGCCAGCAGTTGCTCTGTCAGCCAGATAACCACCGGTGTTTTGCCGTTACCGCCTGCGGTCAGATTACCGACCACCACCACCGGTACCGGCATACGGCGGGATTTTTTCAGTCCGCACCGGAACAACAGACGCCGCAGACCACTCACCGCCCCGTACAAAAACGAGAACGGCAAAAGCAGCCAGTAAAGCTTTGAGCGACCCGACCAAATTTTATCGATCATCAGCAGTGCCGCTTAGTGACCAAACTGCATATTATAGAGCTGCGCATAGATGCCCGGCTGTTTCACCAGTTCATCATGCGTACCGCGCTCCTGAACTTCACCATCCTGCACCACCAGGATTTCATCTGCTTTCTCAATGGTGGACAAGCGGTGAGCGATCACCAGACAGGTACGGTTTTTCTGTAATTCATCCAGCGCGGCCTGAATGGCGCGTTCAGATTCGGTATCCAGCGCTGACGTTGCTTCGTCGAGGATCAGAATCGGTGCATCACGCAATAATGCGCGGGCAATAGCAATACGCTGACGCTGACCGCCGGAAAGCAGTACACCGTTTTCACCGATTTCGGTATCCAGACCCTTGTCCATTTTTTTGATAAAGTCCATGGCATAGGCCATTTCAGCGGCTTTTTCAATCTGTTCGCGGGTGTACTTCCCTTCTGTGGCATACGCGATATTGTTCGCGACAGTGTCATTAAAGAGATGCACATTCTGCGACACCAGCGCCACCTGGCTGCGCAGTGATGCCAGCGTGTACTCACGGATATCGTTGCCGTCGATCGTAATACGTCCGCTTTCAATTTCATAAAAACGGGTGATCAGATTAGCGATGGTGGATTTCCCGGAGCCCGAGCGTCCGACCAGCGCCACGGTTTTACCTGACGGGATAGTGAACGACACATTCTTCAGTGCAGGGTTCTCTTTTCCCTGATAACGGAAAGTCACATTATCAAACGCCACATCACCTTTGGCCTCTTTCAGCATTTTGGTGCCGGTATCTTTTTCCTGCTCCATATCGAGCAGAACAAAGAGTGTCTGACACGCAGCCATCCCGCGCTGAAACTGAGCGTTCACGTTAGTCAGGGATTTCAGCGGACGCATCAGGGCAATCATAGAGGAGAATACAACAGTAATTGAGCCGGCACTCAGCGCTTCTTTAATTTCAGGGAAACTGGCGGCAAATAAAACGAATGCCAGTGCAAAGGATGCAATGATCTGAATAATCGGGTCGGCAATAGATGATGCGGTAACCAGTTTCATGCCCTGGCGACGCATATGGTTGCTGACATTATCAAAACGCTTATTTTCCACATTCTGTCCGCCGAAAATCAGCACTTCTTTATGCCCTTTCAGCATCTGTTCGGCACTGGCGGTAACCAGTCCCATGCCGCTCTGCATGTTTTTACTGATTTCCCGGAAGCGCACAGATACCTTGCGGATAACAAATGCCACAATCGGTGCAATGACAATCAAAATCAGCGACAGCTGCCAGCTGTTGTAAAACATCAGCCCGAACAGCGCAATAATATAAGCGCCTTCACGGACGACCGTTACCAGCGCGCCGGAAGAAGAAGAAGCCACCTGTTCAGAATCATAGGTGATACGGGAAAGCAGTGTCCCGGTGGATTGCTGATCAAAGAAGGAAACCGGCATGCCCATCATATGCCGGAACAGGTTACGACGCATAGTCATGACCACTTTACCGGAAACCCAGGAGAGACAGTAGCCGGAGACAAAACTGGAGATACCGCGCAACAACATCAGCCCCAGAATAATCAGCGGCATAACACGAAGAAAATCATTGTCAGCAGTACCGAAGCCTTCATCAAGCAGCGGTTTCAGCAGCGACAGCATAAATGCATCGCCACCCGCATTGATGACTAACGCAATAGCCGCCACGATGATACCTGTTCTAAACGGTGCGATTGTCGGCCATAACCGGCGGAATGTTTGCCGGGTTGAAATATCAATATCTTTCATTATTGCGTTTACCAATACTAAAAATTAGCTGCCTATATTACCCGTTTACCGGCTGATCTCCAAACCATGCGCTGAACCAGCGGGCGGAGAGATGAAAACGGTATGTCATAACGGATACTTCTTCAGCAAAAAAGTACACAGAAATCTGCCCGCTGTGCGCAGTATCATGCCACTGCACGCCGAGATTATGATAGCGACGGCGTACTTTATCAGAAGGCAGACGCCACGGGCTATAGCGTGCAACAGAAACCAGTGCGAAAGCGGGATTTACCGCACGAATAAAAAATTCTGATGATGAGGTTTTGCTGCCATGGTGCGGAACTTGCAATACCGTGGCGGAGAGTTCATCTTTATACTTAATCAGTTGTTTTTCTGCTTGTTTTTCAATATCACCTGTCAGCAACACCTGATATTTTCCGTCACTGATACGGATAACACAGGAGCCGTCGTTTTTACTCAGCTGATATTTTTCATCCGGCCATAACACTTCAAAATATAATGACTGCCATACCCAGCGTTCCCCGCGGCGGCAGGGCGTATCTGCCTGAGGGATATTACCTTTGACCACCGCGGCGGGATAAGCCCTGCGCAATGACCCCAGTCCGCCTGTATGGTCACGATGATCATGACTGATAATAATCCGGTCAGGGATCAGGCGGTGATATTGCAGATAAGGCAGCACTGTGCGCAGCCCGTCATCCCGCGATCCGAAACGGTTGCCGGTATCATACAACACTGCTCTGCCTTCCTTTATCACAACCGCCGCCAGCCCGTGTCCGATATCCAGCAATGTGACTGACCATGCCGGCTGTGATGTTTTCCGCAGATACAGACAGCAGCAAATCACCAGTCCCGGCAACACCAGCGGATGCTGACGCCACATATCCAGGCGGATGATATAAACTCCCACCCACATCAGCGGCCCCCATATCAGCGCAATATGTCCGGTAACCAGCCAGCCTTGTGCCAGAAACGGCAGCGGCCACAATGCCAGCGCCAGAGAATAATCCGCCAGCGGCAGTGTAATTTCTGTCAGCAGCCCGGCAAACAGCAGCGGAACAGTCAGAAAAGAGATCACCGGTACGACCCACAGGTTGCTCAGAAACGACAGTACATTTACACCGCCGAAGAAAAAACCCTGAACCGGCAGCAGTAACAAAAATAATCCGATCTGATAAGAAAAAAACAGCCGGATATTGCGCCACAAACGGGTAAAACGTGTCACCGGGATAAAATCAGGTTTGCGGGATAAAACACCGGTATGATGCCAGAACAGCAATGCAGCAACGGCAGTATAAGACAGCCAGAATCCCGCGGACAAAATCGTCAGCGGATCCGTTAACAGTAACAGCGCCGCACTGATCACAACAAACTGATATCCCGGCAGATGATAATGCCGCCAGCGCAGCAGATGCCACAATAACAGCGCAGACAGCGCCCGGCAGGCTGGAACGGCAAATCCGGCCAGCCAGACATAGGCAACAGCTGTACAGACTGACAGCACCGGCGGAACATAATGTGACATAACACGCTGCGGTAACAGCAGCAACAGTAACCGCCCTGCCCACCAGCCCCATAACGCCGCCAGCCCGATATGCAGCCCGGAAATAGCCACCACGTGCGCCACCCCGGTTTCCTGTACCAGCCTGCGCTGCTCCGGCGTGATACCGCGACGCTCGCCAAACAACAGCGCAGCCATCAGCCCGTTATGCGGCAGGTTATCCATCGCGGGAAGATATGCGGCAATCATCTTCTGGCGCTGATTGCAGACAGAAGATAATGCTTTACTGCGTCCGGGGGTCAGAGAAAACAGAACCCGTTCTGACAGTAAATACTGCTGCCGGTTTGATTGCCCTTCGTTTAACTGACCGTGTACCGGCCGTAGCACCGGCCGGAATATACGCCAGATCTCACCGGCACATTCCGGTTTAAATGCACCTTTTATCTTTATATTAATAAAAACAGTATCATCATAACTTTTATTATTTATATTAATAATACGACCTCTGACGGAATAATAATCAGATGAATTAAGCATAACATCATGGATCATGATATCGATATTATCAGACTGTTCTGTGAAAAAGAGCGATAATGTATTACTAAGGTGGATATTTACGGCCAGAAAAGTACCGACAACAATACGGATAAAAAAACTCAACCGTGTGCGGATAAAAAATAACAAACAGACACTGCCGGATAACAGCAGGCTTTCTGCCGGTGACAACAATCGTGGTATCACCAGCAACGGCAGATGACCAGCCACCACAGCAGCCGAGGCCAGCCAGAGTGGCAACGGACGGGGAAACAGATATTTCAGCACAGCCACAACAGACATATTACTCATCCGCAAGGTAAACAGACGGGTATTATGTTATGGTCGGTATTGCGGGTTATTACGATAACAGAAAAATGAGAGTCATCACGAATTTATATTTCAACCATACAAATAATCAATTATTTTATGCGAGTCAAATCACAATTATCTGCTTAAATATAAATACTGTCTAATTTCTGATAGAATTTTATGACGAACTGAATATGATACCTTCCGGTAACCTATTATTAATCAACAAATTCAACTTGCCAACACCAGAACCTTATACAACCGCAATTAATTAATACAATATTAACATTTTTATAATAATGATAATTTAATCTTTGTAGCAAAAAAAATGACGCCAGTGGCGTCATTTTTATTATCTCTGTCAATAATCAAGCATAGATATTTGCGCGGTCGCGTAACTCTTTGCCCGGTTTAAAGTGAGGAACGTGTTTACCTTCCAGTTCCACCTGTTCGCCGGTTTTCGGGTTACGACCTACCCGCGGTGCACGGTAGTGCAGAGAAAAACTGCCGAATCCACGGATTTCAATACGTTCACCGTCAGCAAGCGTATTTGCCATATGCTCAAGGATCTCTTTTACTGCTTCTTCAACAACTTTAGCCGGAAGATGAGATTGTTGGCCTGCCAGCTTCTCAATCAGTTCAGATTTGGTCATATAACCTCCTGGACTACCCTGATTATCATAAAAGCAGGCCGCCAGAGCAGCCTGCCGCTGCTTAATTACTCGCCTTTAGCTGCTTTGAAAGCTTCTGCCATTGCGTTGTTAGAGAAGCCAGCTTCTTCCTGTTTGTTGACAGTAGCGATAGCGTCTTTTTCATCCGCTTCGTCTTTTGCACGTACAGACAGGTTGATTACACGGTTTTTACGGTCAACACCAGTGTATTTCGCTTCAACTTCATCACCAACGCTCAGAACCAGAGTAGCATCTTCAACGCGATCGCGTGATGCTTCTGATGCACGCAGGTAACCTTCAACGCCATCCATCAGCTCAACAGTTGCGCCTTTAGCGTCTACTGCGGTTACTTTACCGGTGACGATAGCACCTTTCTTGGTAACAGCGGTGTAGTTGTTGAACGGATCTTCAGCTAACTGCTTAACGCCCAGAGAGATACGCTCGCGTTCTGCATCAACCTGCAGAACGACAGCTGCGATTTCGTCGCCTTTTTTGTATTCACGTACTGCTTCTTCGCCTGCAACGTTCCAGGAGATGTCAGACAGGTGAACCAGACCGTCGATGCCGCCATCTAAACCAATGAAGATACCGAAGTCAGTGATTGACTTGATTTTACCTTCAACGCGGTCACCTTTGTTGTGAGTTTCCGCGAACTGCTGCCATGGATTAGATTTGCACTGTTTCAGGCCCAGGGAGATACGACGGCGTTCTTCGTCGATGTCCAGAACCATAACTTCAACAACGTCGCCCACGTTAACAACTTTAGATGGGTGGATGTTTTTGTTGGTCCAGTCCATTTCAGAAACGTGTACCAGACCTTCAACGCCTTCTTCGATTTCAACGAAGCAGCCGTAGTCAGTCAGGTTGGTCACGCGACCGGTCAGACGGGTGTTCTCAGGGTAACGCTTAGCGATTGCGACCCAAGGATCTTCGCCCAGCTGTTTCAGACCCAGAGATACGCGGGTACGTTCGCGGTCGAATTTCAGCACTTTAACAGTGATTTCGTCGCCGACATTCACGATTTCGCTTGGGTGTTTAACACGTTTCCACGCCATATCAGTGATATGCAGCAGACCATCAACGCCGCCCAGATCAACGAATGCACCGTAGTCAGTGAGGTTCTTAACGATACCTTTAACTTCCATGCCTTCCTGCAGGTTTTCCAGCAGCTGATCGCGCTCTGCGCTGTTTTCTGATTCGATAACTGCACGACGGGAAACAACCACGTTGTTGCGTTTCTGATCCAGCTTGATTACTTTGAACTCAAGCTCTTTGCCTTCCAGATGCGTGGTGTCACGAACAGGACGCACGTCAACCAGTGAACCCGGCAGGAACGCACGGATGCCGTTCAGTTCGACTGTGAAACCGCCTTTAACTTTACCGTTGATAACACCGGTAACAGTTTCAGCTTCTTCGTATGCTTTTTCCAGCATCAGCCATGCTTCGTGGCGTTTTGCTTTCTCGCGGGACAGAACAGTTTCACCGAAACCGTCTTCTACTGCGTCCAGAGCAACATCAACTTCGTCGCCAACCTGGATTTCCAGCTCGCCCTGAGCATTTTTGAACTGTTCTACCGGAATAGCAGATTCTGATTTCAGACCTGCGTCAACCAGAACAACGTCTTTATCGATAGCAACAACGGTACCACGGACAATAGCGCCCGGACGAGTTTCGATAGCCTGCAGGGATTCTTCAAAGAGTTGAGCAAAAGATTCAGTCATGTTTGATCTTCAAGTGTTTAAGTATTAACGTCCATTTAGCATCCGGCCGAATGGGGTTGTTTCACATACCTTGCAACATTCCTTGTCACAAAGGGGTGGCAGAAAACTGCTTCTTTGCCTTGTTCTCTGCCGGTAAAAAACTTCAACTTAACATTATAAACAAAAACGAATACAGAAACCTACTAAAAAACACGTTTTCAGTCAGATTTTCCGCAGATTTTGTTTATCATTCCGCCGTTTCTGCCAGTTTTTCCTTCGTATAACGGAGGGCTTCGGCAATAACGTCGTCAATTGACATGGTTGTTGAGTCCAGAATCAGCGCATCGCCGGCAGCTACCAGCGGGGCAACCGCACGGTTGCGGTCGCGGTAATCGCGCTCTTCTATCTCAGCAAGAAGGCGGTCAAAATTAACACTAAAGCCTTTGTCCTGCAACTGCTTCATCCGGCGGTGGGCACGCTCCTGTGTACTTGCATCCAGGAAAATTTTCACCGGCGCGTCCGGGAATACCACAGTGCCCATGTCGCGGCCGTCGGCAATCAGGCCCGGCGCCACACGAAATGCACGCTGACGGCGCAGTAATGCTTCACGGACACGCGGGAATGCGGCTATCTGTGAAGCTGTCATACCCACATCTTCCTGGCGGATAGCCCGGCTGACATCCTCACCTTCAAGAATAATCTCAAGGCCGGATTCTTTTGCCAGGAATTTCACATCAAGATTGGCGGCCAGCGGAACCAGTGCATCTTCCGAGGTGATATCCACATGATGATGCAGTGCCGCCAGTGCCAGAACGCGGTAAATTGCGCCGGAGTCCAGTAAATGCCATCCCATTTCGTTTGCCAGTGCGTGACAAAGGGTGCCTTTGCCCGCGCCGCTCGGCCCGTCAATGGTAATGACCGGAACATATACTGCCATGCGCGCTCTCCTGTCGCAGTCCGGCGGCCGTCACAACAGCCGCCTGAAAAAAGATGCCGGTATTATACGCATCTGTGACAGCAGAGGAAACGCCCTGCATGCAGAACGGCGTTTTTTTATTCTGACAGTGCCGCCAGCTCACTGAAGTAGCCGGGGAAGGTTTTTGCCGTACAGCCCGGATCCAGAATCGTAACAGGAGTGTCTGACAGCGCCACCAGCGAGAAACACATGGCTATCCGGTGATCGTTATAGGTTTCAATTTCCGCATGCTGCAATTTTGCCGGCGGAGTCACCTGAATGTAATCATGTCCCTCTTCCACCTGTGCGCCGACTTTACGCAGCTCTGCGGCCATCGCACTGAGGCGGTCTGTCTCTTTCACCCGCCAGTTATAGATATTGCGGATAGTGGTCGTCCCCTCCGCAAACAGCGCGGTGGTGGCAATCGTCATCGCCGCATCCGGAATGGCGTTCATATCCATATCGATACCGTGCAGGGTATCGCGGGTACATTCAATATATGTGTCAGCAAACGTGACCTTCGCGCCCATTTTTTCGAGCACTGACGCAAATTGCGTATCACCCTGCAAACTGTTACGCCCGATACCGGTGACCCGGACTGTACCGCCTTTAATTGCCGCCGCCGCGAGGAAATAAGAGGCAGATGAGGCATCCCCTTCCACCAGATACTCTCCCGGTGACTGATACTGCTGTTTTCCTTTGATCAGGAAACGCCGGTAATCTTCATTCACCACACTGATGCCAAAAGAAGACATCATCGCCAGCGTGATATCAATATAAGGTTTGGATACCAGCTCGCCGGTGATGGTGATTTCGGTATCACTCTCTGCCGGTGGTGCTGCCATCAGCAGAGCTGTCAGAAACTGGCTGGATACAGAGCCGTCCACACTGATGCGGCCGCCGGTAAAGCCTCCGCGGATCCGCAGCGGCGGATAACCGTCATTTTCAGGAAAATCAATCAGCGCACCGCCCTGACGCAGTGCATCGGTCAGGTGACCAATCGGCCGCTCTTTCATACGCGGCTCGCCGGTCAGGATAATGTCATTATCGCCCAGACACAGTGCCGCCGTCAGCGGGCGCATCGCCGTACCTGCATTGCCGAGAAACAGCTCAATATTTTTAAATCCGCTGATCGGTTTGCCCTGACCTTCCACAATACATTCGGTTTTGTCGTCAGAAAGCTGATAACGGATCCCCAGTTCCCGCAGTGCGCTGAGCATATGGCGGATATCATCACTGTCGAGCAGGTTGATAAGGCGTGTTGTGCCCGCTGCCTGTGCCGCCAGCAGCAATGCCCGGTTGGAGACACTTTTGGAGCCGGGCAGGTTAATCGTCCCGTTAATGCGGGCGATGGGTTGTAACGTCAGGGAATCCATACGAAGTTATTCTCCGGTATATAAACATAAAAACGAAAAACGGGGCCGGATGTAAATCCGGTCCCGGAAAAATATCTGCAAAAATCAGCTGTGGCGGCTTTCAAACTCCGCCATAAATTCGGCCAGAGCGCGCACGCCTTCATACGGCATAGCATTATAAACAGAAGCACGCATCCCGCCGGCGACTTTATGCCCTTTCAGGGAAACCAGTCCCTGTGCCTGTGCTTCGGCGAGGAATTTGCTGTCCAGTGACGGATCAGACATTTGGAACGGCACGTTCATCAGTGAACGGTTGGCCGCCGCCACACGGTTAATATAGAAATCACTGTGATCCACCGCTGAATAAAGTAGCTGTGCTTTGTCATAGTTGATCCGGGCAATTTCCTGTAAACCCCCCTGTTCAATCAGCCACTTAAAGACCATCCCGGAGAGATACCAGGCGAAAGTCGGCGGGGTGTTGAACATGGAGTCACATGCGCTCAGCACGGTATAATCGAGGATGGACGGGGTTTCTCTGCGTGCTTTGCCCAGCAGATCCTCACGGATAATCACCAGAGTCAGCCCCGCCGGGCCGATATTTTTTTGCGCACCGGCATAAATTACCCCGAAACGGCTGACATCCAGCGGTTTTGACAGAATGGCGGACGAGTAATCCGCAATCACGATTTTATCGCCGAAATCCGGCTCTTCATGGATGGCAATACCATCAATGGTTTCATTCGGGCAGTAGTGAACATAGGCTGCGTCATCACTGAGCTGCCATTCGCTCATCGGTTTCACGCCGATGCCGTCTTCAGATTCGGTTCTGACATTGATAATGTTCGGTGTGCAATATTTTTTTGCTTCTTCTGCCGCACACTCCGCCCAGTATCCGCCCACCACATAATCGGCTTTGGTTTTCTCACCCAGCAGGTTCATCGGCAGTGCGGCAAAATGTCCGCGCGCGCCGCCATGGCAGAACAGCACTTTATAGTTATCCGGCACCGCGAGGATCTGGCGCAGATTATTTTCCGCTTCCTTTGCCACCGACATAAACTCTTTGCTGCGGTGACTGATTTCCATGACTGAGGTGCCGAGCCCGCGCCAGTTGCACAGTTCCTGCTCAGCACGGCGCAGCACTTCAACCGGCAGCATAGCCGGACCGGCACTAAAATTGTATACCTGACTCATTGACCTCACCCTATCTGTAAATTAACGCCCCGTATATCCATCATATGAATACGCCCTGTCTGTCGGTTTTATCACTCCCCACCCTTCGCTGCAATGCTTATTGCATGATGGGCGGCAAACCCTTTTTGTCTCCCGGCAGAACATCTGACTGCCTCTGACAGCCGGACCGGAATATTATATAATGTATTTCCGGGGATACATGACGGACGGCGAAAATACAGCAGAATAACCCGGCGGTAACTTTACATTCACAAAGGTAGCCGCTGACACGAAAAATCCGTATTATGTGCGCCTTTCTTCCCCGGTATTCCTGAGTCCGCATGCAGCGGGCCGTTACAGCAATTGTGGATCCCATGACGCAAACACATACTTTTATTCCCGGCAAAGATGCCGCTCTTGAAGATTCCATCAGCCGCTTTCAGCAGAAATTACAGCAGCTGGGTTTCAATATTGAAGAAGCCTCGTGGCTCAATCCGGTACCGAATGTCTGGTCCGTCCATATCCGTGATACCGACTGCCCGCTCTGCTTTACCAACGGCAAAGGGGCAACCCGGAAAGCAGCGCTGGCCTCCGCGCTGGGCGAGTATTTTGAGCGTCTGTCCGCCAACTACTTTTTTGCCGATTTCTGGCTGGGTGAAACCATCGCCAACGGGGAATTTGTTCACTATCCGGATGAGAAATGGTTCCCGCTGACAGACGATGATTCCCTGCCGGAAGGCATACTCGATCAGTATCTGCGCGAATATTATGATCCGGAAAACGATTTGCAGGGCAGTCAGTTAATTGATCTGCAATCCTCCAATGAAGAACGCGGCATCTGCGCCCTGCCGTTTACCCGCCAGTCTGATGGTAAAACGGTATATATTCCGATGAATATCGTCGCGAACCTGTATGTGTCCAACGGCATGTCCGCCGGGAACACCCGTCATGAAGCCCGCGTGCAGGGATTATCTGAAGTCTTTGAACGTTATGTGAAAAACCGCATTATTGCCGAACGCATCAGCTTACCGGCAATCCCCGAAGAAGTGCTGGCGCGCTACCCGCAGGTCACGGAATCTGTCCGCACTCTGGAGAGTGAAGGCTTCCCGATCTTCTGTTTTGATGCCTCTCTCGGCGGCCAGTACCCGGTGATTTGCGTGGTGTTGTTTAACCCGGCCAACGGTACCTGTTTTGCCTCTTTCGGCGCCCATCCGGATTTCGGTGTTGCACTGGAGCGAACCGTCACTGAACTGTTACAGGGACGCAGCCTGAAAGACCTGGATGTCTTCACCCCACCGACATTTGATGATGAGGAAGTCGCAGATCAGACCAACCTGGAAACTCACTTTATCGACTCAAGCGGCCTGATCAGTTGGGATCTGTTTAAACAGGATGCGGATTATGCATTCGCTGACTGGCAGTTCCGCGGCACCACCGAAGAAGAATTCACCACGCTGATGGCACAGTTCGCGGCATCCGGTCACGAAGTGTATATAGCCGATTATGAGCATCTGGGTGTGTATGCCTGCCGTATTCTGGTGCCGGGGATGTCAGATATCTATCCGGCGGAAGATTTGCATATGGCGAATAACGCTATGGGAATTCATCTGCGTGAAACGATCCTCGCTCTGCCGGAGAGTCGTTACCGCCCGGAAGACTATCTTTCCCTGCTGGCACAGCTGGATGAGGAAGGCCATGACGATTTCACCCGTGTGCGTGAATTACTGGGCATTGCCGCCGGTAAAGATAACGGCTGGACCACCCTGCGCATCGGCGAGCTGAAATCCATGCTGGCACTGGCAGGCGGTGATACCGGCCAGGCGCTGGCCTGGGTGGAGTGGACACAGGACTTCAACGCCAGTGTTCTCAGTGTTGCGCGGGCAAACTATTACCGCTGTCTGCATACCCTGCTGCTGTTAACACAGGAGCCGGAACGCGACACAGAGCAGTATCTGCCGGCGTTTGCCCGTATGTATGGTCAGGAAACGCTGAATGCGGCTCTGGATGCCCTGAACGGCAAAAACTGTTTCTTCGGATTATGTGCATCTGATAACAACTTAACCGCATTTCCTGCTCATCAGGCGCTGCTGGCTGCTTATGAAAAACTGCAAAAAGCAAAAGCGCATTTTTGGCTAAACGATAAAAGTGCGATTTAATCGTCATAAATAGCAATAAACGTAAATATTAGGTTAATTTGTTCGTTTTAAGTAACACAAACCCGACAAGTTAACCTAATTTTTTACTTTAATTAAATAAAAAACAAAAAATAAAAATATTTGATAATTTTTAAAAAATTGTTTTTCTTTTATATACATAAACTTACATTAATTTTTCAACTTTTCTCAGGGTATTTGACGATTCTCTTGAACGCCTTTATGATCCACATCAAGTTTAATTTTTTCCCCCTTTGTTACTATCATTGCGTGCTATAATTATTTGGAATCAAGAGACAGTTAGCATTATGAAAACTGACGCACTTTTTAATTTATTATCTCCTGCCGGTATGGCACATGTTGCAGACGATGTGGGTGTCTATAAAGCAACGAAAGCCCCTCACATCACATACTTATCTGCATTCATGGCAGGAATTTTCATCTCAGTAGGTTTTGTCTTTTATATTACCGCCACCACCGGTACCGCAGGCATAGTGCCTTTTGGTATCGCAAAACTTATCGGTGGTTTATGTTTCTCGCTCGGTCTGATGCTGGTTGTGGTTTGCGGGGCTGATTTATTCACCTCCACCGTATTGACCAGTGTGGCAAAAGCCACCGGGCGCATCACCTGGGGACAGATGTTTGCAAACTGGATCCGCGTGTATTTCGGTAACCTGGTCGGTGCCCTTTTCTTTGTCGCCCTCATTTGGTTTGCCGGACAGTCTATGGCAGCCGGCGGGCTGTGGGGATTAAATATCCTGCAAACAGCGGATCATAAGCTTCATCACACCTTTATTGAAGCCGTCTGTCTCGGGATTCTGGCAAACTTAATGGTTTGTCTGGCGGTATGGATGAGCTACGCAGGCCGTAGTCTGACCGATAAACTTTTAGTTTTAGTCTTACCTATCGGTATGTTTGTTGCCAGCGGATTTGAGCACAGTATCGCCAATATGTTTATGATCCCGATGGGGATTGTGATTAAAAATTTTGCACCTTCTGAGTTCTGGACTATGGTTGGTTCGTCGCCTGAACAGTTTCCGTCCCTGACAGTTTCTGATTTTGTGATTAACAACCTGATTCCGGTCACCATCGGCAACATTATTGGTGGTGCAGTTTTAGTAGGTCTGACTTATTGGCTGATTCATTTACGCGGTGACCAGAAGCATTAATCTCTGTTTATCACGACTGAATTTCTAAGTTCCATTGTTAAAAGGTAAAGTATCATGTCAGAATTAAATGAAAAATTCGCTTCAGCATGGCAAGGCTTTAATCTGGGTGACTGGTCACAGGAAGTTAACGTCCGTGACTTTATCCAGAAAAACTACACCCCATATGAAGGCGATGAGTCTTTCTTAGCAGGCGCTACAGATGCAACAACTGCTCTGTGGGCGAAAGTTATGGAAGGCATCAAAATCGAAAACAGTACCCACGCTCCTATCGATTTTGACACTGATCTGCCGTCTACTATCACTTCTCACGATGCCGGTTACATCAACAAAGATTTAGAAAAAGTTGTTGGTCTGCAGACTGAAAAACCTCTGAAACGTGCAATGCTGCCGTTCGGTGGTATCCGTATGATCGAAGGTTCATGCAAAGCCTACGGCCGCGAAATGAACCCGCAAGTCGAAAAAATCTTCACTGATTACCGTAAAACCCACAACCAGGGTGTGTTCGATGTTTATACTCCGGACATCATCCGCTGCCGTAAATCCGGTGTTCTGACCGGTCTGCCTGACGCATACGGCCGTGGTCGTATCATCGGTGACTACCGTCGTGTTGCACTGTACGGTATCGACTTCCTGATGAAAGACAAATTCGCACAGTTCACTTCTCTGCAGGCTAAATTAGAAAGCGGCGAAGATCTGCGTGAAACTATCCAGCTGCGTGAAGAAATCGCAGAACAGCACCGTGCATTAGGCCAGATGAAAGAAATGGCTGCGAAATACGGTCTGGATATCTCCCGTCCTGCTGCTAATGCTCAGGAAGCTGCACAGTGGACTTACTTCGGCTACCTGGCTGCTGTTAAGTCTCAGAATGGTGCTGCAATGTCCTTCGGCCGTGTTTCTACTTTCCTGGACGTTTACATCCAGCGTGACCTGGAACAAGGCAAAATCACCGAAGCTGAAGCTCAGGAAATCGTTGACCACCTGATCATGAAACTGCGTATGGTCCGCTTCCTGCGTACCCCTGAGTATGATGAACTGTTCTCCGGTGACCCAATCTGGGCAACAGAATCTCTGGCAGGTATGGGTACCGATGGCCGTACTCTGGTTACCAAAAACAGCTTCCGTTTCCTGAACACCCTGTACACTATGGGTCCTTCACCGGAACCAAACATGACCATCCTGTGGTCTGAAAAACTGCCTCTGAACTTCAAACGTTATGCCGCTAAAGTGTCTATCGATACCTCTTCTGTACAGTATGAGAACGATGACCTGATGCGTCCTGACTTTGATAACGATGACTACGCAATCGCATGCTGCGTGAGCCCGATGATCGTCGGTAAACAAATGCAGTTCTTCGGTGCCCGTGCAAACATGGCTAAAACGCTGCTGTATGCAATCAACGGTGGTGTTGACGAAAAACTGAAAATCCAGGTTGGTCCTAAACACGAACCAATTCACTCAGACGTTCTGGATTACGACGTTGTTATGGCTCGTCTGGATGAATTCATGGACTGGCTGGCAACTAACTATGTTACTGCACTGAACTGCATCCACTATATGCATGACAAGTACAGCTACGAAGCAGCACTGATGGCTCTGCATGACCGTGACGTATATCGTACAATGGCATGTGGTATCGCAGGTCTGTCTGTTGCAGCTGACTCCCTGTCTGCTATCAAATATGCGAAAGTAAGCCCGGTTATTGATGAAAGCGGCCTGGCTGTTGACTTCAAAATCGAAGGTGAATATCCGCAGTTCGGTAACAACGATTCCCGTGTTGACGACATCGCATGTGACATCGTTGAACGTTTCATGAAGAAAATTCAGAAACACCACATGTACCGTAACGCCGTTCCTACACAGTCAATTCTGACCATCACTTCTAACGTTGTGTATGGTAAGAAAACCGGTAATACCCCTGACGGCCGTCGTGCAGGCGCTCCGTTCGGACCAGGTGCTAACCCGATGCACGGCCGTGACCAGAAAGGTGCTGTTGCCTCTCTGACTTCCGTTGCCAAACTGCCGTTTGCTTACGCGAAAGATGGTATTTCTTACACCTTCTCTATCGTACCAAACGCATTAGGTAAAGATGACGATGTTCGTCGTACTAACCTGGCAGGCCTGATGGATGGTTATTTCCACCACGAGTCAAGCATCGAAGGTGGTCAGCATCTGAACGTGAACGTGATGAACCGCGAAATGCTGTTAGAAGCAATGGAAAATCCTGAGAAATATCCTCAGCTGACTATCCGTGTTTCCGGTTACGCAGTTCGTTTCAACTCACTGACTAAAGAACAGCAGAAAGACGTTATTACCCGTACATTCACAAAATCCATGTAATTTGTGCGGTAACCATTTGCTGTCTTATTAAAATAACTTAAACTAAAAGGCCCCTCTGTTTCGGGGCCTTTATTATAACTGGTCAGTTTTGGAGTAATCCTGTCATGTCAGTATTAGGTCGTATTCACTCATTTGAATCCTGCGGAACCGTTGATGGCCCGGGCATTCGTTTTATCGTCTTTTTCCAGGGCTGTCTGATGCGTTGCCTGTATTGTCATAACCGCGATACATGGGATCTGCATGACGGTCAGGAAGTCACTGTGGACGAGTTAATGAAAGAAGCGGTCACTTACCGCCACTTTATGAATGCTTCCGGCGGCGGTGTGACAGCATCCGGTGGTGAAGCGATACTGCAGGCTGAGTTCGTGCGTGACTGGTTCCGTGAATGTAAAAAAGAAGGTATTCACACCTGCCTGGATACCAATGGTTTTGTCCGCCGTTATGATCCTGTCATTGACGAGCTGATGGAAGTGACCGATTTGGTTATGCTGGATTTAAAACAACTCGATGACAGCATCCACCAGAATTTAGTCGGCGTGTCCAATCACCGCACATTACAGTTCGCCCGTTATCTCGCTGAACGGAATCAGAAAACCTGGGTACGCTATGTCGTCGTTCCGGGCTGGTCTGATGATGAGCATTCTGCCCGCCTTCTCGGTGATTTCACCAAAGATATGAAGAATATCGAGAAGATTGAACTGCTGCCTTACCACGAGTTAGGAAAGCACAAGTGGACGGCAATGAATGAAGAGTACAAACTGGATGGTGTTAAACCGCCATCAAAAGAGACCATGGAAAAAGTGAAATCCATCCTGGAAAGCTATGGTCACAAAGTGATGTATTAAGTCACACTCCCTTTATTATTAACAGCACACTCCGGTGTGCTGTTTTTATTTTCCCCCCGCTGAATATTCTTTTCAGCAGATCAAAATTATTCAGTGTGAAAAAATGCAAACGACCTGATTCTGATAATGCAGACCGGGTAAAGAAACGGGTTAACGCAATTCCCTTGTCAGTCACTGAGCGGAGTGACGGATCTGTAATTATTTTTTTGATCCATAACGGATAATCGATCCCGTTTTCTTTTGTGAATTTTTCAATAAAGCTGAAATTAACCAGCGGAAAGAGAGACGGTGCAATCCGGATATCATTACCGGCAGTCTGCTTCAGGTGACAGATTGCATCACTGTTCATACAAAACTGACAAATAAACTCGCTGATACCAAGCGCAGATTTTTCCTTAATCCAGTATAATTCCTCTGCCGGTGATACTGTCTCTTTATAGAAATCAGGATAAATTGCCGCTCTTATTTCTGCCTCCCTGAAGTGCTCCCGGCAATACCGTATCAGGTCAATAGCATAATTAAATGATTTTTCTGCACTGAAAATATGCTTATCCCCCCGGATAAGAAAGAAACTGCGGATCCCCGCATTCATATAACTGCTGATAATATAGTCAAGTTCACACTCATCTTTATTATTAATCGCAATATGAGGAATGATTTTTTTCCCTGTATAGAGTTTCAGCTTCATACAGGTATCAAATGTGGCTATCTGAGGTGTTATACCGATTTCTGTATTTACCGAGTAAAACAGCGGATTAAGAGTATCGGTGAATTCAATCATTTCCTTTGATAACTGAGAGCCCTTTTTATCTCCGGATACCGCATTAATTTCAAAACTGATTCCGTTCATCATTCTGCTATTTTCCTTCCCTGTAAAAAATACCGGAGAACAGAGACACATCCTGCTGTTATCCGCACTGGTTGCGACTATTTTTTACACATTTTCTGCCGGTTTTCTATCCTTCTTTTTTGAACCATACTGTTTCCGTAATAACATCTGAAAAGTGAATAGTATTTTCACCTGAAAATTTGCAGTATCAGTCACATTTTTAGCATGTTTTCTCATTTATTTTTCATTTACAATATTAAATGTCAAAGCAATCCATAAATTATGATTATACATCTGACGATAATTATTAATTTAGTTTATAAATCCCAAAAGCGCATTTTTTAACAGTATCAGCGTCCGCAAATGCCGCTGCTGCATATACACAACTGTATTTCGAACAGATAAAAAAATCCCGCCGTTTTTCAGCGGCGGGATTTCATCTGAAATCTGATAACATCGCTGATAATCAGCCGATATGTGTCAGACCTTTCATATACGGACGTAATACTTCCGGAATTTCGATACGACCATCAGCCTGCTGATAGTTTTCCATGATAGCCACCAGGGTCCGGCCTACAGCCAGACCTGAGCCGTTCAGAGTATGAACCAGCTGTGGTTTTTTATCATCTTTACTGCGGAAACGTGCCTGCATACGACGCGCCTGAAAATCCCAGCAGTTTGAGCATGATGAGATTTCACGGTAGGTGTTCTGCGCCGGAACCCAGACTTCGAGGTCATAGGTTTTACGGGAACCAAAGCCCATATCACCGGTACACAGCAGTACTTTGCGGTATGGCAGGTTCAGCAACTGTAATACTTTTTCAGCGTGACCGGTCAGTTCTTCCAGTGCTTCCATCGATTTTTCCGGATGAACAATCTGAACCAGCTCGACTTTATCAAACTGGTGCATACGGATCAGACCACGGGTATCACGACCGTAGGAACCGGCTTCGGAACGGAAACACGGCGTATGTGCAGTCATACGCAGCGGCAGATCAGCTTCATCCAGAATTTCATCACGGACCAGATTGGTGACAGGCACTTCTGCTGTCGGGATCAGTGCATAACTGCTGGTTTCCGCTTCTTCTTCCAGTGGTTTGGTATGGAACAGGTCACCGGCAAACTTCGGTAACTGGCCTGTGCCATACAGCGTATCGTGGTTCACCAGATACGGCACATAAATTTCCTGATAGCCGTGCTGTTCAGTATGCAGATCCAGCATGAACTGCGCAATAGCGCGATGCAGGCGGGCAATCTGACCTTTCATCACAACAAAACGCGCACCGGTCAGTTTAACAGCAGCCGGGAAATCCAGACCACCGGTCATTTCACCCAGTGAAACGTGGTCACGCACTTCGAAATCATACTGCTTCGGTGTACCCCAGCGGCTGACTTCAGGGTTATCGCTGTCATCTTTACCAAACGGAACTTCATCTGCCGGCAGGTTAGGAATATTCAGAGCAATGGAGCGTAACTCAGCCTGCACTTCATCAAGCGCAGCTTTGGCAGCATCCAGTTTATCCCCTAACAGGTTCACTTCACGGCGCACTGCTTCAATGTCTTCACCGCGGGCTTTCGCTTCACCAATGGACTTCGATCGGGAGTTGCGTTCAGCCTGCAGAGTTTCAGTTTCAACTTGTAAAACCTTGCGGCGCTCTTCGAGAGTGCGCAGCGTGTCCACATCCAGGGTAAAACCCCTACGAGCCAGTTTTTCGGCAACCGCGTCCAGCTCATTACGCAGTAAATTTGGATCGAGCATGCTATTCCTGTGCTTGTTGTTATAACGGGAGTGTCATCTGTTTCACACCTTACCGCAACAGCGGCATTAACGGTAGCGTTTTATCGGGCTATTTTGATCCTGCTCAGCAAGCCAGGCGAGTTTCTCGCCGATTTTTCCTTCCATGCCACGGTTTGCCGGAAAATAGTAGCGGGTATCACGCATTTCAGGCGGAAAATAGACCTCTCCGGCGGCATACGCGTTCGTTTCATCATGGGCGTAACGGTACTCTTTGCCGAGTCCCATTTCTTTCATCAGTTTCGTCGGCGCGTTACGCAGATGTTCCGGTACATCGTAATCCCGCCCTTCTTTGGCATCGCGCATCGCAGCTTTGAAAGCAGTATAAACAGCATTACTTTTCGGCGCACAGGCGAGATAGACAATCGCCTGAGCAATCGCCCGCTCACCTTCCGCCGGCCCTACCCTGGTAAAACAGTCCCAGGCTGAAATGGCGACCTGCATGGCGCGCGGATCCGCATTACCGACATCTTCTGATGCAATCGCCAGCAGGCGGCGCGCAACATAGAGCGGATCACCGCCTGCGGTGATAATTCTGGCATACCAGTAGAGTGCCGCGTCCGGTGCTGAGCCGCGCACTGATTTGTGCAGCGCGGAAATCAGGTCGTAGTAGCGATCGCCTTTGTTATCAAAGCGGGCGCTGCGCTCTCCGCTGACTTCTTTCAGCAGTTCCGTGGTCAGAACACGTTTGCCGTCAGCACCGGTTTCAGCCATATCCGCCATCATTTCCAGCACATTCAGCGAACGGCGGGCATCACCGGCGACCAGTTCGGCCAGCAGTTTGCGGGTTTCATCCGGCAGGACGATATTTTGGCCGCCCAGTCCGCGCTCAGAATCATTCAGCGCCTGAATCAGAACAGCTTCTATATCGTCCGGTGACAGGGATTTAAGCAGATAAACACGGGCGCGGGATAACAACGCGGAGTTGAGTTCAAATGACGGGTTTTCGGTGGTGGCACCGATAAAAGTGACTGTACCGTCCTCAATATGCGGCAGAAACGCATCCTGCTGGCTTTTATTGAAGCGGTGTACCTCATCAACAAACAGAATGGTACGGCGCCCCAGATTGCGGTTCCGGCGCGCCCGCTCAATAGCTTCGCGGATCTCTTTTACCCCGGAAGTCACGGCGGACAGGCGTTCAATATCCGCATCCGCATAATGGCCGATCACTTCCGCCAGGGTGGTTTTCCCGGTGCCGGGCGGCCCCCACAAAATCATAGAGTGGAGTTGTCCGGCGCGGATAGCCCGCGGCAGCGGTTTGCCTTCTGCCAGCAGATGAGTTTGTCCGATATACTGTTCCAGTGTTCCCGGCCGCATTCTGGCGGCCAGAGGCTGGTAATCGTTTTGCGAAAAATCGAGAGAAAAGTTAGTCACTGACGCCTCATTGACGCTGATCGTCCAGCGTAACCCCCTTCGGCGGTGTAAAGGTGAATTTGCTCATATTCACATCGGTACTCTGCTGCCCTTTGAGCTGATAACTGCTTTTCTGGCCATCCTGCTCAATGGCTGCAAACTGCTGAATAATACCGTCCGGGGTTACGGTGATAGTAAATAATTTCAGATTACCGTTATTATTTTTCGGTTTCAGCTCGAAGCTGTCACCACGCTGGCTCACCATGTATTGCTGCCAGTCTGCCGGATCGTTACGGGTGATCAGCATAAACGGCGTATTTTGCGTGGCATCTTTCAGCAGGGTGGCGGTGACCTGCTCAACAAACGGGTTGTAGAACCACAGTGTTTTGCCGTCAGAAACCAGCACACTTTCATCCGGTGCGCTCATCTGCCAGTTAAACAGATTCGGGCGTTTCACCCATAAATCACCTGTTCCTTCCTGAACCAGTGCACCGTCAGCATCAGTGACGGTTTGTGCAAAATTCGCATGGAAACTGTTCACTTTTCCCAGACGCGACTGAAGGTCACTGCGGGTATCTGCGTGTGCTGCACTGACTGCGGCACCTGCCAGCAGGCAGGCTGTGATAAACACCTTTTTCATGTATGCATTCCTGATGATGCGTTCGGACAAATCAGACGCTGCCTTTTCAGGCAGCGGCGTCATTAAAAGTTATTCGGGGACGGTGCCAGCACTTCACGGTTACCGTTATGACCCGGTTCGCTGACAATCCCCTGCTCTTCCATTTCTTCCACGATCCGCGCCGCCCGGTTATAACCGATACGGAACTGGCGCTGGACACCGGAAATGGATACCCGCTGTTTTTCTGTGACGAATTGTACTGCCTGATCGAACAACGGATCCAGATCTTCCCCGCTGACAGAACTGCCGCCTTCGCCATCCTCACCACCACGGGTGATGTTATCGATATACTCAGGACGACCGCGGGCTTTCCAGTCATTCACTACATCATGCACTTCCTGGTCACGGACAAACGCACCGTGGACACGCAGCGGTGCATTGGCGCCCTGCGGCAGATAGAGCATATCACCGTTACCCAGCAGAGATTCCGCACCGCCCTGGTCCAGGATAGTCCGGGAGTCAATCTTACTGGAAACGGTAAAGGCGATACGGGTCGGGATATTCGCTTTGATCAGACCGGTGATAACATCCACAGACGGCCGCTGTGTCGCCAGCACAAGGTGGATCCCTGCCGCACGGGCTTTCTGCGCCAGACGGGCAATGTGTTCTTCCACTTTTTTACCCGCGGTCATCATCAGGTCAGCAAATTCATCGACCATCACCACGATATACGGCTCTTTTTTCAGAACCGGATGGGTCATTTCCATGCTGTCCGCCGGTTTCCAGAACGGATCCGGAATCGGCCGCCCCATCGATTCCGCCATCAGAATTTTTTCGTTGTAACCCGCGAGATTACGCACCCCGAGTGCTGACATCAGTTTATAGCGCCGCTCCATTTCCGCCACACACCAGCCGAGGGCATTGGCGGCGTCTTTCATGTCAGTCACCACCTGAGTCAGCAGGTGCGGAATACCTTCATAAACAGACAATTCCAGCATTTTCGGGTCGATCATGATAAAGCGGACATCTTCCGGTTTCGCTTTATACAGAATACTGATAATCATGGCATTCACACCAACCGATTTACCGGAACCTGTTGTACCGGCGACCAGCAGGTGCGGCATTTTACCCAGATCCGCCACCACCGGCTGACCGGAGATATCTTTACCCAGCACCACAGAGAGCGGCGATGGTGTATCACGGAATTCATCGCAATCCAGCACTTCACGCAGGTAGACAGTCTGACGTTTTTCATTCGGCAGTTCCAGACCCACATACGGCTTGCCCGGGATCACTTCCACCACACGTACCGCGACAGTGGAGAGTGAACGCGCCAGGTCACGGGACAGGTTGGAAATACGTGAGGCTTTCACGCCCGGCGCCAGATCCAGCTCAAAACGGGTGATCACCGGACCCGGTTCATAACCGACCACTCTGGCTTTGATGCGGAAGTCATTCAGCCGCGCTTCAATCAGACGTGCGGTCTGTTCCATAGCGAACTCATCCACCGGCTCGACAGTTCCCGGCGGTGAGGCCAGCAGATCCAGAGATGGCATCGGCGTGGTTGATTTCGGCAGCGGCTGGTCATTACGGATCAGGAACGGATGGAACAGGCTCTCTTCCATCTGTTTTTGTAACTGTGAGTCCGGTGTTTCTGCCGGAGCCGCATTTTGCTGTGGTGCGGCAACAGGCTCAAAACGCTGTGCCGGTGTCTGCGGCGCAGAATAAACCGGTGCCGGTTCAGTCACAGGGTCGGTTACCGGTGTCGGGATAAACAGCGGCTCTGCCGGTTCCGGATCCACCAGATCCTCCACCGGAGAGAAGGCTTTCAGTTCGGCCAGGTCAGATAAAATCGCATCCGCCTGCCCGCTGTAGCGCTGTTGCTGCATCTGCATAAACTGATCCTGAAGGCGCTGTGATTCCTGCCCGTCTTCATCGTCTTCGTCTGCCGCCGGATGAACATCCGCCACCAGCGGTGCAGAAGAAAAGGAGTGATGATTGACCGGTGCCTGATACGCAGACGCGGCCGGGATAAGGGCTGAAGATGTGCCGGCGGTGATTTCAGGAGCGCTCACTGCCTGCACCGGCTCTGCTGCCGGAGGCATATCCGCATCATCATCACCATAGCGGTTACGCTGCTGCGTTATAAACTCGTCACGCAGACGTGCCTGTAATACCTCATCCTGATCCGGTTCAGTCTGTACTGCCGGTTGTTCCGGCTGATGCTGCTGTGCAAATTCATCCTGCTCGCGGCGCAGACGCTCAAGTTCCGCATCACGCTGAGACGGAATGCGGATGCCGTAAAGCTCGCGCCGGGTCGGGAGACGGACCGGATTCGGACGCGGCAGTTCAGGGCCGAGACCCTGTTTGACCTGTACCGTACCAAGAGCAGCCGCTGCGGTTGCCGCCGCAGAACTCAGATGCGCGCTGCCGTTATCATCCGTGTCCGGTGAGTCAGGTAAACCGAAGGTAAAAACCGGTTCGGTGCGGCCGCTTCCCGCAAACGGGTTTTCCCATTGCGGTGGTGCCGGTTCAGGCTGAACATCCGGAACGCTAATCGGCGCATTCAGATCTAAGGTTGTCCGGTAGGCATCAGGGACATCAAAGTGGTAGTGTTCAGGTTCATCCGCAGCAGGTACGGTATGTTCCTGTATCGTCTGCGCCTGCGCGGGAGTTTGCTGCGCAGCAGGCACCACAGGTTCAGCAACGGTTTCCGGGAATACGGAGAGATTCTGCACCAGCGGGTCGCTGTTATCTGCCCCATCGTCATAATGCCCCTGATGTGCCCGTTCCGCCGCATTCGGTGCGGAAAACAGCACATCATCGTATTCACGGTACTGTGCGGTCTGAGCCTGTGCGTCACTGTCAGGCGCAACCGCGGTCAGTGCTGCGGCAGCAGCGGCTGCTTGCGGTACGCTGTTATGCTCTGCCTGCCCGTCCGTTTCTCCGTCATCATCGTATTCGTCGTCGTCCTCATACTCACGATCGTCGTAATACTGATCGTCATAACGGTCACGGGAGTGATTGGTGAGAAAAGTAATCGGTGAAAGGACTGCCGCGCCGGTTTTTTCGGCGATGGTGATCCACGACCAGCCGGTCAGCAGCATCAGGCCGACCGCCCACAGGCTGAGCAGCGCGAGTGTCGCGCCGAGGGCATTAAACCACGGCATCAGAGCCGAGCTGAATAAACTGCCAATCACGCCGCCTGCGGCGAAGTTCTGCATATCATCCACATTCAGGGATGCCAGGGCACAGGAGGAGAGAATAAGAGTCAGTCCCCCGATGATACGCATCGAGAGTGAGAAAAAGTCCACGTAATCTTTATTTTCATTACTGCGGAAGGCGGACCAGCACCCCAGAATCATCAGCGGGGGAACGGTGTAAGCCAGTATGCCAAAGGCGGAAAAGAGAATATCCGCAAACCAGGCCCCGATACTGCCGGCCAGATTCTTCACCGGCTCATGCCAGGTGGTCTGGGACCAGCTCGGGTCTGACGGATTAAACGATAAGAGAGCAACCAGCAGAAAGACGGCGCACAACCCGATCACAATAAGTACGGCTTCCAGCAACCGGCGGCCGCTGCTGATTTTTCTGAATTTAATGTGTTTGTCTTCTGTATATTCCTGGCTCATCTCATTTCCTGACGCAACGTCCGGTTTTTTCCTGTCAGCAAAACGGAACAACGCTGAGGGTAGCTCAGCGTTGAAACTGTATGCATAAACAGGAGTGTACCTGATTTACCCTGTTTTGCACATGACGCAGGAAACAAATTAACGGGTCTTGATGACCAGACGGTTACTTTGCTTGACCTCTTCCATCACCACGTAAGTACGGGTGTCATTCACGCCCGGCAGACGCAGAAGAGTTTCACCCAGCAGTTTGCGGTAAGCGGACATGTCCGGCACACGAGTTTTCAACAGGTAGTCAAAATCACCGGAAACCAGGTGACATTCCTGAATCTCTTCCAGTTTCTGCACGGCGGTGTTGAACTGTTCAAACACATCCGGTGCACCACGGTTAAGGGTAATTTCCACGAATACCAGCAGGGAAGCATCCAGATAGTGCGGATTCAGCAGTGCGGTATACCCGGTGATAAAGCCCTGACGCTCTAAACGGCGCACACGTTCCAGACACGGAGTCGGAGACAGACCCACACGTTTGGAGAGTTCGACGTTGGAGATACGGCCATCTTTCTGCAATTCGTTAAGAATATTCCTGTCGATTCTGTCAAGATCTTTACCCGGACGCTTTTTGTTATCAATCATCTCGTTATCTCTCTTATTTACTATTTTCCTACACCCATAACACTTCCTTTACCTGACGGAACAAAATCAGCATCGGAAAACATGTTTTCAGGCAAATTCTTTGCATTTCTGATTATAAGAATACGCAACCGGCGCCAGTTTACCGGAACATTCAGATTATTATCGCTATAGTCGTAAGCTGAAATTACCACGCTTCGTCATCAGGACAAACACATCGCCAGTGTAACAGGATGTATTAACCTGACGGATAAAAATCTCTTACACAGATGTTTTCGCAAATGCGCAGCCGATTGTCAAAGCAAATGAACAAAAATCAGAACAACCTGTTGAAGAAAATGGCAGAAAAACGTTTCGCTGACAAATACAGCCTGCTTTTGGTATGATATTCAAACAACTTAGGAATCTTCCGAATAATCACTTTCTCGTACAATCACCTGAAAACCGACTCATTTCCGGCCGATTTCAATTTTGTGCTCTGCCGTTTTTATTCCTTTTTTTACCCCTTCGTTTCTCCTACAATCCTGTACACGCTTTTTTGCCATTCTGTTAATGAGGTGTTCATGAACGCAACCCGACACAGTAAATTAATTATTCTGGGTTCCGGCCCTGCCGGATATACCGCCGCCGTTTATGCGGCACGGGCGAATTTAAATCCGGTGCTGATTACCGGGGTGGAAGTCGGTGGTCAGTTAACCACCACCACTGACGTGGAAAACTGGCCGGGGGATCCGGAAGGCCTGACCGGACCGGGTCTGATGGAGCGTATGCAGGCGCACGCTGAAAAATTTGAGACTGAAATCATTAACGACTACATCACAGAAGTGGATTTCAGCAAACATCCGTTTACCCTGACCGGGGAAAATACTTACACCTGTGACGCTCTGATTATCGCCACCGGCGCATCTGCCCGTTATATCGGCCTGCCGTCGGAAGACGCATTCAAAGGCCGTGGTGTGTCTGCCTGTGCCACCTGTGACGGTTTTTTCTACCGTAACCAGAAAGTCGCTGTGGTCGGCGGCGGTAACACGGCTGTGGAAGAGGCACTGTATCTTTCCAATATCGCGTCAGAAGTGCATCTGATACACCGCCGTGACAGCTTCCGTGCTGAGAAAATTCTGATTAATCGTCTGATGGATAAAGTTCAGAACGGCAATATCATTCTGCACACGGACCGCACACTGGACGAAGTACTCGGTGACCAGATGGGTGTGACTGCTGTCCGTCTGCGTGATACCAAAAGTGACGCAACAGAAGAGCTGCCGGTGATGGGCTGCTTTATCGCCATCGGCCACAGTCCGAATACCGGTATTTTTGAGGGACATCTCGATCTGGAAAACGGTTATATCCGTGTTCAGTCCGGCACACACGGCAATGCAACTCAGACATCTGTTCCGGGTGTGTTTGCCGCCGGTGATGTAATGGATCATATCTACCGCCAGGCGATTACCTCCGCAGGAACCGGGTGCATGGCCGCACTGGATGCCGAGCGCTATCTCGACAGCCTCGCTGATAAATAATCCTGCTTTTTCAGGGCGCTATATCTGTAGCGCCTTTTCGTGTACCATGACACTATCCTGCTGATTTCAGCCGAATTTTTACTTATCACCTGCATACAGAAAAAATGGATAAATCAAGACAGTCAGAACTTGTCCGCTGGTTAAAGCACCAGGCGGCACCGGCCCGGCGATGGTTACGCCTTTCGATGCTGCTGGGTGTGCTCAGCGGTTTACTGATTATCGGCCAGGCCTGGTGCCTCGCTGTCCTTCTTCAGTCCCTCATCATGGAGCATACGCCCCGCGAACAGCTTCTCACTCCGTTCACTGTACTGGTCATACTGTTTATTGTCCGCGCTGCTGTCGCCGCGATCCGCGAACGGGTCGGGTTTATCTGCGGGCAGGTGGTGAGACGTGAGATCCGCCGGGCAGTGCTGGATAAACTGGAACAGCTCGGCCCGGTACGGGTGAAAGGTAAACCGGCGGGCAGTTGGGCAACCATTATTCTCGAGCAGATTGACGATATGCAGGATTACTATTCCCGCTATCTGCCGCAGATGACTCTGTCCGCCACCATTCCGCTGATGATTCTGATCACCCTGTTTCCGATCAACTGGACGGCAGCATTGATTTTGCTGGTGACCGCTCCGCTGATACCAATTTTTATGGCGCTGGTCGGCTTAGGTGCCGCCGATGCCAACCGCCGTAACTTCCTGGCCCTGAGCCGTCTGAGCGGCGATTTCCTCGACCGCCTGCGCGGGCTGGAAACCATCCGCTTTTTCCACCGCGGCCGCGGGGAAGTAAAACAGATTGATCACGCCACAGAAGATTTCCGCTCGCGCACCATGGAAGTACTGCGCATGGCGTTCCTCTCCTCTGCTGTACTGGAGTTTTTTGCCGCGATCTCTATCGCCGTTGTCGCGGTCTATTTTGGTTTTTCTTATCTCGGTGAACTGAATTTCGGCAGCTACGGGATGGGTGTTACCCTGTTTGCCGGGTTTATCGCCCTGATCCTCGCACCGGAGTTTTTCCAGCCGCTGCGCGATCTCGGTACCTATTACCACGCCAAAGCACAGGCCGTCGGGGCGGCAGAATCCCTGTTCACACTGTTATCCGCAGAAAACAATGCTGATAAATTACCGGGCACAGCGCCGCTGGTGCCGGCAGAACAGATTGCGATCATCGCAACCGATCTGGTCATTTTTGCACCGTCGGGGGAAAAACTGGCCGGACCGCTGAATTTTACCCTGAATGCCGGGCAGCGTATCGCACTTGTCGGCCAGAGCGGTGCCGGAAAAAGCTCGCTGCTTAATCTGCTGCTGGGTTTTCTGCCATATGAAGGCAGTATCCGGATTAATCAGCAGGAACTGCGCGACATCAGCCCGGAAAGCTGGCGGATGCAACTGAGCTGGGTGGGACAAAACCCGCATCTGCCGGAACAAACCATCTTAGACAATATCCGCCTGAGCCGCCCGGATGCCGCACAGGAAGAGATTAATGCGGTGATGGAAAAAGCGTATGTCACAGACTTTATTGATTCCCTGCCTGACGGTGTGAACACCGTCGTCGGGGATAATGCCGCCCGGCTCTCTGTCGGCCAGGCACAACGTATTGCCGTGGCACGTGCCCTGCTCAATCCGTGCCATCTGCTGTTGCTGGATGAACCGTCCGCCAGCCTGGATGCACACAGCGAGGAGCGTGTGATGCATACCCTGAATAATGCGGCACATCAGCAAACCACTCTGCTGGTAACGCACCTGCTGGAAGAAACCCGTGACTACGATGAAGTCTGGGTGATGGATAAAGGTCTGATTATCGAACAGGGAAGCTATGCAGCCCTGCAACAGCAACAGGGTGCGTTTACACAACTGCTGTCACACCGGACGGGGGATCTGTAATCATGCGTGTTTTACTGCCGTTTTTAGCCCTCTACCGCCGCCACTGGTTCCTGCTGACACTCGGGATCCTGCTGGCGATTGCCACTCTGCTCGCCAGCATCGGGCTGCTGACCCTCTCCGGCTGGTTCCTGGCCGGTACAGCCATTGCCGGTGTGCCTGGCATCGCCTTTTTTAACTATATGCTGCCAGCCGCCGGGGTGCGCGGTGCCGCCATCTCCCGCACTGCCGGACGCTATGCGGAGCGGCTGGTCAGCCATAACGCTACCTTCCGTGTGCTGAAACATCTGCGGGTGTTTGCGTTTGAGAAAATCCTGCCGCTGACACCGGGCGGCATTGCCCGTTTCCGTCAGGGAGAACTGCTCAACCGGCTGGTCGGAGATGTGGAAACGCTGGATCACCTCTATCTGCGGGTGATTTCCCCGATCGCCGCCGCGCTGGTAGTGATTGCGGTACTGACATTCGGGCTGGGTTTTCTGGATCTGACACTGGCGTATGCACTGGGCGGATTTATGACCTTCCTGCTGTTCGCCCTGCCGGTGGTATTCTACTATGCCGGTAAGCCGATCGGCATACAGCTGACCACACTCCGTGCTCAGTACCGCACCCTGCTGACCAGTGCATTGCAGGGGCAGGCAGAACTGACCATTTTCGGTGCACAATCCCGTTTCCGTGCTCAGCTTGCTGAAACAGAACAGCGCTGGCTGATACAGCAGCAGCGCCAGGCCGGGCTGACCGGACTCTCCCAGGCGATTATTATTCTGGCAACCGGGTTTGCCGTCGCGCTGATGCTGTGGATGGCATCCGCGATCAGCTGGCCGTACCGCGAAGGCGGTGCCATTATCGCCCTGTTTGTGTTCTGCGCACTGGCGGCATTTGAGGCATTAGGCCCGGTGGCGGTGGCTTTCCAGCATCTCGGCCAGGTGATGACTTCCGCAGAGCGCGTATCGCAGATTGTGGACACCAAACCGGAAGTCACTTTTCCGGCCAGTGGTCCTGCGGCATCCGCACAGGTCAGTGTCAGCCTCAGCGGCGTTGGCTTTACCTATCCCGGACAACCGCAGCCGGTACTGGAAGATATCTCCCTGACACTGCGTGCCGGTGAACACCTTGCCCTGCTGGGTAAAACCGGCTGCGGGAAATCCACCTTATTACAGTTGCTGACCCGTGCATGGGATGTCAGCGAAGGTGAAATCCGCCTTAATGATCAGCCAATTGCCGCTTATGATGAAAGTACCCTCCGATCACTGATGGCGGTAGTTCCGCAACGTATTCACGTGTTCAATAATACGCTGCGCGGCAATCTGCGGGTCGGAAACAACGCGGCGACAGATGCTCAGCTGAATGCCGTGCTGGCACAGGTCGGGCTGGAGAATCTGCTGGATAACGACCAGGGTCTGAATGCCTGGATCGGCGAAGGCGGTCGTCTGCTCTCCGGCGGTGAACAGCGCCGCCTCGGGATCGCCCGTGCTCTGCTGCACGATGCACCGTTCCTGCTGTTCGATGAACCGACAGAAGGACTGGACGCGGATACCGAGCAGCATATTCTCGCCCTGCTGCGGGCTGTCGGCCGTAACCGGACCATGCTTATCATTACCCACCGTTTACAGGGCCTGGAACACATGAACACGCTGTGTGTGATGGACGGCGGGCAAATAGCCGAACAAGGCTCTCACGACGTGCTGCTGGCGCGCAGAGGCCGTTATTATCAGTTTGTGAACCGTATTCCGGTAATGACCGGGGAATCTGATGCCGTTCTATCAGCTGAATGAGGAACTTATCTTTCCGCCGGTTGAGCACGCGCTGACCGATCCGGACGGACTGCTGGCAACCGGCGGGGATCTTTCCCCTGCCCGGCTGCTGCTCGCCTACCGGGAAGGAATTTTTCCGTGGTATTCCCCCGGTGAGCCCGTTTTGTGGTGGTCGCCGGATCCGCGGGCGGTATTATACCCGGCGGAGCTGCATGTCAGCCGTTCACTGCACAAGATTCTGAAAAAACACCCTTACCGGGTGACACTCAATCATGCCTTTGAACAGGTCATCCGGGCCTGTACAGAGCGGGATGAAGGCACATGGATAGGTGAGGATATTGTTACCGCCTATATCCGGCTGCATCAGGCAGGACGTGCTCATTCGGTCGAAGTGTGGGATGATGACGCGCTGATCGGCGGGCTGTATGGCCTGAACACCGGATCGCTGTTCTGCGGGGAGTCGATGTTCAGCCATGTCAGCAACGGGTCAAAAATCGCCTTTATGACATTTTTCACCCACTTTACCGGCTGCGGCGGCACGATGTTTGATTGTCAGATACTCAATCATTACACCGAATCATTCGGTGCACGGGAGATCCCGCGGCAGACGTTTATCCGTCAGCTTTATCAGCTGCGCGATAATCATTTACCGCAGTCATGCTGGCAGCCGCAGACATTAGCACGTCCGGCGCCGTCACAACTGCCGCCTTTTTTATAAAGTCGCTGTAAACTAACAGGAAATGGTATGTTTCAGCCCGTTCGGTACTTCAGACGCGGTGCTTAAAAAATATCATTCCTTTACATAATCCCGGTTTTTCGGCATTATCTTGCGGTTTGAAAATACTGGTTATTAACATTAGAGGATTAGATGGCCAAAGAAGACAATATTGAAATGCAAGGCACTGTGTTAGATACACTGCCGAACACGATGTTCCGTGTGGAACTGGAAAACGGACACGTTGTGACTGCACATATCTCCGGTAAAATGCGTAAAAACTATATCCGCATCCTGACAGGCGACAAGGTTACAGTAGAACTGACCCCATATGACCTGAGCAAAGGCCGTATCGTCTTCCGTAGCCGCTGATCCCTTCAGGCCACGCCTCATAAAAAGACACCACAGGCAACGCACCGGAATGCGCGTCCTGTGGTGATCGTTTTTATGTCTGTACTGTTTGTACCTGCCGTCAGGCTACCGGGTCACCGGATTTCTCTTTCAGGGCGCTGAAACGGTAAGTCAGTTTATCTTTCTTCTTATCAAGATCGATAATCACGGAGCCGCCGTTCACCAGCTCACCAAACAGCAATTCGTTCGCCAGCGGTTTTTTCAGTTTATCCTGGATCACACGAGCCATCGGACGTGCGCCCATTGCCGGGTCATACCCTTTCTCCGCCAGCCATGTGCGGGCACGGGCAGACACTTCAATGGAAACGCCTTTCGCATCCAGCTGCGCCTGGAGTTCAACAATAAATTTGTCGACCACCTGAGCGATAACCGGCTGCGACAATGCATTAAACCAGACAATGCCGTCCAGACGGTTACGGAACTCCGGTGTGAACACCCGTTTGATTTCTGCCATCGCGTCAGTGCTGTTGTCCTGCTCGGTAAACCCGATCGATTGGCGTTGGGTTTCACGCACACCGGCGTTGGTGGTCATCACCAGGATCACATTACGGAAATCCGCTTTGCGCCCGTTGTTATCGGTCAGCGTCCCGTTATCCATCACCTGCAACAGCAGGTTAAAGACATCCGGGTGTGCTTTTTCGATTTCATCCAGCAGAACCACCGCATGAGGATGTTTGATAACCGCATCTGTCAGCAAACCACCCTGATCAAACCCGACATAGCCCGGAGGCGCGCCGATCAGACGACTGACAGTGTGACGCTCCATGTACTCAGACATATCAAAACGCAGCAGTTTTATACCCATCGCTTTGGATAACTGCACAGTGACTTCGGTTTTACCGACCCCGGTCGGCCCTGCCAGCAGGAAAGCACCAATCGGTTTCTGTTCGTTACCCAGACCCGCACGGCTCATTTTGATTGATTCCGTCAGGGCATCAATTGCCGGATCCTGGCCGAAGACCAGCATTTTCAGGCGGCTGTCGAGGTTACGCAGCAGATCTTTATCACTGCTGGAGACTGTTTTTTCCGGGATACGCGCAATCCGCGCCACAATCGCCTCGATTTCACCGACACCGATGGTTTTCTTGCGGCGGCTCAGCGGCATCAGACGGGTTCTCGCCCCGGCTTCATCAATGACATCAATAGCTTTATCCGGCAGATGGCGGTCAGTGATGTATTTCACGGACAGATCCACCGCAGCCTGAATGGCTTTTGCAGTATAACGCACATCGTGATGTGCCTCATATTTGGCTTTCAGGCCGTTAATGATACGCACGGTTTCATCCGCAGTCGGTTCATTGATATCAATTTTCTGGAAACGACGGGTCAGCGCTTTATCTTTGTCAAAGATATTGCTGAATTCCTGATAGGTTGTGGAGCCTATCACCCGGATTTTCCCGTTGGATAATAACGGTTTAATCAGGTTTGCGGCATCCACCTGACCGCCGGATGCCGCACCGGCACCGATGATGGTGTGGATTTCATCAATAAACAGAATGCTTTTTTCGTTTTTCTCCAGCACTTTCAGCAGCGCTTTAAACCGCTTCTCAAAATCACCGCGGTATTTGGTGCCTGCCAGCAGTGAGCCGATATCCAGAGAAAAAATGGTATAACCTTTAATCACTTCCGGCACGTCATCCTGCTCGATACGCCAGGCAAGTCCTTCCGCAATCGCGGTTTTACCGACCCCGGATTCCCCGACAAACAGCGGGTTGTTCTTACGGCGGCGGCACAATACCTGAATTGTGCGCTCCAGCTCCGCCTGACGGCCAATCAGAGGATCAATCTGGCCTTTACGTGCCAGTTCATTAAGATTACTGGTGAAGTTATCCAGGCTGTCCTCTCCGCCGGTACTCTCTTCGGCGGCAGACTGTGACGGCTCATCAAAAGACGGACCGCTGTCATTTTCATCTTCACTTTTGGTCGTGCCGTGAGAAATGAAATTAACAATATCCAGACGGCTGACATCATGCTTGCGCAGCAGATAGGCCCCCTGGGACTCCTGCTCACTGAAAATAGCCACCAGCACATTCGCACCGTTGACTTCATTGCGGCCGGATGACTGGACATGGAAAACGGCACGCTGTAAAACACGCTGGAAACTGAGTGTCGGCTGGGTTTCGCGATCATCCCCTTCCGGCAGCAACGGCGTGGTCTGTTCAATAAAATGCTCAAGCTCCTGGCGCAGAATGGCCAGGTTAACACGGCAGGCTTCAAGCGCCTCACGGGCTGATTTGTTACCTAATAACGCCAGCAGCAGGTGCTCTACGGTCATAAATTCATGCCGGTTGTCCCTTGCTTTGGCAAAGGCGATATTCAGACTGAGCTCTAATTCTTGATTGAGCATAGGCACCTCCATTCAGAGAAACAAAGTGTATTCTTATACCTTCTCGAGTGTACACAGCAACGGGTGATCGTTATCTTTCGCGTACGTATTGACCAGTGTTGTTTTCATTTCAGCGATTTCAGCGGTAAATACCCCGCAGATTCCTTTTCCCTGATAATGGATATCGAGCATAATCTGCGTCGCACGATCAACATTATAAGAAAAGAACTTTTGCAAAACTTCAACCACAAAGTCCATAGGGGTATAGTCGTCGTTATTTAAAACCACCTTATACATTGAGGGCGGCTGTATCTTCTGCAGCTCTTTCTCCCTGAGTGTGACATCCGGGTGTGATTCAGATTGATAGTGACTCATTGTTATTCCGGTTTATAAAAAACTTACGCCGTATCAGGCGTATCAATACTTAGCGTTATCTGTATCAAACTTTACAGGCCAATACCGTTTTGCTGTAAACAAAGGCTTGACGTTACCCTCTAATTCAATAGAGTATAAATAATGTACAACGTAACCAATATATCCGTGTTCCGTTGATACTTCATTACTGAGTATTATGGATCATATGGTGCATTGTGCAGCATTTTTCAATCGTTTGACAGATGAGGGTTGTAACAGTATGGAAACAGGTACTGTTAAGTGGTTCAACAACGCCAAGGGTTTCGGGTTTATCTGCCCGTCGGATGGTGGTGACGATATTTTCGTACACTATTCGACGATACAGATGGACGGCTACCGCACGCTGAAGGCGGGTCAGAAAGTGAATTATGACACCATTCAGGGACCAAAAGGGCATCACGTCAGTGTGATTATTCCGGTTACTGAAGATGACGACACCGCAGCGCCGTAACACTGTATTTAACAAAATTATGCGGATCGTCGCGGTAATGTCAATCGTCATTCCGCGACGTATTCGTATTTCAGACCGTACGAGGCTATTCCCGGGCCAGAGCATCGATAGGATCAAGTTTAGCCGCATTTCTGGCAGGCAGAAAACCGAAGATGATCCCGATTGCTGTCGAGCAGAGCACCGCGCTGACAATCGCCGCCGGACGGAAGACAAATTCCCAGTCCGGCAGTGCCATTTTGGCGGCAAAGGCAATGGAGTAAGAGAGCCCCAGGCCGATAGCCCCGCCCATCAGACACACCAGCACCGCCTCGATCAAAAACTGCTGCATCACATCCCCCGCGCGTGCGCCGACTGCCATACGGATGCCGATTTCGCGGGTGCGTTCAGTGACACTAACCAGCATGATATTCATCACACCGATACCGCCCACCACCAGTGAAATCACCGCCACCAGCGTCAGAAAGAGCTGCATGGTGGTCGTGGTTTTATCCACGGTTTTCACAATGCTGTCGAGGTTGTAGGTGAAGGTGTCTTTTTTACCGTGACGCAGCGTCATCAGCCGTACCAGCTGCTCTTCCGCATTTTTGGTATTATAACCGTCACGGATACGCACGGAGATCATATCCAGATAATTACGCTGCATCAGCCGCCCGGTCAGCGTGGTGTACGGCATCCAGACCTGTAAGGTTTTCGAGTTGCCGAACATGGATTTACGATCCGCAATCACGCCGACCACCGTTGCAGGCATATTACCCACCAGCAGCATTTCCCCGACCACATTGTTCTGATGCGGAAAGAGTTTGCGTTTGGTATTCATATCGATGATGACAACCTGAGAACGGCGCTCATACATCTCCGGAGAGAACGCGCGACCTTCGCCGAAACGCATGTCATACACGGAGAAAAAGTCCGGCCCGATCCCGGTAACGCGGGCAGCAGAGTCAAGATTGCCACGGCGCAGACGTGCGCCATTCTCAATTTCCGCCGAAGCGGCATAAACATACGGCTGCTGACGGATCACATCCACATCACCGGGTTTCAGAGATTGCTGATCCTGTCCCGGATCACTGCCGAAATCCTTGCCGGGATAGACAAAAATGGTGTTTGTCCCGATGGATTTGATATCAGACAGCACCAGAGCTTTGGCGGCATCACCAATCACCAGAATCGTCACCACGGACGCAATCCCGATAATAATGCCCAGCATGGTGAGCAGTGTCCGCATCTTATTAACCACCATTGCCCGCCACGCCATCAGCAGCGCTTCATTAAAACGGCCGAGGAAACGACTGAATGCACTGCTTTTCAGCGGTGGTTTTGCGGTCAGTGCTTTGGCCTGCGGATTTGTTACCGACCCGCTGTCGCTGAGGATGTGCCCGTCTTTGATTTCAATGATCCGCGCGGCCTGTGCGGCAATGGACGGATCATGGGTTACGATAATAACGGTATGCCCCTGCTCACAAAGCTGACGCAGAATCGCCATCACCTCTTTGCCTGACTGACTGTCAAGCGCCCCGGTCGGTTCATCCGCGAGGATCACTTCCCCGCCGTTCATCAGGGCCCTGGCGATACTGACACGCTGCTGCTGCCCGCCGGAGAGCTGTCCCGGCCGGTAAATCAGCCGTTCCCCCAGCCCCAGGCGCTGTAACAGTTCCGCTGCCCGTTCGCGGCGCTCACGGGCGCTCAGTCCGGCATAAATGGCCGGCATTTCCACATTTTGTTCTGCACTGAGGTGGGATAACAGATGGTATCGCTGGAAAATAAAGCCGAAATGCTCACGCCGCAGTGCCGCCAGCTCATCGCCGCTCAGCTCTGCGGTATTTTTTCCGGCGACAAAATAGTGCCCGTCACTCGGGGTGTCCAGGCAACCGAGAATATTCATCAGCGTGGATTTACCGGAGCCGGACTGACCGATAATCGCCACCATTTCACCGGCACGGATAGTCAGTGAGACATCATCCAGCACAGTGACACTGCTGTCGCCGGAAGGATAACGGCGGTAAATATTCCTCAATTCTAATAATGCGCTCATGAATTACCCTGCTGTGCCGTCATCAATACCGGTCACCACTTTCTCATGCTCCGCCAGGCCTTTTACCACCTCGGCTTCCACATCATTACGGGTGCCGAGTGTCACCTGACGGGTTTCCGGCTGACCATCCACCAGCACCTGCACTTCATATCCGGTCGGGGAAATCTCTTTACCCAGTGCCGCCAGCGGGATTTTCAGTACGTTTTCGCGGTTTTCCAGCGCGATGGTGACCTGTGCGGTCATATCCAGTTTCAGCACATGCTGCGGGTTCGGCACTTCAAACCGGGCGTAATAGAAAATCGCATCATTGATTTTCTGCGGTTTCGGCAGGATATCGGTGATCACGCCGCTGAAAGATTTATCCGGCGCGCCCAGCACACTGAAGGTGGCTTTCTGACCCGGTTTCAGATACACCACATCCGCCTCGGAGACTTCAGCATTCACCAGCATGGTGTCGAGATCCGCCAGGGAGAGAATGGTCGGTGCCTGCTGCATAGCAATCACCGTCTGTCCCTGCAATGTTTTCAGCTCCGTCACCACACCGTCCATCGGCGCGCGGATATTGGTGTACTGCAAATCATTGCGGGCGGTATCCAGGGTAGCCTGGTTACGTGCCACCTGAGCTTTGTAGGTGTCAATCGCCGCGCGCTGCACATCCATATTACGCCGTGCCTCATCCACATCCTGCTTTGAAATAACCTGTGTTTTTGACAGCGACAGCCGCCGCTGATAGGTCGCCTGTGCGAAGGCATACTCGGCCTCTGCCTGCTTCAGCCGTGCTTTGATTTCACTGACGGTCTGCTCGGCCTCGATCACCACGTTTTGTGCTTTGACCGGGTCGATTACCGCCAGCAGATCCCCTTTCTTAACAAAATCCCCCTCTTTGACATTCAGGGTCTGCAACTGCCCGTTGACCTGTGCGCCGACATCCACCTTCTGCAATGCATCCAGTTTGCCGGTGGCCATCACTTTCTTTTCCAGTGTGCCGCGTTGTACATCCGCCGTCATATAGCTGACCGGTGCATCTTCACGGGTAAAAAACCAGAAACCGCCGGCGATCAGAATAATCAGAATGCCGGCGGTCAGTAATCTTTTCTTTGAAACTGCTTTCATTGACACCTTTTTCCTCAGTTAGCGCGCCCTCTGGCGAGCCATGCCACGCGGGAGAACATCCGGCGCAGCAACAGCGGGATAGAATCCACACCCCGGCGCGCGGCATTGTTGGCAATCGCAATCGCCAGATCCGGTTTCGAGGTGCGGTGAATCGCTTTGGTAATAACCCGGCGGGCCGGCATTTTAATATTCTCCGGAATATCCGCGATCTGGTGATACAGCCGGCTGAACCCTTCGCGATATAAAAAATGCTCCATATCCGGCGCGGGCAGACGGGTCAGCCGGTCCTGCTCCACATCATTGAGCCCCGATGAGAAATGCGTGGCGGTGGCCGCGTATTTCTTACCGGCTTCATCGCCGTCAACCAAAGTATGCCATTCTATACCCATTTTGTTGGCAAACTTTAACAAAGGTTTAAGACCGCACTGGGCAAACTCAATCACCTTGATACCTTCCGTCTCAAAATAGTAATTACACTGTTTTGCCAGATCGTTCATCAGCCAGATTTCCGTTTCACCCTCCACCAGCAGCCAGCAGCGGGCAAACAGCGAGGACGGGCGGTTAAAGCGGATATGGAATGAGATACGCCGCAGTTCTTCCGGCGACAGATGATTTTCCTCCAGCCGGTAAGCGGCAACGCGGGTGGATTCCCGTACCAGGCGGCAGATATCATGAATAGGCACCAGCGAGAGCAGTTCGCCGGAATTGGTGGTGGTAATACGCTGTAAAGAAAACAGACTGAGCAGCCCCCACGCCACCGACAACATTATCGGATGCAGGCGGGTTTCCGGATCTTCCACAATAATAATCGGGCGGGCATACGGGTCGAGTTTCAGTCCGCTGTTGGACTGGAGCAGCGCGGCAAACATCCCGAGAATAATCAGCCGCACATTACGCTGATTGGGCCCGGCCACCACGCGGTTAATCCCTTCCAGCGCCTGCCATGCCCGCTGGCGCGGTTCAATGTTCAGCTGCCGTGCCTTACGGCGATCCAGCAGATACTCCCCCTGTTCGGCAAAGTAGTGACTGAGCAGTTGTTTCATGGCTTCCAGGCCATCCTGCAAATCATTATTGGAGAGTGTCTGCGGATTACTGACCAGGGCGCGGGTCAGATCCGCCATCCGGTCATTAAACGCTTCTGTCTGCATGCGGAGATCACACTCCTCTTCCTCACACTCAGGCATACTTTTTTTCAGGCCGCGCATAAAGCGGGCATCACGCAGGCGCAGCACCGGATAAAGGCGGATAATCTCACGGATAAACTTATCGGCTTCCTCCGGCAGCAGCGGCTCACCGGCCTCATCCAGAAATGTGCGCTGGCTGGTAATGGTATTATCATCCGCCAGATCCGCACTGACACGGTAGTTGATCCGCAGATACTCATCCCCGTTGGTGCGCCACAGCGGCGCCAGTTCACGGAAACGACGGGAACGGGAACGCCCGGGACGGGTTTCCCGGAATATCAGAACAATCTGTAAGTGCCGGACAGGCCCTGACTCACTGCCGGCGGCATGATAAAAATCACTCAGGACAAATTTTGCATTCAGTGCCTGCGGCGACAATGTCAGTGTCAGCGCATCCAGCAGGCTGGATTTTCCCCAGGCATTTTCACCGATCAATACCGTATTGCCGGTCAGTGGTAATGACAGGCGGTTAATACCGCGAAAACCCAGAATTTCCACTCTTTCCAGAATCATAGTTCCCTCACTGTTTGCCGGATATCGCCTGTGTTATGACAATACTGTCACATTAATGATCACAATAAAGTATTATCACAATGTAATAAATAAAAACGGTTTTGACTTATACTAAACATGAAAACAGAGGGATACGTAGCAATTCTGGTGAGATTGCCGCTATAATCGTCTGCTTTTTAAGCAGACACTGACACGAACACAAGAAAGACGGCATTATTTTACGGAAACGACACACATGTATTCAGGGTTATTAATTATTCTTGCACCGCTTATCGCGGGTTATCTCATCCCGGTCAGCAGCACGGCACTGAAAAAAATAATCGGCCGCGGCCTGAGTGCAATGGTGTATGTGATTCTGTTTCTGATGGGGATCAGTCTGGCGCTGGTGGAAAACCTCGGGGCGAATTTACTGGTGATTGTGCAGTACACGCTGACATTTTCCGTGGTGGTGCTGGGCTGTAACCTCGCCGGACTGTTTTTATACGGTAAAAAATACCCGTGGCAGGTACCGTCCCATAAACAGCAAAAACCCCCTTCACGCCTGCATATGGTGCTGGAATCCCTGCAATTGTGCGGCGTGCTGCTGGTTGGCTTTGCCACCGGGCTATTCGGCTGGTCATTTCTCTCCTTTGCCGGGCATGCCAGCGAGTATGCCCTGATTTTCCTGCTGTTCCTGGTCGGGATCCAGCTGCGTAACAGCGGTATGACGCTGCGTCAGATCCTGATTAACCGCCGCGGCATGCTGGTTTCCCTGATTGTTGTGGTCACTTCACTGCTCGGCGGCGCACTCGCGGCACTGATTGCCGGGCTGCCGGTCAAAACAGGGATGGCACTCTCTTCCGGCTTCGGCTGGTATTCGCTGTCCGGAATTCTGCTGACGGACGCATTCGGCCCGGTACTCGGCAGTGTCGGCTTCTTTAATGACCTGGCGCGGGAGATTGCCGCAATTATGCTGATCCCGCTGCTGATCAACCGCCACCGCGCAGCCGCTCTCGGCCTCGGCGGTGCCACCACGATGGACTTTACCCTGCCGGTATTGCAACGCAGCGGAGGTGTATCTATTGTCCCGGCCGCGATTGTACACGGCTTTATCCTCAGTCTGTTTGCGCCGGTGCTGATAGCCCTGTTTACCTGAAGAGTGAAAACATATGTCACAACAACGGATTTTAGTGCTGGGTGCCAGCGGTTATGTCGGACAAAATCTTATCCCGCAACTGATTGCCGCCGGTCATCAAGTAACCGCCGCCGCCCGCCGGGTGGAGTGGATGCAGGCACAGGGCTGGGAAAATACCCGCTGCTGCTATGCGGATCTGTATGATAAATCCACCCTGGAAACGCTTTTTCAGGACATCGATGTGCTGTATTACCTCGTCCACAGTATGACAGATGAGGATAATTTACTGGCACGGGAACGCCTTGCGGCAGAAAACGTGCAGGAGATACTGAATAAATCCGCTGTGCGGGAAGTGATTTACCTGAGCGCCATACAGCACAAAGACAGTGATTCCCCGCATCTCGCCGCCCGCAGACTGACCGGTGAAATTCTCGCGGACAGCCGTGTACCGGTCACGGAGATCCGCGCTGCCATTATTGTCGGGCCGGGCTCCGCGGCGTTTGAGATCATGCGGGACATGGTATACAACCTGCCGCTCCTGACCCCGCCACGCTGGGCGCGCTCAAAATCCTCGCCGGTGGCACTGGAAAATCTGCTTAATTACCTGACCGGCCTGCTCTCTCACCCTGCAACCGGAAACCGCCGCTTTGATGCCACGGGGCCGGATTACCTCAGCTATCTGGAAATGTTCCGCCATTTTATTACCATCAGCGGCAAAAAGCGGCTGATGATCCCGCTGCCTATTCCGCTGCGGCTGATTTCAGTGCACTTTCTGCGCCTGATCACCACGGTGCCGGAAGGTATCGCCAAGGAGCTGATTATGGGACTGAAATATGATCTGCCCGGCGACGGAAAACAGCTTCAGGCACTGATCCCGCAGACGCTGCTCAGTTTTGATGATGCTGTGCGCAAGACCCTTAAAGATGAAGCGGATGCCGTGGATAATGAGGACTGGGGTTATGACCCGGAAGTCCGCGCCCGCTGGCGTCCGGGCTTCGGTTTTTATCCCAAACAGGCCGGTTTTACCCTGAACACCTCCGCCTCCGCCGAAGCGCTGTGGCATGTTGTACAGCAGATTGGCGGTAAAGAAGGATATTTCTGCGCCAATATTCTGTGGTCTGTCCGCGCCCGGCTGGATGATCTTTGCGGTAATAAAATCACTTACGGCCGCCCTGATCGCGATACCCTGGAATTGGGGGATAAAATCGACGGCTGGAAAGTAATCACCCTCAAACCCCGGCAGCAGCTCTCCCTGCTGTTCGGTATGAAAGCCCCCGGACTGGGACGGCTGACTTTTACCATCCGCGACCACGGCCATCAGCGGGAGCTGGATGTCCGCGCCTGGTGGCATCCTGCCGGATTCAGCGGGCTGCTTTACTGGTTCGCCATGATGCCCGCTCATTTATTCATCTTTAAAGGCATGGCGAAAACCATTGTCAAACGAGCCTCAGCATACGTCCTCCCGGCATCTGAGAAGACATAACCACTCAGTAAAAGTTATTATCTTGCTTTTTTAGTAATTTTTTATGCAGAAATAATTGCATATTTATTCTTATGGCGTTAATATTCACTCAACGTCACTGAGTATGCAGATTTATAGCATGAGTATTCAATTAAAAAACATCAATTGCTTTTACGGACAGCATCAGGCGCTGTTTGACATCAACCTGGAATGTGGTGCAGGTGAAACCATGGTACTGCTCGGGCCGAGTGGTGCAGGTAAGAGTTCACTGCTGCGGGCACTGAATCTGCTTGAAATGCCGCGTTCCGGCGAGCTGACCATTGCGGGTCACCATTTTGATTTTACCTCCGCGCCATCTGCCGGAGAAATCCGTTCCCTGCGTCAGAACGTCGGTATGGTATTCCAGCAGTATAACCTGTGGCCGCATCTGACCGTCATGGACAACCTGACAGAAGCCCCGATCCGGGTACTGGGTCTGACAAAAGAAGCCGCTCAGGCAAAAGCTGAAAAGCTGCTGGCACGTCTGCGTCTGACCGATTTTGCCGGCCGCTTCCCTCTGCATTTATCCGGCGGCCAGCAGCAGCGTGTGGCCATTGCCCGCGCCCTGATGATGGAACCGCAGGTGCTGTTATTCGATGAGCCGACCGCGGCACTGGACCCGGAGATTACCTCTCAGGTTGTCGATATTATTAAAGAGCTGTCGCAAACCGGGATTACCCAGGTCATTGTGACTCACGAAGTGGATATTGCCCGTAAAACCGCCAGTAAAGTGGTGTATATGGAAAACGGCCGCATCGTGGAACAGGGCAGCGCACAATGTTTTATCACACCGCAGACAGAGGCATTTGCCGGTTATCTGTCACACTGATTATCTTCTGCCACTGAACAATAAAATAGGATGTTGCTATGAAAAAACTGGTTATTGCCGCATTAATCGGCGCGTTTGCTTTCTCCGCAGCGGCGGCAGAAAAAGAAAAAATCCGTTTTGCAACAGAAGCGAGCTATGCCCCCTTTGAAACCGTGAATGAGAAAAACGAAATCGTCGGTTTTGATGTGGATCTGGCTCAGGCCATGTGTGCAAAAATCAACGCGGAATGCACCTTTACCAACCAGGCCTTTGACAGCCTGATCCCGAGCCTGAAATACAAGCGTTTTGATGCGCTGATGGCAGGAATTGACGTGACTCCGGAGCGCCTGAAACAGGTTGATTTCACCAATACTTATTATGATAACTCTGCTGTTTTCGTTGCAGTTGCGGGCAAATTTGATAGCATTGACGGCCTCAAAGGGAAACAGATTGGTATTCAGAACGGCACCACCCATCAGAAATACCTGATGGAGCAATATAAGGACATGAAAATTGTCCCTTATGACAGCTACCAGAACGCCGTACTGGATCTGAAAAATGGCCGTATTGAAGCCGTCTTCGGTGATACAGCTGTTATCAATGAATGGCTGAAAAGCAACGATAATCTGAAAACCGTGGGTGAGCGTGTCACCGACCCGGCCTACTTCGGCACCGGTCTTGCCATTGCTGTCCGTAAAGGCAACAGTGAGCTGAAAGACAAACTCAACAAGGCGCTTGATGAGGTCAAAGCGGACGGTACGTACGACACCCTCTACAAGAAATGGTTTGAGTAATTACGTAAAAAATTAATGAATGATTTTCTCTCTTTAGCAAGCGCCGCCGGGACAACCGTCGGCCTTGCTGTTTCTGCACTCATCCTCGGGCTGATTCTGGCGATGCTGTTCACCGCATGGGAAACCGTGCGCTGGAAACCTGTCGCCTTTGCCGGTACCTGTTTTGTCACTCTGATCCGCGGACTGCCGGAACTGCTGGTGGTGTTGTTTGTTTATTACGGCACCCTGGAAGTGATCATGCGTCTCGGCGACGGTATTGACCTCGGGTTTTACACCTTACAGATTGAGATTGATAACTCCGATTATGTACCGCTGTTCAGCGGGATAATCGCCCTCTCCCTGCTCTATGCCTCCTATGCTTCGCAGACACTGCGCGGCGCACTGAAAGCCGTTCCCGGCGGTCAGCGCGAAGCCGGACAGGCACTCGGGCTGAGCCGGGCCACCATTTTCTTTCGTTTTATTATGCCGCAGATGTGGCGTCATGCTCTGCCGGGCCTGGGTAACCAGTGGCTGGTGCTGCTCAAGGATACCGCACTGGTTGCTCTGATCAGTGTGAATGACCTGATGCTGCAAACCAAGAGTATCGCCACCCGGACAGAGCAGCCGTTTACCTGGTACTGCATCGTGGCACTTATCTATCTTGCCATTACCCTGGTGAGCCAGTTTATCCTCAGACGCATTGAACTTCGCACCACGCGTTTTGAACGGAGCGCCATGTAATGTTACTTGATTATATTGTTGATCTTTTACCGGGTCTGCCGGTCAGCCTGTCGCTCACCTTTGCCGCGCTGCTGGTGGCTTTTATGCTTTCGGTTTTACTGACACTGGTGCTGTCACTGAAACCGAAAATCCTGACGCCGCTGGTCAAAGGGTATATCACTCTGTTTACCGGGACGCCGCTGCTGGTTCAGTTTTTCCTGATCTACTACGGACCGGGGCAGTTTAAAGGACTGAAAGAGTATCCGCTGCTGTGGGAGCTGATGTCCTCGCCGTGGCTGTGCGCACTGGTGACGCTGGCACTCAATAGTGCCGCCTACTCCACTTTACTGTTCTACGGTGCGGTGAAAGCCATTCCGCAGGGGCAGTGGCAATCCTGCCAGGCGCTGGGAATGTCACGCGGACAAACTATGCGTATCATTCTGCCGTATGCCTTTAAACGTGCGCTGTCCTCCTATTCCAACGAAGTGGTACTGATTTTCAAAAGTACCTCACTGGCCAGTACGATTACCCTGCTGGAAGTGATGGGATACAGTCAGCGGATTTTCGGACAGGATTATGATGTGATGGTGTTTGTGGCAGCGGGTGTGATTTATCTCGGCGTCAATGGCTGTCTGACCCTCGCGATGCGCCTGATAGAGCACCGTGCACTGGCTTTTGAGCGCCGTAACTAACATACAATAACAGTATTACGCCCTGATAAACGGCATCCCGCCCCGGCGGGATGCCGTTTATTTTCTGGTCAGCAGCACCAGCACCTCATAATGCGCGGTATGCGGAAACATATCGAATAACTGTACACGCTGCGGCTGATACTGAGTGAGATGCGCCAGATCCTGCGCCAGGCTCTGTGCATTACAGCTGGAATAGATAATCGTATCCGGCGCCATGGTATTGAGATAATCACACAACGCTTTGCCGATCCCACGGCGCGGCGGATTTACCAGCACTAATTCCGGTATCTCGGATTTACCGAGAGCGAACTGCGCGGAATCCAGTGCCTGAAACGTGACATTTTTCAGCCCCATTTTTTCCGCCGAACGGGTAGCGCAGGCAATTGCCTCCGGGCTGATCTCAATCCCGGTCAGTTGTGTGGATTGATCTGCACAGTGCAGGCCGAATCCCCCCGCGCCGCAAAACAGATCCCATAAACGGGTAATACCCAACTCACGCACCCATTTCCCGGCCGTATGATACAACTGTGCGGCAACATCAGGATTGGTCTGGAAAAAGCTGTGCGGACGGATATACAGCGGAATACCGTTGAAGGTTTCTTCCAGTACCTCATCCGGGGTAAAAATAATTTCCTGCTCTCCTTCCAGAATCGCCATTGCGACCGGCTGGATATTGGCGGAAATCACCAATAACTGCGGCAATTGTGCCTGTAAAAACGGCAGCGCGGCCTGTAACTGCGCTACTTTTTTCTCTGAACGCAGCACAAAGCGCAGCATCATTTTACCGGTGGCGCGGCTTTCGGTCAGCAGCAGGAATTTCAGTTCACCACGGCGGCGCTCCACATTGTACGGCGTGAGTCCGGCGCGGGCGATAAAAGGTTTCAGAGCAGCAAATACCTGCGCAAAATGCGGCGGATAAAGCGGACAGTCTGATAAATCCACCGGTTCGTTATCCGTCACGATCCCGAACACCGGGCGCTCAACACTGCCGCTGACCACCATTTTCGCCTTATTTCTGAACGCGGTTTCCGCACTGCGGACAGGCGAAAGCCAGTTTTGCACGGCAAACGGGGATAACAGCGCACGGAGATCCTGCTCTTTATCATCAATCTGCTGAATATACGGTTTTTCAAGCCACTGACAGGAACGGCAGCGGCCGGATGAATACTGAGGGCAATGCATGATGGTGTCCCGGATATCTGAGGTGGTACGGATAATCAGTGGATCACCGGAGAAGGAACGGAATCAGCGCGGAAGCTCTCTTCATCTTCCGGCTCCGCGTCATTCGGATCAAACAGCATATTATTACTGAACAGCTCAAAAATCACCGCGCCGACCTGCTCTTCCATCAGTTGCATGGCGAGAGAAAACTGCTCAAACGTCAGCCCTGCATTAAGCGGCAGCGAGTAACAGACCACCAGCTTCGGCATGGTGGAATCCTGAATATCCATAAAGGTTTTGACCAGCAGCGAACTGGCGTTGATCTGGCTCAGGTTGGCAATCAGCGGGACAATCGCGGTCGGACGGACTTCCGCCAGCGCCGAGAATACCAGCATATCGTCGAGGATATCAATTTTGGCATCAAACACACCGTCCACATTTTGCATATGCGGCAGATGCAGTGCCCGGCAGGAATCACACTCAAAACAGGAGAGTTGCAGCTGATCCAGCCATGTGCGTAATATCGTGAGATCGGGAATGATCATGAACCTGAAGCCTTTTAACCGGAAAAACAAAAGTACAGCGGGGAAAAGCGTCACCCGCAGACCAATAACGGATCTTAGCTGAAAAACGTGAAGGGGAATAACGTTTTATTGCTTTTTTTCATTTTTATTCTGCCGGGTCTTTTTATCTGCCCCGCTTTTGTTGTCAAAACCAACGGACGGCAGCGCACTGATTGCCCGCCAGACAATATTAATTGCCGCCGGTACCAGACACCCCAGGCCGGCAAATGTCATCACCATCAGTGCATTTTTACTGCCCGTAACGCCGGGCAGAGCGATAAAATCATTCACTGCCAGATAGACCAGCAGCAGTAATATCACTCCGATGACCTCACAAATAATCACCGGGCGCGGCATGTCCCCTAATGAACGCATTTGTCGCGGCTGTTTGTTTGCCATTTTATCCTCTGCGATTCTGCCGTTATATCCGAACTGCGGATACGCACTGAACCATTGGTGCGGACTACCGCACAAATCGTCACAACGTTCTTTCCTATCCGTTATGATACAGGCATAATTTATCCCATTAAAGCACCACTTCCGGTGTTACTGATGAATGAAGGAGCTTTTCATGTATACCGTTATTTTTGGCCGTCCGGCTTGTCCTTATTGCGTTCGTGCGAAAGAACTCGCAGAAAAACTGAAAAACGAACGTGATGACTTTGATTATCGTTATATTGATATTCACGCTGAAGGGATCAGCAAAGAAGATTTATCCAAAACTATCGGTAAACCGGTTGAAACTGTTCCTCAGATTTTTATCGATGAAAAACACATCGGCGGCTGTACTGATTTCGAAGCTTATGCAAAAGCCAACCTCGGCCTGTTCAGCTAAGCTATCCGGCCGTTTCCCGCCCGGGAAACGGCTTACCTCTCCTTTCCCATCCCGCTGATTTTAAACATTAAAAAATTATTTTTATTTTTTTTAATCTTTTTTCGAACTTTCTTACCGGGCCGCAGTCTGAATAAGTGCCACTGCTTTTCTTTGAATATCCCCAAGATTGAGGAAGCCCGATAGTCACCGGTTTGGTTTTAACTATCGGGTTTTTTATTGCCTGCTGTTTATCCCGCCTGTTGTTACTTCAGATTTTGTCAATTTTCTGCAATATTACGTAATAGCACGATTAACCAAGACATTTTTACTTTACCTTGATGCACAAGACGGCTACCCTGACCCGTCATTTTATTACCGGGTATACACAGGTGTGTTTTTTAAGGAGTCTGATGTGCTGGAAAATCTGAATCATTCGCTTTTTCTCCTGATCAATGCCACGCCGGAAACGTCTCATACCATGATTATTGCGGCCACTTTCGCGGCAAAATATCTGGTTCTGCTGTTTCCGGTTGTTGCCGCAGGATTCTGGCTGCGGGGAACGCCGGAGAATATGGCCCGCCAGCGCCGCTCTGTCTGCAAAACCGCGATTGCTCTCCTGATTGGCTTCGCCGCATCCTGGACTATCGGCACACTCTGGCCGCACGCCCGCCCGTTTGCCGAACCGTTCGGACACAGTTTTCTTGAACACGCACCAACCGCCTCGTTCCCGAGCAATCACGGTATTATTGTATTTACCTTCGCGCTGGGCTGCCTGTTCTGGTGTAATGTCCGTGCAGGATTACTGCTAATGATCCCGGCGCTGATTGTTGCCTGGTCGCGGGTTTTCCTTGGTGTTCACTGGCCGGCAGATATGCTGGGCGCTCTTATCACTGTGCTGATTGCCTGTGCGCTGACAGAGCTGCTCTGGAGCCTGTTCGGCCCGGCACTGCAAAACCGGTTGCAGGCGCTCTACCGGCGCTGTTTTGCGGTACCTATTCGCAAAGGCTGGGTACAGGGATAAAGGTACAAAAATGAATAAGGAAATACCGGCCTGCCTGCCGGTATTTTTTCACCTGTATTTAATTACCACTGTCAGAGGGGGATCTTTTTTAAGCCCTATTTTTCACTACTGACAGTACTATTTTTGTACACCGAATATTATTCTGGTATTTATTTAACATTTCTGTTTTATCTGGCTCAGGTATCACTCATGTAACTTAATTCGTGATTAAAATAATTATTTTAATCATCCGGGATATACAATGTGATTATTATATAACCTCATATTTTATACTGTCGAGCTTCCTGCATACATCCTATATCACCACAAACTCAATGACGGAATAATTTTCTGTTTAAAAACAAAAAATAACACATAAAAACCATATTAAAAAAATGGTTTTTATATGGTGATAATCCGGTTTATCTCTGTTTTGTAATAATGCGATATTGTACCGCTTATATATTTGTTCATAGATGAACAAATTAATTTGTTTAAATAAAACACAGGCAGAAATGACATGATTGCAGAATAGGTAATTTCATATGCTGTTTCGGCATGCCCCATTCCGCAAAAATGGATTAACAACATTATTAAATATTGCAACATGGCTATATTTAATGGTATTTATAGCAAACGAGATGAAGATCACAGTGTTTTAAACTAAAAAATAGTATATTTTCACCATAAAAATACAGTCATCAATCTCAGGTTCTTTTGAATATGAATTAATGCAGAAACCTTATTTGTCCATTGCAGATATCAGGTCGCTGATGTTTATTATTTTTACCGGTAAGCAATTACAGGTAACTTCTCCGCTTTACTTATTTTTTTATCCGGTTACGTACATAGACCCTGCTTCAGAGATACATTTCGTGCACAGATTACCGTGCAATTTTTTAGCTGTTATTGTTGTAAATTTGGAGACATCTATGGAAACAACACACCCGCAGGTTGTGGTCAGCAAGACTGACACCAGCAATGATTACCGCAAATGGCGTAAATCCGATACCGTCTGGATGCTCGGACTGTATGGTACTGCCATTGGTGCCGGTATACTGTTTCTGCCGATTAACGCCGGTATCGGCGGGCTGATCCCGCTGATCATTATGGCCGTGCTGGCCTTCCCGATGACCTTTTTCGCACACCGCGGCATGTGCCGCTTTATATTATCCGGTAAAAATCCGGGTGAAGATATTACCGAAGTGGTCGAAGAGCATTTCGGCGCCAGAGCAGGGAACCTTATCACCCTGCTCTATTTCTTTGCCATCTACCCGATCCTGCTGGTCTACAGTGTGGCTATCACCAACACCGTGGAAAGCTTCATCGTTAACCAGATGCATATGACAGCACCGCCGCGCATTATTCTGTCACTGGTACTGATTATCGGGATTATGTGTATTGTCCGCTTCGGTGAAGCCGCCATTGTCAAAGCAATGAGCGTGCTGGTATTCCCGTTTGTGGCGGTTCTGATGGTATTGGCACTGTATCTGATCCCGCACTGGAATACCGCGATATTTGATACTCTCTCTTTCAGCAGTCACTCTGCCGGTGAAACCGGTCGTGGTCTGCTGGTGACGTTGTGGCTGGCGATTCCGGTCATGGTATTCTCGTTCAACCATTCTCCGATTATTTCAGCATTCAGTGTCGCAAAACGTCAGGAATATAGCGAAAATGCGGAGAAAAAATGCTCCCGCATTCTGGCATGCGCTCACATTATGATGGTACTGACAGTCATGTTCTTTGTGTTCAGTTGTGTACTGAGCCTGTCACCACTCAATTTACAGGAAGCAAAAGATCAGAATATTTCCATTCTGTCTTATCTGGCGAACTACTTCCACAATCCGATGATTGCGTATATCGCGCCGTTAGTCGCGTTTATTGCTATCACCAACGCATTCCTGGGACACTACCTGGGCGCCCGTGAAGGCTTTAACGGTCTGGTTAACAAAGCATTACGCGCCAGAGGTAAAAGCATTGCACCGTCTAAGCTGAATAAACTGACTGCACTGTTTATGCTGGTAACCTCCTGGATTGTTGCCACACTGGACCCGAGCATTCTGGGGATGATTGAAACCCTGGGCGGCCCGGTCATCGCTATGCTGCTGTTTATCATGCCGATGTACGCTATCCGCAAAGTCCCTGCGATGCGTAAATATGCCGGTCACCTGAGTAATCTGTTTGTGGTTGTGATAGGTCTCATTGCAATTTCAGCGGTGTTTTACAATCTGTATCAGCTGTTTTTTGGTTAATAAATGATTGTTGCCTTCTCCGGCGGGCAACAGCAACAACAATAATCAGCCGGAACTGAAAAGTAACGGCTTCGTGAATTTTCACGACACTATTTATCCACGCCTTAACATAGGGGGCGAGCAATATGGTCAGTGTATTTGACATCTTCAAAATTGGTATTGGTCCGTCGGGTTCCCGCACGGTCGGTCCGAACCGGGCTTTATCAGGGATGCTGAAGAACGTGAACGCCTTTTGCCGGTAAACCAGCACCATGAAGTATGAATCAGAGAATACCGGCCTTCGTACCGGTATTTTTTTATCCGAATTTAATTGATCCCGGTACCGCTGATCTTTTTTAAGCCACATTTTTCACTGCGGTAGTACTATTTTTGTTCGCAGAATATTATTCTGGTATTTATTTAACATTTCTGTTTTATCTGACACCGGTATCACTCAGGTGACTTAATTCGTGATTAAAATAATTATTTTAATTATACAGGATATACAATGTGCTCACTATATAACCCCGTATTTTATACTGCCGGATTTCCTGTATACGCCTGGTATTACCACAAACTAAACGAAAACATAATTTTTTCATTAAAAACAAAAGACAACAAATAAAGACCATGCCGCGAGAAGGGTTTTAACCCGCCAATAACCTGGTTTTTCTCTATTTTTAAATAATGTAAGAGTGTACAGGCGATACATTTATTAATATATGAATAAATTAATTTATTTAAATAAAGCACGTATGAAAATTACATTATTACAGTACATTTAACCTCATATGCCGTTTAGGCATACTCCATTCCGTAAACCCGGATTAACAATTTTATCAAATCTTGCAACAGAGCCTGTTTTACTGAGATTTATAGCATTTGAGACTGTGATCACGGTGTTTTCCACTGAAAAATAGTATATTTACATCATCAGAAAGAGAGTTATCAATTTCAGGTATTTTTGAATATGAAGTAATGCAGAGACCTTTATTTATCCATTACAGATATCAGGTCGCTGCTGTTTATTATTTTTACCGGTAAGCAATTACAGGTGACTTTTCAGCTTTACTTATTTTTTATCTGGTTACGTACATAGACCCTATTTCAGAGACGAATAAATGCACAGGTTAACGTGCAAAATTTTAGTTGTTATTGTTGTAAATTTTGGAGACTTCTATGGATACAACACAACCGCAGGTTGTGGTCAGCAAAACTGACACCAGCAATGATTACCGCATATGGCGTAAATCCGATACCGTCTGGATGCTCGGACTGTACGGGACGGCCATCGGCGCAGGCGTACTGTTTCTGCCGATTAACGCCGGTATCGGCGGGCTGATCCCGCTGATCATTATGGCCGTACTGGCCTTCCCGATGACCTTTTTCGCACACCGCGGCATGTGCCGCTTCGTGCTGTCCGGTAAAAATCCGGGCGAAGATATTACCGAAGTGGTGGAAGAACACTTCGGTTCCAGAGCCGGCGGCCTTATCACCCTGCTCTATTTCTTTGCCATCTACCCGATCCTGCTGGTTTACAGTGTGGCTATCACCAACACCGTGGAAAGCTTCATCGTTAACCAGATGCATATGACGGCTCCGCCGCGCATTATTCTGTCACTGGTACTGATTATCGGGATTATGTGTATTATCCGCTTCGGTGAAGCCGCCATTGTCAAAGCAATGAGCGTGCTGGTATTCCCGTTTGTGGCAGTTCTGATGGTGCTGGCACTGTATCTGATCCCGCACTGGAGCACTGCCGTATTCGATACACTCTCTTTTAACAGCAATACTGTCAGTGTAACCGGTCACGGTCTGCTGGTGACGCTGTGGCTGGCAATTCCGGTCATGGTGTTCTCCTTTAACCATTCCCCGATTATCTCTGCCTTTGCCGTCGCCAAGCGTGAAGAGTACGGCGAAAATGCGGAGAAAAAATGCTCACGCATTCTGGCATACGCTCACATTATGATGGTGCTGACAGTCATGTTCTTTGTGTTCAGTTGTGTACTGAGCCTGTCACCACTCAATTTACAGGAAGCAAAAGATCAGAATATTTCCATTCTGTCTTATCTGGCGAACCATTTCCAAAACCCGATGATTGCGTATATCGCACCATTCATCGCGTTTATTGCTATCACCAAATCATTCCTGGGTCACTACCTGGGTGCCCGTGAAGGCTTTAACGGTCTGGTTAACAAAGCATTACGCGCCAGAGGTAAAAGCATTGCACCGTCTAAGCTGAATAAACTGACTGCACTGTTTATGCTGGTAACCACCTGGATTGTTGCCACACTGGATCCGAGCATTCTGGGGATGATTGAAACCCTGGGCGGCCCGGTCATCGCTATGCTGCTGTTTATCATGCCGATGTACGCTATCCGCAAAGTCCCTGCGATGCGTAAATATGCCGGTCACCTGAGTAATCTGTTTGTGGTTGTGATGGGTCTCATCGCAATTTCAGCGGTGTTTTACAATCTGTATCAGCTGTTTTTTGGTTAAAAAATAAATGACTGTTGCCCTCTCCGGCGGGCAACAGCAACAACAATAATCAGCCGGAACTGAAAAGTAACGGCTTCGTGAATTTTCACGACACTATTAATCCACGCCTTAACATAGGGGGCGAGCAATATGGTCAGTGTATTTGACATCTTCAAAATTGGTATTGGTCCGTCGAGTTCCCACACGGTCGGTCCGATGAAAGCAGGTAAACAGTTCGCTGATGATCTTATCGCGGCCGGACTGCTGGAAAAAACCACCCGCATTCAGGTTGATGTGTACGGTTCTCTGTCTCTGACAGGGAAAGGTCACGCGACAGATATCGCTATCATTATGGGTCTTGCGGGCAACCTGCCGGATTCTGTTGATATTGACGCGATACCGGGCTTTATCAGGGATGTTGAAGAGCGTGAACGCCTTTTGCTGGCAAACCAACGCCATGAAGTGGATTTCCCGCGTGATAACGGGATGAATTTCCATAAAGAAAACCTGCCGCTGCATGAAAACGGCATGTCAATCAGCGCATTCAGCGGTGATGAATTACTGTACAAGAAAACCTATTATTCTATCGGCGGCGGATTTATCGTGGATGAGGAGCATTTCGGTCAGTCTGCAGACAGCGAAACCAGAGTGCCTTATCCGTATCAGTACGCCGCTGATCTGCAAAAACACTGTAACGAAACCGGGCTGTCTCTGTCAGCACTGGTGATGCAGAACGAACTGGCGCTGCACAGCAAAGAAGAGCTTTCTGCTCACCTGGCAGCTGTATGGGATGTGATGAAAGCCGGTATCGAACGTGGTGTGAACACCGAAGGTCTGCTGCCGGGGCCGTTGCGTGTACCACGCCGTGCCGCTGCACTGCGCCGTCAGCTGGTGACCAGCGATAACACCTCCACGGATCCGATGCAAGTTGTCGACTGGATCAACATGTTCGCCCTCGCCGTTAACGAAGAAAACGCCGCCGGCGGCCGTGTTGTTACCGCTCCAACCAACGGCGCCTGCGGGATCATCCCCGCAGTGCTCTCGTATTACGATAAATTCATCCGTCCGGTAAATGAAAACGCTTATACCCGTTATTTCCTGGTCTCCAGCGTGATCGGCTCACTGTACAAAATGAACGCCTCTATTTCCGGTGCGGAAGTGGGTTGTCAGGGGGAAGTCGGTGTTGCCTGTTCAATGGCCGCTGCCGGTCTGACCGAACTGCTGGGCGGCAGCCCGATGCAGGTCTTTATCGCAGCCGAAATCGCGATGGAGCATAACCTCGGCCTGACCTGTGACCCGGTCGCCGGACAGGTACAGGTACCGTGTATTGAGCGTAACGCCATTGCAGCCGTTCAGTCTGTCAACGCCGCCCGTATGGCGCTGCGTCGTGTCAGCGAACCGCGCGTCTGTCTCGATAAAGTTATCGAAACCATGTATGAAACCGGTAAAGATATGAATGCCAAGTACCGGGAAACTTCACAGGGCGGTCTGGCAATCAAAGTGATCCCGTGTGACTGATTAACCCGGTAAGATAAAAAGTCCGGCATAACCGCCGGACTTTTTTATTTTGATAATAACTGTTCCGTAAACCAATTTCCGGCTTTCCCCGGCGGGAACTGACGGGAACGGATAATATCCGCAGAGATAAAATATTTTTTCTCAGGAATGTCCAGCTTTACAATGCGCTCAGACTGATAATATTCCAGTAATGAATACGGCAGTTCAGCCCACCCGAACCCTTCCTCCACCATTTCCAGAATCATCATATAATCGGATGCCAGCCAGATTTTCCCCTGTGGTTTGTCTGCATTTTCTTTGAATGTATTCAGGCAAATTTGCCTTTCTTTTAATAACACAGACATGCTGACTTTGCTTTTTTTCGCCAGCGGATGATTTTTTCCTGCAAATACCCCCATTTCGACATAGTCAGGCAATCTTGTTGCAATAATATCTGCCGGATATTTATCCTGAGTGGCAACCAACCCTATTTGCGCACGACCGGACTGTATCAGTGAAATAATATCCTGACCTTCAGAATCCAGTAATTCGAGTTCAACAAACGGGAATTTCTCGGCAAACTTATGCATTGCCTGATACCCGGGACTGATATGGTACATATCCGACAACACCAGCGTCAGCCGTTTTTCTGATTCGGTTTCTGTCAGACGGATAACCGCTTTTTCCATATTTTCCGCAGCCTCTAATATATCCCTCGCATAACCGATAAGATATTTCCCTTCCTCCGTCAGTACCGGATAACGTTTACTTCTGTCGAATAAAATCAGGCCGGTATCAATCTCCAGGTTCGCGATCGCCGTACTGACTGCGGATTGTGATTTACCCAGTTTTCTGGCTGTTTCCGAGAAAGAACCGTGTTCTGTTATCTCAGAAAATATTTTCAGCATATCTATTGTAAATCTCATACCCATCTTCTTTATTGATACATCCTATCTTGAAGGATAACAATTTCAGATGGAATAATATATCCGGAATTACCACAAAACTGATTTTATATAAGGAAATTGACATGAATACTGCCAAAAAACGGACCCGGATATACCGTACCGCATGGTTATTTCTGACTCTGGCAATTATTGCCGAAGTCACAGGAACCTCATTTATGGCTGATGCGGCAAGAGGCGGTGGTTATACCGGCTATATCATCATGGCTGCCGCATTAGCGGTTTCCTATTTTTTTCTGGCGCTGTCCGCACGCACAATTTCCGTTGGTGTGGCTTACGCTGTCTGGGAAGGCGCCGGATTGTTATTACTGACTATTATCGGTATTACCGTCTTTAACGAATCCGTTTCCCTGACTGAAGCTGCCGGCCTTATTGCCGCTGTTATTGGTATTGTTTGTGTTGCTCTGGGTGAGAATCATTAATCATGACTTCTGTTTCTGTTTTATTTGTTACGTTATCTGCATTCATTGATATTATCGCTAATATGTTTATTGCCCGTTCACGGGGATTTAAACATCTTAAATGGGGGTTAAGCGCAATTGTTCTGGTCTGGATAGCATTTGCTTTCCTGGGGCAGGCAGTAAAAACAATGGATCTTGCGGTCGCTTATGCGATGTGGGGCGCCATCGGTGTTACCGGAACAGCAATTTGCGGCCGTCTTTTTTTCGGCCATAAATTAAAACCGGTTGGCTGGTTCGGAATAACGATGATTACAATCGCTGTTATTTTATTATCTGTCAGCTGATTGCAGACAGAAAAACGGCAACCTTATTGTTGCCGTTTTATTTCCGGTATGAACAATTATATCTCAAGCAATATCCGGGGTTTATACCCGAATAAATGCGCGACAAGTACATCCGGATAATGATGTACTGATACATTATAATCGATGACGATACTATTAAAGGTATCTGCGCCCGGACGCAGCGCATCATCAATATCGCAGATCGCCAGCTGAATGCGGACAAACTGCGGATCCGCAATCAGTACCGGAAATGTCTCTGTCAGCGCCATAATATGATAAAAGGTACTACTGATATCATTTGCGGCACTGACACTCTCATCCAGTGTCGCGGCCTCTGTATAGCGCGGATATGCATCCTGCCAGGAATAAAACAACGTTGCATCCCGGATACCGGCTTTCTCCGTCATCTCCACCAGCTGACCGATTTTTTCCGCCCGCTGATGCAGCATGCCGTCAATTGCCGCATAGGCTTCCGTGATCGGTGCCTGAAGGTTGTTTATCCGGAGATATACCCGCCGGATCCACCCGATTCCGGCCACTGTGATGACCAGCGCGATAAATACAATTGTCCCCATATCTTTAATCCTTTATTGGCCGGTGTGTAAAAATACCGGTCCTTTTTTATAAAAAAATCCGATATCAGGATGTAATATCGGATTTTATACGGATTTCAACAGGGTAATTCAGCGGACAGCATGATAAATTACCGCCTGAAAGGGGAATAACCTTATAAATACAGGCTGCTTAACCGAAGACGGAATGCCACAATCCGGCAAAGAAGCGGACAATATAATCCCAGATACGCCCGAAGAAGCCGGCTTCATCAACCTGCTGCTGAACCACCAGCGGACGCTGCTCAACGACTTTATCGTCAAGGATGAAGTTGATTTTTCCGACCACCTGATTTTTCGCCAGTGGTGCTTCCAGGCTGGTGTTATCCAGCTCAAAGGTGGCTTTCAGATCTTTGAGTTTGCCTTTCGGGATGGTGACATAAATATCTTTTTCCGCGCCCAGCGGCACTTCGGAAATATTCCCGAACCAGACACGTTCTGTTGTCAGCGGCGTATCCGCTTTCACCGGTGCCACGGTTTCAAAGAAGCGGAAGCCCCAGGAGAGGATTTTTTCACTTTCAGCAAAACGGACGCGATCACTCGGTGCGCCCAGCACCACTGAGATCAGTCGCATCGGGCCGTCTGTCGCGGAAGCCACCAGATTATGCCCGGCACCGCTGGTATGGCCGGTTTTTACACCGTCCACATTAAGATTGGTACTCCACAGCAGACGGTTACGGTTCGGCTGGCGGATCTTATTGAAGGTAAATTCTTTCTCTTTATGAATAACATATTCATCCGGCACATCAGTGATCAAAGCCTGGGTCAGCAGCGCCATATCTCCGGCAGTACTGTACTGCCCCTCAGAATCCAGCCCGTGAACTGTTTTAAAATGCGTATTTTTCAGGCCAATCTGTTTGGCGTAACTGTTCATCTGAGAAACAAAGGTTTCCTGGCTTCCCGCCACATATTCTGCCAGCGCAATACTGGCGTCATTCCCTGACTGAATAACCATACCTTTATTCAGGTCAATTAATTTTACGCGATCATCCGGTTTCAGGAACATCAGGGAAGAACCTTTCAGCACCGGATTACCGGTTGCCCAGGCGTTTATGCCGACAGTCACAATGTCGTCCGGCGTCACTTTTCCGGCTTTAACTGCCTGTCCGACCACATAACTGCTCATGATTTTTGTCAGTGACGCCGGGTCAAGGCGCTCATCCGCATTCGCTGATGCCAGTATTTTCCCGCTGTTGTAATCCATCAGCACATACGCTTTCGCATCCACCTGCGGTGCAACCGGTGTTTCCTCCGCAAACGCGTGGCCAATACTTAAAAATCCGAAAGCCAGTCCGCCAATTAAACCGGTTACCCGTGAACTGATTACTGTCTGCATTACTCTTCCCTCTTTAAACCCGGTACATCGTGACAAAAATAAGAGTGATAACTCTGTGATAATGAATACTATATTCATTTCATGAATGGTAAGCCAATGACACTTTAACGCGATTCTTCCTGTTACGGGGATTTCGTGTAAAAATTTACACTTCATGACACAAAACAACCGATAATACGTACACGTCATCGCATTTCTATCAACAGGAGTCACTATGATAACCGTCTGGGGCAGAAAAAACTCGTCTAACGTCAAGAAAGTCTTATGGTGTCTGACTGAACTGGGGCTGACTTATCAGCAGAAAGATGCGGGCGGGCCGTTCGGTGGCCTCGGTACCCCGGAATACCTCGCCATGAACCCGAATAAAACCATCCCGACATATCAGGACGGTAAATTTATTCTCTGGGAATCCAATGCCATTCTCAGCTATCTGGCCGATAAATATGATGACGGCACACTGCTGCCGCACGATGCGGAGTTCCGCGCCTGGGCGGCACAATGGATGTACTGGTCAGACGGCAGTCTGTTCCCGTACATCAAAGCGATGATGGGATTACTGGTCAGAACCCCGGCAGAGCAGCGCGATCCGGCCCGGGCGGAAGAGCTGAAACAGGCTCTTAACCACCTGATTGCAATGCTCAATGATGATCTTGCACAGCGTGATTATATCGCCGGAGATACGTTCAGCATCGCGGATATGGCACTGGCTCCGCTGCTCTATCCGTGGCGGGAAGTATGTCACGACAGACCGGACTTCCCGCATATTGAGCGCTGGTTTGCACGGATTGAAACCCGCCCGGCTTACCGCGATATCGTGGCTCTGCCGGTCAGTTAAAACTTACTCCGTCATCGGCATCCGGCCGGGATCAGGGTACTGATACTCAAAGCCCAGTTCCCGGCAGATGCGGCTGCCGTCAATCTCTTTCCCTTCAGTGACATCCTCTTCCCTGAATACCGGTGGCAGCAAATTAATCTGACGGGACATGTCCGGATAAAATTCAGCCCGTGACGGATGTTGCGGCGCGCACAGATTATAAAGATGACCGCCGTGCGGACGCTGAATCAGCAGGCGGATCGCTGCAATCACATCATCCTGATGCACCAGATTGACCGGCTGATTTGCCCCTTTCACCGCCGTTTTCCCCGCCAGGAAACGCCCCGCATGACGGGATTCCCCCACCAGCCCGGCCAGACGCAGAATATCCGCAGAAACGCCCGGCAGCTCATTCAGCCAGTGTTCAATCTCAACAATCGCTTTGGCGGATTCCGTCACCGGATCCAGCGGTGAGTTCTCTGTCAGTTTGCCGGTCTGATTACCGTAAACGGCTGTTGAACCGGTAAAAATCACCCGTGACACACCGCGGGCGGCCGCCAGATCCACCAGGTTCTGCACCGCCTTCACATACAGGTAACCACCACCTGCTGTTCTTGATGCCGGCAGGGTGATTACCAGAATATCTGTCTGTAAAAATGCATCCAGATCATCCGCATTACACTCCGGCTCCGGCGTCAGATTCAGCATATAACACTCTATACCGCACATCCTTGCCGCCTCCGTGCCATCCGGCGTGGTTTTGGTGCCTTTGACACAGATACCGGTATCCGCAAGATGCTGTGCCAGCGGCATTCCCAGCCAGCCCAGCCCCGCGATAGAAACTGTTTTCATCGTGATTGACCTCTCTGTGGCTTATTTTTCTTTTATTTCAGTAAATTATCTGTATTTTTATTTTCTTTGCAAAAAAGAGTTGCAAAGTCCGGATGAGTTCTATAGGTTGAAAGACAAGCAATTTACGCGCATTGCTATCACCATCATGACAAAATTATCCGTGATAGCAACAACCAGATAAATAACGAGAGATTATCATGACACGCATTCAGTTCAGCCATCACCACCACCATCACCCTGACTAGTCTTTCAGGCGATTGGTGCCGGAAGACGTTCAGAGCTTCCGGTGGCATGCGTGCAAAAGAGAACCCCCGGAAGAATCTTTTTTTCCGGGGTTTTTTTTTATACCTAAAAAATTATAAAATTAAAGGATAATCAAAATGTTAGATAAATCGCGCTTACGGATAGCCATTCAAAAGTCAGGTCGTTTGAGTGAAGATTCCCGTGAATTACTCGCGCGCTGCGGCATTAAAATCAACTTACAACAGCAGCGCCTGATTGCCTACGCGGAAAACATGCCGATCGATATTCTGCGGGTCCGTGATGATGATATTCCGGGTCTGGTGATGGACGGCGTGGTTGACCTCGGCATTATCGGCGAAAACGTGCTGGAAGAAGAGTTATTAAGCCGCCGGGCGCAGGGACAAAACCCGCACTATTTTACTCTGCGCCGCCTGGATTTCGGCACCTGCCGCCTCTCACTGGCCGCTCCGGTGGATTTCAGCTACAACGGCGCGGAGTGTCTTCAGGACAGCCGCATCGCCACTTCCTATCCGTTCCTGCTCAAACGTTATCTCGACCAGAAAGGTATCCGCTTTAAATCCTGTCTGCTCAACGGCTCGGTGGAAGTCGCACCGCGCGCCGGTCTGGCCGATGCCATCTGTGACCTGGTCTCCACCGGTGCCACACTGGAAGCCAACGGTCTGCGCGAAGTGGAAGTGATTTACCGCTCCAAAGCCTGCCTTATTCAGCGTGACGGCGAGATGCCGCCTGCCAAACAGCAACTTATCGACAGAATGATGACCCGTATTCAGGGCGTGATCCAGGCGCGTGAATCCAAATACATCATGATGCACGCCCCGTCAGAGCGTCTGGACGAAGTGATCGCCCTGCTGCCGGGCGCAGAGCGTCCTACCCTGCTGCCGCTGGCCGGTGAGCCGGATCTGGTGGCGATGCACATGGTCAGCAGCGAAACCCTGTTCTGGGAAACAATGGAGAAACTGAAAGCTCTGGGTTGCAGCTCCATTCTTGTTCTGCCGATTGAAAAAATGATGGAGTGATGACAATGACCGCAATGACCTTTAATACTCTGATCCGCTGGGAAAACCTTAATGCACAACAGCAGGCGGATGCCCTGATGCGTCCTGTCATGGCGGCATCCGTTGATATCAGCCGCGTGGTCAGTGACATCATCCGGGACGTACGTGAAAACGGCGATAACGCCCTGCGTGCCCTGAGCGCCCGCTTTGACAAAACACAGGTGACAGAACTGCAAATCAGCGCCGCAGAGATTGCCGCCGCCGCTGACCGTCTGCCGGATTCACTGAAATCCGCCATGGCAATCGCGAAAGCAAATATCACCCGTTTTCACGAAGCCCAAATCCCGGCGATGATTGATGTGGAAACCCAACCCGGCGTCAGCTGTCAGCTGGTGACCCGGCCGGTGGACAGTGTCGGGTTGTATATCCCGGGCGGCAGTGCACCGCTGATTTCCACCGTCCTGATGCTGGCCGTTCCGGCAAAAATCGCCGGTTGCCGCCGGATCATCCTCTGTTCACCGCCGCCGGTGGCAGATGAGATTTTATATGCCGCACAGCTTTGCGGTGCGGAAACAATTTATCAGGTTGGTGGTGCCCAGGCGATTGCCGCCATGGCATTTGGTACAGAGACTATCCCCGCCACAGACAAAATTTTCGGGCCGGGCAATGCCTATGTGACCGAAGCGAAACGTCAGGTCAGCCAGACTATCGGCGGTGCGGCCATTGATATGCCTGCCGGGCCTTCCGAAGTGCTGGTGATCGCCGACAGCGGTGCAAACCCGGCCTTTGTGGCAGCCGACCTGCTATCCCAGGCTGAACACGGGCCGGATTCTCAGGTGGTGCTGGTTACCCCGGATGAAGACATGGCACAGCGTGTGGTGGCCGAAACCAATTCACAGCTTGAATTATTATCACGCAAAGAGATTGCCCGTCAGGCATTGTCCGCCAGCCGCATTATTATTGCCCGCGATCTGGACACTTGTGTGGCCATCAGCAATCAGTACGGCCCGGAGCACTTAATTATCCAGACCCGTGACCCGGATGCTTTACTGCCTGCCATTAACAGCGCCGGCTCTGTATTCCTCGGTGACTGGTCGCCGGAATCAGCGGGAGACTATGCCTCCGGCACCAACCACGTCCTGCCGACTTACGGTTATACCTCGACATACTCCAGCCTCGGACTGGCGGATTTTATGAAACGGATGACTGTGCAGAAACTGACGCCGGCCGGATTATCCGGCCTGGCAGACGCGATTGAAACCCTGGCGGCGGCGGAACTGCTCACCGCGCACAAAAATGCAGTGACACTGCGGATGAATGCCCTGAAAGCGGAGGAGAACAACGGATGAACAAACCATTCAGCGCGATGGCACTGGCCCGCGAAAATGTGCAGTTACTGACGCCGTATCAGTCGGCACGCCGCCTCGGCGGTAACGGAGATGTCTGGCTGAACGCCAACGAATACCCGCAGGCACCGGATTTCACTTTTACTGACCGTAATCTTAACCGCTACCCTGAGTGTCAGCCTGCGGATGTGATCAACCGATATGCGTCTTATGCCGGTGTCAGTCCGGAGCAGGTTATTGCGGGACGCGGCGCGGATGAAAGCATTGAATTACTGATCCGTGCATTCTGCGAACCGGGAAAAGATGCCGTGCTGTTCTGCCCGCCGACCTACGGCATGTACAGTGTCAGTGCGGAAACTTTTGGTATTGCGCAGAAAGTGGTTCCGTCACTGGATGGCTGGCAGTTGGATCCGGACAGCATTGCCGCGAATCTCAGCGGCGTGAAAGTCATTTATGTCTGCCACCCGAACAACCCGACCGGCAACCCGATCCGTGAACAGGATTTGCGTTATCTGTTTGATATCGTTGATAACCACGCACTGATTGTCGTCGATGAGGCCTATATCGAGTTCTGCCCGGAATTCAGTGTGGCGTCATGGCTGAAAGAATACCCGAACCTGGTGATCCTGCGCACGCTCTCCAAAGCTTTTGCCCTCGCCGGGCTGCGCTGCGGCTTCACACTGGCCTCTGCGGAGATTATTAACGTGCTGATGAAGGTGATCGCGCCATACCCGCTGTCATCCCCGGTGGCGGCCATTGCCGCAGAAGCCCTGCTGCCGGAAGGCATTGCCGTGATGCAGGCTCGCGTCACCGAAATCCGCCGCAACCGGCAGATACTGTGTGATGAGCTGCGCAAGCTGCCACTGACGGAAACTGTTTTCCCGAGCGAAACCAACTATATTCTGGTGCGTTTCCGTGATGCGGAGCGGGTCTTCCGCAGCCTGTGGAATGAGGGAATTATTTTGCGTGACCAGCGCAAACAGCGCGGGCTGGAGAACTGTCTGCGTATTACTGTCGGCACCCGGGCAGAATGCCTGCGGGTGATCGCCGCTATCGCCGCGCTTGAAATGCCATAATCTGAGGACAACGGATACCATGACACAGAACGTTTTATTTATTGATCGCGACGGCACCCTGATCACCGAACCGCCGGTGGATTTTCAGGTGGACAGATTAGACAAACTGGCATTTGAGCCGGATGTTATCCCCGCGCTGCTGAAACTGAAAGAGGCCGGATACCGCTTTGTCATGGTTACCAACCAGGACGGTCTGGGTACTGACAGCTTCCCGCAGGCGGATTTCGAAGCACCGCACCAGCTGATGATGCAGATTTTTACCTCTCAGGGCATTACCTTTGATGAAGTGCTGATTTGTCCGCACAAACCGGCGGATAACTGCAACTGCCGCAAACCGAAAATTACGCTGGCGGAGAAATACCTGCTGCCGGGTGTGATTGACACTCAAAACAGCTATGTAATAGGCGATCGTGAAACCGATATTCAGCTCGCGGATAACATGGGGATTGCCGGACTGCGCTACGGGCAGCCGGGCACTGACTGGAACAGCATTGCAGAGCAGCTGACCCGCCGGGACCGCTACAGCCGTGTGGAGCGCAAAACCAAAGAAACCGATATTCTCACCGAAGTGTGGCTTGACCGCGAAGGCGGCAGCACCATCCGCACCGGCGTCGGCTTTTTTGACCACATGCTGGATCAGATTGCCACCCATGGCGGTTTCCGCCTCAATATTCAGGTCAGCGGCGATCTGGTGATTGATGATCATCACACGGTGGAAGATACCGGACTGGCGCTGGGCGAAGCCCTGAAACTGGCACTCGGCGACAAACGGGGTATTACCCGTTTCGGCTTTACCCTGCCGATGGATGAGTGTCTTGCCCGCTGCGCCCTGGATATTTCCGGCCGTCCGCACCTGGAATACAAAGCAGACTTTAAATATCAGCGTGTCGGCGACCTGAGCACCGAGATGATTGAGCACTTCTTCCGCTCGCTCTCCTACACCATGGGCTGCACGCTGCACCTGAAAACCAAAGGAAAGAACGATCACCACAGAGCCGAAAGCCTGTTTAAAGTGTTCGGACGGACACTGCGCCGGGCCATCCGCGTGGAAGGAAATGTCCTGCCGAGTTCAAAAGGGGTACTGTGATGCGCATAGTGATTACCGATACCGGCTGCGCCAATATCGCCTCTGTCCGTTACGCAGTGGAGCGGCTGGGTTATCAGCCGCTGGTAACCGCCGATCCTGACCTTATCCGGCAGGCAGATAAAGTGTTTCTGCCGGGAGTCGGTACGGCGGGAGCGGCGATGGAGAAACTGACAGAACGCGGGCTGGTGAGCACCATCCGCTCTCTGACACAGCCGGTGCTGGGTATTTGCCTCGGCATGCAGTTGCTCGGGACCACCAGCGAAGAGGGGAATATTGAGCTGCTCGGCCTGATTGATACCCCCGTGCGGAAAATGACACCGGACGGCCTGCCGGTACCGCACATGGGCTGGAACACGGTGGAATTCACCGCAGCCCTCCCGCTGTTCCGTGATATCACGCCGCAGAGCTATTTTTATTTTGTCCACAGTTACGCCTGTCCGGTCAGCGAAGCCACTGCTGCTGCCACCACTTACGGCGAAAAATTCAGCAGTGTTCTCTGTCGTGGTAATTTTTACGGCGTGCAGTTCCACCCGGAGCGTTCAGGCAAAACCGGTATCACACTGATTAAAAATTTTCTGGAGATGAAATCGTCATGATCATTCCCGCACTGGATTTAATTGACGGACAGGTAGTACGCCTTCACCAGGGCGATTATGCAAAACAGCGCGATTACGGCGCAGATCCGCTCAGCCGCTTACAGGCGTATGAGCGCGAAGGTGCGCAACTGCTGCACCTTGTGGATTTAACCGGTGCCAAAGATCCGGCCAAACGCCAGACCACACTGTTGAAAACCTTACTGGCAGGTGTGAGCGTACCGGTACAGGTCGGCGGCGGGATCCGCACTGAAGAGGATGTTGCCGCCCTGCTTGATGCCGGTGCTGCCCGCGTGGTGATCGGCTCCACGGCGATCAAATCCCCGGAAAGGGTAAAAAGCTGGTTTACCCGCCGGGGTGCGGAACGTATTGTGCTGGCACTGGATGTGCGTATCGGTGCGGATGGTAAAAAACGGGTTGCCGTCAGCGGCTGGCAGGAAGAATCAGAGCAGACACTCGAAGAGGTGATCACCGATTTCGCCTCTGCCGGACTGCGCCACGTTTTATGCACCGATATCTCGAAAGACGGCACACTTGCGGGTTCCAATGTGGTGCTCTATCAGGAAATTTGTGCTGCTTTCCCGGACATTTCCTTTCAGGCATCCGGTGGTATCGGCGGGCTGAATGATATCGCCCCGCTGCCGGCCACCGGTGTGGCTGGCGTGATCGTCGGCCGGGCACTGCTCGACGGAAAAATGACATTACCGGAGGCTATCGCATGCTGGCAAAACGCATAATTCCCTGCCTGGATGTCCGTGACGGGCAGGTTGTCAAAGGGGTTCAGTTCCGTAATCACGAGATCATTGGTGATATTGTTCCCCTTGCCCGCCGCTATGCCGAAGAAGGCGCGGACGAGCTGGTGTTTTATGATATCACCGCTTCCTCTGACGGCCGTGTGGTGGATAAAAGCTGGGTTGCCAAAGTGGCGGAAGTGATTGATATCCCGTTCTGTGTCGCAGGCGGGATCCGCAGCACCGAAGATGCCGCCGCGATCCTCAGTTTCGGTGCGGACAAAATTTCCGTTAACTCTCCGGCACTGAGTGATCCGACACTCATTACCCGGCTGGCTGACCGCTTCGGCGTGCAGTGCATTGTCGCGGGAATTGATACCTGGCACGATGCAAAAACCGGCAACTATCATGTCTATCAGTTTACCGGTGATGAAAAACGCACTATCGCGACTTCCCGCAATACCCTCGACTGGGTGCAGGAAGTGCAGCAGCGCGGCGCCGGGGAAATCGTCCTCAATATGATGAACCGGGATGGTGTGCGCAACGGTTACGACCTGGAACAGCTGAAGAAAGTGCGCCGGGTGTGTCAGGTGCCGCTGATTGCCTCAGGCGGTGCCGGTCACCCGGATCACTTCCGTGATGCTTTTTTACAGGCCGGTGTTGACGGTGCGCTTGCCGCCTCCGTCTTCCACAAGCAGATCATTAATATCGGCGAACTGAAACGCGGACTAGCCCGCGACGGGATCGTTGTCAGAATACAGGAGTAATACGTTATGCTCACGGAACAGGAAATCGCACAACTGGACTGGCAGAAAACCGGCGGCCTGCTGCCGGTTATTGTTCAGCACGCTGTCTCCGGTGATGTGCTGATGCTGGGCTACATGAACCGCGATGCACTGGAAAAAACGATCAGAGAAAAACGTGTGACGTTTTATTCCCGCACCAAACAGCGGCTGTGGACCAAAGGGGAATCGTCCGGGCATTTTCTGAATCTGACGGATCTGTTTAAAGACTGTGACAACGACACGCTGCTTGCGCTGGTCTTACCGATCGGCCCGACCTGCCATCAGGGTACCAACAGCTGTTTTGCCCCGGCACAAACCGCCCAGGGCTTCCTGTATGAGCTGGAGTCCGTGATCAAATCCCGCAAAACTGCTGATCCGGACAGTTCTTACACGGCAAAACTCTATGCCGCCGGAACCAAACGGATCGCACAAAAGGTAGGGGAAGAAGGTGTGGAAACCGCACTTGCAGCAACTGTCCGCGATAAGGCGGAACTGACCTCAGAGTCAGCGGATCTGCTTTATCACCTGCTGGTGCTGCTTCAGGATGCGGATCTGGATTTAGCCGCCGTTATCGGAAAACTGCGCTCCCGTCACCGTTAATCCGAAAGCAGGGTAAATCCTTTTTTGCCCGCTGCATTTGTTGCCGTAACCTTCTATAATAGGCAGGATATTGACAACAAATGCAGAGACAGCAAGTGATATGAACCCGATTTTTGAGAAACTGACAGCCCGGCTGGATGAAAATAATGCCCGCTACCGCGTGGTACATCATGCCTCTGCCGGGAAAACCGGAGAAGTGGCCAGAGTACGCGGCACACATCACGGTCAGGGTGCCAAAGCACTGGTTTGTCATATCAAAGGAAATGGGATCCGTCAGTATGTCCTCGCCATTCTGCCTTCTGATCAGCAGGCGGATTTACAGGTACTGGCAAAAAAAACCGGCGGCACCCGAGCCTCTCTGGCCAGCCCGGCAGAGACAGCTGAACTGACACAGTGTGTTTTCGGTGCTATCCCGCCCTTCAGTTTCCACCCTGATCTCCGTCTCGTTGCCGATCCGATGTTATTTGAGCGTTTCAGCGAGCTGGCCTTTAATGCCGGCAGTCTGGAGTGCTCCATTATTCTGAATACAAAGGACTATCAGCGGATTGCCGATCCTGAAACAGTATCGTTTGTCCGCCGTGAACTCTGATTTTTGCTTGGGAAGGCGATTATGCAGGATGAACTTTTAGACTCTCTTTATTATCTGCTGTTACTCAGTCTGCTGCTGTATATGTCGCGCCACCGCTGGCGGCGCTGGTTCAAAACACAGAAATCCCGCAGACGTTTTGTCTCCTCCCCCGGGGAAGATGAGCAATCTCTGCGCCAGCAATTGAGTACACCCTACCTTAACGGCAGTCAGTTCCATAAGACGGATCACTTTTTTGCGGTCAGTGCACTGCTGCGCGAAGTACTGATGCATTATGAGGAAAAACATATCCGGCTGAATGACAGCCTGTTTACCCGGGAAGACAGTTATGAATTTACCTGTCTCGGCACCCCGCTGCCCGCGCCTGAAACCGCCACACTGGCAGAACGGCTGGCACTGCGGGATGATTTTCAGTATACCGGCAGTGAACGGCTGAACCGCTACTGTATTACCTCTCCGGCCGGAAAACCGCTGAATCAGCAAATCGGGCTGTGGATTGATATTATCCAGTCCCTGCTGGATACCGAATTGGTTCTGCTGCTGGAAGAGAACAATCAGAAGGACCGGGACTGCCCGTCACTGACATTATCCGCAGAGCAGGTTCATCACTGGCTCGATGAAATCAATGATACCATGACACAGACCGCATCACGGGTTTTGCAGGCGCACACCCGCAACAGTATTATTATGTAAAAAAAGACCCGGCATGCGGGTCTTTTTGTCTTTTCCCGCTGTTACTGTCAGTGCAGTGCCAGTTTCAGTGTTTCTTCTTTCAGATCCAGCTCCTGCACCAGCCGGGTGTAAGTGTGCTCGCTGATATTTTTACTTTTACGTAACTGTTTCAGGGCATCACGCTCCGCCTGAAGAGCCGTCAGTGACATCCGCCGTTCCATGCGGATCACATTGTGCCAGTCAAACCCGGCGGTCTGGTCATCACTGTCACTGTCAAGATGACGGCCATAGATCTCCAGTAAATGTGTCCCCACTTCTGTCCGCAGTGTCATTTCATCAATATCTTCCAGCGGCTCCGCCATCTGCACCCGCAGGTTATTCATTGCGGCTTCATTCAGGGTGAAACGGGCATTCAGCTCTTCATTATCGTGCGGTAAGTCTGTATTCAGCCCTTTTGTCAGTACCGGCAGTGCAACCGCAGCAATCACCAGCGAAAACAGAATAACCCCCATCGCAAGGAAAATGGCCAGATCCCGGTGCGGAAAGGGTGAGCCGTCATTCATCAGCATCGGCAGGGTCAGGATACCGGCGAGGGTAATAGCCCCGCGCACACCGGCCGTTGCCATAATAGCCATCAGGCGCAGATGCGGCATATTTGACTGTTTGCCTTTGCGGCGCTGGCGGAAAACGGTCAGTGTCATAGCAATCCATACCCAGGCAAAACGCAGAACCGCCAGGCCAACAGTGATAATCACCACATAGAGCAGCAGTACCCACGGCGCAGAAGCCCCGGCATCCGCTGCCACCTGCGGCACTGAGCGCCACATTCCCGGCAACTGTTCACCCAGCAGGATAAAGATCATTCCGTTCAGCGCAACCTGCACTGTATCCCAGACCGCTTTGCTCTGCATACGGGTGGCCGACTGCATACGACCGACAATGCGCTCATAGTGCATAGCAATACCGGCAGCCACAGCAGCCAGAATCCCGGACACCCCCAGGTGCTCTGCCGCCAGGTAGGACACAAACGGGATCAGCAGGCTGATCATGATCTGGATAGCCGGGTCTTCCCCGGTACGCTGCACCAGAAACTGGTTCACTTTCCCGATAAACATGGCAATCAGCAGACCAACCATAATCCCGCCCAGCGCCACCACCATAAACTTCCCGGCAGCAGACGGCAGAGAGAATGTCCCGGTCAGTGCCGCTGTTACCGCAAAACTGAAACAGACCAGGCCGCTGGCATCATTAAAGAGAGATTCCCCTTCCAGAATATGCGCCATACGGGAAGGAAGCGGTGCATTGACGGTCATCGCCGCCACAGAAACCGGGTCTGTCGGTGACAGAATCGCGGCTAATGCAAAAGCGACCGCCAGGGAAACCGCCGGAATCAGCCAGTGAATAAACAGTCCCATACCAACAACGGTGAAAAACACCAGGCCGATAGCCAGCGAGAAAATCGGTTTGATATCACTGAACAGCGCTTCCTTCGGAATACGCCAGCCATCAAGAAACAGTAACGGCGGGATAAAAAGAAACAGGAACAGATGCGGCTCAAACGCCACATCAAAACCGAATAGCGATAACCCCGCCCCGATGGCAATCTGAATAAAAGGCAGCGGAATTTTGTCACCCAGCAGGCGGGAGACAAACACACTGGCAATCACGGCCAGCAAAAAAACAAGGATCAGTGTAACGACAGACATAGGCGGTTTTTTATCCTTACAGAAATCTGACAGATAACCACAATTCAGGGTTTGCAGCGTATACGATTAAAGGTAAAAATAAAGCAGACAAATCAGTAATTGTAAAATTATTGTGTATCAAAATCTGAATGTTCCGATACCGGGCCGAAAAAAACAGAAAAACCGGGGAAGCAGCAGATTATCAATACAGACCCGAAAATATGAACCGGCAACCGATATTAACAATTATCTATAACTATAACGGATATCTTATCAATGAAAAAAAGAGTATTGGCCGGTGTGATTGCTGCCTGCTCTGCCTCTGCAAATGCCGTGCCCGGCACCCGGTCAATGGGTGCCGCTCAGGGATTTACTGAATACAGCATCAGCAACGGCTCCGGCGATACCGTGATTATTGCCTGTAACGAAGGTGCCGGAGAAGGATTTGATAACAACGTGTCTGTTTACAGCAATGATCAGAGCCGTGACGGTGAAATCTCATTCCTGATTGATGATGAAGCCTATTATATCCCTGAAAACATCACCGGCCGGAAAGTTTAAACCGTGCGCCAAAAACAGCCGGAAGATTTTCCGTGATTTTGAATGTGCTCCGGTTGAATAACCGGCACGGTAAGATGATAATGCCGCCGTTTCCGGCGGCATTATTGTTTTAACGGTTAGCCGTCACTGTCTTCCGGATTTTCCGGCAGCGTGATTTTCACACGGTTAATACGGTGGTTCTGAATTTCCAGCGGCTCAAACAGGCAGCCGTCAATTTCAATCTGCTCACCGACTTTCGGCAGACGCTGCAAATGTTCCATCAGCAGACCGGCCACCGTTTCATATTCACGCTTTTCATCGAGTGTCAGCGGAATATAGTTAATTAAATCTTCCAGCGGCATAAAACCGTTGGTGATCCAGCTGTTATCATCCGTAAACTGAATATCATGGCGGGCATCATTCTCATCACCACTGACCGGCAGGTTTCCGGCGATAGTTTCCATCACATCCGTCAGTGTCACCACCCCTTCGACGTACCCGAATTCATCGGCCACAAAGGCAAAGTGTGTCTGTGCCTGACGGAACTGCTCCAGTGCCTTCAGTAATGACAACTGTTCAGGGAAGACCAGCGGTTGCTTGATCAGCGCGTGCAGATCCAGTGTGTCCTGCTGTAAGCGCTGATGCAGCAGATCGATCACATGCACCACGCCCAGCAGCTCATCATCATCCGCTGAGCCTCTGATCACCACCCGGGTGTGCGGGTTTTTAATCAGCAGTGCCGCGATTTCATCGCTGGTCGCATCAATGCGCAGCATCTCCACATCATGACGCGACGTCATAATACTGTTGACATTACGCTGTGACAGCCCCAACACGCGGACAATCATCTGCCGCTCTTCCGGGTCAAAAATTTCCTGATTATCCGAAATCAGATCCGCCGTGCGGTTATCCAGCTCCGATGACCCGCGCTTGCCGCTCAGAATACGCAGTACCGCTTCGGCCGTGCGCTGGCGCAGAGAGTTTTTGCCGCGCAGGAATTTACGACGGTTAAATATCGCCACCTGATTGAGCATTTCAATCATGATGGAGAAACCAATCGCCGCATAGAGATAACCTTTCGGAATGTGATAGCCGAACCCTTCCGCCACCAGGCTGAAACCGATCATCAGCAGGAAGCTGAGACACAGGATAACGATGGTCGGGTGCTCATTCACAAAGCGGGTCAGCGGACGACTGCCCCAGATCATCAGCAGCATGGCGATAATCACCGCTGTAACCATAACACCGATGTGATCCACCATCCCGACGGCCGTGATCACGGAGTCCAGAGAGAAGACGGCGTCCAGCACAATAATCTGCGCCACCACCGTCCAGAATTTCGAGGTTTTCCGCTGCTGTCCGTCGTGATGCTCACCGCCTTCCAGCCGCTCGTTCAGTTCCATCGTGGCTTTAAACAGAAGGAACAGACCGCCGATCAGCATAATTAAATCACGCGCACTGAACGGATGGCCGAACATCGTAAACATCGGTTTGGTCAGCGTAATAAGCCAGGAAAGGCTGAACAGCAGAATAATACGCATGACCAGCGCGCACAGCAGACCGGTTATACGGGCTTTGTCACGCAGCGCAGGGGGAAGTTTATCGGCAAGAATGGCAATGAAAACAAGGTTATCAATACCAAGAACAATTTCGAGTACGATTAATGTGGCCAGACCGGCCCAAATCGACGGATCAGCGATCCATTCCATACGGTTAGTTTTACCTTTTATTCACACAGCTTATGCTGCACCCGAAATAATGCGGATTGTCCGGCCAAATAGCAATAAAAAATTCCTCACTTTGCCGCGGTTCCTGTTGTGCGCAATGACGATACCGTTTGCATCAATCGCTACCACGCAGCCTTTACATGCGTTAAACTGTGACGAAATTAACAGTCAGCTAACGAAATCCTCGTTAGTTACGGGTCAATCCTGAAGGAGTCTTCATGTCCAAACAACAAATTGGTGTTGTCGGTATGGCCGTTATGGGCCGTAACCTCGCACTGAATATCGAAAGCCGCGGTTATTCTGTTTCTGTTTTTAACCGCTCTTCTGATAAAACTGACGAAGTGATTGCTGAAAACCCGGGGAAAAAACTGGTTCCCAGCTACAGCATTGAAGAGTTTGTTGACTCCCTGGAAAAACCCCGCCGTATTCTGCTGATGGTCAAGGCCGGTGAAGCTACTGATAAAACTATCGCGTCCCTCACCCCGCATCTCGACAAAGGTGACATTCTGATCGACGGCGGTAATACTTTCTTTCAGGACACCATCCGCCGTAACAAAGAGCTGTCCGCACAGGGCTTTAACTTTATCGGTACCGGTGTTTCCGGCGGTGAGGAAGGTGCACTGAAAGGGCCGTCCATTATGCCGGGCGGACAAAAAGAAGCTTACGAACTGGTTGCGCCGATCCTGAAACAGATCGCGGCACAGGCCGAAGGTGAGCCGTGTGTGACCTATATCGGTGCAGACGGTGCCGGTCATTATGTCAAAATGGTACACAACGGTATCGAATACGGCGATATGCAGCTGATTGCTGAAGCTTACTCCGTGATGAAAAATGCCCTCGGCATCAGCAATGATGAACTGGCATCGGTATTCAGCGAGTGGAACAATGGCGAACTGAGCAGCTACCTGATTGATATCACAAAAGATATCTTCCGCAAGAAAGATGAAGACGGCAACTATCTGGTGGATGTGATCCTCGATGAAGCGGCCAACAAAGGCACCGGAAAATGGACCAGCCAGAGCGCGCTCGACCTCGGTGTGCCGCTGACGCTGATCACCGAATCCGTGTTTGCCCGTTATATCTCTTTCCTGAAAGACCAGCGCGTTGCGGCGTCCAAAGTCCTGAAAGGACCGAAAGCGGCCGCATTCAGCGGTGATAAAGCAGAATTTATCGGGAAAGTCCGCCGTGCCCTGTACCTGGGTAAAATCGTCTCTTATGCTCAGGGCTTCTCACAGTTGCGTGTCGCCTCTGACGAATACAACTGGGATCTGAACTACGGCGAAATCGCAAAAATCTTCCGTGCCGGTTGTATCATCCGTGCCCAGTTCCTGCAGAAAATCACTGATGCTTATGCGGAAAACCCGGCACTGGCTAACCTCCTGCTGGCACCTTACTTCACTCAGATTGCCGATGAGTATCAGCAGGCGCTGCGTGATGTGGTCTGCTACGGCGTTCAGCACGGTATCCCGACACCGACCTTCTCTGCCGCTATCGCCTATTATGACAGCTACCGCAGTGCCGTACTGCCTGCAAACCTGATCCAGGCACAGCGTGACTATTTCGGCGCACATACTTATAAACGTACCGATAAAGACGGCGTGTTCCACACGGAATGGCCGGAAAATAATTAATTTCTGCTGTTATCCGTATCTGTCAGAGCCGGGATAATTATCCCGGCTTTTTCTTGTTTACATTCTGGCTGACACTCAAATAGACTTAATCAAATCAAATTATCCGCAAAATAATAATGAACAACACAAATCCCTGGGGTGATGTGGTTCTGCCTTCGCGGCCGGAATACCGGCTCTCAGCCATGCTGCTCACATTTTTCCTCGCCCTGCTCAATATAGGAATGTATATCTGGCAGGTGAATTATGCTTCGCCGCTGGCAGACCCGGTCTACAATATGCTGCTGGCGGGCGGCAGTGTGTATCAGTTCTCACTGACCGGCGACTGGTGGCGTTATGCAACCAGTACCCTGCTTCATTCCGACCCGGTACATCTGGGGATCAATACCATTGCCCTTCTGGTGTTCGGCATTAACTGTGAAGCACTGACCGGTAAAGTGCGGATGCTGTTTATCTATCTGCTTACGGGGATTACCGCGTCCTTTACCAGCGCACTCCGGCAATCAGCTCAGGATGACATGTCCGTCATGTCCGGTATTTCTGTTATTGTCGGTGTCGGGGCATCCGGCGCGATTATGGGGCTTGCCGGAGCCACCGTGATATATCTTATCCGGGCCCGGAAAGATCCGTCCGTACCTGTGGCGGACAACCTGCGCTATAAAAATCTGCTGATTACCATGATTGTCCTGATCGTGCTGTCGATGCTCAGTACGTTGCAGAGTGATGATGAGGTGATAACGGATGATACGGCACATTTCAGCGGGCTGATTTGCGGTGCCGTACTGGGATGGCTGTATTCCGCAGCCTCCGGTATCCGCAATCGCAAAGCTGACCGCCGCTCATGGCTGATTTCCGCCATCGCAGGCGGTTTGCTTATCCTGGTACTGGTCACCTGCTCATCAAGCCGTGAACAACGCCTGCTCTATGAGCGGGAAACCATCCGGGAAGAGATCGGTATCATGATTGATGCACAGGCAGAAAAACAATTAAATGATTGATTCCGGTCACATTAATCTGTTACGTAAACCGCTATGGTGGTTAAACGATTAATGACATAAGCAGGTGATGATATGGATTATTGGTTTGTATCGTATAAAGTGCGCGCCCGTAACGGAGATACCTTACAGGGACATCAGATCACAGAAACCGAATCCGGTGTATCACCCCGGGAAGCATTAGAAAAAGCCACTCAGAAAATTGCCGACGAGTCACAGGCTGACCTGCGTTCAGTCCGCATTCTTGCATTTAACCGCGTGTAATTAATTATCTCAATACAAGATAAACCCCGTCTGAACGGGGTTTTTTTACTGCGTTATGCCGCCACTCTTTCGATATTCACCTTATCGCCGATCGCCAGCCGCCCGAGAGCGGTTTTCAGCAGCGTATCAGTGAAGAGATAAAAACCGACATGGCTGTTATCAATCGCTGCGACAGTCAGGCAGCAGCCGTTATACGACACGGAATCACCAATTGCCAGCCCCGGTAATAATTCCTCCGGAAACTGTACAATATGAATCAGATGATCATTGTTTTCTTCAATTTTTAAAATCAGTGCCGTGCTCTGCACAACGCCGGTAAAAATCTTATCCAAAGCCAGCCTCACACTTTCCGTATTGATATAAAAAAGCCGCAGCGGATACCCGGTGCGGCTCATGTTATTTTACAGTATTACCGGCACCAGGAATTCCGTGGCAACAATCACCACCAGCAGACCGACAAGCACCGGAACAGATGTCCGTTTCACCACTTCAAACGGTGAAATTTTCGCCATCCCGGCAACCGCGACAACCACACCGGAAACCGGTGACATGGTACGCCCCAGGTTGGATGCCTGTAACATCGGGATCACCAGGTACGCCGGGTTGATACCCATCTGTTGTGCCAGACGCGGGATCAGCTCCACAAACGCATAGAACGGCGCGTTACCGGAACCGGTGGTCATCGCCGCCAGCATAGTAATAATCACCAGTGCAATCATCATCACAATCGCACCGGAACCGAAAGACTGCGCCAGGTCGATAAGACCGGAGATAAAGCCGACGGTACTCAGCCCCTGCGCGAATATACCTGCCGCGACCAGCAACATAACCACGGTAGCAAAGGCATCCGCCATACCGCGATAGCAGACATCCAGTCCGGCATAGACTTTTTTACCGTCAAACCCGCGGATGAACTCAATGATGGCAGAAAGAATAATACAACCGACAATAATCGTAATGATGTGTAATTCAGGCAGCACGATATGGCTCAGGAAGCCAATACTGAACGGCTTACCATCAAACAGCAGTACGCCGATGATCGGCATAAACGGCAGAATGGCATAGAATTTTGGTGCATTAGTAGTGATCTCTTTGACGTCCAGAATCTCAGATTTAATATCTTCTTTGCGATCCAGGAAACGCTGCCAGAAATAATGGGCAATCGCCATAGACACAATCGCCACGATAGAAATCGGCAGCGTCAGGCTGAAAGCAAATTCTTTCAGCGGGATCTGAGAGGCTTCCGCCGCAATCACCACGTCACCGGAGGTCGGTGCCAGGATAATAGCCGCCGGAGAAGCACAGATAGCCGCCGCCGCACCACGGCTGATCCCCACGTTTACCATCACAGGGAACAGGGTTGCCATCAGTAACACCCCCAGACCGGTGGCAGAGGAAACAGCCAGAGACATCAGACAGGCAATAAAGTAGGCCACGATCATCAGCAGGTACGGCGAGTTCACAACCTGTAACGGTTTGGAAACCATTTTGATGACCACATCGTTAGCACCGATGTGAGTCATATAGGCCGCAAAGCCGCACAGTACCATGATCATCATACCGAGGTCGCCGCCGCGGTTCATCAGCAGGTACTTAACATACTCAATAATGTTTGTCGGTCCCCAGCCGGTGGAGGTGGCAGCGGACGGCAGGATATTTTTCCCCATCATGACACTGATGATCAGAAGCAGTAAGCCCCCGACCATCAGCACCCCTGTTGCTGAGTACCCTTTAATAATGTAGCGCCCGACGCCGACGGCGACGACAGCACCAATGAGAAGATCTAACATTTCTGCTCCTGTCTGATATTTTTATTTATAAAAAAGATTAATGCACTCTGCCGAAAGTCGCGGACAGATTAAATGATATGCGTCAATGAACCTTGGTTATTACCCGTATCATTTGTTTATTCCGGCCTCCGGCATTAAAAAAGCAGTGACAATATAAATTATCGTCACTGCTCAGTTTGTATAAATCGTCCGCGAATTTATAACCGGTTAATTAAGGATTCCACAGCTTTGAGATCCCGCCCGGTTTTTTCATTCAGCAACTCTCCGGCTGCCTGTTTTACCCGTTGCTGTATCTGATTACGCAGCAGGTTTTCCACTTCAAACTTATACTGAATATTATCCCAGTTACCGAACAGCACAACCGGAATACGGATAGATTGCAGCCAGGTCACCAGGTCGTTGGTTTTCCCCCAGCCTTTTAAGATCTGAACCCCCAGGTTCACATCCAGATTCTGTTTCACCAGATTGGTCCGGCCGCTGCCGGTAATGTTAAAGGCATCGGATACCGCCAGAATTTTACTGATTTTCACTTCGCCATTATTCAGCGTACCGATAGCTTCCAGTTTCTTCGCTTCAGTCATGGCATCCATGGATTCCGGCTGCGCCACCTTATCTGTCGCCTGGGAGAGCGATTGCTGGATCAGGTACGGAATATTCAGGCCGAGCAGCTGAACATCGGTGATAGTCAGTGCCACATCACCGCGCCAGTTGTTTAATACCGCTTCCTGGTCATAACCGGCGCCGCGCAGATCGCCGTCAAAGCTCAGGCGTCCGGTTAATTTCTCCGGCATTTTAAACGCGGTCAGCAGCGGTTTTACATCAATATTCTGCAACAGCGGTTTAATGCGCAGTTGTGCCGGGACTTGTTCGGAATAAATCGTCATCGGCAGTGAGAAACGTCCGCCGAACACATTGCCGGTCATTTTGGAAATTTCGGTGATACTGCCCCGGTTCTCTGCTTTGACAGTCAGCTGGCCGATTTCCATCCCCTGATAAGTCAGAGAATCCACATTCAGCGCCAGGGTGGCATTGAAATGGTTCATAAAGGTCAGATCATATTTATCCGCATCACTGCCGGTAGTGACAACTGCCGGTTTGGTGGCAACCGGTGTTTTTTCCCCGTTTTCAGAATGCACAGCACGCTCATAACCGAGCAGGTTATCCAGATTCAGTTTTGAGGAGGTCAGCTGGATATCATAACGCGGGGTTTCACCGAGTGCCGCTTCCACCGTACCACTGAGCTGGCTTTCGTTGGCACTCAGTTTCAGATTTTCCAGGATCAGGGACTGCGGTGCCTGGCCGACTGCTTCATGCCAGGTATAGGTGGTCGTGCCGTTGCCGTTGATACCGTTGGCATACAGACCGGCACCTGACAGGCGGTAATTCAGCCGGTTAATATTGCCGCTGACCTGCACCGGATACTGGGAAAGGTCAATATCAGAGCTCAGACTGAAAGAGAGTTCCTGCTGATTACGCAGAATATTGCTGTTCAGCGCTACCACATAGCGTTCAGGGGTATTGCGCTCAAGAGAGAAGTTAATATCACGCATGTTGATTTGGGTGCCGTCTTCCGTCTGCCAGACCAGCAGACTGTTGGCAATACGGATACGATCCACATCAAATGACCATTTGTTTTCCTGCTCAACCGGTACCGGTCTGGCCTTCTGATTACCCGGCGCAACAGGAACACTTTTCTTCTCTTTTGATTCGGTTTCAGGCAGGATTTTCAGCAGTGCGCCGTCAAGCATCACTTCACGGACAGACAACTGATGTGACAGCAGCGGCCAGAGCTCAACATCAAGGCGCATATTCTCTGCTGTTACCACCGGTTCGGCGGCATCGGGTGCTGTCAGGGACATTTTGCCGGTAATGATGCTCAGCTTCGGCCAGACATGCCAGCGCATATCATCTTTCATCACCAGCCCGTAACCGGTGTCTTCCTTCACCTTGTTAACGATATAGTCGCGGAAATCATTCGGGTTCACCAGCAGGATTAAGGCCGCAAGGCCCGCCGCTATCACGACAAGCAGAATAATCAGCGTGGTGAAAAATCGTTTCATAGTCCCTGTTCCTTTCCCATTCTCTGTTGAACCCGCTGGCGGACAATGCTGCCCGCCGTTTAATCTTCGCTGATACGGCTGCCCACAGCTCCCTGCTGATTTTTGTATTTTGCATCGCTGCGGCGGTTATACGGCCGGTCAGCAGAGCCGGATAACGGCTCAAAACTCAGAGCACCGATCACCATGCCCGGCCGCAATGCCAAGGGTAACTTACCTGAGTTGTAAAATTCCAGCACGATTTGCCCGTGCCAGCCCGGATCGATCCGGTGCGCGGTCACGTGCACCATCAGACCGAGGCGCGCCAGTGATGAACGCCCGTCCAGCCAGCCGACCAGGTTATCCGGCAGTGTGACGGATTCCAGTGTCACCGCCAGTGCCAGTTCCCCCGGATGCAGATAAAATACTTCATCTTCGGTCAGGGTGATTTCATCACTCATGACATTTTCCAGCGCCGCATTCACTTCTTCTTTCGGGCCGCTGAGATCAATATACGCCGCAGTATGGCCCCGGAAAACCCGGAACTGATGTCCGAGACGGACATCCGCAGTCGCCCCGTTAATCCGCTCAACCGGCGGACGCGGAGAAATAGTCAGTCTGCCGTCGTCAAGCCACTGAATAATGTCACGGTCACAAAGTCGCATGGTATCATCCTTCTGAAACTCAGCGTTTATCACCGGCGGATAAACGCGGGTTAATTCATTGTCGGCGGCTTACTCGCAGAACTGACTGATTTTGGCTTTCAGGATATCAATCGCCACGCGGTTTTTACCGCCCCGCGGCACTATGATATCAGCATATTGTTTTGTTGGTTCAATAAATTGCAGATACATAGGACGTACCGTTTTATTGTACTGTGCAATTACCGAGTCCAGCGTGCGTCCGCGCTCATTCACATCACGGCGGATGCGGCGCATCAGGCAGATATCCAGCGGCGTGTCGACGAAAATGGAGAAGTCCATCTGCTCACGCAGACGTCTGTCTGTCAGCAGCAGAATGCCCTCAAGAATAATCACCCGTTTCGGGCTGAACAGAACAGATTCCGGCTTGCGGGTATGCTCCGCATAATCATACTGCGGTAACTGAATAGACTTACCGGATTTCAGTGCTTTCAGGTGCTGTAACAGCAGTTCGTGATCCATAGAGCCGGGATGGTCGTAGTTGACCTTGATGCGCTCTTCCATCGGCACATCGCTCTGATCTTTGTAGTAGCAGTCTTCCGGAATAACACCGATATTGTGATCACCCACCTGAGCACGTAACTCGTGATAAAGCGTATTGGCAATCAGACTTTTTCCTGACGCGGATGCGCCGGTGATACCGATGATAGTGCACTGCTGATGTGCTGTGTCAGCCATAATAGAAATAACCCGGTTTGAAAATAGGAGAGAAAAAAACCGAAACGATCTGCCGCGGCCTCTTTTGGTGTTTATCCGGCCGAGAGTAACAAAACGTGTCCGCCCGGCGCTGAATTATAGGGAGTAACGACACGAGATTCCAGCAGAATCGGGCATCCGGCCTCATTATTTCGGGGTAACCGGTTTCGCTGCTGCCATAAAAAAGACCCGCACATCACTGTACCGGTCTTTTTTACTTTCCGGATACACCGGAACAGAAATAAATCCGGCTTATACAGCGCGGAAAGCGATTTCTGTCGGGATCTTATCCCCTTCCCAGAACATTTCCGCCGTCACATTCACTGCTATCTCACGGTAGATATCCGCAAACTCACCGTCCGGGTCACGCATCACGGTCGGCTGGCCGCGATCGAGGTCTTCACGCAGCGAAATATGCAACGGTATCTGCCCCAGCAGTTTGGTGTGGTAGCGTTCCGCCAGTTTCTCCGCCCCGCCGGTACCGAAAATCGGCTCGACATGACCGCAGTTACTGCAAATGTGCGCACTCATGTTCTCAACAATCCCCAGTACCGGTACATTCACTTTCCTGAACATGACGATACCTTTCATGGCATCCACCAGCGCGATATCCTGCGGTGTGGTCACCACCACCGCCCCGGTGACCGGGATATTCTGTGAGAGGGTCAGCTGGATATCACCGGTGCCCGGCGGCATATCGATCACCAGATAATCCAGGTCCGGCCACAGGGTATCCTGTAACATCTGCATCAGCGCTTTACTGGCCATCGGGCCGCGCCAGACCATAGCGTTATCATCCGTTACCAGATACCCGATAGAGTTAGAGGCCAGGCCGTACGCCATAATCGGTGCCATATGCTGACCGTCCGGTGAGGTCGGGCGCTCTTTGGTGGTACCCAGCATGTTCGGAATGGACGGACCATAAATATCCGCATCCAGGATACCGACTTTCGCTCCTTCCGCTGCCAGTGCCAGCGCGAGGTTAACCGCCGTGCTGGATTTGCCGACACCGCCTTTGCCGGAACTGACCGCCAGAATATTGCGGACACCGTTAATGCCCGGCAGATCATTGGCCCGGCGCAGTGTTGCGATATCATGACGCAGTTTCCAGTCCACCGCCGCAGCACCGGTCACTTTGCGTAATTCTTTGGTTTTTGCTTCAATCAGTGCTTCAAACGGACGCTTCCAGACAAACGGCATCACCAGCTCAACATGCAGCACATCATTCAGCATTGCGCAGTGATTCAGCGCTTTGATGGCAATCAGATTACGTTTGAGTGTCGGATGCTCAAATGTCGCCAGTACCTGAGCGACCTGTTCATTCAGCAATTCAGGGTTCATCTCCCCGGGGGATTTCGCATTCATCCCGGCTCCTTAGATTTATCGTTTTTATTGCCTGTAACTATCAGCATCAATGATAGCAGATGCCAACTGATTAATTTAGTCATTCCGCGCAAACCCGCACAAAACAAATCCCCTGCAAACGGCAGGGTTATCACCGGATACTCACGCAGAAAAAAGTCCGGAAAACCACACACAAAGCCGGATTACTGCTGGCAGGGGTGGACGGGATCGGTTAACATCAAAGACCCTTTATTATTTGAGGAAGTGAAATACTCTATGTCTCAGATCGCTAATAAAATTTTGGTAACCTGTGCGTTACCATATGCAAACGGTTCAATCCATCTCGGTCATATGCTGGAACATATCCAGGCTGATATTTGGGTCCGTTTTCAGCGAATGCGCGGCAAAGAGGTTCACTTCATCTGCGCCGACGATGCTCACGGCACCCCGATTATGCTCAGGGCACAACAGCAGGGAATTTCTCCTGAAGAGATGATCGCCGATATGAGCGTCGAGCATCAGAAAGATTTTGCGGATTTCGCCATCAGCTTTGATAACTACCACTCCACGCACAGCGAAGAGAACCGGGTGTTATCAGAGAATATCTATCTGGCGCTGAAAAAGAACGGTCATATTGAAACCCGGACCATTTCCCAGCTGTATGATCCGGAAAAAGGCATGTTCCTGCCGGATCGCTTTGTAAAAGGCACCTGCCCGAAATGTAAAGCAGAAGATCAGTACGGCGACAACTGTGAAGTGTGCAGCGCGACCTACAGCCCGACAGAGCTGATTAACCCGCGCTCCGTAGTTTCCGGTGCCACACCGGTGTTGCGCGAAAGTGAGCATTACTTCTTTGATCTGCCCGCCTTCGCTGACATGTTACAGGCATGGACCCGCAGCGGGGCACTTCAGGAGCAGGTTGCCAACAAAATGCAGGAGTGGTTTGATTCCGGTCTGCAACAGTGGGATATCAGCCGTGATGCGCCATATTTCGGGTTTGAGATTCCGGATGCTCCGGGCAAATACTTCTATGTCTGGCTGGATGCACCAATCGGCTACATGGGCTCATTCAAAAACCTGTGTGACAAACGCGGCAATCTCGATTTTGACGAGTTCTGGAAGAAAGATTCTGACGCGGATCTGTACCACTTTATCGGTAAAGATATCGTGTACTTCCACAGCCTGTTCTGGCCGGCCATGCTGGAAGGCAGCGGTTACCGCAAGCCGACTAATCTGTTTGTCCACGGCTATGTGACCGTGAACGGCGCGAAAATGTCCAAATCACGCGGTACCTTTATCCAGGCGCGCACTTATCTGAATCACCTTGATGCAGACAGCCTGCGCTATTACTACGCGGCGAAACTTTCTTCACGCATTGATGATATCGACCTCAACCTGGAAGATTTCGTACAACGTGTTAACAGTGACATCGTCAACAAAGTGGTTAACCTGGCGTCCCGCACTGCCGGATTTATCAAAAAACGCTTTAACGGCCGCCTGAGTGCGACCCTGGCAGAGCCTGAGTTATATCAGCAGTTTATTGATGCTGAAAAAACTATCAGCGAAGAGTATACCGGCCGCGAATTCGGCAAAGCTATCCGCGAAATCATGGCGCTGGCGGATGTGGCCAACCGTTATATTGATGAGAAAGCACCGTGGGTGGTGGCGAAACAGGAAGGTAAAGACGATGAGCTGCACGCTATCTGCACCATGGGTATTAACCTGTTCCGTGCACTGATGACCTACCTGAAACCGGTTATGCCGGAACTGGCAGCACGCAGCGAAGCTTTCCTGAATCAGGAACTGACACTGGACGGTATTGCAAAACCTCTGCTGGATCATCAGATTGCAGACTTTAAAGCCCTGTTCAGCCGTATTGAAATGGCAAAAGTGGACGCGATGATTGAAGCTTCCAAAGAGGATATCAAAGCCATGTCAGCCAAACCGGTCAGCGGCCCGCTGGCAGATGACCCGATTGCGGACACCATCAGTTTTGATGATTTCGCCAAAGTAGATATGCGTATCGCACAGATTATGTCTGCAGATTCCGTGGAAGGCTCAGACAAACTGCTGAAACTGGTGCTGGATCTCGGCGGCGAAATCCGTCAGGTCTTCTCCGGTATCCGTCAGGCTTATCCGGATCCGAAAGCCCTGGAAGGCCGTCTGACCGTGATGGTTGCCAACCTTGCCCCGCGCAAAATGCGTTTCGGCCTCTCTGAAGGCATGGTGATGGCCGCAGGCCCGGGCGGAAAAGAGATTTTCCTGCTCAGCCCGGATTCCGGTGCGCAGCCGGGTCAGCAGGTGAAGTAATATAATATATTTTATCAAGCCAAAAGAATCCTTTAATATTCGATTAAAGGATTCTTAATACTAAATGTTATAGTTCAATATATACGTTTTTTATTAAACACCAATATCTATTTCATCAAAATGATGAAATAAGTGGAATTCAAAGTAAGCTAATACCATCTAAAAGTTGCAACCAGATTAATATTTATATAGCAAGGATAATTAATTATGGCATCAACAAGCAAAATAACCCCATCCAGTCCAAGACTGGCATCATTACTATCAGATGTAGAACGTGGAAACATAAAGATACCTGTATTTCAAAGAGAGTATATTTGGACAGATGAACAAATAATTAGTTTATTAGACTCTATATACAGAGGCTATCCTGTTGGTTCTCTCTTAATGTGGTCAACACGAGAAGAATTACAGCACGAGCGCAATGTTGGTGGGTTTATTTTGCCTCATACTCCTGAGGATTATCCTGTTAATTATATACTGGATGGACAACAAAGGCTTACAACCCTATATGGTGTTTTTAATTCAGATAAAAGAACATCTGATACAGAATTAGCTGACCGTTTTAATATTTGTTTTCTACCAGATGAAGATACATTCTCACATTACATTGCTGCCAGTGGAAAAACAAAAATACACTTAAATTCCATATTAGATACAACTAAATTATTAGTTGAGTTACCTAAATTTAACGATGAACAAAAAAATAAGATTGCAAAATTAACTGAGTCATTTAAAGATTATGAATTCCCTGTTGTAACTATTCGAGAACGTAGTAACAAAGAAGTATGTAGTATTTTCCAAAGAATAAATTCATCTGGAACCCCACTGAGTAATCTTGAATTACTTGCTGCGTGGACGTGGTCAGATCAATTTGATTTACGTAGAGAGATCGACTATCTATTAGATAATCTCAAGGATAAAGGATACGAAGAAATAGACCAGACAATGTTAATGAGAATGTTATCTTCTCTAACTTGTAATTCAATTAACTCAGATGATCTTGTTGATGTTCCTCCGGGAAATTTAGTAAATGGAATGGAAATACTAAAAACTTCAATAACTGCTGCTGTAGATTTTTTAGAAGGACAGCTAAAAGTTAAAAATGTTATTTTTTTACCTTTCCCCATAATGCTTATACCAATTGTAAATTTTTATGCATTAATTCCAAGACCAAATGCTACCCAAATCAGACAGTTGAGAAAATGGTTTTGGCAATGCTCACTTACATTACGATATAAAGCTGGGACAAATCGCTTAGTTCTTGAGGATTTAGGAAAGATAGAGAGAGTATCAAAAGGAGAAACACCATTTGATGATTCTCATCCAGCAGTTAAAAATGACTTATTCAATAGTACATGGCGAATAAACTCAACTGCTGCTAAAGCTGCATTATGCTTAATGGCTCAATTAAGACCCAGATCTTTCTTAACGGGCTCAGAAGTCGATCTGGGAACTGTCCTATCCTCTTATAATGCAAGACAGTTTCACCATATTTATCCCAAAGCATATCTTGCATCAATTGGAATATCATTTCACGAAGCAAATATCATTTCTAATATTTGCTTTCTTTCAGCTTTTGAAAATAACTCAATTAGCGATGAAGCACCTATCAATTACTTTAAAAATATTCTAGACGAACACAAAGAAGATATTTTTAATGCTGCATTAATACCGCATGACGCTAGGAACGGAGCTCTACCTTTTAAAGATTTCATAACCCTTAGAACACAAATGCTGTTAGAAAAAGCACAGCAATTAATTATGACTGGATATCTATAAATAGGATAAATATTGGTTATAATGAACGATTTCATTATAACCAATATAATTAATTTTTAACTAATATAATATTTTAATTTTCACACAAAATAAACATGTTACATATAAAAATCAAACAAACCAATATAATAACAAATATACATCATTAATCACTCAATTGCATAACCATATCATTACATTTCCAGGGAATTAAAAATTCCTTTTATAACAAGTGAATACAAGATTTAATTATCTTGTATTCATTTTTTTAGTGACCTATAGCACAAATAAAAATTTAATTGTATGATGAATGTGTTCATACAAGAAGGAACATTATCATGAAACCAAAACAGATAGCGGAAACCGGCTGGCGCTATCTCCGGGCATTTCTGATCCTGTATCTGTGCCTGTTTGCCGGCAATATCATCGCAGTATTACTGCCGTTTTCCGTCCCTGGCAGCATCGCAGGTATGCTGCTGCTTTTTGTGTTACTCGCACTGCAAATTATTCCGGCACACTGGGTTCAGCCCGGCTGCACCTTATTGATGAAAAACATGACAATGTTATTTCTGCCGATCGGTATCGGTGTGATGAACTATTACGATACCCTCAGCGCCCAGCTGCTGCCTATCCTGGTCGCCTGTGTTGTCAGTACCTTTATCGCCATGTGTACTGTGGCGCTGAGTTCTGAATTTATTCACCGCCGTCATGTTCCGGTTCCGGAACAACAGGAAGCCGACGCGGTTGCCGCGGCAGAACAAACCGAACAACAAGAGAAACGCAAATGTTAACGCATATCTGGTGGTCGCTCCCGCTTACCATCGGCGTCTATTTTCTCGCCAGAGCTATCTATATCAAATTTAAGCTGCCGGTATTAAACCCGCTGCTGATATCCATCGTGATTATCATTCCGCTGCTGGTATTCACCGGTACCTCATACAGTCACTATTTTGAGGGCAGCCGTATCCTCAACGACCTGCTGCAACCCGCCGTGGTGGCGCTGGCGTTTCCGCTGTATGAGCAATTGCATCAGATCCGCGCACAATGGAAATCCATTATCACCATCTGCTTTGCCGGGAGCGTGATTGCGATGGTCACCGGTACTGCCATTGCCTTTATGATGGGCGCAACACCCGAAATTGCTGCGTCTATCCTGCCGAAATCGGTCACCACCCCGATTGCGATCGCGGTTTCTAACTCCATCGGCGGTGTAGCGGCAATCAGTGCTGTGTGTGTGATTTTCGTCGGGATCCTCGGCGCAATTTTCGGGCATACCCTGTTCAAATATCTGCGGGTCACCACCAAAGCCTCACGTGGCCTGGCAATGGGTACCGCCTCTCACGCCCTCGGCACTGCCCGCTGTGCGGAAGAAGATTATGTGGAAGGTGCTTACAGCTCACTGGCATTAATGACCTGCGGGATTATTACTTCTCTGATGGCACCGTTTATCTTCCCGGTGCTGCTGGCCTTATTCGGTTGACACAAAAACTTGAGTTTCATCTCGCAAATTCAATATTTGTTTCATTCGTTTCATAATGAACGTGATAAAAATCACGTTCATTATGTGCAACTCCCCGCTAGAATGATCTTATTGATAATGGAGGTCATTTTATGCAAAACCGCTTTCATGCAGCCCTGAATACACTCCCTTCCCCGTTACAAACACTGCTGACGGATATTGTTTGTGCTGATACTTTCCCCGGATATTTATCCGCAAAACAAGTCAGTACACTCTGCAACGCCGCAGGTACTGATGAGGATGCACTCGCGCTGGCCATGCTGCCGCTGGCAGCAGCCTGTGCCGTGACCCCGGTGTCCCGGTTTAATGTCGGCGCGATTGCGCACGGACTGAGCGGTAACTTCTATTTCGGCGCCAATATGGAATTCTGTCATGTGCCGTTACAGCAGACAGTACACGCGGAACAGAGCGCGATTACCCACGCCTGGCTGCGCGGCGAGAAAGGTTTGCGCAAAGTCACCGTCAATTACACGCCGTGCGGCCACTGCCGTCAGTTTATGAATGAGCTCAACAGCGGTACAGAACTGCTGATTCAGTTACCGGAACTGGCAGCCATGCCACTGAAAACCCTGCTGCCGCATGCTTTCGGTCCGGTGGATCTGGGTATTGAAACCCGGCTGTTTGACCAGGTGCATCACGGTTATCATTTCCTCACCACCAATGCAGCAGCCGGAAAAGCCCTTGAGGCAGCCAACCGCAGCCATGCACCTTATTCTCATTCACACAGCGGAGTGGCCTTGCAGGACAGCCGCGGACGCATTTACAGCGGTGCTTATATTGAAAATGCGGCGTTTAACCCCGGACTGCCGCCGTTACAGGCCGCTCTGATCTTCATGAATATGGCAGGTGGCGACCTGCACGATATCCACCGCGCAGTGCTGGTGGAAGGCAGTAACGCCATGCTGTCACAATGGGAAAGCACCTCTGCCACATTGAGTGCCCTGGGTTGTCAGGATATCGCCCTGTTCAGCTATTGATTCCCCCTTCGCTGAGGTTGATACTCACCGGTTCCGGGTATCAGCCTTTACGTGATTATTAAATATAAATCTATCCCGCCTCTCACTTTCACACATCGGCATCACTAAATTAGTAACAATTACTGTACATATTTTTCAGATAACTTAGGATCAGGGCGTCCTGTCTTTAAAATGTCAATTGGCAAAGAGTAGTCATACATGGAACTGGAATACGAAAGCAAACGTGCATTATATATCCCGTATGCGGGCCCTATCCTGTTAGAGTTCCCGCTGCTGAATAAGGGAAGCGCCTTCACCGAAGAAGAGCGCAGTAATTTCAACCTCCACGGCCTGCTGCCCGAAGCGGTAGAGACCATCGAAGAGCAGACTGAACGCGCCTATCGCCAGTATTCTGACTTTAAAAACGATACTGACAAACATATCTACCTGCGTAACATTCAGGATACGAATGAAACGCTGTTCTACCGCCTGCTCAATGCTCACCTCAAAGAAATGATGCCGATCATCTATACCCCGACAGTCGGGGCGGCCTGTGAGCATTTCTCAGACAGCTACCGCCGTGCGCGCGGTCTGTTTATCTCCTATCCGAACCGTGCTTACATTGATGACATGCTGCAGAATGCCACCAAGCAGAATGTAAAAGTCATCGTGGTAACCGATGGAGAGCGGATCCTCGGCCTGGGTGACCAGGGGATCGGCGGGATGGGGATCCCGATTGGTAAACTCTCTCTGTATACCGCCTGCGGTGGTATCAGCCCGGCGTATACCCTGCCTATCGTGCTGGATGTCGGTACCAATAATCAGCAGCGCCTGAATGACCCGCTCTATATGGGCTGGCGTCACCCGCGTATTACCGGCGAAGAGTATGACGAATTTGTTGATGAATTTATCAATGCGGTTAAACGCCGCTGGCCGGATGTGCTGTTACAGTTTGAAGATTTCGCCCAGAAAAATGCCATGCCGCTGCTGGAACGCTACCGCGATCAGCTCTGTTGCTTCAATGATGATATTCAGGGTACCGCGTCAGTGACCCTCGGCAGTCTGATCGCCGCCAGCCGTGCCGCAGGCGGACAACTGAAAGATCAGACCGTTGCCTTCCTGGGAGCAGGTTCCGCCGGTTGTGGTATCGCCGAACAGATTATCGCGCAGATGAAATCTGAAGGTCTGAGTGAAGAACAGGCGCGCGCCCGTATCTTTATGGTGGACAGATTCGGCCTGCTGACAGACAAACTGCCGAACCTGCTGAATTTCCAGAGCAAACTGATCACCAAAAGTGACATTATTGCTGGCTGGGATGTGCAGAATGATGCTATTTCGCTGGAAGATGTGGTCCGTAACGCCAAACCGACCGTGCTTATCGGCGTTTCCGGTCAGCCGGGACTGTTTACGGAAGAGATTATCCGTGAAATGCACAAAAACTGTGAGCGTCCGGTGGTGATGCCGCTGTCCAACCCGACCTCCCGTGTGGAAGCCCGCCCGGAAGATATTATCGCCTGGACAGACGGTCATGCGCTGGTTGCGACCGGCAGCCCGTTCAATCCGGTGATTTATAAGGACAAAACTTATCCTATCTCCCAGTGCAACAACTCCTTTATTTTCCCGGGGATTGGTCTGGGTGTGCTGGCCGCCGGAGCCAAACGCGTGACTGACGGCATGATGATGACGGCAAGCCGTGCGCTGGCGGAATGTTCACCGATGGTGATCAACGGCGAAGGTTCATTGCTGCCGGATATCGGGGATATCAAAAAAGTATCGCGTATCATCGCCAAACAGGTTGCCAAAGAAGCACAAATCCAGGGGGTCGCCACCGTGACTTCTGACGGCGCACTTGATGAAGCCATCGAACGCAATTTCTGGCATCCGGAATATCGTGTTTACCGCCGGACATCTTTCTGACAAATAGCTGCTGTTCTGCCACTGAAAGCCCGTACTCGTGCGGGCTTTATTCTTTTTTCCACCCTTGCCAGCCTTTCACTGCTCAAGTAATCTTAGCCTTATGGTAACGATATAGTGATAAAGGCCTCAGTAATAATGGGAAAAACCCGGATATGGAAACGGATTATTCTGTGGATGCTGGCAGGTATTATTCTGGCAGCAGCAGCGGCTATTGCGGCAGATCGCTGGATTAGCTGGAAAACCGCGCCTTATATCTATGAAAATATCAATGACCTGCCGCCAAGTGAAGTCGGTATGGTACTCGGTACAGCCAAGTATTATAAAAACGGAACGATTAACCAGTATTACCGGTATCGTATTCAGGGTGCCGTGAATGCTTACAACAGCGGCAAAGTGAAGTATCTGCTGCTGAGCGGTGACAATGCGCAGCACAGCTACAATGAGCCGAGCACCATGCGTAAGGATTTGGTCAATGCCGGGATCCCCGCCGGTAAAATAGTACTCGATTTTGCCGGGTTCCGCACCCTGGATTCCGTAGTACGGACACGCAAAGTCTTTGATACCAATGGCTTTACTATTATTACCCAGCGTTTCCATTGTGAACGGGCGCTGTATATTGCGATGGAAAAAGGGATTGAGGCACGCTGTTACGCCGTTTCCTCTCCGAAGAATATGTTTACTGTCCGCGCACGGGAAGTGATTGCCCGGCTGGGCGCATTAGCAGATTTATATATCCTCAACCGCGAACCGCGTTTCCTCGGCCCGCAGGAGTCTATCCCTGCTCCGCAGACCCTGCCTGAAAATGTACCATCATACCCGGCAGTAACACCGGACGAGCTGAATGTGCTTTATCCGGAGCCATCTGCTACAGCGGAAAAACCGTCAGAAACCGGGCAACCGGTACCGGCCGTGCAGTAATATGAACTCAGCGGACAGCCAGCTTATTGGCTGCCTGCCGCCACAACCACTCCACCGGTCCCTGAGAAAAATAACGCAGCCACAGGGTTGAGAACAGGATGTTAATCAGCCACATCAGCGGTACAAATGCCAGCAGCGTCAGGCGATCAAACTGATTAAAATACCCGAAGTACTTAAACAGCATCACCCCGCATACCGATTGCAGCAGATAGCTGCTCAGTGCTGTGCGCCCGACCCGCCGCAGGCAGGCAGAAACCGGTTTTAGCTGCGGCTGTAAGCCATAGAACAGTGCGATAAGCCCGGTGGTCTGCACCGGCTGTAAAATATCCGCCAGCGGATAACCAATAGTACCTAACCAGAAGACACTCCAGTCGTTCAGATATTCCATCCACACGACAGCGGCCTGCAACAGCAGTGACGGGGTCAGCAGCCATGCCACCAGCCGCCGGTAATGAGATAACGGAAATTCCCCTTTCAGCCAGCCGTTTTTCATCAGTGTGGCACCCAGCAGCATCATTGCCAGTAACTGCCAGCCATACTGAACCACCATCATCAGCAGCATACCGCTGATGGTGTTTACTCTGTCCAGCATGCCGGCAATACCACCGGTGCTGGCAATAAGCACTTCATAGTTCAGCATCTCCTGCGACGGCTGCCAGTACAGCAGCTTCAGCTCACCATCTTCCGATAACAGAAAAAACAGCAGGAACAGCCCGGTCAGGATCAGCACCGGTACCAGTTTCAGCCACCAGCGGGAGGACACATTATGGATGATCCAGCAGGCGGCAATGCCGGTCAGGCTGTACATCAGCAGGATATCCCCGCTCCAGAGCAGAACGGTATGCAACAACCCTATTACACCTAACACCAGTAACCGCGCCATATTCCATGCCTGGCTATAGCGGCTGAGCATCATCAGAGTGGCACCAAACAGCAGTGCAAACATGCCGAGGAATTTCCCCAGAACCAGCACACTCAGTACTGCCCAGGTGGCGATATCTGTCCCGGACGCGGCCGGGATGTACAGCGGATTCAGATATGCCGCAGACGGTAGTGCGAATCCGCCGATGTTCAGGATAAAAATACCGAGGATTGCCAGCCCCCGCACCATATCGAGGACATCAATACGTGCAGAGGCGGGTGTGACAGAAGTATTCATCAGTTAAATAACGCCAAAATACAATTATTCATTTTATATCAATTCATTAAATTATAAATACAACTAAAAAATAGCATTATGAACACAAATATGTACAAACAAATCATGCACCACAGCGCACCAAAGACCACTGTATAACACAAAACGGCCGCACTGACATGCACCGGCACGATTTTGTTTATTTACGTTTTGGCCGGAAAATACCGGTAAATAGTCGACACCCCCACACCATAAATAATCGCCAGCTGCGTTCGTGCAGATCCGATATCAGCGCTATCAGGTTTTTGACACCACGCCCGAGTCTGTCCGGCTTCCACACTGCCGGTGTATCGCACGGCTGAAGGCCTTTAATGCCCGTTTCAGTCCCGGCCTGACGGCGGTTTTACCGCTCATTTTGTCCTCATAAATCTGGTCGCAATTTATGCTGATGAGCGCATTTCGCTGTAAATCGCTGTTTTGGTCAGTTGTTGATACGCGGATATAGCCGATGACAGCCATTGTTTCCCCTCATGTTTGCTGTGATGACGGAATTATTACAGATTTATCCGGTTATGGCTGCATTCCCGGAAACCTTTGTTTTCGTAGTCATCTCTCCTATTCATAATGAAAAACTGTAACTCTTTGGCACTAAATCCAAATTCCATCATAATTAATACCCGATAGCTAAAAAGTTAATGATTGATTCTATTGTCGGTGCTTCAACAGCTTTAACCGTAACAACGTTAACTCGCTGTTTAGTAATACCTTCGCAGTTTGCTATAATCTGGACATAGGTTGTTTTCGTACACAGTACCGCCCATACCCCATTGGGGAATGCTATTGGGTAATTTGTTGGAGTTGTCATTGAATACCCCGTTTTTGAATCATTTGCTATAGTTCGCCGGAAAGCCTGAATCATTATTCCGTTAGGTAACGTGGTAATTCCGTTATCCGTCCATTTACCGGATTCCGGGAAAAAACTCATATCAGGGATCTGTCCGGAAAGATTCCCCGTATTTTTTGAGGCGGCAGTCCCGGGCCCTGAAATCCTCTCCGCCGGAACCGTGCCGTGTATCATTTTCCCTGTGCTGTCAAACGCCCACAGCATTCTTTGTAATTCATCATCCCACGCCCCCGGGGTTTTATTATCGTGAGCAAGCACTGCAAGTTTTTGGTTTGTTGACAGCATCCGTGATTCTCTTTCTGTCACTATAAAATGACCGCCGTCCGCGTATGTCCCGATGGACTGAAACTTTTCCGGTAAACCAAGGTATCTGGCCGGATGATATTGTCGCAGTAGATGGTGATGTTATGCACGAATACGCCGGTATTCCTCCGGGAGGTAAGCGCCTTGGGGCTGATAAAAAAGGAAAACCTGCATGGGTGGATATCCCGCCACTGACGCATGAGCAATATGTAGCTATCGCAGAGGCACAAAAGCAGGCTTTAATTGCAGAGGCCAACCAGAAAACCCAGCTCTGGCAGACGCAGCTTATGCCGGGGATTATCTCAGAAAAAGATAAGGCCAGCCTCAAAGAATGGATGCTGTACGTGCAGGAGGTGCAGGCAGTGGATATATCCACTGCCTCCGGTTCATCCGGATAATCCAGCCAGGCGTTTAACAACACCTTTTCATCATCTTTAATGCGGCCAAGTGCGAGTTTTGTTTGCAGTAGATGAGTTTCCGCGTTGACTTCTGCTATCAGATACTGCTTTTGTGCTTCGGCCTCTCGAACAGCTGTTCTTCTGTTAATGGTGGATTGGTTATTCTGTCAGCTTCTTTTTTACTGATAGGTGCCCAGCCTTTCTGTATTTCTGATTGCCATGAATCTTTATTCATCAGCATGATATCAACACACCAGACTTTACCGGCAGCATCCTTAAAAAATTCCTGAGTTATTATCTTTGTATTCATCAACGTAACTCCGTCCATATAGGGTGTCCCATTTCACTTGCAATAACCTGGTATGACTGTCCTGCGGGAATAACGGCAGTCACATTTGTCCGTAATGCTTTATCACTGCCGGGGGTGTACGCTGCTGAAATAACTTCAACACCATTAACATTTATTTGTAAAAGGCAACTGGAGTTATAATTATAAATAGCACTTACACTGACAATAATTGGTTTTCCTGTATTGTTTGTGTAAATAGCACCGTAAGACCGCTGTGACGATACTGTTTGCCAGTATTGTGAAAACCCAAGTAATTCATTCGTATGTGCAACATCACCGGAATGATCTGACCGGAAATTACTGTATCCCGTGATGCCGTCCCGGTTTCTGGCTATACCCGCCCCGAGGATCAGCAGGGAGAGTGTATGCGTTCAGGTTCCCCATGACGTGTGTGCTTCTATCCTGATAAGTCGGCTGGGTTGTTCCAGCGCTCATACCCATGCGAGTTAGCCGATCAGCCCCGGCATTCTCCACAATGAGAGCCCCACTCGCTTTAATGCCGCCGCGAGTAAGGCGGAAGCTGACAAATGGAGTTTTCATTGAAAATCAATTAGTAATCAGTGCAACGCGCATTTTTGTGAGAGAGTACAACAGATACAAAAGCGCCCCAGTGCAGTGTCGAGCTACAAAGGGGCATAACAAACATACAGGGTGTTACAGGCATAAAAAAACCCCCGCGAGTGCGAGGTTTGGAATTTTTTGTAGTGCGCTAACCGTAAGATGCCCACTATTTAGAGATAATAAGGCAATTCCGGACAAAATGTAACTACTATGATTACTATTAGTGAGAAATTACAGAGTACTATAAGTGACTTGTCTCCGCTCAAATTACATTTCATGGTGGAGATGAGCACAAAGAAAGATCAGTTGTGTAATACTGAGTAAACATGTTAGTTGGAGGACATTTTTGATAATTATTTGCTGTCAGGTAATAACCTCCTAACCATGATATTGGTAAGGATAAAACAACCCACAAGGTTAGTAATATACCAATCATTTTATATTTTTTGTTATTTCTTTGATTTTTAATTAACCAAAGGTAAATACTTCGAATGCTACCTTCAATAAAAAAATAACTCAATAATGGCATAGAAAGGAGAAGAATTGAACCATATGAAAACTCTATTATATTATCATTCCTAACCAAGGACGATATAGAGAAAACGCCAATTAAAAAAGGATATATCAATAAGACCCCAATAAAGAAAAGGATTATACTGGCATAAATAATTTTATTATTCACTATCTGTTACCTTTCCAATATTTTTCTGCTTCAGGGGTGTTTTTAACCTCTCTCATTTTGGCTATCATTTTCTCGCTTAAATGAAAGTGTTCATCAAATCTATTTAATAAATATGCCACGCCAAAACCTAGAACAAAAACACCAACGACAATCAAACCAACACTTACTGAGGTAAAAGCTGTCAAGACCAAACTTCCTGCGCCCCATGCCGCAAACGAAGCCACACCTGGTTTAGCGACATCCATGGTAATATCACCGACAAAATTATACAGGTCATAATCTTTCTGAAAGATAAGCTGTAATAACCTGAATCCGACAGCGGCAATAAACGTATAACGCACCCCGTCAATGGTTGCGGCATTCAGTCCACGCTGACCAATACCCATGCCGATTAATTTACCGTTATTCGTAAGATAATGAGTGGCATTCAACC
>NZ_VKKS01000001.1:2176768-2365743 GCF_019402645.1 Morganella morganii
ATGATTCAGCATGGCTTTCCTCAATATGGTATTTCCCCGTCAATCCTTCATAAAACGGCTTCCGGTTTGAGCTGTCACTGAATGTCGGTGACTTCGGATGAAATTGTTTTAATGCGCTTTCGGGTTTCATTACGCGGTCTCCCTGTGTTTTTCCCGGTAAAATGTCAGTCCACGGACTTCACTTCCGTCGCGGCTCAGATCGCCCCCGACAGAACTATTTGTTTTATTTATTATCACTGTCGTTTTGGCGCGATCATATGCCTGTACTGCGTCACAGATTCGCTCATACCTTCCAATGTGAAAATGTCGCCTATTAACCTGTATTTTCACTCGCCATTTTCTTGAACTTTTACACCAGGTTACCCCTGTGTATCCTGAAGAAGATGATGATTTTTTATTCAAATTACTGGCATTTACAGTCACAGAAACATCCCTAAGATTACAAAGGCGATTGTCAGTTTTAATGTTGTTTATATGGTCAATGACCTCGTCAGGTCATTTGTTATGCATATAAAACCCTGCTATCCCGCCAACCTTAACCCTGTTGCTTACTCTTTTTATCCAGGTAAATAGGCCGTTATCTGGGTTGTAGTGCAGTGATTCCAACAAGCTGCTGTGTCCGGGTTGTCACCACCGAAACACTGGCTGCCGGGTATGGGGCTACTACCCGGCAACTTATCAATAATTTCAATCGCAATAAGGAACGGTTTGAAGATGCCTATTTCCGCCCGGTTCAAATTGTCCGGGCAGATCCGACAGCAATGGGGTTGCCAAATTTTTTAGATCCGGTTTCGTCCGCCCTCGCCCGGGCAGAAGCCAAAAAAGAAAGCACCCGGCTTTCTGTTGAGCTGAAAGAAGTCAAGCGCACCAAATCACAGATAAGCCGCAAACGTGAAGCTTCTGCACTCGGAAAATTGAGTGCCGCCACCCGCAAAAATCGCGAATTAGCCGAACGACTGGGTGAGAGCACAAAACAGGCGACCATCACAACAGTGCAGAACCTGACAGGTAAGGAATACAACCCATATCCGACTTTGTCAGCATTTTTTGTTGTGGCTTTCCGTTCACAGAACGAAGCCACGAATCTGTAATAGCCATATCACACCCCATTAAGAACATTCAGGAAATGATAAAATATGTACGCAAAACTCATGCACCCGCACGCACCGAAAATCACAGCCAGAATCAACAAAACACCGACGCAGGGACTAAAATCATTTAATATCAGTAAATTGATTCACTTTCCATATTTTACAATTACAATAAAGCCCACAAAATCACCTTTGAGGGCTTCAAATTAAATTCATCAGTTAAATATGACGGGCCGCGCGCAGGAATTCCTGGCGGGTATTCTGACTGGATTTAAATAATCCGCCCAGTGAGGTGGTGGTGGTGGTACTGGTCGCATCACGGATACCGCGCGCTTTGACACAATAATGCACTGCGTCAATCGATACCGCTACATTGGTGGTGCCGAGCAGGGTTTGCAGCGCCAGCAGAATTTGTTGTGTCAGCCGTTCCTGCACCTGCGGGCGCTGGGCAAAAAACTGCACAATCCGGTTAATTTTCGACAACCCGATAACCGTATCTTTCGGGATATAGGCTACGGTAGCTTTGCCGTCGATAGTGACAAAGTGATGTTCACAGGTGCTGGTCAGCGTGATATCACGAACCGTCACCATCTCATCCACTTTCATTTTATTTTCAATCAGGGTGATTTTCGGGAAATTGTGATAATCCAGCCCTGAAAAAATTTCATCCACATACATCTTCGCAATACGCTTCGGGGTATCTGCCAGACTGTCGTCGCTCAGGTCAAGATTGAGCAGCTTCATAACTTCTGTCATATGTGCTTCAATCTGTACCTTACGGGTTTCCGGCGGCAGTGTCTGCTCCCGCAATGGTGTCTCCAGCCCGCGTGCGATGAGCGCGGCGTGGACAAGTTCTGCTTCCCGGCTTAATGATGACATACCTTCTCCGACTATTTTTCAGGTGACTCCCGGTGCTGTGTTGCACCCATCGGCCGGTCAATACCCGCCGCCCTGCTATTTTAGAGCAATACGCCGTTTTGTTAATCCATTTTGTGGTTTTGGTGATGAAAAGTTTGCACCGGAAATCCCTGTTAATAATGCGGATATCAGCCGGAACGGAAGTCGCTGAAACATTCACCGGGAAAATACCGGATAACAAAGGTGTTACATAATCTCATAACGGGTATGGGAAACATCCTTATTATCAGCAAAAACAATTTCTTTTCTGCCACGGGCAATATCTGAAATAATCGCGGCGCTGATATCAAATGTAATACAGGCAAAAGCAAAAATCGTTTTGGCGGAGATAAACCCGGCACCTGAAACAGACAACAATTGTTCCTGATTTAATTCTTTCATGATCAACCTCTCAATTATTCAAATATGAAGTATAGTGTCTTTTTTATCAGAACATAAAATCCCAAATAAATAACAGGCGTGAGAAAGACATCTGTCATGACATTGTCCGGTCTGACAATCCTCAATGACAAATGTGTTACCATCAGAGATGTCAGCGCCATACTGATATTCATGGATAGCAATCGTATATCTTTCAGATCATTGATTGTCTTCTGAATAATATTGTTCTTTCTCATCAGGAATGACTTACTCTGTTATTTTTCATAATGATGACTTTATGCCCTGAAAATTAAATAAAGCATAAACAGACTAAGTTACAAACCCGTTTTTTTAATTGTCTGTTTTTTATTTTTAATTAATAATAAAGATAACAGGATTAATAAATAACAATCCTGTTATTCCTGAGATAATTATTCTTTTACATCACTGCGATCACGGCACACCAGCAAACCACCCATAATCAGCGCAGCAAAGACCACCCACAGTGCCGCCGCCGGCCAGAAATACACTGATTGTATTATGAAGCGCCGTTGTCTGACGGCCGGAATGAGATGTCGTCATATAAAATATGAAATGTTAATAATTTGTAACGTCGTATTTGTAACGTCGTTATACCAAAAGAAGTCTTTAAAATGCAATGGTGACTTCCGGAATCATATCTGTTACTCACGCTTTTGTGCCACATCATTCAACTTGTGCAGTAAGTCTGCCATAATGCCCTCCTCTTTATTATCCGTTTTATCTGCGCCCTGCGGGCTCCGGGAGTGAAACAGCATCATGGCTAATCCGACAGAAAGTTACACCTCTTCGTTAATCTCTTTACAGGAAGCACTGGATAAGCTGCTCGCGACCCCGGCCGCGATCACCGGTACTGAAACTATCGCGCTGACGGATGCCGCCGGGCGGATCACTGCCGCCCCTGTTATTTCGCCTATCAATGTACCGCCATTTGATAATTCCGCAATGGATGGTTACGGGGTGCGCCTGTCGGATTGGGACGGAAAAAACCCGCTGTCGGTTGCCGGCCGCGCACTGGCAGGCGTGCCGTTTAAAGGAGCATTACCGGCCGGACAGTGTATCCGTATTATGACCGGCGCACCGGTACCGGCGGGTGTGGATACCGTGGTGATGCAGGAAGAAGCGGAGGTATCGGATACCGGTATTACCTTTACCGCCGGAATTACCGCCGGACAGAATATCCGCCGGGTCGGCGAGGATATCGCACAGCACAGTGAAGTCTTACCGGCAGGCACCAAACTGGCTGCCGCCCAGTTGCCGCTGATCGCCTCCCTGGGACTGGCGGAGTTGTCCGTAGTACGCAAACTGAAGGTTGCGGTGTTCTCCACCGGTGATGAGTTACAGGCTGTCGGCCAGCCGCTGGGAGACGGACAGATTTATGATACCAACCGGTTTGCGGTTCGTCTGATGCTGGAAAAACTCGGCTGTGATGTGATTGACCTCGGTGTGATCCCGGATAATCCGGACATTCTGCGCGCCACCTTTGAACAAGCTGATGCTCAGGCTGATCTGGTGATCAGCAGCGGCGGCGTCTCTGTCGGGGAAGCGGATTACACCAAACAAATTCTCGATGAGATCGGCAAAATTAATTTCTGGAAACTGGCGATCAAACCGGGCAAGCCGTTTGCTTTCGGTAAACTGAATAACGCCTGGTTCTGCGGCCTGCCGGGTAACCCGGTCTCAACCACCGTTACTTTCTATGAACTGGTTCAGCCGCTGATCACCCGTTTGTCCGGATTCAGTCAGTGGCAGCCGCCGATGCGGTTCAAAGCCGTGACCACCACCCCGCTGAAAAAATCCGCCGGTCGTCTGGATTTCCAGCGCGGTATCGCCGGGGTGAATGAACAGGGTCAGATGGTCGTAAAAACCACCGGCGATCAGGGTTCACATATTTTCAGTTCATTCAGCCTCGCCAACTGCTTTATTGTGCTGGAGCGCGAGCGCGGTGCGGTCGCAGCCGGTGAAACGGTTGAAATCGAATTTTTTAATCATTTACTGAAGAATGACTGATGGCGACTGAATCCGGACATATTGAACTCAGTAATGAGGAAGCGCTGCGTTATAACCGCCAGATAGTGCTGCGGGGTTTTGATTTTGATGGTCAGGAAGCACTGAAAGCCGGACGGGTACTAATCACCGGCCTCGGCGGACTGGGGTGTGCTGCGGCGCAATATCTGGCTGCGGCAGGGGTTGGTCATCTCACTCTGCTGGATTTTGATACGGTTTCCCTCTCCAATCTTCAGCGTCAGATCCTGCATACCGATGCCCGTATCGGGATGGCAAAAACAGAATCCGCTGCGATTGCGCTGAAAGCGGTCAATCCGCATTGCCATACAAAAACTGTCACAAAACAACTGAATGATGATGAGCTGGCCGCTCTGATCCAATCTCATCATGTGATGCTGGACTGTACCGATAATGTGGCCGCCCGCGAACAGCTTAACCGCGCATGTCATCAGCTGAAGATCCCGCTGGTGTCCGGTGCCGCTATCCGCATGGAAGGACAGATTTCCGTCTTTACCTGGCAGGCGGGGGAACCCTGTTACCGCTGCCTGAGCCGGTTATTCGGGGAGAACAGTCTGACCTGTGTGGAAGCGGGTGTGATGGCACCGCTGGTCGGTACCATCGGCACCCTGGAGGCGATGGAGTGTATCAAACTGCTCACCGGCTACGGGCAGGTGAGCAGCGGAAAAGTGGTGCTGTTTGATGCTATGCGCATGCAATTCCGCACCATTAACCTTAAGCCTGATCCTCTGTGCGAGGTGTGCGGCTGTAACGGATAGTCTCCGGTTTATCCATATAGATCTGTGTGACCGCAGGCTGTGTTTCTGCGATCACACGGCCATCACGGACAGAATAACGCACCGGCACCTGACGGCGGACGGCATCAAACCCGTTTTCAGCCGGCAGGATCAGCAGGCTGGCACGTTTGCCTTCCGCCACGCCGTAATCCTGTAAATTCAGAGTACGCGCACTGTATTCCGTAATCAGTTTCAGCCCGTCATTAATCTGACCATATCCCATCAGCTGGCAGACATGCAGCCCCATATGCAGCACCTGGAGCATATTGGCGGTTCCCAGCGGATACCACGGGTCGAATACATCATCGTGACCGAAGCAGACATTTATATCCGCCGCCAGCATCTCTTTGACACGGGTGATCCCGCGGCGCTTCGGATAAGTATCAAAGCGCCCCTGCAAGTGAATGTTCACCAGCGGATTCGCCACAAAATTGATGCCGGACATCTTCAGCAGACGGAACAGACGTGACGTGTAAGCCCCGTTATAAGAGTGCATCGCCGTGGTGTGGCTGGCAGTAACGCGTGCGCCCATTCCCTCACGGTGCGCCAGCGCGGCAACAGTTTCCACGAAACGGGACTGTTCATCGTCGATTTCATCACAATGCACGTCGATCAGGCGATCATATTTCTGTGCCAGCGCAAAAGTTTTATGCAGGGATTCCACACCGTATTCGCGGGTAAATTCAAAGTGCGGGATAGCACCGGCCACATCCGCGCCCAGACGCAGGGCCTCTTCCAGCAGTGCCTCGCCGTCCGGATAGGACATAATCCCTTCCTGCGGGAACGCAACGATCTGTAAATCCACCCACGGCGCGACTTCCTGCTTCACTTCCAGCATCGCTTTCAGTGCGGTCAGTGTGGCATCGGAAACATCAACATGCGTGCGGACATGCTGAATACCGTTGGCAATCTGCCATTTCAGCGTCTGCCATGCACGGGTTTTTACATCATCGTGCGTCAGCAGCGCTTTACGCTCCGCCCAGCGTTCAATCCCTTCAAATAAGGTGCCGGACTGGTTCCAGGCCGGTTCCCCGGCGGTCTGGGTGGTATCGAGGTGAATATGCGGCTCAACGAACGGCGCGGTGACCAGGCCGCCTTCGGCGTCCAGGCTCTCCGGCAGTACTTCACCGGCAGGCTGCGGCACAATTGCGGTAATACGCTGATTATCAATGTCGATACGCCACAGGCCATCACGCTCCGGCAAACGGGCATGATGAATATGTTTTACGGTTTGATTAAGCACGGGTCATCTCCGGATTGGTTGTGCGACGACGGTTAAGTAACGGATTGAGGACAGCATAGCTTAATGCCCCGCCGAGAACTGCGTTCACCGGCACAATCCCCGGCAGCCAGTGCCCGGCAATCACGCCTGCCGCCACAGCCAGCAGCGCGCTGACATTCACATCACGCATTTTGCTGCGGTCAAAGGTTTCATAGCGGTGACGATACATCAGGTAATCCGCGATGATAATGCCTCCGATTGGAGGAATGGCGGCAGATAAGAAGGTCAGCCAGCCGACAAAATTATTGTAGAGCCACAGGGCGCACAGTGTGCCGATAAGCCCGTTAACAATGGATAAGGTTTTGCTGGAAAGCCCGGTGATATTGGCGAATCCCAGGCCGGACGCATAGAGCGCGTTATCATTGGTGGTCCAGATATTCAGTCCGAGAACAATAATCGCCGGTAATAACAATCCCTGGGCAATCATCACATCAGAGATATCCGCCATACCGAGTGATGCCGCCCCGGCTGCACCAAAAATAAACATCAGCGAGTTACCGAGGAAGAAGGCGATAATCGCCACCAGCACGGCAATTTTCGGTTTGCGGCCGAAGCGGACAAAATCCGCCGTCAATGTACCTGCACTGACAAACGACCCGACTACCATCGCGAGCGCCAGATTAAAATCAATCGGCTGTGCCGGAATCACATCACGCAGTGCGCTCATGCCGCCCATGCCGCTTACCGCAAGGTAAACTGAGTAGCTGCCGAGAATAGCAATTGCCGGAACCGCAATCACCGAGAGCACGGTCAGCGCGGAAATCCCGAAGAAAACGGTAATGGTCATCAGCACCCCGGAGATGCCGATCAGCCAGTTGATATCCCAGCCTGTCGCTTTACCGACCGGAATGGCAAACATCGCCACACCGACACCGAACCAGCCGACTTGTGTGCCGCCGAGTAAGAATGAAGGGAGCCAGGAGCCTTTAATACCGAAGGAGTAACGCGCGAGAAGGTGAGTTGTTAAGCCGGTTTTGGAACCAATGAAACCAAGAAAAGCGGTGTAGACACCAAGAAGAAGATTACCGATAAGAACTGCGAGGAAGAAATCATTAAAACTGAGGCCGGTACCGAGAGCACCTCCGGTCCACATACTGGCGGAAAAGAAGGTTAATCCCAGCATTACAAAGGTTAATGCCAGCCCGCCTTTCCGCGCGGTTATGGGCACAGGCCCATGACTGTAATTTTTATCCCCGGACACAATTGCCTCCTGTTGCTTTTCTCAGGCCAAAAAAATCTGACGAATTCTATAGCCGTAAAAAACAAAAGCAAACGATTTCGTTCTCACTTAAAGAGAATTAACGCATCGTTAATATCCCGGCCAAAAATCGTTCTGACGGCAACAACAGGAAGAAAACGCCGAAAGATTATTTCTGATTACGGCCTCCGTTATTATTCGCCGGAAAGGTAATATCAGCCATCAGAGAATGAACACAAAATGATTAAAGCCAGTATCACAGATGCAAAAACAAACAAAAAATATATATAAATCAATTTATTAAAATTTAATTATAACCATCACATTATGTAGCAATAAGAATTACGTTACTGCCGGTAAATAATACTGAATCTTTGTAAATATTATTTTCCTCCCGGAACACCGTTTATTTTTACGGATATTCCTGTATGAGTTCTGTTATTTTTTATATTCCCTTTCCGGGCACGCTGTCACTTTATCTTTATTTATCGGTTCTCCCCCGTTTTTTGTCATCGTTTTGCGGAATTTCCGGCAAAATACGCTATATTCATTGTGCTTATCCTGTTCAACTTTTATTGCCAAATACAGATAACTCATATATTGTACGCCGCCTGCATTTACCCCAGCGTGTGGTGATGGCCCGTTTATCACTGACGTTTCAGTAAAGTGCGCACGATGCATATGCAAGGTGCGAGGTTTATTGAAAATAAATGCAGACTGACCGTCATCCGCTGACGGCCGGAAATATGTATTGTGCCCGGATGCGATATCCGCGGCATGTTTCAGGCTATTGGGAAGGGCTGTAAAAATGCAACAGAATACTGTGCAGATGAAACGCGTATTAAATACCCCCGCGTTGGTTTTCTTCGGGCTCGCCTATATGGTGCCCCTTGGTATCTTCACGACTTACGGACAGGTCACCGTCCTCAGTGAAGGTCATTTACCGGTTGCTTATATTATTACTCTGACAGCCGTCCTGTTTACCGCACTCAGCTATTGTAAAATGACCAGCACACTGCCGCTGGCCGGCTCTGCGTATTCTTATGTCCAGAAAATCTTCGGCGGGAATACCGGATTTCTGGTCGGCTGGGCGCAATTGCTGGATTATCTGTTTTTGCCGATTATCAACTATATCGCCATCGGTATTTTTGTGCATGAAGCCCTGCCGTCGGTGCCGATGGAGCTGATTATTGTCTCCACGATTGTGATTGTTTCCCTGCTGAACATCCTCGGGATCAAACTGGTCACGTCGATGAATATGCTGATCATTGTGATGCAGCTGATATTTATCGCACTGTTCCTGTATCTCAGCTTCAGCTCTGCATTCACGCCGGATAAAGAGACGCTGCTCGCCCCGCTGACAGTGATGTCAGATCAGGTGTCCGGGCTGTTTGCCGGTGCAGCGGTGCTGTGCCTGGCGTTTCTCGGGTTTGATGCCATCTCCACCATGGCGGAAGAAACCAAAGATGCCAAACGTGCGCTGCCGAAAGCAATTCTCTATACCGTGTTTATCGCCGGTACATTATTTATCGTTATCTCTTACGGCGCACACCTGAGCTATCCGGCCTGGCGTGATTTCCTGCCGAACACCGATATCGCCAGTATTCAGGTGATGGAGAAAGTCGGCGGTGCACTGATGGCCTCCTCCTTTATCACGGCCTATGTGATCGGCGTGTTTGCCTCCGCGATGACATCCCAGGCCAGTATTGTGCGGATTTTCTATGCCATGGGCCGGGAAGGGGTGCTGCCGCGCTCTGTGTTTGCCCGCCTGCATGCCAGATTCAACACGCCTGTACTGTCGATCGTGTTTGTCGCCTTCGCCTCACTGATGGCGCTGGTACTCTCCCTGAGCCTGGTGGCATCCATGATAAGCTTCGGCGCACTGATCGCATTTACCTTTGTAAACCTGTGTGTTATCAAACACTTTATCATTGACAGACAGGAGCCGCTGACCGCCGCCGTCATCCTGCGCTGTCTGGTGGTACCGGCAACCGGGGTGCTGCTGACCCTGTGGCTGTGGACCAGCCTGGATGCCCGGGCACTGACTGTCGGCCTGATCTGGCTGGGGGCCGGTGTGGTGTACCTCGGTGTGATCACCAGGTTCTTTACCCGCCATCCGCCGTCAATCACAGAAGAAGAAACTCACTTAATTATCAATTAACTCTGTTGATGAAGATTGGAGAGCATAATGAAAATGACTGCCGCTGATATTATTTATCACAACGGTTATATCTATACTGCGGATGCGGAAAACCGCGTCGCCGGGGCCATTGCTGTTGCTGACGGCCGTATTCTTGCCTGTGGTGATAATGATGACATGGCAGCATTCCGTGGTGAGCATACGCAGTTTATCGACCTTGACGGCAAAATGATGATGCCGGGTATTATTGATGGTCATATGCACCCGTTCTGGGGCGGTATCCAGTTGTTCGGCTGCCATCTGAATTATGAATCCCTGACCATTGATGAGATCCTCGCCCGTGTGCAGGCGCATCTGGATAATGATCCGCGCACCGGCGAAAACGACTGGCTGAAAGTGACCGCCTGGCTGCGTCAGGGCATGTTACCGTCCGGTATTGACATGTACCGCGAAGATATGGACAAGCTCAATACCCGCCGCCCTGTCGTGCTGTTCTCCAATGACTGCCACACCCTGCTCGCCAACAGCCGTGCGCTGGAGCTGTTTGGCATCACCAAAGAGACTCCGGCACCAAGCGACGGTAAAATCGGCAAACACGCCAATGGTGAGCTGAACGGTATTCTTGAGGATGCCCCGGCGATGCGTGCGGCGGACAGTATTCCGTCCATTCAGGCCGATCGCGCAGCGGATGTTGCCCGTCTGGTACAGAAAGTCCTCAATGAGCAGGGCGTTACCATGGTAATGGATGCCCGCGTGGCGGAATTACAGCTGGATGCGTTTCGTGCATTGCAGGAACAGGGTGAACTGACACTGCGAATTCAGGCCGCCCGTGAAATCACCCCGGATGATGCACCGGATGTGGCATCAGTCCCTCAGGCAGTGAAAAACGCGGTCGCCTTTGCGGAGCGCTATCATCAGCCGGAATGGGGCCCTGAGCCGGGTATCGCGGTGAAAAATATCAAAATGTTTGTCGATGGTGTGCTTCAGTTCCCGACCATGACCGCATCCCTGCTGAAGCCGTACCGGATCAATCACGGTACTCCGGCACAACCGGACTGGCGTGAGACGGAAAATTACGGCGATCTCTACTTCACTTCAGAAGTGATTGATGCCCTGCTCGAACGCATTGCGGCAGCAGGTTATGATCCGCATCTGCACACCGTCGGTGAAGGCGCGATTGATATGGTGCTCAACGGCATCGAAAAAATGCGTGCTGCGTATCCGGGCAAAGATATCCGTCCGGGACTGGCCCACAATGAGCTGGTGGATGCCAAAGATTATGCGCGTTTTGCCAGACTCGGCACAATCGCCTGTCTCTCTTTTCAGTGGGCGGCTCCGACGGCAGAGCTGGCAGAATTCACACGCAATATGATCGGCGAAACCCGTTATCAGCAACTGGAGCCTATCGGCAAGTTTATTGATGCCGGTGCGGTGGTCGCGTTCGGCAGCGACTGGCCGATTGATGATTTTGATGAATGGTATGATCTGAAAGTGGCAGCCACCCGTCGTGGTCACCCGGTCAACGGCCAGCCGGCACAGCGTCTGGACACCGACCGCGACCTGACCATCACGGAAGTACTGCGTGCCGCCACCATTGATTCTGCTTATGCCCAGCACCGGGAAGATATTCTCGGCTCACTGGAACCGGGCAAACTGGCGGATATGATTGTGCTGGATCGCAATGTGTTTCAGATCCCGGCGGATGATATCGCCAATGTGAAAGTGCTGCGTACCATTGTCGGCGGTAAAACCGTCCATCTGACAAACTGACGGCAACCCGGCAGTCCGGAAAAACAAAAACCTCATCCGGCGATGAGGTTTTTTATCTCAGTGCTTAATCGCCAGAGTATGGATCACCGGCTGATAACCTTCTGTTTCCGCGACCAGCAGACAACATTTCTCATCCGTCACAGCATTTTCGATAAATCCGCGATCCTGCTCCGCCGGACGCCGGCGACCAGGCTGATATTCCGCCATCAGTACAAATAACTACTGATAAAGCTCAGCAATACGATCGGTATCATTCGGTGTTGCGGAACGGATTATCATTGTGTTCCCCGGTTAATCGTAGGTTTTGACCGCAGGCGCCTCATAGTCACGAAAACGTCGGATAAGCGCGTTACCATCGGTTTCGGCTATCGCCATATGACGGTATTTTTCCTGCATAAACTGCTCATCGGTCATTTTATTGATCAGTGACAGCAGCGGGTCATAATAATTATTGATATTCATCAGCCCGACCGGCTTCTGATGCAATCCGATCTGACTCCAGGTAAAGACTTCCGCAAACTCTTCCAGTGTGCCGAAGCCGCCCGGCAGGGCGACAAAGCCGTCCGCCAGTTCAATCATTTTGCTTTTGCGTTCATGCATGGTACTGACACGATGGAGCTCGGTCAGATTTTTATGGGCAATCTCACGCCCTTCCAGTAATGCAGGGATCACACCAATAGCCTGTCCGCCTTCACAGAGCACGGTATCCGCCACCGTTCCCATGATCCCCACACTGGCACCGCCGTAAACCAGGGTTATTCCCTGCTCAACCAGAATCCGGGCAAATTTTACGGCCTCAAGGCGGTAAATCTCTGACGCACCCGCTGCTGATCCGCAATAGACTGCTATTCGTTTAATATCCCGCATATCTGCCCTGTCCTTACTGTTATGAAATGAAAATCCGGGAGCCAGTATACGCAAGCGCTCTGAAGATAGCACTCGTCAGATTTTACTATGTTATCCCGCAACGCTTATCAGCGGATTAATATCCTTTTAAATCAGTAATTGCTATCCGTCATCAGCCCCGCTAAGATTGCATAACGAGTTCTGCCTTTTGCATGTAATTCCACATAACTAATTGTCTCACCGCATTTTTGTTGCTCCCGAGGTTCTTCATGTCTGCGTTTCCCCGTCAGCAAAGTGGTTTTCCGTGGTTACCGATCGGCTTATTGCTGCTGTCGATGATCTCTATTCAGAGCGGCGCCTCTCTGGCGAAAACCCTGTTTCCGGTTATCGGTGCCCCCGGGGTGACGGCTCTGCGCCTGCTGCTGGGTACGGCTATTCTGCTGGTTATTTTTAAGCCCTGGCGGCTGCGTTTTACCCGGGCATCACTGCTGCCGATGCTGGGATACGGCCTCTCGCTCGGGGCGATGAACTATCTGTTCTATCTGGCGCTGGCCACCATCCCGCTCGGGATCGCAGTAGCCCTGGAGTTTACCGGGCCGCTGGCAGTGGCCATGTTCGGCGCACGGAAAATAACGGATTATCTCTGGATTATTCTGGTGATCGCCGGCCTGGCCTTTCTGCTGCCGCTCGGTGAACAGATCGGGAATCCTGAGCAGTTGGATCCGATCGGGATGCTGTATGCGCTGGGTGCCGGTGCGGGCTGGGCGCTCTATATTATTTTCGGCCAGCGGGCCGGACGTTTTTACGGCGCGGCCACGGTTTCAGTCGGGTCACTTATCGCCGCACTGATTTTCTTCCCTGTCGGGGCATTCCACAGTGATCTCCGTGTGATGTTCAGTCCGGAAGTACTGCCGATCGGCGTGGCAGTAGCCATCTTATCAACAGCCTTTCCGTACTCGCTGGAGATGGTGGCCCTGACCCGCCTGCCGACGCGGACATTCGGCATACTGATGAGTCTTGAGCCGGTAATTGGTGCAATGGTCGGTATTATTTTCCTGAGCGAACATCTGTTATTCACACAATGGCTGGCACTGAGCTGCATTGTGATCGCCTCAATAGGCGCAGCACTGACAATCAAACCAAAGTCAAAAATCAAAACTGTTGAGTAACCCGCCATACTGAAACCGGCCTTGTGCCGGTTCGCCTATCAATTCTATAGATCTAATCGAATTTAACTATTCCCTGCGTTGCCCTATAGTAACCCCATCGAAACAACGATGTTTAACGGAATAAATAAGGGGAACAATAATGAGCACCGCGAAATTAGTGAAAACCACAGCTTCTCACTTAGTGTACACCCGTAACAATGTCACTGATGATATTAAGCAGGAAACCATTGATGAACTGAATCATCAGGTGCTTCAGTTTATCGACCTGTCTCTGATGACCAAACAGGCGCACTGGAATCTGCGCGGCCGTAATTTCATTGCTGTACATGAAATGCTGGACGGCTTCCGCGACAGCCTGAACAGCCACCTAGATACCTTTGCCGAACGTGCTGTTCAGCTCGGCGGTGTGGCACTCGGTACATCACAGGCTATAAGTCAGGCTGCCAATTTACCGGCCTATCCGACCGATATCCACAGTGTGCAGGATCACCTGAAAGCACTGGCCGACCGTTATGCCATCGTCGCCAATGATATCCGCCGTGCCGTCAGCCGCGTTGAAGATGAAAATACCGCAGATATGTTTACTGCCGCCTCCCGCGACCTCGACCAGTACCTGTGGTTCATCGAAGCCAATATTGAATAATCGTCAGAAATACGGCACCACAGCCGGCGGGTTACGGTGCTGAAATAAACATCTCATGTGTGAGTATGTGTCGCAGACAATAAAAACAGTAGACCTTGTGAGTCAATCCTACCCTTTATACCGCCTCCGGGCGGTTTTTTTGCTTATTGGTTTCGTCAGAACGAAGAGCCGCCTCTGTACATACAGAAAAACCATTCCGTTGATTCTCGTGATAACGAGTCCGTTATCATAATGCCTGCCTTTTTCAAAAAAACACAATTTATTGATTTTATTTAAAAATTATTACCATGGTATGTTTTGATATTTTGGGTTGTGGAATTTTCACCACCAGGAGCCGTGTAAAAACACGGTTTTTTTGGAAAATCTAAAACCCAAAAGGAAATTTACGATGAGTGGCGGAGACGGTAATGGTTGGGGAACAACACAACTACCGGACGGAAGAAATATTCATCATTATGACCCGGATAAATTTGGTAGCCACCATGATAGCAATAGTGACAATAATAGCTATACGCATGAGCTGCGGGTGTTCGTACACAATAATTGAGAGAGTGAGTGTATTCGTCATATTATTATTCACAGAGGAGAATCAACATGGAACTGAAAAATAATATCAGTAATTATACGCAAGATAATTTTTTGAATTTGTTACAAGTGATTTGTAACGCAGAAGTTTCCGGAGATGATACCATGTCAACAAATCAGTAAGACTAGTACCTGCTTTACTGTATTTTGTATAAACTATTCCAATGAATCTATACCTTCATATTATCAATAATTCCCACCTTAACTCCGTAATAAACAAAACCGCGAAAAAATACGTATTTCAAAAACAAAAAAAACGCATAAAATTAAATAAGATAAAAGGAATGTGTTAATACGTAATTATATAAGATAATTATCTCAGTAATAATACTTTTTATATATTTCTTTTCGCACAACGGGGAAATAGAATGAAGTCATATCTGTTATTAATCGTGTATTTTATCAGTGCCTTTTCTTTCGCTGATGGTATCAGTACGAACGGCACCCGCTATATTTATCCGGAAAATGAAAAAGATATTACTGTCCGGATAAATAACGAATCCGCCACACCGGCATTTGTTCAGTACTGGCTTGACCCCGGGGGTTCTGAAGAGCTGCCCGCAAAACTGCCTGTCACACCATTTGAACTGACCCCGCCGGTTTCCCGCATTAACCCCGGGACAAATCAGATACTGCGCATCCGGCTGATGGATAAAAGCGGTATTCCGGCAGACAGAGAAAGCCTGTGGTGGCTGAATGTTCTTGATATTCCGCCGATCAGTAAAACATCATCAGTGAAAGATAAAGATTCCGTACAACTGGCCGTCCGTTCCAGGTTTAAAGTATTTTACCGCCCGGCCGGATTAAGTGACAGAAATACGGCCACACAACAGGTCATATTTCAGTCAGGCAGCCATACAATACAGGTAAATAATAATTCACCGTATCACATTACCATTACGGAAATAACCCTGGCGGATAAAAAACAAATACTGCATAAATCATTTATGCTGCAACCGAAAAGCCGTTCAGAAATCGCGGTAAAAAGAGCGGTGAAACACGGTGACCGGCTGATTATCAGCAATATCAATGATTACGGTAGTAATGTAACCTTTACCGCCACAGCAGAATAGCTGTTACCGCGATTTTATTTTGCGTTATTTTTCCGGTTCAATATCCGGCCGCACAATCGGAAAGACCGGTAATGCATTAAGCAACCTGCTGCCGTACCGTTTGGTCAGCAGGCGCTGGTCATAAATCACCACATCACCGTGACACTGATGGCTGCGGATCAGCCGTCCGACCTGCTGGATCAGCGTAAATGAAGCGCCCGGCAGGCTCTGTATTTCAAACGGATAGCGGTTCAGGGATTTCAGCCAGTCATTTTCCGTGATAATCACCGGGTTAGTGACCGGCGGAAACGCGATTTTATGGATATGCACCTGAGTCAGGTAATCCCCTTTCAGATCAAGTCCTTCTGCAAAAGAATGCAGACCGATCAGCACACTGTTCTGCCCGTCCCGTATCCGCTGACAATGGGTTTCCACCAGCCGGTAACGGGGCTGATCCCCCTGTACCAGCAGTTGCAGCCGTAAATCTGTCACATGGGTGAGAAAAAGATCCATCGCCCGCTGGCTGTTAAACAGTACCAGCATACCACGGTGTTCACCGGAGGCCAGTTGTGAACGGAAGTAACAAGCCATTTCCCCGATATGTGCGGCTTCATCCGCCGGTATCGGCTCATAATGCATTTTCGGGATAACCAAACGCCCCTGACGGCAGTGATCAAACGGGGAACCGAGCGCCACAAAGCGGTCATCCGCTTTTTCACTCAGTCCGGTCATTTCCTGTAACCGGCTGAAACTGTTGAGTGACCGCAGTGTTGCCGAGGTCACCACAATATTCGGCACATTACGCCATAACAAATGCCCGAGCTGTTCACTGACGCGGATCCCCGCGCAGTGAAACCAGAGATGAGACTGATTTTTTTCATAACGGCGGCTGAGCCATTTTGAGACCGGCGCATGTGAAATTTCCGGCAGCGCCGCCAGACGCCACAATTTGGCACTGTTTTCCAGTGCACCGAGGAATTTTCCGGCTGTGAGAATAGCCCGGTGCAGACGGACAATATCCTGTTTTGCCGTCTGCTCGTTCAGGTCACTGAGTATTCCCTCAACCATACTGTGCAGAGCATCTGTCTGTTTTGACAATTGCAGAGCGGCAGCGGTCAGCGGCTCCGGCAATTCCCCGAGCGGAAACAGATAGTGCGGATCCGGCACCTGCTCCGGCAGCAGCGCCTGTGTGTACACCGCCACATCCCGGTACACATCCGACATCGCTTCAAGGTGTTTTTGCAGACGCGCGCTGTCTGCCAGTTTCGGCGGTTTTACCGGACGGAATTGTTGCAGATACTGCGTGACAAAGCGGGAAAGGTTATCCAGTTGCGCCCGGAGAGACACCAGCGTGATATCCCCTTCCACTTCCAGAGAATCACGGGCCACATCAGCAATATGGTGCCCTTCATCCAGCACCAGCAGCAGTTTTTTACTTTCCGGCAGGACAGATTCATTCTCCATTGCCGCCATCACCAGCGCATGGTTGGCAACCACCACATCCACACTTTCAATTTCGCGCCGCGCCAGGAAAAACGGACAGCGTGAGTAATACTGACAGTTGCGCCCGAGACAACTGAGTTTATCGGTGCTGATTTTGCGCCACAGGCTGTCCGGAATGGATGTTTTGTGATGATCCCGCAGGCCGTCCCAGCCGAAAGAGGTAAAATCATTCTGCAACTGCCGCACGGTATCCCGTTCAGAGGCTGTTGCCACATCCGCTTTATCTTCCGGCAGCAGCATCAGGTCAATCTGTTCGCCTTCCGCTGCACCGATCACGGCCATATTACGCGGACAAACATAGCGGCCGCGCCCAAATGCCCCGGTAAAACGCAGGTCAGGGATAATTTTTGCCAGCAGCGGCAAATCTTTGCTGTAGATTTGATCCTGCAACGCCACATTGGCTGTGCTGATCACCAGCAGCTTTTGCTGTTCCCGCGCCACCGCAATGCCGGGGATCAGATAAGATAGGGTTTTTCCCACCCCGGTCGGGGCTTCAATCACCAGATGACGCCCTTCATCACCCGCCATCGTCCGGGCAACCTGCGCGATCATTTCCCGCTGCGGGGCACGCGGAACAAAGCCGTCAATCTGCTCCGGCAGGGCTTTGTACCAGGCGCTGATTTGTTGTTTGACGGTCGCGGAAAGGGGCATCAGAAAAACCTATGGATAAATAAACAGGGTGCTATTGTTTCACACTACAGAAAAAAAATCAGCATGTCCGGGCCGTTACCGCTCATTTTCTGCATACGGTTACTTCAATAGTTTGTTACAATTAATCAACATAGCCCCGGATTTATCCGGCAGACAGGCTCCATCAGATAAGACCAGAATACATCTATGAAGAAATTATTGATTATTTTCATTTTTATTTTTGCTTTCGGCTCCCTCGGCGGCGTTTTTCTTGCCGGAATGAATATGTATAATCGTTCGGTTGCTCCTGAAACTCCATCCACGGCGCAGGAAACGACCACCGGAGAAACCCGGTAATACTCTGCGTCCTGCTAACGAGGTTATTGCGATGTACCGAGACTATTTTGTGACAGCAGACTGGCTGCACACGCACCTGAATGACGAAAATCTTGTCGTGCTCGATGTCAGCAAAGCACCACCCGTTCAGCCCGCAGATTGCCATCAGTTGTGGCTTGAGCGCCATATACCGGGCGCTCACTATTTTGATCAGGATAAAGTCGCTGATCTTTCCTCTCCGCTGCCGCATATGCTGCCGTCACCGGATGTGTTCGCACAGGCCGCCGGTGAACTGGGGATTGATAATGACACCATGGTGATTATTTATGATCAGGGTAACCTGTTCTCCGCGCCGCGGGCCTGGTGGACACTGAAAACCTTCGGTGTGAAAAATCTGCGTATTTTACAGGGCGGACTCAGCGCCTGGGTCAGTGCCGGTTATGCCACCGAAAGCGGCGAACTCCCGTTGCCGCAGGCAAAAACCTTTGTACCGGAGTTTCAGCGTCATAATGCGGTAAATAAAGATGATGTGCTGCTGGCGATTACTGACCCGGAAATTCAGATTGTCGATGCCCGTTCCGCTGACCGTTTTCAGGCACTGGCACCGGATCCGCGTCCCGGCGTGCGTTCCGGCCATATTCCGGGCAGTTGCAATGTGCCGTGGAATACCCTGGTGGAAAACGGGGTCTTCAGATCCCCGGCTCAGATTCAGCAGGTGTTCCGTGATGCCGGGGTGGATTTAAGCAAATACCTCGTGGTGTCCTGCGGTTCCGGTATGACCGCCGCTGTGCTACTGCTGGCTCTGACACTCACCGGCCACCAGAATGTCCGTCTGTATGACGGTTCATGGGCGGAATGGGGCGGTTCAGATTCCCTGCCGATCGAACCATAAAAAAATGCCGGAGCGCGTCAGCGGCTCCGGCATTTTTAAATCTGTTATGCGGCTGTCAGCCGGCAAACTTCCCGGCGAGAAACAGCACCACCATCGCACCAATAACCGCCACCACAAAACTACCGAAATTAAACCCGTCAACCCGGCCTTTGCCGAAGAAAACACTGATATAACCCCCGACAACAGCACCGACGACCCCTAATATAATGGTCATAATAATCCCGATACTGTAGGTTCCGGGCATAATCCACTTCGCCAGCACACCTGCAATCAAACCAAAAATAATCCAGGACAGAAAATTCATTACTACCTCCTGCTGTATTAACGGGTTAAGAAAAAATCCGGCTCACCTGTCAATTAAAGTGTCATATGGCAAAAAAAGCAAATTTTATGCGCCCTGAGCCCGGGCAATCGCCTGTGCAATCGCCTGTGCAATCGATGCAGAGTCTTTCAGCGGACGGATCACCGCAAAGAGTTCATCCGCTTCCTGCGGATAGGCTTTATGCAGATAGCTGAACCACTGTTTAATACGCGCCACATGGTACAGCCCGGTATCACCCTGTTTTTCCAGTTGTGTGTAGCGATGCAGCAATGCCACAACATCCGGCCATGGCATAAAGGGCGCATTGTGTTTGATCACCCGGCTCAGGTTCGGCACATTGAGCGCCCCGCGCCCGAGCATCACTGCATCACACCCGGTCACGGCCAGACATTGCTGAGCACTCTGCCGGTCCCGGACCTCGCCGTTGGCAATCACCGGAATGGAGAGCCGCTGACAGATAGCGGCGATCGCCGGCCAGTCAATCAGATCCGCGCGATATCCCGCCTCTTTGGTGCGCCCGTGTACTGTGATCTCTGTTGCCCCGCCCTGTGCTACCGCATCAGCTATTTCAAACTGATGTGCATTGCTGCTCCAGCCGAGCCGCACTTTCACAGACACCGGCAGATGCGCCGGAACCGCTTCACGGATAGCTTTGGTGCCCTGATAAATCAGTTCCGGGTCTTTCAGCAGTGTCGCCCCGCCGCCGCTGCCGTTCACTGTTTTGGACGGACAGCCGCAGTTGAGATCCACACCGTGCGAACCGAGTTCAGCCGCCCGCGCCGCATTTTCCGCCAGCCACTGCGGGAACTGCCCCAGCAACTGGATCCGCACCGGCGTGCCGGATTCAGTCAGGCCGCCGTGTTCCAGTTCAGGACAGAGACGGAAAAACAGTTTCTCCGGCAGCAGCATATCCACCACGCGGACAAACTCGGTGATACAGAGATCATAATCATTCACCGCCGTCAGCAGTTGGCGGACAAGGGGGTCTAAGACCCCCTGCATCGGTGCTAAAAGGACACGCATGAGCCGGTTCCGTTATTTGCCCCGGTTACCCCACGGGCTGCCGGAATCGCTGTTACCGGAACGCGGTTTGTGCTGACGCGGACGTGGCGGGCGTTTGTCGCCGCCACCGCTGTTACCGCGGCCTTCGGCGCTGCGACCCTGCCCGCCCTGATGTCCGCCGCCGGAACGGCCGTTGCCGCCGCGGCCCTGTTTTGGTTTCCGGATAGGTTCGGCTTTGATGGACGGATCAGGATCGTAGCCCGGTTCAGCCATCCGTTCGATTGACTTTTTCAGCAGTTTTTCAATGTCGCGTAATAAATCATGCTCATCGATACATACCAGTGATAACGCCAGACCGGTGGCATCCGCACGCCCGGTGCGGCCGATACGGTGGACATAATCTTCCGCCACATTCGGCAGTTCATAGTTCACAACATACGGCAGCTGTTCGATATCCAGACCGCGGGCCGCGATATCGGTCGCCACCAGAGCACGGATAGCGCCGCTTTTGAAATCTGCCAGTGCGCGGGTTCGTGCGCCCTGGGATTTGTTGCCGTGAATAGCTGCCGCTTTAATACCGCTGCCGTTGAGGAATTCCGCCAGACGGTTAGCACCGTGTTTGGTGCGGGTGAAAATCAGTACCTGCTCCCAGTTATCGCGGCCAATCAGGTGCGCCAGCAGTTCGGCTTTGCGTTTTTTATCCACCAGGTGAACAAACTGCGTAACCTGCTGCGAGGCACTGTTGCGCGGGGAAACTTCCACCGTCACCGGATTATTCAGAATGGTATTCGCCAGTGTTTTGATACCATTGGAGAATGTCGCGGAAAACAGCAAATTCTGACGTTTTACCGGTAATTTTTTGATAACACGGCGGATATCATGGATAAAGCCCATATCCAGCATACGGTCCGCTTCATCCAGCACCAGAATTTCGACTTTGGATAAATCCACAGCATTCTGATGTTCCAGATCCAGCAGACGGCCCGGCGTGGCAATCAGGATGTCCACGCCGCCGCGCAGTTTCATCATCTGCGGGTTGATGCTTACCCCGCCGAACACCACCAGCGAACGGGTCCGCAAATGACGGCTGTACTCGCGGACGTTTTCGCCGATCTGAGCGGCCAGTTCGCGGGTCGGAGAAAGAATCAGCGCGCGTACCGGACGCCCGCCGCCTTTGCGCGGATTATCCTGTAAATATTGCAGGATAGGTAAGGTAAAACCGGCGGTTTTTCCTGTACCGGTTTGTGCGCTGGCTAATAAGTCATGTCCGGCGAGAACCTGCGGAATGGCCTGCATCTGAATCGGGGTCGGATGTTCGTAGCCCATCTCTGCGACGGCCTTCTGAATTTCCGGGCATAATGGTAATGATGAAAAACTCATGAATTGTTAAGACTCCGCCCCGGTCTGTTGTCTGCGGGGCCTGCTGATAATTGAATGTCGAAAATTAATCCGTCACTCCGGAAGAAATATCGATAAAATACGTCTGTGATCAATCCGTTGCTTACTGCTCATTTACAACAGATACTGATGAGCATACAGTTAATCATATGATTGATCTCTCGTTTATGCCGACACACCCATAAGGATATACGCCATGTCAGTCAATACGACTAATACGCCGCGAGGCGAACAAGCCAAACTGGCTTTACTGGAAGCCGCTATTGAGATTTTCGGACTGAACGGCCCAAATAGTGCCACTACTCGCCAGATTGCACAACGTGCGGATCAAAATATCGCAGCTATTGCTTATTATTTCGGCTCAAAAGACGGACTATATCTGGCCGTTGCACAGCATATTGCCGACATTATCCGTGATGAATTCCGTCCTGTCATTGAAGAAATTGATTTGTTTCTGGCCGGCCCCTCCGGCGAACAGGATGAAACCCGCTGTTTACAGCTGATTGAGCTGAGTTTTCTCGCCTATAATGAATTAGCGCTGAAGAAAAGTAATATTAATATCAGCCGGATTATGTCGCGCGAACAGTTGATACCGACCAAAGCATACACGCTTATTCACGAACAGGCGCTGTCAGCCATTTTTACCCGCCAGGCCAGACTGGTCGCCCGTTATACCGGGCTGCCGGACGGACATATTAATACCCTGATCCATACTCACGCCCTGATGGGTGAAATTTTGTCTTTCCGCCTGGCACGGGAAAACCTGCTGCGCCAGACCGGCTGGGATAATATCGGCCCGAAAGAGTATGACATGATCAACAATGTGCTGCGGGAACATATCCGACTGCTGCTCAGCGGATTAAAACAGCATTACCGGAACTGATACACCGCTGTCTCTGATAACTCACCAGGAATCAATTCATGAAACCAATGAAAAAAGCCGGGATATTTATCATTATACTGATTCTGCTGGCTGGTGCCGGCGGATGGTACTGGTGGGAGTCACGCCCGTCCGGGCCAGCTCTGCTGTATGGTAATGTGGATATCCGGACGGTAAATCTTGGTTTTCGTGTCAGCGGCAAACTGCAATCCCTGAATGCAGATGAAGGGGCAACAGTACGGCCCGGAGAGCTGCTGGGTACGCTGGATGATGCATCATACCGCCACGCCCTGCTGAAAGCAGAAGGGATGCGGGACAGCGCACAGGCAGCATTACTGCTTATGGAAACCGGCTACCGGCCGGAAGAAATCGCACAGGCAAAAGCCGATGTTGCCCGTAATACCGCCGCAGCGGAATTTGCCCGTCAGTTTTATCAGCGCCAGGCCGGGCTGATGAAGAGCCGGGCTATCTCCGCCAATGATCTGGAAAATGCCCGTAACCAGCGCAATCAGGCGGATGCGGCACTGAAAGCCTCACAGGACAAACTGAACCAGTTGGAAAACGGTTACCGCAAAGAAGAAATTGCAGAAGCACGCGGACAACTGAAGCAGGCCGAAGCTGCCGTGGAGCAGGCGCAGCTTGATCTGGCAGATACCCGGCTGACCGCGCCGGCGGAAGGCACCATCCTGACCCGCGCCATTGAGCCCGGCACCATTTTACCGGCGGGCAGCACCGTGTTTACTCTGACACTGACCAATCCGGTGTGGGTACGGGCGTATGTCAGCGAAAGTGAGCTGGGGCAGGCACAGCCCGGCCGTAAAGTATTACTGGAAACCGACAGCCGCCCGGGAAAACCGTATCACGGGCATGTCGGTTTTGTCTCCCCGACCGCCGAATTTACCCCGAAATCCGTTGAAACACCGGCGCTGCGGACTGATCTGGTCTACCGTCTGCGCATTGTGGTGACTGATGCCGATCCGCTGCTGCGTCAGGGGATGCCGGTCACCATCCGCTTTGATACCGAAGAGCCGCAGCCGTAAGGAGAGACGATGTCAGACATCACTATCTCCCTCAGCGCCGTCGAAAAGCACTTTCCCGGCCTTGATAATCCGGCGGTTGACCGGCTGACCACCACGATTCAGGGCGGCGGCGTGACAGGGCTTGCCGGGCCTGACGGTGCAGGGAAAACCACCCTCATCCGCATGCTGGCCGGATTACTGAAACCGGACAGCGGGGAGATCCGCGTAGCCGGGTATGATCCGGTTCATGACAGTGTTGCTCTGCGTGCGCAACTCGGTTATATGCCACAAAAATTCGGGCTGTATGAAGATCTGTCAGTAATGGAAAACCTTCGTTTATACGCCGAACTGCGCGGCCTGCCGCACCATGAACAACAGGCTGTTTTTGACCGCCTCCTGACCTTTACTGATCTGACCCGCTTTACCGGCCGCATGGCGGGTAAACTCTCAGGCGGCATGAAACAGAAGCTCGGGCTGGCCTGTACGCTGCTCGGGCAACCGCAGGTGCTGCTGCTCGACGAACCGGGTGTGGGGGTCGATCCTATCGCACGCCGTGAATTATGGCGGATGGTGCACTCCCTCGCCGATGACGGCATGCTGATCCTCTGGAGCACCTCCTATCTGGATGAAGCAGAACAGTGCCGCGATGTGCTGCTGCTCAATCAGGGAAAAGTGCTCTATGAAGGCAAACCGGCACAACTGACCGAAACCATGGAAGGCCGTTCTTTCCTGCTGTCCGCCGCGCCCGGTGAACGCCGCCGCATCTTACAGGATGCATTGATTCAGCCGCAGGTTTCGGACGGTGTTATTCAGGGGTGTTATGTCCGGCTGATTGTGAAACCACAGGCAGATACCCGCCCCCTGCTCAGTGCGCTCAAGTGCCCTGATGAAGAACTGTTGCCCGCTAAACCCCGTTTTGAGGATGCGTTTATTGATCTGCTCGGCGGCGGCCCCTCTCACCGCTCGCAACTGGCACAGATTATGCCGCAGATCCCGGCGGCACCGGATGAAACTGTGATTGAGGCGGTCAGTCTGACCAAAAAATTCGGTGATTTTGCCGCGACGGATCATGTGAATTTTCAGGTAAAACGCGGGGAAATTTTCGGCCTGCTCGGCCCGAACGGTGCGGGCAAATCCACCACTTTCAAAATGATGTGCGGCCTGATGATCCCCGGCAGCGGCCGCGCCCTGGTGCTGGGGCTGGATCTGAAAACCAGTTCTGCCAAAGCCCGCAGCCGTCTGGGTTATATGGCACAGAAATTTTCCCTCTACGGTAATCTGACTGTCGCTCAGAACCTGAAATTTTTCTCCGGCGCTTACGGGCTGCGCGGCAAAGCACAGCAGCAAAAAATCGATGATATGGTGAACGCCTTTAATTTCACCCCGATTCTGCGTCAGACCACCGAAGATTTACCGCCCGGTTTCAAACAGCGGCTGGCGCTGGCCTGCGCCCTGATGCATGAGCCGGATATTCTCTTTCTCGACGAACCCACTTCCGGCGTCGACCCGCTCACCCGCCGCGAATTCTGGCTGCATATTAACGGCATGGTGGATAAAGGCGTGACAGTGATGGTGACCACTCACTTTATGGATGAGGCGGAATATTGTGACCGCATCGGGCTGGTCTATCACGGCAAGATCATTGCCGCCGGAACCCCTGATGAGCTGAAAGCCTCGGTGGCGGATGACTCACATCCGGACCCGTCAATGGAAGATGCTTTTATCGGATTGGTTGAGGAGTATGACAAAAAAAGCGCACAGGAGGCCGCATCATGACCGCACCTTCCGGTTTTTCATGGCGCCGCCTGCGGGCGCTGTGCATCAAAGAGAGTAAACAGATTGTCCGCGACCCGTCGAGTGCTCTGATCGCAATTGTTATCCCGCTGATTTTATTATTTATTTTCGGCTACGGCATTAACCTGGATTCATCAAAACTGCGCCTCGGCATTCTGGTTAATCAGCAGAGTGAACCGGCGCGGGAGCTGATCCATGCCTTTACCGGCTCTCCGTTTATCGATGCCACCCTCAGTGATAACCGCCGTGAATTAATTGATAAACTCCAGGCGGGGCATATCCGCGGTATTGTGGTGATCCCGGCTGATTTTGACAAACGCCTTGCCCGTCAGGGTGATATCGCACAGATTCAGGTGATTACTGACGGTAGTGAGCCTAATACCGCCAACTTTGTACAGGGTTATGCCAGCGGCATCTGGCAAATCTGGCAGCAGCAACGCGCACAGGATCGGGGGATCAGCAGCGAGCCGCCTATTGATGTCCGGCTGCGCTACTGGTTTAATCCTGCCGCCATCAGCCAGCATTTTATTATCCCGGGCGCTATCAGCATCATTATTACCGTGGTAGGCGCTATACTGACCTCACTGGTGGTGGCGCGGGAATGGGAGCGCGGCACCATGGAAGCCCTGCTCTCCACACAGGTGACCAAAACGGAGCTGCTGCTCTCCAAACTGCTGCCGTATCAGGTGCTCGGCAGTTTTGTGATGGTGCTGTGTATGGTGGTGACCGTGTATGTGCTGGATGTGCCGTATCACGGCTCGCTGTGGCTGCTGGCACTGGTGACCTCACTCTATCTCGCCACCGCGCTCGGTATGGGGCTGCTGATTTCCACTGTGACCCGTAATCAGTTTAATGCCGCGATGATCTCACTGAATGCCGCATTTCTGCCTGCGATTATGCTGTCCGGTTTTGTATTTGAAATTGACAGTATGCCTGTAGCGATACAGGTGGTGACCTATGTGATCCCGGCGCGCTATTTTGTGGAAAGCCTGCAAACACTGTTTCTGGCAGGTAATATTATGCCGGTAATTATCAGCAATCTGCTGTTGCTGATCCTGTCTGCGATTGTGTTTATCGGCCTGACCGCCCTGAAAACCCGCCGCCGGCTCGATTAAGGAGAAGCTCATGTTCCACCGGATATTCACCTTAATTATCAAAGAACTGCAATTGCTCTTACGCGAGCGGCAGACCCGCACAATTCTGATCGTGCCGGTGATTTTTCAGATGATTTTGTTTCCGCTGGCAGCAACGCTGGAAGTCACCAACGCAACTATTGCCATTTATGATGAAGACAAAGGTCCTGCATCTATTGAACTGACTCAGCAGTTTGCCAAAGCCAGTGCCTTTTCAGATGTGCTGCTGATACAGAACCGGCAGGAAGTACAGGATGTGATTGATAACCGCAAAGCGCTGCTGCTGGTACATTTTCCGCAGAATTTCAGTGCACAGCTCGCCGGACAGAAACCGGCACAGTTGCAAATCCTGCTCGACGGGCGGAACTCCAACAGCGCGCAAATTGCCGCCAATTATGTTCAGCAGATCACCGCGCATTATCAGCAGGAACGGATGCCGCAGGCTGTCACCAGCGAACTGGTGGTGCGCAACTGGTATAACCCGAACCTGGATTACAAGTGGTTTATCGTGCCGTCCCTGGTGGCGCTGATCACCACCATCGGCGTGATGATTGTCACTTCGCTGTCGGTTGCCCGTGAACGGGAACAGGGCACACTGGATCAGTTACTGGTTTCCCCGCTGACCACCGGTGAAATCTTTGTCGGTAAGGCGGTACCGGCACTGATTGTGGCCACGGTACAGGCCAGTATTGTGCTGATAATCGGCATTTTTGCTTACCGTATCCCCTTCTCCGGTTCACTGCTCCTGTTTTATTTCACCATGATGGTATACGGGCTGTCGCTGGTCGGATTCGGTCTGTTAATCTCCGCCCTTTCCGCCACCCAGCAGCAGGCCTTTATCGGCGTGTTTGTCTTTATGATGCCCGCCGTGCTGCTGTCCGGTTATATTGCCCCGGTGGAGAATATGCCGGTCTGGCTGCAACATATTACCTGGGTCAATCCTATCCGCCATTTCAATGAAATCACCAAACAGATTTACCTCAAAGATGCGGATTTCAGTGTTATCCGCCAGAGTCTCTGGCCACTGCTGGTGATCGCGGTCACCACCGGCTCGGCTGCCTATGCGCTGTTCCGGCGCAAGATTGCGTGAATAATAAAATTGAAATTATTATAATTGATTATTTTGACATCTTTATAAAAAAGGTCAATATTAGCTCAACCCGATAACGATCATTATAAAAAATAAAAATCATCCTTTTAAAATTAAAATTTTAAATTCTTTAATTTACATTAATGATGAATGAATTCAATTCAACCTCACTCAACAAACATTAATGAAAAATAATTTAAATTAATATAATTATATCAGGATGAAAAAAACTAAACACTATCAGGTCTACAAAACAGAAGATATGAATATCCACCGTGAGATACAAGAACCATTTAATTACAATGCAATAAGCCGACCTGAAATAACATTGTTCGTCGCTCCTCAGGGTAGTGAAATCCATGATATTAATGGAAATTTTGTCAGCAACTCCACATTTGGTCATACTTTCATTGGTATAAAGGGAATTAATCCCGTTACAAAACAGTATGATATTATTACCGTTGGTTTAAGTACCGGAGAAAACCTTAAAACAGCCAGTGATAACTTATCATTCAATGATCACATTTATTATCGTAATGCGTCCACGCTATCTATAACGTCTGATAATTTTAAATTCCATAATGACTTCAATAATATTTTTACTGTGCTGCATAATTATAAGACAGGAAAAAGTAAACCACCGAACTATAACTTACTCACTAATAACTGTGGTCAATTTGTAGATGACTTATTAACTGAAAGTAATATAGATGGTATTATAAATAATGGCACAGAATTATTTGGTGAATACACTAGTCATATCAATAACAGAGATGGATTCTCATCGCTTTCCGTTTTAGATAGTAATAATGATCATCTGATAAATCAGGATGATATTGCATGGTCCGCATTGTTAGTCTGGCAGGATGTAAATTCAGACGGCATCAGTCAGTCAGATGAACTGCTTTCTCTTGAAAGTATAGGCATAGTATCTGTTGAATTAACTACACGGCCTTCCTGCTTTTATGATGACAGCGGTAATTTTCATAAATTAACCTCTGACATTAACTGGCATGACGGCGAAAAATCAGAGATTACCGATGTTTTATTTCATATACACAACAGAGAAACAGTTCCGTTATCTGACGATATTTATATTACAGAACTCACCTCTGATATAAATCATGACACAACAATCACACCATATCTATTCGGATAAAAAATGCATAAAAAATTAATATTCCTGCTATTATTGCCCGGTTTCAGCCTCTGTGCTTACTCAGAAAATCAGTGGACTGACAATATCACCATATATGAATACAACCCAATTGAACTAAGCTATGACCCGGCATTACCAGAATATGCCCCTTATCCAAAAAATAAAAATGAGCTGACCTCTCTGATTAATAGAGCAGAAAGTGGTAATTTAACAAGTCGTTATACGTTATTCTCTTTTTATTATAATAACTGCTACCACCTACAGCAATTAAGTGATAACACGAGTATTTCAGAACATTGTAATACTGCTGTTTACTATCTGGAAGAGTTACTCTCTTCAGATCCTGAAAACCCACTTGCTTTATTCCACTATGGTTTTATTTTATCCCATGGTTACGGGAAAGAAAAAAATGAAAAGAACGCTATAACTTACTATGAAAAAGCTTGTCACATCGGCAGAAACAGATTGATTTCCGCCTGTGACTTTGTATTTTCAGCATTTTTAAATGGTGAGGGAAACATAGATAAAGATATCGATAAAGCAAGAGAACATGTCATCGCTGTCGCTGGTTATGGAAATAAAAAATATCAAAAATATATGAATAATTGGGATTACATCCTATTCAGAATGAATACAGAAAAAGAAGTAAATAATTGTATAGAATCCGGAAAAAATCTATCTGTGTGTATAAAATCAGGAAATAATAAGATGAAGAACTATAAAATAAAATAAAAACAATAAAAAATAATTATCTCTGTATAGGTTGCCTGACTTTGCTATAGTATTCCTTAATAATCTTACAGGAAAGCTATTTCTTTGAATATTGATACACACCTTGCTTCTGCGCTGATAGCGGAGCAATTCCCGCTGTGGGCACATCTGCCGGTGACACCGGTCGCTGCCAGCGGCTGGGATAACCGGACATTTCACCTGGGTGAAGAGATGCTGATCCGTCTGCCATCCTCACCGGATTATGCCGGTCAGGTACTGAAAGAACAGCAGTGGCTGCCGCACCTGGTAACAGGACTGAGGGTTCAGATCCCCGTCCCGCGCGGCGCGGGTCAGCCATCTGCCCGCTTTCCGCTTCCGTGGTCTGTGTACCGCTGGATCCCGGAAGAAACGATTGCGGCACACCCGCCGGCAGATAAAACTGTTTTTGCCCGTGATCTCGCGGATTTTCTGACGGAGTTTCAGAGTATTGATGCCACAGGCTGCCCGGCAGCCGGTGCGCAGAATTTTTACCGGGGGCGGTAATTTAGCGGTTTATGACAGTGAAACCCGTCAGGCGCTGGCAAACCTGAAAGAGCGAACCTATGTTCCGCTGTTTCTGCGGATATGGGAAAACGCCCTGCACTCCCTGCGGATGACTGCGCCTGTCTGGGTTCACGGTGATATCAGTGCGGGCAATCTGCTCACTGCTGACGGCCGTCTGACCGCCGTAATTGACTTCGGCCAGCTTGGTACCGGTGACCCGGCCAGTGATCTGGTAATAGCCTGGACCTTCTTTGACAGGGAAAGCCGTGACGTTTTCTTTGAACGACTGCGGTGTGATGCCGGAACCCGCGCAAGGGCAATGAGCCGGGCGCTGCGGAAGGCACTGATTGTCAGTGCAGCCCCGCAGAATACCAATGTGATGGAAGCCGGACAGGCAGCCCGGACACTGGAACAGATTGTTGCGGATGCAGAGCCGTAAAAGTAAAAAGGCCGGTTCTCACCGGCCTTTCATTTTTACACTTTGTTTTGTCCGTGATTAACGGCGATCGCCCAGCAGGCGCAGCAGCATCAGGAACAGGTTGATGAAGTCCAGGTACAGGGACAGCGCACCCACGATCGCATAGCGGCGCATGGTGTCTTTATCATTACTGTCAATCTGCTCACCCAGGTTACGCAGTTTCTGAGTGTCATACGCAGTCAGGCCGGCAAATACAATCACACCGATATAGGTGATGATCAGTGTCATACCTTCGCTTTTCAGCCAGATATTCACCAGAGACGCAATGACAATACCAATCAGCCCCATAAACAGGAAATTACCCATCCCGGACAGGCTGCGTTTGGTGGTATAGCCGTAAATACTCAGCGCACCGAACATCCCTGCCGTGATAAAGAAGGTGCTGACGATAGACGCTTCGGTATACACGATAAAGATACTGGCGAGTGTCAGCCCCGTCAGTGCGGAATAAAGCATAAACAACCCGGTCGCCATGGAGGCACTCAGGCGCTCAACCATGCCGGAGATAACCCAGACCAGTGCCAACTGAGCAATAATCAGACCGAAGAAGGTGATTTTGCTGGAGAAAACAAAGCTCATAATCGCCATTGAGTTAGACGAATACCAGGCGACGAAGGCCGTCAGCAGCAGGCCGCATGCCATCCAGCCGTAGACCTGGGCCATATAAGCCTGAATACCGGAGCCCGCCTGTGAAACTATCGAGCCGTTAGAACGAGGAAATCGGTCCATGATGGATAACCCTTTCATCTGTATCAAATTGTTTATCGGATGATAAACGACCAAGGCCTATAGATTATCACATAAAAAGGGTGTTGCCAGCAGACAAACTGTCAGGAATTACACCCTTTTCTTTACAAACAGGAAATACTTTTAACCTGATGTGCAGTCGCCGGAAAAAATCCGGTGAACTGGCTGTGATTGGCGGTAAATTACCAGCGATCAGCGGCTTTTTGGTCGCTTTCTCTGGCATCGACCCAGCGGGTGCCGCCTTCCGGTAACGTTTCTTTTTTCCAGAACGGTGCGCGGGTTTTTAAGTAATCCATCAGAAATTCAGCGGCTTCAAATGCCATTCCGCGATGGGCGGCGCTGACCCCGACAAATACAATCTCATCATTCGGATATAAACTGCCGACCCGGTGAACCAGTGTCACCCGCTGCAATTCCCAGCGCTTGCGCGCCTGTGTGACAATATCCGCCAGTGCTTTTTCTGTCATGCCAGGGTAGTGTTCCAGCGTCAGAGCGGTCACATTATCACCCAGGTTATGATTACGGACTTTACCGGTAAACGTGACCACCGCACCGTCATCCGCGCAACCGGCCAGCCACTGATATTCCTCACCGACACTGAAATTATCCGTCTGAACAGCAATCCGGGTATTCTTCATGACTCAGCCTCCGGTGACCGGCGGGAAAAATGCGACTTCGTCGCCGTCTGCCAGCGGATGAGACAGCGGTACAAAAGACTGATTCACCGCACACAGCAGTTTGCCTGATTCCAGCGCCAGTGCCCAGCGATCACCGCGCTCACACAGCGCAGCCCGCAAATCTTCCGCAGTGGCATAGTCACACGGCAGAGAGAGCTCATCCGTACTCACCAGCTCGCGCACCTGCGCGAAAAACAGTACGTTAATCATGCGTCCGCCTTAAAATGTCCTGATTTTCCGCCGCTTTTTTCCAGTAAACGCACCGGGCCGATAACCATATCCTTCTGCACCGCTTTGCACATATCATAGATAGTCAGCGCAGCCACCGAAGCCGCTGTCAGGGCTTCCATTTCCACCCCGGTTTTACCGGTCAGGCGGCAGCAGGATTCAATACGCACGCGGGAAGTGTCCGGCTCGGCACTCAGCTGAACCTCCGCTTTGCTCAGCATCAGCGGATGACACAGCGGGATAAGATCCCAGGTCCGTTTGGCCGCCTGAATACCGGCGATACGGGCTGTCGCAAAGACATCGCCTTTGTGGTGATTGCCGTCAATAATCATCTGTAACGTATTAGCATCCATGGTGATAAAAGCTTCGGCACGCGCTTCACGGACAGTTTCCTGTTTTCCGGACACATCCACCATGTTGGCTTCGCCCGCCGCATTAATATGAGTGAGTTGAGACATGTAAACTCCTGATATGCGCGGCGGATCAGCCGCCGATAACGGATAAATTCGGGATAATACCGCTGTCCCCCTGATGGAGGAAATGGGTTTCGCGTTTATGCTGCAATGCCCGCTGAAGCCGTGCTTTCAGTTCGGCGTCGTGTCCGTCTTCCGCCAGCAGGTCACGCAGTGTGATCCCATGCTCACCGAACAGGCACAAGTGCAGGTTACCGACCGCAGACACCCGCAGACGGTTACAGCTCTGACAGAAGTCTTTTTCATACGGCATGATCAGGCCGATTTCGCCCTGATAATCCGGATGACTGAACACCTGTGCCGGGCCGTCACTGCGGGCACGCGCCACCTGCTGCCAGCCTGCCTGTAACAGACGGGCGCGGATAACATTGCCGGAGATATGAAAACGGCGGAACACATCACTGCCGTCACCGGTTTCCATCAGCTCGATAAAACGCAGCTGGATCGGGCGGTCTTTGATCCAGTTCAGAAACGCGGGCAGATGGATGTCATTGACATTCTTCATCAGCACCACATTCACTTTCACCTTCTCAAAACCGGCTTCAAATGCGGCATCAATACCGTTCATCACCTGCATGAATTTATCCTGCCCGGTGATGGCATGAAACTGACGCGGGTCGAGACTGTCAACACTGACATTCACGGCGCTCAGCCCGGCAGCGCGCCAGTCGCTGATATCCCGTGCCATGCGGTAACCGTTGGTGGTTACGGCAATAGTGCGGATATTCTCATTTTCGCGGATAGCGGCAACAATATCGGTAAAATCGCGGCGCATGGTCGGCTCACCGCCGGTGAGGCGGACTTTTTCCGTACCCAGTTGGGCGAATGCGCGGGTCACCCGGCGGATTTCACCAAGAGAAAGAAAGGATTTGTGTCCGTTTGGTTTATAACCATCAGGCAGACAATAGTTGCAACGGAAATTGCAAACGTCCGTCACGGAGAGGCGCAGATAGTAAAATTTGCGCGCAAAGGGATCTGTCAGTTGTTCAGTCATAACACCTTTCCAAATACGGGAGATGCGGACATTTCTATCCTGCACCCTGGTGACACTCATGAGTGCCACGGCCAGCTCACCCTATTTCCGGTTCTGACCTGAAACGTAGGTGTGAAGGCTAGGAGTTAATCGTTGTCATTAATGCTGTTAATAACCACGCTAAGTGAGTTGATTCTAGCGTTGCCCTGCCGGAATTACCATGATAAATACGCTATATATCTTATTATACAACGAGTTACCGGACCTCAGGGAAAAAGAACAGATATACGGGATAACGAAAATTTCACACAGTTTTTCAATTAATTAGCAAATTAATTATATGGCAACGGATAAATAACAAATACCAAACTGCCGAAAATACGGCGGTTTGACCGGAAAATTATTTACCGGTTTATTGATCTGACACAGGTATATCCGGCCCGGCCAGTCCAGTGTAAGGTGATAGAAAATAACGGATTTATGATTCATCGTCAGTGTATCCCGCAGACGGAATCCGTGACGCTCTGCCAGCCGGATGGAAGGTTTATTCTCAGGGGCAATAATACACACACATTCGCTGATACCGCGCACCTCCTTCAGCCATGTCAGAATCGCACCCAGCGCCTCACCTGCATAACCCTTGCCATGTGCCCGCGGCGCAAACACCCAGCCCGCTTCCGGATAGCGGCTGATGTCCTTTTCCATTTCGCGGTAAAAATCTGCAAAACCGATATCGCCGATATACTCTCCGGTACTTTTTTCCCTGACCGCTCAGTAACCATACCCCGACCGCCCGAGATACGCCAGTATCCGCATCCGGCTGTCGCACGGCGTGGAAACCTGTCCCGCCATAATATGATGCGTTACCGCGCTATCCGACCACATGTCAGTGACTGCCGCGTGATCTTCTCTGCGGTGAGCGCTCAGGATCAGGCGTCCGGTTTCCGGCACCGGAATAGTATAGATCAGGTCATTCGTCACCCTCTTCCTGCTGGTTATTGATTTTTATTATTGCTGTTTATTTGCAATGCTTTCAGTCATCCCATCCACTCATACCATGACTTTCCTGCACCTGTCACCTCTGAATTACGCGCAAAAGTACGCAGCAAAAAGATAATTTATCTTTATGATTGACCGGAGTTTGATAAATCTCAGTATCGTGACGCGAAAAATTGGTTTTTATGATAGATTACCGCGCAAATAAATATGAAAACTCAGGGAATGCATGAACACAATGGGAAACCGCACACTCACGTCGCTGGAACATGTTGTTGCTTTAGGCGGAGGCCACGGGCTGGGACGGGTGATGTCCTGCCTGAACGGTCTGGGATCGCGGCTGACCGGCGTGGTCACCACCACGGATAACGGCGGCTCCACCGGCCGGATCCGGCGGGCGGAGGGCGGTATTGCCTGGGGCGATATGCGCAACTGTCTCAACCAGATGATAACGGAGCCGTCGATTGCCTCGACCATGTTTGAATACCGTTTCAGCGGCAATGGCGAACTGGCGGGACATAACCTGGGTAATCTGATGCTCAAGGCGCTGGATCATATGAGTGTCCGCCCGCTGGATGCAATCAATCTGATCCGCAATATGCTGAAAGTCAAAGCCAAATTAATCCCGATGTCAGAAACACCGGTGGATCTGATGGCTATCGACAGCGAAGGCCATGAAGTGTACGGCGAAGTGAATGTGGATCAACTGACCTGTCCGCCGCAGGAGTTACAGCTTTCCCCGCCGGTGAGAACCACTAAAGAGGCGCTGGACGCCATCTGCCGCGCAGAGCTGATTATTATCGGACCGGGCAGTTTCTTTACCAGCCTGATGCCGCTGATGCTGCTGCCTGATTTCACCAAAGCCATTAATTTCAATCAGGCACCGATGATCTACATTGAAAATCTCGGCAAAGAACTGAGCCCGGCGGCCGCTTCGCTCAGTCTGAGTGAAAAAATCGCCGTGATTGAGAAACGCATCGGCCGCAAACGGATAGATGCGGTGGTGTGCGCACCGCATATCAATACCGGCGATCTCAGTGACCGGCTGATTGTCAGAGAGGTACTGGAAGCACAGGATGTACCGTACCGCCATGACCGCCGCCTGCTGCTGAGTGCGCTGGATAAAACGATCGGCCTGCTGCCCTGACGCAATCAGGAGTTGGCAATAAACTGCTCACGCAGCCCCTGTAATTCATCCCGTACCGCTGCCGCCTGTTCAAATTCCAGATCCTGAGCGTGGCGGTACATCTGAGCTTCCAGTTCCTGAATTTTAACTTCCAGTTCTTTCGGCGACATACGCTGATAATCGCTGCTTTTCGCGGCTGTTTTTCCTTTGCCTTTGTTTTTCGTCCCCGCTGACGGCTGGCCGATTTTCAGGATATCGCCAATCTTTTTATTCAGTCCTTTCGGCACAATGCCATGTGCTTCGTTAAACGCCATCTGCTTCTCTCTGCGGCGTTCAGTTTCCTCAATCGCCCTTGCCATTGAGGCCGTGATTTTATCACCGTAGAGAATCGCTTTGCCGTGCAGGTTACGGGCAGCACGGCCGATTGTCTGGATCAGCGAGCGTTCGGAACGCAGGAAGCCTTCTTTATCCGCATCCAGGATGGCCACCAGCGACACTTCCGGCATATCCAGCCCCTCACGCAGCAGGTTGATACCCACCAGCACATCAAACTCCCCGAGACGCAGATCGCGGATAATTTCCACCCGCTCCACAGTATCGATATCCGAGTGCAGATAACGTACCCGTTCGCCGTGCTCTTCCAGATATTCAGTGAGATCTTCCGCCATTCTTTTGGTCAGTGTGGTAACCAGCACGCGCTCATTCTTCTGTACACGGATACGGATTTCAGACAGCAGATCATCCACCTGCGTGGTGACCGGCCGTACTTCCACTTCCGGATCAAGCAACCCGGTCGGCCGGACAACCTGTTCAACCACATCAGAGCCGGATTTTTCCGTCTCATATTTTCCCGGGGTGGCAGACACATAAATGCTCTGCGGCGCGAGGGATTCAAACTCCTCAAAACGCAACGGACGGTTATCCAGTGCGGACGGCAGACGGAAGCCGTATTCCACCAACGTTTCTTTGCGCGAACGGTCGCCTTTGTACATCCCGCCGATTTGCGGAATGGTAACGTGGGATTCATCGATCACCAGCAGGCCATCTGCCGGCAGGTAATCAAACAGGGTCGGCGGGGATTCGCCGGATTTGCGTCCGGAGAGATAGCGCGAGTAGTTCTCAATACCCGAGCAGTAACCCAGCTCATTCATCATTTCCAGATCAAACTGAGTACGCTGGGCCAGGCGCTGTTCCTCCACCAGCTTGTTATTGTCGATCAGGAATTTGCGCCGCTCCGCCAGCTCCGTTTTAATCCCTTCCATCGCTTCGAGGATTCGCTCACGCGGGGTCACATAGTGGGTTTTCGGGTAAACGGTAAAACGCGGCACCTGATAATGGATATGGCCGGTCAGCGGATCAAACAGCGACAGGCGTTCCACCTCATCATCAAATAATTCCACACGCAACGCGTAATCATCCGATTCCGCCGGGAAAATATCCACCACTTCGCCGCGCACACGGAATGTACCGCGCTGAAAGGCCTGGTCATTGCGGGTGTACTGGAGATCAGAAAGCCGGTGCAGAATCGAGCGCTGATCAATGATCATCCCTTCGGTGAGGTGCAGCATCATTTTCAGGTAGCTGTCCGGATCACCCAGCCCGTAGATAGCGGAAACGGAGGCCACCACCACGACATCGCGCCGTTCCAGCAGCGCTTTGGTGGCGGAGAGCCGCATCTGCTCAATATGTTCGTTAACCGAGGCATCCTTTTCAATAAAGGTGTCTGAACTCGGCACATAGGCTTCCGGCTGATAATAATCGTAGTAGGAGACAAAATACTCCACCGCGTTTTCGGGGAAGAAGTCTTTAATCTCACTGTAAAGCTGTGCGGCAAGGGTTTTGTTAGGTGCCATGATCATCGTCGGGCGGTTCAGCGTGGCGATAACATTGGCAATAGTGAAGGTTTTCCCCGAGCCGGTGACCCCCAGCAACGTCTGATGCGCCAGACCGTCTTCCAGGCCTTCAACCAGTTTTGCAATGGCCTGCGGCTGGTCACCGGCCGGTTTAAAGTCAGAATGCAGTTTAAATAATTTGCTCATGAACCCCCCTGCGCGAATAGGGTCACTATGATACTGGATAAAAAACCAGCTTCAACCCCCGGCAGAAAAAATCCGTTATTTTGTGATTTTTTGCTTGCAAAACCGGGGAAAATTTTATTGGCCGTACACAGTTATCCCCAAAAAAAAGCACTTGCAATTTTAAATTATGCTGAAATCCGGTGCCCCTCTGACCAATTGCTATTTTTCACACCGGACGACCCTTGATTTTATTTATCTTGTTGTTATTTGTGGATAAATTATAAAAGTCCGATTTTACAACAATGTCAGTGAAAGCCCCGTATCTGCAAGGATAGCGTGAGTTTTCTAAAGTTAATGCACAAGGTTATCCACAGGAATAGTGGATAACTTAATAAAGTCGTTTGCCGGTGCATGGTTGCGTGACATTGCGCAATCATAAAACTGTCACTTTCAGCACAAAGAGAAAAAATAATTCAGGATTTTTTCCTGATAAAAAACACCCGGCCGGAAGATTTGCCGTGATCCCGTCACGATCCGGCCGGATGCAGGATCAGTGCGCGCAAACCGGCAGTGAAAGATAGCCTGATAAGTCCTGATTCAGCGGATCCGGCAGATGCGGCAGCACACCCAGGCACGGTGCCGGGATCAGATTATTCAGTGTCGCCAGATATTCCTGCTGACGAAGCCCCGGCGGGGTGACCTCATTGGCTACCCAGCCAGCCAGCGGCAGTCCGGCATGCTGTATTGCCAGTACCGTCAGTAAGGCATGATTAATACAGCCGAGTTTCACCCCGGCCACCAGGATCACCGGCATCCCCGTCTGTACCACCCAGTCCGCATAGTTTTGTGTGTCCGACAGCGGCGTAAACCATCCGCCCGCCCCTTCGGTCAGCACCCAGTCTGCCTGCTGATTCAGCGCATGCAGCCCGTCAGTCATCACCGCAAACGACAGCGGGGTTTGTGTCAACTCACCGGCAATGTGCGGCGACGTCGGTTCAGCAAAGGTATAAGGGTTAATCTGCGCATAACTGACCGGCGGCACCGTATGCCGCCACAATGCCAGTGCATCACTGTTGCGCAGACCGTCCTCCGTCATTTCACTGCCCGAGGCCACCGGCTTATAACCGGCGCAGCGGAAACCGGCGTTACGGGCGGTCTGCAACAGGGCACAGCTGACCACAGTTTTACCGGCATCCGTATCGGTACCGGTTAAAAACCAGTTATTTTTCAACATGTATGACTCCGTACTGAATAAGATAACTGAGCGGAAATGTCCCGTCTTCGGCAGGATAATAATTCGCCAGCTGTATGAGTTTATTGCGTGTCATCAGTCCGGCAGCACGTCCCTGATGGACATGCGTGGCACCAATTCCCTTGAGGGAGTGCAGCAGCGCGGGCAGAGAATCAAAAGAGAGCCGGTAACAGACCTCCGACAAGGTATGACGGTAAGGCCGGCAGGCAGCGGAAACCGCATCCCGGCTGAGAAAACCGTTGGCGTGACGGCTGCTGTCCACCCGGGCAAAGGCCTGATTCAGTTCATCCAGCGATCCGCTGAGCAGCGTGGAAAACGCCATCACACCGCCTGGCCGGATCACCCGCACCAAACCGTTCAGGGCTGTCGTCAGGGAATCACACCACTGCACCGCCAGGTTACTGAAACAGAAATCAAACTGATTATCCGCAAAAGGCAGCTGTTCAATATCCCCCTGCACATAGCGGGTCGCCCGCTGCTGCTCACGTGCATGCGCCAGCATTGCCGGGGAGAGATCAAACGCAGTCACACTGCGGCATTCCGCTTTCCACTGTTCACTGAAAAACCCGGTACCGCATCCGGCATCCAGCCCGTGCAGTTCAGACAGTATTTGCCCGGAAAGTGCCTGTGTGGTCAGCTGACGCAAATGGTGGCCGGTTTTCTGCTGAAGATACGCCACGGTGTCATATTGCCCGGCTGCGCGTCCGAAAGCAGCGGCAACGGCGGTTTTATTCACCGGGATGGTAGTGACGGCAGAATGCATCCAGCGCCTCCGTAAGCTGTGTGATATCGTCGCGGTGATGCGCACTGGTCAGCGTGATACGCAGACGGGCAGTATTCGGCGGTACCGTCGGCGGACGGATCGCTTTCACCCACAGGCCACGAGCCTGTAAATAGTGCGACAATGCCAGGGCGGCACGGTTATCCCCCACGATCAGCGGCTGGATCGCCGATGCGGACGGTAATAATTGCATCGGCAGATGCGCCACCTGCTGACGAAAAAGGCGGATATTCTCCGCCAGCTTGTCCCGCAGCCCGTCGCCGTGACGGATTTCCTGTACCGCCGCCTGAATGGCACACGCCTGCGCCGCCGGGAATGTGGTGCTGTAGATAAGATGACGGGCATATTGTGTCAGATAATCTGCAGTCTGTGCATCACACAGCACGGCTGCGCCGCTGACACCCACGGCTTTACCGAAGGTGACAATCTGAATATCCGGGCGGATCCCCGCCGCATCACAACTGCCCCGCCCTTCACGGCCGCAGACGCCGATACCGTGCGCATCATCCGCCATCAGCCGGGCACTGTGCTGCCGGGTAAGCGGCAGGATCGCCGCCAGCGGCGCGGCATCCCCGTCCATACTGAAGATCCCTTCAGTGATCACCAGGGTTTTGCCGGTACTGTTTTGCTTCCGGCTCAGGCGGGTGCTCAAATGGGCGGTATCGTTGTGATGAAAACGGCTGAATTCAGCAGGTGAATGCATCGCCGCTTCCATAATGGAGGCGTGCGCGAGTTTGTCACAGATAAGGTGGTCGCCGCGCTGCATCAGTGCCGTGATCACCGCCTGATTGGCACTGAAACCGGAGACTAACAGGATTGCACGATCAAACCCGAGCCAGTCCGCCAGCATCTGTTCCAGATCCCGGTGTGCCGTCGTATAGCCGGTGACATGGCCGGAGCCGCCGGAGCCAACACCATATTGTTCAGTGCTGTCACACCAGGCACGGATCACCGCCGGGTGGCGGCTCAGGCCGAGATAATCATTGCCGGAAAAATTCACGGCACGTCTGCCGTTCACCAGAAGGGTGCGCCCGTCCGAGCCGTCATTGGCGTCACGGCGTCGTACCGCATCTTGTTCCTGCGCCTGTTGCAGGCGCTCAGAAAGAAAAGTCTGCCACATGGTACGGCTCACAGGGCTGCGTTATAGAATTTTTCGTCATCACTGTGACTGATGGCATCCAGTAAATAATCAGTCTGCTCATTGTCCCCCTGAGTCACATGGATAGCTTCGCGTTTGATCCCCAGTTTTCTGAACAGCGCGATATCGGTATTTTCTTCCGGGTTGGTAGTGGTGAGCAGCTTGCAGCCGTAAAAAATGGAGTTCGCGCCTGCCATAAAGCAAAGCGCCTGGGTCTGTTCATTCATCTGTTCACGTCCGGCCGATAGACGCACATGAGACGTTGGCATCATAATGCGGGCAACAGCAATAGTGCGGACAAAATCAAACGGATCGACTTCCTCATTATCCTCAAATGGCGTGCCTTTGATTTTCGCCAGCATGTTGATCGGAACACTTTCCGGTGCTTTCGGCAGATTCGACAGCTGTACCAGCATCGCTGCACGGTCGCGCACGGCCTCACCCAGTCCTAAGATTCCGCCGGAACACACTTTGATCCCCGCATCCCGCACATTATCGAGGGTATTGAGTCTGTCCTGATAGGTCCGGGTGGTCACAATCGAACCGTAGAATTCCGGGGAGGTATCGAGGTTGTGGTTGTAGTAATCCAGACCTGCTCTGGCAAGGCGCTCCGCCTGTGAACTGTTCAGCATACCGAGTGTCATGCAGGTTTCCATGCCCAGCGCCCGCACTTCCTTCACCATGGTTTCCAGATACGGCATATCACGCTCATGGGGATTCTTCCACGCCGCGCCCATGCAGAATCGGGTCGAACCGGCAGCCCGCGCTTTACGCGCCGTTTCCACCACCTGCTGTACTTCCATCAGGCGCTCTTTTTCCAGCCCGGTTTTGTACCGTGCACTTTGTGCACAGTATTTACAATCTTCCGGACACGCGCCGGTTTTGATGGAGAGCAGTGTGCTGATCTGCACCTGCTGCGGGTCAAAATGCTGGCGATGTATGGTCTGAGCTTCAAACAACAGTTCAAAAAAAGGTTTTTCAAACAATGTATTGGCTTCTTTTAATGTCCACTGACGACCTTGACTCATAACTGTAACTCCCGATAAAAAAGTGTTGCCAGTTTAAATATCAGCATTATCATGTCAACTTTATTCGCATTGATATGGTTTACATAATGGCTTTTTCAGGGAATATTTCAGGTCACATCTTTTCAGATGATGATGCGGATTTTGACCGCCGCCACATCTGGCACCCTTATACATCAATGACTCAGCCGCTACCGGTCTATCCGGTAGTGTCGGCACAAGGTGCTGTACTGACACTCGCAGACGGCCGTGATCTGGTTGACGGTATGTCCTCCTGGTGGGCTGCTATCCACGGCTACAATCATCCGGTACTGAATGCGGCTGTAACAGAGCAGCTGTCGCAGATGTCACATGTGATGTTCGGCGGTATAACTCATCCGTCTGCCGTTGCGCTGTGCCGCCGTCTGGTGGCCATCACCCCTTCCCCGCTGGAGTGTGTATTTCCGGCGGATTCCGGCTCTGTGGCAGTGGAAGTGGCACTGAAAATGGCACTGCAGTACTGGCAGGCACGCGGCGAAAAACGTCACCGGATAATCACCCCGCGTCATGGCTATCACGGCGATACATTCGGTGCGATGTCAGTGTGCGATCCGCAAAACTCCATGCACTCCCTCTGGCAGGGCTATCTGCCGGATCACCTGTTTGCGGATGCACCACAGTGCGGATTTGATGAGGAATGGCGGCCGGACGATCTCCGTTCTGTGGAAAGTCTGCTGTCGCAGCATCATCATGAAGTCGCCGCAGTGATCCTGGAGCCTGTTGTCCAGGGCGCGGGCGGGATGCGCTTTTACCATCCGGAGTATCTGAAAGGCGTAAGATCGCTGTGTGATCACTACAATGTCCTGCTGATTTGTGACGAGATCGCCACCGGGTTCGGACGTACCGGAAAGCTGTTTGCCTGTGAATATTCCGGAATATCACCAGACATTATGTGTCTCGGAAAAGCCATCACTGGTGGTTATATGACGCTTTCCGCCACCCTGACCACCCGTCATATTGCGGACACCATCAGTCAGGGTGACGCGGGCTGCTTTATGCACGGCCCGACCTTTATGGGTAATCCGCTGGCCTGTGCCACGGCAGTAGCGAGTATTGATCTGCTGTTGTCCGGTGACTGGGCGGCGCGCGTGAAGGCGATCGAAGCACAACTGAAAAGTACTCTGCTGCCGCTGAAATCCCGCAGCGGGATCCGGGATGCACGGGTACTCGGCACTATTGGTGTCATTGAAACGGAAGAACCGGTAAATATGGCAGTGTTACAGCGCCGCTTTGTTGACGACGGTGTGTGGATCCGCCCGTTCGGACGGCTGATTTATATTATGCCGCCGTACATTATTACAGATGCACAGCTGGAAAAACTGACCCTGGCGATAGATAAGGTGACTGCGGGATAAAAAACAGGCTGCTGACATCAGCGCCGGAGAAGCGATGATAACGGGCAAAAAAGAAAAGTCGCTGTGAATACATCCCTGTACACTCATGCGCGTCATCCATGACACGCATGCTTTTCGTTTCGCCTGCCCGTTATCGCTTATTACCTGACCGGCAAACGCTGTATTGAAAAAACACATTATTTCAGCGTCAGCACCATCACCCACATCGGCCCCTGTCCTGCCGGGTAGCGGTTTATAAAGTGCAGTTCACCGGTAATCGCATCAATACGGGAAACCGCTACATGATGAGAGAGCTGTCCGGTTGAGATCAGGAAGCGCCCGCTGTTATCCACCGCAAAACCGCGCGGCTGAGTTTCTGTCGGATACCGACCCGCCAGCTGCAGATGGCCGCCGTCGTCCGACACCCGGTAGTGATTAATCACACTTGATGCCCGCTCACAGGCATAGAGATGACGTCCGTCCGGCGTGATATGGATATCTGCCGCCCAGCGGCGCCCCTGATAATCATCCGCCATCATATCCACAGACTGAATCTCGCGGACCTTAATCCATTCGCGGTAAACATTGATTGTTGCATTTAATTCATTCAGACAATACGCCACATGTTTTGCCGGATGAAACGCCATATGGCGCGGCCCGGCACCGGCCGCAACGCTCAGCATATCGGCGTGGCGTTCGCTTAAACGACCATCTTCCCCGATAGTATATGTGCGGATATGATCTTCTCCGAGGCACGGCACAAACAGTGTGAGGCCATCCTGTGCAATATTGGCGGAATGAGGATTTTTTAATCCCTCAATCACCTGCACCGCACGGGCAGGAATGCCGTTATCACGGATCGGCAGCACAGCCAGATTTCCCTGGTGGTAAGAGGCAGCGTACAGAGTGCGCCCGGCTTTATCAGGAGTAATATAAGCGGCTGTTCCCGGGAGCGGTGTCAGGCCGGTCTGAGTCAGTTTGCCGTCTTCTGCAATTTCATATGTCACCACCGCATTGCCCGGCTTTACCGCAGCATAAAGATGACGGCCATCCGGTGCAGTGATCAACGGTTGCACCTGATCAGGTGTTGATACTGTCTGTAACAGTGACATTTCACCGTGTTCATTCATCTGCCAGACATGAATCTGATGACTTTCCGTGCTGGCAACATAAACCACCTGCTTCATTCGTGCTCCTTAATATCATCACTTACCCGTTTGATTTTTAACAGGTAATGTAAGCATTTCTGTATAATAATACCGCACTTAGCGTTTATCGCGAAACAATTAACATGCTATATTATCAGTTATCTCCGCTCGGAATCATTCAGGATGCCGTCAGGATACAATAATATACCCTGATGCCCGCTGTTATTCCGGTTCTGACACTCATACAAGGGGCTCCCTGTTATGTCTTACCGCGTCCTCGCATTTGATCTCGATGGTACACTTCTCGATCCGGATAAACATATTTTACAGGAGTCGCTGGATGCTATCCGCGAAGCCCGTCGTGCCGGGGTACAGGTGCTGATTGTCACCGGCCGTCATCACGTTGCTATCCATCCGTTTTATCAGACATTGCAGCTGGATACACCGGCTATCTGCTGTAACGGCACGTATCTGTACGATTATCCGGGGAAAAAGGTGCTTTCCGCCAATCCGATGAGTGTCAGTGAATCCCGTCAGCTGCTGGAACGTCTGGCGCAGACGGATATCGAACACCTGATGTATATCTCTGATGCCATGCTGTATCACACTGACAGCAGCACCATTGAGCGGACACTGAACTGGTCTGCTTCTCTGCCCGAACACCAGCGCCCGGTAATGCGCAAAGTGGATAATTTCCTTGACGAACTTGATCGCACCGATACCATCTGGAAATTCGCCACCTGCTCAGACGATCTGAATAAACTGCGCGAATTTACCGATGCCGTGGAAGCCGATATGGGACTGTCCTGTGAATGGTCATGGATAAACCAGGTGGATATCGCCCGCAAAGGTAACAGCAAAGGCCGCCGTTTACAGGAATGGGTTGAATCCCGGGGAATGTCGATGAAAGATGTGATGGCATTTGGTGATAACCATAATGACATCAGCATGCTTTCGGCTGCCGGTCTGGGAGTGGCAATGGGAAATGCGGCAAACGAAGTAAAAGCACATGCCGATCTGGTCATCACAGATAATACACAGCCGGGTATTGCACAGGCGATCCGCCGTCATATTCTCAGCTGATAAATACGGTTTTATAACCCATAAAAAATGCCTTTTAATAAAGGCGTTTTTTATTATTTCTGTTTCTGCCGGCCTGAAAACAAAACCGGTTATTTATACTTATCAAAACTCCAGTTGTTTTTCGGTTTTTCTGCCGGATTTTGGTTCGGGAATTTTTCGTTTTCGACTATCAACAGTAATTTGGATCCGTCATAGGTATAGCCGCCCTCAGAGTACTGATACGGGAAGCTTTCTGTCGTCACCACTTTATACCCCATACTGAGCAGTTCCGGGAGACGTATTCCGCCCTGAGTGCCGTCAGTGGTACCGATACACCAGACTTTTAAATTTTCGATTTCAACATCTTTGACTTTTTTCAGATAGGTGTAACACATCACCTGATTAGCGGCCAGCGCCTGACCGCCGGAGAAAATCCCCAGTAATAAAAAGAGAAGCACTTTTTTCATTTTATCCCTCTGACTCAGTGGTTTTTATGCAATAACGCACGTCTCACACTTGTTTCCGTGTGCGGAGAATATTATGTGATAATACGGCAGGGTCAGTAATGAACCGGCGCTAATATATATCGCCTGTGTACCGGAAGGGCAATCAGAATAATATGAATGCCCCTTTTATTAATGAAAAATACGTATATCCGGACAGATTATAATTCGCGGCTCAGTGACACACTTTTTACCTGTGCATACACCCATTGCCCGGGTTTCAGCTGCAAATCATCCCGCGCCCAGCCGGTAATACGCGCCCAGAGGAAATGAGTGCCGACAGCCAGTCGTACATCTGTCTGACCGTTGTCGTCATCATACATTTCCGTGATTTTAGCCCGTAATATATTGCGGATACTGCTGCTTTTCGGTTTTTCCAGTGCAATTGACACATCATCCGCACTGACACGCACACGCACCGGTGTGTCACGTTCACCGGCAATATCCGGCACCCACAGCACCTGGTCGCCGATAGCGGCAGCGGTCATGGCGTAGCGGTCGTGATGCTCAAGCACCGTGACACTTAACACACTTGAGAGACTTTCCTGCGTGAGCCACGGACGCAGCGCTGCCCCTGCCCACACCTCTTCCAGCGGCCCTTGTGCCAGAATGCGGCCCTTTTCCAGGATCACCACATCTTCCGCCAGCCGCAGGATCTCATCCAGACTGTGGCTGACGTAGAGAATCGGAATACTGATATCCTGCGCCATCTTCTCCAGATACGGCAGCAGTTCACGTTTGCGCGGCAGATCCAGAGATGCCAGCGGTTCATCCATCAGCAGGATATCCGGTGCAGTCAGCAATGCGCGGCCAATCGCCACTCTCTGTTTTTCCCCGCCGGAAAGGGTGATCGGCAGGCGGTTCAGCAGATGCCCGATACCGAGCAGTTCCACAATACTGTCAAACTGATCTTCCATTTCCCGCGCCATGCCGTAGCGCAGGTTGCCACTTATCCGGTAATGGGGGAACAGGCGCGCATCCTGGAAAACATAGCCGATTTTGCGTTTTTCCGGCGGCAGACAGATATGTTTTTCAATATTAACAAGTGTATGACCGTTAAGCTCAATCCGGCCTTTCTGCGGTTTTGTCAGCCCGCCGATCACATTAATAAAAGAGGTTTTTCCTGCCCCGGAGAGCCCGAAGACAGCGGTAATACGATCACTGGCCAGTTCGGTGTTGATCACCATTGATAAGTCACCGAGCTGCTGTTCAAAATCAAGCACTAACATGTGGCAACCCCCAGACGTTTACGTCCCCAGCGGGTCAGCCATTCCGAGGCCAGCAGTGAGGCAAGTGCCAGAATAATGGCGATAATACAGAGCCGTGCCGCATCCATTTCCGCCCCCGGTGTTTCAAGCAGAGAGTACATGGCCAGCGGGATAGTCCGGGTTTCCCCCGGAATATTGGAAACAAAGGTGATTGTCGCGCCGAATTCCCCCAGCGAGCGGGCAAATGCCAGCACCGTACCGACAATAATGCCCGGCAGCGATAACGGCAGTGTGACAGTAAAAAAGACCCGCAGCGGGGAAGCACCGAGTGTCCGTGCCGCCTGCTCCAGGCGCATATCCACCGCTTCCAGCGCCAGGCGGATCGCCCTCACCATCAGCGGAAATGCCACAACCGCCGCAGCCAGCGCGGCACCGCGCCAGCTGAAGGTAAAACTGAAGCCGAACCATTTATAGAGCCACTCACCAATAATACCTTTACGGCCCATACTGATCAGCAGCAGATAACCCACTACCACAGGCGGTAACACCAGTGGTAAGTGGATAAGACTATCCAGCAGCGACTTGCCCGGAAAACGGCAGCGCACCAGCACCCATGCCATCAGTATGCCGAACGGCAGACTGGCTGCCACGGCGACCGTTGATACTTTCAGGCTGAGGATGACCGCCTGCCATTCATACTCATTCAACATCACTGTCTGTTAGTCCTTACTTATTACAGAGGGCTGAAACCGTAACGCCTGAAGATTTCTTTTGCTTCCGGTGTCTGAAGGTAATCATAAAAACCTTTAACATCGGCATTATTGCGATCTTTCAGGATAGCAACCGGATATTCAACCGGCTTATGAGTATCTGCCGGGAAAATACCGACCACTTTAACTTTAGTACCGGCAACCGCATCAGAGCCGTACACGATACCCAGCGGGGCTTCGCCGCGCTCCACCAGCGCCATGCCGCTGCGCACATTATTGGTGCGTGCCAGCATCGGATCAACCACTTTCCAGGCACCCAGGTTTTCCAGGGCTTCCTGTGCATAAATGCCGACCGGCACATGATCAGGATCACCGACAGCCAGACGGCCGCCATCCAGTAATTTAACCCAGTCAGTTTGCTTATTAATATCAACTTTATCAATTTTGCTGTCTTTCGCGGCAATCAGCACCAGCTCATTACCCAGCAGAGTTTTACGGGTGTCATTAATGATCAGGTTTTTCTCCTGAGCATAATCCATCCATTTCTGGTCAGCAGAAATAAAGATATCTGCCGGGGCACCATTTTCAATCTGACGGGCCAGAGTGGAAGAAGACGCATAAGACGCGACCACTTCCCCTTTTTTCTCCTGCTTATATTTTGCCGAAATTTCATCAACTGCGTTTGTCAGTGATGCCGCAGCAAATACAGTCACTTTTTCAGCGGCCCACGCCTGACCCATGACAGCAGCAGAGATAACAACACCGGCCAATAACTTACTGAACTGTTTTTTCATTTTTTCCACCAGGATAGATTAGGATTTACCCGTTGTATATAACAAGATACAGCGAAAAATGAAAGGAGGTTTATCCCACTATCGGCAGTTAAGCGGAAAACATTATAAAACAGGGAGGATTACGCAGATAATGAGCGGAAAACGAAATGAAAACGGATTACCTGCAAATGCAGGTAATCCTGAATACGGTATAATCAGTGCTGCTTTTCGCGGCGCTCGCCTTTTGAAATCAGGTTGAAAATTTCACCTAATCCCCAGATCAGAGCCGCCAGGCCTGTCATGACAACAGGAACCATTAACAGTGCGAAACCTAAACTTTTAACTAACTCAAACATAGCACTCAATCTCTTTATATCAGGCGAAAAGGATATTCAGCATGACTATAATAGCGTCATAATGCCCGCTATTCTATATAAATCACACCACAGAAAGCATAGCGATTCGTGCGGTAAGCACGCAATCAGGGCTGCATAAAATAAACCACAGCCACAATAACCACCGCCAGGATCAGAAAACCAATCACCTTTCCGGCACTGCCCGGTTTTTCCACAATATTACTGCTGTGCGGTGAGACAGGAACAGGTGAAGATTGCACCGGCGTTTCTCCCTCATCTTCTTCGCGGTAAAGCTCCTGAATATAGAGAAACATCATTTTCACAAACCGGCTGTTCAGTGACAGGGTTTGTCCATCCTCACTGATAATACACAGAGTGAAATCAATTTTTCTGCTCAGTCCCAGTAAAAAAGCTCCCGGCAGCCAGATATACTCCCGCTCACCGGATGCCATTTCTTCCGCTGCTTTTGCGGGCGCTTCATGGCTTCCGTCATCACACATATAAACAAACAGCAATGGTTCTTCATCATTTTCTCCCTGCGTGAATGCCAGACCAATCTGCCCGCCACTTTCATGATCCTGTGATTCAGCCCAGAATGCCTGCTCTGCCAGCATACGGGCAAAAGCTTCTGTTTCCGTACCTTCCCCTTCCGGTTCAGAGGAATCCTTAACTGCCTGATGAAGACGGAATAATACATTCTGCATGAAATAATCTCCGGCTGATAATCAATATATATACCATACCTGTTTTTATCCGGTTCATGAATTATTAAGTGAAATTTAACCGCCATATTCGCAGGTGAAAAAAAACCGCAGTTTGCTACACTACCGGAAAGTAAAGCCGCACCGGTCGGAGAAACTGCACCGGTGATTCTGTCTGATTAATATACGGGGTATTTTCCGTTGGATATTTTATTAACACTGAAATCAGAAGGTCATTTATTTGCCGATCCGCGGCGGATTTCCTTACTCAAGCAGGTCAGAGCCACCGGCTCCATCAGTCAGGGGGCAAAACTTGCCGGTATCAGTTACAAAAGCGCCTGGGATGCCATCAATGAAATGAACCAGCTTGCCGAAGAAACCATTGTTGACCGGGCTACCGGCGGCAAAGGCGGCGGCGGTGCAACACTGACACGCTATGGTGAGCGCTTACTTCAGCTTTATGATCTGCTGGCGCAGATCCAGCAGAAAGCCTTTGATGTCCTCAAAGAGGATTCACTGCCGCTCGACAGCCTGCTGGCGGCTATCTCCCGTTTCTCATTGCAGACCAGTGCCCGCAACCAGTTCTTCGGTACCATCATGTCGCGCAACCATACTCATGTACAGCAGCATGTTAATGTCCTGCTGGCAGATAAAAAAACCGAGCTGGCAGTTGCCCTGACTGAACAGAGCGCCAACCGGCTGGGCTTATCTGTAGGTAAAGAAGTACTTACTCTGATTAAAGCGCCGTGGGTGAAAATCAGCAAATCCGCCGGAAGCAGCGCGGATTATGACAACCGTCTGAGCGGACGTATCTGTTCCGTTGCCAGAGGCACGGAAAACAGTGAAGTGATGGTGACCCTGACCGGCGGCGCACAGTTATGCTCCACGCTGAATAATCAGGATGCAGACAATCAGCAACTGAAAGAAGGTGATGAGGTCACTGCGCTGTTTAATGCAGACCAGGTGATTATCGCGACATTGTGCTGAAAACATTGTGCTGATAAAAGCCGCCGCTGATGGCGGCTTTTCGTCAGTAACTGTTTACTTCGCTGTTAAATCAACCTGATAAACAGCAAACCCCACATCATCAGTGCCGACCCGTGTCATCGGATAACGGGCATTCTCTTTAATGAACTGCGTGGCTTTTTCACCCGGAGAGGTTTCAAAGCGGATATCTAATTTCTTATCCGTCTTCACCGGCACAAAAGTCCAGTTTTGTTCTGCCCGTGCAGATACACCGCCTTTCTCTTTGGTTTCTGCCGCAATATAACCAGCCAGCACACTGCGGTTCTCATCCGGTGAGGCAAACGCAATATGTTTATCGCCGGTACCGGCAAATTTTCCGCCGTAAGCACGGTAGTTGTTGGTGGCGACCAGGAAAACCGCTTTCGGATCAATCGGTTTACCCTGATAAATCACATTTTTGATACGATTGGCCTGCGGATTAATCGTCTGACACTCCACGTCATATTTTGCCGGCTGTGTCAGGTCTATCTGATAATTAATCCCGGAAATGGTATCGAAATTATACGTTCTGAAACCGTCCCAGTTGACCAGACTTTGCGGTGCCTCTGACTGCGGGTTAATCTGATTAAACATCCCGGCGGAGCACTCCAGCCACTCTGTCACTTCCGCACCGGTCGCTTTCACCACCACCAGCATATTCGGGTAGAGATAGAGGTCTGCCGCATTGCGGAATGTCATATCCCCTTTTTCTACCTCGACAAAATCAGCCGGGGCATTTTTGCGTCCGCCCACTTTAAAGGGCGCAGCCGCTGACAGCACCGGTAAATCCGCCAAATCCGGATCGCCCTGAATAAAGCGGCGGGTATAATCAGCCTGCGCATTATTCACAATCTGTACTGTCGGATCACTCTGCAACAGCGCAAGATAGCTGTACATATTATCCGGTGACTTGCCAATCAGCTTGCCGACAAAATTCCGGGTCGCATTGTGCTGCTCATCAATCACGGAGGCCAGCTTGTCATCCCGCGCCACCAGCGGTTTTTTATTAACCTTGTCATAAATCGGACGTGCCTGAGCTTTGGCATCGGCTACTTTCCACGCACCATCATCATTATTCAGCACCAGATCCACCACACCGAGGTGATCGCCCCACTGACCCGGCATCACAGCCGGAATACCATTAACCGTTCCCTGTTCAATATTAACGCCTTTGATATCCGCAAAATCTTTGCCCGGAAATACGCCGTGTGAATGGCCGAACATAATGGCATTAATACCCGGAACTTCACTGAGATAATAAACGGAGTTCTCTGCCATCGCTTTATACGGCTCCTGAGAAAAACCGGAGTGCGGAATAGCGACAATTAAATCCGCACCTTCTGCTTTCATTTGCGGCACAAATTTTTTCGCGGTTTCCGTAATATCATTGACACGGACTTTTCCTTCCAGATTAGCTTTATCCCAGATAAGGATCTGCGGCGGAACAAAACCGATATAGCCTATTTTAATCACATGCTCTTTACCGTCGCGATCTTTTACCGGGGTATCAACGATAATATAAGGCGTAAACAGATTTTTACCGGTTTTCTCATCAATGATATTGGCATTCACATACGGAAAATCCGCGCCGGCGATAGCTTTTTTCAGATAATCCAGTCCAAAATTAAATTCATGGTTCCCGAAGTTTCCGACGGTATAGCCCATAGTATTCATTAATTTATGCGCCGGATGTGCCTCTCCGTCATTCAGTCCCTTACTGACCATATAATCGGCCAGCGGACTGCCCTGAATTAAATCCCCGTTATCCACTAATACCGAATTGGTGACTTCACCTTTCGCCGCTTTAATTAACCCGGCGGTGCGGACTAAACCAAACTGCTCTGTCGGTTTGTCTTTGAAATAATCAAAATCAATTAAGTTACTGTGAATATCCGAGGTTTCCATCACCCGCAGATCTGCCGTTGCGGCATTTACTGTTCCGCTGATCAATAATGCCAGTACCGAATATTTTAATACCGTTTTCACCATAACACCCTCTTCCGGTTAATGTTCTGCTGCTGTTATTTTGTCAGTTATAACGTGCTGCCGGTGTAATATTTTTTTCATCAGTCCATCCCTTCCGTATGATTTACGGGATACAGTGATAACTGTGACAAAAAGTATAACAAAAACAGCTGACTGAATAATGGCGTTTCTGTGAAGCAGCTCTTCTTTTTATGATACGGGATGTAACACCAGTGCCATATCTTGACATCCCTGCCTGTTCCGCTTATTTCTGGGGAATAATTAAACTAATAATAAGGCTGTTCACTATGGCACATCTGCACATCACACAAGGGATCTTCCGGTTAAGCGCGGATAAACAACTGTCTGTTCCGTCATTACAGCTGGAAAGCGGTCAGCATCACGCCTTTATCGGTACCAACGGCAGCGGAAAATCTGCCCTTGCCCGCGCGCTGATACAGGAACTTCCGCTGCTTTCCGGGGAAATAAGCACGACTTTCCGCCGCCCGGCTCTGGTTGCATTCGAGAAGTTGCAGGCACTGATTGATGAGGAGTGGAACCGCAATAATACCGACCTGATTGACGGCGATGACACCGACAACGGCCGCACCACCGCCGGCATTATTCAGGCGGAGCACCGTGATAATGAACGCTGCCTGCAACTCGCGGCGCAATTCGGAATTTCAGATCGCCTGTCACGCCGCTTTAAATACCTTTCCACCGGCGAAACCCGCAAAGCGCTGCTGTGTCAGGCACTGATGACGGAACCGGATCTGCTGGTGCTGGATGAACCTTATGACGGGCTGGATACCGATTCCCGCCGCATGCTCAGTGAGATGCTGGCAGAGCTTGCAGAGGACGGGCTGACGGTTATTCTCATCCTCAACCGCTTCAGTGATATTCCGGACTTTATCACACGCGCCGGGCTGCTGACAGAGTGTGTGCTGGCACCGGCGGATACCTTGTCCGCACTGTTACAGGCACAGCTTGCCCGCAGCGAACAGACGGATCACCTGACACTGCCGGAACGGGACGACCCGTCCGCAGAACGCCTTGCGCCGGATATTCCGCGGGTGATCCTCCGTCACGGCTGTGTCAGTTATAACGACAAACCCATTCTGCATGATCTGACCTGGCAGGTACTGCCCGGTGAACACTGGCAGATCACCGGCGAAAACGGCGCGGGCAAATCCACACTGCTCAGTCTTATCACCGGTGACCATCCGCAGGGCTACAGCAACGACCTGACACTGTTCGGCCGCCGCCGGGGCAGCGGTGAAACCGTGTGGGATATCAAACGCCATATCGGGTATGTCAGTAACAGCATCCACCTCAGTTACCGTGTCAATATCAGTGTACGTAACACGCTGATTTCCGGTTATTTCGATTCTGTCGGGCTCTATCAGAAACCCTCGGACCGCCAGGTAAAGCTGGCGGATGAATGGCTGGTTCTGCTCGGGCTGAAAGCTTACCGCGACGCCCCGTTTCACAGCCTGTCATGGGGGCAGCAACGGCTGATACTGATTGCCAGAGCACTGGTGAAACATCCGGCGCTGCTGATCCTTGATGAGCCGTTACAGGGGCTTGATACACTCAACCGCCTGCTGGTACTGCGTTTTATCGATATTATGATAAGCCGTGGTGATACCCAGTTGCTGTTTGTCAGCCATCACAGCGAAGATACCCCGGCCTGTATCAACCGGCGGCTGGCATTTATTCCTGATAACAGTAGTTATCGTTACGAAATCAATAAGTTGTAATTTTTTTATCAAACGGCTGTTTTACTTTTTTATTGCACCGGAAACAGCCGTTATTTTCTGAATATATTCAGTTCGTTATTGAGAACAATCTGATTAAAAATCATTATCAGTCTGCTTTTTTACTGGCACATCACGGAATTCTCTTTTACCCTTCACACTCCTTTTCTGATTCTCTGACACAATTCCATGACCTGGCTTTTACTTGCATTATCTCTGCTGTTATTACAATTTCACCGGACGCTGTCACTTGCAGCACTTCTGGCCGCCACCATCAGCGCCCTGTTTACCGGAGTGATGGACTGGCACGCCCTGCTCACTCTGTGGTTTGCGATCCTGCTGGCTGTCGCGCGGCCTTATACCGCACCGCACTCATGGCAGCGTGCACTGCTGACACTGCTGGTGATCACGGTTGCGCTGGGTCTGGCTTTTCACCTGCTGCCGGGATTTCATAATCTGCGCTGGATGCCGCCGGAAGCCGCCGGACCGCACAGTCCGCCATATTCATTCTGGCTTAATGCCGATAAAGCCCTGCTCCCGTTTGTTTTGAGTATTATCATTCCGCAACTGTTTGTCACGGCTCCGCTGCGCAGTGTCACCCGTTTGTACTGGCTGTTACTGGCTCTCTCGGTGCCTGCTTTACTGTTACTGGCAACAGCCCTTGGCGGGCTGGGATTTGAACCGCATCTGCCGGACTGGCTGCCGGTATTTATGCTGGCAAATCTGTTTTTTGTCTCACTTGCGGAGGAAGCCCTGTTCCGGGGGGCGATCCAACAGGTACTTTCCCGGTATCTGCCACCGTATGCCGCGCTGTTTATTGCAGCCGCTGTCTTCGGACTGGCGCATATTGCCGGGGGACCGCTGCTGGTTGTGTTTGCCGGTCTGGCGGGTATTATCTACGGACTGGCCTGGATGTGGAGCGGGCGGCTGTGGGTAGCGACAGGGTTTCATTTCGGTCTGAATCTCTGCCATCTGCTGTTTTTTACCTGGCCGTTTAAGGTGGCGTAAAAAAAACCGTTTTTTCTGTGTATCACACTTTGCGTAAATATTTATAGCGGAATCGATTCAGTTTTAGTATACAATATCAGGCAAACAGGACGAAATTGATGTCTTCCGCACACGACCCGGCGGAAATACCTGTGCGGAAAGTTTGCCGAAAGGCGCCGGTGACCAATATAATGGGCAATGTGCCGGGTCTGTTTCAATTCTGAAACCCCCTATCTGAAACACAACAGGAGTTTACGCTATGGCAGTAACTAAACTGGTGCTTGTACGTCACGGTGAAAGTGAGTGGAACAAAGAGAACCGCTTTACCGGCTGGACTGATGTTGAGTTATCTGAAAAAGGCCGTGCTGAAGCACAAGAGGCTGGTCAGTTACTCAAAAAAGAAGGTTTCTCTTTTGATTTCGCCTATACCTCTGTACTGAAACGCGCTATTCACACACTGTGGAATATCCTTGATCAGGTAAACCAGCAGTGGCTGCCGGTGGAGAAAAGCTGGAAACTGAACGAACGCCATTACGGCGCACTCCAGGGTTTGGATAAAGCGGAAACCGCTGCAAAATACGGTGATGAGCAGGTCAAACTGTGGCGTCGCGGTTTTGCCATCACCCCGCCGGCACTGGAAAAAAGTGATGAACGTTTCCCGGGCCATGATCCGCGCTATGCGAAACTGGCTGAAAGTGAACTGCCTGCAACTGAAAGTCTGGCTATCACCATCGACCGCGTTGTGCCTTACTGGACTGACGTTATCAAGCCGCGGGTTGCTTCCGGTGAGAAAGTGATCATCGCTGCACACGGTAACTCCCTGCGTGCACTGGTGAAATACCTGGATAACATGAGCGAAGATGAAATCCTCGAACTGAATATCCCGACGGCTGTGCCGCTGGTGTATGAGTTTGATGAAAACATGAAGCCACTGCGTCGCTATTACCTGGGCGACCAGGATGCGATTGCTGCCAAAGCAGCTGCGGTTGCCAACCAGGGTAAAGCGAAGTAATCCGTTTTCTCAGGTGAAAAAAACCCTGACAATGTCAGGGTTTTTTTGTGTTACAGAATTTATGTTTCCGGCGGAATCAGCTGCGGCGGGCTTTTACCGCATCTGCCAGCTGACACAGCAGTGTACCCGTATCTTTCCAGCCGATGCAGGCATCTGTTACGCTCTTACCGTACACTAACGGTGCATCCCCTTCCAGGTTCTGATTCCCTTCCTCAAGGTGACTTTCCACCATCACGCCCATAATGGTTTTTTCACCACCGGCGATCTGCTGTGACACATTGGTACTCACATCCATCTGACGTTTATACTGTTTACTGCTGTTTGCGTGACTGAAATCTATCATGATGCGCGATGCCAGACCGGCCTGTGCCAACCCCTCTTTTACCGCGCTGACATCTTCCGCACTGTAGTTCGGTTTTTTACCGCCACGCAGAATGATATGGCAGTCACCATTACCGGTAGTGTTCACAATGGCCGAATGTCCCCACTTGGTCACTGACAGAAAACAGTGCGGCGACCCGGCAGCATTAATGGCGTCAATGGCCACTTTAATGGTGCCGTCTGTACCGTTTTTAAATCCGACCGGACAGGACAACCCGGAAGCCAGTTCGCGGTGTACCTGGGATTCTGTGGTACGTGCGCCGATAGCGCCCCAGCTCATCAGATCCGCCAGATACTGAGGCGTGATCATATCCAGGAATTCACCGGCTGCTGGTAAGCCTTTGTCATTGATATCCAGCAACAGCTTACGGGCAATACGCAGGCCATCATTGATAGCAAAGGAGTGATCAAGGTGCGGATCGTTAATCAGCCCTTTCCAGCCGACCGTAGTACGCGGTTTTTCAAAATAAACCCGCATAACGATTTCCAGCTCACCTTTCAGTTCGTTGCGCAGTGCTAGCAGGCGATCAGCATATTCAACCGCCGCTTTCGGGTCGTGAATTGAGCACGGCCCGATAACGACCAACAGGCGATCATCCCGGCCTTCCAGAATTTCGTGGATTGCGTGACGGGTCCGGCGAACGGAGTCTGCGGCAGTTTCAGTCGCGGGAAATGACTCTAATAACGCCACTGGTGGTAATAATTCCCGAATTTCTTTTATTTTTACATCATCGTTCTGATAATTCATAACCCGTATCTTCCGGTGTCCTGTTTCGTTATTGTCGTTATTTTAATCTAACTGCTTGTCAACAAGCTGTAAACAATTAGCTGCTGCCGGAATTAAAATTAATTTTTCACCCCGAAAATATTCAGATCAGCAGGACAAATTATTATGAATCAGGAGGAAAACAGCGGCTTCATCAGCCGCTGCCTGTGAGAAGGGTATTTATACCGCTAATCCTGTTTTAATACGCTTAATCACGGTAAACAGGACGACTATCACCAGACCGGCAACAAGACCAAACAACAGATTGGCAACCGGCGGGGTCAGAAAATGCAGCACGCTGCCGAGTGCAGGTATCAGGGCACTCTGCTGAGCCAGGTTTTCAATCAGGTTATGAATAAACGGAATGCCATGTGCCAGAATACCGCCGCCGACCATAAACATGGCGGCCGTTCCCACCACTGACAAGGTTTTCATTAAATACGGTGTGGTGTGGATCAGCCCGTTACCCAGTTTTTTCAGCAGTACAACTGATTTCTTTTGCAGGTAAAATCCCAGGTCATCGAGTTTGACAATTCCCGCGACCAAACCGTATACCCCGATAGTCATAATGACCGCAATCAGAGACAACACCACAAGCTGATTAATAAAGGGAGAAGTGGCAACAATACCGAGTGTGATGGCAATAATTTCCGCTGACAATACAAAATCCGTGCGGATAGCACCTTTGACTTTGCGTTTCTCGAATGCAGCAAGTTCTTCCGGTGTCTGAATATTTTCAGCCGGAGCCATTTCACCGGGTTCATCATCTGCCTTATGCAGAAATTTATGCGCCAGCTTTTCTGCACCTTCAAAACACAAAAACGCCCCGCCGATCATCAGAAGCGGCGTCACCGCCCAGGGTGCAAAAGCGTTGATCAGCAGCGCCAGCGGCACCAGAATCAGTTTGTTAAGAAAGGAGCCTTTTGCCACCGCCCAGACCACAGGAATTTCCCGCTCTGCGCGGACACCGGTCACCTGTTGGGCATTCAGTGCCAGGTCATCTCCCAGTACACCGGATGTCTTTTTGGCGGCCATTTTGGTCATCACAGAGACATCATCCAGTACCGTTGCGATATCATCGAGTAGTGCAAGTAAGCTGCCGCCGGCCACAGGCGTTTCCTTTTATTGCTGATTAATGAGAATCTGATTATTACCAGACTCTCATTATAACCATCCGGTTATTGCACTGAAAATAATTTTATGGCTGCTTCGCCGCTTTTATCCACATGCGCGAGCCGTTGAGTGCCACACCCAGCAGAATGATATATTCCAGTGACAGCGCGTACACACCCTGAAGTGCATAAATCACAATACTGATGATATTGATGACCACCCACAGCAACCAGTTTTCCACCAGTTTGCGGGTCATCAGAATCATCGCCACTACGGACAGCACCGTCATTGCCGCATCCCAGAGCGGGAAGGCATCCGGCAGCAGTACCGGCATCGTCAGATCAGCGCCTGCGAAATTCAGCATACTGACCATACTTTGCGCCAGCCACGTAAAGACCGGGTCGATATAACGCGCCAGCAGTAAAATCGCCGCCAGTGAGACGGCCGCAATCACGGCCGTCTGCCGCAGCGGCATCCAGCGGATTTTCAGCTCCGCTTCTGCTTTCTCATTTTGCCTGCTCCAGGCATACCAACCGTAAATATTGGCCGCGAAAAAGAAAATCTGCAGCAGAAGATTGGCATAGAGCTGAATCTGAAAAAAAATCACCGCAAACAGCGTGACGTTAATCAGACCAAACAGATAATTGATTGTTTTTTCGAGGCTTGCCAGCCAGATACATAACAGTCCGGCAGTCGCCCCCACTGCTTCAATCCAGGACAGGGCATAAGAGCCCTCTTTCCAATAAGGGATCACCACAAGAATATTATTGATATCAAAAAATTCCATTCCGTCACCACCTGTGCCAAATATATTTCCTGCAATCAGCGGATAATTATCCATTACAGGTTTAGTTAACTATCACTCACGCTGCTTTTGGGAGTAAAAACACCCCATAGTAACAAAATTTGTTTAATATGCTAAACATAATAACGTTTTTTAACCTGTACTCTCCCGCTGGTTTTGATTATGACTTACTATCAGGCCAGCAATTAATTATATAAATGAGATGTAAAATGGAATCAATTGAGCAAATTATGAACAATATAATTTCTTTTGCCCTATTAGATCCCCGTATTGACGCGGTCATTATCACCGGCTCTGTGGCGCGTCAGAACCCGGCAGACCGTTTTTCTGATATTAATGCCGAATTGATTGGCAGCAGTTATGAGGCGTTATTTCAGGACAGCCGCTGGCTGAGCCGGTTTGGTGTGCCGCTGATTATCCGTAAAGAGGCCTCACATGAAAATGACGGCGTTCGCTGGCCGTGTTACCGGGTGCTGTATGAGAAAGGCCGTAAAGCAGGGTTTATGCTGGCCGGACGTGAACGTATGACACAAATGGCCACTCACGGACTGGACAACATCTATCAGCGTGGTTATGCCGTCCTGCTGGATAAAACCGGCATTACCGCCGGATTGCCTGAGTATGCAGATCCCGCTGCCGGACTTACTGCGCCGGATCAGCAGACCTTCCTGAGAAACTGGCAGAATTTCTGGCTGGAGGCCTCACAGGTACCGGTTTATTATCTGCACGATGAAATCTGGACGACCCGCCTGCGGGACGTGGCCATGAAACAGTGGCTGATCACCATGCTGGAGTGGCATGTACTGCTCCGCAGTGATGGTACACAGGATGTCTGGTATGCCGGACGTCACCTGAGTACCTGGCTGCCGCCGGGGCTGTACGGACGTTTTATGGCGACGCTGGATAACCGCGATCGTGTCAGTACTGCACGGTCGCACATGGCGATGCTGACGCTCTATCGTGATGTTGCACTCCGCGTTATTGATGCACAGAAATTTGATATCGATATAACATTAGCGGATAAAATTATTGCACTGGTGGCTGACCGGCTGAATACTGATGATTTGCCGGTACCGGAAAATGAATAATAACAAACAGGAAATCGCCGGTGGTATGCCGGTGAGAAATATAATCAGGGGAAAGGGATACGATGGTGGGTCGTACAGGATTCGAACCTGTGACCAATTGATTAAAAGTCAACTGCTCTACCAACTGAGCTAACGACCCGTTTCAGATTTCGGGCAAAAGAGAATGGTGGGTCGTACAGGATTCGAACCTGTGACCAATTGATTAAAAGTCAACTGCTCTACCAACTGAGCTAACGACCCGTACTCTCTTGCCAACGGCACGATATAATACTGATTTATCCGGCCGGTGCAACGATTTTTTCAAATTAACTTGTTCAAACGCTTATAATTCACTCACTTAGCCCCGGTTGAGCAAAAACTCTCCGGTCGGGGCTATATACTCTGAGTAAAAAACAAACCGGCGGTTATAAACCAGCCAGTTTTTTCTCAGCCAGCTTCGCACCGGCAGAACCCGGATATTTTGCGATAACCTGCTGATAAATCGCTTTCGCCTTCGCTTTATCCCCTTTCTCCTGCATGATTAGCCCGACTTTATAGAAAGACTCACCTGCTTTCTGGGATTTCGGCCAGTTTTTTACCACAGAAGCAAAATACGCCGCAGCATCATCTTTTTTGCCTTTGTTGTAATTCATCTGACCTAACCAGTAATTGGCATTAGGAAGATAACCGGATTTCGGATAGCTTTGGATAAAACTCTGGAATGCGCTGATTGCACCATCGTAATCTTTGGTGTTCATCGCCATGTTTACCGCGGCGTTATAGTCATCTTTCTCATTGCCCTTACCTGCGGCAGCAGATGCGGAGGCAGTATCCGCAGAGCCCGTATTACCGGATGCTGCGGATGTGTTATCTGTTGATGCACTGCCGCCACCGGTGAGGGAATCCACCTGTGAGAAAAGTTCGCGTTGGCGTTCTGTCAATTGATTCAGCTGATACTGACTTTCCTGGATTTGCCCGCGCAGCATGTCGATATCGCGCTGGTTATCCATAACTTGTTGCTGAAGTTGAGTTAATAACTGACCATGAGCGTTAGAAATACGCTCGAGCTGCGTGAGGCGGTCATCAGTGGAGCCTGAGCCGATATTGATGATGGGTGCCTGAGCAATAGCGGCCCACGGGGCCGCTACACCTATCAATAACGACAGACTCACCATCAGGCGTCTGAAGTTACTTTTCATGTATATCTCTTAGTATACGATGACTGCACGACGGTTTTTAGCGTAGTCAGCTTCGGTGTGACCCAGAACTGCCGGCTTCTCTTTACCGTAAGAAACGATAGAGATTTGTTCGCCGTTCACGCCTTTACCCTGCAGATACATTTTAGCTGCGTTAGCACGACGCTCGCCCAGCGCGATGTTGTATTCAGGAGTACCACGTTCGTCAGCATGACCTTCTACAGTCACTTTGTAAGACGGGTTGTTGCGCAGGAATGCAGCGTGTGCATCCAGCATTTGCTGGAATTCAGGAGAGATATCGTATTTGTCGAAACCGAAGTATACGATATTGTTGTTCTGAAGTTCCTGCAGCTGCTGACGTGCCAGTTCTTCTGCAGACATACCGGTGTTTGCGCCATTATCGACAGTGCCCGCATCAGTCTGGTCGTTTTTGTTAGAACTACATGCAGCAACAGCCAGAACAGGTAAAGCTAACATCAGCCCTTTAAGCACTTTGTTAAGTTGCATCTCTTTGATCCTTTTATAATTTGCCATACATACTTTTAATGCATCACAGATACGGCGACCAGGCAGGGAATTTTACCTGTCCGTCAGTCGCCGGAAGACGCGCTTTGAAACGCCCGTCGGTCGAAACCAGCTGCAATATAGTTCCCATACCTTGTGAGGAGCTATAAATAACCATAGTGCCGTTAGGTGCGATACTTGGCGTTTCATCTAGGAACGTATCCGTTAAAATCTGGAAATTGTTCGCTACTAGATCTTGTTTGGCGATATGCTGTTTCCCGCCGCCTGAACTGACCATTACCAGGAAACTGCCGTCAGCACTGACGTCACCATTCTGGTTCTGAGTCCCATCCCACGTCAGGCGCTCAGGCGCACCGCCATTAATACCAACCTTATAGATCTGCGGACGACCAGCCTGGTCAGACGTAAATGCTAACGTCTGGCTGTCCGGGAACCATGACGGTTCGGTGTTATTACTGCGACCATCTGTCACCTGACGCATCTGGCCTGAGCCGAGATCCATCACATACAGATTCAGACTACCGGTTTTTGATAACGCAAATGCCAGTTTGGTTCCGTCCGGTGAAAATGCCGGTGCACCATTGTGACGCGGGAATGAGGCAACCTGGCGAACCTGTCCGCTGGACAGGTTCTGGATAACCAGGGCTGAACTTCCGCTCTCAAAAGTAACATAAGCCAGTTTCTCACCATCCGGTGACCATGCCGGAGACATCAGCGGCTCCGGTGAACGGTGAACGGTGAACTGGTTGTAGCCGTCATAATCAGAAACGCGCAGCTCGTGACGATAGTCACCGCTGTTCTTAACCACCACATAAGCGATCCGTGTACGGAATGCACCACGGATACCGGTTAATTTCTCAAAAATTTCATCACTGGCAGTGTGTGCCGCATAACGCAGCCACTGTTTGGTGACTTTAAACTGGTTCTGTGCAAGCACACTGCCCGGGGAACCGGAGGTATCCACCAGTTGGTAGCTCACCAGATAGTTGCCGTCAGCACCCGGCTGAACCTGGCCGACAACAACGGCATCAATGCCTAACGCCGTCCAGGATTCAGGCACCACTTCAGATGCGGTACCCGGTAACTGCGGCATACGGTTAGGGTCGATAGGATTAAATTTTCCGCTGTTACGCAGGTCAGCCGCAATAATTGCGCCGACTTCTTCCGGTACAGCACCGCCGCCGGCGACCCGGAAAGGTACAATGCCGATAGGACGTGCTGAATCAACACCCTGAGTAATCTCGATACGAACTTCAGCCTGAGCAACTGCCGCCCACAGCATCAGAAAACCGAGCATGTATTTAACTGCCTGCTTCATTCTCTCTCCCTCGTTGCGCCAATGCCCGCATCAGACTCATATTTTAACAAACGTTCATAACCAAAACCAGATACTGCAGTAAAAACTAACACCCGGATATATCTGGTTACTCACGCTGTATTACAGCTTATTCCGGCTTAAAGTCCAGTTTGGTATTTTTAAACTGCTGCCAGACCGATTTACTCGGCGGGGCAGGAATACGTGCCTGGTTAGCCGCCGCGAGAGCAGCCTGACATAAACCATCATCACCACCGACCGCCTTCACACTGATAAGAGTCCCCTTTTCAGTGATATTAATTTCCAGCGTACAGGTTTTGCCGCGGTACATATCCGCATTATAGAACTTCGCCTGAATCGCTAACCGGACCTGTGCGATATAACCGTTCATATCACCATCCGAGTTTGTTCCGCTCTTCTTGCCACCGCCCTGGCCGGCAGCGGATGCACCGCCGCTTTCTGTGCCCGGGGCGTTGGAAGCCAGTCCGCCGAGGAGGTCGTCCACTTCACTGGCCTGTTTTTTCGCTGCTGCTTTCTCTTTAGCCGCTTTTTCTTTGGCTGCTTTTTCAGCTTTAGCGGCTTCGGCTTTGGCTGCTTCTGCTTTAGCGGCCTTTTCCTGTGCCGCTTTTTCAGCTTTGGCTTTTTCTTCTTCAGCCACTTTTTGTGCGGCGGCTTTTTCGTCAGCCTGTTTCTTCGCCAAAGCCTGCTCTTTAATCACTTTTTCTTTTTCAGCCTGAGCTTTGGCGGCGGCTTCTTCCGCCAGTTTCTGCTCTTCTTTGGCTTTTTTCACGGCTTCCTGAGCTTGTTTTTGCTGCTCTTCCGCCTGTTTTTTCTGTTCTTCAACCTTTTGTTCGGTTTTCAGGCGCTCTTCTTCAATCGCTTTTAAGCGCTCCTGCTCACGCAGTTCTTTCTGACGTAATTCTTCTTCCTGCTGCTTTGCTTTTTTCTCGCGCTGCGCCTGAGCCTGTTTTGCGTTTGCCTGCTGCTGTTGCTGCTGGTTAAAGTTTTCAACCATGGCGTTCGGATCAACCATAATAGCGTCGATCACCTGACCACCTTCACCGCCGCCTGTCAGCCCCGATTTGGTCACAAACGATCCCCAGATCAGAAGCGCAATCAGCAGGAGATGCAACACAACAGATGTGATGACAGAACGATTTAATTTATCTTTACGCTCTTTCTGCTTTCCCACGCTTAATTCCCTAACCTTCTGAGTGAAAACATCTGCATAACAAACCTTACATCGGCTTCGTCATCAGGCCCACAGATTTCACTCCGGCCTGTTTCAGAATATTCAGGCCATTAATAATCTCTTCGTAAGGCACATCTTTGGCGCCGCCGACCAGGAAGATAGTCTTGGGATCTTCAGCCAGATACTGTTTTACCGCGGCAATGATCTGCTCTTCCGGCAGCAGCTCCAGGCGATCCTGCTTCACCACCAGGGTGTAACGGCCGACACCGGAGACTTCCAGAATCACCGGCGGATTATCATTGGTGGAAACAGCCTGCGAATCAGAGGCATCCGGCAGATCCACTTCCACACTCTGACTGATGATAGGCGCTGTTGCCATGAAGATCAGCAGCAACACGAGTAACACGTCCAGTAAAGGAACGATGTTAATTTCGGATTTCAGCTCCCGCCGGCGTCCGCGATGACGTGCCATGATAATCTCCTGCCTTATTTCTTATCAGCAGTAGCAAAGGCCTGACGGTGTAAAATCGCCAGAAATTCTTCGCTGAAGTTGTCGTAGTTCTGTTCTAATTTATTCACGCGCTGATTAAGACGGTTGTATGCCATAACCGCAGGAATTGCTGCAAACAGACCGATTGCTGTTGCAATCAGGGCTTCCGCGATACCCGGCGCCACCATCTGTAACGTTGCCTGTTTTACCGCACCCAGTGCGATAAAAGCGTGCATGATCCCCCAGACTGTACCGAACAGACCGATATACGGACTGATAGAACCGACAGTACCGAGGAACGGGATATGGTTTTCCAGATTTTCCATCTCACGGTTCATGGAAATACGCATTGCACGCGCCGCACCGGTTTCCACCGCCTGCGGAGAGTGCACATTCGCCTGATGCAGGCGGGCAAATTCTTTGAAACCGGAGTAGAAAATCTGCTCAGTACCGCTCAGTTCATCACGGCGGGCCTGGCTTTCTTTATACAGGCGGGACAGCTCGATTCCTGACCAGAATTTGTCTTCAAACGCTTCTGCTTCACGGGTAGCCGCATTCAGGACTTTGGTGCGCTGAATAATAATGGCCCACGAGGCAACAGAAAAGCCCAGCAATACCAGCATGATAAATTGCACGAGGTAACTTGCTTTCAGGAATAAATCCCAGATATTCATGTCAGTCACTGCTTAAACTCCGCGACAATAGACTCAGGAAGCGCTACCGGCTTCATTAAAGAAATATTCACGCAGGCGATCAGTACCTCTGCGCGACATAAAAGAGTTCCGTTTGTATGCATAAGTGTCTGCGTAAATGTCAGGGACGCACGACGGATGTCGGTGATCTCACTGCGTACCTCTAACAGATCGTCTAACCTTGCCGGATGATGGTAATCAATCGTTAATTTGCGGACCACAAAGCCGAGCTGTTCTTCCAGCAGGCGCTGCTGGTGAAAACCCCGCTCCCGCAGCATTTCAGTTCTGGCTCTCTCAAAAAACGCCGGATACTGCCCGTGGTATACCACACCACCAGCATCGGTATCTTCGTAATAAACCCGTATTGGCCAACTGAACATTGAATATCCCGCTACTTACCTTTATCAGACAACATGCTTTGCAAACTATACGTGAAGAGCAAACGTATTGAAAATGCTTAGTTCGTAAAGATAAGAAAAGCCCGTTTGTCCGCGCGCTAATCATACTCGCCTTTATCCAACACGCAAGCCCCTGAGAGGGTTGAGAAGAAAAAATATTTTATTACGTATTACAACACCTTAGGGGCGTTATTTTTTGCTCTGAAAGCTATCATTAAACACTCATTAAAAGACATTTTTCCTCATGAACACGCAAAAATCCGGAATTATCCGGATTTTTGTGCTACCGATTTATTTACCGTGTGTTCTAACTTATTGTAATTACATAAATTAAATCACCTTATTTTTATTTTATAAAAACAGGATTACAGCCTGCATTTACCGGCTGAAAAACCGGCCTTTAACCCGCCGGCGGCGTTTCATGCAGACAGCGGAGTTTCATGTAAATAGTGCCACAGCCACTTCCCGTTATTCCCGCGGCACAGAATAACCAGCGAACGCCGCGATGTGGTGTTCCCGGCAAAGTGCTGTGTCTCCTGATAGCGCACCGATATTGTATTTTCTGTCAGGCTGACACACTGATATTCCGCAGTTTCAATCGGCGCACCCTGCTTCTGACCCTGTATACGGGTAAATATCTCCGTCACCGCAGCGAGATCAATCACTGCTCCGCTGATACCGGTCATGGAAAACTCAGGTGTGAAATGGGTCAGCAGCTCAGACAGTGCTACCTCTCCTTCTGCCCCCGGGACAGTAAATGTTTTAAAAATCAGGTCATGGACAAGATGGATTTCATCATATGCCTGCTGAATTATATTGTTACTCACGGATAACCTCCTTTGCGGGTTTTAATTGTGTACGGTACCGGGGGCGGAACAGGAAAATAAGCGGGATAAGCCCGGCAAATGCGCCGCCCAGAAATGTCAGCGCAAATGCCTGTCCGGGGATAATGGCTTTCAGGGTCTGATACAGCGTCATCATGACGGCGGCACCGATACTGAAAACCACCTGGCGGTTAATATTCCAGATCACACTCGCTTTATTCAGTTGTGCCCCGTGAAAGTCATACAGTGCGGTGGTTTGTGCGCAGTTTGCCGCAATACCGCCGCCGGTACCGGTCAGCAGGTAAATCAGACCGATGAGATACAGCGGCGTGTGACTGTCTGTCAGCGCGAACAGCGCGATACCGCCGCTGTGCAGCAGCAGGCTGATAATAAACAGACGCCCGGCGCCGGTCCGGTTATATACCACTCCGCTGATCAGCATGGCCGCCATCGCCCCCGCCGCATACAGCAACATAAAGGCACCGGTGACAGCGGTTGTCAGGCCGAGAACCGTGGTCAGATAAAAGATGGCAAGGATATTCGCCCCGGTAAACACGCCGGGTACCGCGTAATACACCGCAACCGAGAGCCACAGGCGGGTATTTTTCAGCAGGGACAAATCAATAATGGCTTGCGGTGCCTGCCGGTAATGGCGGTAATAAAGCCCGGCACTGAACAACATCAGTACACCAAGTGCAAGCGCCCCGGCGATATTATGATATTCCCCGTATAAAGAGAGCGCGATCAGCAGTGACGCCAGTGTCAGGCTGACCAGAAGCAGTCCTTTGAGATCCGGTGCCTCTCCGGCAGCCGTTTTCGGTTCACGGATCCAGCACCAGGCCAGCAGTGCCGTAAAAAGAGCCACCGGTGCATTGACGTAAAATACAGGCCGCCATCCGGCCATATCAACAATAACCCCTCCTGCCATCGGAGAGAGTGCGGGCGCAATCAGCGCGATCATCATAATAATAGTGGAGATTTTGCTCCGCTCACGCCCCTGAAAATACTGAAAGGTCAGTGACTGCCCGGCGGGGATCAGTAATCCGCCCGCCACACCCTGCAAAAAGCGCCAGAAAATCAGCGAAGCAAAGGATTCCGCACCACCCGCCAGCACCGCCGCTGCCGCAAACAGCAGCATTGAGGCCGTCATCAGTTCTCTGATCCCGAAACGTGCGGCCAGCCGCGGACTGAGCGGAATAATCAGTGTCAGCCCGAGAATATAACTGTTTGCCACCCAAGTGACAGACAGTGATGAGACCTGTAACGCCTCTGCAATAGCAGGCAGCGTGATGGCAGACATAAAGATGTTGATACAATCAATAAAGAAGCCCAGTAAAAAAATCAGGGCGATACGGTAACGATAAGTCATGGTTTCCTCCGGTCAGTAGTGTAAAAGTGGTTGACCGCAGCCGTCTATGCATAAAAATAGACAATACTGTTTGAAAAAACGAAACAATCTTATGCTGACATCCGTTGAGAAGATCAATACCTTTATCTATGTTGTGGATACCGGTTCATTTACCCGCGCCGCCGCACGTCTGAATCTGAGTAAATCCGTGGTCAGTCTTCATATCAAAGCCCTGGAGTCCGGACTCAGCACCACACTGCTGCACCGGACCACACGGCAGTTTACGCTGACCGAATCCGGTCAGGCGCTGTATCAGCAATTTAAACCGCTGCTGCAACAGTTTGACAGCGCCATGGATGCGGTCAGAACCGGGACGGCACAGCCACAGGGACCACTGAGTTTCAGTGCCGCCGCAGAATTCGGCGGGCAGTTTCTGCTGCCGCAGTTGCCCGGATTTACACAACGCTATCCGCTGATCCGGGCGGATTACCGCGTCGACCACAGCCTGAGTGATTTGATTGCCCTTAAACTGGATGTGGTGTTCCGCCTCGGCACATTGAGTGACAGCGGACTGAGGTTTCGTAAACTCGCTGATTTTCCCGCCTGTTATGTGGCAACACCTGAGTTTATCCGGCAGCACCGGATAACGGAAAACAGTGATCCGGCTGCCCTGCCCTTTATCGCCAACAGCAATCTGACCGCCCGTATCAGCTGGCGTCAGCATTTGCCCGCACCGGACAACCGGGTGTTTATCTCTAACTCAATTCAGGCGATCCGTACTATGACGCTGGCACATCAGGGTTACAGCCTGCTGCCGGTCTGGTATATCCGTGAACTGCTGACAGAGGAGAAGCTGATCCCGGTATTCACCCGCCAGCCGGTGCCGGATCAAAGCATCAATATGGTATTTCCGCCCGCAGCACATCTGCCGCAGAAGGTCCGGGTATTTATTGATTATTTTGCCTGCTTTTTTGCAGAAAATGCCGCGCTACTGCACTATCCGTGAACCGGGGGGGAAGCAGAAAAGAAAAAAGCCGTTCATCTGAACGGCTTTTTAGTCATAAACGTTTGTATCAGCTGAAAAAATGATAAAGACCGTAGCCCAGAATCACAACCGCCGGAAGCGGATGGAAAATAATCTTCCAGATTGCGCGCTTCGGACGGAATGCCGTACCGAAAATTGCGCCGCTGCATACTGCCCAGATCATCAGCAGTCCCTGCCAGATCTGTAATGAACTGGTGTTTGCCGCAAAACGCGACGGATCCCAGATCACACATAATGCCAGCCCCAACGCCATCACAAGGACAAGAGCCCGTAAGGAACCCTTATCCAGTAGTTGGTAAGACTTATCCAGCATCAGTCTTACTCACCTGAAGCGGCTTTATCTTCGTGGTGCTCAATAGCCAGTGCTGCAATAACAGCAATGCTGCAGGCCAGGAGCGTTCCGAGGATCCATGCAAAATACCACATATTCGTCTGCTCCTTAGTACAGTGAATGTTTGTTCTCTTCGATGAAGGACTTATCAAGACGTCCTGCCATCTTCACGTAACACCAGATAGTGTACAGGAGAACAATCGGCACAAAGATAATCGCAACAACCGTCATCACCTGAAGAGTAAACAGGCTGGAAGTTGCATCCCACATGGTCAGGCTGACGTTCGGGTTGATGCTTGAAGGCATAACGAACGGGAACATCGCTGTACCACAGGTCAGGATCACACCGGCAATCGTCAGCGCGGAGAACAGGAATGCCCAGCCGCCCTTATCCATTGCAGTGAACATCACAACCAGCAGAGGTGATGCCAGACCGATAGCAGGCAGGATCCACAGAATCGGATAGGTATTGAAGTTCGCCATCCAGGCACCTGCTTCCTGTACCACTTCTTTATTAACCGGGTTAGAAGCGCCGAAATGGTCGATGTCAGAAACAACGCGGAAACCATCGATACCGCCCCACATCAGCCATGCACCGGCAGCGGCGAACAGAACAAATGTCAGCAGAGCCGTAATAGTGGTGGCTTTACGCACACGCACATGCAGATCACCGGTGGTACGCATCTGCAGGTAAGTCCCGCCGTGCGCCACGATCATCATCAGGCTGATTAAACCGGCTAACAGGCCATAAGGGTTCAGCAGACCGAAGAAACTCCCCGCATAAGACACCTGCAGCTGAGAGTTAACGTCAACCGGCACACCCTGTAACAGGTTACCGAATGCCACACCGATCACTAATGACGGTACGAAACTACCGATAAAGATACCCCAGTCCCACATACCGCGCCATTTTGGTGATTCCAGTTTTGAACGGTAGTCAAAACCGACCGGACGGAAGAATAATGCCGCCAGTACCAGAATCATTGCGATATAGAAACCGGAGAATGCTGCCGCGTAAACCATCGGCCATGCAGCGAACAGTGCACCACCCGCGGTGATAAGCCATACCTGGTTACCGTCCCAGTGCGGTGCAACAGAGTTAATCATGATACGGCGTTCGGTATCATTCTTACCGATAACACGCAGCAGAACACCCACGCCCATATCAAAACCATCAGTCACAGTGAAGCCAATCAGCAGTACGCCAATCAGGATCCACCAGACAAACCGTAATATTTCATAATCAAACATAAGTGGACTCCTGTTTACTTAGCGTCTTGTGCCGGGGTCGTTTCAAAATGATAACGGCCGGTTTTTAAGCTGCTTGGACCAAGACGTGCAAATTTGAACATCAGGAACATTTCAGCAATCAGGAATAAGGTATACAGGCCGCAAATCAGTGCCATAGAGAACAGAATGTCTCCGGCTGCCAGATGTGACGCTGCATATGCTGTCGGTAATACTTCACCAACTGCCCATGGCTGACGGCCATATTCAGCAACGAACCAGCCCGCTTCAACACCAATCCACGGTAACGGCAGGCTGAGGAAAGCAGCACGCAGCAGCCATTTTGACTTGCCGATACGGTTACGCAGTACGCTCAGGAATGACAGACCCAGAACAATCAGCATCAGACCACCGGCAGCCACCATCAGGCGGAATGCCCAGAACAGTGGTGCAACACGCGGAATAGAATCTTTAGTTGCTGCCTGAATCTGCTCTTCAGTTGCCTGACCGACATTGTCGGTATAGCGTTTCAGCAGTAAGCCGTAACCAAGGTCTTTTTTGCTCTGATTAAAGGCATCACGAATTGCCGGGTCAGTATTACCGCCACGCAGCTGTTGTAACAGATCATACGCGACCATACCATTACGGATACGGGCTTCGTGCTGCACCATCAGGTCACGCAGGCCGAGAACCGGAGTATCAATGGAACGCGTGGTGATAATCCCCATCAGGTACGGAATTTCAATCGCAAAACTGTTTTCCATTTTATCCTGATTCGGGAACGCAATCACGTTAAATGATGCAGGTGCAGGCTGGGTATGCCATTCACCTTCAATCGCAGCGAGTTTGGTTTTCTGCACGTCACCCATTTCATAACCGGATTCATCACCCAATACAATAACGGATAACACGGCTGCGATACCAAAGCTTGCTGCAATCGCAAAAGAGCGTTTTGCAAATGCGATATCACGGCCTTTCAGCAGATACCATGCACTGATAGCCAGTACGAAGATCGCACCGGTACAGTAGCCGGCAGCCACTGTGTGCACAAATTTAACCTGTGCAACCGGGTTGAGAACCAGTTCGGAGAAGCTCAGCATCTCCATTCGCATGGTTTCAAAGTTGAAGTCAGCAGCAATCGGGTTCTGCATCCAGCCGTTGGCCACCAGAATCCACAATGCAGAGAAGTTGGAACCGAGTGCAACGAACCAGGTCACCATCAGGTGCTGTTTCTTGCTGAGACGATCCCAGCCGAAGAAGAACAGACCCACGAAGGTGGATTCGAGGAAGAATGCCATCAGACCTTCGATTGCCAGAGGCGCACCGAAGATATCACCGACATAGTGAGAGTAGTATGACCAGTTTGTCCCGAACTGGAACTCCATGGTCAGACCGGTAGCAACACCCAGAGCGAAGTTAATACCAAATAACTTGCCCCAGAATTTCGTCATATCTTTATAGATTTGTTTACCGGACAGAACGTATACCGTTTCCATGATCGCCAACATAAAGGACATTCCTAATGTTAGCGGTACAAATAAGAAGTGGTACATCGCTGTTAAGGCAAACTGTAATCGCGACAGTTCGACAATATCAAACATCTTGACTCCTTGCTCCTAGCAGGAAGACACCGACATGCGGCAACCCAAGCTTTCCTGAAGAAAGAAAGCAACATAACTACCAGCAATAAATGCCTCTAAATGCAATAACAAATTAGTAACAAAAAAACACCTAAATAGACACCCTAATAATAGTACGCTTATATTTGCACACAATAAACCGCTTTTGCGTGATTCAGATTGGAATTCTGAGGATATATCAAATAAAGCGCAGCGCAGTCATTTCCGGCTATTTTGATCTGCCACAATTTAAACAAATCAGGGAAATAATACCAGTGCAATATATTGATTTATGTCAATTTTTTCCATTAATGTTAATTAAAATCGCATATATAGTGATTGGGTTATTTTATTGTTAATGCATTGTGCATTCAGATATAACCAAACAGAAAAATACCAATAATATATGCGCTTTTTATTAACCTTTTATTTTCATCAGCATTCCTGTTTAATTTCATGAGCCGGATAATTCAATTGTAAGTAAATTATCACTAAAACTGTTATTGTCTTTTTGTATTGACACACTGTAATAATCATTTTCGGCAGAAAAATTAAGTATAAATCAATATGATAAAAAACGCCCTTTTATACCTGAGACTTTTTGCTGTGTAAACGATACAGCAGGCATTTCAGAGCTATTCAGAAAATTGCTTAAAATAACAACAACAGAAGGGAAATCCGCATAAAAACGCGTAATCAGGCAGAAATGGCGAAATTGTGTTCAGATCAAAAAACAGCCGGAAGCGGCATGGAGCCAGCCCCGGCTGATAATAACGGCAGGAATTATTTACCCAGAATCGCTTTTACCGCATCACCGATATCGGCCAGACTACGGACCGTCTTCACACCGGCCGCTTCAAGGGCTGCAAACTTCTCATCTGCGGTTCCCTTTCCGCCCGCGATAATCGCCCCCGCATGGCCCATACGTTTGCCTTTCGGTGCAGTCACACCTGCTATATAAGCCACAACAGGCTTGGTGACATTGTCTTTGATAAAGGCTGCGGCTTCTTCTTCCGCACTGCCGCCGATTTCACCGATCATGACAATCGCTTCTGTCTGCGGGTCATTCTGGAACATACGCAGAATATCAATAAAGTTAGAACCCGGAATCGGGTCACCGCCGATCCCCACACAAGTGGATTGTCCCAGGCCGGCATCAGTAGTCTGTTTCACGGCTTCATAGGTCAGAGTCCCTGAACGGGAAACGATCCCCACTTTGCCCGGCAGATGAATATGCCCCGGCATAATCCCGATTTTGCATTCACCCGGGGTGATAACACCCGGGCAATTCGGGCCGATCATCCGCACACCGGCTTCATCCAGCTTCACTTTGACCGTCAGCATATCCAGTGTCGGAATGCCTTCGGTAATAGTGATGATCAGCCTGATACCCGCATCAATTGCTTCCAGGATGGAATCTTTGCAGAACGGTGCCGGAACATAAATAACAGAGGCGGTAGCACCGGTAGCTTCCACTGCATCACGCACGGTGTTAAATACCGGCAGTCCCAGATGTGTCGTGCCGCCTTTGCCCGGCGTCACGCCACCGACCATTTTGGTGCCGTAAGCAATCGCCTGTTCAGAGTGGAAAGTCCCCTGGCTACCTGTAAATCCCTGACAGATAACTTTGGTGTTCTTATCAATTAAAATAGACATTATTTCGCTCCCACTGCTGCAACAACACGTTTCGCAGCATCCGTCAGGCTGGTTGCCGCAATAATATTCAGACCACTTTTCGCCAGTTTTTCCGCACCCGACTCCGCGTTGTTACCTTCAAGACGCACAATAACCGGAACACTGACTCCGACTTCCTCAACCGCGCCGATAATCCCGTCTGCAATCAGGTCACAACGGACAATTCCGCCGAAGATATTGACGAAAACCGCTTTGACATTTTCGTCGGACAGAATGATTTTAAAAGCTTCAGTAACCCGCTCTTTGGTCGCACCACCGCCGACATCCAGGAAGTTCGCCGGCTCACCGCCGTGCAGTTTGACGATATCCATAGTACCCATCGCCAGACCGGCGCCGTTCACCATACAGCCGATATTGCCGTCCAGTGCCACATAGTTCAGTTCCCACTGTGCAGCCTGTGCCTCACGGGCGTCTTCCTGTGACGGATCGTGCATTTCACGCAGTTCCGGCTGACGGTACAGGGCATTACCATCAATTCCTAATTTACCGTCAAGGCAGATAAGCTCGTCCTGAGTGGTGATAACCAGCGGGTTGATTTCCGCCATCGCCAGGTCACGCTCCAGGAACATAGTTGCCAGTCCCATAAAGATTTTGGTGAACTGACTGACTAATTTACCGGTTAACCCCAGTTTAAACGCCAGCTCACGCCCCTGATACGGCATCGGGCCGGTCAGCGGGTCAATCACGGCTTTGTGAATCAGTTCCGGTGTTTCATGTGCCACTTTCTCAATTTCGACACCACCTTCGGTAGAGGCCATAAAGACCACACGCCGCGAACCGCGATCCACCACTGCACCCAGATAAAGCTCTTTGGCGATATCCGTTGCACCTTCCACCAGTACCTGATGCACAGGCTGACCCAGAGCATCTGTCTGATAGGTTACCAGACGCTTGCCTAACCACTGTTCAGCAAACGCGCGAATTTCTTCTTTACTGTTAACCAGTTTCACACCACCCGCTTTCCCGCGGCCTCCGGCATGAACCTGGCATTTCACGACCCACGGGCCGTTGCCGATTTTAGATGCTGCTTCTTCCGCTTCACGGGGTGTGGAGCAGGCATAGCCTGCCGGTGCAGGTAAACCATACCGCGTGAAGAGTTGTTTTGCCTGATACTCGTGTAAATTCATGATGTTCTATCCATAATTTGTCTGATGAGAGCGGACTCTCTTATTGTTGTTGCCTGGATAGCGCCGGTTTCCCGGCGCAGGGACACAGATTCACTGTCGCGAGTTCAGCCGGGCGGTTTTAGCGCGATGCCGCCCGGATGAGTGGTGACTACACGTCGAGCAGTAAACGTGCCGGGTCTTCTAACATCTCTTTAATGGTCACAAGGAATCCGACAGATTCACGGCCATCAATCAGACGGTGGTCATAAGAGAGTGCCAGGTACATCATCGGCAGAATCACCACCTGACCATTTACTGCCATCGGACGCTCTTTGATAGCATGCATCCCCAGAATCGCACTCTGCGGCGGATTAATAATAGGCGTGGACATCAGCGAGCCGAATACACCGCCGTTGGTAATGGTAAAGTTACCGCCGGTCAGATCTTCCACTGTCAGTTTGCCTTCCTGACCTTTGACAGCCAGCTCTTTGATGCGTTTTTCGATTTCTGCCATGCTCAGTGCATCCGCATCACGCAGTACCGGGGTCACCAGACCGCGCGGTGTGGAGACCGCAATACTGATATCGAAATAGTTGTGATATACCACATCTGTACCATCGATGGAGGCATTCACTTCCGGATAACGTTTCAGTGCCTCAACCACCGCTTTCACATAGAAGGACATGAAACCAAGACGCACACCGTGGCGTTTTTCAAACGATTCACCGTACTGTTTGCGCATATCCATCACCGGCTTCATGCTCACCTCATTAAAGGTCGTCAGCATTGCGGTGTTGTTTTTCGCTTCCAGCAGACGCTCTGCCACACGCTTGCGCAGACGGGTCATCGGCATGCGTTTTTCACTGCGGTGCGGTAAACCGGCCTGAGAGACAGGTTCTGCGGCAGCTTTCGCAGGCGCTTTCGGCTGCTGTACCAGATGTTTTTCAACATCCTCGCGGGTCAGGCGGCCACCGACACCGCTGCCGGTAATATCCGCGGCTTTCAGACCATGCTCTGCGATCAGACGGCGGACAGCCGGGCTTAACGCATCGTTGGTTTCTTCATCCAGACCGGCATTCTGACGCTGTGCCGGTGTGGTCTGTACTTTTTCTTTCACTTCCGCAGGCAGGCCGGTGCTGTCACCCAGACGAATGCGCCCGAGCAGTTGTTTAGAGAGGACAGTCGCCCCCTCTTCTTCCAGCACCGCTTCCAGAACACCGGAATCGCTGGCAGGTACTTCCAGCACGACTTTGTCTGTTTCGATTTCTACCAGCACTTCATCACGTTCGACGCTGTCACCCGGTTTTTTGTGCCAGGTTGCCACGGTGGCATCCGCAACAGACTCGGGGAGGTCAGGAACCAGAATTTCTATGCTACTCATTGCTTTTCCTTAATTTATTCAACGTTCAGTGCATCATTAACCAGCTCTTGTTGCTGCTGCTGGTGAACAGACGTATAACCCACGGCCGGAGAGGCGGATGCCGGACGGCCCGCATAACGCAGTGCCGCACCTGCCGGAACCGCATCACGGAAATTGTGCTGACAGCAGTACCAGGCCCCCTGGTTGAGCGGCTCTTCCTGGCACCAGACAAAATCTTTCACATGGCTGAATGGCGCGAGAATCGTATGAATATCTTCATGCGGGAACGGATAGAGCTGTTCAATACGGATAATCGCCACATCTGTCTGATTATTCTTGCGGCGCTGCTCCAGCAAATCGTAGTAAACCTTGCCGGAACACAGCACAACGCGCTTCACATCCTCCGGATTCAGAGAGTCCGTTTCGCCGATAACGGCTTCAAAACGGCCGTCAGCCAGTTCTTCCAGAGAAGACACCGCCAGCGGGTGACGCAGCAGTGATTTCGGTGACATCACAATCAGCGGACGTCGCATTCCGCGCAGTGCCTGACGGCGCAGCATATGGTAAACCTGTGCAGGGGTTGACGGAACACAGACCTGCATATTCTGTTCCGCACAAAGTTGCAGATAACGTTCCAGACGGGCACTGGAGTGCTCCGGCCCCTGACCTTCGTAGCCGTGCGGCAGTAACATCACCAGTCCGCACATGCGGCCCCATTTTTGTTCGCCGGAGCTGATGAACTGATCAATCACCACCTGTGCCACGTTGGCAAAGTCACCGAACTGTGCTTCCCAGATAGTCAGACCGCGCGGGTCTGTGGTTGCATAGCCGTATTCAAAGGCCAGTACCGCTTCTTCAGACAGGACGGAATCCCACACATTGAAGCGCCCCTGGGCATTATGGACATTCATCAGCGGCACATAGCAGGAGCCGTTGCTCTGATTATGGATAACCGCATGACGATGGAAGAAGGTACCGCGTCCTGCATCCTCACCGGACAGACGCACCGGAACACCTTCATCCACCAGCGTTGCGTAAGCCAGATTTTCTGCCGCACCCCAGTCAAGCAGTTTATTACCTTCCGCCATTTCGGCACGGTCGGTATAGATTTTTTCGACACGCGGGTGCATATGCACTTCTTCCGGAACGGTACTGATACGGCGGGCCAGATCACTGAGACGTTTCAGTTCCACTTTATTGGCGTAGCCATCATTCCAGTTATGATTCAGGTACGGTTCCCAGGTGAGCGCAGCCTTGCCGATTTCACGCCACTCTTCCACCACACAGTCACCGCGATCCATCGCATCACGGTACATATTAACCATTTCAGTCACGTCACCGGCCGCTGCCACACCTTCGGCAATCAGTTTATCGCCGTAGATTTTACGTGGTGTCGGGTGCTGTTTGATTTTCTGGTACATCATCGGCTGGGTTGCACTCGGCTCATCCGCCTCGTTATGGCCGTGACGGCGGTAACAGACCAGATCAATCATCACATCGCGGTTAAAGGTATTACGGAAATCCAGTGCCAGGCGGGTCACAAAGGCCACGGCCTCCGGGTCATCCGCATTCACATGGAAAATCGGTGCCTGAACCATCTTCATGATGTCAGTACAGTATTCCGTTGACCGGGTATCTTTCGGGTTGGATGTGGTGAAACCAATCTGGTTATTGATAACAATGCGGACAGTTCCGCCCACTTCATAGCCCCGGGCCTGTGACATGTTCAGGGTTTCCTGAACAATCCCCTGCCCGGTTACCGCAGAGTCACCATGAATGGTGATCGGCAGAACCATTTTGCTCAGGCTTTCAGGCAGACGGTCACGGCGGGCACGGACAGAGCCGATCACCACCGGGCTGACAATCTCAAGGTGAGACGGGTTAAAGGCAAGTGCCAGATGCACCTGAGCCCCTTCTGTCACGAAATCAGACGAGAAGCCCTGATGGTATTTCACATCACCGGTGCCCAGATGATCTTTGTGTTTACCGGCAAATTCATCAAACAGATCCGCCGGTTTCTTACCAAACAGGTTAACCAGTACGTTCAGACGACCACGGTGTGCCATACCCAGCACCACTTCGCGGGTGTCCTGTTTACCGGCATGACGAATCAGATCTTTCAGCATCGGAATGAGGGAATCCCCGCCTTCCAGTGAAAAGCGTTTTGCGCCCGGAAATTTTGCCCCGAGATAGCGCTCCAGGCCTTCAGCTGCGGTCAGGTCTGCCAGGAAACGCCGTTTTTCATCAGCACTGAACAGTTTACTGACGTCAACGGATTCCAGACGTTGCTGGAGCCAGCGTTTCTCTTCGGTATTGGTGATATGCATATACTCCGCACCGATGGAACCGCAGTAAATGCGTTTTAATGCGTCAAACAACTCACCCAGCGGCATGGTTTCGCGGCCGATAGCGAAAGAACCGACGTTAAAGGTTTCGTCAAAATCAGCTTTGGTCAGATTATGGAATGCCGGGTCCAGATCCGGAACCGGTTCCTGTTTCCACAGGCCGAGCGGGTCAAGATTGGCATTCTGATGGCCGCGGAAACGAAATGCGTTGATAAGCTGCAGGACTTTAACCTGCTTGGAATCCATCGCCGGATCGCTGACGGAGGTATGGTAGCGTGTTGAATCTTTGGCCAGACGACGGAAGTAGTCGCGTGTCTGTGAGTGAGGTTGTTCTGTAATATCCGCTTTCGGCAGTGAGTCGAAAATCTCCCGCCAACTTTCATCGACGGAGGCCGGATCGTTCAGATAGTCTTCATAGATATCTTCTATGTAGGCCTGGTTTTCTCCAGCCAGAAAGCTGGAATCCAGCCAGTCCTTCAGTGCGCCGTTCTGCATTATGATCCCTTAAGCTTAGAGCTTCATCCCCGTTGTCTTCCCGGCTGCAGTGTACCGGCTGCGTGTCCGTCCGGAAAACAGAGTGACTCTGTTCTGCGGATTACCCCGTCTGCCGCTGCCCTGCAACCTGAATGAGGCCGGGTTTAGTTTTCGCCGTGATAACTAATACCGCGATACATTGCGGTGCGTAAAGGATTCCCGGGTGGTGCTTGTGCATCTTATGTTCTGTGTATCCCTGAGGAACCTTTAGCAACGGAACAACCGTTGCTGAAGATCCCTGTACTGCCTGTAACCATACTTACATTTGAACCAAAAAACTCACATCTTAATCACAATTAACTACATTTATTGCCGCTTCTAACACTTACTGCGATAGATTATGCCTATTGTTACGGGTTGGTAAAAGATGCCTGCCGGGCAGGCATCTTATTATTATCAATAGTTTAAGCAGAATAAAGTTAATTATGCACTGCGTTTCAGTAACATTGATTTAATATGACCAATTGCTTTTGTCGGATTCAGCCCTTTCGGACAGACACTCACGCAGTTCATGATGCCGTGACAGCGGAATACGCTGAAAGCATCACTGATGTCGTCAAGGCGGGATGCTGTCTCGGTATCACGGCTGTCCGTCAGGAAGCGGTACGCAGCTAATAAACCGGCCGGGCCGATAAATTTGTCCGGGTTCCACCAAAAGGACGGACAGGATGTCGAGCAGCAGGCACACAGGATACATTCGTACAGACCATCGAGCTTTTCACGCTGCGCCGGTGACTGCAAATGCTCACGCGCCGGCGGGTTTTTATTATCGTTGATCAGATACGGACGGATCTTTTCATACTGCGCATAGAACTGCCCCATATCAACAACCAGATCCCGCACCACCGGTAAGCCCGGCAGCGGACGGATCACCACCTTTTTGCCACCTTTCATCAGCGCCGACAGCGGTGTGATACAGGCCAGGCCATTTTTGCCGTTCATATTGATACCGTCAGAGCCACATACCCCTTCACGACAGGAGCGGCGGAATGACAGGCCCGGATCCTGCTCTTTCAGCAGAATAAGTGCATCCAGCACCATCATGTCCCGGCCTTCTTCCACATCCAGCTGATAGTTCTGCATGTGTGGCGCGTTATCCACATCCGGGTTATAGCGATAAACTGAAAATTCAACTTTCATAGTATTCTCTCCGCAAATGCCTCATCACCACACATCAGTAAGTACGAATCTTCGGCGGGAAAGGTTCACGCAGCTTAGGCTGCATGTTCACCGCACGGCGTGTCATGGTTTCAGATTGCGGCAGGTACAGGGAATGACACAGCCAGTTCGCATCATCGCGCTCCGGATAGTCAAATCGGCTGTGCGCACCACGGCTTTCAGTACGGAAGTTGGCGGCCATTGCAGTGGAATACGCCGTTTCCATCAGGTTATCCAGTTCCAGACACTCGATACGCTGGGTGTTGAATTCTGATGAGGTGTCATCCAGGCGCGCATACTGCAGGCGTTCTTTAATGGCTTTCAGCTCCTCCAGTCCTTTGGCCATCGCATCCCCTTCACGGAATACCGAGAAATTGTGCTGCATGCAGGATTGCAGGGCCTTGCGAATAGCTACCGGATCCTCTCCGCTGCGGGTGTTATTCCAGCGGTTCAGACGCGCCAGCGCCACATCAACGTCCGATTCACCGGCATCACGCATTGCGCCCTGCTCCAGAATGGATTCTTTCAGGTGCAGACCGGCTGAACGGCCGAAGACCACCAGGTCAAGCAGTGAGTTACCGCCAAGGCGGTTTGCACCGTGGACAGATACACAGGCAATTTCACCGACCGCAAACAGTCCCGGAACCAGTACATCCTCCCCCTGCTCATTCATGGTCACCACCTGACCGGTCACTTTGGTCGGGATACCACCCATCATATAGTGGCAGGTCGGGATAACCGGAATCGGCTCTTTAACCGGATCAACGTGGGCGAATGTCCGTGACAGTTCCAGGATCCCCGGCAAACGGGATTCCAGGACTTCTTTACCCAGATGGTCGAGTTTCAATTTGGCATGTGGTCCCCACGGGCCGTCACAACCACGACCTTCGCGGATTTCGATCATAATGGAGCGGGCAACCACGTCACGCCCTGCAAGGTCTTTGGCGTTCGGGGCATAACGCTCCATAAAGCGCTCACCGTCCTTATTGAGCAGATAACCGCCCTCACCACGGCAGCCCTCGGTGACCAGCACCCCTGCACCGGCAATTCCGGTCGGGTGGAACTGCCACATTTCCATATCCTGTAACGGAATACCGGCACGAACCGCCATGCCGACACCATCACCGGTGTTAATATGAGCGTTAGTGGTGGACTGATAGATACGTCCGGCACCACCGGTCGCCAGAATAGTGGCTTTGGCTTTGAAATAGACCACCTCACCGGTTTCGATACAGATAGCAGTGGTACCCATAATGGCGCCATCCTGGTTTTTCACCAGATCAAGGGCATACCATTCGGAGAAAATCGTGGTGTGATTTTTCAGGTTCTGCTGATACAGCGTATGCAGCAACGCGTGGCCGGTACGGTCAGCGGCGGCGGCAGTACGTGCTGCCTGCTCGCCCCCGAAATCTTTGGATTGTCCGCCGAACGGGCGCTGATAAATGCTGCCATCATCCAGACGGGAAAACGGTAACCCCATGTGTTCCAGTTCCAGCACCGCTTCCGGGCCGGTTTTACACATGTATTCGATAGCATCCTGGTCACCGATGTAATCTGACCCTTTTACGGTGTCATACATGTGCCATTCCCAGTTATCCGGGTGGGTATTCCCCAGCGCCACAGTGATACCGCCCTGGGCGGATACCGTATGAGAGCGGGTCGGGAACACTTTGGATAACAGAGCACAGGACAGGCCGGACTGAGAAATCTGAAGTGCCGCACGCATACCTGCGCCGCCTGCGCCGATAACAACTGCATCAAACTCTCTGACAGGTAAGTTCATTTATACACCCCACACAATGATTGAACCGTAAATGACATAGGCTGCCAGTACAATAATCACAATAAATTGCAGCAGCAGGCGCAGGCTCAGGCACTTGACGTAGTCCGTCAGTACCTGCCATAACCCGACCCAGGCATGGGCGAGAATGGCGATCAATGTCAGCGTGGTGAATACCTGAGTGAATGAAGCGGTAAAGAAGCTATACCAGACGTCATAAGTGATCTCTGAAGTAAAAGCCACAAAACCGATGAGGTAGAGTACATAAAGTGTAATCACAATGGCGCCGGCACGCAGAATTAACCAATCCTGAATACCGCTGCGGCCGAGTGTGGTCGCACTGATTTTTGAATTTTTCACCATACCAGAACCCCCGCCAACACGGCTAAAATCACTGTCAGAACCATGGAAATCTTCGCGGATGAAATACCGGCAGCCAGCGTTTCATCAACAAATCCGAAATCCATTAACATGTGACGAATGCCACCACAGATGTGGTAAGCCAATGCAGTGAGGATGCCCCAGAGGATAAACTTCGCGAAGAAACCGCTCATGATATCAGCAGCCTGCGCAAACCCTTCCGGTGAGGACAGCGACAATCCTAACAGCCACAGCAGAATCGCTACAGCAATGAAGGTAATGACGCCTGAGACACGGTGTAAAATTGAAGCGATTGCAGGGATCGGAAAGTGGATCGTCTGCAAATCTAAATTGACAGGTCGTTGTTTTTTCACAATTTTGCCCACACAGCTCTTTATTATTTTTCCTTCCTCCGGACCCGGGCGGAAATCAGACAGCGCTGGGGAAATAAAAACAATCCTTAAGTAAAATCAACATCCATATTGTTTTACAAAAGTAATGATTCAGTTACGCTGGGTGCTCCTGCTTCAGGGAATTCCGGAGACCTTGAGGCAGTATATGGACTTCACAATATGATTACAATTCCCATACAAAATGTTTGGTCAGATTTAGCCAGAACAGTGAATAAGATCACGGTTCACACAATAAAAACCTCCATTATTATTACTTGTGACATTTTGACAACATTTGAATTACATTATGTGGTTAAATACAAAAATTAAAACGACAATTACCGGCAAGAAAGACTTCCCGTAAGTGCAAACTTATGCAAAAGTGTAACTTGCAAAAAATGCACAATATCTTGCTGCACAACATAAATTCTATCGAAACACAAAGTTTAATTAACAACTTGATAACTCATTATGCACCGTACCGGATAACGTAACACCAGGTACGGTATCCATTCAGGTAACGCATCAGTGATTATCACAAAAGATTGCAAAACAAATAATAAATGCGCTAAGGAGACCTACATGTCTAATACAAAGGCGGAGCTGACACTAAACGGCGTCAGGGTTACTGATCTGGATATCCTGAGCCCGACTCTCGGCCAGCCCGTAGTTGATGTCCGGACGCTCGGCGGGAAAGGCTACTATACCTTTGACCCCGGCTTCACCTCCACTGCGTCCTGTGAATCAAAAATCACGTATATCGACGGTGATGAAGGTATCCTGTTACATCGCGGCTTCCCTATTGAAGAGCTGGCGATGAAATCTGATTATCTCGAAGTGTGCTATATCCTGTTGTACGGCGAAGCGCCTGACCAGAAAGAGTATGACGAATTTAAAGAGACCGTAAAACGCCACACCATGATTCACGAGCAGATCACCCGCTTATTCAACGGGTTCCGCCGTGACTCTCACCCGATGGCCGTGCTCTGCGGCGTGACCGGCGCACTGGCGGCGTTCTACCATGACTCACTGGATGTGAATAATCCGCGCCACCGCGAAATTGCAGCCTACCGCCTGCTCTCCAAGATGCCGACAGTGGCGGCAATGTGCTACAAATACTCTGTCGGACAGCCGTTTGTCTATCCGAAGAACGACCTTTCCTACGCCGGTAATTTCCTGCGTATGATGTTTGCAACCCCGTGTGAAGAATATGTGGTTAACCCGGTACTGGAACGTGCGATGGACAGAATTCTGATCCTGCACGCGGATCATGAGCAGAACGCTTCCACCTCAACAGTCCGGACAGCCGGTTCTTCCGGTGCCAACCCGTTCGCCTGTATCGCAGCCGGTATTGCCTCCCTGTGGGGGCCTGCTCACGGCGGCGCTAACGAAGCCTGCCTGCGTATGCTGGAAGAGATCCAGACTGTCGATCACATCCCGGCCTTTATTGAGCGTGCGAAAGATAAAAATGACTCTTTCCGCCTGATGGGCTTCGGCCACCGTGTGTACAAAAACCATGACCCGCGTGCCAAAGTGATGCGTGAAACCTGTCACGAAGTGCTCAACGAACTGGGCCTGAATGACAGTCTGCTGGAAGTCGCGATGGAGCTGGAACGTATCGCACTGAACGACCCGTACTTCATCGGGAAGAAACTCTACCCGAACGTGGATTTCTACTCTGGTATCATCCTGAAAGCACTGGGCATTCCGTCAAATATGTTCACTGTGATCTTTGCTATCGGCCGGACCATCGGCTGGATCGCCCACTGGAGCGAAATGCACGACGACGGCCTCAAAATTGCCCGCCCTCGTCAGCTATATACCGGTTACACTGAGCGTCCGTTTGAATCCAAAGTCACCAAACGCTGTTCATAGTGTTAATACTGCATTGAACCTTATAAAACCCTCTCCCGAGGGTTTTTATGCACTTCTGACTCTCTGTTATTCATTTTCCCATATATTCACCGGGTGTTTTCCCGGTCATCTTACGGAAGAAAGAGACAAAAGCACTGTCACTGGCAAATCCGAGAGCTTGTGCAATATCACTGCTGCGGTATTTTTTCGCCAAAAGTTCAACAGATTTTATTAATCGCCACTGCTGACGCCATTGCTGATAGCTCATACCGGTTTCCCGCCGGAAAATCCGCGTAATCGTCTTTTCCCCGGCACCACAGCGGGACGCCAGTTCATTCAGGGACGGCGGCAGTGTCCGGGTATCCAGGTTTTTCAGCCGCCGGTCAGAAGGCAGCGGCAACTGCATATCTTCCCGCCCGGCCAGCGCCAGCTCATCTAGGAACACGGGCAGCAAATGCTGTAAACGCGGCTGTGTCCAGTCACTGTCAAACGGCAGTGCCGCAAACAGAAACAGGATTTCACGCAGCAGCGGCGATACCCCGAAGATTTCGCAGGCCGGTGGCAGGCAAGTGCTCAGTTGCGTATCCGGATACAACGAGCGATAGCCGACAGCCTCAAACATCTGCGCACGGTGCAACATCAGCGGCGGGATCCACGCCACCCGTGTCGGCGGCAGAACTGACAGAGTATCCGTCAGAGTGATCTGAATCGCCCCCCGCTCAGTAAACAGTAACTGCCCGCGCTGATGACGGTGAAAACCGGAATCATGTTGTGCCGTCATTTCCGCCGCAATCCCGACCAGCGGCGCGGTGTAACTGTCCGCATCAAATGCATCACTTTGCTTCAGCCACGCCATATTGTCCCTTTTGATAAACAGAATGTCCTTATGATTATAATAAGACATCCCTCCTTTTGCTAATCTGCGCCCCGTTCATTTCAGTTACAAAAAAGGGGGACAAAATGACAATACAAAAACCCGCACTGACGCTTGCCGTTGCGCTGATGATGTTCCCGCAGATAGCGGAAACCATTTACAGCCCGGCTCTGACGGATATCGCACAAGGCTTCGGGGTCAGTGCGGCACAGGCTGGTCAGACACTGTCTCTGTACTTTTTCGCCTTCGCATTTGGTGTGGTTGCCTGGGGGCGTTTATGTGATATTACCGGCCGCAGACGCACTATGCTGAGCGGGCTGACGCTCTACGCTGCGGCTTCCTGCGGTGCGGTTGTCACACTGGATTTCAGTGTGTTACTGATCCTGAGGATGCTGTCTGCCTTCGGAGCTGCGGTCGGCTCTGTCGGCACACAAACCATCATGCGTGATTGTTACCGTGGTGATGAGCTGGCAAAAGTGTTCTCTGTGATGGGAACAGCGCTGGCTGTCAGCCCGGCGTTGGGTATGTTCAGCGGCGCGGCACTGACCGGTTTTGCCGGTTATCAGGGGGTCTTTACCGGGCTTGCGGTACTGGCGGTTGTTCTGCTGGCATGGACGGCGTTCCGGTTACCGGAAACGCGTCCGGTACATATCACGGCCGTTTCAATGCCGGAAACAGCCGGTCGTATGCTGAGTGACCGCTTTATTCTGCGCAATGTACTGCTGATTGCGTTTCTGAATACCGGGCTGTTCAGCTACTACCAGTTAGCGCCGTTTTATTTCAGCGGACTGGGCTTTACGCAGCAGGAATTCGGTTACAGCGGATTACTGCTCGCATCCGGCGTGGCAGGCGGTTCCGTGCTCAACCGCGTCTTACTCAAACGCGGATGGCACAGCCATTCACTGATCCGCCTTGCTGCCATCATTGGCATGGTCAGCGCTGCTGCGGTATGGTTGTTATCCGGAACCATTTTATTTGTGCTGCCGATGGCAGGCATTGTGATTTGTTACGGGCTCGCCATTCCGAATATCCTCGCCAATGTCTTACAGGATTACCGTGACCGTCTCGGCACCGCCGGTGCACTGCTGGGTCTGATGTATTACCTGCTGATTGGCGGCGGACTGGCGCTGGCCGGACTGAGTCAGCATATCGGCCTGACACTGTGCGTCTGCGCAGCCGGGACGCTTATCTGTGCGCCACGTAAAGCCGTACAAAGTACACAAGCAGCTTAGTAAAAAGCCGGTCAGATGACCGGCTTTTTCTGTTACTTATTATGCAGGGTTCGGGATATCCACAAATATAACATCCAGCCCGTGTGTTTTCTTTAACCATTCACCCAGAGCACGAATCCCGCCACGTTCTGTGGCGTGATGACCTGCGGCAAAAAAGTGCATCCCGCATTCACGGGCGATATGGATTGTCTGTTCTGATACCTCACCGGTCACAAAACCATCAAGCCCCGCATCGGCTGCAGCCTGAATGAAGCTCTGACCACCACCGGTACACCAGCCCAGTTTTTTAATCTGAGCAGGTGCGTTATCCCCGCAATGCAGTATTTCCCGATCCAGCCCATGCTGTAAACGCTGTACCAGCTCCTCACCGCTGACCGGCTGCGCAAACTCACCACAGGGAAGCAGCGGATCGACATGTCCGGTGACTGTTACCCCCATCAGTCCCGCCAGCTGCGCGTTATTTCCCAGTTCCGGATGAGCATCCAGCGGCAGGTGATAACCGTATAAATTCATATCGTTACACAGTAGTGTTTTGATCCGGCGCTGCTTCATTCCCCGGATACTGACCGGCTCGTTTTTCCAGAAATAGCCGTGATGCACCAGCACCGCGTCCGCCTTCAGTCTCACCGCCTCATCCAGCAGTGCCTGACAGGCGGTCACGCCGGTCACCACCCGCTGAACATTTTCACACCCTTCAACCTGTAAACCGTTCGGGGCATAATCCTGAAATTCCTGTACTGCCAGTTTTTCGTTAATAATCTTTTCTAATTCAATATGATTCATACATTTTTCCTGTCCGTGCGGATAGGTTTACCATACCTTTCCGCCCCGCCAATAGCAATTTACAGACAAAAAAACGTCCCGCGATACTATCGCCGGGCGTCTCTTCTGCTGCCGGATACCGGTATCAGTGATGCTGAATACTGCTTACCGCATTTTCTGAACGTGCCAGCCAGACCGGCTTATCGCTCGTCTTGGACCACACGCGGTACAGATAGCTCCAGAAGCGGGCGCGATCCCGGTAGAACAGCATGAACGGGAACGCCAGGATACCTAAAGATACTACACCGGTACGGCGCAAGAGAACCTTATGCAACGGATATGCCTGAAATGTTGACATTGAGACCCTCCTTGTAACGGATTATCGCGGAATGGCAATAATCACCAAATGTATTCCGCTGTAATATTAACCCATTTGGTGAAACTTTGCCACTCATCTGACCACTTAAGCCCTGCTTGATACGCACAAAATGCCTCTTTCTAAGTAATTAAATTACATAATTGTTATTTTTTATCATTTTGTTAACATATTTGTTGTTCAAAATTAAGCTACCACAGTAATGAAAATACCTTATGATATTCATATCACTAATTGATAATGGGAATTATTTATTATGAGTGCCTGGCTGATTTATGCCCTTCTGTCTGCCATCAGTGCCGCAATGGTCGCTGTTTTCGGGAAAATGGGATTACAACATCTGGATGCCAATACCGCCACAGCGATCCGTGCTGTAATTATGGCGCTGTTTCTGGCCGGCGTGGTGGTGGTTCAGGGAAAACTTAATCTTATCAGTGAGATAATAGAAAACCGTAAAGCGCTGTTCTTTATCGCCCTGAGCGGGATTGCCGGTGCTCTTTCCTGGCTGTTCTACTTTATGGCGATAAAAAACGGGCAGGTATCACGGGTTGCCCCGATTGATAAACTGAGTGTGGTCTTTGCCGTAATTTTTGCCGTGATCCTGTTCGGTGAAAAAATTTCCCTGATTGCCGCAGGCGGCATTGCGCTGATCACCCTCGGAGCACTGATGGTGGCTTTGGGCTGAAACAGACAAAAAAACGCCGAGGGGAAAAACCCGCTCCGCGCTGTTTTTTCCGGTGGTGCGTCAGTCTGTGATCACCTGGTTAACGATTTCAATCGCTTCTTTTTCTATCTGAGTCAGATGTTCCGGGCCACGGAAACTTTCACAGTAGATTTTATAGGCTTCTTCCGTACCGGAAGGCCGGGCAGCAAACCATCCCTGCTCACTCATGACTTTCAGACCGCCGATAGACGCCCCGTTCCCCGGTGCTGCTGTCAGGCGTGCTGTGATCGGATCACCGGCCAGGGTATCTGCGGTGACCATTTCCGGAGACAGTTTCGACAAACGGGATTTCTCCGCGTGACTGGCCGCTGCCTGGATCCGGCTGTAACACGGCGAACCGAATTTTTCCGCCAGCTCATCATAATGCTGCTGCGGATTTTTGCCGGTCACGGCGGTCAGCTCTGCTGCCAGCAGACAGAGGATAATACCGTCTTTATCGGTTGACCACGGTGTCCCGTCAAAACGCAGGAAAGAGGCACCGGCACTCTCTTCACCGCCAAAACCCAGCGTGCCGTTATACAGACCATCAACAAACCATTTGAACCCGACCGGGACTTCCACCAGATCACGCTGCAAATCAGCGACCACACGGTCAATCATTGCGCTGGATACCAGTGTTTTGCCGACACCGACAGAGGCAGGCCAGTCCGGACGGTGCTGAAATAAATAGTTAATCGCAACCGCCAGATAATGGTTCGGATTCATCAATCCTTTCGGCGTCACAATGCCGTGGCGATCGTAATCCGGATCATTGGCGAAGGCCAGTGAGAAGCGATCGCGCATACTGAGCAACCCTGCCATGGCCCATTTCGAGGAGCAATCCATGCGGATAACACCGTCATGATCCAGAGGCATAAAGCGGAACGTCTGATCCACCTGTTCATTGACCAGCTCAATATCAAGATCATAAAAATCACGGATGCTTTTCCAGTACTCAATCCCGGCGCCGCCCAGCGGATCCACGCCGATTTTGAGTTTCGCGTTACGGATAGCATCCATGTTGATCACATCACTGAGCGAGCTGACATACGGCTCAATCAGATTGACTGCGGTAACCAGCGGGCTGCACAGAGCATCACACACCGGCACTTGTTTTACCTGCGCCATATTACCGGCCAGCAGCACATTAGCGCGTTTTTCGATAACAGAAGTCAGATCGGTATCTGCGGGGCCGCCGGTCGGCGGGTTATATTTGATACCGCCATCCTCCGGCGGGTTGTGTGACGGCGTGATAACAATACCGTCGGCTTTATCAGCATGAGCCCGGTTGTAAGTCAGAATGGCATGTGACACCGCTGGTGTCGGGGTGAAACCATTATTTTCCTGAATAATAACGCGGACACCATTTGCTGCCAGCACGGATAACACCGTCTGAAACGCTGCTTCAGACAGGGCATGAGTATCTTTACCCACATAGCATGGCCCGGTAATGCCCTGCTGCTGACGGATTTCGGCGATCGCCTGAGTGACAGCCAGAATATGTGCTTCGTTGAAACTGCCGCGCGCCGCACTGCCGCGATGGCCGGAAGTCCCGAATTTGACCTGTTGTGCCGGATCCGCAGCATCAGGTGCAAGGGTATAATACTGAGAGGTCAGCTGCGCCACATTGATTAAATCGGATTGTTGCGCAGGCTGACCAGCCCGCGGGTGCGTATGAGCCACTGTGTCATTCTCCCCTGATTACGCCGTCACCGGCAGATAAATACCCCTTACAGGGTACTGCAGACTTTCTCGACAGTATTTGCCGGGAAGCCCATTCCCTGCATAATCTGTTCTACCATACTCTGTTTGCGCTGAGTATTGGTGTTAGTGATAACCCAGAACGGTGTGCCCGGAATATGGCGCGGCTTGCTGGTTTTGCCACTGGCCAGCAGTGTGTGTTCATCACCGGCAAAATAAACACGGGTACGGCCGTGGAGTTCATCAGTACTTTTGCTGAACCCTTGCGGATCAATGTTATACAGTGCCGATAACACCAGCATAAAACGATCGATCGTTTTCTTTTTCTCTGCATAACTATCAGATAACAGTAACTCGCGCATCATCCGGACCGGGTCCCGGGAAACGGTTTTTACCGGACGCGGGGTGACCGGCTGGGTTTTATGATCAGCACTGTCAGTTGCTGCGGGTGCACAAGTGGCATCCGGTGTCTGCGGCCCTAAATTGAGCATACGGCGTAAAATTACCGATGCACTTTCACCAATGTGCTGTGTGTGGCTGGCAATATAACTGTAAAGTTCTTCATCTACATCGATTGTTTTCATTTCTACCCGGTTCTTTATATTCGTTAACGCGAAACCCGCTATTATAAGATAGAAAAATGCAAAACAAAACAAGTAAAATTTCAATAACTTAAACTAAAAACTACCGATGTTTGCCCCGTCCTGCATTTAAAAAACAAATCAGTAAGTTATCGTTTTCTGACACACAATCAATCACAGAAACATTTACTTAACATGTTGGTTTCCGGAGGCTGCCGTGTCATCATAACCGCCTGTTTTGCTCTGCGGATCGGTTGTTAATATGAAATTACCTGCATTACTTCATCATGAAATATTCACGCCTGAAATATCACATCACACCACGCCCATTGTTCTGATCCACGGCCTGTTCGGTGATCTGCATAATCTCGGGGTGCTCGGCCGTGAACTGCGAAAAACGCATATCGTGGTACAGCTTGATGTCCGTAACCACGGTGATTCGCCGCGCGCACAAACCATGACTTACCGGGAAATGGCACAGGATGTACTCGACTTTATCCGTGCCCTTCAATTTGAAAAAGTGATTGTGATTGGTCATTCCATGGGCGGAAAAATCGCCATGGCACTGGCTGCACTGGCAGCGGATATCATTGAAAAATTGATCGTTATTGATATGGCACCGGTGGCATACAGCGTGCGCCGTCACGATGAGATTATCGCGGCACTGGAAGATGTCACCGCCGCCGGAGTCACCACACGCACTGAGGCTGCTGCAATCATGGCACGGCGCATCCGTGAGGAAGGCGTGATCCCGTTTCTGCTGAAATCCTTTAAGCAGGGAGAATGGAAGTTCAACCTGCCGGTTATCAAAGCACAGTATGAATCCATCATCGGCTGGGAAACCCTGCCGCCGCAACAGGTTCCGCTGCTGCTCATCCCCGGCGGCAATTCTTCGTATGTGAAACCGGAATACCGCGGGGTGATTATAGCGCAGTTCCCGCAGGCAACCGCCCATGTTATTGCCGGATGCGGCCACTGGGTACATGCCGAAAAACCAGAGGCAGTTCTGCGCGCCATCCGCCGTTTCTCGGATAAAGCCTGATATCAGTGCCGCCGTCACGGCGGCACTATTCACTGACGGAAGCTCAGTATCAGGCTGTCAGTATCACTCTCCTGCCACCAGGCCACGACAGCGCGTACCTGCTGCCTGACATCCTGCCCCGGCAAATCAAAACAGATATCCAGCAGACAGCAGCCGGACAGAATCAGACACAGATACTGAAGCGGACGGGTAAACACCGCCAGCATCTGCTTTATTTGGCTTCCGGATGGGAGCTTTCTGTACGACATCTGCGGTAATATATTTCGTTCTGAGATACGTTCCATGTACGCGTCCTTTGTTATTCCCTTGCTGAAAATACATACTACGTAATGCCAACCCTCAAAAACACTCCGTTATACTGATCTAAATGCTCACTTTTTTCTAATATATTCATAATGATAATAGCAATTCAGGAGTCATTGATTTATCCCATTATCCGCGATAACACTGCCGCCACGCGGTGCGATGTTAATCAATCTGCACGAAATCCGCCGCAACAGGCCGCGAAGCGGTGGCGGTAAGCGGTATGGCGGTGTATCATTGCGCGTTTATCATTGTAATCCGCCTTTTCGTAGTAAAATTATGGCCAAAGAACAAACGGATCGTACCACGCTGGATTTGTTCGCTGACGAACGCCGGCCCGGACGACCGAAAACAAACCCGCTCTCCCGTGATGAGCAGTTGCGGATTAACAAACGCAATCAGCTGCGGCGTGACAAAGTTAACGGATTACGCCGCGTTGAGCTCAAACTGAATGCGGATATTGTCGATGCCCTGAACCAGCTGGCATACGAAGAAAACGTGAACCGGGGAGAGCTTATCGAGCAAATTCTGCTTGATTATCTTCAGCGTTCAGAGTTATGCACCAAATTGTGAGACGACACACCACACAAATTTGACAGACTTCAAATACTGTTTTCGTCAGAATAGTATTTATAAAGATGAAATAGTTATAATTTCTGCTTGTTGTCGCTGCGGCGTCCTTTTTGCAGGCACAGAGATTTTCGGTTGAGAGGCTTATTTTATGGCAATCGCAGGTATATTTTTCGGTAGTGACACCGGTAACACAGAAAATATCGCTAAAATGATTCAGAAATCACTCGGCGATGACGTTGCTGAAGTCCGGGATGTTGCCAAGTGCAGCAAAGAGGACATCGAAGGGTTTGATTTCTTACTGCTGGGTATCCCGACCTGGTATTACGGTGAAGCACAGTGTGACTGGGATGATTTCTTCCCGACACTGGAAGAAATTGATTTTAACGGTAAAATTGTGGCTATCTTCGGTTGTGGTGACCAGGAGGATTACGCAGAGTATTTCTGTGACGCCATGGGCACCATCCGCGACATCATTGAGCCGCGCGGCGCCACCATCGTGGGTCACTGGCCGACAGAAGGCTACCACTTTGAAGAGTCAAAGGGACTGGCGGATGACAGTCACTTTATCGGCCTGGCAATTGATGAAGATCGCCAGCCTGAGCTGACTAACGAGCGTGTGGCAAAATGGGTTGAGCAGATCCGCGAAGAGATGAGTCTCGACGAGATTCTGGCAATTTAAGGTTTTTCCCTTAAATTGCGAATGATAATTCTGCTTATTTATGTAATGATATTATTATCCGGTCCGGCATCGGTCAGGCGAATCGCACCTGACACCTTTTGATAGCCGGGCATTGTGTTCAGCCGTTGAGCGTTTTCCTGAGTGTGCGCTCACCAGCGACAATATAGGACTAAATCCGCATGACCGATAACAATAAAGCATTGAAAAATGCAGGACTGAAAGTCACACTTCCCCGCCTGAAGATTCTGGAAGTGTTGCAGGATCCGGAGTGCCATCACGTCAGTGCGGAAGATCTCTACAAAAAACTGATTGATATCGGTGAAGAGATTGGACTCGCAACTGTCTACCGCGTTCTGAACCAGTTTGATGACGCCGGTATTGTCACCCGCCATAATTTTGAGGGCGGCAAATCCGTTTTCGAACTGACCCAGCAACACCACCACGATCACCTGATCTGTCTGGATTGTGGTAAAGTGATTGAGTTCAGTGATGAATCCATTGAGTCACGTCAGAAAAATATCGCGGAACGTCACGGTATTAAACTCACCAACCACAGCCTGTACCTGTACGGCCACTGTGCGGATGGGGACTGCCGTTCTGATGACGGTATCCATGACGAGAAAAAATAATTCTCACCGGCGACTGTTTTGTATAAAAGGCGCATATTGCGCCTTTTTTATTACCGTTTCCGGGACAAACGCACACAAAAAAGCCGTTCATACGAACGGCTTTTTTATATCAATAACAATGTATTATCTGTTATTTATTTTCAATTTTAGCCCAGGTATCACGCAGACCGACAGTCCGGTTAAAGACTAATTTATCTGCTGAGGATAATTTGGCATCGGCACAGAAATACCCTTCACGCTCAAACTGATACGGTTTGGTGTTGTCTGCTGCGGTCAGTGACGGCTCCACAAAACCCTGACGGATCACCAGAGAGTCCGGGTTGAGCGTTGACAGGAAATCATCTTCTGCGCCCGGATTCGGTATGCTGAACAGACGGTCATACAGACGGATTTCCGCCGGTACGGCGTGTTTCACGCTGACCCAGTGGATAACGCCCTTCACTTTACGCCCGTCTGCCGGATCTTTGTTCAGTGTTTCCGGATCATAGGTACAATAGATAGTGGTGATATTACCTTCGCTGTCTTTTTCCGCGCGTTCTGCTTTGATCACAAACGCGTTACGCAGACGTACTTCTTTATTCAGCACCAGACGCTTGTACTGTTTGTTCGCTTCTTCACGGAAGTCCGCACGGTCAATCCAGATTTCACGGCTGAACGGCACTTCACGGCTGCCCATTTCCGGTTTGTTCGGATGATTCGGCATGGTAACCATCACATCCCCTTCCGGCATGTTTTCAATCACGACTTTCACCGGATCGATCACAGCCATTGCGCGCGGCGCGCTTTCGTTCAGGTCATCACGGATACAGGATTCCAGTGCCGCCATTTCGACGTTATTATCCTGTTTGGTGATACCGATACGACGGCAGAACTCACGGATAGAGGCTGCGGTATAACCGCGGCGGCGCAGACCGGAAATGGTCAGCATGCGCGGGTCATCCCAGCCTTCTACAAATTTTTCTGTCACCAGCTGATTCAGTTTCCGCTTGGACATCACGGTATATTCAAGATTCAGGCGGGAAAACTCATACTGACGCGGATGGCAGCCAATAGTGATGTTATCCAGCACCCAGTCATACAGACGGCGGTTATCCTGGAATTCCAGAGTACAGAGTGAATGAGTGATCCCTTCCAGCGCATCAGAAATACAGTGGGTGAAATCATACATCGGGTAGATGCACCATTTATCTCCGGATTGATGGTGAGTGGCAAACTTAATACGGTAAATCACCGGGTCACGCATCACCATAAATGAGGATGCCATATCGATCTTGGCACGCAGACACGCTTTACCTTCCTCAAAGCCGCCGTCACGCATTTTTTCAAACAGCGCAAGGTTCTCTTCCGGGGTGCGGTCGCGGTACGGGCTGTTTCTGCCCGGCTCTTTCAGGGTGCCGCGGTATTCACGGATTTCTTCCGGACTTAATTCGCAGACATACGCCAGGCCTTTGTTGATCAGCTCAACGGCGTAGTTGTACAGCGTGTCGAAATAGTCGGAGGAATAACATACTTTGCCACTCCACTGAAAACCGAGCCATTTGACATCGTTTTCAATGGAATTAACGTATTCCACGTCTTCTTTAACCGGGTTGGTGTCATCAAAACGCAGATTGCATTGCCCCTGATAGTCTTGTGCAATGCCGAAATTCAGGCAGATTGATTTTGCATGACCAATATGCAGGTAACCGTTCGGCTCAGGCGGAAAGCGCGTGTGAACCGTGGTATGTTTTCCGGAAGCCAGGTCTTCGTCAATGATCTGACGAATAAAGTTTGTCGGGCGGGCATCAGCCTCGTTCATTGTCATAGTTCCTCAATGCAATATGCGCGTTAATAACCTCTTATCATCCGATATGATGCGCTCATATACAACCACTTGATCACGGAAATATCAGCCGGGCGGATGCCTTCGCGCAAAAAACAGATAAAAAAAACGGGAAGCAGATGCCTCCCGTTATTATCATAACCGCAATCACTTATTTAATGACATGATACAGCTCAGATTCGTTTGCCTTAACCAGACCTTTGGCAACAACCTCCACACAATCATAATCATCGATATTACTGATGATAACCGGACTTATCATAGATTTGGCGTGTTCGTTCAGATATGCCAGATCCAGTTTCAGCACCGCATCACCGGCAGCAACCTGTGCGCCTTCTTCAATCAGGCGGGTGAAGCCGTTGCCGTTCAGATTCACGGTATCAATACCCATGTGAACAATAATTTCCGCACCATTATCGGTTTCCAGGCAGAACGCATGGTTAGTATCGAAAATTTTCACCACCGTACCTGCCGCCGGGGCATATACAGTATTGCTTTCCGGTCTGATGGCGATACCGTCGCCGACAACACGCCCGGCAAAAGCTTCATCCGGCACAGCGGATAAGTCAACCACTTCACCGTCAAATGGTGCCATCAGTGTCAATACCACGTTGCCGTCGCCCTGCGCTTTGGTTTTAACCGCTTCCGGGGCAGTTGCCGCAGCCTGAGCCGCCGCAACCGGCCCCTCTTTAAGCACATCACGCATTGCATTGGCAATCAGTTCGGCACGGGTACCGACAATCACCTGCACACTCTCTTTATTCAGACGGATAACGCCGGAGGCACCGACTTTTTTCGCATAAGCATCATTGACCTGTGCGGAATCTTTCACCGTCAGACGCAGACGGGTGATACAGGCATCAATACCGGTCAGGTTACCGGAGCCGCCGATAGCCGCAATATACTGACGCGCTTCGCTGCGGATGGATTTTTTCTCATCTTTATTATCGCTGCTGACATTCTCACTGTAACCATCAACCGTGTCGTCGGTTGCCATTGCCGCTTCACGGCCCGGGGTTAACAGATTGAATTTGGTGATAACAAAGCGGAACACCACATAATACAGAGCGAAGAAGACCAGCCCCTGCAAAATCAGCATATACCAGTGAGTCGCCAGCGGATTGCGTGAGGACAATGCCATATCCACCAGACCCGCACTGAAGCCGAAGCCGGAAATCCATTGCATGGTTGCGGCGATAAACAGGGAGATACCGGTCAGGAAGGCGTGGATGACATACAGCACCGGCGCCACAAACATAAAGGAGAATTCAATCGGCTCGGTGATACCGGTGAAGAACGCGGCAAATGCACCGGCGATCATAATACCGGCCACTTTTGCTTTGTTTTCCGGTTTGGCACAGTGATAAATCGCCAGCGCTGCCCCCGGAATACCAAACATCATGATCGGGAAGAAACCAGCCTGATAACGGCCCGTGATACCCGGAATCGCAGTACCCGCATCAATGGATTGCTGACCGGCCAGGAAATTAGGGATATCGTTGATATCCGCCACGTTGAACCAGAACACGGAGTTCAGTGCATGGTGCAGCCCGACAGGGATCAGCAGACGGTTAAAGAAGCCGTAAATCCCCGCGCCCCACGCGCCCAGGTCTTTAATGCTCTTACCGAAAGAAACCAGTGCATCATAAATGACCGGCCAGACATACATCAGCACCGCAGCAACCAGAATCATCACAAATGACGCCAGGATCGGCACCAGACGGCGACCGCTGAAGAATGACAACGCCATCGGCAGCTCAACACCGCTGTAACGGTTATACAGTTCGGCGGAAATAACACCGACCAGGATACCGATAAACTGGTTGTTGATCTTACCGAATGCCGCCGGGACAGCTTCTGCCGGGATCCCCTGAATCATACCGACTGTTGCGGTAGAACACAGAGTGGTCACCACCATAAAGCTGACAAAGCCGGTCAGTGCTGCCGCACCGTCTTTGTCTTTTGACATCCCGTAAGCGATACCGATAGCGAACAGCATTGACATGTTGTCAATGATGGCTGCACCGGATTTAATCAGAAACGCGGCAACCACGTTGTCCGCACCCCAGCCCGTCGGGTCGATCCAGTAACCGACCCCCATCAGAATTGCCGCAGCCGGCAATGTGGCGACAGGCACCATCAGTGCCCGGCCAATCCGCTGCAGATAGTTCAGTATACCCACTCACTCCCCCTTGCCGCCCTGACGAACGGCCTTTTTGTTTTACAGCATTATTATCACAGTCATGACTGACTGCCTTTTTGTGTACAACTGAATTTGTAACAACCGGTCTGATTACTCACCGGATTGCGTAACACTTATTTTACTGCCAACTATACGTATCAGTCTAAAAAGTTTATTTTGCATCGCAAATTAAATAGCTGTGATTTGTGATTATTGTCACCAATATTCGTCACCGGCTGGTTAAAATGCTGGCAGTCACACAAAACTTATTTTAAGATAAAAAATATCTTTTCCGGCGGCTGTATTCTTATCCGTGACTAATAAATCCCGGGTATTCATGCTATAGATGAGACAGGAAGGATCTTCCTGAGACAGCACAGCAGATACCGGGCTGATAACCCGGTATAACTTAATGAGGTAGAATCGATATGCGTTTAATCCCTCTTGCGAAAGCGCAGGATGTCGGTCAGTGGTCCGCACAATACATCGCTGACAAAATTAATGCGTTCCGTCCGTCAGCAGAGCGCCCGTTTGTTCTGGGTCTGCCGACCGGCGGCACCCCGCTGGCCACCTACAAGGTATTGATTGCCCTGTATCAGGCCGGAAAAGTCAGCTTCCGTCATGTGGTGACATTTAATATGGATGAGTACATCGGCCTGCCGGAATCACATCCGCAGAGCTATCACTCATTTATGCATGAGAATTTCTTCAGTCACATTGATATTCCGGCAGAAAACATCAACCTGCTCAATGGTAATGCCCCGGATACCGATGCTGAATGTGAACGCTATGAAGCGAAGATGAAAGCTTACGGCGGCGTGCAGCTGTTTATGGGCGGCGTCGGCAATGACGGTCATATTGCTTTTAACGAACCTGGTTCATCACTGACCTCACGCACCCGCGTCAAAACCCTGACGCCGGAAACCCGTATCGCCAACTCCCGTTTCTTCGATAATGACATCAATAAAGTACCGAAGTATGCACTTACTGTGGGTGTCGGCACCCTGATGGATGCCAAAGAGCTGCTGATCCTCGCCACCGGCCATAACAAAGCAATGGCGGTACAGCAGGCGGTTGAAGGCTCTGTGAATCATATGTGGACGATTACCTGTGTGCAGATCCATCCGAAAGCCATTGTGGTGTGTGATGAGCCGGCCACACTCGAGCTCAAAGTGAAAACCCTGAAGTATTTCTGTCACCTCGAATCTGACATTATTGAACAATTTACTGCTGAATAACCGATGCTGACCGCCCTTTATCCGGGCGGTTTTTGTTGTGTTGTCTTATCTTTAAATAAGTATTCTCTCCCCCAGGAGGCGTTATGTACGCATTAACCAATGCCATTATTTATACCGGTCACGATCGTCTGGAAAACCACGCGGTCATTATTGACGGCGAATTGATCCACAGCGTATGTCCGGTCAGCGAGTTACCGGCCGGAATTGACACCAGAGATCTGGGCGGCGCCATCCTCTCCCCGGGATTTATTGATTTACAGGTCAACGGCTGCGGCGGCGTACAGTTTAATGACAATGAGGATGATATTACTGTCCGTACCCTGGACATTATGCAGAAAGCCAATGAACGCACCGGCTGCACCAGCTTCCTGCCGACACTGATCACCAGCCCGGATTCGCTGATGAAACTGAGTGTCAGCACCATGCGTGACTATCTGAAAAATCACAAAAACCAGGCTCTTGGACTGCATCTGGAAGGGCCTTATATCAACCCGGTAAAAAAAGGCACACACAATCCGGACTATATCCGCAAGCCGGATGCCGCGATGATTGATTTCCTGTGTGATAACGCGGATGTGATAACCAAACTCACTCTTGCGCCGGAAATGGCAGAGCCGTCTGTTATCCGCAAACTGACGGATGCCGGAATTGTGGTCTCCTCCGGGCACTCCAACGCGAGTTATGAGGAGTCCCGCGCCGGATTTGAAAACGGTATCACCCTCTCCACACATCTGTTTAATGCCATGCCGTACATTTCCGGCCGCCAGCCGGGACTAATTGGCGCGATTTATGATACATCTGAAATATATGCGGGGATTATTGCTGACGGCCTGCACGTCTCCTGGCCGAATATCCGCAACAGTAAAGCACTTAAGCGCGACAAGCTGCTGCTGGTCACTGATGCCACCGCACCGGCAGGGCTTGATCCGAAAACCAGCGAACTGGATCATTTTATCTTTGCCGGCAAAACGATATATTATCGTGATGGTTTATGTGTGGACGAAAACGGCACACTGAGTGGTTCCTCGCTCACCATGATCCGCGCAGTAGCAAACTGTGTTCAGCATGTCGGTATTCCGCTGGATGAAGCCCTGCGCATGGCCACACTCTATCCGGCACGGGCAATTGGTGTTCAGGACAGACTGGGAAGTATTAAATCCGGCAGCATTGCCAACCTGACCGCCTTCACCGCTGATTTCTCTGTCTGTATGACAATCGTTAACGGGAATGTGGTTCATTTATCATGAGTAAAAGACGCCGATGGGTAACGGAATTCCGCAGATAGGTAATATTGATTTAGTCAAACAGCTGAACGGGGCGGTAGTTTACCGCCTGATAGACCGTTCCGGCCCGATTTCACGCATTCAGATTGCCGAACAAAGCCAGCTGGCCCCGGCCAGCGTGACCAAAATTACCCGTCAGCTTCTTGAGCGCGGCCTGATAAAAGAGGTGGATCAGCAGGCATCCACCGGCGGACGCCGTGCAATTTCCATTATTTCCGAACACCGCGCCTTCCAGACCATCGGCGTGCGTCTCGGCCGCCATGACGCCACTATCGCGCTGTTTGATCTCAGCGGACGCGCCATTGCGGAAGAAACCTGCTCCCTGGAAGCCACCTCTCAGGCGGATGCGGAAACAAAACTCATCACCCTGATCGATAATTTCAGGCAGGCGCATCAGCGCCGTATCCGCGAACTTATCGCCATTGCGGTAATTCTTCCTGGGCTGGTCGATCCGGATCGCGGCATTGTGCGTTATATGCCGCATATTGCTGTCAGTGACTGGCCGCTGACCGAAAACCTCCGACAGCATTTTGAACTGCCCTGCTATGCCGGGCATGATATCCGCAGTCTTGCGCTGGCTGAGCACTATTTCGGTGCCACCCGTGATTGCGCGGATTCGCTGCTGGTACGTATTCACCGGGGTGCCGGTGCGGGGATCATTATTAACAACCAGATCCTGCTTAACCGCCGCGGTAACCTCGGCGAAATCGGCCATATTCAGATCGATCCGCTCGGTGAACGCTGCCACTGCGGGAATTTTGGTTGTCTGGAAACCGTCGCATCGGATGCTGCCATTGAAACCCGGGTAAAACATCAGCTGGCACAGGGCTTTGAGAGTGAACTGACACCGGATAACTGCTCCATCCGGGCTGTCTGCCGGGCAGCCAACCGGGGCGATGCCCTCGCGGCAGAAGTGATAAAACAGGTCGGCAATTCCCTGGGAAAAGCCATTGCTATCACCATTAACCTGTTTAACCCGCAAAAAGTAGTGATTGCCGGTGAGATCACCGCTGCCGGAAATGTGCTGCTGCCTGCCCTGCAAAGCTGCATAAATACGCAGTCACTGAAAAATTTCCGCGAGGATCTGCCGGTGGTGATTTCACAACTGCCGCCAAACTCCGCTATCGGGGCATTTGCCCTGATAAAACGGGCAATGCTGTACGGTGAACTGCTGCTGCATGTTCTGGAAAATAAACCGGATCCGGAGGAATAATCCGGTACCGGATAAATGCGTCAACTCCGTGATTTTATCCTGTTTTTTGTACTGTTTATCTTCAAAGTGATTATTATGCAGGCAAACAAACGGATTTCATCAAAATATCTGCAAAAAGCAGTTGACGCTTTTGGCTGTAATCCGCATAATGCGCCCCGCAACGCCGATGAAGGTCACGCAAAAAAAAGATGGCTACGTAGCTCAGTTGGTTAGAGCACAACACTCATAATGTTGGGGTCACAGGTTCGAATCCCGTCGTAGCCACCATCTTTTTTGCGGGAGTGGCGAAATTGGTAGACGCACCAGATTTAGGTTCTGGCGCCGCAAGGTGTGCGAGTTCAAGTCTCGCCTCCCGCACCATTTCTCGTGACATTCGTTGTTGCCCATTGTATTTCCGGATGGGGTATCGCCAAGCGGTAAGGCACCAGGTTTTGATCCTGGCATTCCCAGGTTCGAATCCTGGTACCCCAGCCATCTTCCACTGAGTGGAAAAATGAAGTATGATAGGCGTCGTTTTTCAGGTGGGGTATCGCCAAGCGGTAAGGCACCAGGTTTTGATCCTGGCATGCCCTGGTTCGAATCCAGGTACCCCAGCCATAATTCTGAAAAGCGGTTTTGTCAAAGCAGTAAAAGATGGCTACGTAGCTCAGCTGGTTAGAGCACAGCACTCATAATGCTGGGGTCACAGGTTCGATTCCCGTCGTAGCCACCATCTTTTGGGGTATCGCCAAGCGGTAAGGCACTGGATTCTGATTCCAGCATTCCCAGGTTCGAATCCTGGTACCCCAGCCAAATTCTGAAAGCCCGTCTCTGACGGGCTTTTTGCTTTTCTGAATCCGGCTAAATATTTCGTTTGCGTTCAATGTGCAACGCGCGACAGCAGGCAAAATCAACAAAAAGCATGCGCGTCAGGGATGACGCGCCTGAGCGCACACGGACGTGTTTACAGCGGCTTTTCGTTTTTGTCTGCTGTCCGCCATCCCCGGAAACAAAAGAGAATCGCCTGCCCTGTCTTAATCAGCAATCAGACACCCAGCGCATATTTCAGCGCCAGATTTTTCAGCGGCGTTGCACGTTGTGCCACCGTCAGCGCCAGATTACGCAGCGGCTGTAACCCCGGCAGGGTATTACTGAAGGTCAGATAAAAAGCATCCATCCCGGCCTGCATCAGCAGGTTATCCGGACGGCGGCGGCACTCGTAACGTTTGAGAACAGATTCACTTCCCCAGTCCTCACAGCACTCCCGTGCCGCAATCAGGGTATTCAGCAACGTATCCGCATCACGGTAACCGAGGTTCACCCCCTGCCCGGCCAGCGGATTGACGGTATGCGCCGCATCACCGATCAGCGCCAGCCCGTCCTGCACATAATGCACGGCATGATGACGTACCAGCGGGAAAGAGCCGCAGGCCAGAGGAGTCACATCCCCCAACCGTTCAGGGAATGCTGTGCGGATTTCCGCTTTCAGCTGTTCCGGCAGCAGTTTACTGAGCTGGCGGATCCGCGCCGGTGAGTCATACCAGACCAGCGAGGCATAAGAATCAAACAGCGGCAAAAATGCACGCGGGCCGGACGGGAAAAACTGCTGCCAGGTGATATCCTGCTGCTCACGCCCGGTATCAACGGTAATCAGCATACAGGACTGACGGTACTGCCAGCCGCGGCTGCCGATACCGGCCAGAGTTCTGACCTGTGATTTCGCGCCGTCCGCACCGATCACCAGCCGGGTTTTAATTACATCGCCGTTATCAAACGCCAGCAACCATGCACCGGATTGCTTCGTCATACTCTGTAACCGTGCCGGACACAGGCAGGTAATCAGCTCATGGGCAGTAATTTTTTCCCACAATGCCCGTTGCAGTACCGGGTTTTCCACCATATACCCCAGCTCGGGTAACCCAAGGCTTTCTGCGGTAAAGGTCACTTCCGAACCCGGTTCCTCATATGTTTCCAGTGTGCGGTACGGGACACAGCGCATATCACGGACACGCTCCCATACGCCGAGGCTATCCAGTAACTCAACAGACGCACGGCTGATAGCGGAAATCCGCACATCAGGGCGGCGCTGAGCATCGAACGGTGCCGGTGCCTGTAATTCGGCCACCGTGACGCGAAAACCGGCCTGAGCCAGTCCCAGGGCCGCAGCCGCACCAATCATTCCCCCGCCGATAACGGTGACTTCAGAATGTGTTAACGGGTTATCCATGACATACCTATTCTAATACGTTGATTTTTTGTTCAATTGCCGTAAATTCACCGGGAAAGGTGAAGATCCGTGCTGCCGGGTCTGGTCACTGGTGTGTCAAATGACTACAATATCGACCATTGGTTACATCAAAACCTGATTGAATACACACAATGCTTTTCAGTGTTGCGCGTATTGTTTCACTGAAAACAGCGGATTGAGAAAATGTCGACGAGTAAAAAACTGTACATAAAAACCTGGGGCTGTCAGATGAATGAGTACGATTCATCCAAAATGGCTGACCTGCTGGAAAGCACCCACGGCTACACTTTAACAGACAATGCCGATGAAGCCGATATTCTCCTGCTTAATACCTGTTCTATCCGTGAAAAAGCGCAGGAAAAAGTGTTCCACCAGCTCGGCCGCTGGAAAAACCTCAAGGATGTGAATCCGGACATTATTATCGGTGTCGGGGGCTGTGTGGCCTCCCAGGAAGGCGATTTTATCCGCCGCCGCGCCCCGGCCGTGGACATTGTCTTCGGTCCGCAGACACTGCACCGCCTGCCGGAGATGATCAACAAACTCAGAGGTGACCGCAGCCCGATTGTGGACATCAGCTTCCCGGAAATCGAAAAATTTGACCGCCTACCGGAACCGCGGGCCGAAGGCCCGTCCGCCTTTGTGTCCATCATGGAAGGCTGCAATAAATACTGTACCTTCTGTGTGGTACCTTACACCCGTGGTGAGGAAGTCAGCCGTCCGTGTGATGATGTTCTGTTTGAAATCGCGCAGTTAGCGGCACAGGGTGTGCGTGAAGTAAACCTGCTGGGTCAGAACGTGAATGCTTACCGCGGCCCGGCATTTGACGGCGGCATCTGCAGTTTTGCCGAGCTGATCCGCCTGGTCGCCGCGATTGACGGTATTGACCGCATCCGCTTTACCACCAGCCATCCGATTGAATTCACGGATGATATTATTGCCGTGTATGAAGATACCCCGGAGCTGGTCAGTTACCTGCATCTGCCGGTACAGAGCGGCTCAGACCGTATTCTGACCCAGATGAAACGCGCCCACACTGCGCTGGAATACAAATCCATCATCCGCAAACTGCGCAAAGCACGTCCGGATATCCTGATAAGCTCTGACTTTATCGTCGGCTTCCCGGGTGAAACCAATGACGACTTCGAAAAAACCATGCAACTGATTGCAGAGGTGAATTTCGATATGAGCTTCAGTTTCATCTACTCCCCGCGTCCGGGCACCCCGGCAGCAGATCTGCCGGATGACGTGACCGAAGAGGAGAAAAAACAGCGTCTGTACCTGTTACAGCAGCGGATTAACCAACAGGCGATGAGCTACAGCCGCCAGATGCTCGGCACCACACAGCGTATTCTGGCAGAAGGCCCGTCCCGCAAAGACGTCATGGAATTATCCGGACGCACCGAAAATAACCGTGTGGTGAACTTTGAAGGCACGCCGGACATGATCGGCAAATTTGTGGATGTCGAAATCACCGATGTCTACACCAATTCACTGCGCGGAAGGGTGATCCGGACAGAAAATCAGATGAACCTGCGTGTTCACGAAACTCCGGAATCCGTGATTGCCCGCACCCGCAAAGAAGACGAACTGGGTGTCGGCATCTATCAGCCGTCCGTACACTAACTAACCATCACGCGCAGGCTTATCTGCGCGTGAGAATATACAGAGAGATTCAGTGACAGAGACCTATACATCACCTTCACAGGTTGCAACACAGGAAATTTTCCTCGAACCCGCCGAAAATCAGCGTCTGCAAAGCCTCTGCGGTCCCTTCGATGATAACATCAAATTGCTTGAGCGCCGCCTCGGCACCGAAATCAGCCGCCGCGACAACCGCTTCCGGCTGACCGGCAAACCGCACTGTGTCAAAGCCGCAGCAGCGATCCTGCGCCAGCTCTATGTGGAAACCGCACCGGTGCGCGGCGTTATCCGCGATATTGATCCGGAGCAGATTCATCTGGCCGTGGCGGAAAGCCGTGTGCTTGAGCAGAATGACGAGCATGTGCCGGATTACGGCAAATCCGTCAATATCAAGACCAAACGGGGTGTCGTTAAACCGCGCACACCGAACCAGGCGCAGTATATCGCCCATATTCTCGACCACGATATCACCTTCGGGGTCGGCCCTGCCGGAACCGGGAAAACCTATCTGGCGGTGGCTGCGGCTGTGGATGCCCTGGAGCGTCAGGAAGTCCGCCGCATCCTGCTGACCCGCCCTGCCGTTGAAGCCGGAGAGAAACTCGGCTTCCTGCCCGGCGATCTCAGCCAGAAAGTGGATCCGTATCTGCGCCCGCTGTATGACGCGCTGTTTGAAATGCTCGGCTTTGAAAAAGTGGAAAAGCTGATTGAGCGCAACGTAATTGAAGTCGCACCGCTGGCGTATATGCGCGGCCGGACACTGAACGATGCCTTTATTATTCTCGATGAGAGCCAGAACACCACCATCGAACAGATGAAAATGTTTCTGACCCGTATCGGCTTTAATTCCAAAGCGGTTATCACCGGGGATATCACCCAGATTGACCTGCCGAACGGCAATAAATCCGGTCTGCGTCATGCCATTGAAGTGCTGGCAGATGTGCCGGAACTGAGTTTTAACTTCTTTCACAGTGAAGATGTGGTACGCCATCCTATCGTGGCAAAAGTGGTTATTGCTTATGAAGCGTGGGAAGCCGCTGAACAGAAACGTAAACAGATGCTGAAACAACAGCGTGATGCCGAACGCGCGCTGGCGCAGCAGGAACAATCTCATGAGTAATCCGGTTCTTGATTTACAAATCGCCTGTGAAAACACAGACAATCTGCCTTCCGAAGCTCAGTTTCAGCGCTGGATTGACGGCGTGCTGCCGATGTTTCAGGAAGAGAGCGAAGTGACCATCCGCCTGGTGGATGAAGCAGAAAGCCACGAGCTGAACCTGACTTACCGCGGCATGGATAAACCGACCAACGTGCTCTCCTTCCCGTTCGAAGTACCGCCGGAAATTGAACTGCCGCTGCTCGGGGATTTGATTATCTGCCGTCAGGTGGTGGAGCGCGAAGCTGCCGAACAGGAAAAAACCGAAGAGGAGCACTGGGCGCACATGGTTGTTCACGGCTGCCTGCATCTGCTGGGTTATGACCATATCGAAGACGATGAGGCAGAAGAAATGGAAGGTCTGGAAACAGAAATCTTAAAAAAATTAGGCTATTCTGATCCGTATATCGCAGAAAAAGCGTAGTCAGCGATGCCGTTTTTATGCTACATAATACGGCATCTTTCATTAAATCGGGGAATTAAAAAAAACCGCCATGAGCGACGACCATCCATCGGGTAGTGATACACCGAACCAGAAAAAGGGTTTCTTTTCTCTGCTGCGCCAGCAACTGTTCCACGGCGAGCCAAAAAGCCGTGAAGACCTCGTTGAGGTCATCCGTGATTCCGAACAAAATGCACTGATCGATCCTGACACCCGCGACATGCTCGAAGGGGTTATGGACATTTCCGATCAGCGTGTCCGCGATATCATGATCCCGCGTTCACAAATTGTGACACTCAAGCGCAATCAGACACTCGACGAGTGCCTGGATGTCATTATTGACTCTGCCCACTCCCGCTTTCCGGTGATCAGCGAAGACAAAGATCACATTGAAGGGTTGCTGATGGCAAAAGATTTGCTGCCGTTTATGCGCAGTGATTCCGAAGAGTTCAGTATTGATAAAGTACTGCGTCAGGCGGTTGTTGTGCCGGAAAGTAAGCGTGTTGACCGTCTGCTTAAGGAGTTCCGTTCCCAGCGCTATCATATGGCGATTGTGATCGATGAATTCGGCGGGGTATCCGGACTTGTCACTATCGAGGACATTCTGGAGTTAATTGTCGGCGAAATTGAGGATGAATATGATGACGAGGATGACGTGGATATCCGTCAGCTCAGCCTGCATTCCTATTCTGTCCGCGCCCTCACCCAGATAGAAGATTTTAACGATGCATTCGGCACCCGCTTCAGCGATGAAGAAGTGGATACCGTCGGCGGGCTGGTGATGCAGGCCTTCGGCCATCTGCCGACCCGTGGTGAAACTATTGACATTGACAACTACCAGTTCAAAGTTGCGATGGCGGACAGTCGTAAAATTATCCAGTTACATGTTAAGATTCCGGATGATGCTCCAATCCCGTCTTTAGATGAAGATAATCTGACATGATAAAATCACCTCATGGTTTACGCCAGTGGCCGCGTCTGCTGCTGGCACTGATTTTCGGGGCCGGCGGAACGCTGGCCTTTTCGCCTTTTGATCTCTGGTTTTTCTCGCTGCCCGCCCTGGCCGCCCTGCTCCTGCTGACCCTTAACCGGACAGGCAAGCAGGCTTGTGCTATCGGTTTCGCCTGGGGGCTGGGTTTATTCGGCAGCGGCGTAAACTGGGTATATGTCAGTATCGCGGATTTCGGCGGCATGCCGGAAGTTGCCAACCTGTTCCTTGTCGTTCTGCTGGCTGCATATCTGTCACTCTATCCGATGCTGTTTGCCGGTCTGCTGGCCAAATGCTTCCCGCACGCAACGGTCTGGCGTCTGGTGATTGCCGCTCCTGCTCTCTGGCAGCTCGCTGAATTCTTACGCGGTTGGGTGCTCACCGGCTTCCCGTGGCTGGAATTCGGCTATACCCAGATTGACGGCCCGATGCGTGCACTGGCACCCATCCTGGGCGTTAATGCAATCACCTTCCTGCTGATGGTGATTAGCGGGCTGATTGCCCTGACGCTCTCACGACGCCGTGCCTGGCCGCTGGTTCCCGCACTGGTGCTGCTGTTCGCGCCGTGGCTTGCCCGCAACTACCAGTGGTATCAGATGAACAACGACCCGACACAGGTCGCACTGGTACAGGGAAATATCGCCCAGTCCCTGAAATGGGAACAGGGTATGCTGGATAAAACGCTGGGGATCTACCTTAAAGAAAGCCGCCCGTATTTCCGCCCTGATACCCTGATTATCTGGCCTGAATCCGCGATTCCGGATTTTGCCGCCAGTCAGTCCGCTTTCCTGGATCAGCTCAACGGCCTGCTGACACTCAGCGGCGCACAGCTGATCACCGGCGTGGTGGATGCCGTTCCTAAAGCTAACGGCAACGAATACGATGTTTACAACACACTGATTGTGCTGGGTAATAAGAGTGAATATGACAGCCGGGACAAGAACCGCTATTACAAACATCACTTGGTGCCGTTCGGGGAATTTGTTCCGCTGGAAGATTTACTGCGTCCGCTGGCGCCGTTCTTTAATCTGCCGATGTCGGCCTTCAGCCGCGGAGATTATGTCCAGCCACCGCTGACGGCCGGGAAAATGACACTGACCGCCGAAATTTGCTATGAAGTGATCCTCGGGGAACAGGTGCGCCGCAATATGACTGACAAAACCGGTGTGTTGCTGACCGCCTCCAATGATGCCTGGTTTGGCCGCTCCATCGGCCCGTGGCAGCATTTCCAGATGGCACGGATGCGTGCGCTGGAACTGGGGCGTCCGCTGCTGCGTGCCACCAATAACGGAATTACCGCTATTATTGCGCCGGACGGCTCAGTCACTGCTCAGTTGCCGCAGTTCACACAGGCCACTCTGAGTGCCACCATTACCTCCGCATCCGGCTTTACGCCGTATTACCACATGGGGACATGGCCGGTCCGGGGGGCAACCGGTATCTTTCTGGTTCTTGCACTGATAAAACGCAGAAAGACCACAGAACGCGGTTTGCATTTTCGCTGATAAGAAAAGATTCCGCTGATAAGAAAATCCCGCCGCGATCACTCACGGCGGGATTTTTATTTTCAGGCTGATTATTTCGCCAGCCACAACCGGGCCATCATACCCAACCGGCTGGTCCAGCCGCTGGTATAACTGACTATCTCCCCTTTGTGATAAATAACAAAGGCCGGCGTGACATTCACACCCCAGAGCTGTGAGATACGGCCATCCGGATCATTAATCACCGGAAAATAGTAATCTTTTGCCGCCATCCCTTTCACCAGCCGGTCATCTTCACCGGAGCGTATAGCGACAGTCACCACATTGTAGCCGGACTCAGACAGATCGCTGACTGACGGCGAGGTCAGTTTACAGATCCCGCACCAGGATGCCCAGAAGTAGACCAGTAACGGCTTTTCCGCACTCATCTGTGCAATAGATACCGGTGTACCGTCAGTCAGTGTCAGTGAAGGCACCGTGTTTAAATCCGGGGCCTCCGGTTTGCGCCAGTAGTCCATCGCCTGTGACGCAATAAATAAAATCACCAGCAGCAGAAGAAATTCCTTTCCCCATCTGCGCAGTAACCGCATTATTTAACCTTAGCCAGCTGTTCCTTAATAACAGATTCCAGCTGTGCATCATCCACGGCACCCGGCAGCATCACATCACCAATCAGCGTCGCAGGCGTTCCCTGAACACCTAACTGCTCTGCCAGCATCATATTCATGCGCATAGTGTTCATGCTGTTTTCAGTGACTTTTACATCACCCGCTTTTGCGGTTTTCAGCGCGCTGTTGATATCATCCTGAGTCAGTGCGGTTTTTTTCTGCATCAGGCGGTTATGCAGCGGGGCAAAGGCTTCCGGCTTGCTTTCCCACACAGAGAGTGCCGCACGGCTGGCATTCAGGGAGCTCTCCCCTTTGAACGGCAGCAGTTTGAAGACAACCGCCACATCAGGGTGTTTTTTCACCACCGCTTCCAGCTGCGGATCAAAACGTTTGCAATACGGGCAGTTATAATCGGTGAAAGAAACAATCGTCAGTTTCGGTGATTCGGATCCGATACGCGGCGTATACTTATCATTAAACAGCGCATCAGCATTGGCTTTCACTGCATCTTTCATCTGTGCGGTCTGTTTTTCGGTCTGTTTCTGCTGAAGTGCCATAATCGCTTCTTCCAGAATTTCCGGATTTTTGACCAGCGTGTCACGAACCAATTCACGCACCTGCGCTTCCTGGTCAGCGGTAAAAGCGGCCGCATGAGCTGTGGCTGTAAAGATAAGCGGAGCAATCATTAAAGCCGCGAGTGTTTTTTTCATGGTTCAATTCCTTGTGACTGATTTAACAGATGTAAAAGAGTGTCTTTATCCAGCAATGGTGACAAGATTTCACCATCAGGTAAAGCGGGGCCGTATATCTGATTAAACGGCACAGCCAGATGCCCGCGCTTTTGTAAAAACGCATTAATATCCGGTGATGGTTTGGTCCAGTCCCCGCGCAGTGCGACAACATCCTGTTCACGGAGTGCATCCTGAACATCATCGCGTAATAATACATTGTATTTGTTTGCTTTGCAGGTTACGCACCATTCGGCGGTAACATCCACAAAAACCCGCTTTCCCTGAGAAAGCGCGGTGGTAACCGCCTCTTCCGTCAGCGGCTGCCAGTCTACCCGATCACTGACCAGGCTCTGCTGCCGGTTATCCGTCATATTAATACCGGCCCAGACGCCACCGGCAAACAGCAGCGCCACCAGTGCCGCAGAACCCCGTCTGATACCGGCGCGGCGGAAAGCCAGCAGTGCAAGAACCAGCAGCACGACTCCCACCATCACAGCAGCGGTTTCCGGCCCGGTGTGCGGAATAAGCAGGCTTATCAGCCACAGTGCCGTAATAAACATCATGGCACCCAGCACCAGACGCAGGCTGTTCATCCAGCGCCCCGGTTTCGGCAGGGCTTTAGCGACACCCGGAAACGCTGCAATGAGCAGCCATGGCAGGCTCATTCCGATCCCCAGCGCGGTAAATATCATCCACAGCTGTGAATACGGAGCCACAAGAGCAAATGCAACGGCAGTACCGAGGAATGGGGCAGTGCAGGGGGTCGCCAGCAGAGTGGCAAACATACCTTCCATAAAGTGACCGCGCATCCCTTTGCCGCCGGCTGTCGCGAGTTTTGTGGTTGCATTACTGCTCAGGCGGATAGAAAAAACGCCAAACAGATTGGCACTGAACAGTAAAGTTACCACCACCATAAAGCCAAGGAACCACGGGTTCTGGAACTGAATACCCCAGCCGACAGCACTTTGTGTCAGGCGCAGTACGGACACCAGCGCCGCCAGGATCCAGAAAGAGGTCATAATACCGGAGGAGGATACCAGGAATTGAGCGCGGATGTTCCGCCTTTCACGGCTTTCCGCATACAGCACAGAGCCGAGTTTCATGGCCAGCACCGGCAAAACACACGGCATAACGTTAAGAATAAGCCCGCCCAGCAACGCAAACAGTAACAGCATAATAAAGGAGGCATCACTGCCGGACGTTGCCGCAATATCCGGGCCGCTGCCGATCACCGTAGTGAGCGCCTGCGCCGCCGGGCCGTCTGTCACCACAACCGAAAGCGGTTTCCCGTTCAGATCCGCCGGCAACTCTCCCCAGTCATCTGTCACATTGACGGCGGCCGTGAGATTATCGCCGGAAATCTTAAATGACGGGGCTGCAAAAATGGTTTCTTTATCCGCATTAAAAAACAGCTGAGGATCCTGCCAGCCGCCGGGACGGTGCAGCGCCATCGTCAGTGTGCCGCCGTTTACCCTGCTGCTGCCGATGGTAATATCACCACTGGTCTGCGGAATCTGCTGCATAGCCATGACATACTGCCGGTCAAAATCCTCCGGCGCGGATTCTGTTGTATCCAGTGACACCGGATAGTCGGTCAGAATACAGACATTACTGCATGCGGATAAGGTCAGTGTTCCGCTGAGCGACGGCAGCGGCTGAGCCGCCGTGACTTCCAGCGGGAACACCACACTGCCGCCGTAGCCCTGAGTAGAGAGCCCGGCGACGTCAAAACGCTGAGGTGCGGGCCAGAACCACTGTGTGTCAGTGGTTTTCTCCTGCCATGTCAGTCCGGGAGCAACGCCGCCTTCCCCCGGTGACTGCCAGTAGGTTTTCCAGCCGGGTTGTAATTCAACGGCCAGCAGCAGACGCAGCTTTCCGTCTTGCCACTGATCTGACATAACTCTGACACGGGCGTGCTCATTGTGCGGCATTTCGGTCCAGCCGGTATCAGCCGCATGCACATTGGTCAGCATGAACAAAAACAGCACAAACGCTGTTAATACAGAACGCATAATTTTTTTCATCTCCGAATTAAGCAAAAAACCCGACAACATAAAGATTGCCGGTTGCTAATCCCTCATAACACAGAAATGGAGATGCCTGCGCAACCGCATCGGCGGGATATGCTGACGCCATGAGCGCGAACGGTAACGTACAGGAACAATAACCGCCGTCATGACGAAGAAAAGAAGTACAAAAAAGAGAGGTTCTGCCGGGAACTGCGGCACGGTACTCAGTGACTTGGCGCTGATATCACAGGTGCCGCCGGGATTAACGCTGCCGGTTTTTGCATCACCGGGCAACGCCGGGGTGATAATATCGGCAGACGGATTCAGACTGATGCGCGGGGCACCAGACGTCCGTTGTGTCAGACACAACATGATAAAGAAGAATGTGAAAAACAGCAGCAGATAACCCTGCCTGCGTTGCTTCAGCATAGCCCGCTCCCTGATAGTTACAGCCTATCTTACACAGCCTGCGATTTCAGACAACCGGATAACCATAACTTTACACACTTAACCACAATGTGATGTTACCGCCGCACATCAGAATTGTTACAACAGCGGATTATGACACAACAAACACTTTCCGGCCGTAAAAGTATCGCATCTCACAGTAAAAAATACCATTAATTGGTTAGAAACCCCGCAAAAACCAGCATATAAAACCAAATAAACTAAAAACATCCTGATTTAATGTAAACACACGTTCCGGATGTAATTTTCACATCTTTATCGGACAGAGTGAGAGGAATCTCCCGATTTAAAACAAATCAGCTTTCATTAATTAACAATTATGTTCTATTTTTAACAACACAAACATGAGAGCAACACACGTCCTTATACCGTTTCCCGAAAAGGAGTTGTTTATGCGCAAGTTAGTTTTATCTGTGCTGATCACCGGAGCCGCGCTTGCCAGTGCGGCGGTTTCTGCTGAAGAGCTGACCGGTACACTGAAAAAAATCAATGACAACGGCGTGATTATCGTCGGTCACCGCGAATCCTCTGTCCCCTTCTCTTATTATGATAATCAGCAAAAGGTGGTCGGCTATTCCCAGGATTACTCCAACCATATTGTTGATGCTGTGAAAAAGACGCTGAATAAGCCGGATCTACAGGTCAAAATGATCCCGGTGACCTCTCAGAACCGTATCCCGCTGTTACAGAACGGTACATTCGATTTTGAGTGCGGTTCCACCACCAATAACCTGGCCCGCCAGCAACAGGCGGCCTTCTCCAATACCATCTTTGTGGTCGGAACACGTCTGCTGACCGGTAAAGATTCCGGCATTAAAGATTTTGCCGATCTCGCCGGGAAAAACGTGGTGGTCACTTCCGGTACCACATCTGAAATGCTGCTTAACAAACTTAATGATGAGAAGCAGATGAAGATGCGCATTATCAGCGCCAAAGATCACGGGGATGCATTCCGTACCCTGGAATCCGGCCGTGCTGTCGCCTTTATGATGGATGATGCCCTGCTGGCCGGTGAGCGCGCCAAAGCGAAAAAACCGGATAACTGGGTGATTGTCGGCACACCGCAATCCGAAGAAGCATACGGCTGTATGCTGCGTAAAGATGATCCGCAGTTCAAAACCCTGATCGATAAAACCGTTTCCGGTGTACAGACCTCCGGTGAGGCTGAAAAATCCTATAACCGCTGGTTCAAACAGCCGATCCCGCCTAAGAACCTCAACCTGAACTTTGAATTATCTGATGAAATGAAATCACTGTTCAAAGCGCCGAATGACAAGGCTTTTGAATAACCGCTACGGCGGCTGGCAGCCGGATCGGCTGCGCCGTCCGGACTGAGGATATAACTAAGACCGCCGCGCCTGCGTTCACAACTGACACGGGCGCGGACGATAAACCGCAGTCCGCAACATGCAAACACACTGTCTGTCCGGTAACCACTGGTTATCCGTCTTATACAGGGAGTTCGTTCTTTTACCGGGAGCCGCGCTATGTCAGCTAACTGGGACTGGGGGATATTTTTTCAGCCCGCCCCCTTCGGCAACACCACTTACCTCGGCTGGATCCTGTCCGGCCTGAAGGTCACGGTGATGCTGTCAATCTGTGCCTGGATTATCGCCTTTCTGGTGGGATCTCTGTTCGGTATTCTCCGTACTGTACCGAATAAGTTTCTCTCCTCTCTCGGCACTATTTATGTGGAAATTTTCCGTAATGTGCCGCTGATCGTCCAGTTCTTCACCTGGTATCTGGTGATCCCGGAGTTCCTGCCGTCGTCTCTGCGCGACTGGTTCAAAATGGATCTCGACCCGAATATTCAGTTCTTTATTTCCTCCGTGCTCTGTCTGGGGTTGTTTACCGCTGCCCGTATGACCGAACAGGTACGTGCCGCTATTCAGTCATTGCCGCGCGGTCAGAAAGCCGCCGGGCTGGCAATGGGGCTGACACTGCCGCAAACCTACCGCTATGTGCTGCTGCCGAATGCCTACCGCGTGATTATTCCGCCGATGACATCCGAAATGCTCAACCTGGTGAAAAACTCTGCAATCGCCTCCACCATCGGGCTGGTCGATATGGCCGCTCAGGCCGGTAAATTACTGGATTACTCCGCCAGAGCATATGAGTCCTTTACGGCGATAACTCTCGCCTATGTCGGCATTAACGTCATTATTATGCTGGCAATGCATTTACTGGAAAAACGGGTGCGTCTGCCCGGGACAGGAGGCCACTGATGTATGAATTTGACTGGAGTTCGGTGATGCCGGGCATGCCGTTCCTGTTACAGGGACTGGTTATTACGGCAAAAATCACCATCACCGCGATTGTTATCGGCATCCTGTGGGGCACTATTCTGGCGATGATGCGCCTGTCATCCATAAAGATTGTGAGCTGGCTGGCGGCACTCTATGTGAACGCTTTCCGTTCCGTCCCGCTGGTGATGGTACTGTTGTGGTTCTATCTGATTGTGCCTAACTTAGTCCAAAATGTTCTTGGTATATCACCAAAAACAGATATCCGTCTGATCTCAGCTATGGTAGCGTTTTCCCTGTTTGAGGCTGCGTATTATGCTGAAATTATCCGCGCCGGAATTCAGAGTGTCTCACGGGGACAAACATCCGCCTCACTTGCCCTTGGTATGACTAAGATGCAGACCATGCGTCTGGTGGTTCTGCCGCAGGCGTTCCGCGCGATGATCCCGCTGCTGCTGACCCAGGGTATTGTCCTGTTCCAGGATACCTCGCTGGTGTATGTGCTCAGTCTGACCGATTTCTTCCGTACCGCCAGCAATATCGGTGAGCGTGACGGAACACAAATCGAGATGGTGCTGTTTGCGGGTGCGGTTTATTTTGTTATCAGCTTTGCGGCGTCAATGCTGGTTAATTATCTCAAGAGAAGGACTGTGTCATGATCTCCCTGAAAAATATCTCCAAATGGTACGGTCAGTTCCGTGTCTTAACCGACTGCTCGACCGAGGTCAGAAAAGGGGAAGTTGTTGTGGTGTGCGGCCCGTCCGGCTCCGGTAAGTCCACGCTGATAAAAACCGTTAACGGCCTGGAGCCGGTGCAGGAAGGCGAGATTTTCGTCAATGATATACAGGTGAATGACAAACGCACCAACCTGGCAAAACTGCGCTCCAAAGTCGGCATGGTGTTCCAGCACTTTGAGCTGTTCCCTCACCTCTCCATCGTGGAAAACCTGACCCTGGCACAGGTAAAAGTGCTGGGTCGCGATAAAGCGGCAGCAAAAGAAAAAGGCCTGAAACTTCTGGAGCGTGTGGGATTATCCGGGCACGCGGATAAGTTCCCGTCCCAGCTGTCCGGCGGACAACAGCAGCGTGTGGCGATCGCCCGCGCTCTGTGTATGGATCCTGTCGCGATGCTGTTTGATGAGCCGACCTCTGCCCTCGACCCGGAAATGATCAACGAAGTGCTGGATGTCATGGTTGAACTGGCTCACGAAGGCATGACGATGATGGTGGTTACCCACGAAATGGGCTTTGCCCGTAAAGTGGCTGACCGCGTGATTTTCATGGATGAGGGCAAAATCGTCGAAGACAGTAAAAAAGAGGATTTCTTTGCCAACCCGAAATCCGATCGCGCCAAAGATTTTCTGGCCAAAATTCTGCACTGATGTTCTGACCGGCCGGTCACAGACCGGCCTTTCTTATTATCTTTACCATTCCCCTGCTTTTTTCATCCCTTTACGACCTTAACTGTTGTTCCCTCAGGGGCATATCGGCTATGCTAACAGGTCAGATATTAACAAAACCTATATTATCATGCTGTCCGCCCGGTCTGGTCGTCAGTCCGTGTCCGGCAGTTAATCACCACAGGAATACCGGTGCCATGCAAGAACAATATCGTCCCGAAGACATAGAGCAACAAGTCCAGAGTCACTGGCAGGAAAAACAAACATTTAAAGTGACTGAAGATAACAGTAAAGAAAAATACTACTGCCTGTCTATGCTGCCATACCCTTCAGGACGACTACACATGGGCCACGTGCGTAACTACACCCTGGGTGATGTGATGTCACGTTACCAGCGCATGCTGGGTAAAAACGTCTTACAGCCGATTGGCTGGGATGCTTTCGGTCTGCCTGCGGAAGGTGCTGCGGTGAAAAACAATACCGCACCGGCACCGTGGACGTATGCCAATATCGAATACATGAAACAGCAGCTGAAAAAGCTGGGTTTCGCTTATGACTGGGATCGCGAAGTTACCACCTGTACCCCGGAATATTACCGCTGGGAACAGTGGTTCTTCACCAGACTGTATGAAAAAGGTCTGGCGTATAAAAAGACCTCAGCAGTGAACTGGTGCCCGCATGACCTGACTGTTCTTGCGAACGAACAGGTTATCGACGGCTGCTGCTGGCGTTGTGATACCCCGGTGGAACGCAAAGAGATCCCGCAGTGGTTTATCAAAATCACCGCCTATGCCGAAGAGCTCCTCAATGATCTGGATAAGCTGGAAGACTGGCCGGAGCAGGTCAAAACAATGCAGCGCAACTGGATCGGCCGTTCCGAAGGTGTGGAAATCACCTTTGATGTCGCTGACAGCACAGAAAAACTGAGTGTTTACACCACCCGCCCGGATACCTTTATGGGTGTCACTTATCTGGCGGTGGCGGCAGGTCATCCGCTGGCACAACAGGCCGCGCAGAATAACCCGGCGCTGAGAACCTTTATCGGCGAGTGCCGTAATACCAAAGTGGCTGAAGCTGAAATGGCCACAATGGAGAAAAAAGGTATGGCAACCGGTATGTTTGCCATTCATCCTCTGACCGGCGAAAAAGTCGCGGTCTGGGTTGCCAACTTCGTTCTGATGGAATACGGTACCGGCGCGGTTATGGCGGTGCCTGCACACGACCAGCGTGACTGGGAATTTGCCGTCAAATACGATTTACCAATCAAACCTGTCATTCTGGGTGAGGACGGCAATGCGCCGGATATCAGTGAAGCCGCGATGACCGGCAAAAACACACTGTTCAATTCCGGTGAATTCGATGGCCTGGGTTATACCGCCGGTTTCAATGCGATTTCGGACAAACTGGTGGCACTCGGTGCCGGTGAGCGCAAAGTGAATTACCGTCTGCGTGACTGGGGAGTTTCCCGTCAGCGTTACTGGGGCGCACCAATCCCGATGGCAACCCTGGAAGACGGCACTGTGGTTCCGGTTCCGGAAGATCAGTTACCGGTTATCCTGCCGGAAGATGTGGTCATGGACGGCATCACCAGCCCGATTAAAGCCGATCCGGAGTGGGCAAAAACCACCATCAATGGTCAGCCTGCCCTGCGTGAAACCGATACTTTCGATACCTTTATGGAATCCTCCTGGTATTATGCACGCTACTGCTGCCCGGACTATGACAAAGGCATGCTGGACCCGGCTGCGGCCAACTACTGGCTGCCGGTCGATCAGTATATCGGCGGTATCGAGCACGCGATAATGCACCTGATGTATTTCCGCTTCTTCCACAAACTGATGCGTGATGCAGGTCTGGTGAATTCCGATGAGCCGGCGAAAAACCTGCTGTGTCAGGGCATGGTACTGGCTGATTCCTTCTATTACACCGATACTGACGGCCACCGCGTGTGGGTCTCTCCGGAAGATGCCATTCTTGAGCGTGATGATAAAAACCGTATCATCAAAGCAACGGATAAAGAAGGCCGCGGGCTGGTTCACACCGGCATGAGCAAAATGTCTAAATCGAAGAACAACGGCGTTGATCCGCAGATTATGGTGGAAAAATACGGCGCGGATACCGTTCGTCTGTTTATGATGTTTGCGGCTCCGCCGGAACTGACTCTGGAGTGGCAGGAATCCGGCGTGGAAGGTGCAAACCGTTTTATCCGCCGTGTATGGCGCCTGGTGTATGACCATGTTCAGAAAGGTAAAACCGCGCCGCTGGATATCAGCAACCTGACACCGGCACAAAAAGACCTGCGCCGTTCACTGCACAAAACGATTGCCAAAGTCAGCGATGATGCCGGCCGCCGTAAGCAGTTCAACACCGCAATCGCCGCAATTATGGAACTGCTCAATGAGTTGCAGCGCGCACCTCAGGAAACTGAACAGGATCGTGCCCTGATGCAGGAAGCGCTGGATGCCGTTATCCGTATGCTGTCTCCGATTATCCCGCACGCCGGTTTCACCCTGTGGAAAGCCCTGGGTCACGAAACGGATGTGGATGATGCACAGTGGCCGCTTGCCAGCGAAGAAGCAATGATTGACGATACCAAACTGATTGTTATCCAGATCAACGGTAAAGTCCGCGGCCGTATTACGGTTGCCGCAGATGCGGAGCAGGATGCTGTCATGGCGCTGGCTTCAGAAGAAACAAATGTGGCGAAATACCTCGCAGGTGTGAGTGTTCGCAAAGTCATTTATGTGCCGGGTAAATTACTGAACCTGGTAGTGGGTTAATTAAGGAGATATCGTGCGACATCGCATTATCACGCTGTTGCTCGGGTTTGCGGTGCTGGTCACCGCAGGCTGCGGCTTCCATCTGCGCGGCACCACGCAAATCCCGCCTGAACTGCAGAAACTGCAAATCAGCACCGGTGATCCGTATGGCGAACAGACCCGTGCTATCCGCCAGCAACTGCTGCTGAATAACGTTCAGATTATTGAAAGCGGTGATGCCACCATCCCGGTACTGAAAATAACCAGTTCTTCCGAAGGTCCGGAAGAGACGGTATCCATTTTCCAGGACGGGAAAGCAGCCGAGAAAGAGCTGGTCTATTACCTGAATGCCCAGGTCATTATGCCGAACGGTTCAGTGTATCCGATCAATGTCCGTGTTGATCGTTCATTCTTCGATAACCCGCTGGAAGCGCTGGCAAAAGATGCGGAAAAAGATATGATCCGCCAGGAAATGCGTGAACAGGCGGCCGCCCGTCTGGTTCGTAAATTGCTGATTATCCGGCCGTCCGAGCAGCAGAAACAGGCTGAAAATGCCGAAGCGGCTGAGATTGTCGCACCGAAGGCATGATAAAAGTTTCACCTGAGCAACTCATCACGCAGCTCCGTTCGGGGCTGCGTGAACGTTATCTCCTCTGGGGAAACGAACCGCTGCTGCTCCAGGAATCCCGGGATGCTATCCGCCATGCGGCGCAGGAACAGGGATTTGATGAGCACTTCACCTTTTCACTTGAACAACATACTGACTGGGATGCGATTTTTTCTGTCTGCCGGTCACTCAGTCTGTTTGCCGGACGGCAGACACTCTCACTGTATCTGCCGGAAAACGGTCCCAACGCCGCAATGGGCGAACAGCTTCTCCGGCTGTCCGGGCTGCTGCATCCTGATCTGCTGCTGATACTGCGCGGCCATAAACTGACCAAAGCTCAGGAAAACAGTGCCTGGTTTAAAGCCCTGGCACAGGATGGTGTGTATATCACCTGTATGACACCTGATCTGAACCGGTTACCGCAGTGGGTCGCCGCCCGGGCGGCACTGCTGCAGCTGCAACCGGATGAACAGGCTGTCCGTCTGCTCTGCTATTGCTACGAAGGCAATCTGCTGGCGCTGTCACAGGCATTATCCCGCCTGGCGCTGATTTATCCCGACGGTAAACTCACCCTGCCCCGTGTGGAAGCGGCGGTGAATGATGCGGCACACTTTACCCCGTATCACTGGGTTGATGCTCTGCTTGCGGGAAAAAGCAAACGCGCCTGTCACATTCTGACCCAGCTGCTGGCGGAAGATAATGAACCGGTGATCCTTCTGCGTACCGTACAGCGGGAAGTCATGCAGCTGCTGACATTGCAGCGCGAAAGCCGCCACCAGCCGCTGCGCACCCTGTTTGACAAGCACCGCATCTGGCAGAACCGCCGTGGTATGATAACCGAAGCACTGAATCGCCTTGATGCGCATATATTGCAGGTAGCGATATCCCTGATCACCCGGATTGAAATCCGCCTCAAGCAGGATTACGGCCAATCCGTAAGTGATGATTTACTGACACTGACACTGCTCCTGAGCGGTAAAGCACAGACCGGACAGATCCTCTATGACGAACAACGCGGATAACCGGATTCTGGCGCTGTACGGCGGCACGTTTGACCCGATCCACCAGGCACACATTAATACCGTGAAGGCCATGGCGGCTGAAGCCGGTCTGGAACAGGTGATTTTACTGCCGAACAATGTTCCGCCGCACCGCCCGCAGCCGAAAGCAGATGCAAAGCAGCGTCTGGTGATGGCGGAGCTGGCCGTCAATGGCGACCCGCTGTTCCGGGTGGATGACCGTGAACTGCGCCGTGATGCCCTCTCCTATACGGTAGAAACGCTGCGTCAGTACCGGGCGGAGATTGGCTCACGGCGTCCGCTGGCGTTTATCATCGGTCAGGATTCCCTGCTGTCGATTGATACCTGGCATGAATGGGATAAAATTCTGACCCTGTGCCATCTGCTGGTCTGCAAACGTCCGGGATATACTCTCGATTTTCCGTCCGAACGGCTGGCTGACTGGTTTGTACAGCACCTGGTCACCACACCGGAAAGCCTGCACAAAAGGCCGTGCGGATATATTTTCCTGGCTGATACGCCGCTGTTTCCGATTTCTGCCACCAATATCCGTGAACGGCTGAAAAACGGCGAAGACTGCCGTGATCAACTGGCTCCCGCCGTTCAGGATTATATTCTTGCACAGGGACTTTACCGCTGATTCGGTGTCACCGGCTGTAATATCGCCTGCTCACTTAAGTAATCGATCTGACAGCGACGGGCACAGGTGAGCAGCAGATGCTTCACTGCCTCCGCAGAACCGGTGCCGGTACGGTAAGCCTCAATCGCCGCGCACATCCGCTGCTTTTCATCCTGACTCAGCAGACGTTTGAAATAGCCCTGCATATGCATCAGTGCATTGGTCATATTGGCACGGGTTACGGGCTGTGAAAATGCGGTAAGCAGCGCCTGCTGCCAGACAGCGGCGGTTTCCGCCAGTCCGGCCGGAGACAGCGTTCCCGCCTGTGACAACAGCCGCCCGCTGCTTTTATATATTTGCGGTGAATACGCCATCAGTGCGTATTTGTAACGACTATGAAAACGGATCAACCCGCCCGCACTGAGCGGTATATTCAGTACCTGTGCGAGTTCCTGCTGTGCCCTCTGCCGCCACAATATATCCTCATTATCATCCCCCGGCTGTCGCTGATATGTCATATTTTCCGCCTTTTTATCTGTCAGAGAGTGACTATAGTACAAAGCGCACTGTTTCTGTTTTCCCTGTCCCTACATTTCCTGATATTTCTTTAATCTTTACTGCTTTGTATTCCCTCTGTTCGCTGTTATTCTTGCGGTGCCGGCGGCAACACAGGGTGAGCCTCGCAAAATTACCCTGTGTAACGTAAAATAGCGATTATCCCCCGGCACGCAGCAACCCCGTACCGGAACTGCCATGGCGGTACTCCTGACGGGGATGTGTTTCTGTTATCCATTTATCCGGAATATAAGGTGAACCTTTTGCAAGGCACAGAATTGCTTGAGTTTATTATTGATAAGCTTGAAGACTCCAAAGCGCAGGACATTATTACAATTGATGTACGCGGTAAATCCAGTATTACCGACCACATGATTATCTGTACCGGCACATCAAGCCGCCATCTGGCGTCTGTGGCCGATAACCTCGTCACTGACTGCCGTCAGGCCGGCCTGATGCCGCTTGGTGTGGAAGGTCAGGGCATTTCTGACTGGATTGTTGTCGACCTCGGTGAAGCTATCGTGCATGTTATGCAGGATGAAAGCCGCCGTATGTATGAATTAGAGAAACTCTGGAGCTGAGTGTTGAAGTTACAGCTCATTGCCGTCGGCACCAAAATGCCTGACTGGGTCGAAACCGGATTTCAGGATTATCTCCATCGTTTTCCGAAAGATATGCCGTTTGAACTGACTGAAATTCCGGCCGGAAAACGGGGGAAAAACGCGGACATCAAACGGATTCTGGAAAAAGAAGGTGAATTAATGCTGGCGGCGGCGGGCAAAGGCAACCGGATTGTCACACTGGATATTCCCGGTGCACGCTGGGATACCCCGCAACTGGCGGGGCAGCTGGAACGCTGGAAGCAGGACGGACGCAATATCAGCCTGCTTATCGGCGGTCCGGAAGGCCTTTCGCCTGCCTGTAAAGCAGCCGCAGAGCAAAGCTGGTCACTCTCCCAGCTGACACTGCCACACCCGCTGGTGCGCGTGCTGGTGGCGGAGAGTCTGTACCGCGCCTGGAGTATTACTGCCAATCATCCGTATCACAGGGAATAACCGCAGTGCCTGGTCTGAACCCGCCTGACGGCGATAAGAAAAAAAACAAGCAACGGATGGATTTCCGCGATTACAGCGCGGAATCCGCGCTGTTCGTCCGCCGTGCGGCGGTCGCATTTATCGGTATTGTTATTTTATCTGCTGTGCTGGTGGTGAATCTCTATCACCTCCAGATAAACCGCCATGAAGATTATCAGACCCGCTCCAATGATAACCGGATCAAACTTGTTCCTATTCCGCCGAGCCGGGGCCTGATTTATGACCGTAATGGCACATTGCTGGCAGAAAACCGGACCATTTATCAGCTCGAAATCGTACCGGAAAAAGTCACTGACCTGCCGGCCGTACTGAATGAGCTGCGCGAGATTGTCGATCTGACCGATGAAGATATCGCAAATTATGAAAAAGGGCGCCGCCGTTCGCGCCGCTTCACCTCTATTCCGCTGAAAACCCCGCTCAATCAGATACAGGTGGCACGGTTTTCGGTAAACCAATACCGTTTCCCGGGACTGGAAATCAAAAACTATCAGCGCCGGTTCTATCGTTATGGCTCAGCGCTGACTCATGTTATTGGTTATGTGGCCAAAATTAACGATAAAGATAAGGAACGACTGAAAAAGGACGGCATCGCTTCAAACTATGAAGACACTCATGATATCGGTAAGCTGGGTATTGAACGCTATTATGAATCCGTTCTGCACGGCAAAACCGGCTATGAAGAAGTGGAAGTCAACAGCCGCGGCCGGGTAATCCGTCAGTTGCACGAGCAGGCACCGCAGGCGGGGAAAGATATTTATCTGACTATCGATCTTGAGTTGCAGATGTATATCGAAAAACTGCTGACCACCAGCCGGGCAGCTGTGGTGGTCAGTGATCCGCGCAACGGAGAGATCCTGGCGCTGGTTTCTAATCCGAGTTATGACCCGAATCTGTTTGTGAACGGGATTTCCGGCCCGGATTACCGGGGTTTGCTCAGTAACCCGGATCGCCCGCTGATCAACCGGACCACCCAGGGTCTTTATCCGCCGGCTTCCACAGTAAAACCGTTTATCTCGGTAGCGGCACTCAGTGAAAAAGTCATCACCCGCAATACTACCATTTTTGACCCGGGCTGGTGGCAGTTACCCGGTTCGGAAAAACGTTACCGCGACTGGAAACGCTATGGTCACGGCAATCTGAATGTGGTGAAATCGATTATTGAATCTGCGGATACCTTCTTCTATCAGGTAGCGTATGACATGGGGATCGACCGCCTGTCCGCCTGGATGACCCGTTTTGGTTACGGCGAATATTCCGGTATTGACCTGCTGGAAGAGTACAACGGCGTGATGCCGACCCGTGAATGGAAACAGCGGCGCTATAAGAAACAGTGGTATCAGGGTGATACTATCCCGGTCGGGATCGGCCAGGGATACTGGACATCAACGCCAATCCAGATGTCCAAAGCACTTAATACCCTGATAAATGATGGTGTGGTGAAAACGCCGCACCTGCTGCTCGGCACCAAAGAAGGCGGCGGTATGTTGCCGTATGAACAGAAAGAATATATTGCTATCGGTGATATTCATTCCGGTTACTGGGAGCTGGCAAAATCCGGAATGTACGGCGTGGCTAACGCACCGAATGGCACCGGCCGCAAATTTTTTGCCGGAACACCATATAAAGCGGCCGCCAAATCCGGTACGGCGCAGGTGTTCAGCTATGAAACCTATAACGCCAGCAAACTGGCTGAACGTCTGCGCGACCATAAGCTGATGATTGCCTACGCACCGTACGATAACCCGAAAGTGGCGGTGACCATCATTCTGGAAAACGGTGGTGCCGGCCCGGCGGTGGGCACCCTGGTCCGCCAGATCCTTGATCATGTGCTGCTGGGCGATAACAACACGGTGCTGCCGGATGCTCCGCCATCGCCGCCCGGCAGTGAAACAGAGTAATGTCCATGACTGATAATCCGCGCAAAGTATCCCTGATGACCCGTATGCACATCGACTTCCCGTTGCTGGTGCTGCTGCTGATCCTGCTGGTTTACAGTGCATTTGTGCTGTGGAGTGCCAGCGGGCTGGATCCGGAAATGATGGAGCGCCGCCTCGGGCAGATTTTCTCCGGCATCATCATTATGCTGATCCTCGCGCAGATTCCGCCCCGGGTGTATGAAACCTGGGCACCGCATCTCTATGTTGTCTGTGTGATCCTGCTGATCTTTGTCGATGTCTTCGGGCAGATCAGTAAAGGGGCACAACGCTGGCTTGATCTCGGGATTGTCCGTTTCCAGCCGTCCGAGATTGCCAAAATTGCTGTTCCGCTGATGGTGGCGCGGTTTATGAACCGCGACCAGTGTCCGCCGACCCTGAAAAATACTGCAATCGCCCTGCTGTTGGTGGTAGTGCCGACTCTGCTGGTGGCCGCGCAGCCGGATCTCGGGACATCCATCCTGGTTGCCGCCTCCGGTATTTTTGTGCTGTTCCTGGCCGGAATGAGCTGGCGCCTTATCGGGATAGCGCTGTTACTGCTTGCCGCCTTTATTCCGCTGCTCTGGTTTTTCCTGATGCACGATTATCAGCGCGGCCGCGTGATGATGCTGCTGGATCCGGAAACCGACCCGCTCGGTGCGGGTTATCATATTATTCAGTCAAAAATTGCCATCGGCTCCGGCGGACTGGCCGGAAAAGGCTGGATGCTGGGGACCCAATCTCAGCTGGAATTCCTGCCGGAACGTCATACTGACTTTATCTTTGCGGTTCTCGCGGAAGAGCTGGGGCTGGTCGGTGTTATCTTTTTACTGGTGCTCTATCTGCTGATCATAATGCGCGGGCTGATGATTGCCGCCCGCGCGCAAAATACCTTCGGGCGGGTGATGGTGGGCGGTCTGATGCTCATCTTCTTTGTCTATGTGTTTGTCAATATCGGCATGGTCAGCGGGATCCTGCCGGTGGTCGGTGTTCCGCTGCCGATGATGAGTTACGGCGGCTCAGCCCTGATTGTATTAATGGCAGGGTTTGGTATTGTCATGTCAATTCATACACACCGTAAGATGCTGTCAAAAAGCTTATAAAACATTACGAGGTTTTCATGCGTTTACAATGGATTGCGGTCACAGTGATGGCCGCGTTGCTGGCAGGCTGCCCGTCAGTGCAGCCGCCGGTCAAACAGACACCGCCGCCGGGGCCGGCAAAAGAAATTCTCGGCGCCGTACCGGCGTATGAGCCGCTGCATCCGGGCGCGAATAATGATTATGTCCGTAATGGTCAGCAATATCAGATTGTCCGTGATCCGGAAAATTTCAGCCAGCAGGGCTATGCCCGGATTTACGGCCAGGCTCAGAACGGCAACCGGACAGCCACCGGCGAAATCATCAACAGCGCTGAACTGACCGCCTCTCACCCGACCCTGCCGATCCCGGGCTATGCACGGATCACCAATATGGCGAATAACCGCATGATGGTGGTGCGGATTAACGATCGCGGCCCGTATATGCCGGGCAAACAGATCGGGCTTTCCCGCGCTGTGGCAGATCGCCTGAACCTGCTGCCGAACACCAAAGTTAAAATTGACCCGATTGTGGTCGCGGAAGACGGCGCTCTGAGCGGCACCGGGACTGTCGGCACCGTTGTCGCCAAACAGAGCTATGCCCTGCCGGGCCGTCCGGAACTGGGAAAAACCAGTGCTCTCGGTACACCGGTGACCAACACCACACCGGTGGTGCCGATCAACAGCCGTCCGGTCATGGCACAGCCGCAGCCGGAATCAGCCCTGATCCCGACCGTGAAACAGCCCGCAGCACCGGCAGAAACACAAACTGAAAACACCACCGCACCCGCACCTCAACAGGCAGCTGTCAGCGGTTACCGTGTCCAGATAGGTGCAGTGGCAAGTGCGGAACGCGCGTCACAATGGCAGAAAGAACTCAGCGAAAAACTGGGTGTGCCCGGTATGACAGAATCCTCCGGCGATATTTTCCGTGTTCAGCTGGGGCCGTTTACCAGCCCGGAACGCGCAGCTGAAGTTCAGGAACGCCTTCAGAAACAGCTGAATATGAACTCATTTATCCTGGCCCCTTAAAACAGGCTGTGATAACACTACGCGCTGTCATAGCACTCTTGCTATGATAGCGTTTCTTTTTCACCGGCATCATAAATGTTGTTTTAACACTCATGAAATACGCAACGACTTATCAACACCGCGCCGGGCGCCTGGCCGCTTTCGGTCTGACCCTGGCACTGAGCGCCGCAGCTTCTGCCGCTGATGTTCCTAATCTGAATACCACCATCCCGCCTGTTCCGGATATTGAAGCTGAATCCTATATTCTGATGGATTACCATTCCGGAAAAGTGCTGGCTGAGAAAAATGCCGATGTCCGCCGTGACCCGGCCAGTCTGACCAAAATGATGACCAGCTATGTCATCGGCCAGGCAATGAACACCGGTAAATTCACGCCGGATACCATGGTCACCATCGGGGAAAACGCCTGGGCGACCGGTAACCCGGTATTCCGCGGCTCCTCGCTGATGTTCCTCAAACCGGGCGAGCGTGTAAGCGTGGCGGATCTCACACGCGGCATCAACCTGCAATCCGGTAATGATGCCTGTGTGGCCATGGCAGAGTTTGTTGCCGGTGATCAGGACACGTTTGTCGGTCAGATGAACGCCTATGTGGCACAACTCGGCCTGAAAAACACCCACTTTAAAACCGTTCACGGCCTGGATGCCGATGGCCAGTACAGTAGTGCGCGGGACATGGCACTGATTGGTCAGGCAATGATCCGTGATGTGCCGAATGAATACGCTATCTATAAAGAGCGCTCATTCACCTATAATAATATTACCCAGCAGAACCGTAACGACCTGCTGGGTGATAAAAGCCTGAATGCGGACGGAATTAAAACCGGCCACACCAACGGCGCGGGTTATAACCTGGTGGCTTCCGCCACGGAAGGGGACATGCGTCTGATTTCTGTGGTAATGGGCACCAAATCGGCCAAAGCCCGTAATGCGGAAAGCAAAAAACTGCTCACCTGGGGCTTCCGTTTCTTTGAAACGGTCAAACCGATGCAGAAAGACAACCCGCTGGCCTCTGAAATCGTCTGGTTCGGAGATAAAGATAAAGTACAGTTAGGGGTGGAAAATGATGTCTATATCACCATTCCGCGTGGCCGTCTGAAAGATCTGAAAGCCGGTTTTGTCCTGACAGATCCTGAACTGCACGCTCCGCTGGAAAAAAACCAGGTGGTCGGTACCATCAACTTCCAGCTCGACAACCAGATCATTGAAACCCGGCCGCTGGTCGTGGCTGAAGCCGTACCGGAAGGAAACTTCTTCAGCCGTCTGATCGACTATATCCGCCTGCTGTTCCACCGCTGGTTCGGCTGAGACTTGAAATCAGATGAACTATCCCCATATTTAGTTCATCTGAAGTTTGCTTTATTAAGGAGCATCCATGAAAACCAAACTCAATGAACTGTTAGAGTTCCCCTGCTCATTTACCTACAAAGTGATGGGTGCCGCTGAACCGGAATTAGTAAATGATGTTCTGGAAGTGATTCAGCGCCACGCGCCGGGTGACTACAGTCCGTCAATCAAACCAAGCAGCAAAGGAACCTATCATTCCGTTTCTGTCACTATTGACGCAACACACATTGAGCAGATCGAGAATCTGTACGAAGAATTAGGCGCGTTAGAGCGCGTCAGAATGGTTCTGTAAGACCGTCATTTCTTCATCATTTCCGGCCGCCTTTCAGGGCGGCCTTTTTTTATCCCGCTGAACATTTTATGCCCGTCACTGGTACGAGTTTGCCGCGCGCGTTATACTGCTGACCCGGCATACCGAACTGAAGATATCACTTTGCAAAATAACACCATCATTTTACGTCAGCTGGGCCTGCGGCCTTATCATCCTGTTTCCGAAGCCATGCACCAATTTACTGAGCGGCGTACAGCGGAAACCGGTAACGAGATCTGGCTGGTCGAGCATGAATGCGTTTTTACCCAGGGCCAGGCCGGTAAAGCCGAGCATGTCCTCGCCCCCGGTGATATCCCGGTGATCCGGTCCGATCGCGGCGGCCAGGTAACGTACCATGGTCCGGGACAACAGGTCATGTATGTGATGATTGACCTCAAACGCGACAAAATCGGTGTGCGCGAACTGGTATCCGCACTGGAAAATTCCGTGGTTGAGACGCTGAAACAGTGGAATATTGAGGCTTACCCGCGCCCGGACGCGCCCGGTGTTTATGTGGCGGGGAATAAAATCTGTTCACTCGGTCTGCGGATCCGCAACGGTCGCTCGTTCCACGGTCTGGCACTCAATATCAATATGGATCTCGAACCTTTTCACCGCATTAATCCGTGTGGCTATGCCGGTCTTACCATGACACAACTAGCTGATTTTATACCCGGTATCACCCTTGCGGATGTTCAGCCTGTGCTGACAGCACAATTCTGCCGACAATTAGGATTCCAACTTGCCGCAGAATAGTGTTATAATTTTTTTAACATTTTTAAAAATATTTTTAAAAGATTGATGATCTCGTTACATTCAGCAGGCGGCCGTTACCACGGCACTCATCAATCACTATCCGATGAATCTAACCGGAAATGACATAAACATGAGTAAACCAATTCAGATGGAGCGCGGTATCAAGTACCGCGACGCCGACAAAATGGCGCTTATCCCGGTCAAAAATCTGGTATCAGAGACGACCGAACGATTACGCAAACCAAGCTGGATGAAAATCAAACTTCCGGCTGATTCCCATAAAATCAAAGGAATCAAAGATGCAATGCGCCGTAACGGCCTGCATTCTGTCTGTGAGGAAGCCTCCTGCCCGAACCTGAGCGAATGTTTTAACCACGGTACCGCCACGTTTATGATCCTCGGGGCTATTTGTACCCGCCGCTGCCCGTTCTGTGACGTCGCCCACGGCCGTCCGAATGCACCGGATGCCAACGAGCCGCAGAAACTGGGGCAGACCATCAAAGATATGGGACTGCGTTATGTGGTTATCACCTCTGTTGACCGTGATGATCTGCGTGACGGCGGTGCACAGCATTTTGCTGACTGTATCACCGCTATCCGCGACCACAGCCCGACGATCAAAATTGAAACCCTGGTACCGGACTTCCGCGGCCGTATGGATAAAGCACTGGAAATCCTGACCGCCACCCCGCCGGATGTTTTCAACCACAACCTGGAAAACGTGCCGCGTATTTACCGCCGGGTGCGCCCGGGGGCTAGCTATGAATGGTCACTGAAACTGCTGGAACGCTTTAAAGAAGCCCATCCGGAGATCCCGGCCAAATCCGGCCTGATGGTCGGCTTAGGCGAAACCAACGAAGAGATCCTGGATGTAATGCGTGACCTGCGCCGTCACGGCGTGACCATGCTGACGCTGGGACAGTATCTCCAGCCAAGCCGTCACCATCTGCCGGTTCAGCGTTATGTCAGCCCGGAAGAGTTTGAGGAAATGAAAGCCGAAGCAATGGCGATGGGCTTTACTCACGCAGCCTGCGGCCCGTTTGTCCGCTCTTCTTACCATGCTGATTTACAGGCGAAAGGCGAAGAAGTTAAATAATTCCCGCCGTTCTGTGAATATGCGGATTATGTTGTGTTCCATATCACATTATTGTGAGTAAATTATACACGTAGTGGTGTTTTATGTCTGACAGCACTTGCTCCTGCGGTCTGGGGCAGTACCTGCCAGGTTACCACCGAAATGCTGCCGGCAGGCTACCTACCCGATGACCGTCGCCATGCTGCGCGCCTTACCGGCCGGTCTGCTGCTGATGCTGTTTATCCGGCAACTGCCGGAAGGGATCCGGCAGGGGAGGATTTTCGTTCCCGGCACTGATATAAAAAAACCCGTTACCATGGTGAGTAACGGGTTTTCGTCACGGTAATGTCGAATTAAAATAACGGTTACGGTATGGCAGATTACAACTTAAATCGAGACAACGTTTGCGGCAGACGGGCCTTTAGCACCATCAACGATTTCAAATTCCACTTTCTGGCCTTCTGCCAGTGTTTTGAAACCGTCGTTCAGAATCGCAGAGAAGTGAACAAACACATCTTTGCTGCCGTCTTCCGGAGTGATAAAACCGAAACCTTTCGCTTCGTTAAACCACTTCACGTTACCTTTGCGCTTTGACATTCAAAAAAACCCTTTAACAAGTGATAGTACTTCATCAGTACCCGGCCAGTCGTTATCAGACTGTATTGATCCTGCCGGGCAATCTGGTTCGATACTAAACTACCCGCCGGATAACGACATTCTGGGAGATATTCCGCTGATATACCAGAGGATTTGTCCTGGTTATTTCAACGTTCAGCAAGATTTGCCACCTTATTTCTGCTCAGATAATCCCTTCATGGCGCAGCAGCCATTGCTTGATATCCAGCCCGCTGCTGTATCCGCCCATTGAGCCGTCGTGTGCAATCACCCGGTGGCACGGAATAATCAGACAAATCGGATTACGCCCGTTTGCCATCCCGACCGCGCGGCAGTAATTAGCCGACCCCAGTTTTAACGCCAGATCTTTATAAGACCAGGTGACCGCAAACGGAATCGTTGATAACTGTGCCCACACCCGTGTCTGGAATTCTGTGCCGTGCGGATTGAGTTTTACACTGAAATCCTGCCGTTTTCCGGCAAAATAGTCATCCAGCTCATGAATACACTGTCTGATATGCGGGTTATCGCTGTCCGTCTGCTCCTGTGCAATATCGTCAAATCCCAGTTCAGTGATCCCCTGCTCATCCGCGCTGATGATGATATAACGGCGGGGAAATCCGGTTGGAGCTTTTATATAAGTCGTCGCCATACGTTTGCCCTTTGTGCTGGTTTTGCTATAGCAAAACCTAATTATGATAAAGAGACAAACATCATTTACGTCATTCATCTCACAACAGAGAAAATAACGAGGCAAATGAATTCATGCAAGTCAGTTCACCGGAAAATGATACCCCGGTGAACAGCTTTGTGACGAATGATGAGATAGTGAATTATGTCAGCCAGTCAGCAACGGCGTCATAAGTGCCGCGAAAGAGGATGCGATCAGCTTTTTTGCTCAGCTGATAGCGGTACATCGGGTCGTAATATTCTTCCAGCAGCGGACACAGCCAGGAGAAATGGGCTTCGGTATTACCACTGCGCCACTGCTCCGCGAGTGCACTGCCGAGCAGGTCTGTCAGTTCCGCTGCACGCTGTGTGCCAAGCCGCCGCCGGATAGCTGACAGCCCGTGATGCAGATACTCACTGTACGCCTCACGCCCCTTCTCTTCGCCATATGCAGCAGTGAAATCGCGGGACATGCGGTCAAAATACTCTTCTTTCAGCCGTTCCAGGCGGCGCTCAAACGGATCTTCCACCACCACCAGCGAAGCCTGTGCCATTTGTGCCCGCAGCGGCGCCGGCAGGCCGTTAGCCCCGATGGCGCGGCCTTCATCTTCCAGCACCCAGCGTCCGCTGATTTCTTCTTTTTTTATCATGGCAGCGGCGAGATGGTTTTCAAATGTCGCCTGGGCAAACTGCGCTTCCAGGGTGCGGCCGAAAGAGGATCCCCGGTGATGCGCCAGCCCCTCAAGGTCAATCCCGTCAGCCAGTTCGCTCACCAGCGTGGTTTTGCCGCTGCCGGTACAACCGCCGATCAGAATCGCCGGACGATCTGCAAGCTCTTCAGTCACCTGAATCACCGCCTGACGCAATGCTTTGTAACCGCCGGTGACCAGCGGATACTCCGTCCCGGCATCCCGCAGCCACTGCTGTACGATATGCGAACGCTGACCACCCCGGGCGCAGCAAAGGTAACCCTGCGGATACTCCGCACAGGCCGCCAGCCAGGCCGCTATCCGCTGCTCACGGCGTTCACCGCTGACCAGTTGATGTCCCAGAGCAAGTGCTTTTTCAGCCCCCTGCTGTTTATAGCAGGTCCCGACAGCTGCCCGCTCCTCATCATTCATCAGCGGCAGATTATGTGAAACAGGTATTGCTCCCTGACTGAACTCAGCCGGTGCGCGGACATCAATCAACGGAGTATCAGAAGCAAGAAGTGTGCGGATAGTTCGGGAAGACGGGGCTAATTCCATAATAAATTGCGTGATTTCAGTTCAGATGCCAATAAATTCAGCTGTCTGTAAAAGACAGTTCAGATTTTCTATTGTACGCCTGCCGGGGGCATTTGTCGCTGCGGATTTTCCGCCGCCGCATACTCTCAGCACGGACAGTTCATCATGCATTTACTCACATACGGATTAATAATAGTGATAATTATTCAAAATATAAAAACACCATATATAGTGTGGTTGATATATTTAACATCTACATATAGTATTCAAAACACAACCAGCCCACGATATCTGCTCATAACGGGCAACTATAACCACGGGATACCACCATGACAGTCACTATCTACAGCAAACCCGATTGCGTGCAGTGCAACGCCACTTACCAGATGCTGACACGGAAAAATATTCCGTTCAGTGTCATCGATATCACTCAGGATGAACAGGCGTATCAGCATGTCCGCACACTGGGATATCAGCAGGTACCGGTGGTGATCGCCGGTCAGGAACACTGGGCCGGGTTCCGTCCTGACAAACTTGCCGCCCTCTGAACCACACACAGGAGGCACTATGACCACACAGGCACTGATTTATTTCTCCACCCGTTCAGAAACCTGTCACCGTTTCACTGAAAAGCTGGGGATCCCGGCCACACGGTTGCCGGAGGACGGTAATCTGGCCGCCACACAGCCTTTTGTGCTGCTGGTGCCGACCTACGGCGGCGGGCATCACAGCGGCGCGGTACCGCGTCCTGTGATCCGTTTTCTTAACCGGCCGGAGAACAGGGCATTACTGCGCGGCGTGATTGCCGCCGGCAATACCAACTTTGGCCGCGCTTATGCTATCGCCGGTGACATTATCGCCGCCAAATGTCAGGTGCCGTTTCTATACCGCTTTGAACTGCTCGGCACGCAGGCGGATGTGGACAACGTCCGCCGCGGCTTACACCACTTCTGGCAGCAGCAGGTCGCTGAATCCGCCTGCTGAGTGCTGCTTACCTGATTCCGGAATAACACGATGACCACTGAATACACGGATTACCACGCCCTGAATGCCATGCTCAACCTGTATGATACAGAGGGCAGGATCCAGTTTGATAAAGATGTGATGGCGGCACACCATTACTTCCGCCGGCATGTTAATCAGAACACCGTGTTTTTCCACAATTTGCGGGAAAAGCTCGATTTTCTGATTAATGAAAACTATTACGAAGCTGACGTTATCAGACAATATGATTTTGAATTTATTAAAAATTTATTCCGGCAGGCGTACAGCAAAAAATTCCGTTTTGCGACCTTCCTCGGCGCACTGAAATATTACACCGGCTATACCCTGAAAACCTTTGACGGCCAGCGCTACCTGGAGCGGTTTGAAGATCGCGTCTGTATGGTGGCACTGACACTGGCGCGGGGAAATACCGTGCTGGCAGAACAGCTGCTGGACGAAATCATCAGCGGGCGCTTCCAGCCCGCCACCCCGACCTTCCTCAACTGCGGCAAAAAACAGCGCGGAGAGTTTGTCTCCTGTTTCCTGCTGCGCATTGAGGACAATATGGAATCCATCGGCCGCAGTGTGAACTCCGCCCTGCAACTGTCCAAACGCGGCGGCGGCGTGGCTTTTCTGCTGACTAACCTGCGCGAGTCCGGTGCGCCGATCAAACTGATAGAAAACCAGTCCAGCGGTGTCGTGCCGGTGATGAAGATGCTGGAAGATGCCTTTTCCTATGCCAATCAGCTGGGTGCGCGTCAGGGAGCCGGAGCCGTGTATCTGCATGCACACCATCCGGATATTCTCACGTTCCTCGACACCAAACGGGAAAATGCGGATGAAAAAATCCGTATCAAAACCTTATCTCTCGGTGTGGTCATTCCGGATATCACCTTTGATCTGGCAAAAAACAACGAGCCGATGTACCTTTTTTCCCCTTACGATGTGGCACGGGTTTACGGCAAACCGATGTCAGAACTGAGCATCACAGAACACTATGCGGATATGGTCAACAACAAAGCTATCCGCAAGCGCAAAATCAATGCCCGTGAATTTTTCCGCATCCTGGCGGAGATCCAGTTTGAATCCGGTTATCCCTACATTATGTTTGAGGATAATGTGAACCGGGCAAACCCGGTCGCCGGTTACATTAATATGAGCAACCTCTGCTCGGAGATCCTTCAGGTAAACAGTGCCAGCGAATATAATGATGATCTCAGTTACCGCCACACTGGGCGCGATATCAGCTGTAATCTCGGCTCACTGAATATCGCGAAAATGATGGATTCCCCGGATTTTGCCCGCTCCGTTGATATCGCGGTGCGCGGACTGACCGCCGTATCGGATATGAGTGAGATCCGCAGCGTGCCGTCCATTGATCACGGCAACCGGGGCTCTCATGCTATCGGGCTCGGGCAGATGAACCTGCACGGCTACCTGGCGCGGGAGCATATTCATTATGGTTCAGAGGAAGGTATTGATTTCACTAATATCTATTTCTTAACCATCGCCTATTATGCCCTGAAAGCCTCAAATCAGCTGGCGATTGAACGGCAGCAGACATTCCGCAACTTTGAGCAATCCGCTTATGCCAGCGGGGAATATTTCAGCAAATACATCACACAGAAATGGGAACCGGCGACAGAAAAAGTCCGGGCCCTGTTTGCGGATGCCGGGATTGCCGTCCCGTCACAGGCAGACTGGCAGCAGCTGAAAGAGAGTGTGATGGCACACGGGCTGTACAATCAGAATTTACAGGCAGTCGCGCCGACCGGATCCATCTCTTACATCAATCACGCGACCTCCTCCATTCACCCGATTGTTGCCCGCATTGAGATCCGCAAAGAAGGTAAACTCGGCAGGGTCTATTACCCGGCAGCCTATATGACCAACGATAATCTTGAGTATTACCGCGATGCCTACGAAATCGGGCCGGAAAAGATTATCGATACTTACGCCGCCGCCACACAGCATGTTGATCAGGGCTTATCCCTCACCCTCTTTTTCAGTGATGAGGCTTCCACCCGCGATATCAACCGCGCACAGATTTATGCCTGGCGCAAAGGGATAAAAACCCTCTATTACGTGCGTCTGCGCCAGTCCGCGCTGGAAGGCACCGAAGTGGCGGGCTGTGTTTCCTGCGCCGTATAAACCGATTTACATCAGGATATTATCATGACCACATTAAGCCGCATTTCCGCGATTAACTGGAACCGGATTGAAGATGACAAAGATCTTGAGGTCTGGAACCGCCTGACCAGCAATTTCTGGCTGCCGGAAAAAGTGCCGCTCTCCAATGACATTCCGTCATGGCAGACTCTGACACCGGCGGAGAAACAGCTGACTATCCGCGTTTTCACCGGACTGACCCTGCTGGATACCATTCAGAATACTGTCGGCGCACCGGCCCTTATCCCGGATGCCCTGACGCCGCATGAGGAAGCGGTGCTCTCCAATATCAGCTTTATGGAGGCGGTGCATGCCCGCTCTTACAGCTCGGTTTTTTCCACCCTCTGCTCCACACAGGAGATTGATGACGCTTACCGCTGGAGTGAGGAGGAACCAACGCTGCAAAATAAAGCCGCAATTATTCTCGGTTATTACCGTGACCCTCACCCGCTGAAAAAGAAAGTCGCCAGTGTGTTTCTGGAATCCTTCTTATTCTATTCCGGCTTTTATTTGCCGATGTACTGGTCAAGCCGTGCCAAACTGACGAATACCGCCGATCTCATCCGTCTGATTATTCGTGATGAAGCGGTACACGGTTATTATATCGGTTATAAATTTCAGCGTTCATTACAGAATTATGACGAACAAACCAATAAGGAAATAAAGGAATTTACTTTCAGCCTGTTATTTGATTTATACGAAAATGAAGTCAGTTATACACGGAAATTATATGATGGTGCCGGATGGTCTGAGGATGTGATTAAATTCCTGCATTACAATGCAAATAAGGCGCTGATGAACTTAGGGTATGAAGCACTGTTTCCGGAGAGTGTGACGGATGTCAGCCCGGCGATATTATCGGCGCTGTCACCGGATGCCAACGAAAATCATGATTTCTTTTCCGGCTCCGGTTCCTCCTATGTGATCGGTAAAGCCGTGAATACAGAAGATGAAGACTGGGATTTTTAAATCAATCATTTCTGTTTAAGTATCATGCAGTAAATACCGGTTTTATTAATGCACTGATATTGCAGTATATTTATATCAGTGCATTTTTAGTTCAAAAAACAACCTGAATTATCAATTTTTCCGGTGGGATTTTCCTGTTATTAGGGTATTTTTATCGAGTTATTTTTAAACTTAACCTAAATATTCGTTATCACATCATTAATCACCAACCATAATTTATAAATATTATTAATATGGTGTGATTTTTTTTCCCTGTTTAAGCGATGAATATCACAACTTACTGACGACGGTATTAGTCATCAAAATATCATCATATTCTCTTTTCTGTCATCACGGATAAAAAGCGGGTAAAACAAGCGCCTGGTTAACTTTTCCGGGTTATCTCTGTCTTATCCCACACAATTTATTAACATATTAATAAATTGGTGTATTTACCGGATATCCGTGATTTTACACCAAAAATATATACGCTCTTTTTGATTAATTCTCATAAACAAGGGGTTGTCAGCATTATCTCGTGTGTTAGGGTAAATAACGTTTTTTTTCAGGGAGAGGATCCACATTTACCCATTTTACATCCACGTTATTCTGAATGGATATACTGCATGGCAATAAAACTCGAAGTTAAAAATCTCTATAAAATATTCGGTGAGCACCCTAAACAGGCATTTGAATTATTAGAACAAGGCCTGGATAAAGAACATATCTTTGAAAAGACCGGTGCTACCGTCGGCGTACAGGACGCCAATCTGGCCATTGAAGAAGGCGAAATATTCGTCATCATGGGACTGAGCGGTTCAGGGAAATCCACCTTAGTTCGTCTTCTCAATCGCCTGATAGAACCGACCCGCGGACAGGTGCTTATCGACGGCGAAGATATCGCTGTGATTTCTGACCAGGCACTGCGCGAGGTGCGGCGCAAAAAAATCAGCATGGTGTTTCAGTCCTTTGCACTGATGCCGCATATGTCAGTTATCGGCAATACAGCGTTCGGCCTTGAACTGGCCGGCATGAGTAAAGCGGAACGTCATGACCGCGCCATGGATGCCCTGAAACAGGTCAACCTGGAGCAGTGGGCAAATTCATACCCTGATGAGCTGTCCGGCGGGATGCGCCAGCGGATCGGGCTTGCCCGCGCGCTGGCGAATGACCCGGATATCCTGCTGATGGATGAGGCGTTTTCCGCCCTTGATCCGCTGATCCGCACAGAGATGCAGGATGAACTGCTGAGTCTCCAGGGCGATAAACAGCGCACCATCGTGTTTATTTCTCATGACCTCGACGAGGCGATGCGTATCGGCGACCGCATCGCCATTATGCAGGGCGGCGTTGTGGTGCAGGTCGGCACACCGGATGAAATCCTCAATAACCCGGCCAATGATTATGTCCGCACCTTCTTCCGCGGCGTGGATATCAGTCATGTGTTCAGCGCCAAAGATATTGCCCGCCGCCGTGCGGATGCTCTGCTGCATGTCGCGCCGGGCTTTGGCCCGCGTTCGGCACTGAAAGTCCTCAATGATGATGACCGCGAATACGGCTATCTGATTGAACGCGGACAAAAATTTGCCGGTATTGTTTCTGTTGCCTCGCTGGAGGCGGCACTGAAAGCGAAAAAACCTATCACAGACGCCATTCTGAGTGAGCCGCAGGCGGTCAGCGCCGACACGCCGCTCAATGAGCTGCTGACCGTTGTCGCTCAATCACCGTGTGCAGTCCCGGTGGTCGGCAACAACAACCGCTATGCCGGAGTTATCTCAAAAGGGATGCTGCTGCAGGCTTTAGATAAGGAGACGCCGAATGAGCCAGAATAATCAACAGGATACAGAACTGGATCCGTGGGCGGCGACGTCAGGACAGGATGCCGCAGACAGCAGTGATCCGTGGGGAAGTACCGCCGGCACCGGCGGAGCAGATGCCGACCCGTGGGGTGGCGCGACGGACAGCGGCAGTGACTGGCTGGATGCCGCACCGGCGGATACCGGTCCCGCCTTTGACTGGGCTAACCCGTTCGACCACTCGCTGATCCCGTTTGACAGCTGGGTAACTGATATCATCAACTGGGTTGTGCTGCACTTCCGTCCGGTCTTTCAGGGCATCCGTGTGCCTATCGACTTTGTGCTGACGACCTTTGAGCAGGGACTGACAGCCATTCCCGCGCCGATCGCCATTCTTATTTTTGCATTACTCGCCTGGCAGATGAGCGGCAAAGGACTGGGGCTCGCTACGGTGATATCACTGACATTTATCGGTGCCATCGGTGCATGGAACGAAGCAATGGTTACATTATCATTGGTTCTTACCGCCCTGATATTCTGTATTATCATCGGGTTACCAACCGGTATTGCCCTTGCGCGGCATGAACGCGCCGCGAAATTTATCCGTCCGCTGCTCGATGCCATGCAGACAACACCGGCCTTCGTCTATCTGGTGCCGATTGTCATGTTGTTTGGTATCGGTAACGTTCCGGGTGTGGTGGTCACTATTATCTTCGCCCTGCCGCCGGTGATCCGTCTGACCATTCTCGGGATCCGTCAGGTACCCGCCGATCTGGTGGAAGCCGCAGAATCCTTCGGTGCCAATCCGCGTCAAATGTTGTTTAAAGTACAGCTGCCGCTGGCAATGCCGACCATTATGGCCGGGATCAATCAGACACTGATGCTGGCACTGTCAATGGTGGTTATCGCTTCCATGATCGCCGTCGGAGGTCTGGGCCAGATGGTACTGCGCGGCATCGGCCGTCTGGATATGGGGCTGGCATCTGTCGGCGGCGCGGGGATTGTCATTCTCGCCATCATTCTTGACCGTCTGACACAGTCACTCGGGAAAGATTCCCGCAGCAAAGCCGGCCGCCGCTGGTATCACACCGGCCCTGCCGGTCTTATCACCCGTCCGTTCCGCCGCGCGCCGTAATACGCGGAAGCGACAGGGAGCCTCTGCTCCCGCTCATTATCACCCTGCCGCTGCTATTCCGGCGGCAGGCACAACAAGAGGGAAAACGATGCGTAAGACAGCAATCGCAGCAATCGCCTTATCGGCACTCATTGGTACTCAGGCTTTCGCGGACACCGCGCAGCCGGGCAAAGGGGTCAAAGTGCTGCCTGTACAAAGCACCATTACTGAAGAAACCTTTCAGACCCTTATCGTCAACAAAGCACTGGAAAAACTCGGCTATGACGTGCAGCCGATCCGGGAAGTGGATTACAATGTGGCCTATGCGTCAATCGCCAACGGCGATGCCACCTTTATGGCTGTGAGCTGGGTACCGCTGCACAATTCCCAGTACAAAGCCGCAGGAGGCGATGACAAATTCTACCGTAAAGGGGATTATGTCGTGAATGCCGCCCAGGGGTATCTGATTGACAAGAAAACCGCTGAAAAATACCACATCACCAATATTGAACAGCTGAAAGACCCGGAAATCGCCAAACTGTTTGACAGCAACGGCAACGGTAAAGCGGATCTGACCGGCTGTAACCCGGGCTGGGGCTGTGAGGCCGCCATCAACAACCATCTGACAGCCTATAAGCTGACAGATACCGTTGAGCACAACCAGGGGAACTATGCCGCAATGATGGCGGACACCATCACCCGTTATAAGGAAGGCAAACCGGTTCTCTACTATACCTGGACGCCGTACTGGATCAGTGATGTGCTGAAACCGGGGCGTGATGTAGTCTGGCTGGAAGTACCGTTCTCCTCCATGCCGGACGGCGAAAAAATTGATACCAAACTGCCGAACGGCAAAAACTACGGCTTCCCGCCCAGCACTATGCATATCACAGCCAACAAGGCCTGGGCTGAACAGAACCCGGCTGCCGCAGAACTGTTTGCTGTTATGAAACTGCCGGTCTCGGCAATCAATGCCCAGAACCTGCGCATGCATAGCGGCGAAAACTCACAGGCGGATATTGAACGTCACGCCAATGCCTGGATTAAAGCCAACCAGGCGAAGTTTGACGGCTGGATTGAACAGGCACGAAAAGCCGCTGATAAATAACAGGATCTGAAAAGTTCTCCCGGCGGCCATAGCGATATGGCCGCTTTCTATATAGTACCGCCCCGTAGTACCCGTAATCATTTCATACTCAATCAATCCTGAAATAATGATGAAAAAGAAAACCATTGATGCGATTCTGACACTTCAGCTTATCTGCCTGATAGCAAGGCGACCGGTTTGTTAGTCGTAAGTAACGATTACGCACAGCCTTTACCGGAGACGATTGCCGTGCAATTCGGCGTCACAGCCGGCTATTCTGTTGCCGCTTTTGTGGCCGGTGTGGTAGTTCCGGATCTGGCCGTGCATGTCACCAATCGGAGTAGCCTCCACGGGATGATGCAGGAGGCGCCTGCCCGTCAGCAGCCATCACACACCTGATTCTTCCGGGAAAAGCACCTTCGGGTACTTTTTTCACTCAAAAATCAAACAAATATCGCATAATAATCTACCACCTGTAGATTATTCCTTCATTAAAAGTTACAAATAACACTGTTAATCAAAGAAAATAATTTTTGACCACGTAAAATAGATACCATAGCGATAATCACTGCCATAACGGCAATGAAGATCATTTGATATTCTTCATTATCATGGTTCACTAATAAAAATTGACGTAATTTATGAAGCGAAAATTACGCATAATCAAAGTCAGCCACCCGGTAATGAAAATGTAAGTGATTTGCTAAATAATAAGTGATATTTGTGACTAATATTCATAAAATTTATGAATCAGGTGGCATTATCAAAAGAAATGTAGTGATATTAACCTGCTATAATTGTTAAATTAATCTTTTGGCCGGTCATTTCGCCGGGTCATAGCCGGGTTAACATACCAACAGAAACTAATAAGGTATCTCAATAATGGAAAGTTCATTTACACCGACAGAAGAGTTGCTTAACAGCCGGATCTCACAGCAGAAGAATCTGGGTGCCGATCTGCCGTATCAGGAAATTTTACTGACCCGGCTTTCAATGCACGTTCAGAGTAAACTATTAGAAAAACGCAACAATATGCTGAAATCTCAGGGCATCAATGAAACATTATTCATGGCACTGATGATTCTGGATACTAAAGAATCCCACAGCATTCAGCCTTCAGAACTCAGTGCCGCTCTCGGTTCTTCCCGTACCAATGCGACCCGTATCGCGGATGAACTTGAGAAAAACGGCTGGATTGAGCGTAAAGAGAGCCACAACGACCGCCGCTGTCTGCATCTGCATCTGACAGAAAAAGGCTCAGATTTTCTGCACAGTCTGCTGCCGCCTCAGCATGAGGCATTGCGTCATATCTGGTCAGCACTGGCCGATGATGAACAGAAAAGCCTGGAAAAGCTGATGCGCAAATTGCTTATTCAGCTCGATAAGAGTGATAACTAAATAACCTTTTATTGTTTAAGGTTAATGAATAAGAGCTTTTCTCAATAAGTATGCGCAAAAAAACCTTTTCTGTTGGCCCGGATCCTTTATCCTTCACAGGCTGACATTTCTGACATCAATTGATGTGCTGACCATCCGGGCTTGCGGTTGTCGTTTATCACAGTGACGACAATAGCAAGCCTGTCTTTGTTGCGGTTATGTCATTCAACACCTTAAAAAAAGAACAATACCCGGAGATAACTGATGAGTGTCAGTGAGGAAACTCAGACTGCCCTGCCCCCTGCCCGTAACAAAAAACGACAACGCCGTAATGCGCTGATGTTGCTGACGTTACTGTTTATATTACTGGGAGCGGCTTACACCGTTTACTGGTTTATAGTGCTCCGCCACCATGAATCAACCGATAACGCTTATGTCACCGGCAACCAGGTGATTGTGATGTCACAGGTATCCGGCAGTGTCACCACGGTCAGTGTGGATAATACCGACTACGTGACGGCAGGAACACTGCTGGTTCAGCTCGATAAGCGGGATGCCGGGCTGGCGCTGGAAAAAGCACAGGTCGCGCTGGCAAACAGTGTCCGCCAGACTCATCAGCAGATGATCAACAGCCGTCAGTTACTGGCCGGTATTGAAGTCCGCCGTTCAGAACTGACCCGTCTGCAGAATGACCTGCGCCGCAGGGAAGTACTGGGCGCACAAAATGTGATTGGCAAAGAAGAACTTCAGCATGCCCGCGAAGCCGTGGTGAGCGCCAAAGCACAGCTGGATATTGCCACTGAACAGTTTAATGCCAATAAAGCCGTTATTCTTGATACCCCGCTGAGTGAACAGCCTGCGGTAAAACAGGCTGCCACGGAAGTACGCAATGCCTGGCTGGCACTGGAACGGACAGATATCCGCAGCCCGGTAGACGGTTATGTCTCCCGCCGCAGTGTACAGGTCGGTGCGCAGATAACCCCGGCCACGCCGCTGATGGCGGTGGTACCGGCAACCGGAATGTGGATTGACGCCAACTTTAAAGAAACCCAGCTCAGTGCCATGCGCATCGGGCAGCCTGCCAAAGTGATCACTGATTTCTACGGCGACAAAGTGGTCTTTACCGGCACTGTCACCGGGCTCGACATGGGGACCGGCAGCGCCTTCTCTTTGCTGCCGGCACAGAATGCCAGCGGTAACTGGATCAAGGTTGTGCAGCGCCTGCCGGTACGTATCGCACTGGATCCGGCACAGCTTGAGCAATATCCGCTGCGTATCGGTCTTTCCGGTGATGTCACCGTGGACACGCAGAATACAGACGGTCCTGTGCTGTCAAAAAGTGTGCGTACCGATCCGGCCTATCATACCAGTGCCCTGAGCATTGATATGCAACCGGCGGATCAGATGATCGCTGAAATTATCAGCCGTAATGCCGGTCAGTAAGGGGTCAGGGTTATGCAGGCGCCACTGACCGGAGCAAAACTGGCCTGGATGACGATCGCCCTGTCACTGGCGACCTTTATGCAGGTGCTCGACTCCACCATCGCCAACGTGGCGATCCCGACAATCGCCGGTAATCTGGGCTCCTCTAACTCTCAGGGAACCTGGGTGATTACCTCATTCGGGGTGGCGAATGCCATCTCCATTCCGATCACCGGCTGGCTGGCCAAACGGATCGGCGAAGTCCGTTTGTTTATGTGGTCAACCGCCCTGTTTGCTATCTCTTCCTGGTTATGCGGTATTTCCAATAGTCTCGGCATGCTGATTTTCTTCCGCGTGATCCAGGGACTGGTAGCCGGACCGCTGATCCCGTTGTCGCAGAGTCTGCTGCTCAATAACTATCCTCCGGCGAAACGTACCATGGCGCTGGCGCTCTGGTCGGTGACTATTGTTATCGCCCCGATCTGCGGGCCGATCCTCGGCGGTTATATCAGTGACAACTATCACTGGGGCTGGATTTTCTTTATCAACGTGCCATTCGGGATTGTGATCATGATGCTGACCGCAAAAACCCTGGAAGGCCGGGAAACCAAAACGGAAATCCGTCCGATTGATACCGTCGGGCTGATCCTGCTGGTAGCAGGGGTAGGTTGTTTACAGATTATGCTCGACCAGGGCAAGGAGCTGGACTGGTTTAACTCAACGGAGATTATTGTCCTGACAGTGATTGCCGTGGTCGCCCTCGCCTTCCTGATCGTCTGGGAGCTGACGGATGACCACCCTGTAGTGGACTTATCACTGTTTAAGAGCCGTAACTTCACGATAGGTTGTCTCAGCCTCAGTCTTGCCTATATGCTTTATTTCGGCACCATTGTTTTGCTGCCGCAGCTGTTACAGGGAGTATTCGGTTACACTGCTACCTGGGCAGGACTGGCCTCCGCGCCGGTCGGCATTCTGCCGCTGCTGATCACCCCGCTTATCGGTAAATATGCTCATAAGGTGGATTACCGGATCATTGTGACATTCAGCTTCATTATGTATACCGTCTGTTTCTACTGGCGTGCTTATACATTTGAGCCGGGGATGGACTTTGCCGCCGCAGCCTGGCCACAGTTTGTGCAGGGACTGGCGATCGCCTGTTTCTTTATGCCGCTGACCACCATTACCCTTTCCGGCCTGCCGCCGGAAAAAATGGCATCGGCATCCAGTCTGTCAAACTTTACACGGACACTGGCGGGAGCTATCGGGACATCCATCACCACCACACTGTGGACACAGCGGGAGTCCATGCATCACGCCAATTTTGCTGAACATATCAACCCGTTCAGTCCGGATACACAACAGATGTATCACACACTGGGTGAAATGGGGATGTCACAGCAGCAATCATCGGCGTATATCGCAAAAGTGATCACCGATCAGGGACTGATTATCTCTGCCAATGAAATCTTCTGGCTCTCTGCCGGTGTTTTCCTGGTGCTGATGCTGCTGGTCTGGTTTGCCAAACCGCCGTTTACTGCCGGTGGCGGCGGCGGTGGTGCTCATTAAGCAAAAAAATACGGGCACTCCGGTGCCTTTATTTTTATTTGGCATTTAAATAATATAATAAATTAAATTTGCCTCATGATTCATTAAACAATAATAAAACATAACTTTATTAACAAAATAATCACTTGCTCTTAAAATCATTAAATTGCTATTCTTACTTCACCGCAGAACAATGCATTTTTCAGTCTCGGTATTAATATCACGGATGATTATTTATATATTATTCACAAGGGAGTGTGACCATGATTTAGCATCATTAATACTGTTTGCCATAATTTTTATTTTAATGCACATTTTTGCACCATGCTCCGGCATGGTTTTTTTATAATATTAATATCTGTTATTAATAGCAGTTATTCTGGTACTGCCGGTATGATTGGCGCGCTGACAGACAGGTGAAAAACTGCAGGATATCCATGAGCGCATTGTTAGATAAATTCATAAATCTCTGTAATATTCCGAAGTGGGATATTCATAACTATCTGCCCGGTAACCGGGATAAACATCGTAATACGATACTGACGGATTACCATCTGACAAAAATTGCTGACTATTATTATTTTCGTCATAACATAACACGAGATATTTATTTATGCCTGAGTGGTGACGTTTATTTTTATATCCTTCCTGAATATCTTGACAGGGTATATTGTGTATTACCATTATCACCAACGAATAATCTTCAGCATCATATTTCAGAAAAAATATTCATGAATATTATTAATAATAAAGGTGATATTCTGATGGCCGGAAAACTCTCGCTGGATGACGGACGGATCAAAAGCTGGCGGCCGTTTGACAGCTTTACCAGTGATCCCGGCAGGTATCAGCGGGCACTGGATTCTGATGCCATCAGAAACCTGCTGACACTCCATCTCATCAATTAAAAAAACCCGGCAAAAGCCGGGTTTTTATCAATCATCGTCAGAAGTATATCAGCTGACTTTATTCTGCTGCCACCAGCGCGCCAGGATAATCCCGGTTGCAACTGATACGTTCAGGCTTTCCACATTACCGGTGCCGCCGACAGACAGACGCATATCCCCGCCTTCCCAGACCGCATCACTCAGGCCGTCACTCTCTTCACCCAGCACCAGTACCATTTTTGCAGGCAGCGTGGCTTTCGCCAGATCGGTGCTGCCTTTATGGCTGGAGGTGGTGACGATGGCGTATCCTTTTTTGCGGAATAAATCCAGCGTATCGGTCAGACCATCCGCATCAATCCCGACCAGATGTTCGGCTCCGCCTTCCGCTGTGCGGACTGCCGCACCGGATTCCAGCACAGACGCATCCTGGAGTATCACGCCGTTGACGCCGAAGTGGGCACAACTGCGCATAATACCGCCGAGGTTATGCGGGTTACCGACGTTTTCCAGTGCCAGCACGCAATCCTGCTCACCGGCAGTTTCCAGATAGGTTTCTGCGCTCACACCACCACGTTTTTTAATCAGGAAGCAGACACCGCCGTGGTGTTCTGTGCCGGATGCTTTTGCCAGTTCTTCCTCATCCACCACATGATAGGCTTTGCGGTTTGCCGCCAGCCATTTCAGAGCATCGCGGAAACGCGGTGTGACTGACTGAACAAACCAGGCGCGCACAATGCGCTCCGGACGGCTGCGGAACATCGCCTGACAGGCATTTTCCCCGTAAATACGGGTTTCTTCCTGACGCTGACGGCGCAGCTGTGCCGGATCAATCTGGCTTTTGCCGCTGATACCGCCATGATCCGGAATCAGTCCTTCCCCGTCTTCTGACGGCTGGCGGGACACGGTTTTCCACGGTGAACGGCCATCACCGGAATAACTTCCCTGACCTCTGGGTTCGCCGCGATCACCGCGTTCGCCACGGTTGCCGCGTTCATTACGATCCCCGCGCGGGCCGCGGCTGTTGCGGTCACCGCGATCAGATCCTCTGCCGCCGCGTCTGTCTGATTTTTTCTGATCGTCCTGTTTGTCCTCGCTGCGGACATACATCACTTTAACCTTGCCGTTTTTACCATTTAAAGAGTCGTTCATGTGTTTCTCCCACGCCATTTCCGGGGGCGAAGATTACCCGATATCGTCCGGACCTGCCGGTTATTATCACCGGCCGCCCCCGCCGGAGGCGCTGAACTCAGGCGCCCCCGCGAAAAATCATGCTATTGTGCAGCGTTAACAGTACAATGCATACTGTTTTTTGTGAAACCAGCCGATAAAAATGAAGACCAATTCTGTTTACCAGTTACGCCAGCGGCGTCTGGCACAATCCACCCGCGTTTTCCGTGCCAGGGGATGCCGTGTAGTCCGTTGTAATTACTGCTTATTGCCCGAAAAAAACTGTTTGTGTGACACCATACAGACCCGGGACGCGCGCAGTCAGTTCTGTCTGCTGATGTATGATACTGAGCCGCTCAAACCCAGCAATACCGGGAAGCTGATTGCCGATGTCCTGCCGGACACACAGGCCTTTCTGTGGTCGCGCACCGAACCGGATAACGCCCTGCTCACACTCCTGAAGGATGATTCCCGCCAGCCGTACCTGATTTTTCCGCAGGCTTATGCCACACCGCCGCGTCAGGTGTTCAGTAATGTGCCGGAAAATACAAAACCGCCGCTGTTTATTCTGCCCGACGGTACCTGGCCGGAAGCACGAAAAATGTTTCGTAAAAGCCCGTATCTCGATAACATTCCGCTGCTCTCCATTAACGATCTGGCTCAGAAAGATTATCTGCTGCGGGTTGCCGCACGGGAAGATCAGCACTGCACCGCTGAAGTGGCTGCTGCGGCACTGATGATGACCGGTGATACCGATGCCGGAAAACAGCTTCTGGAGCACTTCACCTGCTTCCGCCGTCAGTATTTGAAGGGTAAGTCACATCTTCCGGTGGCACAAATCAGAGCAGAGGAGCTGCTTTTAGGCTAAATTAAAGCACACGGGAATCCGGTCTGAGGAGAACACCATGAGTCAGCGCGGCCTTGAAGCATTACTCCGGCCTCAATCGATTGCGGTTATCGGCGCATCCGAAAAACCGAACCGGGCGGGTTCCCGGATGATGAGAAATCTGCTCAGCGGCGGTTTTACCGGGCCGGTTCTGCCGGTCACGCCGTCACGCCGCTCGGTGCAGGGGGTGCTGGCATATCCGTCTGTCGCTGACCTGCCGCTGGTGCCGGATCTGGCGATTATCTGCACCCATCCGAAACGTAATATCGCCCTGCTGAATGAACTCGGTGAGCTCGGCTGCCGTGCGGTAATTATTCTCTCTGCCCCGGCGTCACAGACCGCAGAGCTGAAACAGACCTGTCAGCACCATAATATCCGTCTGCTCGGCCCAAACAGCCTGGGGTTGCTTGCCCCCTGGCAGGGGCTGAATGCCAGTTTTTCCCCGGTGCCGGTACTCAAAGGCAAACTGGCGTTTATTTCCCAGTCCGCCGCTGTTTCCAATACCATTCTGGACTGGGCACAGCAGCGGGAAACCGGCTTTTCCTACTTTATCGCCCTCGGCAGCAGCGCAGATATTGATATCGATGATATGCTCGATTTTCTCGCCCGGGACAGTAAAACCAGCGCCATTCTGCTCTATCTCGAGCATATTCATGATGCACGGCGTTTTATGTCCGCCGCCCGCAGTGCCTCCCGTAATAAGCCGATCCTGGTGGTCAAAAGCGGCCGGACTCAGCGCGCGCAATTACTGACCGGTGAGACGCCGAGCCCGGATATCGCCTATGATGCTGCGATTCAGCGCGCCGGTCTGCTGCGGGTGCAGGATACCCACGAAATGTTTTCCGCCGTGGAAACACTGACCTTTATGAAGCCGCTGCGCGGTGAGCGCCTCGCCATTATGAGCAACGGTGCGGCACCGGCAGCCATGGCGCTGGATGAACTGTTCCGCCGCCGGGGAAAGATTGCCGGTCTCAGCGATGAAAGCAGTGCCGCACTCGCGGCGGTGCTGCCGGATAATTTTGTGACAAATAACCCGCTGGATCTGCGCGATGACGCCACAGTGGATCGCTATATTACCACCCTGAATATCCTGCTCGACAGCCACGATCATGATGCTCTGCTGATCCTGCACTCTCCGAGCGCCATTGCGCCGGGTAAAGAAGCTGCGGCCCGGATTATTGCCGCTATCGCACAGCATCCGCGCAGCCGCTGGCTGACGGTTTTCACCAACTGGAGCGGCGAATACTCCTCACAGGAAGCACGCCGCCTGTTCGGTGAGGCGGGGATCCCCACTTACCGGACACCGGAAGGTGCCGTGACCGCCTTTATGCATATGGTGGAATTCCGCCGCAACCAAAAACAACTGGCCGAAACCCCCGCACTGTCCGCAGGGCTTACCGTCAACCGGCAGCAGGCACATCACTGCATCGACAGCGCCCTGCGCCGTCAGCACACCGTGCTTGATACTTATGAGGTCGAACCGGTGCTGGATGCTTACGGGCTGAATATTCTGCCGACCTGGATTGCCCATTCTGCTGATGATGCCGTCACCATCGCCGAAAAGCTGGGTTATCCGGTGGCGCTGAAACTGCGTTCGCCGGATATCACGCATAAATCCGATGTTCAGGGGGTGATGCTTTACCTGCGGGATAAACAGGAAGTCGCCACCTCGGCTGCCGCCATTATTGACCGTGTGACACAAAATTTTCCTGACGCACAGATAGACGGGCTGATTGTTCAGTCGATGGCTAACCGCGCCGGTGCACAGGAACTGCGGATTGCCGTAACCCAGGACGTGGTTTTCGGCCCTGTGATTATGCTGGGGGATGCCAGCCGTCCGTGGGATGACGAATCCCCGGCAGCTGTTGCCCTGCCGCCGCTTAATATGGCGCTCGCCCGTTATCTGGTCATTCAGGCGATTAAGAATAACAAACTGGCGGCCGGCAGTGCCCTTAATCCGCTGGATATTGCGGGACTGAGCCGGGTACTGGTACAGGTGTCCAACCTGATTATTGACTGTCCGCAGGTGGTGACGCTCGATTTGCATCCGCTGCTCGCCTCCGGCACAGAGTTCACTATTCTGGATGCCACCATGACACTGGCGCCTGCTGCCGGTGACGGCAGGCAGCGTCTGGCTATCCGTCCGTACCCCGCGGAGCTGGAAGAAAATTTCTGCTTAAAAGACGGCGCGGTTGTACATGTCCGCCCTATCCTGCCGGAAGACGAACCTTTATTGAAAGCCTTTATTGACCGGGTGACCAGAGAAGATCTTTATTACCGTTATTTCAGTGAAATCAGTGAATTTACCCATGACGATCTGGCAAAAATGACCCAGATTGATTATGACCGCGAAATGGCGTTTGTGGCGGTGGATGCCGGCGGTCAGATTATCGGGGTCACCCGCGCGATGTCGGACCCGGATAACCGGGAGGCCGAATTTGCCGTGCTGGTGAGGTCAGATATGAAAGGCAATACCCTGGGTTATCAGCTGATGTGCAAATTGCTCGCCTACACAAAATCACGCGGCATCCTCCTGCTGACAGCCATCACCATGCCGGAGAACCGCAATATGATCCAACTGGCGAAAAAGCTCGGCTTCACTGTCGAAACACAGTTTGAGGATGGTATCGTCAACCTGACACTTTACCTGAATACTGAAATTGCCGCAGTGCAATAGTCAAAAACGGACAACGTGATATATGACACAGACTTAACCCTCACTTAAGCAGAAAGTGAATTGCTGCGCACAATCAGACAAACTGGTGATATAATCCTTTGATCTGTTCATCTTTTCATTACCGGCCCGGTCTCTGTTATTCTGTAGCCGCTGCCTATAACTAAAGAGATAATTCGCACTGTGATGTTGTCAAAATTCAAATCCGCGAAACACCAACAGCACCTTGCACAACTGCCGAAGTTAGCACAGTCTGCCGATGATGTTGAAACTCTGTTCCATACCCGCGACTTCAAAGGGCGTCTGTTAACAGAAATTGCCGGTGCAAAAAAAACCGTTTATATTTCTGCGTTATATATTGAGCACGATGATGCGGGCCGGGATTTTCTTGACGCACTGTATGCCGCCAAAAAAGCTAATCCGGAACTGGATATCAAAGTCTTTGTTGACTGGCACCGCGCACAGCGCGGGCGTATCGGTGCAGAAGCCAACGCCACCAATGCTGACTGGTATCATACTGTTGCAGCATCTCACCCGGATCTTCATATCCCGATCTTCGGGGTGCCGGTGAATACCCGTGAAGCGCTGGGTGTTTTGCATCTGAAAGGTTTTATTATTGACGACACTGTGATTTACAGCGGTGCCAGCGTCAATAATGTCTATCTGTATCAGCATGATAAATACCGTTATGACCGTTACCACTTCCTGCGCAATCCGGAACTGGCGGCGGCGATGAAGCTGTTTATTGATGAAATGCTGCTGCCGGAACCGGCGGTACAGAAGCTGGATACCGAAACCCGGGCGAAAACCCCCGAGATCAAAAACCAGATCCGTGATTTCCGGATGAAACTGCGCCATGCCGCATACCATTTCACCCCGCAGGCACTTCCGGATGATCAACTGGCCGTTACACCGCTGATTGGTCTCGGGAAAAAGAATATGCTCAATAACACCATTGAGCACCTGATGTGTTCCGCACAGGAAAAAGTGGTTATCTGCACACCGTATTTCAACCTGCCGTCAGCGCTGGTGCGTATTATCAGCCGTCTGCTGCGGGAGGGGAAACAGGTTGAAATCATTATCGGTGATAAAACCGCGAATGATTTCTATATTCCGCCGGAAGAACCGTTCAAAATCATCGGCGGACTGCCTTATCTGTATGAAATCAATCTGCGCCGCTTTATGCAGCGTCTGCAGCGGTTCTCTGACAATGAGCAACTGACCATCCGTCTGTGGAAGGATGATGACAACACCTATCACCTGAAAGGGATGTGGGTGGATAATCAGTGGCAGCTTATCACCGGTAATAACCTGAACCCGCGCGCCTGGGGGCTGGATCTGGAAAATGCTGTCCTTATCCGTGACCCGAAACAGGAGCTTCTTGCGCAGCGTCAGGAAGAGCTGGCCAATATCCGCACGAACACAACCATTATCCGCAATTACAGCGAGCTGGATAATATCCGCGACTATCCGGTCAAGATCAAAAAACTGCTGCGCCGTCTGCGCCGCGTCCGTCTTGACCGCCTGATCAGCCGGATCCTCTGATATACATATCCCGGCTCCTGCCGGGATTTTTTATCTTTTCCCCGGAGTGCTGCAATGTCCGTTACACTGCGTACCTGTTTAGCCGTATCTTTCAGCCTGCTGCTGAGCTCCGGTTGCTCAATGCATCTTGCCAATGACAGCTGGACCGGGCGGGATAAAGCCCAACATTTTGCCTTTTCAGCCGCAACAGCGATTGCCGCTAATGCTTATGGTGATCACCAGAACCGGCAGCACCGGCACAGCGTACAATTCGGTATCGGCTTTTCTGTTGCACTGGGTGCCGCCAAAGAGTTTTATGACAGCCGCCCGGGCGGCACCGGCTGGAGTGTAAAAGATTTTGTCTGGGATATCGCCGGCGCTGTTGCCGGTTACAGTGTGTACCAATCGCTGAAATAAAAATCCGATGACCGGACAGTGTTAATTTTGTGAACAATATCGCATAAAATAATGCCTTGTTACATTTACTTGTCCGGCAATAACATCATCCCGGATGATGTAAAAAATTAATAACCTTTCGAATTAAATAACGCTATTTATCTTTATTCTGTTTTTAAATAACATAATTTAAAATCATTCTTACGTAAAATATACTGAAATGAAAATAATACTTTCATTATTGCTCTGATAATAATAAGAATCAAAAAATCAAGAATAAGTAAGAATGAAAATAATATGTCTAAGTGCAAATACTCACAATAAAAATAAAATAATAATGTATTCATATCATTAGATTACCGCAATAGGAATACACTCATTTCATTTATAGTAAACACACCATAATTAATTGATAATAATAAATATTAGGATCTTTTCCCTTTTACCTTTATTTCGAATACAGGTCACTATTATGACATTTAAACTCTCACAAATTACCATATTGGTAGTTAGTGCGCTTTCCGCGTCAGCAGCAATTGCTGCAACTATCGATGAAACTGTTAATGTAAACAATAACATTCCCGGTCCGGTTATCACCGGACATAATAATTCCAACGATACCATTAAATATACAGGTACCGTCAGTAACAGCCCGAACACAACCACATTTGTTGGCCGGGAATCAGCAACAGAAAGCGGCGTATATTATACAAATGTAACAGATGGTAACAATAATGTCATCGGTGTCAGACCTAATTATGACTACAAATATTTCTATTCTCCGGTTGAAGTGGATGGACTGACTATTACTGATTCCCATGTACGTATCAATGGCAAAGCAGATAATTTAACCGTTAATGGTGATTCCGTAGTGACTATCACCGGTAATGATGCCTATGAGCAGTACCGTGGTGCTAATTATGAGAATCCATCTGATCCGGGCTCAACATATACACCTAACCGTCACGGTTTCACTAACAACCGCCAGGATGAGGTTACGATCAGTACCGGGAACGGTACATATAATGATAATTCCAAACAATATCTGGACGGGCAGCATATTGGTGATGTAAAAACCAACGGCAGCAATAGTTCAAGCTTAACCATTAAAGGCACTGTTGTTAACGATGCCCGTTTAGGTGCCGATAATGGTGAATATCTGGTTGCCACCGGTGATACCTTTAACGGCAAAGCCGAGCAGCATGTCGGTGAGCGCTCACTGTCACAAGGCGCAACCTTTAACGACCAGAGCTCGCAGCATCTCAAAGGTAAAGACGGCCAAAAAGCCATATCCCTTGATGCAACCTTTACCGGCACAGCCGGCGTAAAACATACCGGTCAGACTGTCGGCAGTAATGGCCTGGCCATTGATTCCACATTTGATTACGCGGATCAGGATATCTCTTCCGGCGGTGTTGCCAAAAATAACACACTCCGTAACGGCGATCAGTCTGTCAAAGGCGAGGCGATTAATACCAGCATCACTAACGGTAATCAGACTATCAGCGGCAAAGCCACCACAAACAGTATCGATAACACCAATGGCACACACGGCCTTCAGTTAGTCAGCGGTGAAGCGACTGACAATACACTGAAAAACGCCGGCCAGATCATTGAGAAAACCGGTGTTGCTGTTAAAAACATCATCGATAATACCGATGGTGAGCACGGCATCCAGGTTGTGCGCGGTAATGCGGCAGATAACACGCTGATCAACACTGACCAGCATGTTGAAAAAGACGGTATCGCCTCGGTTAAAAACGACATCACTGACGGCAGCCAGCTTGTGGATGGTTTCGCCGAAAACAATACCATTACCAATAAAGCCGGTAATCGCGGTAAACAGGTTATCAATGGCACCGCCAATAACAACACTCTGACTGAAACGGATCAGACTGTCGGCAAAGACGGCATTGCCGGTATTAAAAACGATATCACCAACGGCAGCCAGTATGTGGATGGTTTTGCCGAAAACAATACCATCACCAATCAAGCCGATAAACGTGGTGAGCAGGTTATTAACGGCACCGCAAATAATAACAATCTGACCAATACGAATCAGTTTGTCAGTGGTACAGCAACAACCAACAACCTGAACAATGCGTATCAGACAGTGAAAAACGGCGGGCTTGCCACAGATAATACCCTGAGCGGAGATTCATATTTAACCATTGAAAATGGCGGCGAGGCGAAAAATAACACCCTGAATGACAACGTTGGTATGACTGTTGATATTAATGGTAAAGCCACCGGTAAAACCATCTTTAACGGCAAAAATCATCTTGAGCTGTATGCTGCCGCCGCAAATGGCGCATATGTGGAAGATCTCACTCTCAGTCAGACCAAAGGCGAAAGCTCTGTCACCGTTTATGAGGGAACCAACGAACACGATGCTGTCACTGTCGGTACATTAAACGGTAAAGCTGCGGTGAATTTTGACCACAGGACTAATCCGGCCGGCCATACTCAGATGAATATCAATAATCTGGGTAATAATGATCCGGCACAGTATGATAACACCACGTTAGATTTCACCATGAACAGCAATATCCTCAATGGTAACTCTGATTTCATCAATACTGATAATGCATATGGTCAGCACTATGTCACCATTATTGAACGGGATACCGGTAAAGAAGCCGTTCTGAACCGTCCTCAGTCCGCCGATTTTGCATATGTGAAAAACGCAGACGGTGACAGCAATGCCGTTTTTGGCATGAAGGATGCAGACGGGAACATTCTTGACCTGATGGATGCAGGTACTTACATCCATAATATTCAGTCCCGTACCGGTGCCGGCAATGACACCACCTGGTCATTCACCGCAACAGATCGCCTGACACCAAGTGCCCGTGCGGTTCTCGCACTGTCCGGCGCGCCACAGCTGATGTACAACAACGAAGTTGATCACCTGCGTGCCCGTCTGCATATGCTGCGTACCAGCGACAGTATTGAGAACGGCCTCTGGATGCAGGGCATCGGCAGTAATACCAAAGTGGATAAAGATCAGATTCAGTACAAACTCAAACACGCCGGTCTGGAACTGGGCGCGGATTATCAGTTAGCATTAAACAGTGACAGCAAACTGGTTCTGGGCGGATTCACCGGGTTTGATAAAGGTGATGTCAAAAATAGCTGGTCGGGAACCAGTGATATTGACAGCTATACCTTCGGTGCATATGCCACTTATCTGAATACCAATGGCTGGTATGCGGATGCATTACTGAAATATAACCACTTTGACAATAAACTGAAGACAACATCCACCAACGGTTATGATGTCAGCAGCGACAAATACGCTACCTCTGTCTGGGGGGGAGCACTGGAAACCGGTTATACTTTTAGCTTCACTAATCAGACCTTTATCACCCCTTACGGTCAGTTAGCCTATAACCGGATGGGCAACAAGAAAATCACACTGAGCAATGAAATGGAAGCTGAAATCAAAAGTCAGCGTTCATTCACCAGTGAACTGGGTGTGAATGCCGGTAAAGACTTCAGCTTCAATAATGGCCTGATGTTCTCTCCTTACGTGAAAGCCGCATGGAATCATCAGTATGAAAATGGTAATGAAGTTGAGTTTAACAGTTTCAACACCATTAACACGGATTTATCCGGCAGTACCGGTAAATTCGGTGCCGGTTTCAATGCCCGCTATAACAACGTGAATATGTTCATGGAATTACAGCACATTGCCGGTGACGCGGTTTACTCGCCGATTAACGGACAGATTGGTATCCGCTATAACTTCTGATACATTATCAGAGCCTGAAAAAGCTGCCTTACGGCAGCTTTTTTTATCCGGTTAATTATACGTTTATGATAGATAATAATGACCAGTAAAATAAATTACTCTCAGCGTAAAGATATCCATTATTTGATATGGACATAAATAATCAAATATAGTTAAGATATCCCTGTCGGATAATCTCATTCACTTTCTTTATACGGTAACGGATATTTGAACGCAACCAGCTATCCTGAGTCCATTCATTATCAACCGTTTCCTGACCAAACAGATGTGATGCAATCTCCCGCTGAGAATAACCTTTATTTAAGCCATCCATCATTCTTAGTAATAACTTATTATCTTCAGAGAGTGACGAACATTTCGCGTTATCATTAAGAACCTCATTAATAATATCTGTATTATTTCTCTTGCTGTTTAATTCAAGAGATATATAAATATACCTTCTGAATATATTTTCAGTATCACTTCCAGGATTAATAAAAAACTGAAAATAACCATGATTATTAAAGACTTTAATACAGTATATTCCGTTATTTAAAATGATAGTTCTGTAATCTATGTTCTCTTTTTTTAATATGTTATCTATTGACAAATTTCCTTCACGACTCAGTAACACTCTGAATGAGCGCCTGCTGAGCCCTTCCGCCCAGAAAACATCATCTGCTGTACACTCAGGGTTCACATACCTCAGCAGCCCCCATTTTGTTTCCGCATTCATATCTGATGCTGTTTGTCTTTGCGGATCATGATGATGATATTTTTCAGATGTGTTGCAGTGTAATTTCCAGTCTTCAGCATACTCCGGAATTCTGCGCAGAAACTCCCATGCGATGTCGGTACATCCTTTGATACCCATAACAATACCTCTGCTGACCTGATACTATTTGAATATAAAGATAATTATATTTTTTTAACTACATCGTAAAAAACAAAATGAAGATATATAACTATATCAACCTGCGGTAATAACGATATTATATTTTTATGTGAAAATCATATCACAGCGCAAGAACATAACAAGAAAATAACAAGAACATAAAATGACAATCAACATCACAACATTTAATAAACTTATGAAAAAAAATGGATTATCAACGATATATTCCGATTTTTATTTATACACATACCATGATTTTAAGAAAAATCCTTGCATTTTTACATTTTTCATGAAATTTAATCACATTAAGATTAGTCCTCGTAAAACCTACAAGGTGATAATTATTATTTTAAATTTATCCCTTTTTTAAAAACAGCCCCCGATATTAGGATGAAATCAAACAGGACGTTAATAACTTCGGGATGTGATAATGGATATAAATGATCACGATATTTACGGCGTAGAATTCGACCCGCTTTTCAGCGAGATTGAAGCTATTCTGACTCAGTCTGAAGAGTCAGCCAATCCGTTATCCGGAGAAGATGAACTTCCGCAGATTAACTGGATAGCTATTTCAGAAAAGACCAGTGAGTTATTATATCAATATAAAGATCTGCGTGTTTTACTGTGGTCACTACGGGCAAATCTGTATATTAACGGTATTTCATCTTTATTCAGCGGAATAAAAACACTGAGTGAATTGATTGAAAATAACAGTGAATTATTATATCCGAAATCAGAGGATGGTGATATCCGCAGCGGTCATGCTGCGGCGCTGGGATGGTTATCCGCATCGCAATGTATTTCAGAGCTGAAGCAGACAAAAATCACCACTGACCATAACTATACCCTGAATGATATCGCCTCCATCGACAGCGGCGAAATGCGGGATAATTACGCCACATCTCTGAGTGCGCTGTTAACATCACTCACTAACAGTGATGACATCAATATCAATAATATTTCCGGACATTTTTCGTTTGTTATACAGTCACTTGATAAAATTGAACTGTACGCTAATCAATATACTGACGGCTATATTCTCGATTGCAGCGTATTAAAACAATTCCTGACGCGCTGTATCAGTACCCTTAATCAGCTGACCTCTTTTTCTGATGCTGATAATAATACTGAACCACAGGAAGCGTTCCCTGACGGCGATAATCAATATGTTCCGGCAGCAGCATCATTAAACGGGCCGGTCAGAATTACTGATATTACATTACGTTCCCGCCAGGAAGTATTAATTATGCTGGACTGCATACTTGATTATTTTCAGCGTTATGAGCCCAGCCACCCGGTTCCGATATTTATCCAGCGTTCCAAACAAATGATTGGAATGGATTTCGCCTCAATCGTTGAAAAACTCCTTCCGGAGTCAGTCAGCACATTACAACAATTTACCGGAAAGTAATATTTACTTTATTGCAATGAGGATTGTGAGATGGCCAAAGATATCAGCTCTCAGAAATTTATCGGCAGAAATAATGCACCGCGTGTTCAGATTGAGTATGACGTCGAAATTTACGGTTCGCAAAAGAAAGTTGAACTTCCGTTTGTTACCGGCGTTATGACGGATTTATCAGGGCATCGTGCCGTTCCTCTGCCATCCGTGGAAGAGCGTCAGTTTCTCACCTTTGACCAGGATAATTTTGACTCCCGGATGCGGGCAATCCGTCCCCGCCTTTCCTTCTACGTCGAAAATATGCTCAGCGACAATCCGGAAGACCTGCTGGATGTTGAACTGGAATTTGAGTCGATGGAGGACTTCGAGCCGGGGGCAATTGCCGCCAGAGTTCCGCAGATGCGGAAACTGCTGGAAGCCAGGGCTCATCTGACGGATTTGATTACTTATATGGACGGAAAATCCAGTGCTGAGGATGTTATCCGGCAATTACTGGAACAACCCGATTTCTTAATCCGTCTGGCGAATGATGCGAAAGGCACTGTTGCTGCTGCCGGATCGGAAATAACTGATGCGAACGGGGAGAAAGACGAGTGAGCGAACAATTTACCCATAATACGAACGCGGCGGAACAGGCAGTATTAACCACTCCCGGTGAGCAGAGCGAATTAGATATTCTGTTACAGCGTTCATTCAGACCCAGCACCACGGAAGCCTCCGAGGCTGTCCGCAGTGCCATCAATACCCTGGCGGAATATGCCAATTTCGGCAAAGTAAAAGTCAGCCGTGATGTTGTGCTGACCATTGAATCCATGGTGGCGGAAATTGACGATAAATTATCCGCACAAATGAACCGGATACTGCATAACAAAGAGTATCAAAAGCTGGAATCCTCCTGGCGGGGACTCAGCTACCTTGTTGATAATACAGATGTCAGTGAAACTCTGAAGATCCGCGTATTAAATATCAGCAAAGATGAGCTGTCCAAAACACTCCGGCGCTACCGGGGTTCCGCCTGGGATCAGAGCCCGATCTTTAAAGCGGTGTATGAGCAGGAATATGGCCAGTTTGGTGGTGAACCTTTTGGTTGTATGATCGGCGATTATGAATTTGATCACAGCAACAAAAGTGTCTCTCTGCTGACGGAAATCTCCAAAATTGCCGCAGCGGCACACTGTCCGTTTGTTACCTCCGCCGCACCATCCATCATGCAGATGAATAACTGGCAGGAGCTGGGGAACCCGCGTGATATCGGCAAAATATTCACCACTCCGGAATATGCTCCGTGGCGGCGTCTGCGTGACAGCAACGACTCCCGCTATCTGGTGATGACCATGCCGCGTTTTCTTTCCCGGCTGCCGTATGGTGAGAAAACCAATCCGATTGAGGATTTCGCCTTTGAGGAAGTGGTGAATCCGTATGATGTCAATGATTTCAGCTGGACAAATGCGGCTTATGCCATGGGTGTGAATATCAACCGCGCCTTCGCGGAATACGGCTGGTGCTCACGTATCCGTGGAATTGAATCGGGTGGTTCGGTGGAAGAATTACCGGCTTATGCATTCCCGTCAGATGAAGGTGGTTATGAGCTGACCTGCCCGACTGAAATTGCGATTTCCGATCGCCGTGAAAATGAATTATCCAATGCCGGTTTTTTACCGCTGGTTTACCGCAAGCATTCTGACTTCGCTGCGTTTATCGGTTCCTGCACACTGCACAAGCCGGTTATTTATGAAGACCCGGATGCCACTGCGAATGCGAAATTATCAGCCCGTCTGCCTTATATCTTTGCCACCTGCCGGTTTGCACATTATCTCAAATGTATTGTGCGCGACAAAATCGGTTCTTTCCGCTCGCGGGATGATATGCAGATCTGGCTGAATGACTGGCTGATGAAATATGTTGACGGCGACCCGACAATCTCCACGGAAGCCACAAAAGCAAAACGTCCGTTAGCCGCTGCCGAAGTGCATGTGGAAGATGTTGAAGATGATCCGGGCTTTTATAAAGCACATTTTTATTTACGCCCGCATTATCAGCTGGAAGGGATGACCGTGTCATTACGCCTGGTATCTAAATTACCTTCCAGTAAAGAAAATAATAAATAAAAGATTTATTGCTGAGCACGAATGAGTATCTGTTTTTACTATCAGGAGACACATTCTCAGGGACGAGAAAATGATGTTTATATTTCATGTCAGAAATATATTTAATTGTCGTAATACCAATTCAGGAGTGAATTAAATGACAGCATTAGTCGATTATTTTTTAAAAATTGAAGGTGTTGAAGGTGAATCTCCGGATCAGCAATATGGCGGATGGATCCAGCTTCAGGCCTGGCAATGGTCCGAAGAAAACGCCGGGCGCTGGGGTTTCGGAAGTGGTGGTGGTTCCGGGAAAGTGGAAATGAAAGATTTTGAATTCCGCATGGTCAGCAACAAAGCATCGCCAAAGCTGTTTCTGATGTGTGCGACCGGGGAACATATCCCGCAGGCAAAACTGGTCTGCCGTAAATCCGGTAATGGTCAGCAGGATTTTATGACCGTCACCTTCAGTAATTGCCTGGTCTCAACCTTTAAGACAGTCGGTAATATGCCTTTGGATCCGCAGACTAAAGTGGATGCGGATACCGTACTGCCGACCGATGTGATCAGTCTGAACTTTGCCCGCATTGAAGTGGAATATAAAGAGCAGAAAAATGATGGTTCTATGGGTGCCGTTATTAAAGCAGGTTACGACCTGAAGGCAAACGCCCGTATTTAACCGGCTGTAATACAGGAAAACTATGTCACGATTATTATTTGTCTGTAAGACGGATAAATAATGTATTGCGGTATGGTTTTCCCTTTACGGAAATTGCAATATGAAATCATCAGCGCCGATGTTATTTGATAAATTAAGTCTGAACAGACGAAGAATACATTTACCTCAGTGGCGTGATGTTTTATTACGCGATATTGAATTGTTATTAAATGATGCAGCACACAGCGCCTCATTAGCATTAGATAAAAAAATACACTGTATTAATTCTGTGATTAATTACGGACTGCCGACACTCAGCCCGAAAGTACCGGTGAATACTGACCCGATTGTACTGGCAAAAAGAATACAGCAAATCATTGCAACATTTGAACCGAGACTGGATCCGCGTTCAATCAGGGTCACACCGTTTGTGAATAAGAATGAAACCTGGACCCTGGCACTGCTTTTCGACATTTATGCCAAAACTAATTTGCCGGATGAAGACCTTACCGTGAATTTACGCATCGCCCTGGATTATTCATACGGCAGTGTCCGCGTCATCTGATCCGGCACACTAATCTTAACGACAGGATGCCATTATGCTGAGTGACCGTTTTCTGACATTGTACAACGAGGAATTGCGTTTCCTGCGGGAGGAAGGGCTGCTGTTTGCCAAAGCCAATCCCCAGGTGGCACAGCATCTCGGCATGATGCCGGATGGCGTACTCGATCCTTTCGTTGAACGTCTGCTGGAAGGAACCGCATTTCTCAGCGCCCGGGTACATGAACGGCTTAACAATGAACAGCCGGAAGTGGCGATTCAGATGATAAACCGCCTCGCACCTTACTGGTTCACACCGCTGCCCTCCATCGCCACTATCGCGCTGGAACCGGATCTGACCTCCCCGCAGTGGCATTCGGATGTCACGCTGCCCCGGGGCAGCAAACTGACACTTCACGATACATCACCGGGTCACAGAAATGCCACCTTTACCACCGGCCGGGATCTGAATATTCAGCCGCTGGTTATTGCTCATGCCGAATGTGCCACCACCCCGTCAGCACAACTGCCGCAGTCCGTTCTGCAATGCATGCAGGATGGCCGGGCGCACATTTCCCTGACCATGAACACACAGGGGGTTGTTTCATTATCTGAGCTGAATTTCTCGCCGATGACACTGACATTTGCGGGCGATATCGTACACGCCAATCACCTGCTGACCGCTATTCAGAACGATACCCTGAGAGTTATCCTGTGGTGCAGGCAGGATAATAAAGCACCGCAGATGCATCTGCTGGATCCGGGACAAATCCGCCAGGCCGGGTTACAGGCAGAAGATGCATTATTACCGGCCGTCAGCGGGGAATTACCCGGCAGCCGCCTGCTGCGGGAGTATTTTGCCGCCCCTTCCCGATTTTTCAGTATTGAACTGCACGATCTGATGCCGTTTTTACAGGCAGGGGACAGATGTACGGAATTTAACCTGATTTTTGTACTGAATAAAACGCCGGTCAAGTTAACCGGCAATGTCAGCAAGGACGATTTCCGCCTGTTTGCCACCCCGGTGGTTAATTTATCGCGCCGCCGGTGCAGTCCGGTGCTGATCAACGGGGAGCATACGGAATATCCGGTTATCGTCGATAAACTCAACCCCGGCCTGTATGAAATCCATCATCTGTTACAGGTGGATGGTCTGCTGGCTGATAAAGGTTATGTGCCGTTCTCCCCGCTGCACGGCTATGCCCGGTTTGACGAACAGCCGGTTTCCGCCGGTTACAGTCTGCGCCGCGTCCGCCGGGTGACAGAAGATAAATATGACAGTGCACCGGCCATGCCGAAAGACAGTCTGTTTATCTCGCTCTCTGCCGGTCCCGATAATTTTTCACCGGACAGTGTCCGCTCCCTGAGTATCGAGGCACTGGTGTGTGATCGCCATCTGGATCCGGCTCGTCTGCAACAACCGGTTTTCCGGCCGGATACCGCCCTGCCGGTCGGTGCTGTTGAAATACTGCGTACCCCGTCCCGTCCGCAGGGCGTGCCGTGCAGCACACAGGCATGGAAAGTGCTCCAGTTGCTCTCCGTCAATCCGCTGCGCTATGCCCTGCCGGATTTTCCGGATAACAGCCAGCTTCTCAGGGAATGGCTCTCTCTGTTCTGCCCGCCGGATGACAGCCGTCAGCAGCGCCGGATTGACAGTCTCCGGCACGCCGGTATTGCACACCGCTTTGAATGCAACCCGCTGCCCGGCCCGCTCGCCTGGAGCCGCGGTGCGGAAATCACGATCGATCTACAGGGCAGTCATCACAGTGACCGGGGCGCATATCTGTTTGCCCGTATTCTTCATCATGCTCTCGCGGAGTATTGCGAACTGGGGCAAACACTGCGGATGAAGCTGAATGTCGATGGTGAACCTCTTGCACAATGGGAGCCGATTGATGGCAGATAAAACACCGCTCCGTATCAACGGGCTCAGTGCCAGACAGGATTTCGCTGAAGTATTGCGCCGGATTGAACGGATCAGCCCGGTGCTTGCGGCAAACGGTGTGGTACGCGGCAGCGCGCCTGCCCGGCTGCGGATAATCCAGACAGCAGATACCGGATTTGCCCCGCGTGAAGTGGCCGATATCCGTCAGTCCGCCGATCCGGTCACCAACGCCGCCGAAATTACGGTCTGGTGCCGCCATTTCGGGATGTTCGCCCCTTATGGTCCGCTGCCTATCCATATCACCGAGCACGCCCGTACTGAATTACTGGCACGGCGCAGCCATGCCTTTCAGGATTTCTCATCGCTGGTCAGCCAGCGCCTGGCGCTGTTTTCCTACCGGGCACAGACACAGCTGCATGTCGCGGCCGGACATGACAAAAACAACAAAAATGCCTTTCAGCAGCGGATGAACCAGATTACCGGTATTTCACCGCAGCTCTCTGCCGGAGAACATGTTCACCGGCTCCGGCAGGCATTTCCCGGCTGTTATCTGCCGGGGCGCGGCATCCTGAAAAACTTACAGTCACTGCTGACGCACTATTTCGCCGTGCCGGTCACCATTCAGGCACGGCAGGGTATGTGGATTGATGATCCGCAGAATACCGCCAGCCAGCGTATGGGACGCCTTGGTAAAACCCGGGTCGGAAAACGGTTTTTTGATGTTGAACACAGCCTGTCTGTACAGATAGGCCCGGTGGGCAGTCAGCAATATCACCTGTTCCAGCGCGGCAGTGAGCGTTTAAAAGTCCTGGTGGCGGTCTGCAACGATTTTGTCTCACACCGCCGGGTGCTGGATGTGAAGCTGCTTATCCGGACATCACCGGATATGGCCGGTCACACCGGCAGCGGAAAACTTGGCCGCAGCGGCTGGCTGAAACCGGACGGCACAATCCGTGTTCAGTCCCTGTATACAACAGCAGCCTGATGCAATTAACCCGATACGCAATGAAAGGATGAGTGTTATGCCCCTGATTGAAATTGATAATGAAAAGCTCAACGGGATCGATGCCTTCCCGCTCAGCTTTACCGCGCAGGAACATCTTTCTCAGGATCCGGTTTACCGCCTGACGTTTCAGGTGCCGGATCCCGATCTGGATATCGGGGAGCTGCTCGGCGAAAAAACCCTTATCTCTGTTGAACAGCCGGATCAGAGCCGCCGCACCTTCACTGCCCGCGTGGTGGCGGGCGGCGATGAGGGACAGCATCAGGACCAGTATGTTTATCAGCTGGAACTGCGCAGCTGGTTATGGTTTCTGATGCAGAACCGCAACTGCCGTATCTTCCAGCACCGCAATGTACTCACTATTATTGAGGAAATATTTGCCCGTTACAGTGTGGCGGATTACCGCATTGAAACGGAAGGAACATATCCTGATAAAGAGTATTGCGTCCAGTTCGGCGAAAGTGATTTCAATTTTGTCAGCCGCCTGATGGAAGATGCCGGGCTCTGGTATTACATCGACCATAGTGATAACCGGGATGTCATGGTGATCACCGACCACCAGCAGTTCGCCCCGCTGAGTGACGGCTATGACTCACTGAGTTTCCTGCCGGACAGCGAAGAACACCGGGCAATCCGTGAAGGGATCCAGCGCATCCGCCGTAACCGCCGGATCCACGCCAGTGAGGTGGTATTGCGCGATTTCGATTTCCTCAAACCACGCCACTCCCTCCAGACACAGGCGGAAGAAAAACGCCCGCATTTACAGGGTATTCCGCTGGAATGGTATGACTACGCCGCCGGATATGATGATGTGCAGCAGGGAGAAGTGATAGCCCGTAAACGTCTGGAGGCATTCCGCTGTGAAAACCAGATATTACAGGGTGAGAGCAATGCCACCGGCCTGAAGCCGGGCCATACCTTTGAGCTGAATCAGCACCCGGATTCAACCCGCAACCGGGGATTTAAAGTACTCGGCTGTGATTATACGTTTATCCAGGACGGCCCGGACAGCAGCAGCACCGGACGCCGGGTATCCTGCCGTTTCCGCGCGCTGAATGATGATGAGGTTTACCGCCCGCTCTGCCGGACACCCCGCCCGCAAATTCCGGGTATTCAGAGTGCAACCGTGGTCGGGGCACCGGATTCAGAGGTTCATACCGATAAATATGCCCGCATCCGCGTACATTTCCACTGGGATCGCTATAAAACCACAGAAGAGGACAGCTCCTGCTGGATCCGTGTGATACAGGCCTGGGCCGGTAAAGGCTGGGGTGTGCTGGCCATGCCCCGCGTCGGCCAGGAAGTGCTGGTGACCTATATTGACGGCGACCTGGACAGACCGATGGTGACCGGGATTGTCTATAACGGCGAGAACCCGCCCCCCTATCAGCTGCCGGAACATATCAACTATTCAGGGCTCGTCTCCCGTTCACTGCGCCACGGCATGCCGCAGCACGCCAGCCAGATCACCTTTGATGACAAACGCTACAATGAGCGGGTGATGATCCACGCTGAGCGCGATATGCAGCGTACCGTCGAGCGTAACTCCGCCGCCACCACCGGCCAGGATCGCTATGAGGTGGTAAAACGCACTGCAACAGACTGGTTTGAAAATCATGTCTCTTATAAAGAGGTTAATTTTTCATTCACCGGTTTTAGTTTTAGCACTACCGGTATCAATGTCGGTCTGACCGGCCTGAATATCAATATGACCGGGGCCAGTATCGGTCTCACCGGCGTCGGCACATCCTTTACAGGAATCAGCACCTCTTTTACCGGTGTGAACACTTCGTTTACCGGTCAGTCCGTATCATTTACCGGCAGCAGTGATTCATCGACCGGCGTCAGCAATTCCCGGACCGGAAGCAGTACCTCATTTACCGGCACCAGCAGCTCAATGACCGGCAGCTCGCACAGCCTCACCGGCTTCAGCTCCAGCATGATCGGCTGCTCCGCCTCCAAAACCGGTCAAAGCTACAGCGCCACCGGCTCAAGCCTTTCTCATACCGGCACCAGTGTCAGTACTACCGGCAGCAGCACCTCAAGCACCGGTGTCAGTGTCAGTACCACCGGCAGCAGTACCAGTGTCACCGGTGTCAGTACCAGCACCACCGGCAGCAGCACCAGTATCACCGGCAACAGTGTATCGGCTACCGGCACGTCTGTATCAGCCACAGGAAGCAGCGTCGGTGTGAAAGGCAGTGATGTTTCAGCCACCGGCAGTGCCGTCAGTGCGACCGGCAGTGATATGTCAACAAAAGGATCCAGCATATCCGTCACCGGATTCTCCTTCAGTTATACCGGTGCAAGCTACTCCGATACCGGCGTCGACCTGAAATCTGTCGGCATGCAGAGCAAAAATTAAAAGGAAGCATGATGCGTATTATTCGTCCTCAGCAACTTGCTGTACTCAGAAACAGCTACCAGATTGGCAGGGAGTGCCGGTCCGGTATCAGTGTGATCGCGGGCAGTTATTTATCCGCCCCTGATCATTTTGTCACTGAAGCACAGATTTGGCAGGCATGGAAGTCTGCCCCTCTTTCCTTTCGTATGTTAGATACTGCTGAGCCGAAACCGCATGCCGAATATATCCTTGCCGGCCATGCCGGGACAGGTCAGACACTCACAGAGCTGGATGTCGCTGTCCGGGTCGGCTCACTCAGCCGGGCGTGGCGTCTTGAGGGAGAGCCGTTTACCCGGGTTCCGATGGATCACACTGAAGCCCCCGGCGGGGACGGCTGTAAAGAAAACCCGCTGGGTAAAGGTGCCCGCGGCGGCGCACGGCCGGTACTGAGAGAAGCCCGCGCCGACGGAGCCGCGGATCCTTATATCTACCTGGCCGCGCCATCACCGGTGCCGCCGGATTTTTATGTCCGCCGCAGGCACCTTGATGCGGTGGCTCACGTTATGACAGACAAACAGTACCTTGAAAGCTGGTTTCCGGGACTGCCGCCTGCGATTGACCGGCGTTATTTCCAGATGGCGCCGCCGCCGCAACGGCTTTCCGCCTCTCAGTGGCCCCGCAATGTGCCGTTTGAACTGCACGGCTTCCGGCCTGATAACGCGGTGATTTCCGGCACATTCCCGGCGGTTCGTGCCAGAGCGTTCGTAATAGGAAAAGATGCGGCTGCCGCAGAAGAGATACCCCTTGAGAAAAAGACCCTGTGGCTGCTGCCGGATGATGACCTGTGTCTGACTGTCTTTACCGGCAGTATTCCGGTTCCGCACCTGTTTGCCGCGCCGGCAGTGACACTACTGACCGCACTGGATACCGATGGTACGGAACGGCCGCTGACACATTATCAGGGTGTGTATCAGCGCCGCAGCCGGACAGATACCTCTAATTTCGAATTTCTACGCGACCGGGAACTGATGCCGGAAAACAGTCATTTCAATGTGATCCGCGATATGGCAGAGCATCCGGATTCTCAGCGCTACAATGCCCGTCCTCTGACAAAACAGGATACTGATGCGTTTTATCAGGATGTGGAAAAAGCCATCGCGCTGCATGAGAAGAACCAGCAGCAATATTTTGCCCCGCCGCCGGAGCAGCAAGCTGCCGTACCGGTCAGTGACACACTGCGCCGGAAAACAGTACAGTCCGCACCGGACTGCGATGCGGTAACCGAAAACCGGGATTTTCTCTCACTCTCGTTTGCAAAAACCGTATTGCAGGGAAAAACCTTTAAACACTGCCACTTTAATCAGTGTGACTTCAGTGAATCGCAGCTGACACAGTGTCACTTTGAATACTGCCGGTTTACATCCTGCCTGTTTACCGGCGCGGTGATAACAGACTCACAACTGACGGGCGGACGTTTTCAGTTCACCAATCTGAGCCGGTGTACATTTACCGGCACAGGCTGGGAAAATATCACCCTGGATGACTGTCTGATGGATAAAGCGGCATTTACACGCTGCTCCTGGGCGAAATGTCTGATTAATGACACGCAGATAAGCCACACCGGGTTCACAGAATGTGAAATCAGCGGCGCAATGTTGTCACACGCCGGACTGGCACATTCCAATTTCAGGCAAAGCACGCTGACATCCTGGATCGCCGATAAAACAGAGGCCGCCGGTGTGCAGTTCTCCGGTTGCAGTCTGACAAAAAGTTCGCTGATCGGCGGGAACTGGAAAGAAAGCACATTTACTGACACAACGCTGGAGGGAGTGACATCCGGTCAGCACACCGATTTCTCCGGCAGCCGCTTTACAGATTGCCGCCTGGACAAAACCGGCCTCAGCAGTGCCGGATTAAACAACTGTCGTTTTACCGGATGTGAACTGACCGAAACCTGTGCTGACGGCAGCAATCTGACCGGCGCGGTTTTCAGTCACTGCGATATGGCCGGGCTGCGCCTGAAGGATGCGGTGATTATCCATGCATCTTTTATCAAAAGCAGTCTCCAGCAGGCCATGCTCTATAACGCCGATCTCCGTGACACCACCTTCCGGCAGTGCAATTTCGCCGGTGCAAACCTGGCCATGGTATACGGCAATTCCGGCACTCACTTTGATTTATGCCTGATGGACGGCGTCCATCTGTTACCGCGCCGCTTCCGGCTCACCGCCTGAAAGGAGATCTGAATGAACGAAACCGCAAAGCAGATTATGAATTTGCAGGCTGTGAAACTGATCCGCGATAAGCACTTCAGTCAGTTACAACTGAAAGATGAAACCATGACACAGCTGCATTTCACAGACTGCCGCTTTGAGCACCTCCGCACAGAGAATGTGCAGGCACATCAGCTCTGTTTTTTCCGCTGTAAATTCGCTTCCGTTTCACTGAGCAAAAGCCTGTTCAATGCCTGCACATTTATTGAGTGTGAGATAGACACCATCACACTGACAGAGTGCGGTCTGCTCAGCGTCTCTTTTCAGCAGACCACCATACAGTCACTGCGTGCCGGAAAATGTCTCGCGGAGCGCTGCATGATTTCCGGCTGTAAGGTCAGTGAGAGTATCTGGAAAGAGGTCTGCCTGAGCTACTGGTCAGCGAATGACTGTGAGATCAGCAACTGGCATACGGAGGGCGGACGCCTGCAGGACAGTAACTGGTTCGGTTGCACCATAACACAGTTCTGCTGTGCCGGTGTGCAGATAATCCGCCTGGTCTCCGGTAACAGCAAACTGACGGATTGTCAGTTTACCGGCAATGAGTGCGACATCCTGGTCTGGCAGAACTGTCAGCTGACACGCACTGACCTGCGGAAACTGAATCTCGCCTCCGCCGGGTTTGCCAAATCCCGGCTGGAACAGTGCCGTTTCGACGACAGTAATCTGCATTCCGCCCAGTTTAATGAGGGCTCGCTGCATGACTGCGTACTGACCGGTACTCAGCTGACCTGTGCTCAGTTTACCGGAACCGCACTGCATCAGTGTGATCTGAGCGGCGCACAGCTGATTTCCGCCAATCTGGTGCGGGCAGTGCTCACACTCTGCATTCTGGATGATACGAAATTAATCCGTACCGATATGCGTTTCTGTCAGCTGAAACAGACCCCGCTGCACAGTGCTGTGATGCAGAAAGCCCGCCTGCACGGTGCGGAAACCGGACTTACTGATCGCGGACAGAAAGCGGATGAGCCTCTGCTGACATCCATTGATTTATGGTACGCCCGGCATCAGCCCGGCGTGAAAGATGACACCGGATCCCCCCGTTTAACCCCAGGAGCCAGCCGTTATGTTTGACACAACACATCATACTGATACCCCGGTTTTATCCGGCAGACGTTTTTTTTCCGCCCCGGAAACCCCGGAGATCGCCGCAACGCGGCTTATTGCAGGAGATAACGGAGAGCTGCTGCTGCAATCACATCCGTATTCCGCTGTTACCGTCGCGGCAGGGTGCCTGATTGTCCCGGAAAAGGGCGATCTGGTTTGTGCCATGGTACAGGGTGACAGCGCCTATGTGCTGTCGGTTCTGGAACGGCATACCGCCGCAGCCCCGCTGATACTAGGCACTCAGGATACGCCTTTGCATATCCGTGCGCCGTCACTGGCACTGGAAGGGACAGAGAGTATCACAATCAAAACCACCCGCTTTTCCCTGGTATCACACACCTCAAAATGGGTTGCACAGACACTGCGCCAGATTGCCGGCTCTCTGTTTGTCAGTGCGGAAAATGCCCACAAAAAGGTTGAAAACCTTGATACCACCGAAGCCGGTCACATTGCCCAGCATGCCGAAAAAAGCATGGTTCTGGACAATGAAATCGGCGCTATCACATCACGTGCCGTCCTTCGTATTGATGGCGGCCAGGTTCATATGGGGTGATCACATGACAGCTGCAAACACACGGGCAGGCGGTATCAGCTTTTCAGGATGCGAGCCGATGATCCCGGCTCCGGGACCCAATATCGCACCGAACGCCACAGGAATACCCAATGTCTCCAATTATTTCTGCTGCGGTGGTAACGAGCAGAACCTGATGACCATCCGGACATCAACAATTTCCACCGGAATTATCATCGGCGCCACCGGAACACACTCGGCTCAGATGATGCCGGTTCAGGGATCAGGCAAATACTTTATTCAGGGCAGCCCCGCGACCCGGCTGGGCGATATGAGTCTGACGAATAACTGTAACGCGCCCGGCACCCAGATTGCGCCGAGCCAGACGAAGTACTTTATCAATGCCTGATTATAACCGGTGGATACGCTGCCTGCTGATAGTGCCGGGTATTACACTTCTCAGCAGTTGCAGCCTGATCTGGCCGGACACACCGGAACTGCTGCCGGCAGACAGAACCGTCAGTCTGCGGGTTGATGCGGCAGCGCGGGTTAACACCGACAAAACAGGCAATGCATTACCTGTCCGGATTTGTGTATTTGAAATCAGCAGGGATGACTGGCAGCCGCCCGGACTCTACCGGAACGCTCCCTGCGACGAGGTTGCACCGGATCCGGTCATGATCCGTCAGATGCAGCACATTTTAAGCCCCGGTGAATCCCGCAGGTATTCCTTTGAGATCCCGCGGGAAACAGCACGCTGGCTGCTTGTGGCCGCTGAGTTTCAGCTCCCCGGACAAAACAAAAATACTGTTCTGATCAATACGGAAGTTAATAAAAATTCAAATGTTGTTGTCGTGGTCAGGGAACACAGTCTGACACAGATGAAAGCGCCTGTTTCAGATAAGCCCTGACACCACGCTTTAGTACGGAACTGAGGATATAATTATGTTGTTAAAACAGCGTGTTGCCTGGGTTGAAGGAATGCTGATGGAACCCCAGCATTTTCAGCAGCAGGAGCGGTATTTCGAACATTTCACGGACATGCGTATCCGCAGCACAGATGCTCTGGCCTGGGGTTTTCGTCAGATACACCTCGACTCCGGATTACTCGACCAGGGAAAAATCGCCCTGGTCCGTGCCGGGGGCGTTTTTCCTGACGGTACCCCGTTTGATCTCGGCAGTGACGACCCGCTGCCGCTGCCGTTTGATCCGGGCCCGGATTGCCAGGGACAGATTATTTGTCTTTCTGTCCTGATGGATATGCCGGGTAATACCTTTATCGATCTGTCACAAAGCAAAGGGCAAAGCCGCTTCAGTGTGATTAATGCCGATATCCGCGACCGCAATGCCGGTCTGGCATCCGAGGGCACGCCGCAGATGGCCACACTTCAGCTCGGGGAACTCAGAACACAGCTGAATGTCCGGAGTGCTGTCAGTGATGCGGAATCCCTGCTGCCCGTTGCCCGGATCACCGAAAGAACCCGCGACGGACGCCTGATACTCGATGATAAATTCCTGCCGCCGATGCTGGATTTCCGTGCCTGCGGCTGGCTGAAAAGTGCCGTCACCGAACTGCTTGGTCTGATGGTGCAGCGACTGGAGAGTGTTTACCGCCCGGATGTTCCGCTGACCACCGGCGGGCTGACCGAATTACTGGAACTCCTGCTGTTACAGACACTGAGTGAGTACCATCTGCGCCTGGCTCACCTGCTGGCACAGCCCCGGGTTCATCCTGAGCGGCTGTTTTTCACACTGCTGGGTCTGCTCGGACGCCTGAGCATCATTCCGGGTAAAGAGAATACCTCACTGCACCAGGATTTCCATTATTCACATAATGAGCCGCAGAATGCGTATTTCAGCCTGTTTGCCGCGCTGCGCCGTGCGCTGTCACTGGTGATTGAGGCACCGGCTATCGCCCTGCCGTTTATTGAGCGCGGCGACAATATCTATCTGTACCAGAATGATCCGCAGTTACGTCTGGAAAAACTGGTCTTTATCGTCAGTGCGGAACTGCCGGGCGACACCATGAGAAGCTATTTCCCTGCCCAGACCAAACTGGCACCGGTGGAAAAAATTGTCCAGCTCATCGATTTGCAGTTGCCGGGCGTCCGCATCACCCCGATGTCATCACCGCCGCGCCACATCCCGTATTACCCGAACAGTGTCTACTTTGAGGTGGATAATGCGGATCCGATGTACAGGGACATGCTGGCCGGCAGCGCTGCGGCACTGAGTATTGTCGGTGATTTCCCGGGATTACGTTTTGAGGCATGGGGCTTGCGCCAGGGGAGAGTAGGATGAATGAGTTTGAACGCCAGATCAGGAGTGCCATATCGGCGGCCCGCACAGGAGTGAAACGGGCCGAACACTCGTTAACCAACCCGATATGGCAGGCCAAAAGCACTGCCGCCTCCATCGGCGGCATCATTCCGGCCGGTATGCGGGGGATGGGCAACACACAACCGCAGGATGACGAACTGCCGGAATTCACGGCAGCCAATGAAGATCCCCCGGCATCATCCGGTAACCCGGCTCAGGGAAAACAGAATCCGCTTCCGCCAATGCGCCCCGCACAACAGCGGGAACGTCAGCAGGGCACCCGCTCTGCCGGACAGAGCAGTTCGCTGTTCGGCCTCTGGCATAACCCGTATATTTCAGCCGGGATGCCGCTGTTGTTGCAGATTGAGTGGTTCCGTAATGAGCCGCAGACCGATTTTGTCTGTGCCCGCCTGCAAATTGTCAGAAAACTGGAATTCTTCCGCAAAGATCTGCGCAAACAGGGATTCCCGCCGGAGGAGATCAACCACCTCTCTTACCTTATCTGCACCTATGTGGACGGTATTTTTAACGACATGGTGAAAGAGGAGATAACCGGTCTGAGTCTGCTGGTGGAATTCCATAAAGATGCCTGGGGCGGCGAAAACTGCTTTGAGCATCTGAAAGAATATATCAGCAACCCGCAGGATAACCATGATGTGCTTGAGTTCTATTATCTGATCCTGTCCATGGGATTTGAAGGGAAATACCGGATGCTCGATCGCGGGGCGGTATTGCTGATGGATCTGCGTAATCACCTCAGCGGACTGCTCTATGCGCAAAATACAACACTGTATTTGTCTGATGTCCGGGCAGAGAAAGTCAAACCGCCGAAGCGCCGTTTTATCACCGCTTTACGGATTCTGATCACCGGGCTTATCCTGGCGGTTATCGCCTACGGTATTTCCGCCTGGTATCTCCATGAGCAGGCACGCCAGATCCGCAATGATATTCTGGCATGGGTTCCGCCGGAGCCGCGCAAAATCAATATTATGGAAACACTGCCTAATCCGCTGACCCAAATCTTAAATGAGGGCTGGCTGGAAGTCCGTAAAGATCCGCGCGGCTGGCTGCTTATCTTCACCTCTGATGGTGCTTTCCTGACCGGTAAATCCGAACTGACGGAAGACTTCCTCAGCAAACGCAATATCGAGCGTCTGGGTGCCGCCCTCGCACCGTGGCCGGGTGACCTGGAAGTCATCGGGCATACCGATGCAACACCATTCCGCAAAACCTCCGCCAATAACAACCTGAAGCTGTCAGAAGCCAGAGCGGTGGTTGTCGCCGATATTCTGCGGACCAATACCATGATTAATCAGACTCACAACCGTGAAATTACGGCAACAGGCCGGGGTGAGAGTGACCCGATCGCTGATAACACCACGGATGAAGGACGCAAACGTAACCGCCGTGTCGATATCTTATGGAAAATCGGCAAACGCGATGCGGAACAGGCTATGCAGGGCTATCAGGACAGCGATATTCCGGCCGTACTGAACGAAACCCCGGCACCGCCAGCAGGTAATAATGATAACAACACTTCAGCAGAATCGCCTGTGCTCCCGGCCTGGATGAAGTAACGGTATACAAGGACGTATTATGATCAGACGATTTATTATCCTTATCATCGCATTGATTCTCTGCTACATCATCTGGTGGGTCGGGCCGATGATTGCCATCGGAAACTTTTACCCGCTCGCACGGGTGCTGGTACGCCAGATCATTATCGGCATTATTCTTTTCTGGGCGCTGTGGCCGTTTGTGGCTTTCCTGTTCAGCCGTCTGTTCCGTTTTCTGCGCACCCCGCTGCCGAAGCCGAAAAAGAAGATTATCCAGCTGGACCGGGTAACCGCCCGTTTTACGGATGCTATACGGACGCTGCAATTTATTGCGCTGGCCGGTAAAAAAACCCGCAGCGAGCGGATGAAAATCCATTTCAGCCGCGAATATATCAACAACAAACCCTGGTTTGTGGTGATGGGGCCTGCCGGATGCGGCAAAACCTCCGTGATTTATGACAGCGGTGAGCAGTTCCTGCTTTCCGAGCAGTACGGATTACCCCGCACCACGGATGTCGGCCCGACTGTTGACTGCAACTGGTGGCTGACAGAACGCGCCGTGTACATTGATACTGCCGGGGAATGGGTGCAGATGCACGGACAGAGTGACGATGCCGGTAATGCACGGCAGAAACTGTATGCCCTTATCCGTAAACACCGCCGCTATCCCGGCATCGACGGGATTATTTTGTGTGCGGATATCGGCACACTGCTGTATGCCCCTCTGACAGAACGGAAATCACTGGCTGACACATTGCGTATCCGCATTCTGGAAATGGCCGCACTTTTTCAGTCCGATATTCCGGTTTATCTGTTGCTGAATAATATTGACCATCTGCCCGGCGGTGAAGCGTTCCTGAATATCGCCGATGACGACCTGCTTGCCGGCGGTCTGGGGATCAGCCTGCAATGCACAGACGATCACCGCAATAATTTTATTCATGATGAAAATACCTATCACCAGTTACAGATCCGGGTCAGCAACTATATTCTTGAAACCCTGCACAATGTGCCGGATGACGGATTACGCCACCAGCTGCTGCTGTTTATTGAATCTCTCGGCGCACTGCAAAAACCGTTGTTTTCCTTTCTCGAACAGATCTTTCCGGCATCCGCGATGGGTTATACCGGATGCCTGCGGCAGATGTGGATGGGCAGCACCACCCCGCTGATGGCGCGTGAGAGCTTATATAACGCGGATGCGGACGGGTTATTTGATGAGCGCCAGTCCGGCAGAATGTACTTTCCGGCACTGACACAGGCAATCACCGAACGGGGTGTGCTGCACAGTGCCCGCTACCGGCCGCTGCGCAACAAACTGATTTCCGCCGCCCGTTACTCCGCAGTGACTGCCGGTCTGCTGGCTGTAGTGATGATGCTCTCCTCCCGCTATTTCTGGGAATCGGATTTTATTTCCTATGCCAGCGCCCGCTTTGAGGAAACCAAACGGATTGTCCGCGATATTCCGGTCACCAGTCAGTTTAATGATGACCTGATTGCCGCTTATGAACAGCTCGGCTATATCAACACACAGTTTCTGGAAAGTTCTCCGCCGCTGCTGACGCCGTATTTCGAACATAAGCTGCTGAGTAATGCAATGGAGCAGACTTACCGGCGTCATCTGTACAAGATCTTCTGGCCTGCCGTGGAAAATTATATCGCCAACGAACTGAAACAGAGCGCACTCAACGGTAATACCGATGCTTACGACACACTCAAGGTCTATCTGATGATGGTTTATCCCTCATACCGGGAGCCGGAAGCGCTGGAAAACTGGTTTATGATCCGCTGGGACAACTACGCGGTACAGGGCTATACCGAAAATGACCGCCGCCTGTTCCGCTATCATCTGCACGAGTTATTCAGTGACACCTCATCCACAGCACCAGCAGCAAAAATGAATGCAGAGCTGGTACGTATCGCCCGTGTCAATGCCATGAAAACACCGATCCATCTGCGGGTGGTTAACCGTATCAAAGATAAACCATTGCCTGCCGGTATTCAGAATATCTCGCTGGCGGATGCCGCAGGCCCCAGTGTATCGCTGATGTTGCGCCGCAAAAGTACCAATACAGTGACAGATACCGCCATTTCCGGTTTCTACACAAAAGCAGGCTATAAGGATGTCTTCCTGCCGCAATTACAGGATGCCGCAACTGATATGATCAGTGAGGAAAACTGGGTACTCAGTGACAACACAGAAAAACGCGGTGACATCGGCACACAGGAGGCGATTCAGACTTTATCCAATGAAGCACTGAAAGCCTATCTGTCTGAGTATGCTAATCAGTGGGAGAGTTTCCTGAAGGATATCCGTGTCCGGCCAATCAGTGATCTTGATGACGCGGCGCAACTTGCCCGCCGGTTTACCGAGCCATCCTCACCGCTGACCAGCCTGGTACAGTTTGCCATCGATGAAACAACACTGAGCCGCGAAAACCAGCAGGATGCCACCGCATGGTTCGCCCGTCAGGAAAACAAGCTGACTCAGACCCGTCGCTCATTACTGGATGGTATCAGCAACGATCGCTCTGCCGGGAGCACGCCGGAGAAAACCCTGGAAACCCGGTTTGAAGCACTGCACCGTCTGCGTCAGGCCGAAACCGCCGGCGCCAATGATCCGTTATTCACGGCGTTTGACCAGGTTTACAACAAACTCGCCACCCTCTCCGCTTCACTGCGTGCCGGTCAGATTCTGCCGCAAAACAGCGAAATCAACCGGTTACGCGATGATATGCTGCGCCAGCCGGAGCCGGTACGCAGTGTCATGATAGATCTGCTTTCAACAGGTGAAAAACAGAGCCTGCAAAAAAGCAAAGAAAACCTCAGCCGTGGTGCTTCATCAATTGCTTCAGATTCCTGCCGGACAACTATCAGCGGCCGCTACCCGTTTAACCGGGGCGCAAGAGAAGAAGCCGGGATTGGGGATTTCACACGGATGTTCGGGCGCGGCGGGGCAATCCAGAGTTTCTTTGATGAAAATCTGGCCGCCTATGTGAATACCGGCGCAACACCATGGCAAATCCATCCCGGCAGCCGCGGCGTGGTATCAGCCAAAACAGTGGCATCATTTGAGAATGCCGCCCGCATCCGTGATTCCTTCTTTGATCCGTCAGGGGCGATGGCGATGTCCATGATTATCCGCCCGATCTCACTGTCACCTTCTGTTCTGGAAGCCGTGCTGGATATTGACGGCCAGATAGTCCGCTACAGTCACGGCTATCAGGAGCCGGTCAAAATTAACTGGCCGGGTCCCAAAGGCGGCATTTACACGCGCCTGACATTTAAAACACAGGACGGACAGGTAGAAACGGTCAGCTTTGACGGGCCGTGGGCGCTTTTCCGGATGTATGACGCCAGTAACCCGGTACAGCTGAGCAGCAACAGCCGCCAGCTCACTATGGCGATGGGTCAGGTGAAAGGATTCTTTGTTGTCGAGCTTAATTCAACAATGAAGGATTATCCGTTGTGGTCACGGGCATTAAAACAGTTTTCCTGCCCGGGTAATATCTGATAAACGAAAAGGACAGTCATTATGTTAGATCCGAAAAATGTACAGTCGGTACTGAAATTCAGTACCGAATCAGGAAATGAATCTGCTTCAGAATTACAGAAACCCTTCATGGAAGGGATTGAAAATATGAATATGTCCGGTTCGGATGCCTCCCGTTCAATACTGAAGAACGTCAATCAATCCTGTGACCAGATGATGAAGGAAATGGGAAAAATGTTTGATGGCTTGCAGGATAATCTGGATGCACATCAGAAAATGCAGCAGGACGAGCGGCCGAAAGACTTTGATACCGCCATGAAGGATTTGCGGACAACACTGTCTTCAGGTTTCCCGGAAGAAATGAAAAGTATGTTTGATAAAATGCCGAAGATATAATCCGGCCGGAAAAAATACCGGGTCAATCCCGGTATTTTTTTATACTGAACAACGACAATCAATAATCACTGTTTTGTTCCTAGTTTTATACTCAAAAAAAACACGAAAGCATAGCTTTCGTGCAGGAATAAACAAGATATTTCCCTTTACCCTGATTCCCTTTAACAATGCAAATAACACAGATGGATATGATTAAACAAAATGGCTTTCAATACAGAGAAACCATCAGAATAAATATTTAAAACGAATACGCGCACCATAACGATCGTTATCTTTACCGTCAACCGTCGTCATATCGTCATTCCCGGTAATATGGGAGTAATAAGCCCCAAGGTATGTTTTAAAATTATCCATCCCTAATATATCAGGCAACTCATAAGACGTAAACACTGTATTAATATTATATTTACCAGGATTTAAAATATCATACTTATTATCATCAAACGAGCTGACAACCTGATATGATTTAATATCATTATGGGAATATATATAACCAAGCTGGAATTTTCGCCATAAAATATTAGTACCGGCAGAGAAATCATTTTCATTTTTTGCATCCAGATAAGCGGTACTGACATTAACGACTACCCCATTCTCCGGATCATTTTCCAGCGTATCCCATTTTATGGTCAGGCCATAACCGGTACGCCGGGACTGATCCTCAAATTTCCCTTCCGCATTATTAAAGCCGTATGCATTACTGATAACATTAGCATCCACTGCCCCCGCAATCGTGAAGTTATCGTAATTCCATGCCACAACAGGACGGACATAAATCACATTCTTTTTATTCTGTAATTTACGTCCATGATATTCCTGATCTTTAAAGACACTGCTGCCATCTTCAATCAGCGTATTCACCTCAAAATACCAGTTATCATAGTTACTGCTGAGGTTCATCCCACCCCCGCTGTTACTTCGTCCCCGCCCTTCCTTCATCATATAAATGTAGCCGAAGCCATCTGCATAGAGATCATTAGCACTGTTACCCGAATGTTCGACAAAGGTATCCTGGTTCAGCGGAAACATATCATAGGCTTCATAGCGACCAATTTTATATTTCCATTTATCTTCTTTGCCAAAATAAAATACCGCATCATCAAGCCCGATATTCCCTGACATATTGGCTAACGGCTGAACACTGAAACCGGCATAATTACCGTTATCCAGTTTTCTCTGCCCGTCAAGGCCGATTAAAATCCGTCCGTTAATATCCCAGCGTTCTCTATCACCGAAATCATCAGCTCCGCGTCCGGCCTGCGTCTGCATTGAGGTAATCTGCCCTTTACGGCTGGCAGCATCAATATTAAACTCCACGTCACCGTATAATTTTAATGACCCTTTGCCATTATCTGCACTGACAATATTACTGAAACCGGCGGCATTCCCCTGACGGGTATTCCCTGCCTCAGCCGTATTTTTGGCCATTAAATTTTCCAGACGTTCTGCTTTTTTTTCTGCCGCCACAGCTCTTGCTTCTGCTTCAGACGCTCTTTTTTCAAGGCTGTTCAGACGTGCCTCAATATCACTCAATGATGTTTCGGCACCGGCAGAAAAAGGAATAACAGAAACAGCAAGTCCTGTTATTAATGCTAATTTATTTAATTTCATTTTATCTACCTTTGTTCACTACGATCGGATGGCGGCAGTATATGAATATACTGAGCCTTTATTATGGTGATTTTATTATCAGAAGTTTAATTATTATTGCTTTGTTTTTAATACATATTCAGGCGTAACATCTTCAAATGAAGAAATAATAAGATCAGCACCGGTTAACAGTGATTTATCTCCGCTGACTCCGACTGAAAAAATACCCGCACTTTTTAGTGCGGTAATACCCGACTGCGCATCCTCAAAGCCTATTGCATCCTGTGGCTGAACATTAATCGATGATGCCGCTTTCAGAAATATTTCGGGATCCGGCTTACCGTTAGTCAGCAACGCCGGATCAACAACTGACTTAAAGTACTTCTCAATATTGAGTTTTTTTAAAATAAAAGGCGCATTACGGGATGCGGAAGCAACAGCACAAGGTATATTAAGCTTATTTGCACGAATAATAAAATCACGGAATCCGGGTAAAATATTATTTTCAGACAACTCACCGAGTAAATTTACATAATAATCATTTTTTTCATCCGCCAGCGTGCTCTTCTCTTCCGGGCTGAGAATATCAGACTGATGACCATAATCTAATATTTTATCTAACGACTCCATCCGGCTGATACCTTTCAGTTCCTCATTAAACTTCTCACTGATATCAAAGCCTGATTTATTGGCAATATATCGCCAGGCGATATAATGGTACTTCGCCGTATCAACAATCACGCCGTCCAAATCGAATAAAAACCCTGATTTCATGATGTGTATTCCTTTACATAAGTATATGATAACGGAGAACCAGCTTTAATCTGGTGTTTCTCATTATAAATATCGATATATACCTCTTTATCTGTGGTGACTGATACCGATTTCTGTGAGATTAAAAAATAATAATGAACACCACGATGCTGTAAATTAAAACTGATACACTTCCATTCTGCCGGTAATGACGGTGAAACCGATAAACGGTCACTACGGATATCCACGCCGGCATAGGACATCACAGCTGTATTTATTGTCGCGGCCATTACTCCTGTATGAATCCCTTCTGCGGTGGTACCACCCTGAATATCACCATAATCTGACCGCAGCGCCTGCTGATATAATTCCCGGGATAAATCATGTAATCCGGTATCACAGGCCAGCTGAGCATGCACCACTCTGGATAATGTTGAACCGTGAGAGGTTCGTTTTAAATAATAATGAAGATTAGTTTGTGCATAATCACGCCCCGGGTGGTAGCCCATGTTATTCAATATTCCGGTAACATCATCACGGGAAAAATTATTGAATATCATTAATGCATCAGCCTGTTTGGCTACCTTATAGTCATCCGCACTTTTACCTTCAGCACGCAGTATTCTGTCCATCCGGTAAATGTTGCCGTACTTATTCTGATAGTGTTCCCAGTCAATCTCTTTCAGGGAAAAATACCCGTCAAACTGTGCAATCACATCATCTTCAATCACCAGCGCTAAATATTTACCGGTATGACTGATATCCTGAATAAATGCAGTATTTTCCTCACCGGCATTAAACTGCGGATACAATTCTGTCAGAACGGAAAATAACCAGGAGACCATTAAATTGGTATAAGCATTATCTTTGAGCCCGGCGCTGCGGCTGCCGCTCATATGCTCATGAAACTCATCCGGCCCCATAACTCCGCTGACAGAATAACGCCCGGTTGCCTCATCATATACGGCTTTACTCAGCCAGAAACGGGCAATTTCTGTCAGCATTTCCATACCGTACAGCCGCATAAATTCCGCATCACCGGTGTTTTTCCAGTACAACCATATATTATAAGCAACGGCCAGAGAAACATGACGCTGAAGATGACTGTAATCCGGATCCCAGTGACCGTTCAGCGGATTCAGATGGACAGACTGAGTCTGTTCGCTGCCGTCCAGACCGGACTGCCACGGATACATCGCGCCCTTACAACCGCTGTCCTGCGCAATTTTCCGCGCCGCCGGTAACCGGTTATAACGATACATCAGCAACTGACGGGCCGTCTGCGGGAAATGCATAATATAAAAAGGCAGGATAAAGATCTCATCCCAGAAAATATGCCCCCGGTATGCTTCACCATGTAAACCCCGGGCGGTCACCGAGACATCCGTTTTATATTTTCCGTTACTGTACGGTGAACAGGATGACAACAGATGACAGATATGCAGACGCAATAACTTCTGCGACATTAAATCACCTTCAATAACAATATCCGCCTTGTCCCACAAATTTTTCCATGCCTGTTCAGAGGCTTCAGCCTGAACAGAAAAATCTGCCAGTGTTGTTTTATCTGCATCCGCCCAATTATCCGGAAACACAGAAGAGAGACGGATATTGATACTTTTCTCAAGGCGGTATGTTTTCCCCTTCGTGGCGTGACAGGTAATAAACTGCGCCACCTTGCCCGGTTCCTCTTTTATCTGAATATCGCTGTCAGTGAAAAAATCACCGCGTATTTTTGTGGTCACCCCTATACCAATGCCGGATTGCAGTGTCCGCGCATTTAATTGCGCATAACTCCCCTCAGCCGCGCGGGATAATACCTTGTAATGGTGTGAAGTCAGGCTCCGGTAACGTTCCACACCATAGTTACGGGTCGTGCCGTCAATCCTGGTGGCAATGGTAATATCAGCATCAAAATTCAGTGGCGTGAAACAGTATTCAACGGCAAACCGCTCCGGGCAGGACATATCCGCCAGCATCCGGCTGTTAATCTGAATAAGATGTTTGCGGGAATCTTCCGCAATCCAGGTTTGCTCCAGAATACCGTTTTTTAAACACAGGTTCCGGTATAACATTTTATTACGGCAATTTTCCGGCGATAACCATTCACCATCACCTATCTTTATCCTGATAGTACGGGCGTCAGGCGCATTAACAAAATCTTCATTGGATACGGTATTTCCGGCAATGTCTGACTCAGCCCGGTTATAACAGCCTGCCAGATAGGTTGCCGGATAAGCCGCATCCCCGGCCTGCATATCCGGCAATGCTCCGCGCACCCCCAAATACCCGTTTGCTGTGGTTAATAATGACTCAACGGCATATTCTTCTTTACCCGCAGTAAATCCGGCATAGTCGATATTCCAGCAGAGCTGCTCATATTTCTGTATTAACGCCTGTTCCAGTTTATCTTCCGTGAATACCTTTTTTCCCTGTTGCTGAACAAAGGGAGCATTGAAGATTTCTGAAAAGGATTTTTCCAAATCAATAATGACATTACCGGCCAGTTCAGCACAAAATGAAGCATAATCCGGTACACGGTTACCCGTGATAATCCCCCCTTTAATCCCGGGAAAATCACGGCTGATCTCCGTTAAAACGTCCAGACATGTTTTAACGGAGATTTCATTCCAGCAAAAAGCATAATCATATTTATCGTTGCCGGAAAAAATATCGGCTCCATTTTCTTTTACAGAAATAGTCAGATAACACATGTTAAATTCACTTTATTAATTTACAGAGAAGTTACCAGGGTGCCTTTGCGCTGCTGATAACGGTATATCATCATTGTCAGCAGGATCGGGACAACAATGGCCACTATCATGGCAACAAGGTAAGTACCCCAGAAAACGGGCTGGATAGACAGAATGCCGGGAATACCGCCGACACCAATACCATTGGATAAAACATGAGCAAAACCGCAGATTAACCCCGCCAGCGCAGCACCAATCATGGCGCACAGCATAGGGAAACGGTAACGCAGGTTTACACCATACATAGCCGGTTCAGTTACACCCAAATACGCAGATATTGCTGCCGGAATCGTTATTTCCCGCTCATCTTTTTTACGGCTCATAATAATGATGCCGACAACCGCAGAGGCCTGTGCAATATTCGATAATGCAATAACAGGCCAGATAGGTGTTCCGCCGATGCTTTGTGTCAGCTGCATATCAATCGCTAATGTGGTGTGGTGCAATCCGGTAATAACCAGAGGAGAATAGAAAAAACCAAATATCATCGAGCCGATTAATGCAAAATCACCCAGCATTAAATAACGGACACCTTCTGAAATAACATTGCCGGCGGCCCGGCCGAATGGCCCCAGAATGGCATGGGCCACAACCACAGAAACCAGAATGCTGATAATCGGCACCACCACCAGTGTTAAATATTCCGGAATACGGCGGCGTAATTTCACTTCAAACCAGCCAAGAAATAAACCGGCCAGAATGGACGGAATAACCTGAGCCTGGTATCCCACCTTCTGAATAGCAAATAAGCCAAAATCCCAGATATCCGGTGTCTGACTGCCCATGCTGTAAGCATTCATCAGCTGAGGTGACACTAATGTAATTCCCAGCACAATACCCAGGATCGGAGAACCGCCCATTTTTTTGGTTGCTGACCAGCAAATAGCCACCGGCAGGAAATGGAATATTGCCTCACACGGTAACCACAGGAAATCATATATCGGTTTAAGCCAGGAATAATACGCGGTCAGTGGTTTATCATCCTGTACCGGCATTTCTCCGATAACATTTCTCAGCCCCAGTAATAAACCGCCACAAATTAATGCAGGCAGCAAAGGAACAAAGATTTCAGCCAAATCAGCAATAAGCCGCTCCCAGAATTTCATATTTTTCTTAGCCGCGACTTTTGTTTTTTCTTTATCTGATTCAGATATATTGAGTTTTTCTATTAAGGCCCGGTAGTAATCACCGACATTCATACCGATAATAATCTGAAATTGTCCGGCATTATTAAAACACCCTTTGACCTCGGGTATTTGCTTAATAGATTCAATATCTGCCAGTTCAGGATCATTTAAAACAAAGCGTAATCGTGTCAGACAGTGAGATACTGTGCTGATATTTTCCTTCCTGCCGGTAAATCTGATGATCTTATCCAGTACGTCACTGTTAACATTAATTTCCATATCCCCTGTCCCCGTATCAAACATCTCAGTTAAAAATACGTTCAGTATGGAAATCACTCAATGGGAACGATCCCAATACGGGATGGATATCACATAAAAATTTATTTAATTTAATTAAATCAATAGGTAAATGAAGGTGATGGAATCAGATATGTTTTTGCCGAAAAATTGCCGTTAACCATATCAATCAATAAGTTGACTGACTTCTGACCAGTTTCACTAAGACCCAGACGGCATGTTTTCACATCCGGAAAAAGAAAGGTTAATAAATCATTTCGTCCGATACAAGCGACAAAAATAGTATTAATCTGATGATGAAGGAGATACTTTTTAACACCAAATGCCAGTGATTCAGTCGCACACAATATGGCCTGAGGGCGTTTTAGTACGATATTTTCAGCAAGCTGATATCCGCTTTCATAGTTTAATTCGCCCAATACTGCGTCCGTTGTTATTTTATATTTATCGCAATAATGCTTATAAGATTGATAACGTAATAACCCGGTTGTTTCATCCTGTTCATTAACACCAATATAGCTGACAGCTGTAAAATTCTTCTCCTTATGCAGATAATCCATCAAATGGTTAACTGTTCCGGCATCATCATTACAGACACAGGTATATCCCTCAAAAGAACGGGCAATAACAACGATATTCTTTTGCCAGGAGACTAACTGTTCTTTATCCAGACCGGTAAAAGCAAATAAAATAACACCATCCGCTTTTCGTCTTTCAAGCATGGATAAATGCTCATCAACCTTTGCAGGATCAAACTGGCTTTCCAGAATAATAGGGTCAATATTATTTTTATATAAGACAGGCAACATCGCGCGGATAGCCTGGTTTTCAGAATAAGAATCAAGGCGGGTAACAATAATACCGAATGTCCGGCCTGTTAACCCTCTCATCGCCCGCGCTGATTTGGACGGTGTAAAGTGATTCTGTTCAATCACTGCCAGTATTTTACGGCGGGTTTCTTCATTTACATTCTGTTCATTATTAATAACGCGGGAGACAGTGGATTTTCCGACATTACAGATAGCAGCGATATCTTTAATAGTTAGTTTTTTCACTGTGTATGTTCCCGTTGATTCATTTTGATCTATTTATCAGAACAGATGTCAGGTGAGCCCTGCAATCCGGTGCAGGATATTATACGCATTTAAATTCCAAATTACCGACTGTTAATTTTTCATCCGAAAAATGAGCACACATTGTACTGCTTTTCTTTTCCCCCAAACGCAAAAAAGCCACCCAACGGGTGGCTTCTTCACTTTATAATAACCTGGCGGTTCCCTACTCTCACATGGGGAGACCCCACACTACCATCGGCGCT
>NZ_VKKS01000001.1:2365793-2465856 GCF_019402645.1 Morganella morganii
GCTGCGTATATTACGCTTTCCAGCCCCTTCGAGTCAAGCGTTGTTTTTCAACTTTCCGCCTTTTCTCTTTCTGCCGGAACCGCGTGTTATCGCGTTGTTCCGTGTCAGTGGTGGCGCATTATAGACACTCGCTGAGATCACGCAAGTGTTTATTTCAATTTTTTTTCCGTTCGCTCAAAAACCGGGCAAACCCGCGCAGCGTTGCTGATTTACTGCACATAATGCATAAAAAAGGGGCGCTTTCGCGCCCCTCAGTTTTACTTTCTTGTGTTATTACTGTTTCGCGGTGATCACGCCATCGGTTAAATCCAGGGTGATCATTTTGCCCGGAATCAGTTTGCCGGACAGCATCGCCTGTGCCATAGGGTTTTCGATCTCCTGCTGAATAGCCCGTTTCAGCGGACGCGCCCCGAATACCGGGTCGAATCCGGCTTCTGCCAGTTTGTCCAGCGCGCTGTCAGTAATAGTAACCTGATAACCGTGCTCTTCCAGACGTTTGTACAGCCGTTTGAGCTGAATTTTCGCAATCTCGTGGATCTGCTCTTTCGCCAGCGGATGGAATACCACCACTTCATCAATACGGTTGATGAATTCCGGTCTGAAGTGATGAGAAACCACTTCCATGACTGCACCTTTCATTGCATCGTAGTTCAGTTCACCAAAGTGTTCCTGAATCCGGTCAGACCCCAGGTTAGAGGTCATAATCACCACCGTATTACGGAAGTCCACGGTGCGCCCCTGACCGTCTGTCAGTCGTCCGTCATCCAGCACCTGTAATAAGATGTTGAAGACATCCGGATGCGCTTTTTCCACTTCATCCAGAAGAATGACAGAATAAGGACGGCGGCGGACCGCTTCGGTCAGATACCCCCCCTCTTCATACCCGACATATCCCGGAGGTGCCCCGATAAGCCGTGCAACGGAGTGTTTTTCCATAAATTCGGACATATCGATACGCACCATGGCATCGTCACTGTCAAACAGGAAATTCGCCAGTGCTTTACACAACTCAGTTTTACCCACCCCGGTCGGCCCCAGGAACAGGAACGAACCAATAGGACGATTCGGATCAGATAACCCGGCACGACTACGGCGGATTGCATTAGCAACCGCATCAACCGCTTCATTCTGACCGATCACACGGCTGTGCATTACCTGCTCCATACGCAGCAGTTTTTCCCGCTCGCCTTCCAGCATGCGGGATACCGGAATACCGGTCCAGCGCGCCAGGATTTCAGCGATTTCCACATCAGTGACTTTATTACGCAGCAGTTTCATCTCTTTATCTTCTGCCGCATTTGCTGCTGCCAGCTGTTTTTCCAGCTCCGGAATTTTACCGTACTGCAATTCGGACATTTTAGTCAGATCACCGGTACGGCGGGCTTGTTCCAGTGTAGTTTTCGCCTGCTCCAGCTCTGCTTTAATGTGCTGGGTACCGGACAGCGTCGCTTTCTCTGCTTTCCACTCTTCTTCCAGAGACGCATACTCGCGCTCTTTCTCAGTTAATTCCTGTTCCAGCATATCAAGCCGTTTTTTACTGGCGTCATCAGACTCTTTTTTCAGTGCCTGCTGTTCCAGTTTCAACTGAATGATACGGCGATCCAGTCTGTCGAGGGATTCCGGTTTAGAATCCATCTGCATACGCAGACTTGCACCCGCTTCATCAATCAGGTCAATCGCTTTATCCGGTAACATACGATCCGTGATATAGCGGTGAGATAGTGTTGCCGCCGCGACAATGGCCGGGTCAGTAATCTGAACATGGTGATGCAGTTCATAACGCTCTTTCAGACCACGCAGAATCGCGATGGTATCTTCCACTGTCGGCTCTGCCACATAGACTTTCTGGAAACGGCGCTCTAATGCCGCATCTTTCTCTATATACTGACGATACTCATCCAGTGTGGTTGCACCCACACAGTGCAGTTCACCGCGGGCCAGTGCCGGTTTCAGCATGTTCCCTGCATCCATTGCACCATCGGCTTTACCTGCGCCGACCATGGTATGCAGCTCATCAATAAAGAGGATGACATTGCCTTCTTCTTTGGATAATTCATTCAGAACGGCTTTCAGACGCTCTTCAAAATCACCGCGATATTTGGCTCCCGCCAGCAGCGCACCGAGATCCAGAGACAGCACACGTTTGTTCTTCAGTCCCTCCGGCACCTCACCGTTGACGATACGCTGCGCCAGTCCTTCCACGATAGCAGTTTTACCCACCCCGGGTTCCCCGATCAGTACCGGGTTATTTTTGGTTCTGCGCTGTAATACCTGGATAGTCCGGCGGATTTCTTCATCACGGCCGATAACCGGGTCGAGTTTGCCGGATTCGGCACGCTCAGTTAAATCAATCGTATATTTCTTCAGGGCCTGGCGTTGATCTTCCGCGCCCTGGTCATTCACATTCTCACCACCACGCATAGTGTCTATAGCCTTCTTAAGTGTTTGTTTATTAATCCCGGCTGCTTTTAATACATCTGCTAATGAGCTGTTGCTCTCTAATACAGCCAGAACAAAAATTTCGGATGCGATATAGGCATCATTTTGTTTTTGTGCAATCTGGTCACATATATTCAGGTGACGGATTAAATCCTGTGAGGGCTGCACATCCCCGGCGGAACCTTCCACCTGCGGTAAGCGATTGATAGTGTCATCAATCTTCTGATTAAGCTGCGCGATATCCGCCCCGGCTGATGCCAGTAACGGACGCACCGACCCGCCTTCCTGATGCAGAAATGCTGACAGTAAATGTACGGGTTCAATAAACTGATTACTGTGCCCGACTGCAAGAGACCGGGCGTCGGCGAGCGCTTGCTGGAATTTATTCGTGAAACGATCCAAACGCATAACACCTCCAAAAAATGGCTTTGAATTTTCGCTAAGTACTAAATGAGGACTTTTGTCAAATATTCAAGCCAAGTTTTGAAAAAATATTAAATATTATGCGTAATCCTGAAGGTTATGATTTTTGCGGCGGGTTGATCCAGATGAATGACGCCATCCGGCCGGTACGGGCATCACGGCGGTAAGAGAAAAAACGGGCGGTGTCCGTGACGGTACATTCGGTACCGCCGGAAACAGCAGTAACGCCTGCTGCGGCCAGACGCTGACGGGCAAGTTCATAAATGTCAGCCAGATATTTATCACCATGAGCAATAAATGCCGTTACCGCTTCTGCGGCGTGCACCATAAATGCTTCACGGACTTCCGCGCCGACCTCAAACTTCTGAGGACCGATAGCCGGCCCCAGCCAGGCGATAATATCTGATGGCGCGGCAGTAAAGCAGGACACGGTATTTTCCAGCACACCGCCGCATAAACTGCGCCAGCCTGCGTGGGCACCGGCCACTTCGCGCCCGTCACGGGAACAGAACAGCACCGGCAGGCAATCTGCCGTCATAATCGCACAGACTTTCCCCTGTGTACGGGTATAGACCGCATCGGCCTGCGGGCCGCGCGGTGTGTTGTCATCCAGAATAGCGACATCCGTTCCGTGTACCTGATTCAGCCAGAGCGGTGTATCCGGGAAACCGGCCGCCTCTGCCAGAATCGCCCGGTTACGGGCGACATCCTCCGGGGAATCGCCGGTATGCAGTCCCAGATTGAGGCTGTCAAACGGCGGCTGACTGACGCCGCCTGTACGTAATGAGCTGCAGGCACTCACGCCTGCGGGCAGCTGCCATTCCGGGGTAATCAGTGCGGTCATTATAACTCCTTACCAGTCCATATCATCCTGATGCGCTTGTGCGTCAGATTTGAGAACCTCAATCAGTTTCACCATATCATCCGGAATCGGCGCATGCCACTCCATCTGAATCCCGGTGATCGGATGATAAAGACGCAGCATGGTGGCGTGCAGTGCCTGGCGGTCAAATTCACGCAGTGCATCGCGGAATTCATCACTTGCGCCTTTAAGCGGACGCGGACGCCCGCCGTAGAGCTGATCACCCACCAGCGGATGATTGATATGTGCCATATGCACACGGATCTGGTGAGTACGGCCGGTTTCCAGACGCAGACGCAGACGGGTGTGGGCACGGAAATGCTCCATCACACGGTAATGTGTCACCGCCGGTTTACCCATCGGGTTAACGGCCATATGGGTACGTTTAGCCGGGTGGCGGGAAATCGGTTCTTCCACTTTACCGCCTGCCGTCATGCGGCCGTTAGCCACGGCTTCATATTCACGGGTAATTTCACGCAGTTGCAGTGACTCCACCAGCCGGGTCTGGGCAGGAACGGTTTTCGCCACCACCATCAGCCCGGTGGTATCTTTATCCAGACGGTGAACGATGCCCGCGCGCGGCACATCGGCAATATCCGGATAGTGATACAGCAGTGCGTTAAGGACCGTTCCGTCCGGATTACCCGCCCCCGGATGTACCACAAAATCACGCGGCTTATTAATCACCAGGATATCATCATCTTCATAAACGATATTGAGCGGCAGATTTTGCGGTTCAAAACGCATGTCTTCATCAATCAGTGCATCAATACTGATCTGCTCTCCGCCCAGCATTTTTTCTTTTGGTTTGTTGACAAGACGGCCGTTAACCTGAACCCTGTCATCTAAGATCCATTCTTTTATACGTGATCGTGAATAATCAGGGAACAATTCCGCCAAAGCCTGATCTAAACGCTGACCGAGCTGTGATTCATCAATAGTTGCGGTAAGTTGTATTTCTTGAGCCATGTTTGTCTCTGTTTCAGAAAGTTATATTTTGAACGGTAACACCGTTTCATTTAAACTATGTGGTATTGTATCGTGATCGCCAGCGGGAGCTGTACGGAGTGCTCCCTAAAAAATATTCAGAGGATAATCAACACGTGATGATACGTATGAAATATCTCGTGGCCGCAGCCACGCTAAGCCTCATGTTGTCCGGCTGTTCCGGAAACAAGGAAATTCTCCCGGATGCCTCACCGTCAGAGCTGTATACTGTCGGCCAGGAAAAATTACAGGACGGTAACTATAAAGGGGCCATCACGCAGCTCGAGACCCTCGATAACCGTTTTCCTTTCGGCCCGTATTCACAGCAGGTTCAGCTGGATCTGATTTACGCCTACTACAAAGCAGGTGATTTACAGATGGCGCTGGCCTCAATCGACCGTTTCATGCGTCTGAACCCGACCCATCCGAACATCGATTACGTCCTGTATATGCGCGGTCTGACCGCTCAGGCGCTTGATGATAACATGCTGCAGAGTTTCTTTGGTATCGATCGTGCGGACCGTGACCCGCAGAACGCGCGCGTGGCATTCCAGGATTTCAGCCAGTTACTGCGTTATTACCCGACCAGTATCTATGCGACAGACTCCGCAAAACGTCTGGTATTCCTCAAAGATCGCCTTGCGGCCTTTGAACTGGCAGTTGCGAAATTCTACACGAAACGCGGGGCATATGTCGCGGTGATTAATCGTGTTGAATTAATGCTGCGTGACTACCCGGACACACTGGCGACACGCCAGGCGCTGCCGCTGATGGAAAATGCCTATAATGAACTGGGATTAACGGCAGAAGCCGGAAAAGTGGCACAGCTGATTGCCGCCAACCCGCGCAACTGAGTTCCGTTTTACTCATCTGATTAAAAAGGCCATCTCCGGATGGCTTTTTTATTGTTTTATCATCATGTTACTGCATAAAAAATGGCCGACAGCCTTCTCGTCTCTGAGAATATGCGGTCAGCCAACTTATCAATGATGCACGATTCGCGCCTTTCCCGCAAGTTGTATCCTCTGTATTCTCAGCCTGAGTCACAAAATTATAACCTTTTGAAAAAACTAAAAAATATTAGTGACGACGATCAATTTTTTCTTGCCGCCACCAACGTATTCTGAATATCAACAAGACGGATGTAACAAAGAGAGGTCACTATGAATGTGAATATCACCAGTAAGCAAATGGAGATTACCCCGGCAATCCGGGAGCATGTTGAAAGCCGTCTCGATAAGCTGAGTAAGTGGCAGGTTCCTTTAATTAATCCGCACATTATCCTCGCAAAAGATCCGCAGGGTTTTGTGGTTGATGCCACCATCAGCACACCGAATGGAAATTTAGTTGCCAGCGCCAAACACGCTGATATGTATGCCGCCATCAATGAATTACTGGCGAAACTGGAACGGCAGCTGAATAAAGCACAGCACAAAGGTGAAGCGCGCCGCGCGGATAACAGCGTCAAAGAAGCGAACCTTGTGTCTGATGAAGAATCCGCAGAATAAAAAATATAATAAATTGAGTTTTGTCTCTGCGCGCCCTCCGGGCGCGTTTTTTTTGGTTGACACAACGGGTTACATCAGGTCTATTAACTATCATCAGATGACACAACGGACAACACACTGACCATGTATCCCCGCATCCGCTTCTTCTTTTTCTTTTTTCGCTTCTGTTAATGAGGCTTTTTGTCGTGTGAGAAAGAAAACGAAGACGCACAGAAAAGCCTCCCTCCGCGGAGGCTTTTTTTATCGCCGGGAAAACAGGGTCTGAGGACAACATATGAATGATCTTTTAGCTATACGGGAACAAATCAGCCAGTTGGATATACAATTGCTGGATTTGCTGGCAAAGCGGCGGCAGCTTGCTGTGGCCGTTGCACAGACCAAATTGCAGGATAACCGCCCTATCCGCGATAAGAACCGCGAACGTGAACTGCTGGATGTGCTGATAAGCAAAGGTAAACCGCACGGACTGGACGGATTTTATATCACCCGTCTGTTCCAGCTGATTATCGAGGATTCTGTCCTGACCCAGCAGGCGATTTTACAAAAGCACCTTAATCAGACGCCGGATAACAGCGCCCGGATAGCCTTCCTCGGCCCGAGAGGCTCTTATTCACATGTGGCGGCGCGTCAGTACTCTGCCCGTCATTTTGATCATATGACCGAGTTCAGTTGCCGCAAATTCCGCGATATTTTTGAACTGGTTGAAAACGGTCAGGCAGACTACGGGATGCTGCCGCTGGAAAATACCAGTTCCGGTGCCATCAACGATGTCTATGATTTACTTCAGAGCACCCCGCTTTCGATTGTCGGTGAGCTGCGCCTGCCGGTGAACCACTGTCTGCTGGCCATACCGGGCGCGGATATTGCCGGGATCACCACCCTCTACAGCCATCCGCAGCCGTTTGAGCAGTGCAGTCAGTATCTCAGTCAGTTCCCGGATCGCAAAATTGAATACTGCGAAAGCACCGCAGCGGCGATGGAAAAAGTCGCTTCACTCAACCGGACGGATGTTGCAGCTCTCGGCAGCGAAGCCGGTGGTGCACTGTACGGGTTACAGGCGGCTGCACAGAACCTTGCCAATCAGCAGACGAATATGACCCGCTTTATTGTCATTGCCCGCCAGCCGATTGAGGTATCAGAACAGGTGCCGGCGAAAACGACGCTGCTGATGGCAACCGGACAGCAGGCCGGTGCACTGGTTGATGCCCTGATTATCCTGAAAGAGCACGACATTGTGATGAGCAAACTGGAGTCGCGCCCTATTCACGGCACACCGTGGGAGGAGATGTTTTATATTGATGTGCATGCCAATCTGCGTTCAGTATCTATGCAACAGGCACTCAAGGCCTTACAGGCGATCGCCCGTTCGGTGAAAGTTCTCGGCAGTTATCCGGGAGAACATGTCCCGCCGGCTTTAATCGACTGATTATTCCCGCCCGGGGTGCTCCGGTACCCCGCCACCGCACAATAGGCCTGTTCAGCACCGGATTTTACACGTAGCATGTTCTGCATATCTGTTTGTCACCATCAGAGGTTGCAGGTAAACTGCACCCTTTATTTTTATTCGGAGTTCTTACGGCATGAGTGATATTGCGGGCTGGCAGCCGACTGCCCCGATAGCCAATCTATTAAAACGTGCAAAAATTGTTAATGAAATCAGACATTTTTTTGCAGACAGAGGTGTATTAGAAGTCGAAACGCCGACCATGAGTCAGGCGACCGTCACCGATGTCCATCTGCGCGCCTTTGAAACTCAATTTGTCGGCCCCGGTGCCGCACAGGGAATAACGCTTTATCTGATGACCAGCCCGGAATACCACATGAAACGGTTGCTGGCAGCGGGCAGCGGCCCCATTTATCAGATGGGCCGCAGCTATCGTAACGAGGAAGCCGGACGTTATCATAATCCGGAGTTCACCATGCTCGAATGGTATCGCCCTCATTATGATATGTACCGTCTGATAAATGAGGTTGATGATTTATTACAACAAACCTTAGAGTGTGAAAGTGCAGAATCGTTATCCTACCAGCAGGCTTTCCTGCGCTACCTGGATATTGATCCGCTGACCGCAGAGAAAGACAAATTGCGAGAGGTCGCGGCCAAACTGGATGTCAGCAATATTGCGGATACCGAGGAAGATCGCGATACCATTTTACAACTGCTGTTTATGGTCGGTGTGGAGCCGCATATCGGGCTGGAAAAACCGACCTTTATTTATCACTTCCCGGCAAGCCAGGCCTCACTGGCGGAGATCAGCTCTGAAGATCACCGCGTGGCTGAGCGTTTTGAGGTGTATTACAAAGGGATTGAGCTGGCAAACGGCTTCCGTGAACTGACCGATGCCGCTGAGCAGCGTCAGCGTTTTGAGCGGGATAACCGCAAACGGGCCAGTCTGGGTCTGCCGGAACAGCCGATTGATGAGCATCTGCTGGCAGCGCTTGAGCACGGATTCCCGGAATGTGCCGGAGTGGCGCTGGGGATCGACCGCCTGGTTATGCTTGCGCTGGGTGCAGAGCGGATCAGCGATGTGATCGCATTCCCAGTTGATCGCGCCTGATTACCCGGTGAAATAAACGTAACAAAAAAGCGGATGATATCATCCGCTTTTTTGTTTTTATACTCAGCGCCTGCTGTCGCTGGCCTGTTGCAGCAATCCGCGGCTCTCTTTCATAAAGCGCTGCGCGTGTTCGCCAAACCAGTCACTGACGGCGGAGAACTGAGTGATAAACTCTGCTTTATCCCGGCTTTCCAGCAGTGCCATGGCTTCACCGAACTCACGGTGATAATCCTCGATTACATCCAGATTATCTTCTGAGGCCATAATAATATCTGCATAAAGCTGCGGATCCTGGGCAAACAGGCGGCCAATCATCACCAGCTCCAGCCGGTAAATCGGTGATGATAACGACAACAACTGCGCGAGATCGATATTTTCTTTTGCCAGATAACGCCCGTAAGCAAAAGTAGTAAAGTGACGCAGCGCCTGAATATAGCGCATATTGCGATCATGCTCCTGTGCTTTAATACCCTGTAAGTGTGCGCCCCAGACGGTAATCTGCTCCAGAAACCACTGATACTGCTCAGGGAAACGTCCGTCGCAGAATGCCACCACCTGTTTGGCAAAGCTGCCGGTATCCGGCCCGAACATCGGGTGCAGTCCGAGTACCGGCCCGTTATGCACCGCCAGCATCGCCTGCAGCGGCCCGGCTTTGACAGACGCGAGATCTGCTAGGATGCAATCTTCCGGTAACGGCGGCAACTGTTTGATGACCTGTTCGGTCAGATGAATAGGCACACTGACAATCACCATTCCCGCATCTGCCAGCAATTCAGGCGCATCCGACCAGTCGCCGCTGTCCAGAATACGCACGGTGTAACCGGACAGTGCCAGCATCCGCCGGAACAACTGCCCCATTTTACCGTCGCCGCCGACAATCACTACCGGACGTGCCTGCTCATTGAGCTTTTTAAAACCTTTGTCATTTTCACGGGAATAGGATTCCCGCATGATACGGCGCAGAACATCCTCTATCAGATCCGGCGGAACCCCGAGAGACTCCGCCTCCTCCCGCCGGGAGGCCAGCATTGCGGCTTCGCGATCCGGCGCATATACCGGCAACCCGTGCTGACTTTTCACTTCCCCGACTTCCGCCACTAAGTGCAGGCGTTTTGCCAGCAGTGACAGCAGCGACTTATCCACTTCATCAATTTGATCACGTAAATGTGTTAATACACCGGACATACAACCTGCCTGTTTTTATTATCCTGCCTGCTGTAACTGAACCACACGCTCTGCCAGCACAGGTGAAATCTGCTGATGCAGCTGACGCAACACGACTTCAGTGGTTTCCCAGCTGATGCAGGCGTCTGTCACTGACACGCCGTACTGCATGGCACTGCGCGGCTGTTCTGATGACTGATTGCCTTCATTAATATGGCTTTCCAGCATAATACCGGTAATTGATGTATTTCCGGCACAAATTTGTTCTGCCACGGCATCCACCACCAGCGGCTGACGACGGAAATCTTTATCCGAGTTGCCGTGACTGCAGTCTACCATCAGTGAGGGGGTCAGACCGGCTTTCTTCATTTGCGCCTCACATTCCGTAATATCTTCCGTACTGTAGTTCGGGCGTTTTCCGCCGCGCAGGATCACATGGCCGTTCGGGTTACCCTGTGTCTGTAACAAACAGACCTGACCGGACTGGTTGATCCCCATAAAGCGGTGCGGCATGGAAGCGGCTTTCATTGCGTTGATTGCTGTGCTCAGGCTGCCGTCAGTACCGTTTTTAAAGCCGACCGGCATTGACAGCCCGGATGCCATTTCACGGTGCGTCTGTGATTCAGTGGTACGCGCGCCGATAGCAGACCAGCTGAACAGATCCCCGAGGTACTGCGGGTTATTCGGATCCAGCGCCTCACCGGCCAGCGGCAGGCCGATCTGAACCAGATCCGCCATCAGTTTGCGGGCAATGTGCAGGCCTTTCTCCATCTCGAAAGAGCCATCCATAAACGGATCACTGATAAGCCCTTTCCAGCCCACCGTTGTCCGTGGTTTTTCAAAATAAACACGCATCACGATATACAGACTATCACTCAACTCAGCAGATAATTCTTTCAGACGACGGGCGTACTCCAGCGCTGCATCCGTGTCATGAACGGAACACGGGCCACAGACAACCAGTAAACGCGGATCGCGGTGATGAACAATATCCGCGATCGTCTTACGTGCACCGGCGATGGCATGCTGGTCGTTGCGACTCAATGGGTACTTTTGCTTCAGCTCTTCCGGTGAGATTAAAACAATTTCATCACTGATGTGAACATTATTGAGTGCGTCTTTTTGCATGATCATAGTGTTTTCCTGCTGAGTTTTACAAAAAATGGATTACGTGTTGAGTGTCTGAGAAAACACCATAACATCCTTCGTAAATAATTCAATCCAAAATTGTAAAATATTTAAATTTTCGTACATTTTAAATTACAAAATTAAAGTCATATAATCTCAGAAAAGAATTGAAATCGGTTACCTGGTCTAAAACCCAGCAAAGATAAACATTAATATACTGATAATAAAGGAAATACATTAAATTTTTATTTATGATGCATAAGACAACGAATAAAGACGGATAAATTTATAACGCAGATGAGACGTAAATATATATTTACATATCAGGAGTGGTGTTATGTAAACAATACAGAGAATTGAACGGAAATCAGACAAAAAAGGAAAATAAAATAGCGTGATAAAAAAGGCCAGCGCGAGGCTGGCCTTTATTATCATATCGGATGCTTGCGCATTATTTTGCGTTCAAACGCTCTTTAATACGAGCTGCCTTACCTGAACGCTCACGCAGGTAGTACAGTTTAGCACGACGAACGGCACCACGGCGTTTAACGCTGATGCTGTCAACAACAGGTGAGTGAGTCTGGAATACACGCTCAACACCTTCGCCGTTAGAAATCTTACGAACAGTGAATGCAGAGTGCAGACCGCGGTTACGGATAGCGATAACCACGCCCTCGAATGCCTGCAGACGTCTTTTAGAACCTTCAACGACCCATACCTTAACTTCCACGGTGTCACCCGGACGGAATGAAGGTACGTCTTGTTTCATCTGCTCTTGTTCAAGTTGTTTAATAATGTTGCTCATAATAAATCTCTTACCCTAGGTAAACTGATATTTCAAAAGATATCCCGCAGGATACCTGGATTAACTTGTTGCTCCGGACTGATATTCCCGCTGGAATTCAGCCAGCAACATCCTTTGCTCGTCAGTCAGAGCTAGGCTTTCCAGAAGTTCAGGTCTTCTGAGCCAGGTGCGACCGAGTGACTGTTTCATACGCCAGCGATCAATTTCTGCATGATTGCCCGACAGTAAAACCGGCGGAACATTCATGCCATCCAGCACCTCAGGACGGGTATAGTGCGGATGGTCAAGTAAACCTTCAGCAAAGGAATCTTCTTTTGCTGATGCCTGATGTCCGAGGACACCCGGGACAAAGCGCGATACCGCATCAATCAGTACCATCGCCGGTAATTCACCACCACTGAGCACGTAATCCCCGACTGACCATTCTTCATCAATTTCAGTCCGGATAACGCGTTCGTCCACTCCCTCATACCGGCCGCATACCAGAATTAACTTCTCGTTGGCGGCCAGCTCACAAACTCCCTGTTGGTCGAGTTTGCGGCCCTGCGGCGAAAGATAAATCACTTTCGTATTGTCACCTGCGGCAGCTTTTGCTGCATGGATAGCTTTGCGCAAAGGCTCCACCATCATCAGCATGCCGGGACCGCCCCCGTAGGGCCGATCATCCACAGTGTGGTGCCGGTCATACGTGAAATCACGCGGGTTCCAGCAATCAACACTGATCAGGCCATTTTTTACTGCCCGTCCGGTTACACCATGCCCGGTTATTGAGAGGAACATTTCAGGAAACAGGCTGATAACCCCAATCCACATTTTCGTGTCCCACTTAATGACAAAACCATCACCGGAGGTTTAAAAACCGGGATCCCACTCAACTTCAATCAGTTTTTCAGTGAGATCAACTTTCCTGATAACCTGCCCGTCAAGATACGGCACTAACCGCTCTTTCATGCCGAAGGCATCTTTCAGATTTGCTTTAATCACCAGAACATCATTCGACCCTGTTTCCATTAAATCGGTCACGGTGCCGAGATCATATCCGCCGGTGGTCACTACACGGCAGCCCATCAGGTCTTTCCAGTAGTAATCATCGCCGTCTAATTCCGGTAACTGCGAACTGTCCACCACGATTTCAGCGTTGGTCAGTACGTTTGCCGCATCTCTGTCGTCAACCCCTTTGAGTTTGACGATCATATCCTGATTGTGGGATTTCCAGTCTTCCGGTTCGATGTGTTGCCACACCCCGTTACGCTGAATAAACCACGGCTGATAATCAAAAATACTTTCAGTATTTTCGGTGGAAGAAAACACTCTGAGCCACCCTTTAATACCGTAAGATGACCCCAGTTTGCCGAGTACAATCGGATCAGCAGGGGCTTGCGGATTAGTGTGTCTGCTCATTGTTGCCACCGTGACAGATTAAGCTGCTTTTTTCGCGTCTTTGATCAGTACAGCAACACGATCAGAGACAGTTGCACCCAGACCAACCCAGTGTTCAACACGGTCCAGATCCAAGCGCAGAGTTTCAGCCTTACCGGCAGCGATAGGGTTGAAGAAACCAATACGTTCGATGAAACGACCGTCACGTGCATTACGACTGTCGGTTACGACGATTTGGTAGAACGGACGCTTTTTTGCGCCGCCACGAGCTAAACGAATTGTTACCATAACATCCTCATTGAATTGACAAACAACCAGACCCCATCGAGGAATGGCGTCCGGTTGTCATAGAAAAAGCCCGAAAAGTTTACTCACTTTGACGTAAAAATCAATCTAAAGTGATTATTCTTTGTGACTTTCTTTGTTTTACCGCCCCATCATACCCGGCGGCATCATACCTTTCATGCCCCGCATCATCTTCGCGAGGCCCCCTTTCTTCATCTTTTTCATTATGCGCTGCATATCATCGAACTGCTTGAGCAGCCGGTTGACATCCTGCACCTGAGTACCGGAGCCCGCTGCGATACGGCGCTTGCGGGATCCTTTAATAATTTCCGGTTTGACACGCTCTTTTTTGGTCATGGAATTGATCATCGCTTCCATTTTGGTCAGCACGCTGTCATCCATCTGCGATTTCACAGCGTCCGGCACCTGAGACATGCCCGGCAGTTTGGTCAGCATCCCGGCCATACCGCCCATATTGCGCATCTGCTTAAGCTGTTCCAGGAAGTCGTTGAGATCAAACCCGTCGCCTTTTTTCAGCTTGGACGCCAGTTTTTCCGCCTGGTCGCGGTCAACTTTACTTTCAATCTCTTCAATCAGTGACAGCACATCGCCCATGCCCAGAATACGGGAGGCAACGCGATCCGGATGGAACGGCTCCAGTGCATCGGTTTTCTCCCCGATACCCAGGAATTTAATCGGTTTACCGGTGATATGGCGGATAGAGAGTGCCGCACCGCCGCGTGCATCACCATCGACTTTAGTCAGCACCACACCGGTCAGCGGCAGGGCTTCATTAAAAGCTTTGGCGGTGTTTGCCGCATCCTGCCCGGTCATGGCATCCACGACGAACAGGGTTTCAACCGGATTAATCGCCGCATGCAGATCTTTGATTTCACCCATCATGCCTTCATCGACATGCAGACGGCCTGCGGTATCCACCAGCAGGACATCAAAGAATTGCAGTTGCGCGTGTTTCAACGCTTTTTTAACGATATCAATTGGGTTTTCTGACACATCAGACGGGAAGAATTCGATTCCCACTGTTTCAGCCAGTGTCTGTAACTGTTTAATCGCCGCCGGACGGTACACGTCCGCAGAGACCACCAGCACTTTTTTCTTCTGTTTTTCTTTCAGCAGTTTACCGAGTTTAGCCACACTGGTGGTTTTACCCGCACCCTGCAGACCGGCCATCAGCACCACAGCCGGCGGCTGGGCAGAGAGATCCAGGGCGTTGTTTTCCTCTCCCATCGCCGAAACCAGTTCACCCTGAACGATTTTGACGAACTCCTGCCCCGGTGTCAGGCTTTTGTTCACCTCATGGCCGACGGCCCGCTCTTTGACGCGGTTGATGAAATCCCGTACCACCGGAAGGGCGACATCGGCTTCCAGAAGCGCCATGCGCACTTCGCGCAGCGTTTCTTTAATATTGTCTTCCGTCAGTCGTCCGCGACCACTGATATTGCGCAAGGTGCGCGAAAGTCTGTCAGTTAAATTATCAAACATGTCATCGACTCTGCCAAAACTGAGCTAAAAATAGAAAAGATAGTCAGGATTATAACACGCGCGGCAGCAAATCAGCGAACCGATTTACGTAAAGTATCGTGTAATCATTGGAGTGATCTGCGGGCTGCGGTATACTGATGTATGAATTTTGTTTCATCTTACTGACTGAATAATCACAAAACCATGCCTGAAATCTCTGTTGTTGCAATTAGCGCTTATCTGTTAAGCCTGGTACTTCTGATGCCGGGTGTGCTCCGCTACCAGCGCGGCTACCGGAAGCTGGCGCTTATCTTCGCGGTTATCGCGCTGGTGTGTCACGGCTTGGCGATTAAATCACATATTTTTCAGGGTGTTGGTCAAAACCTGACGTTGCTGAATCTCGGTTCGGTAGTCAGCCTGCTGGTCTCTGTCATTATGACGATTGTCGCGTTTCAGGGCCGGGCATGGTTTCTTATCCCCATTGTTTACAGCTTCTCGATGGTCAATCTGATCCTGGCCACCCTGATGCCGGGCGAGTTTATCACTCATTTACAGGCCAGTGTGCCTCTGTTTGTGCATATCGGGCTGGCACTGCTCAGCTTCGCGACACTGATTATTGCGGCACTTTATGCCATGCAGCTCGGCTGGATGGATCACCAGCTGAAAAATAAACGTCTTAAGTTTACGCCGGATATGCCGCCATTAATGGTTATCGAGCGTAAAATGTTTCATATCACGCAGGTCGGCGTGATTTTGCTGACACTGACACTCGCCACCGGCATTGTATTCATGGATAACATTTTTGATAAAGATAATATTCATAAATCATTGCTGTCGATGGTTGCCTGGTGTGTCTACATTGTGCTGCTGTGGGGGCACTATCACGAAGGCTGGCGCGGTAAACGGGTTATCTGGTTTAACTTTGCCGGTGCCTTTATTCTCACACTTGCATTTTTCGGGCATCGTCTGTTTCAGGAACTGATGCTGTATGCATAACGGCGGCATCTGTCACGCCCTTTTCAGCTCATCACAAAAGAAAGGAACACCGCTGTGGAGCACGTTTCAACAAGTACGCTGGTTATTATTCTTATTTTATTAGTGATAATTTCAGCGTACTTTTCCGCATCCGAAACCGGGATGATGACCATCAACCGCTACCGGCTGCGCCATCAGGCCAAACAGGGAAACCGGTCGGCCCGCCGTGTCGAGCGGCTGCTGGAAAAACCGGAGCGCCTGCTGAGCCTCATTCTTATCGGCAATAACCTGGTCAACATTGTTGCCTCCGCACTGGGTACCATTGTCGGAATGCGTCTGTACGGCAACGCCGGTGTGGCCATCGCCACCGGGGTACTGACCTTTGTTATCCTTGTCTTTGCCGAGGTGATGCCAAAAACTATTGCAGCACTCTATCCTCAGCAGGTCGCATTTCCGAGCAGCTTTTTACTGCGTCCGCTGGCAAAAATCTGCCTGCCGATTGTCTGGGCATTCAACGCGATAACCCTGATTCTGATGCGCTGTATCGGTATCCGCGGTACTGTTATCCGCAGTGACGCGGTATCAAAAGAAGAACTGAAAACTATCGTTAATGAGTCCAAAGGCAAACTTTCCCGCCGCAACCAGGACATGCTGATCTCTATCCTCGACCTGGATAAAGTCTGTGTGGATGAAATTATGGTGCCGCGCACTGAAATCATCGGGATTGATATCAATAATGAGTGGAAATCGATTCTTCGCCAGCTTACTCACTCACCGCACGGCCGGATTGTGCTCTACCGCGATTCTCTGGATGATGCCATCGGCATGCTGCGTGTCCGTGAAGCCTACCGGCTGATGATTGAAAAGCAGGAATTCACCAAACAAATGCTTATCAAGGCTGCGGATAAAGTCTACTTTGTCCCTGACAGCACACCACTGAATCTGCAACTGGTCAATTTCCAGCGTAATAATGAGAAAGTCGGGCTGGTTGTGGATGAGTATGGTGACATTCAGGGGCTTATCTCAGTGGAAGATATCCTGGAAGAGATTGTCGGTGATTTCACCACATCCATGTCGCCGTCGCTGGCAGAAGAAGTGACCCGTCAGCCTGACGGTACACTGCTGATTGAAGGCTCTGCCAATATCCGCGAAATCAATAAAGCCCTGAATCTTTCCCTGCCGGAAGAAGGCGCCCGCACCATTAACGGCCTTCTGCTGGAAGAGCTCGGTGATATCCCGACACTGCATACCCTGGTCACTATCGGACGCTATCAGTTTGAAGTGACTGCCATTGGTGAAAACGTGATTAAAACCGTGAAATTGTCGCCACTGAAACCGGCTGGTGCCGATATCGCTGCGGATATCTGAGAAAGATAAGATAAAAGACATAAAAAAACCTGCGGCAACAATGCGCGCAGGTTTTTTTGTATCCGGTACTGAAAAATTACGGATGCAGTTTTTCCAGCTCTTCATCAGACAGCAGAAGATCATCATTTTTGTTTACGCGGATATCGCGTTCAATGATGTTTTTTGCAATCTGATGTGCTTCATCCAGTGAATGCATTTTATACGTCCCGCACTGGTACAGATTCAGTTCAGGGATCTTCGCCTGATCTTTGACGGTCAGGATATCCGCCATTGCCTCTTTCCAGGCCTGTGCAACACGGGCTTCTGACGGCGCACCAATCAGACTCATATAGAACCCGGTACGGCAGCCCATCGGCGAAATATCAATGATTTCAACACCATTACCGTTTAAATGATTACGCATGAAACCGGCGAACAGATGTTCCAGTGTATGCGTTCCTCTTTCCGGTAAAATCTCTTCATTAGGAACACAAAAACGCAGATCGAAAACAGTGATGGTATCGCCACCCGGGGTGGTCATGGTTTTCGCTACGCGTACCGCAGGTGCCGCCATGCGTGTGTGGTCAACTAAAAAACTATCCAGCAAAGGCATAATTCCCGCTCCTCTTTTTTTATAAAAAATGCCGAACGAATGAAACTTTTTCTGAATACGCTGGTCTGATGTATTGAAAGACGCGCAAATTGTTATCATCCCTATTCTCTGAGAGATTTTTTTGGCCACATTGATTGTGGCCATTTTCTTATCTGCCAGAAATCAGCGACCGCCGTGCAGCGCCAGATACTCATCAAAACTTATCGTATCACTCTCTTCCATCGCTTTTTGTTTATCGACAGAAGCCTGCCATTGTTCAGCAAAGTCGTCTTCACTGATCACTTCATACGGCTCGTGAGTCAGTTCTTCATGATACCGATCCGCAAGGGCCAGCCCGTAACTTCCGATACCCGCCTCTTTTATCAGTGCCAGCATCCGCCCCGAGAACGTCAGTTCCGGGTCATCAAACTGCACTTTCAGTGCTTCGCACACTTCGCGATATTGTGTGCCTGAGCAGGTATCTAACACATCGGCAACACGCAGGAGATCATTAAACAGTGCGTGACCCACTTTTTGCAAGGGTTGTTTTTCACGACCGCAGCCGATGCCGATTTCCTGTCCCGGCTTACGCCCTTCCAGAATCACACGATTCCAGTTATGGCGGGCACACGCCAGCTCATCAGCACTCATTTCCGGTGCATCCGCCAGCACACACCAGATAAGGAACAGGTCGAGGAAGCGGATCTGAGTTTCATCCACACCGGTGGCGGAGAACGGGTTGATATCCAGGGCACGGACTTCGATATATTCCACCCCGCCGCGCTGTAAAGCATCAGACGGCGACTCATCACCTTTCTGCACACGCTTCGGCCGGATAGGGGCATAGAACTCGTTTTCAATCTGCAATACGTTAGTGTTAATCTGAAGGTGTTTTCCGTTTTTGGCTAATCCCAGTGCGGCAAATTCTTCAGACGGGATCTGAATAGCCTTTTTCAGCCCGGCGACATACGTGTCCAGATGGTTGAAGGTAATGTTCAGATCACTTTGTGACTTGTTGGTATAGCCGAGATCACTTAAACGCAGTGACGTGGCATACGGCAGGTATAATGCCCCTTTCGGCAGTGTTTCAAACGGCAGATTAGTTTTACGGCCGCGCAGGAAAGAGCCGCAAATTGCCGGGGAAGCACCGAACAGATACGGGATCACCCAACCGAAACGGTAATAGTTGCGGATCAGCCGGAAATAACCGGCTGAGATTTTATCCTTGCCGCCTTGTGCGTCACTGATACCACTCCATGCCTGCCAGAACTCCACCGGCAGGGAGAAGTTATAGTGAACACCGGAAATGGTCTGCATCAGAGCGCCATAGCGGTTTTTAAGCCCTTCACGGTACAGCGTCTTGAAACGGCCGGCATTGGATGTGCCAAACTGCGCCAGTTCGATATGGTCTTCCGAATCAATGAAGCATGGCATACTCAGCGGCCACATTCGTTCATTGTTCAGGTGACGCGCAGTGTAACGGTGCACATCCCGCAGAAATTTCACGGTGTAATCAATACGCGAATCCACCGGCGTAATAAATTCCAGCAGTGACTCGGCAAAGTCCGTGGTTATCCACTTATGCGTTAATGATTTTCCCAGCCCTTCCGGGTGACCGGTATGTGCCAGAGCACCATCCGGCGTGATACGCAGTGTTTCGCGCTCAATACCGCGGTTGATGCCTTTTAAAATCCGGGGGTGCGCCTCTAACCATGAGAGCGCTTTAGATACATCCGGGATCAAATCGACCTCCCGTCCTGATAATGGATATTATTCATAAGAGGGATACTTTATCGCAAAGCCGGGTTATTGTCGCTGTGATTCAGCCCTGCCCCACACAAACGGAACAGCAGAAACAACCGCCGTTACAATACATTATCCCTCTTACACGTCATTTTTATACGATCAGTTTCAGAAGCATCTGTACTTCAGATAACGAGTATGACGTAAAAACGGATTCGATTCAGTGACGGGAAAAACGGAAAAAGAAAAACCCCGCTCAAAGAGCAGGGTTTTTATATGGTGCACCCGAGAGGATTCGAACCTCTGACCGCCCGGTTCGTAGCCGGGTACTCTATCCAGCTGAGCTACGGGTGCTGAATATGAGATAAGAGAGGAAGAATGGTGCACCCGAGAGGATTCGAACCTCTGACCGCCCGGTTCGTAGCCGGGTACTCTATCCAGCTGAGCTACGGGTGCATTGCATACTAATTCTGTTACCGGAAATCAGTTTTGAAATAAGGTGATAAGATGGTGCACCCGAGAGGATTCGAACCTCTGACCGCCCGGTTCGTAGCCGGGTACTCTATCCAGCTGAGCTACGGGTGCGTACCTTAAAACATCTTTTCAGAACTGATTTTTTTATTTTAGCATTTTCTTTTGCCAAAATAAAAACCCCATGACAGTATCGTGGGGTTTAAATGGTGCACCCGAGAGGATTCGAACCTCTGACCGCCCGGTTCGTAGCCGGGTACTCTATCCAGCTGAGCTACGGGTGCAATCTGAATGGCGGTGAGAGAGGGATTCGAACCCTCGATGCAGCTTTTGACCGCATACTCCCTTAGCAGGGGAGCGCCTTCAGCCTCTCGGCCATCTCACCATTGTTTCAGACCACACAACGATAATTTCCGTTTCCGTCATCTCGTCGTCGTGTGGCGCACATATTACTTTCCCCCACTGAGAAGTCAAACAATTTTTCCCAACTTTTTAAGATCTCACGATCGTTTGCACAATTACCGCTCACTATGTTGATTTTCACAACGATACGTGTGTTTTTACGGCAACATGATTCACATCAGAATAATGATGCGGTACAGAGAAAATCCGGCAGTGAGGGAGAAAGTAACAGAATGACGGGCGATTTTTGCAGGAAAAAAAGTGAGAAACCGGGATAATAGCAACAGAAAGAAAAAGAAGAAGGCGCCCGTCGCGGTAACGAGCGCACCTCAAAACTTAATAGTTATTATTATTGGGTTGAGATTTTTCAGCCTGGATCCGCTGGTAAATTTCTTCACGGTGAACAGAAACCTCTTTTGGGGCGTTGACACCAATTCGTACCTGGTTTCCTTTAACACCCAGTACAGTCACTGTTACCTCATCGCCTATCATGAGTGTTTCACCAACTCGACGAGTCAGAATAAGCATTCTTTGCTCCTTGAAATATTAAAAGAGTCGGGCCACTGAATTTACCCGCCATTATCCATCCAACACCGTGAAAGCGTATAGCAATGATTATTTGTAAACTATATGTAGTTTTATACACATTGCAATATTTAGTGTAGTTAAAAATTGCGACCTGACGTTAGTGATACAAAGACGTTATCACCAATAACAGGAGCACACCTGAGCGCACTCCTGTTCAGATTTACCCAGACTACAGGTGAGATGCCACCCAGCTTTCAACGCTTGCCATCGCAGCAGGTAAAGCAGCGGTATCTGTCCCGCCGGCTTGTGCCATATCCGGGCGGCCGCCCCCTTTACCGCCGATTTGTTCAGCAATAAAGGCAACCAGTTCGCCGGCTTTGACTTTGCCGGTCAGATCTTTTGTTACACCTGCAATGAGGCTAACTTTATCATCACTGATAGTTGAAAGCACAATAATTCCAGAGCTTAATTGATTTTTTAGATCATCAACCATCGTCCGCAGCATTTTAGGTTCGGCGTTAGTCAGTTGTTTCACCAGGAGTTTAACACCGCTCACCGAAACGGCATCTTTGGTCATGGAGGAACTTTCCTGCGCTGCCTGCTGTTCTTTGAGTTGCTGTAACTCTTTTTCCAGGGTGCGGATTTTATCCAGCGCAGCTTTGACTTTCTCACCGACACCGGCTTCATCACTTTTCACCAGCTGAGCAACCGAAGAGAGTGCATCAGACTGCTGATTCACACTTTCCAGCGCACCGATACCGGTGACTGCTTCAATACGGCGGATACCGGCCGCTGTGGCGGATTCACTGATAATACGGAACAGACCAATGTCACCGGTGCGCGCAGCGTGAGTACCGCCACACAGCTCGGTTGAGAAATCCCCCATGCTCAGTACACGGACACATTCATCATATTTTTCACCGAACAGTGCCATCGCACCTTTGGCCTTCGCGTCTTCCAGATCCATAAGCTCAGTCACAACCGGTTCATTGTTACGGATTTCGGCGTTGACCAGTGCTTCCACTTCACGGATTTGTGCCGGTGTCATGGCTTCAAAATGTGAGAAGTCAAAACGCAGGTATTTATCGTTCACCAGCGAGCCTTTCTGTGACACATGCTCACCCAGAACCCGGCGCAGTGCAGCATGCATCAGGTGCGTTGCCGAGTGGTTCAGACGGATGGCATTACGGCGCTCTTCATCAATTCTTGCCGTAATTTTATGGTTTACAGTCAGTTTACCGCTGTCCACACGACCGGCATGGCCAATCGCCTGGCCGTACTTCTGAGTATCCAGAACGCTGAACTGTGCATCGTTGCCGGACAGCACACCGGTATCACCAACCTGGCCGCCGGATTCCGCATAAAACGCGGTTTTATCCAGGATCACCAGACCTTCATCGCCGGTATTCAGTTCTGTGACCGGCTGACCTTCTTTGTACAGCGCAACAATGGTTGCCGCCTGCTCATTGTGATCATAACCGGAGAAATCACTGCGCTTATCCACTTTGATAAGACTGTTGTAGTCCGCACCAAAGCCGCTGTTTTCACGGGCACGGCGGCGCTGCTCTTCCATCGCGGCTTCAAAACCGGCCTCATCCACTTTCAGGTTGCGCTCACGGCAGACATCAGCCGTCAGATCCAGCGGGAAACCATAGGTGTCATAAAGACGGAATGCCGCTTCACCGCTCAGGGTATCCCCGGTCAGTGAGGCTAATTCATCATCCAGCAGTTGCAGGCCGCGTTCCAGTGTACGGGCAAACTGCTCTTCTTCTGATTTCAGCACTTTCTCAACCATCACACGCTGACGGGCCAGTTCTTCACCGGCAGATCCCATCACGTCGATCAGTGGCGCCACCAGCTTATAGAAGAAGGTGTTTTTCGCGCCCAGCATGTAACCATGACGGACTGCACGACGGATGATACGGCGCAGTACATAACCGCGGCCTTCATTGGACGGAATAACGCCATCACAAATCAGGAAGGCACAGGAGCGGATATGGTCGGCGATCACGCGCAGTGATTTGCTGGTCAGGTCGTCAGCACCGGTCACTTTCGCCACATCCGCGATCAGTTTACGGAACAGGTCGATATCATAATTAGAGTTTACATGCTGAAGAACCGCTGTAATACGTTCCAGGCCCATACCGGTATCAACAGATGGCTTAGGCAGCGGCTCTAATGTACCGTCGGACTGACGGTTGAACTGCATAAAGACGATATTCCAGATCTCAATATAACGGTCGCCGTCTTCTTCCGGTGATCCCGGAGGGCCGCCCCAGATATGGTCGCCATGATCATAGAAAATTTCAGTACACGGACCGCAGGGGCCGGTATCGCCCATCTGCCAGAAGTTGTCAGAGGCGTATCGTGCACCTTTGTTATCACCGATGCGGATAATGCGTTCAGCCGGAACACCGACTTCATCTTTCCAGATATTGTACGCTTCATCATCTGTTGCATAAACAGTTACCCACAGCTTGTCTTTCGGCAGATTAAACCATTCTTTACCGGTCAGCAGTTCCCAGGCGAAATTGATGGCATCATGCTTGAAGTAATCCCCGAAACTGAAGTTGCCCAGCATTTCGAAGAAAGTATGGTGACGTGCAGTGTAGCCGACGTTTTCCAGATCGTTGTGCTTACCACCGGCACGGACACAGCGTTGTGCTGTGGTGGCGCGGGTGTAAGGACGTTTATCCAGACCGAGGAAAACATCTTTGAATTGGTTCATCCCTGCATTAGTAAAAAGCAGCGTTGGGTCGTTATTTGGAACCAGCGAACTGCTCTGGACAATCTGATGTCCTTTTGTATGGAAAAAGTCGAGAAACGCCTGACGGATCTCAGCGGTGCTTTTGCTCATATTTATCCCGAAATCAAGCTGAAATAATAAGATTTATGAATTGCGAAACAGACTGTGAAGCCGCTCCGATTCAACCTTCGGATCAATCATGGCGGAGAGAAATTTAAGGTTTTCCCTTGAACATTAATTCCCAGATAAATCCATTCGCTGTACCCATTGTAAAGCGAATAAACTTTTTCTGAAAGTCTGTTCGTACAAACGGCGCTCATCCGGCCGGGAGAAGAGTTTCTGTATCAGGAACACGGTATGAAAGGCAGAGGAAGAGCATTGTCCGCAGACAAAAAGAAAGCTGTACCCGACACGGATACAGCTTTCATAATAACCAAATGATTTTATTGCATTAAATTATAAAACACATGCGATTTTACGGATTAAAACTCTTCGTTACCTGCATCTTCAGTTTCACTTTCTTCACTGAAACTTTCTGCTGCGGTGCTGAATTCACCGGTATGATTCAGTAATAACTCACGTAATTTTTTATCCAGCTCATTCGCCATTTCCGGATGTTCTTTCAGGTAAACAGTAGCGTTTGCCTTACCCTGACCAATTTTTTCACCATTGTAGCTGTACCATGCACCGGCTTTCTCAACCAGTTTATGTTTCACACCCAGGTCGATCAGTTCGCCCATCGTGTTGATACCTTCGCCATACATGATCTGGAATTCAGCCTGTTTGAACGGTGCAGCCACTTTGTTTTTCACCACTTTCACGCGGGTTTCGCTGCCGACCACTTCATCGCCGTTTTTCACCGCGCCGATACGGCGGATATCCAGACGGACAGATGCATAGAATTTCAGTGCGTTACCCCCGGTGGTGGTTTCCGGGTTACCGAACATCACACCAATCTTCATACGGATCTGGTTGATGAAAATCAGCAAAGTGTTGGAGTTTTTCAGGTTACCGGCCAGTTTACGCATTGCCTGACTCATCATACGCGCTGCCAGGCCCATGTGAGAATCACCGATTTCACCTTCGATTTCTGCTTTTGGTGTCAGTGCTGCCACAGAGTCAACAATGATGACATCAACCGCACCGGAGCGGGTTAAGGCATCACAGATTTCCAGAGCCTGCTCACCGGTATCCGGCTGGGAGCACAGCAGGTTATCAATATCCACCCCCAGTTTCTTGGCATAGACCGGGTCCAGTGCGTGTTCCGCATCGATAAACGCACAAACACGGCCCTGACGCTGTGCAGCGGCGATAACCTGTAATGTCAGTGTGGTTTTACCGGAGGACTCAGGCCCGTAGATTTCGACAATACGACCCAGCGGAAGACCACCGGCACCCAGTGCGACGTCCAGTGCCAGAGAGCCGGTTGAGATGGTTTCCACGTCCATGGAACGGTCTTCACCCAGACGCATGATCGAACCTTTACCGAACTGTTTCTCGATCTGACCTAAGGCTGCTGCCAGTGCTTTCTGTTTGTTCTCATCAATAGCCATGTAAACTCCCTTCTCAACCCCCGGGACACTGCCCTGGGTTATTAAAATGGTTTCAACTGAATCTGTTGAACTGATTATACTGTATGGTCATACAGTATCAAGTGATTTTTTCGTCAGAATTGCAATTAATCCGTCGAGCCCTTTCATCACCGCCTGACAGCGCACCGCATTGCGATTGCCCGGAAAACACCAGCAGCGGGCAGCGGTTTTTATCCCTGCTTTTTCCCGCCACGCCCAGCCGAACCAGACTGTACCAACCGGCTTTTCGTCACTGCCGCCGTCCGGTCCGGCTATGCCGCTGACAGAGACAGCTAAATCCGCGCCTGCGGTGTCCAGCGCCCCGGCGGCCATTTCCCGCACCACCGCCTCACTGACCGCACCGAAAGCAGATAATGACTGTTCTGATACACCGATCATACTGTGTTTGGCATCATTACTGTAGGTGACAAAACCGCGCTGAAAATACGCCGAACTCCCGGCAATATCTGTGATCACCTTGGCAATCCACCCGCCGGTGCAGGATTCTGCCGCCGTGACGCTGAGACCTGACTCAAGGAGATAATGCCCCAGTTCCGTACTGCGCCGGGTCAGTGCCTGCTCATCATGCATCTGTCACTCCTGTTGTGAAATCTGTTTTTTACGGCGGATATCCCAGAGCCATAATCCGCCGATCGCCAGGGCAAACAGGCTGCCGAAAGTCGCGCCGATCACCACCACCGGCACACCCGCTTTGACCGCCAGAGAGTAGAGCCCCAGCATCAGCAGCATCGCGCCGTTTTCCCCCATATTTTGTACCGCGATGGCATTCCCCGCCCCGACCGTCTCTTTACCGCGCTTTTGCAGCAGCGCATTGAGCGGCACCACAAACAGGCCGCCGAATACACCGAGCATAACCAGTGTGATACCGGCCGGCAACACAGAGGTCCGGAAGATGAAAATAACGACCATCACTCCGATCAGGATCCCGGCCGGCATACAGCGGCGTACTGTTTCCAGAGTAATGAAGCGGGCAGCCAGTCCGGCCCCGGCCACAATCCCGATAGCAACCATCGCATTAAGCAGGGTCGGCATGGTCTGGCCGGTAATTCCCAGTGCCGCCGGTACCCACAATACCAGCATCAGCCGCAGTGTCACCCCGGCCCCCCAGAACAGACTGGTGCCGGTCAGGGAAAAACGGCTTTCCTGATTTTTCCACAGAGATACCGTGGCGCGAAAGAAGGAGATCACCATCGTGCGCGGATTACAGCTCAGGCCGGTTTTTGCCGGCGGCAGGCGCGGAATATAGATGTTGGTCACCGCCGCCAGTGCGTACATCACCGTACATAAAACCAGCGCCATCGTAATATGGTAATCGGACAGGAAACCGCCTGTCACCGATCCCAGCAGGATCGCCACAATGGTCGACGCTTCAATCAGCCCGTTGGCTTTAACCAGTTGTTCACCGGTGGTCAGCTCGCCAAGGATCCCGTATTTTGCCGGGGAATAGGCAGCAGCCCCCACCCCGATCAGCCCGTATCCCAGGAACGGATCCGCACCGAAACAGATCACCACCGCGCCGAACAGCTTACAACCATTCGACACCAGCATCACCCGTCCTTTCGGGAAGCTGTCAGCAATCTGTCCGACAAACGGTGCCAGAACAATGAAAGTCAGCACAAACACCATTTGCAGCATCGGCTGGCTCCACTCCGGGTAATGCCGGGCGCTGAGCTGCGCAAGGATGGCGAACAGAATCGCGTTATCCGCAAACGCGGTAATAAACTGTGAAATCAGTACCGCTTTCATGCCTTTGTTCAGTAACGGGGCGGGTGCTGTCATACCTGCGGCTCCTGTAATGCCTGTTGTTTCAGTGTGACAAAGTCAGGTTTACCGCTGCCGAGCACCGGCAGTTGTCTGATATGACGGATATCACGCGGAACCGCCAGTTCCGGTAGTCCTTTCGCTTTTGCTTCTGCCAGCAACTGTGCACGATCCAGTTCACTGTCAGTGGTAAACATCACCAGGGCTTCGCCGCGTTTCGCATCCGGTTTCGTCACCACGGCGTGCAGTTTATCCGGTGAGACACCCAGTGCCAGTTGCTCAACACTCTCCAGCGAGATCATTTCACCGGCCAGTTTGGCAAAACGTTTCACCCGTCCGCGGATAGTGATAAATCCGTCTTTATCCACCGTGACGATATCGCCGGTGTCATACCAGCCAATCTGAACCTCACCCTGCGCATTTTCCGCTGACGGCGGTTCAGTCTGACCCGGTTTTTCCACCCGCAGATAACCTTTCATCACATTCGGGCCGCGAACCTGCAACAGTCCGCCGTTTTCAATCCCGGTAACCGGCAGCAGGCGTGCCTCCATACCCGGCATCAGTCGTCCGGCCGTGCCGGTACGGGCAGCCATCGGTACGTTAATGGAAATTACCGGCGCACACTCTGTCACCCCGTAGCCTTCAAGGATCCGCAAACCAAATTTATCCTGCCAGACCTGTTTGGTACCTTCCGCCAGTTTTTCCGCCCCGGCCACCGCATAGCGGACACGCGCAAAATCATACGGATGAGCAAAACGGGCATAGTTGGCGAGAAAGGTGGATGTGCCGAAAATCACGGTACAATTCTGATCATAAATCAGCTCCGGCACCATACGGTAATGCAGCGGACTCGGATAAAGGAAGATCCGGCTGCCGCACAGCAGCGGCGTGATAAGCCCGGCGGTCAGGCCGAAGGCATGAAACAGCGGCAGTGCGGACATAAACCGGTCTTTCGGCGTGAAATCCGCAACCGCTTTAATCTGCTCCACATTAGCCAGCAGAGAGTCATGGCTGTGTACCACGCCTTTCGGTGTACCTTCAGAGCCTGAGGTAAAGAGAATAATTGCATCATCTTCCGGCTTCTGCGGCAGCAGTGCCGCCTGCGGCGTGACCAGATGACGCATCACCCACAACTTGTCCTTCAGGGTAACTGACAATTTTGCCTCTTCCAGATAAACCCAGTTGGCTTCTGTCAGTTGCTCCGGCAGATGTGTCAGTTTGCCCTTTTCCAGAAACTGACGCGAGGTGATGATGGTATTAATACCCGCCGCTTTCATGGCATTACGCAACCCGGCGACACCCGCGGTGTAATTCAGCAGTGCCGGAATACGGCGGCGCATGGAGGCACCGAGGATCGCCGCCCCCATAACCGTGGCATTCGGCAGCAGGAAGCCGGTGCGTTCGCCCTCTTTGGTATAATGACTGATAATGCAGCTCAGTCCGAGGGATTTTTTCAGCAGTCCCTGATAACTGTCCTCTCTGAAATTAATGTCATCAATAATCCGCTGAAACCGCCCGTAACGCTTTACCGCGCCGAGAAACGCCTGCGGCAGTGTCAGTGACGGGCGGCACGCCATGCGTGCGTTCATCATAATGTCGCGCAGATGTTCCCCCGCCAGACGGCGGCGCTCTGCAGCACGGGGTGCCTCCGGCATCGGAATGGTTTCAGGCGGCAGAATATGGATGGTGATGGCCGGGAAAAAGTGACTTTTGATCACTTTCCGCATCCGGCTGAAATAAGTCAGTTCCGCGCCGTCAATCCGCACCGGGATCACTTTTGCTCCGGTTTTGGCAGCAATAAAGGCAGCCCCGTCATAGATCTTCATCAGAGAATCCGTGATAGTCACCCGCCCTTCCGGGAAGATCACTATCTGACGTCCCTTCTCCACTTCACGGATCAGATGCCGCAGTGCCAGCGGATTACGCGGATCCACCGGAATAATATCGGCAATGGGTTTTAAACAGCGGATGAAAAACGGCGTGGCATAATTGGTGTACATCGCGAACACAGGCCGGGTCGGCAGAAATAACCCCAGCAGAACACCATCAATAAAAGAGGCATGATTCGGCGTGATAACACTTCGCGGTTGATTAAGATTACTCAGGTCACCGGTAACACGAATGCGGAATAATCCGCGGAACAGTGCACGTAACACATTCATCAACATACTGAATTCCCTGTGTATTTATTATTTCGCCAATCGGTTCGGCGGGCAGACGCCTTAATAATAACACAGCGGATTGATTAACCAACTGACGGAATGGTACGGGATTACCTTTATTCGATTTGTGTCACTGTTCACAATAACACGGCTGTAAACACTATACGGCAGTGCGGATGCGGGTGCAGATATAGCTGATAAGCTCCGGTACCGGACGGGTGGCATCCACCACGATATCCGCGCATTCCAGATAGAGCGGCTCACGCTTGCTCAGTACTTCCGCCATTTCTTCCACAATACATTTACCGGTCAGGCTCGGGCGCTGATGCGCCTGTGGCGTGTGTGATAATCGTTCTGCCAGGGTTTCAGCACCGGCGCGTAAATACACCACTTTACCGGTTGACTGCATAAACGCCCGGTTTTCCGGCGCCATCACAATCCCGCCGCCTGTGGACACCAGATGCCGCGGTTTACTGACCTGACGCAGCACATCACTTTCCAGTTCACGGAAACTGCGCCAGCCCGATTGTTCCACCAGCTGAGAGATAGACATCCGGCACTGTTCCGTCACGCAGGCATCGGTGTCAATAAAATCGTACAATAATGCCTGAGCCAGCGGTTTACCCAACGTAGTTTTACCTGCCCCGCGGGCGCCGATAAGATAAATAATCGGTTTATCATCCTGATGATTCATACTATCCGCTTTCCCCGCCAAGTGTTCATAATATTTTACATAGGTGTAAATTAAGATGGCCTATCATAGCGTACTCAGATAAAAAGCAAAAGCGGCGATCCGCAGAACGGACTTTCATCCGGCAAAAAACGTCCTGCGGATGCCTGATGATCCGCTTATGAGCGGATCGTGTGGTCACCGCTGCCGATCCATTTATAGGTCGTCAGTGCTGCCAGCCCCATCGGGCCCCGGGCATGCAGTTTCTGTGTACTGACCGCAACTTCCGCCCCCAGTCCGAATTGACCGCCATCAGTGAAACGGGTGCTGGCATTGATGTACACAGCTGATGAATCAATATTTGATACGAAATAATCAGCCTGAGACATAGATTGCGTCAGAATTGATTCTGAGTGCTGTGTACCGTAATGACGTATATGCTCAATCGCACCGTCAATATCCTTTACAATCACCACATTCAGATCGAGTGACAGCCATTCATCCGACAATTGTGCATCAGTCACGGCTTCCGCCTTCGCCGGGCCGTTTTTCAGCAGCGCCAGCGCAGCAGAGTCAGCATGGAGGGTGACATTGTCCGCCGCCATGTTATCACTCAGTAACGGCAGAAATTCCGCCGCAATTTTTTCATGTACCAGCAGCGTTTCCACCGCATTACAGACACCCGGGCGCTGCACTTTGGCATTTTTGATGACCGGCAGTGCTTTATGCAGATCAGCTGTTTCATCAACAAAAATATGACACACACCGATACCGCCGGTGATCACCGGAATAGTGGACTGCTCACGGCATAAACGGTGCAGACCGGCACCGCCGCGCGGAATAAGAATATCCACATAGCGATCCATTTTCAGCAATTCATTTACCAGTGTGCGATCCGGATTATCAATGGTCTGAATCGCCGCCTGCGGCAGACCGCACTCACTGAGAGCCTGTTGGATCACACTGACCATTGCCACATTAGTGTTGTGTGTTTCTTTGCCGCCGCGCAAAATCACCGCGTTACCGGTTTTCAGACACAAAGAGGCAACATCTATCGTCACATTCGGGCGTGCTTCATAAATCACACCGACCACGCCCAGCGGCACACGGCGGCGTTCAAGACGCAGCCCGCTTTCCAGCACACCACCGTCGATCACCTCCCCGACCGGATCCGCCAGCTGACACACTTTGCGCACATCAGAAGCAATACTTTCCAGACGCGCCTGTGTCAGCAGCAGACGATCGAGCATCGCCTCTGATATGCCCTGCTCACGGGCTTTGGCGATATCGAGTTCATTGGTAGCAAGGATCGGTGCACTATTCTGTTCCAGCAGATCGGCAATGCGGGTCAGTGCCTGATTTTTCTGTTTTGCGGAAAGCTGAGCCAGTGCCCAGGAGGCGGCTTTGGCCGCTTTACCCATTTGTTCTAACATATGCTGATATCCTTAACTGACAATCATATCGTCGCGGTGGACAGCCACTGCGCCGTATTCATAACCTAAAATAGTGCTGATTTCCTGTGACTGCCGTCCGGCAATCAGGCGCAGCGCGTCACTGTTATAACGGCAGACACCGTGTGCCAGGTCCCGGCCGTTCAGAGCGCGGATGCGGACAACCTCACCGCGAGAGAAATTGCCGTTCACGGTTCTGATACCACTCGGCAGCAGAGAACTGCCCTTATCCTTCAGTGCTTTCTCCGCGCCGTCATCCACAATGATCTCTCCGGCAGGCGGTGCCCCGAAGATCCACTGCTTACGCGTTTCCATCGGTGCTTTTTTCCCGAAGAAACGGGTGCCGACAGGAATATCATCAATGACATCACAAATCACCCCGGCACGATCACCGGCGGCAATAATGACATCGATCCCCGCACGGCCTGCAACGGTTGCGGCCTGAAGTTTGGTGGCCATTCCGCCGGTGCCCAGTCCGGACACGCTGTCACCCGCCACACTGCGAAGTTCATCACTGATATCATGCACTTCCGAAATCAGGGTGGCATCCGGGTTACTGCGGGGATCGGCGGTATACAGCCCTTCAATATCGGTCAGCAGCAGGAGTTTATCCGCACCGCCGAGAATCGCCGCCAGCGCGGAGAGGTTATCGTTATCCCCGACTTTGATTTCCGCTGTGGCAACCGCATCGTTTTCATTAATGACCGGTACAATGCCGTTATCCAGCAGCGCAGTCAGCGTGTCACGGGCATTGAGGAAACGCTCGCGATCTTCCATATCCGCACGGGTCAGCAGCATCTGGCCGATGTGGATGCCGTAAATAGAGAACAGACGTTCCCACAACTGGATCAGGCGGCTCTGACCAACGGCAGCCAGCAGCTGTTTGGACGCAATGGTGGCGGGGAGTTCCGGGTAACCGAGGTGCTCACGCCCAGCGGCAATCGCCCCGGATGTCACAATAATAATACGGTGCCCTTTTTCATACTGCTGCGCACACTGCCGGACCAGTTCAACAATCCGGGCCTGGTTTAAATGTCGTGATCCGCCGGTCAGCACACTCGTGCCCAGTTTGACAACCAGCGTTTGGCTGCTATTCATTGCGTTCTACCATTATTTTGCGGGATAAGAAAAGATGACCTGTTTTAACAGGTGACACGCGCGATGCCAACAGGCATAACGCAAAACCGGACATTAATCCGGCTGCTTTCCGGGGGGAGGCGATTCCGGTGACGGGGTCAGGGACAGGCCCAGTTCCTGAAGAACGGCCTGTAAGCGGGGATAAAAATCAGTCAGTGTTTTGCTCACCGCATCGCGGATCCCGTTATCAGACAGGTTTTTTTTCTGCCAGAGCCCTTTTTTATCAAATACCCCGGTATGGTATTCAGAAACAAACCCGGTTTCCTGCGGGGTCAATATCAGCCACCAGCCAAAAAATTCACGTTTTTCCGGCGCAACACCCGCATTCACACACACCGCCAGGCAGTCAAAAAAATATTGCCCTTCCAGACACTGCTGCTCACGGATATACGGACCCAATGCAGTAAAACATCGCAGCAATCTGCCACGCGTGTAATCTGAAACCAGTGCCATCATTAAGCCTCCTTTCAGCGAAGGCTTAGTTGTAGCAAACAGGCAGGAATTATCAATGATTTTTATGCTGTTCAGGATAAAATTCCGGTAAGCCAGCGGGTCGCTTCATCCAGCGATTTATGGAAAGTGTCAAAAACCGGTGTCTGCCCAAATTCCAGCAGCTTACCGTCAACACTGGATCGGACAATCAGTTCCGATTCACTTCTCGGACTGAATTCATCCTCTTTCCAGCACATACTCAGTACCGGCAGTGAACAGCGGCGGCCGAGCAGCCCCTGATTTTTCAGAGACAGGCAGCCGAGCCGGGTGCGGACGGTATCAGGATCAGTACAGCGTGCCGCAGCACGGCTGGCCAGCACATCCATATACATGCCGGGAATTTTATCCTGCCGCTGCGGGCTGACAAACAGCTCATGCACCACCGGCCCGAACAATACGGCTCCCCGCAGCTGATTTGCGGACAGGTATGCCATACGCATTGCCACATTGGCACCGAAACGCAGCCCTATCACCGCCACGCGGGTGTGGTCAATCCACGGCACATTACGCAGCTGATCCAGCACCTGCTGGTGCATCAGGCTGCTTTCCTGGCCTAAGGTCTGTTTTGAGGAGTAACCGATTGACGGCATATCCAGCGTCAGCAGTGCAATGCCCTGCGGAGCCAGATAATCACGGAAATAGCGGCAATAATCACTTTGCAGATTATCCAGACTGCCGCACATCATCACTACCGGAAATGCACTGCCCTTTCCCGGCGGGAGATGCAGGAAAGCGCAGATGTTTCCGCCGCTCTCCATTTTGAATTCAATTTTTTTCAGTTCATACGCGGCAAACCGGGCGGAGTTTTCATACGCCTGATTTGCCAGAACGGTAGCCTGATCCGCCAGCTCATCCCCTTTTAAATGAGGATATCCCGCAATACTGTACAGATTTGCGGCGAGCAGCCAGGCTTCACAGGCTTTTTCGCCGGATTCAAATTCCAGCGCTTTACGCTGCCACAACATCGCCTGCTGAGACCATTCATAAGTCCAGTTACCGCGGCGGTAGCCAATCACTGTATCCAGCAGTGCATCATCACTGCGGGGAGCATCGGATGCCGCTATGCGGCTGAGAACCTCTTCGGTTTCCAGTGGCGGGATCCCCCGCCAGGCCCACATTAAGCGGTTAATCATGCGATACCAGCCCGGATGTGTACATCCGCTCAGGACGCTCCCTTTAACTTCCTTCATACCGGAACGGGTAAAGTTCACCAGCGCGGATGTCTCAGGGTGTTTGATTTTCGGCTTAAACAGTTTCTCTGACAGGTTCTGTTGTGTCATGGTATTCGCTTACTGATCACAGATTGGTTTAACAAAGCTGACGGTCATATCCCATGGCTGTTCGATCCAGGTATCCTGCGGAATATCAACCACATAATCATCAACCAGCGGACGTCCGGCCGGCTTGGCAAAAATAGTGACGAAATGCGCTTTCGGATACATATCACGGATCATCTGAGCAGTACCGCCGGTATCCACCAGATCATCAACAATGATAAATCCTTCGCCGTCACCATCGGCTTTTTTCAGGACTTTCATATCGCGCTGATGGTCATGATCATAGCTGGAAATGCAGACAGTATCCACATGACGGATACCCAGTTCACGAGCGAGTAAGGCGCCCGGCACCAGACCACCGCGGCTTACGGCGATAATGCCTTTCCATTGTTCGGTTGGCATTAAACGCTGTGCCAGTTTACGGGCATGCATTTGCAACATATCCCACGTTACGACGTATTTTTCGCTCATATCAGATTGATCCCGGCTTGATGATTTACAGAAAAGAGTCTTTTTTGCGGAAAAAAGGTTGCGCGGGATTATAGTGATTTGAGCCGCCAAAGACCAGAGCATCTGACAAATTCATCATAATTCCCTGTTATGACACACGCACTTTGTGTAAGAATTTGCTATTCTCCGGACATCGGATATTCGCGACCGCTCATTTTAAACAGCGTTACCGGCCGCCTTCGGGTATCCTTCCCCTTATAATGAAAAATGCAGTAACAGGAGATCGAACGTGTCTGAAGAACTATCACAATTATTTCCGCAGCCGCTGTGGGATATTTTTGCCAAAATCTGCTCTATTCCTCACCCGTCCTACCACGAAGAGCAACTGGCTGCACATATTATTGAATGGGCAAAAGAAAAGGAATTCCACGCCGAACGCGACAACGCCGGTAATATCCTGATCCGCAAACCGGCCAGCAAAGGCCTGGAAAACCGTAAAGCGGTCGTTCTGCAGGCACACCTGGATATGGTGCCGCAGAAAAATAATGATACAGCACACGATTTCGAAAAAGATCCGATTCAGCCTTATATCGACGGCGACTGGGTGACTGCGAAAGGCACCACATTAGGTGCGGATAACGGCATCGGTATGGCATCCGCGCTGGCAGTGCTGGCTGATGATTCTGTCAAACACGGCCCGCTGGAAGTTCTGCTGACCATGACAGAAGAAGCCGGAATGGACGGCGCATTCGGTCTTCAGCCGGGCTGGTTACAGGCTGATATTCTGATCAACACTGACTCTGAAGAAGAAGGTGAAATTTATATGGGTTGTGCGGGCGGTATTGACGTCACCACCACCCTGGCGCTGGCCCGTGAAGCCGTTCCGGCAGGTTACAGCACCTTCACCCTGACCCTCAAAGGTCTCAAAGGTGGACACTCCGGCGGCGATATACACCTGGGTCTGGGTAATGCCAACAAATTACTGGCCCGTTTCCTGGCCGGTCACGCCGCAGAACTCGGTGCACGTCTGATTGATTTTCAGGGCGGTACGCTGCGTAATGCGATTCCGCGCGAAGGCCACATTACCCTGGCAGTTCCGGCAGATAAAACCGCACAGCTGAAATCACTGGCACAGACCTTTGAAGCACTGCTCAAAGAGGAACTGGCTCAGAAAGAGAAAAACCTGGTGGTGACCCTGGAAGCCGCAACTTCTTCTCAGGGCGTGCTGACCGCTGATGTGCAGTCCCGTTTTATCAATATGCTCAATGTGATGCCGAACGGCGTGATCCGCATGAGTGATGTGGTACCGGGTGTGGTCGAAACGTCACTGAACGTTGGTGTGGTGAAAATGAGTGACGACCGTGTGCAGATTATCTGCCTGGTACGCTCCCTGATTGAATCCGGTAAATCCTCCGTAGTCAGCATGCTGACCTCTCTGGCGGCACTGTCCGGTGCGGATATTGTTGCCGAAGGCGGTTATCCCGGCTGGCAGCCGGATGCTGACTCCCCGGTCATGCATCTGGTCAGCGAAACCTATCAGCAACTGTTTGATAAAACCCCGAACATTATGGTGATCCACGCCGGTCTTGAGTGCGGTTTATTCAAAAAACCGTATCCGGACATGGACATGGTTTCTATCGGGCCGACCATCACCGGCGCTCACTCTCCGGATGAGCAGGTGCATATCAAAAGCGTCGGACAGTACTGGCAGTTACTGACCGCTATCTTAAAAGCGATCCCTGAAAAAGCGTAACAGCTTCATTCAGCCGGACGGCGGGATAATTATAGTTATCCCGCCGTTTTTGCATCCGGGTTCAGAATCCCAGCAGCAACTGCCGCTCCACCTGCGGATCCCGCAGTGTCACATGCAGCCCCACCAGCCGTACACCGCGCCCTTCCCGGCGGCTCTCCCAGGCCAGTTCCGCCGTTTTCAGTAAATCCGCCTTATCCAGCACCGGATGAACATGTTCCTGTGTGGTCTGCTGAAAATCAGCAAATCTGAACTTGATTCCCTGGCGAGCGATCCGCAGATCCGGTGATGCCTTTGTCAGACGGCGCTCCAGTTCCGGAAACAATTCATCGATAATGGTCTGACATTCACCCCACGAGGCGATATCTTCTGCCAGTGTCCGCTCAACACCGACAGATTTCCGCTCTCTGTCCGGACAAACCGGCCGCTCATCTGTACCGTGGCTGCGCTGCCAGATTATCTGACCGAATTTTCCGAACTGTTTCAGCAGCGTGATTTGATCATAATGCTGAACATCCCGGCAGGTCTCCAGCCCGAGGTCGGCCAGACGTTTTGCCGTCACTTTTCCCACACCGGGAATTTTGCGCAAAGGCAGTGACAACACGAAATCCGTTACCTGCTCCGGTGTGATAATGTATTGCCCGTTTGGTTTATTCAAATCAGAGGCGATTTTTGCAAGGAATTTTACCGGTGCCACGCCGGCAGATGCGGTCAGGCCCAGTTCGGTAAAGATGGTTCTGCGGATCTCTTCTGCCATCAGTGTGGCAGAGCCCCGGCACTGCGGGCTGTCCGTCACATCAAGGTAGGCCTCATCCAGTGACAGCGGCTCAATCAGTGAGGTATAACGGGCGAAAATAGTATGCAGATGGCGGGAGGTGGTTTTATACAACTCCATCCGCCCCGGGATCACTTTCAGATGCGGACATAACAACAGTGCTTTTGCCGTCGACATCGCACTGTGAACCCCGAAACGCCGCGCCGGATAATTGGCGGTTGCAATCACACCGCGCCGCTCAGAACTGCCGCCGATAGCCAGCGGAATATCGCGCAGACGGGGATCGTCGCGCATTTCAATCGCCGCATAAAAGCAATCCATATCAATATGAATGATTTTACGCATCCGCCTCTCCTGCCAACCAATATCACTGTTTAAATATACAGTCAAATTCATTGTAATTCAAATCGATTAATGCACTAATTATTCATCACATCAATTTGCGGGCTGAAATTTGCAAGTTTGTGTTTTTTTTCTGTGATTACATCCGGTCGTCATGTTACTCCGGTAAAACAGCAGCGTGACATCACAACAGATCTCTTTCTTTACTGACGGACGGATTATGAAAAAAATACTTTCTGCCCTTTTCCTGAGTTGCATTGTTATGACAACCCACGCAGCACCACAAATTATTGCCCACCGCGCCGCCACTGCGGATGCCCCTGAAAATACCCTTTATGCCATCGATAAGGCACTGAGTAACAAAGCGGGAGCCATCTGGATCACCCTTCAGTTATCAAAAGATAACCAGGTGGTGTTATACCGCCCCTCTGACCTGAAATCCCTGACAGACAAAACCGGTCCGGTTTCCGGTTACACTGCCGCAGAGCTGGCACAAACTGATGCGGCACGCGACTACAATCAGAAAAATAAAACGCATATCAACGCCGCTGTTCCGTCACTGGATGCGGTACTGAGTCGTTACCCTGACACCTTTTTCTACCTCGATATCAAATCCCCGGATGCCTCACCGGCTGTTTTCGCACAGCAGCTGGACGCGGTACTGACCCGCCATAACGCTAAAAACCGTATCCGGGTCTATTCAACCAGTCAGGATTATCTTACCGCCCTTCCGCAATCAATCCCCGTGTTTGAAAGCCGTGATACCACCCGTAATATGCTGGCAGACAGCCTGCTCGGACACACTTGTGACCTGACAGACAACCGCAACCCCGCTGGTATGGTTTCGAATTGCACCGCAACGTGGATGTGGTTGAAACTTTTACGCTGGGTGAAGCACGCTCTCCGGTTGTACTGACCTGGGATAAAGCTGCAATGGACTGTTTCCGTAAAAATAATAAAAACCGGGTTGTCCTGTTCGGTATTAAAACACCGGCAGATTTACAGCTGGCAACAGAGTTAGGCGCAGATGGCGTGATGGTTGACTCATTGCTGAATATGAAAATAAAATAATTAATCAGAGTATTATTACCTGGTAATTTTTCGGCTCTGAAAAATAAGAGTGATATTTCATACATTGTGAATATCACTCTTATTTAATATGTTACGTCAATTTCTGCAATTTACTTCGTAATCCTTACATAATATTTTATAACATAACGCAATCTAATTGATTATAGTAATTTATTTATCTGGCCATTTTTGTTATAACTATAAGATACATCCGGGAGGCCATACGGTGATAAGTAACCTATTTTTCGATTTAAATTCACCACAAAAATCCCCTGTTATTTTTATGGGATTATTTTTTCTGTTATTCAGTATTTATTCTTACGCAGATTGCAGTCTGTATTCAGATGAAACACGCAGCAGTAACTTAATTATTTTGGGTGCCGGTATGATTAACGGCCCGGTAAAATCTGTCATCACCACAGCACATTCCCCGGACAACAAAAACAACAATATTATTATTAACGGGCAATATGACCTGACCCCGTGTGGTGAATTGAGCTACTTTTCGCTGGAAGTCACTGAACGCTATCCCGGCCTGCAAAACCGGATGTATTCCGAAGGTCAGAAGACGGAACAAGGTTATACTTTATTATTCTCGTCACAATTGCATGACAGCGGAAAAGCACCTGTTACCCTTATTAAGGGCCGCAGCCATCTTTTCTATGACAATCAAAAGCAAATCGTCCATGCCGAATCTGAAACCAACAGTGGCGGAAACTCACCCAAATCCCGGATGGAAACTGATTTTCTTTATGAGGATGGTTTAATCGCACAGGCCGTGTCAAAAGGTGATTCCGCAGACACCATTGGTGAAATCCGTTATGACTGGCGTCAGGATCGGCAAATAAATGCGATTATTTCACAAGGTAACGGTCTGCCTCAGCTGAACTATGAATTTGCATATAATGATGACGGTCAGGTTATCCGGCAGACACAGATACAACACACACCTCTGGGCCGGGTAAAAACAATCTATGTTTGTCAGCAGACTGATACTTACGGAAATTGTGAAAAAGCACTCTGGCAAAGTATCTCTGAAGGGAAAAAAACCAATAATATTATTGTGATAAATACCGCGATTGTGACATCGGATTACCGTTATTATTAATTCGTTATTACTGCCCCTGTATTAATGAATAAAGGCGCTTTAAAGCGCCTTTTGCTATATCATAATATTCTATACAATTCTATTTTTATTCAGTTTTTCTTCACGAACAGCTTCCCGTGCCATTCGTTTTTTCCGGGCATCGCACGGTTCAGGACAGTCGCAAACTTTTTCGACACCAATACTGCTCAGCCCTCCGCAGCTCCCCTGAATGCTCTTGCGCTTAATAATATAGCCCAGAGACATCCCGAGAAATGCAACCAGAAACAGGATAAAGGTTGCGATAAATACTTTAATCATCATATCAGCCACCCCCTTTTATTTTTGCTGCAGATAGGGCTTAAATGCCTCACTGTAACGTTCTTCAAATCCTTTATCTGTTTTTACAATCATAAAAACAGGGATATTTTGTGCATTGGCCACTTCAAGGCCACGCTCCGGCCCGAGCACATTCAGCCCGGTAGAAAAACCATCCGCACTCATGCAGTTATCCGCAATAACGGTAATTGATACCAGATTATGATTAATCGGTCGTGCTGTTTTCGGATCAATAGTGTGTGAATAACGGACATTATTTTCTTCAAAATAATTCCGGTAATCTCCGGATGTTGCCACTGAGGCATTACCCGGTTCAATGATTTCCTGTGCAGACTGACTCAGCCCCTGTGATGAAGGCTTTTCAATCGCAATACGCCACGGTTTACCTTTACCGTTGATACCCTGAGTCCGGACTTCACCGCCCACATCCACCATATAATTGCGGATATTCTGTGATTCCAGATATTCGGCTACCGCATCCACCCCGTAGCCTTTTGCTATTGAGGACAGATCCACATACAGTTCCGGCACGGTCTTAATCAGATTATTACCTTCAACTTTCAGTTTATCAATTCCGGTCCACTGACGGCGGGTTTCAATATCCTGCTCTGTCGGCACATGTGTCACACGCCCTTCCGGACCAAATCCCCACAAATTTACCAGCGGGCCGACTGTGACATCCAGCGCACCATCTGTCAGCTGATTAATACGGATAGCCTCACGAACCACTTTTGCGGTCGCGGCAGATACCGGAAACGGCGTATTCACGTCACGGCTCTGATTAAAGCGGCTGAGTTCAGAATCCGGCCGGTAGGTCGACATCTGATCATTTACCTCTTCCAGCACCACATCAATGCCTTTCTGTACTGATTCCGCAGACAACACTTTCGGATCAGCGACATATTTTACCGCATAATAGGTGCCCATCGTTTTACCGTTCAGGGTCACCTGCTGTGTTTCCGGTGTGTTATCACCACACGCGCTCAGTAACAATGCCATCAGTGCCAGCGGCAGGAAAGCCCGTTTTATTTTTACCATACACAATCCAGTCTGAATTCAGATCATCTGCGCCCACAGGTGTGGGCGCAGTTTCGTTATGACAAAGGCAGAAATCAGCCGCCAAAGTCATCCAGCATAATATTTTCGTCTTCCACACCCAGATCTTTGAGCATCTTGATCACGGCGGCGTTCATCATTGGCGGCCCGCACATGTAGAACTCACAATCTTCCGGTGCCGGATGGTTTTTCAGGTAATGATCATAGAGAACATTATGAATAAACCCGGTGTATCCGTCCCAGTTATCTTCCGGCAGGGCATCAGACAACGCCACGTTCCAGGTGAAGTTTTCATTCTCAGCCTGAAGCTGGTCAAAATCCTCTTCATAGAACATTTCACGTTTTGAACGCGCACCATACCAGAAAGACATTTTGCGTTTGGAATGCAAACGCTTAAGCTGATCGAAGATATGCGAACGCATCGGTGCCATCCCCGCACCACCGCCGATAAATATCATTTCCGCGTCCGTTTCTTTCGCGAAGAATTCCCCGAACGGCCCGGAAATTGTCACTTTATCACCCGATGTCAGTGACCAGATGTAAGAGGACATAATGCCCGGAGGCGCATCCGGCACACGCGGAGGTGGTGTGGCGATACGCACGTTCAGCATGATAATGCCGTGCTCTTCCGGATAGTTCGCCATGGAGTAAGCGCGGACGGTCGGTTCCTTCACGTCAGAGACATAGCGGAATAAATTGAATTTATCCCAGTCCTCACGGTATTCCTGCGGTACATCAAACTCATCATAGCGAACCACATGCGGCGGACATTCAATCTGAATATAACCACCGGCACGGAACGGTACACTTTCACCGTCAGGAATTTTCAGTTTTAACTCTTTAATGAACGTTGCTTTGTTATCATTGGAGATAACTTCGCACTCCCATTTTTTCACCCCGAAAATTTCTTCCGGCAGCTCAATTTTCAGATCCTGCTTCACATTCACCTGGCACGCCAGACGGCAGCCTTCACGTGCTTCACGCTTGTTAATGTGCGACATTTCTGTCGGCAGAATATCGCCGCCGCCTTCTTTGATCTTCACACGGCACTGGCCGCAGGTTCCGCCGCCGCCACAAGCAGAAGAAACAAAAATTCCCTGACCGGACAACACATTCAGTAATTTATCACCGGCAGGTGCGTCGAAACTTTTTTCCGCATCGCCGTTCACTTCAATATTAACGTCCCCTGTGTTCACCAGTTTTGATTTTGCGAACAAAATCAACGCGGTCAGCGCCAGAACAATCAGGGTAAACATTGCCACGCCTAAAATAACGATTTCCATAATTGCGTTTCACCCTTATAACTGTACGCCGGAGAAGGACATAAAGCCCAGAGCCATCAGTCCGGTGGTCACGAATGTGATCCCCAGCCCTTTCAGGCCGGCCGGTACGTCAGAGTATTTCATCTTCTCGCGGATAGCGGCCATCAGCACAATCGCCAGCAGCCAGCCAATGCCGGAAGCGAAACCGTAAACCACAGACTCCGTAAAGTTGTAGTCGCGCTGCGCCATAAAGGACACACCACCAAAGATCGCACAGTTTACGGTGATTAACGGCAGGAAGATCCCCAGCGCGTTATACAGTGACGGAAAGTAGCGATCCAGAATCATCTCCAGAATCTGTACCAGCGCTGCAATAACCCCGATAAAGGTAATAAAGTTCAGGAAGCTTAAATCCACCCCCTCCATCAGTGCGCCGTCGCGCAGCAGCAGGTTGTACACCAGGTTGTTTGCCGGAACAGAAATCCCCAGCACCACGGTAACTGCCACCCCGAGCCCAAACGCCGTTTTGACGTTTTTGGATACCGCCAGGAAGGTACACATCCCGAGGAAGAAGGCCAGTGCCATGTTTTCAATGAACACCGCCCGCACAAAGAGACTGATATAATGTTCCATATCTTAATCCTCCTCGATTTGTGACGGTTTCATGGTACGGATCCCCCAGATAAGCATCCCGATAATAAAGAATGCACTCGGTGCCAGCAGGAACAGGCCGTTCGGCAGATACCAGCCGCCGTTCTGTAACGTTTCCAGCACGGTGACGCCAAAGAGTTTGCCGGAGCCAATCAGTTCACGGAAGAAGCCTACCAGAAGCAGGATCACACCGTAACCTAACCCGTTACCGATACCATCCATAAAGCTTTCAAGCGGCGGCGCTTTCATCGCATATGCTTCCGCACGACCCATTACAATACAGTTGGTAATAATCAGGCCGACGAACACGGAAAGCTGTTTGGAGATGCCATAGGCATAAGCCCGCAGAATCTGATCAACAAGGATAACCAGTGAGGCGATAATCGCCATCTGGACGATAATCCGCACACTGCCGGGAATAAAATTACGGATCATCGAGATAAACATGCTGGAGAATGCGGTTACCAGGGTTACCGCGATGGTCATGACCAGTGCGGTTTCCAGTTTGGTTGTCACCGCCAGTGCTGAACACACCCCCAGAACCTGGAGGGCAATCGGGTTGTTATCTAATAACGGTCCGAGAAGAACGCGTTTAATTTCTTTACTATCAGCCATGATTCAACGCTCCTTCGCGTACTGTTTTCAGGAACGGGCCAAAACCGTTGTCACCCAGCCAGAAATCAAACATATGCTGGATGCCGTTTGAGGTCAGTGTCGCACCGGATAAACCATCAATGCCATACGGGCTGTCAGTGGAGCCGCTGCGGACAATTTTGATAGCCGGCATGCCTTCTTCATTAAACAGCTTTTTACCAATCCACTGTTTACGCCATTGCGGGTTATCCACCTCACCGCCCAGCCCCGGGGTTTCACCGTGCTGGTAGTAACTGATCCCTTCGGAGGTGATACCGTCAACATCAATCGCGATAAAGGCATACATCACAGACCACAGACCGGAACCGTAAACCGGCAGAACAATCTTGCTGGTTTCACCCTGCTCATTCTGTACCAGATAAATTTCCGCGCTGTTGGCACGGCGGCGGATTTTCGCCAGATCTTCTTCCGGTGACAGCGCAATACTGGTCTCATCACTGCGCAGTTCATCGTTGAGATCGTATTTTCCGGAACTGTCAGTCATCCGGCCGGTTTTTAAATCCACCATTTTTGCTCTGATGAATTTTTTATAGACTTCGTCGATTTCGTTCGCCGGCATGGATGGCGTGAGTAACCCGGCCACATCCAGAATGTTACGCTGCTTATCCAGCATAATCTGTGCCTGCTGCGTGGATTTCAGTCCCACAGCAGAACCGGCAACGACTATCGAACACACAAGGCAAAGGACGAAGACAACGATAAACGTTCTTGCGACACTGTCCTTGTTTTTCGTTTTTTCATTAGCCACGTGCTTTTCTCCGCTTAATGTTTGCCTGAACCACCAGATAATCAAATAACGGGGCGAATAAGTTGGCGAACAGGATAGCCAGCATCATCCCTTCCGGATATGCCGGGTTTGCCACACGGATCAGGACACACATCACCCCGATCAGGATCCCGTAAGCCCATTTACCTTTGTCGGTAAATGAGGCTGAAACCGGGTCCGTCGCCATAAAAATCATGCCGAAGGCAAAACCACCCAGAACCAGATGCCAGTACCACGGCATAGCAAACAGCGGGTTTGTGTCCGAACCAATCATGTTAAAGACGGCGGACATCGCAATCATTCCGGCCATCACACCGGCCACAATACGCAGAGAGGCGATACGGGCAAACAGAATGACGGCACCACCAATCAGAATCATCAGTGTGGAAACTTCACCGATCGAACCCGGTACATTACCGATAAAGGCATCCATCCAGGAAATCGGCTGATTGGTCAGTGTGTTAACCAGCTGATGCTCACCACCGACAGCCCACTGTGACAGCGGGGTTGCGCCGGAGAAACCGTCAGCGGCAGTCCAGACTGTGTCACCGGAAATCTGAGCCGGATAAGCAAAGAACAGGAAAGCGCGACCGGCCAGAGCCGGATTCAGGAAGTTGCGTCCTGTACCGCCGAAGATTTCCTTCGCGACCACCACACCAAAGGTGACAGCCAGCGCAGCCTGCCATAACGGCAGTGTCGGCGGAACAATCAGTGCCAGCAGAATGGAAGTGATAAAGAAACCTTCGTTGATTTCATGCCCGCGAATCATCGCAAACAGAACTTCCCAGAAGCCGCCGACGATAAAAACAACCGCATAAATCGGCAGGAAATATACAGCGCCGAACAGCATTTTGCTGACCCAGCCCGCATCCTGCGTAAAGGATACCCCGATAAGCTCCGCCAGACGATAATGCCAGTCACCGGCAATTATCTGCTGAAGTTCCGCACCACTGTACATATCCAGCAGTACAGGAATCGCCTGGTTACCAACGTTATACATCCCCCAGAACATTGCCGGGAAAACGGATAACCAGACCAGAATCATCAGACGTTTAAGGTCGATAGAGTCACGGACATGTGAACGCCCGCGGGTAACTGTCCCCGGGGTATAGAAGATGGTGGCGGCTGCTTCATACAGTGCGTACCATCTCTGTAATTTTCCGCCCGGTTCGAAATGCGGCTCGATTTTTTCCAGAAATTTTTTCAGACCCATGATTATCCTTCCTGCTCAATCCTGGTCAGTACGTCACGCAGCACCGGGCCGTACTCATATTTACTCTGACAGACATAGGTACACAGCCCCAGATCTTCTTCATCCAGTTCCAGCGCACCCAGCGCCTGCGCACTGTCAGTATCACCCGCCAGCAGATCACGCAGGAAATGTGTTGCCATAATGTCGAGCGGCATCACACGTTCATAGCTGCCGATTGGTACCATAGAACGTTCGCCACCATTCATTGACGTAGTGAATGAGAACAGTTTCTTCTTAAAGAAATGACCCAGTGTGGTACGGGTAACGGTGTATTTATCTGTACCCGGCATAATCCAGCCGAACAGTTCTTTCTCACGGCCTTCCGCCAGAACGGAAACCTGAGTGGTAAAACGGCCCAGATAGTGATGAGCATCATCACTGGCCACACCCCACAGGACAGATCCGGAAATAATGCGGTTTTCACCGGCTTTCAGCTGCCCTTCCGTCAGTTCATACAGATCCGCGCCGAGACGGGTTTTCAGCAGGCGCGGGTTTTCCACCTGCGGACCGCCGAGAGCCACAACACGGTCAGTATATAAAAAGCCGGTCGTGAACAATTTACCGATGGCGATGACATCCTGGTAATTCAGTGACCAAACCGTTTTCGTTGCGCTGACCGGCTCCAGAAAGTGGATGTGCGTACCGGCAAGACCTGCCGGATGAGGGCCGGTAAATTGTGTGTAACTGACACGATTGTTATCGGTAACTTTTACGAAGTCAGCTATACCGTGGCAGACATGAACCTTCCCTTCCGTCAGGCAACTCAGTACCTGTAAACCGTCATCAAACGCGGTTTGTTCCCGGCGGATAATCACCACCGGATCGGCCGCCAGCGGGTTGGTATCCATCGCGGTGACAAAAATAGCGGCGGGTACAGAACCTAATACCGGAGTGCGGCTGAACGGACGTGTCCGCAACGCAGTCCATAATCCGGAGGCCACCAGGTTTTTCTCTGCCTGTTCACGGGTCAGTGACGGCAAATCCCGGCGGTCATAACTGTCAAATGTTAATTGCTCGTCTCCCTGTATCTCAATCACCACCGATTGTAATACACGACGCTCGCCACGATTGATGGCTTTTACCAGGCCGCAGGCGGGGCTGGTAAAAATCACACCGGGGTTCTTTTTGTCTTCAAAAAGAGCCTGTCCTTTTTTCACTGATTCACCTTCCTGAACCAGCATCGACGGACGCATCCCGATGTATTCCTCACCCAGCAGCGCTACGTGGCGGACTGAAGGGCCATCTTCTGTGACTTGAGCAGGTGCTCCTGCGATTGGCAGGTCGAGTCCTTTTTTAATTTTAATCATAAAATTTGCACAAGTTTTTGTTAAACCCACGCCATCACTGCCGCAGCAGCGTATGACAACTCAACAATAAAAACACTCCGGGCCGTTATTATCGCCCCGGGCTGTTTTCTCCGATATATGTCACGATTTTGCTTAAACCAGATCCTCATTATTTTACCACTTCACAACAATTCTGTCCGGCGAAACGAGTGACCTGGCTCAAGCAAATAGGATTATTGTGATCAGAAAAAGACTGAAAGCTCGCTTTTACCGAACAATTAAGTCATCTTTACCGACTGCTGTTTATTTTTTAACCACAACAGTATTTGTAACAAATGTTTTTATTCTCACAGGAAACCATTCACAAATTATCTGCATCATGGCAATCTGTTGTTACTTTTTTCACCAACCAATTACCACCCTGAATACTGAGAATGCGACATATCATTTTTATGATGATTGGCCTGCTGTTTTTTGCGGGACAATCATCGGCAATCACGGAAAAATCCGCGTCATTATGGCTCATTGCGCCGGTCAGTGATGTCCGTAACAGCCAGGTATTTATACAGATATTTAAAGAAGAAAAAGAGCTGGAACTTTATAAGCGGGAAAATAACGGACATTTTAAACTGGTGAAACGCTACCCGGTTTGTCAGTTTTCCGGCGGGCTGGGACCAAAACAACTGACCGGTGATTTAAAAAGTCCGGAGGGGTTTTACCGTATCAGTCTGTCACAGCTCAACCCGAACAGTCGGTTTTATCGAGCTATCAACCTTGGTTTTCCCAACGAATTCGACCGCGCGCACGGCTATACAGGGGATTATCTGATGGTTCACGGCGATTGCAAATCCGTCGGCTGCTATGCCATGACAGATGCCTATATTGATGAGATTTACCGCTATGTGGAGAGTGCCCTGCTGGGCGGGCAGACGGATCTGAATATTGCAATTTACCCTTTCCGGATGACGCCGGAGAATATGAACCGCCACCGGAATTCCTCACATCTGGCCTTCTGGCAGCAGTTACAGCCGGCTTATCAGTATTTTGCCGAGAATCAGATCCCGGCGGCGGTTGCCGTGATTAACGGCCGCTATGTGACCGCCGCACACACGGCTGTACCGGCACCGGCAGAGGAAACCGGCTTACTGACTCAGAACACAGAGCCATCCCGTTCGCCGTAATAAAAGAGAACGGCTTCGCCCGGCCGGATTCTCTGCCACTGCTCATTGCCGGTCAGCGGCTGTGTGGCAATAACAGACACCACATCGTCCGGGCTGGTATGCTGCGAAAAATCAATCTCCACATCACTGTCCACCAGCCTGGCTCTGCCGAAAGGCGCCCGGCGGGTGATCCAGTGCAAATTGGTGGAGCAGTATGCCAGTACATAGCTGCCGTCTGATAACAGCATATTAAAAACACCAAACTGCCGCAGCACATCTGCCAGTTGCTTAATCTCACGGAATACCGTCTGCAAATCCTGCGGAGGCTGCGGGTATTCTTCTTTCAGCTGATTCAGCAGCCAGCAGAATGCATGCTCACTGTCAGTCTGGCCGACCGGGGTAAAAAAGCCGGTCGGCAGATGTTCATAGCCGCTGAGCTGCCCGTTGTGGGCATACGTCCAGTTCCGTCCCCACAGTTCGCGGGTAAAAGGATGGGTATTTTCCAGCGATACCACCCCCCGGTTTGCCTGGCGGATATGGGCAATCACTGCTTCGGATTTAACCGGATAGTCACGGACAAAACGGGCAACGGGAGAGTTACAGCAGGCACGCGCGTCTTTGAATGTCCGGCAGCCCATTCCTTCATAAAACGTAATTCCCCACCCGTCTTTATGCGGCCCTGTTTCGCCGCCGCGCGGGATCAGGCCACTGAGACTGAAATGAATGTCAGTCGGGACATTTGCACTCATCCCCAGCAATTCACACATTGCTTTTCTCCCTTACCCGGTTTTGTGATAACAGAGGACTATTGTTACCCGCAATCCGATAGTTTCACAATCACGGAAATATCATTCTTTTAGATAATTTGGTTATATATAAGGTGATTTATGCTTATGGTGAATATGGCTGGCTTTATGGCATAAAAAAGCACTCAACCGGACGGCAGAGTGCTTTTTCAGGCTCCCGTTTGTATCCGGTTATTTCACCATCTCTTTTTCGATCAGCATGATCAGAATATGAATAACCTTAATATGGATTTCCTGAATGCGATCCGCGTAACCGAAATGCGGAACACGGATTTCAATATCCGCGCTGCCAGCCATTTTGCCGCCGTCTTTACCGGTCAGGGTGATCACTTTGATGCCTTTGGCGCGGGCTGCTTCAATAGCTTTAATTATGTTACCGGAGTTACCGGATGTGGAGATACCGAGCAACACATCCCCTTCACGGCCGACTGATTCCACAAAACGGGAGAAAACATATTCATAGCCGAAATCATTACTCACGCAGGATAAGTGACTGACATCTGAAATAGCAATCGCCGGATAGCCCGGACGGTTTTCACGGTAGCGTCCGGTCAGTTCTTCCGCAAAATGCATTGCATCGCAGTGTGAACCACCGTTACCGCATGACATCACTTTGCCGCCCGCTTTAAAAGAATCAGCCAGCATGACAGCAGCCCGGCGGATAGCATCAATATTATTCTCATCTTTCAAAAAGTTATCAAGGGTTGCCGCTGCTTCGGTCAGTTCACCGCGGATAAGTTCCTGGTACATAGAGATAGGCTCCTGAAAATGAATCGGATTTGTCTGTCCTGAGTGTAACGGATCTGCCCCGGTGAAAGAAGTCACAATCCTTGGCATCTGCAAATAAGACACATTTTGCTCTGCTAATTTTGTGAGCTGAGTTGTAAATAAAATGTGAAATCATTGAAGTTATTCTGCCGTTGCGCTAAATCTGAACACAACAGGTCAGACCTCTTATATCATGTTGTGCTGACACGAATATCCGCTTACGGAGGTTCATCATGTTACTACTCAGCATTATTCTGTTTATCGCCGTCACCGGGTTACTCTCGTTTCACCGGGTCAGCCTGAAGTACAGTGCAATGACACTGATACTGTTCAGTATCGTCATGAATATCTTCCGTTTATGGCCATTTACTGCCACCGCTCTGCTGTTGCTGATTCTCCTGCCTTTTGTGATCACTCCCGTCCGTCAGGCACTGTTCAGCAGCCGTCTGATGCTGCTGTTCCGCAAAGTGATGCCGCCAATGTCGCAGACAGAAAAAGAGGCAATAGATGCAGGTACCACCTGGTGGGAGGGTGACCTGTTCCGCGGACAGCCGGACTGGCAGAAACTGCACAGCTACCCGGCCCCGCAGCTGACGGCGGAAGAGCAGGCTTTCCTCGACGGCCCGGCAGAAGAAGCCTGCCGGATGGCCAATGATTTTGAAATTACCCATGAACTGGCCGATCTGCCGCCGGAATTATGGCAATTCCTGCGCGAACATAAATTTTTCGCGATGATTATCCGTAAAGAGTACGGCGGTCTGGCGTTCTCCGCTTATGCCCAGGCGCGGGTACTGCAAAAACTCGCCGGAGTTTCCGGTATTCTGGCCATTACTGTCGGCGTGCCTAACTCTCTGGGACCGGGTGAGCTGTTGCAGCACTATGGTACTGACGAACAGAAAAAACGCTGGCTGCCGGGACTGGCCTCCGGGGAAGAAATCCCCTGTTTTGCCCTGACCAGCCCGGAAGCCGGGTCTGATGCCGGTGCCATTCCGGATACCGGGATTATCTGCACCGGTGAATGGCAGGGTGAACAGGTGATCGGGATACGCCTGAACTGGAATAAACGCTATATCACACTGGCACCGGTCGCCACTGTTCTGGGTCTTGCCTTTAAACTGTATGACCCGGATAAGCTGCTCAGTGAGAAAACCTCATACGGGATCACCTGTGCGCTTATCCCGGTGAATACCCCGGGGGTTGAAACCGGTTCCCGCCATTTCCCGCTCAACGTGCCGTTCCAGAACGGTCCGACACGCGGTAACGATGTTTTTGTGCCGCTTGACTATATTATCGGTGGCCCGGCGATGGCCGGACAGGGCTGGCGTATGCTGGTGGAGTGTCTGTCTGTCGGGCGCGGCATCACACTGCCGTCCAATGCCACCGGCGGACTGAAAAGTGCAGCAATGGCAATTGGTGCTTATTCTTACATCCGTCGTCAGTTCCGGATGCCTATCGGCAAAATGGAAGGTATTGAGGAGCCGCTGGCGCGTATTGCCGGGAATACCTATCTGATGGATGCCGCCGCCACACTGATCACCACCGGTATTATGCTGGGAGAGAAACCGGCGGTTCTGTCCGCGATTGTGAAATATCACTGTACTCACCGGGGGCAGCGCGCCATTATTGATGCCATGGATATTGCCGGAGGAAAAGGTATCTGCCTCGGGCCATCCAACTTCCTGGCCCGCAACTATCAGGGCGCCCCTATCGCAATTACCGTCGAAGGTGCCAATATCCTGACCCGCAGTATGATTATCTTTGGTCAGGGTGCTATCCGTTGTCACCCGTATGTGCTGACCGAAATGGCGGCAGCGACAGACAACCGGCTGAATGACTTTGATAACGCGCTGTTTGCCCATACCGGTCATGTGTTAACTGCTGCCACCCGCAGTTTCTGGCTCGGACTTTCACGCGGACATTTCAGTCCGTCACCGTTCCGGGACGCCACCCGCCGCTATTATCAGCACCTCAACCGCCTGAGTGCCAATCTGGCACTGTTGTCCGATATCTCAATGGCAACACTCGGCGGCAGTTTAAAACGCCGTGAACGAATTTCAGCCCGGCTTGGTGATATACTCAGCCAGCTTTACCTGGCATCCGCCACCTTAAAACGTTTTGATGAGGATGGTCGCCCGCAGGCAGACTTACCGCTGGTACACTGGGCAGTTCAGGATTGTCTGTATGAAGCCGAAAAAGCCATGGATGAACTGCTGACCAACTTCCCTGACCGGAAAGTGGCCGCCCTGCTGCGCCTGACCGTCTTCCCGTCAGGCCGCCATCACCGTCCGCCGTCAGATAAACTGGACAGCAAACTTGCCCGTTTGTTGCAGGAACCGTCTGACACCCGCGACAGAATCGGACGCGGACAATATCTGGCGCCGGAGCCCAATAACCCGCACGGGCTGCTCAATGCAGCACTCAGTGATATTCTGGCCGCCGAACCTCTGGTGGCCCGCCTGAGCCGCCTGAACGAAAAGCATATTGATTTTACCCGGCTGGATAAACTGGCAGATGTTGCACTGGAGGACGGAAAAGTAACACCGGAAGAGGCAGATATCCTGCGCAAAGCTGAAGCCAGCCGCCTGCGTTCAATTAATGTGGACGAGTTTGCTCCGGAGATTATCGGCCTGAAATCACACGCCAATTCCCATCGTTACCGGAAAGGTGAAAATCCCGGCGCATAAATAACATGGCGGAGCAGTCCTCTGCTCTGCCGTTACCGCGCTGTATTACTGTTCTGTACTGCTGTTACCGGCCATATTGGCATCCAGACTGAGAATTTCCCGCATTTGCGCCTCTGTCAGATCGGTATCAAAAAACTGCTTAAAAAACTGACGGATATCCTGCTGTACTGCCGCATCATCTGTCGGTTTCTGCTTAACCCTGGCTTCAATCCATTTCATCATCAGCGGTGTTTCTATCCCGGGGGCATCCCAGCGGTAAATCCCGATTGGCGCTTTATAAACACGTCTGTTTTTCACGGCTGAAATCGTTTCTGTTCCCTGCCAGCCAACGGTATTCCGGTACACATCTTCCGGCACAAATGAATCAAACTGACTCAGAATAATAATGTCCGGATCCAGATGAATTACCTGTTCCGCCGAAACCGTTATCCAGTTCGGTTTAACCGGGATATCATCTGTCACATTAATACCTCCGGCACGGTTGATCATCAGGCTGTTCACCGATGTTTTACCGGCAACAGTCAGGTTTTTATCTCTGACATACAGAATTCCCGGCTTTCCGTAAGGCATTTCACTAATAGTCACCGGGATTTCGTCTCCCGTTACGCTGTTCACTGACAGACTCTGCCGATCAAAAAAGGCAAGTAAATCCGCCGCACGCTTCTCTTTGCCCAGTATGTCACCCAGCAGCCTGATCCCGTTTTTGACATCATCCAAATCACCGTATCTGATTGCCACCGCCGGGATACCGAGTTTATCCAGTTTTTCTTTTTCCTCTTTCTGGTAATCCCAGATAATCACCAGATCCGGATTTAATCTGACCAATTCTTCGCCGTTAATGGTGAAGTCTTTATTCACAAAGGTGCTGTTCGCTGTTTCAATACCGGGCGCCAGTGTTTTTAAAATACTGTTGCGGTAAGCCTCTTTTGCTGACGGATGCATCCCGGTAATTTTGGCATCTGAACCATCCACCACATAAATCATCGACATCCACGGGATAGGCACAACCGCAATCCGCTGTACTGTATCCGGAATAGTGACCCGGTTTCCGGCGAGATCAGTGATTTCTTTTGCTCCGGCACAACTGAAGAACAGTAGTAATACACCGGCACTGAAAATACGTTTTATGACTGATGTTGCCATTATACTTTCCTGTCATTGCCTTTAACTTTATCAGCGAAATGCCCGGATATACGGACGCGGAATTAATTTACGATCATATTTCAGTAAATATTCCAGATACCAGTTAGGATTGCGTAATAATCCGCGGCCTACTGCAATTAAATCTGCATACTGATGTTCTAATATATCGTCTGCCAGTTGATGGTCACGAATACCACCGACAACAATCACCGGTTTTTCACAGTTTTTCTTAATGGCCTTAGTATCCTCCAGCTGATAGGCCGTGCCTTTATTTGTGCCGTGCATCTGGCTGCCGCCATTGGATATATGTACAATATCGATAAGCAGATTAATATTACGCAAAATTTTTTGTGTAAATAAAATACTGTCTTCTTCACAATAGCGGGTGCCGATACGCAAAATAATCGCTTTATCTTCCGGCCAGGATTTACGGACTGCGGTCAGTAATTCCGTCAGGAAAATAACCGGGTCGGCATATTTATCAGTACGCTGATTTGCCCGGCGGTCAATAAACTGAGAAATTAAAAATTCATGGGATGCCATAATTTCCAGTGCATCAAATCCGGCGTTATTTGCCCGCGCTGCAGCCCGTGTATAGCAGTCAAACAACCCGGTGATATCTTCTGCTGTTAATGCATTAATATTCTGAATAATATTGCCGGATTCCAGTCGTGACTTGCTGCCTGCATGATTGAGCTGAATCGCCACTTTGCTGCCTTCATTTTGCAGCATCGCCACAATCTGAGCCAGCATCGTGACATGCCCGTCTTCATATAATCCCAGCGCACCACTTCCCAGACGGCCGTCAGCGGTAACCGCACACTCTTCCATAATAATCAGTCCGACCTGTCCGACAGCAAAAGACATATAATGCGCCAGATGAAAGTAATCAGCGTAACCGTCAATGGCTCGTTTTATTCTGACCGGAGGATAAACTAATTTATTTTTAAGCGTTAATTTTTCTGATACAAATGGCTGCATTAAATTCATAATACACACGTCCCCGGAAAAAACTGACCGATACTGTTATACATAAACTGTGCCGGTGATAAATAATAAAGTAACAAAAGGGATAATAAAGGGAACAATGCAACGACACTATGGCAGGAAACCTATTTTATAACACCTGTCACACTCTGCCGGAATACTGTCTCCGGATGCAGTTATTACGTTAACAATCATCATTCTGTTGTTATTTTTATGTGACGGGTAAATAACATCAATATACTCATGGGGAGTATATATAATAAAATACCCGGGATTTTACTCCCGGGTATTTTCAGTATCAGCCGGATACGATACGGATAATATATTATTCTGTGATTTCCAATGCCATCAGTTCATCAATTGTCTGACGGCGGCGGATAAGTTTCGGTTTCCCGTCAGTAAATAAGATTTCCGGTAATAACGGGCGGCTGTTGTAATTCGATGACATCGATGCGCCGTAAGCCCCTGTATCGTGAAAGACCAGAAAATCATTCACACTGACTTCAGGTAACGCACGCGGTACCACCATTCCGCCTTCCAACTGGGTAAAAACATCACCGGATTCACATAACGGCCCGGCCACAATCGTTTCCCGCACAGCACTGCTTTGCCGCTCTCCCGCTGCCGGTAATACCGAAATATGGTGATAACTGCCGTACATCGCCGGCCGCATCAGGTCATTAAAACCGCTGTCCACCAGCACATAGTGGCGGCTTCCCATTCCTTTGACTGCCCGCACCTGTGCCAGCAGAATGCCGGATTCGGCCACCAGATAACGTCCGGGCTCAATTTCCAGTGTGATATCACGACCGAGATGACGGGCAATGCGTGCCCGGGCCGCATCCCAGAGCGAGAAATAATTGTCGATATCAATAATTTCATCCCCTTCGCGATAAGGGGTCGATAATCCGCCGCCGGCAGAAATAGCACGGATATCCAGATTATTGGTGATTACCAGTTCGGCCATCGCATCACAGACGGTCGCCAGGTGCTCATAATCCACACCGGAACCGATATGCATATGGATACCGGTTAATGTCAGCTGATAGTGGCGGATCTCCGTCAGAGCTTCACCGAGATCAGCAAACCAGATCCCGTGCTTGCTGTTCTCGCCGCCGGTATTGGTTTTCTGACTGTGCCCGTGACCAAAGCCGGGATTGATACGCAGCCACACCGGATGCCCCGGACGACGGGCACCAATCTGACGCAGCATATCCACCGAGCCGGTATTCACCGCAATGCCGAGTTCCAGCACACGATCCAGCGTTTCTTCGGTGATCATATCTGCCGTGAAAACAATTTCATCCGGGCTGTAACCGGCTTTCAGTGCCCGTTCGATTTCCCCGGCGGATACAGAATCCACCTTTACACCATGCTCACGCATCAGACGCAGAATATGAATGTTGGAATTGGCTTTCTGCGCAAAACGGATCACATCAAAGCGATTCAGCCGTGCAATACGGCTGACAATCACCTCACTGTCATACAGCCACAGCGGGGTGCCGTACTGCTGTGCCAGATTGCGCAGGGCATCCGGAGTAAACGGGGCGCGGAGCGTTTTGGTTGCGATGGTCATGATGTTGTGCCCTTTTTGATTCTGATCTCATTTTTTTCCATCGTGACAAAAAATCTGCGGGATTTAAAATATCTGATTTGCTAAAGTCTATTCATTACTGATATGAATTTGATGAATAATGGAACACTACTCCTGGCGTCACATTGATATTTTCCACGCGGTCATGACAACAAAAAGTCTGACGGATGCCGCGCGACTGCTGCACACGTCTCAGCCGACCGTCAGCCGTGAACTTGCCCGTTTCGAAAAAATCCTCGGGTTCCGTGTTTTCGACCGTATCAAAGGCCGCCTGCACCCGACAGAACAGGGGCTGCGGTTATTTGAGGAAGTGGAACGGTCTTATTACGGGCTTGAGCGCATCAGCCGGGCAGCGGAGAGCATCCGTCATTTTCAGCATGCTCAGTTAGCGATCACCTGTCTGCCCGCCTTTGCTCAGTCTTTACTGCCCGCCGTCTGCCGGGCATTTCATGCACAGTATCCGGATGTGAATTTTGAAATCGCCCCGCAGGAGTCACCACTGCTTGAAGAGTGGCTCTCTGCTCAGCGTTATGATCTCGGGATCACAGAACATCAGCTGACGCCGCCCGGCACAATACAGGAAACCCTGATCACACTCAGTGAAGTCTGTGTACTCCCTGAATCTCACCCGCTGTGCAGCAAAGCGGTACTGACACCCGGTGATTTTGCACAGCAGAATTTTATCAGTCTGTCCGTTGCGGACAGCTACCGGCAGAAAATCGATGCATTATTCAGTGAAAAACAGATCCCGCGGCGGATGATTATGGAGACACACAGTGCCGCCTCGGTATGTGCTATGGTCAGAGAGGGACTGGGGGTATCTGTCGTTAACCCGCTGACCGCCATGGATTGCAGCGGAATTTGTGTCCGCCCGTTCAGTGAGGATATTCCGTTCACCGTGAGCCTGATCCGCCCGCAGCACAGACCGCATTCAGTATTGACGGATATTTTTATTACGCATTTCCGTCAGCATATGCAGTCTGTTTTACGGCAATTAAAGCAGGTTACCGGTTAGTTTTTTCATCCAGCAGATACGGCAGCCAGTCCGGCGAGTGCGCAAACCACTCCGCCAGAAAATCCAGCAGCAGGCGCAGCGGCCGCGCCATATGCTCGCGGCTGGTGTAAATGCCGTAAATCCCGAGTGCAGGCAGCCGGTATTCCGGTAACAGACGCACCAGACGCCCGGTTTTCAGATGCTCATACACCGAACAATAAGGCTGCAATGCAATTCCTTCACCGTTCAGGGTCGCTTCCAGCAGAAAAGTGGATTCATTGGCACTGAGTGTCCCGCTTACCGGTACGGAAATCACCTCATCATCCTGTTCAAACAGCCACAGGCTGCGGCCGTAAAAATTATAGGTCAGGCAGGTCAGCTCACTGAGCGCTTCAGGGGACGGCGGATAACCGTGCTTTTTCAGATACGCCGGTGCCGCACACACTACGGAATCACAGCGGGAAAGCGGCTTCGCAATCAGATTCGGTTCAAGATTATTGGTAATACGGATCCCCAGATCAATACGTTCCTCCACCAGACTGATCGCCTTATTTGTAACCTGCACATCCACCGCAATAGCCGGATAACGGGCCCGGAACTGCACAAGCGCCTTCGACAGTGCCACCATCGCCAGTGACTGAGCACAGGTGATCCGTACCAGTCCGCTGACAGCCTCATCTTTTGTCACCACCGGACGGGCAATCGCCGTTGCCAGTGACAGCAGCTCCCGGCTTTGTGTCAGCACGGTTTCACCGGCGGAAGTCAGCGTCAGGCTGCGGGTGGTCCGGTTCAGTAACCGTACACCGGCCCAGTTTTCCATTTCGGCCAGATAGCGTGTGACCATCGCACGGGACATACCCAGCATATCTGCGGCTTTGCTCATATTGCGCTGTTCGGTAATGGCGATAAAAACCTGAGCGGCAGTGATCCTGTCCATTTTATTTGTCCGTTTTATGCAACAATGAAGACCGGATTATGGGGTTTTTCCGGCGGATTATGCAACTTATTATAGCGTCATCTTAACGACTCACCTGCAAAAAGGATAACACTATGACTTCTGCAATCCGTAACTCACTGGTATTCAGCGCACTGATGGGTGCCTCTTTTATTACTGCCGCCGCCCCGCTGTCCCTGGAAGTGTATAACCCCGGCGAAAAAAGTATCTTCCCGGTTTCCTCGGAAATCATCAGCGGCAAAAATGAGGTGGTTCTGATTGATGCTCAGTTTCAGAAAGATGATGCTCAGGTACTGGCTGATAAAATTCGGGCGACCGGCAAAACACTGACCACCATTTATATCAGCCATTCTGATCCGGATTTCTATTTCGGGCTGGATGAACTGAAAAAAGCCTTCCCGCAGGCTAAAATTGTGGCCACCCCGCAAACCGTTGCCCTGATTAAAGAGAGCAAAGACGGAAAACTGGCTTACTGGGGACCGGTACTGAAAGAGAATGCCCCGCAGAGTATCATTGTGCCTGAGCCGTTAGAGGGCAATCGCATTATGCTGGAGGGGGAAAGTATTCTGATTGAAGGACTGGACAGCCCGGCGCCGGAACGCAGCTATGTGTGGGTACCGTCATTGTCTGCCGTGATGGGAGGCGTGCTGGTATCGGAAAATATCCATGTCTGGCTGGCGGATACCCAAACCCGGGAATCCCGCCAGTACTGGCAGCAGTCACTGAAAAGTATGCAGGATAAGCATCCGGAAACCGTGGTGCCGGGCCATTATACCGGCAACAGCCATTTTTCACCGGCTGCCATTACCTTTACCGCAGATTATCTGACCCGTGCGGAAATTGCGCTGAAAGAGAGTAAGGATTCACAGCAGATGATCAGCACACTGAAAACCGCTTACCCGGCCCTGGCGGATGAATCAAGCCTGGAACTGAGCGCCAAAGTGCTCAAAGGCGAAATGCGCTGGCCGCAGTAATCTGATTTAAGGAAAACATGATGTCCGTAAAAACACTGCACTATATATATGATCCGCTCTGCGGCTGGTGTTATGGTATCGCGCCGTTTATTCAGGCCGCACATAAACAGGGCGTGACTATCGCCCTGCACGGTGGCGGGATGATCACCGGCTCACAGCGCCGCCCGGCAGATGACAGCCTGCGGGATATGATCCGGAATCACAATCAGCGCATCACTCAGCTGACCGGACAGCCGTTTACCGATGCCTTTTACACTCTGCTGAAAAATCAGGAGTGGGTGATGGATTCCGCGCCGCCGATTGCTGCGATCCTCTGTGCGCAAGCGCAGTCCGGTAAAGGCATTGAAATGCTGGATGCCTGTCAGAAAGCCTATTATCAGGACGGGCTGCCGCTTAACCGCGATACCCTGCGCAAGCTGGCGGATAAGCTGGATATCAGCGATATTCAGTCTGATAATACTGAACAGCATATCGGTGAGAGCCGTCAGTTATTTGTGCATAACCCGACCGGCGGCTTCCCGACGCTGCTGCTGGAAGAAGACGGCGTATTTCAGCACATTCCGAACCAGGCGGTACTGGGTGCGGAATCACATTGGGAAAAGCTGATCCCGTTACTGAAAACGGCTGCCTGACATCAGCCCCATCACCATAATCATCCCCGCAATTAAATACGGTCCGAAAGCAATGATGCGCGTACCGCATGGCGGGAGATGATTACAGCGGTGACGAAAATATTGCAGTCCGTACACCACCAGCGCGGATACACACGCCAGCATCAGCAGCAGCGCGAGCTGTTCCGCCCCCACCCAGGCACCCGTTGCGGAGAACAATTTTATATCCCCGCCTCCCAGCCCGCTTTTTTTCCGGCGCCATGCATAACCTTCCGCCACAAACCAGAGCAGGAAAAAACCGCCGATAACCCCGTACAGCGCAGAAGAAACAGTAATCAACTGCACCTCATTCTGAAACAGCAGCCCGCCCCACAGCACCGGAAACACCAGTTTATCCGGCAGATAAAACACAGCGTTATCAATATGAAACAGCATCACCAGACACAAAAAGAGCAGTGTCAGAAACAAGATATGCACTGCCTGCCCGTCTGACCAGAACACAATAAATACGCCGGATAGCAGACAGTGCAGATACAGCCACCGGCCGGACAATCGCTGCGGATACTGATAATAATGCCGCAAAATATATTCCGTCCCGGCTTTTACCGGCAGCGGCAAAAGTAATCCCCAGATAACCATAATCAGCCAGTCCATGTGTCCTCCGCCGCGTTCCCTGTTGCGATACCCGCAGCCTGCCTGACCGCTCCGGAAAAGACACGTTTTTTTCCCTGATTACCGCTGAATTACATTTTTTTTCGGGTCATCACGCAATATTGACAGCATCCCGGGACGGTTATGATCCCGGCTGATGCTTGCAGTGAGGATCCTCCCTCTATTATTATGGAGCAATATATATAAACCGGCGGCGTGCCGGCAGAACGTAAAGGATATTTTCATGCGGACCCCACGCATTTATCACCCCGGGACTTTGACGCCCGGTATGGTGACTGAACTGACAGATGACGGCGCTAACCATGTTGCCCGCGTACTCCGGATGAAAACCGGCTATTCCCTGATCCTGTTTAACGGTACCAACCGGATTTTTAATGCCGAAATTGCCGATATCAGCAAAAAAAGTGTGGTCGTCCGTGTAACGGATGAACAGGATGATAACCGCGAATCCCCGCTGGCTATCCACCTCGGACAAGTGATGTCACGCGGCGAAAAAATGGAATTTACCATTCAGAAATCCGTTGAACTGGGTGTTCAGATTATTACCCCGCTGATCTCTGAGCGCTGTGGTGTTAAACTGGATGGTGAACGGCTGGACAAAAAACAGCAGCAGTGGCAGAAAATTGCCATCGCCGCCTGCGAACAGTGCGGACGTAACGTGATTCCCGAGATCCTCCCGGTGCAATCCCTGGAAGCATGGTGTGCGGAAGCAGATGATGCACTGAAGATAAATTTACATCCGCGCGCATCACAAAGTATCAATACACTGCCCGCTGAAACCGCTAAAGTGCGATTGCTGATTGGCCCGGAAGGCGGGCTGTCGGCAGAGGAAATTGCGATGACCGCGGGTCATCAGTTCACCGACATATTATTAGGGCCGCGTGTATTACGCACAGAAACCACCGCGCTCACTGCAATCACTGCATTGCAGGTGCGTTTCGGCGATCTGGGTTAAGGAGAAAAAATGATCAAGCTCGGTATTGTGATGGATCCTATCGATTCCATCAAAATCAGGAAAGACACCAGTTTCGCGATGCTGCTCGAAGCACAGCGCCGTGGTTACGAAATCCATTATATGGAAATGAATGACCTCTATCTGCATCAGGGTGTTGCCCGTGCCCGTACCCGGACACTGACGGTGAAAGAAGATCCGGCAGACTGGTATCAGTTCGGCAGCGAACAGGATATCGCACTGGGAACACTGAATGTCATTCTGATGCGCAAAGATCCGCCGTTTGATACTGAATTCATTTACGCCACCTATATCCTTGAGCGCGCGGAAAGTGCCGGTTCCCTGATCGTCAACAAACCGCAGAGCCTGCGCGACTGTAATGAAAAACTGTTCACCGCCTGGTTTGCTGATCTGACCCCTGACACGCTGGTCACCCGCAGTGCACAGCGTCTGCGTGAATTCCACCGGAAGCACGGCGATGTGATTTTCAAACCACTCGACGGCATGGGCGGTGCCTCTATTTTCCGTCTGAAACAGGATGACCCGAACGTCGGTGTGATTATCGAAACCCTGACAAATCATGGTCATACTTTCTGTATGGCACAAAATTTCCTGCCTGCTATCAAAGACGGTGATAAACGCATCCTCGTAGTGGACGGTGAACCAGTGCCTTACTGCCTGGCCCGGATCCCGGCCAAAGGCGAAACACGCGGTAACCTTGCTGCCGGTGGTCACGGTGAAGTACGCCCGCTGAGTGAGAGCGATTGGGCAATTGCCCGCAGCGTGGCACCGGTTCTCAAAGAGAAAGGCCTGATTTTTGTCGGCCTGGATGTGATCGGCGACCGTCTGACTGAAATCAACGTGACCAGCCCGACCTGTGCCCGCGAAATTGAAGCCGCACAACCGGACGTTTCTGTCACCGGCATGCTGATGGATGCCATTGAAAAACGTCTCGGCCGGTAACAGCCCCGGCAGTATCCGTACACTCACACCCGCAGACGCTTTTCTCCGGTTTGCGGGCAGACTGAAAAGAAGGTTATGAACTTACAACATCATATTCTCATTGCCATGCCCTCACTGGATGATCCGTATTTTGCGCGTTCAGTTGTGTATCTGTGTGAACATAATGAAAACGGGGCGATGGGACTGGTGATCAACAAACCTATCGAACAACTGTCTGTCGGTAAAATTCTGCAAAAGCTGAAAATTTCCCCGGACATCCCTGATGGAAACCAGTCGCTGGAGAAACCGGTTCTGGTCGGCGGCCCTGTTTCCGAAGAGCACGGCTTCGTGCTGCACTCCGGTGACAAGGAATATGCTGCCAGTACCCGTCTGACGGATGACCTGTTTCTGACCACCTCGAAAGACGTGCTGGAAACCCTGGGAACTGCAGAGCAGCCGGAGCATTACCTGATGACACTCGGCTACTCAAGCTGGACGGCCGGTCAGCTTGAGCGGGAAATCATGGAAAACAGCTGGCTGGTGGCGGATGCCAGTCAGCGTCTGCTGTTCCGCACCCCGATGCCTGACCGCTGGCGTGAGGCGGCCGCCGGTATCGGCGTAAATATTTACACCATCGCACAACAGGCCGGACACGCATAATGAGCAGCAATACTGTAATTGCCTTTGATTTCGGCACCAAAAGCATTGGTGTGGCCGTCGGTCAGACCGTCACCGGCACCGCCCGTCCGCTGGCTGCGCTGAAAGCCCGTGAGGGGAGCCCGGACTGGGAACTGATCGCCGCGGTGTTCCGCGAATGGCAGCCGGATTATGTGGTTGTAGGCCTGCCGCTCAACATGGATGGCACACCGCAGCTGGTCACCAGTCAGGCGAAAAAATTCGCCAACCGCCTGCACGGGCGTTTCGGTATCCGCGCTGAACTCCATGACGAGCGCCTGAGCACCGTGGAAGCCCGCGCTAATCTGTTTGCAGACGGCGGTTACCGTGCGCTCGGCAAAGACAAGGTAGATTCCGCCTCTGCCGTGATTATCCTCGAAAGCTGGTTCGAACAGCTTTACGGCTGATTATCCCTCACACCGGGCGCGCTATGCTACTGTTTACCATGCCGGAACTGCGCCCGTTTCCCCGGCAATATCCCCCCTGCTGCGCCGCCATTGCAGACACTGCTCTTCTGTCATCATCCCGGACTGCGCACCTGACTGCTGATGGGTCGCGATCTGATGCGCTTTATTATCACGGATAAGACTCGCCACCGCCGGAGTATTGATCAGCACATCAAACAGAGCACAACGCCCGCCCCCCTGCTTTGCCACCAGATGCTGGCTCAGCACCGCCACCAGACTGCCCGCCAGCTGGCTGCATACCCGGCTTTTCTCCGTGCCGCTGAATACATCCGTCAGCCGTTCAATGGCCGCAATGGCACCACGGGTGTGAAGTGTACTCAACACCAGATGCCCGGTCTCCGCTGCCGTCAGGGCAAGCCGGATAGTGGCCTCATCCCGCAGTTCCCCCAGCATAATCACATCCGGATCCTGACGCAGCGCGGAAATCAGTCCCTGCCGGTAGTCTTCACAATCACGGCCGATTTCCCGCTGACGGATCAGCGACTGCCTGTTGCGGTGACGGAACTCCACCGGATCTTCCAGAGTAATCACATGCCGCCGGAAGTGCTGATTGATATAACTGAGCAGTGCCGCCAGCGTGCTCGATTTTCCGCTGCCGGTCGCCCCGGTGACCAGAATCAGGCCGCTTTGCGCCTTTGAAAGCAGTCCGGCAAAAACCGGCGGTGCCTCAATATCCTCCAGGGAGGGAATCACCGGGTTTATCAGCCGCAGCGCGGCGTTCAGTAACCCGCCTGCCATAAAAATATTCACCCGCAAAGGTTGATCGCGGATAAACAACGCAAGATCCGCCTGCCCTTTTGTCATCAAACTGTGGTAATTTGCCTGATCGAGGATCGTCTTTACCCAGCCGCGCAGTGCGTCATCTGTCACAACCGCACAGTGTGTCTGAGAAAAAAGCTCTCCATCCACCCGTAACACCGGCACCTGTCCAACACAAAGGTGCAGATCGGATGCATTATGCTTTACACTAAGGGCGATTAAATTATCCATATTCATTAGGTTATCTCCCGGATCATCATGAAATCAATAAAAGACAATCTGACAGAAATCAGAGAACGTATAACCGCTGCGGCGCAAAAATGCGGCCGCGATCCACACACAGTGACCTTACTTGCCGTCAGTAAAACCAAACCTGTGAGCGCGATCGAAGAAGCGATAGCTGCCGGACAAACCCGCTTTGGTGAAAATTATGTCCGGGAAGGCGTTGAAAAAATTCAGTATTTCTCCGCAAATCAAAATCCGGAATGGCACTTTATCGGCCCGTTGCAGTCGAATAAGAGTCGTCTGGTCGCAGAGCACTTTGACTGGTGCCACACTATTGACCGGCTGAAAATCGCACAACGCCTGAGTGACCAGCGCCCGGCGGGCAAAGCACCGCTGAATGTGCTTATTCAGATTAATATCAGTGATGAAAACAGCAAGTCCGGTATCACCCTTGCGGAATTACCGGCTCTGGCGGAGCAGATTGCGGTACTGCCGAATGTCTGTCTGCGCGGGCTGATGGCTATCCCTGCACCGGAAACGGACCCGGAACGTCAGTGCGCGGTTTTCCGTCAGATGGAAACAGCCTTCCGCGATTTACAGGGGAAATACCCGCAGGCGGATACTTTATCGATGGGCATGACCGACGATATGGACGCCGCAATCACCTGCGGATCGACCATGGTGCGTATCGGCACTGCAATTTTCGGTGCGCGTAACTATTCTGTATCCTGATCATCCTGTATCTTAGTGCGTTATCACAAACCGGTTAATTTGTTTTTTGTTAAGGATTTCACCGATGCAAACACTGAATTTTGTTGTCACCACGCTCCTGCATGCCTATGCCACGATTTTACTGCTGCGCGTCTGGATGCAATGGGCGCGCGCGGACTTTTATAATCCGTTTGCCCAGTTTGTCGTGAAAGCCACACAGCCGGTTATCCGTCCGCTGCGCCGCATTATTCCGGCTATCGGCCCGATTGACACGGCCTCTGTGCTGGTGGCCTATGTTGCCGTACTGCTGAAACTGCTCTTTCCGTGGTTTCTGGCCGGTTTTCAGGGGCAGCTCGGCGGGCTGATGCTGTTAGTCGCTTTCTTTAATCTTCTTTATCTTGCAGGAATGACGGTATTCTGGGTGATCCTTGCCCGCGCGCTGCTGAGCTGGTTCAGCCAGGGCCGCAACCCGGTGGACTATGTGCTGATGCAGCTGACCGAGCCGCTGATGTCACCGTTCCGTCGTATCATTCCGCCGATGGGCGGCATTGATTTCTCTGCAATGATTGTCATTTTTATTCTGTATGCACTGGGCTATCTCTATAACGATATTGTTCAGTGGGTATTTTCATAATCAGGCACCGATATGACCCGTAAAATTGTTTTAGCTACCGGCAATGCCGGAAAAGTCCGTGAAATGGCCTCACTGCTGGCAGATGCCGGAATGGATGTGGTAGCACAGACAGAACTGGGAGTCGGTTCCGTTGAGGAAACCGGCCTGACATTCGTCGAAAATGCCATTATCAAAGCGCGTCATGCGGCGAAAGTCACCGGTTTACCCGCTATTGCTGATGACTCCGGCATTTCTGTGGATTACCTCGGCGGCGCACCGGGGATCTACTCCGCCCGCTATGCCGGTATTGACGGCAACGACGGTGCCAATATCGTGAAACTGCTGGCCGCCCTTGACGGTATCCCGCCGGCGCAGCGTCAGGCGCATTTTAACTGTGTGCTGGTGTATATGCGCCACGAAAATGACCCGACTCCGATCATCTGCCACGGCCGCTGGGCCGGTGTGATCGCAGAGCAGGCTCAGGGCGAAGGCGGTTTCGGTTATGATCCTGTCTTCTGGTTACCGGAACTGAATAAAACCGCCGCACAACTGCGTCCGGAAGAAAAACAGGCCATGTCTCACCGCGGCAAAGCGCTGGCACTGCTGTCGGAAGCCCTGCGTAATGGGTAAACTTCCCCCGCTCAGTCTGTATATTCATATTCCGTGGTGTGTTCAGAAGTGCCCTTACTGTGATTTCAACTCTCACGCGCTGAAAGGTGAAGTGCCGCATGATGACTATGTGGCACATCTGCTGGCCGACTTAGAGGCCGATCTGCTTCCGGTTACCGGCCGGGAAATCCGTACCATCTTTATCGGAGGCGGCACACCCAGCCTGCTGAGCGCAGAAGCCATGCAGACACTGATGGATGGCGTACGTGCCCGTATACCGGTCGCGGCGGATGCGGAAGTGACCATGGAAGCCAACCCCGGTACGGTGGAAGCCAATCGTTTCAGCGGTTACCAAAAGGCTGGTATCAACCGCATTTCCATTGGTGTGCAAAGCTTCGGTGATGACAAACTGATCCGCCTCGGGCGTATTCATGATGCCGGAGAAGCCAAACGGGCTGCCCGGCTGGCGGACACTCTCGGACTGCGCAGCTTTAACCTCGACCTGATGCACGGGTTACCGGAACAGCATCTCGGCGAAGCACTCAGTGATTTGCGTCAGGCAATTGAACTCGCCCCGCCGCACCTTTCCTGGTATCAGCTGACGATTGAACCGAACACCAGCTTCGGCTCCCGCCCGCCGGTACTCCCGGACGACGACCTGCTGTGGGATATTTTCTCTCAGGGACATCAGTTACTGACGCAGGCCGGTTATGTGCAGTATGAAACCTCCGCGTATGCAAAGCCGGGATTTCAGTGTCAGCATAACCTCAACTACTGGCGTTTCGGGGATTATCTCGGGATCGGTTGTGGTGCGCACGGCAAAATTTCATTTGCTGACGGACGCATTCTGCGGACAGTCAAAACCAAACATCCGCGCGGTTATATGGCCGGACGGTATCTTAATCAGCAAAATGAAGTGACCGCAGAAGACCGGCCGTTTGAGTTCTTTATGAACCGGTTCCGGTTACTGGAAGCGATGCCGCGCCGTGATTTCACCGATTACACCGGGCTGCCGGAATCCGTGGTTCGCCCGCAGATTGAAGCGGCACTGAATGCCGGTGAGATTTCCGAAACCGCAACCCACTGGCAGATAACCGGACACGGCAAGTTATTCCTCAATACCCTGCTGGAACGGTTTTTATAATACAAAAAACCCGGTTGCTTTCACTTCCGGGTTTTTATTATTCAAACTAATCCGCTGATTACAGAGCGTTTTCCACGGCCTGAACCTGACGGCTCAGACTGTCCAGCCCGCCGCCGGAGAGATACCAGAGATCCGGCTGTAACACAATAATTCTGTCATTTTTAAAGGCATTAGTCTTTTTCACGCCATCCGTTTCAAATGCCGCTTTATCCCACTGTCCCGCACCAATCGCCGCACTGCGGTCAATGACCAGAATCACATCCGGATTCAGCTCTGCCACCATTTCCGGTGTCACCAGCGGACGCTTGCCTTTCTCTGCATTCGGATCAACCGGAACATCAACGGCGGCCGCTTTCACTACCTGATAAACAACCGGCTGTTTATTCGGGAATAATTTGCCGTCATTGTGCAGCATGACCAGCACTTTTTTGCCGGATTTTGCCGCTTTTTCCTGAGCCTGTGCAATGGTTTTATTCAGCGCGGCCACTTCTTCTGCGGTTTTCTTCTCAATATCATAAAGCTGACCGATCAGAGCAATATTCGCCTCTGCCGCCGTCAGATAATCATCACCGCCGGTACCGAGATTTACTGTCGGTGCGATTTTGTTCAGTTCATCAAATGATTTGCCCTGACGGCCGGTGATCACAATCAGATCCGGCTTCAGTTCCGCAATTTTTGCCAGATCCGGGGTTTTCATCCCGCCCGCATCGGTGACTTTGCTGTCCACCTGCCCTTTCAGGTATGACGGTAAATTACCCAGCGGCAATGCGACAACATTTTCGGCCAGCCCCAGTTTATTCATGGTGTCGTACACGCCAAAATCAAACAGCACCACGCGGGATGGCTTTTGTGCCACTTTTGCGGAACCGGACTGATGTTCGATGGTCAGCTGCGGGCTTTTATCCGCCGCAGCGGCAATATGATTCGGGGTATATTTCGGCGTGGTGTCAGCCAGCGCGGAAGCGGAGGCAAAGCCTAAAAACGGAATTAACACTAACGGAATGATCTTTTTCATGTTCCTGCCTGATTAAATGCGTTTAACGTCACAGTTCATTCTAGGCAGAAGCGGAAACAAGTCAATCAAATAAGAATCATTATCATAACAATTGCTATTTATTTGAACCTGATCGGCTAAAAAAGCAGTTACCGGTACGTGATGTACCGGTAACCTTATATTAATTAAGGGAATTCATCAGCTGAATGCGCTGCTGTTCCAGAGTGGTGACTTTGCCGCACACCTGTTTGCTGAACTGTTTAAAATCATCTTCCTGTTCACGCACTGCCTGCTGTAAGGATTTTTGTAATCCGTCCAGCCCGCTCAGTGCCGCACCGGCGGCGTTTTTGTCACCGGTCAGCCCGGCAAGCAGCTGCTTGCGGCCGATTTCATTGATAGCATCCTGAAGCATACCGCCGAGACGCTGCTGGATCTGTGCCCGTCCGTCCTGCTCCACCTGTTTAATCGCCTGATGATGGAAAGCATAACCATCCGGGCGGGTTTCAATAATCCGGTCAACCTGTTTGTTCAGATCCCCTTCCAGAGTTGTCAGATGACCGCGCAGTTTGCTGTCCTGACCCATCTCTTTGATCAGCACCTTGTCCAGCGCCTGACGGGATTTACCAATCCGGCTCACCGTCTGCTGTTTTATCCACGGCACATCCTGACGCACACCCGACTGATAGCGTTTTGCATCCGCACTTTGTGCAGCGCTGAGTGTCAGTGATTTGCCATCGCGGGTGATCTGCCCGTCAGGGGTGATCTTCATTTCTCCGCTTTTCCCGGCCACCTGCACATAGGCTGGTGTGATGACCAGGTCATCCTGCGGGGTGACACTGCACTGATACCCTTCCGCAGATGCCAGCGATGCGGCACCCAGACTCAGAACGGCAATCCATTTACGTAACATAAACACTCCTGATTCTCAGACAGCGGACGCTGAACCCGGCGGGTTCAGAAAATGGAACGCCCGATTTTTGCAGATAACATTTCTAAGGCAGCGCAACCAGCTAAAGAGTTCCCTGAATCATCCAGTTCCGGTGACCAGACCACTACCGAGAACTCATTCGGTACCACGCAGACAATCCCGCCTCCGACCCCGGATTTGCCGGGCATGCCTATCCGGTAAGCAAACTCCCCCGAGCCGTCATACATACCGCAGGTCAGCATCAGGGCATTTATCTGCCGTGACTGCAACGGCGTGATAACCGGCTCGCCGCCGCCCAGCGGCACACCGCCGTTGGCCAGATAAGCAAAACAGGTTGCCAGTTCAGCACAGTTCATTGAGAGTGCGCAATAGTGAAAATAGTTCTCCAGCACCGTCAGTACATTATTCTCAAAATTGCCGAACGATTTCATCAGGAAGGCGATAGCGGCATTGCGGCTGCCGTGCTCCAGTTCAGAACGAGCCACCTGTAAATCATAGGAAATATCATGACTGCCGGTCAGTTTACGGACAAACTCCAGCATCCGCTGACGCGGCGCACTGAAGCGGGATTGCAGCATATCCGCGATAATAATCGCTCCGGCATTAATAAAGGGATTACGCGGAATGCCTTTTTCCATCTCCAGCAGAACCAGTGAGTTAAACGGCAGACCGGAAGGCTCTTTGCCGACCCGCGACCAGATCTCAGATTCCTTATAACGCGTCATCGCGAGTGTCAGACTAAGCACTTTGGAAATGGACTGCACTGAAAAACGCTGATACGCATCACCGGCGGAAAAAATCTCCCCGCCCACGGTACACACCGCAATCCCCAGCCTGTCCGGAGAGACTTCCGCCAGCGCCGGAATATAATCCGCCACTTTTCCGGAGCCAATCAGCGGCCGGACACGGTGTAAGATATCGTCCAGCAGTTCATTACTAAAGTGTGTGGTCAAGGTCGTTACTCCAAAACACGGCTTCCGGAAATCCGGAGGCCGGAGAGAGATAAGGGCACCCATTCAGGTGCCCTTATTAATAATTAGCGTGGTAAATAATTAATTTCAGTCCCACCAGATATCGAACAGTTCAGACATCTGAATGTTCTGCATCCCTTTGGCTTTCAGCCAGTCGCCCACCAGCTTACGGTGCTCATCGGTACATTCACCGATTTTCTGTAAACAGACCATTGCTTCCCAACTCAGGTAACCGCTGGCATCCAGTGCCAGGCCGTTCGGCTCGATCACTTCGTCAACCAGCTGGTCAACGGTGCGATCGATAGTTTCCACATCAGTGCCTTCCGGGAAATCCCATTTGAAGGAAAAACCAAGTTCGCGGAACTCATCGATACGCATTTTTTTCCGTAAACGACGACTACGTTGTGTTGCCATTATTTCATCCTCTCAAACATCAGATCCCAGACGCCATGGCCTAAGCGATGGCCGCGTTTTTCAAACTTCGTGACCGGCCGGGTATCCGGGCGCGGTACATAATCCTGTGTTGCTGACAGATTGCGGTAACCCGGTGCCTGAGTCATTACCTCAAGCATATGCTCCGCGTACGGCTGCCAGTCTGTCGCCATATGGAAGATACCGCTCTGCGTCAGTTTTGTCCGTACTTTTTCCGCAAACGGCAGCTGAACAATACGCCGTTTATTGTGACGGGCCTTATGCCACGGATCAGGGAAGAACAACTGCACCATATGCAGGCTGTTATCCGGAATCATTTTATCCAGCACTTCGATGGCATCATGGCACATCACCCGCAGATTCGTCACCCCGGCTTCCTGTGCATCCGCCAGACAGGCACCGACACCCGGTGCATGTACTTCAATACCCAGATAATTTTTATCCGGATTCTGTTTCGCCATCTCCGCCAGAGAGGCACCCATGCCGAAACCAATCTCCAGTGTGACCGGCGCATCACGCCCGAACAGCGCGGTAAAATCCAGCAGTTCCGGGGTAAAATCCACACCCGCAGACGGCCACAGGTCTGTCAGGGCATCTTCCTGACGTTTGGTCAGCCGCCCCTGACGGCGCACAAAACTGCGGACACGGCGCATAGCTCTGCCGTCTTCATTAAATTCCGGCGAAATTACGTTGTTGATCATAAGGTTTGCTGTCAGTATCCCGGCAAAAATAAATCATAATGTGTCCGGCACAACGGGCTGCGCTGCGCTGACACACGCAAAGTGCGGCAAGTTTAGCAAGAGACAACCGACTTCGCACCGGTTAATCATCCTCTTTCGCACAATTTCAGGTAAAAGTTGGTTTACAGTCGCAAAACAGTGTGCTGGAATTCCCGTCAATTAAAACTATTCAATTATTATTTTATTCTCATGGAAGCACAGCAATTTTCGCAATCCGTTCTGACGTGGTATCACCGCTACGGCAGAAAAAACCTGCCCTGGCAGCAGGAGAAAACCCCTTACCATGTCTGGCTCTCTGAAGTGATGTTACAACAGACCCAGGTGGCAACGGTTATTCCTTATTTTAACCGTTTTATTGAACGGTTTCCGGCGGTCACCGACCTGGCCGCCGCATCGCCGGATGAAGTGCTGCATTTATGGACCGGGCTCGGTTATTACGCCCGTGCCCGCAATCTGCACAAAGCGGCACAGACTATCGCCTCTGAATTCGGCGGGCAGTTTCCGGTCACTTTCGCAGATGTGGTTGCCCTTCCGGGCGTCGGGCGCTCGACAGCAGGCGCAATTTTGTCTCTCTCTCAGAATCAGCATTTCCCGATTCTGGACGGCAATGTCAAACGGGTGCTGGCACGCTGTTATGCTGTCAGCGGCTGGCCCGGGAAAAAAGAGGTGGAAAACCGTCTCTGGGAAATTGCGGAAAATGTGACACCGGCTGACGGCGTGCAGTATTTTAATCAGGCGATGATGGATCTGGGGGCGATGGTCTGCACGCGCAGCAAACCCAAGTGTGATTTGTGTCCGTTGCAGTCCGGCTGCGTTGCGTATGCGGAGCACAACCCGGCAGCGTACCCCGGCAAAAAGCCCAGACAATCCATTCCGGAAAAAACAGCTTACTTTCTTATCATTCAGCATGATAATGAAATCTGGCTGGAAAAACGACCGGCAAAAGGGATCTGGGGCGGATTGTACAGTTTTCCGCAGTTCGAAACGGAAGACGCCATGTACAACTGGCTGGCAGGGCGCCGTATCAGCCACTCACCGTTACAACAGCTGATTGCCTTCCGTCACACATTCAGCCATTTTCATCTGGATATTGTGCCTGTTGCCGCAAACGTCACCGATCGCACAGCAGTCCATGACGACAGCGACGGGATTTGGTATAACAGCCAAAATCCGCCGGCGATCGGCCTGGCCGCCCCGGTGGAAACCTTGCTTAAGCAAATCGGGTAAAGAACCCCATTTTTGAGGATGTTACATGAGCAGAACGATTTTTTGCACCTTTCTTCAGCGTGAGGCTGACGGCCAGGATTTTCAGCTCTATCCGGGCGAATTAGGCAAACGCATTTTTAATGAGATCTCCAAAGAAGCCTGGCAGCAGTGGATGTCCAAACAGACCATGCTGATCAACGAGAAAAAACTCAGTACTATGAACCCGGATGATCGCAAGCTGCTTGAACAGGAGATGGTCAAATTCCTGTTTGAAGGCCACGATATCCACATTGAAGGCTATACACCGCCGGAAAAATAACCCTGTCATCAGAGCCCTTTCCCGGCTCTGATGTTGTATCTGAACCCGGATCGCACCGTATTTATACCCATGAAAAAACTTGCTGCACTGATCATTATTGCGCCGTTGCTGGCTTCCTGTACCGGTTCACAGGAACGAACGGATTACCGTCCCGAATATGTTAAGGATACCAACGGATTTGATATTCTGATGGGCCAGTTTGCCCATAACATTGAAAATATCTGGGGTATAAAAGAAGTTTTGATCGCCGGCCCGAAAGATTATGTCAAATACACCGATCAGTACTACACCCGCTCCCATATCAACTTTGACGCCGGTACAGTCACCATTGAGACTCTGGCAGGCGTTGAGCCGGAAGCTCATCTGCGTCAGGCGATTATCAATACCCTGCTGATGGGCGAAGATCCGGGCTCGGTTGACCTCTATTCTGATGCCAACGATGTCACCATCAGTAAAGAGCCGTTCCTGTTCGGCCAGGTGCTGGACAACACAGGGCAGCCGATCCGCTGGGAGTGGCGGGCCACTAAATTCGCTGATTATCTGGTAACCAACCGCTTACAGCGCCGCCAGTCCGGCTCACAGATGATTACCTACATCACCCTGAAACTGGTGCCGAACCATCTGGATCAGCGCGCTCACAAATATCTGCCGCTTGTCCGTCAGGCATCGGCCAAATACGGCGTGGAAGAGTCTCTGATCCTCGCAATTATGCAGACAGAATCCAGCTTTAACCCATATGCGGTCAGCCGCTCTGATGCACTGGGACTGATGCAGATTATGCAGAACACCGCCGGACGTGATGTGTTTAAGTCAAAGGGGCGCTCCGGAGTACCAAGCCGCAGCTATCTGTTTGACCCGGCAGGCAATATCGATACCGGTACCGCGTACCTGGCAATTCTGCAGAATACCTATCTCGGTGAGATCAGCAACCCGACCTCACGTCGCTATGCGGTTATCACGGCCTATAACGGTGGTGCGGGGAGTGTGCTGCGCGTCTTCCACAGTGATAAAAAACAGGCCGCCCGCATTATCAGCAGCATGGAACCGGGTAAAGTGTATGAAACTCTGACGACGAAACATCCGTCCGGTGAATCCCGTAACTACCTGCGTAAAGTAAACGACCTGCAAAAAGGCTACCGCCGTTAAGCTTACCGGTGGACAGCAGCTGCGGTTGTCCGCCGGTAATTTTACGTGTTATGCCGTAAAAACAGACGTTATTGATTAAAACTTCAGTAAATTGCAGAAAAAACCGGCACTTGATTAAAATTACAGGAAATAAGATTGACGCCCGGAACGGAATCGGGTTTAATACGCCTCGTTGCCCGGATAGCTCAGTCGGTAGAGCAGGGGATTGAAAATCCCCGTGTCCTTGGTTCGATTCCGAGTCCGGGCACCACTAATTTAAAGAAACCAGCCTGCGGGCTGGTTTTTTGCTTTCTGGAGTTCCGGTAGACTTCTGGTCGAGATGCTCGCTGATGCCCCCTGCCCTGCTTCTGCCATCCAGCTTGAGCATTTCCCTTTAGCTACTCCCTGCCCTTCCGGTCACAGTGTCGTTCTCTATTCGGCTTCAAACGGCTAATAAACACTATTTCCAACTTGTATGCCTATCTGGTGGATTCATCACAGCAAGGCAGAATCCGGTCTTTGTCCGGTCTGGGGTAGGTGGCTTCAGAGACACCGGCCTCCCGGCAGACATCTTTAACCGTTCGTCCGGCTTCAACCGGCTTAATCACAGCGATGACCTGATGCTCAGTAAAACGGGCTTTACGCATAGCGATCTCCTTCGTTGGCAGATTGATTATGCCGGACGATTTCTAAATGTGAATGGTTCGATTATGCGGGATACTTACAGATCCCTTTACAGCACGGTGGCAAAATGGGAAATTGGGCAGTAAGAAAACGTCTCTCTGACAGCCCTGAAATCCGGTGAGGATGTCGTGCCGGCATCTGAGTTGGCTGCGGCCAATAAACAGATCCGTGAACTTCAGCGTCTGCCCGGTAAAAAAACATGGAAGCGGAGATCCTGAAAGAAGCGATGGAGTCCGGTCGGGTAAAAAAATGGATTGCGCATGCACCCTTGTCGCCCGGAGACGACGAATAACTGACGTCTGCCGGAGTATCGGTGTGGCGCGTACGCAGCTGAGTATCAGGATTATGAAAGTCCGGACTTCGGTTGACAGTTCAACGTTTGCAAAAAGCCCCCTTAAATCATTTGTTCTGATTAATACAATGACTTGGTTATTGTATTAATCAGAATCTGCAGCTTCTTCAATGATAAGAAACCGTAAAGCTCACATCTGCATTAGCCACCCCCTCAGTCACGGTTCCCGTTGACATGTAAGCAGCATAAAACGTTAATGCAGTTTCCTCTGTCGTGGTTACACTTTTTCCTGATGAGGCAGTGTTTAAAGGAATAAGGGTCGTTTTATCACTATCATAAATAGCTATGCCCACATTCTGAGCACCACCAGACTGAAGTTTTAGCAACTGGGGGTTCCCGGGAACTGCATCCCCTTCGAATGTAACCTGAACATCGTTGTAATTATCAGGGCAATTATCCAGTGTAATACTAAATGGCTTCATGGGTGTGATATCACCGACAGATTGTAAATACCCGGTACTAAAAAACCCCAGAGAGACAGTCTGCCCGTTACCCACAATGATTTCACAAGCGGATTCTTCTATCTTTCCTGTAATATTAAATACCACATCAGCAGCATAGGTGGCAGAGGCAAAAAAAACCAATAAATAAAGACTATTTTTCCGCAGCAAAAACATAATTTGATCCTCTTACTACATAGATAACGTCAGGCTGGTTTCTATTGATAAGAAAAAGTCACCGTTGCCACAGCATTTGCATCCCCGGCTTTTACAGTTTCCTGCATCCGGATATATTTAAAACTTAATGGCACAGTAATTACCTGCCCATTACTCGAGGTTTTATTACCAATTTGAAATTGATTTGGATTACCTTTTGATGAACTATCCAGCCCTAATAATTTTGCCGTAGGCTCGTCATCATAAAAAGCCTGCACGCCTATCCCTTCCGCTGTTGAATCAGGTGATAATTTAATAATATTGGAGACATTCGATGGATCTGATGCATCAGATAGCGTCATCCACGGTATCACGCCCGAATCACAACTCAAATTCACAATAGTTGATGCGCCCCCAAAATTACTGCCCACAGACGGTAATTCAGCCTTGGAAAATGTACCCAGTAAAACAGATACCGTTTTATTCGACGTCACTTCGCAAGCCAGTGCCTGTACATTAATATTCGTTGTATTAACTAATATTTTAGCCGTTTCAATTAAGCTGGTATTACGATAACACCTAAAGTCAGCAATCTTTTGGTTTGGAAAGGTATTGACCCCTATTGGTAAATTACCGGGTAATTTCACAAATGCAAACCGGATATTAGCCCCGAAACTGGTTGATCCCCCTGTTCCCCCGCCGGCAAAAGGATAAACTGTCGTTTCACTATTGGTTAATGGCGTCCATATTTGAGTTCCGTTGTCTCTGGCCCCCATAATCCAGCCAATCCCCGCCATCTCAGAGGAAAAAATGGTGTATGTTGAACCATCAATACTTGTTTGATACCCCGATGACAAGGAGGAAGATACAATCACCGATTTGGTTAAATTCCCCCCTGATCCGGGGTTACACATGCGGAGTTCCTGACCCGTAGCATTCCAGCTTCCGGTCAGTAAATTAAAATCTGTTACTGCATCTACCGGGTTGCTGTAAGTAATTGCTGCGGGAGATAATGTTAAATCGGTGGGGGTGCTGTAACCCGCCGGGGTATAAACTGTTATCCACAGTAACAGCAAAATCTTTTTCATCATAATATCTGTCTACCTTAAAATATTAATCAACACGTGAGGATATCAGGCAATCGGACACCAGTTGCAGTACAGGCGTAGTTTTATTTACAGGTAATGTAAACGCTGCATAGCACCGCTGGTCATCTGATTCCCCCCACTGAACCTGTAATTCTCCCTGTTCAGGCAAACCATTAAGGTAAACAGCTCCTGAATCTCCCACTATTCCGGTTATGTTTACGGATTTATCGCGGCTATCCAGTGAAACTATGGCACCAAAAGGAACCACTTCCCCATTAACCGTTAGCTTTATTAAAGCCCGCCATCCAATGTGCGTTTTAAAATCAGCCCGGACTACCGCGCCCCGGGTTGGTATCACCGTCGTACTGTTATTAACCAAGTCAACATTATCGGCTAAGCTTTCAATACCCAACTGAATTCTGTTACGTTGATAAGGGGATAAATACGACACTACAGCATAACCCTGTGCATTAGTGGTGACCCCCGTTCGATTTTGAACCTCGACATCCCCGGCCCCAACCGCCCTGACAATAGCTATTGTTTCCCCTAATGGCTGAGAAAGCGTCACACCATCCCCGTGCAGAACCAATCCCCCCTGAACCCCGTAGTTAAGCCGCTGAGTGCCCGAACTATAACTATACCCACTACTAATGATGCCGTTGCGTCCTTTGTAAGAGAGTGATGCATTACCACTATTCTGTTGATTTTTATTGTCCAAACTTTGCTGAATACTGTAATTAAGCGTATTATTTAGCCCATTACCGCTTACTCCGAGTTGGAAATTATTCCTTCCCTGGTTATCGGTGCTCATATTGCCATTGATGTAACTGTTAAGAGATAATGCATCAAATGGAAAGCTTATATTAAAGGAAAACAATTGGTTGGCTGACATTCTGCCCGGAAAATTGTTGTAACTGTAATTCACCCCATAATTGATTGCCCGCCAGCTGCTGTTATACCCCGCACCGATGGTTTTTTCGTAGCCTTGCCGCCCCCAAAAATTCTGTTGATATGCATTCACATAAACGGAACCATAATCACCAAGTGCCTGACTCATATTTACCTGCAGACGTGAACGCTTATTAAAGTGCGTTTTGGACTGGTAATAATCATTTGCTTCAGAGAAGTCATAGTACCCTTCAGTTGAGTAACGATAGCCTGCCAGAGTAACCGTCGTTCCGCTGGACAATAAACTTTTTGCATATTGAAAACGGTATGATTGCCCATGGTACCGAGCTGACCCGGGGTATACATCAAAGTTAGTGCGGGCATCAGTCACATCAAACGATAAGGCACCGACGCTACCGAGATTCAGCCCTGTTCCTACAGCTGATGCCGAGTAGTCCCGGGAATACAAAAAACCTCCGTACAAGGTCGTATTCCACGGCAGTCCGTATATCAGAGAGGACTGAATAAAATTTGGTTCTCTGGACAGCGAGGAATTCGCGCGATATTTCCCGCCACTCACTGAATATTTATATTGCCCTTCCCGTTGCATAACAGGAACAGATGAAAAAGGCACCACAAAAGTTTGTTCACTGCCTTCCATTCCTTCCACCGTTACCTCCAGGTTACCACTGGAAGAGGTGGGATACAGGTCGGTGATTTCAAAGGGTCCCGCCGAAACATATGTTTGGTAAATAACATAACCATTTTGACGGACTGTCACTTTAGCGTTAGTTTGGGCTATCCCCTGCACTACAGGTGCAAATCCACGCAAACTATATGGCAGCATATTATCGTCAGAAGCCAAACGCCCGCCGATAAATTGAAAACTGTCAAAAATATCGCCGGAAGTCGCCGCTTCGCCAAGAGTTAACTGGCTTTTCAGCGCAATAATATTGCGCTCTGCATAGGTGTTTATATTTTTCCAGTGCCGCTCATCATTACTTTTTGAGTAGACTGAATAATTACGTAAACGCCATGCACCCACATTAACCCCACTGCGTAAACTTAAGAATTCAGACTGCTGACTTTTATTATCATCATGCCAGGTTTGCGAGCCGGTAAAGCCATAATCAAGAGTCAGCGCGGAAATCCCCGGCTCCCACAACTCAGAGGGGACAGCTCCACGCGCTGCGGTATTCATCGCAATTTGAGGAATATTGATGATTAGCTTTTGCTGTGCAAAATCAAATTTAACTGATGCACCCGGGATCATATCGGGGATAGAGGTAATGACAGCTGTATTATTCAGGACAGACAGTGCTGCTGATGCATTTGGATTAACTCCCCAATCAACTAATTGCTGTTTAATTAACTTTGGTAAAAGGTTATTGTTATCCGCATAAAATGAGAGCGTATCAGAGCCCACCGATTCACTGTTAACTATAACATCAACCAGATAGTTCCCCGGCAGTTGCCCTCCTGACTCAGAAAAAGCGTCTAAATTATCAATATCGGCAATAGACTGAGAACCTCTTTTATCCAAAGCGTACGGATTAAAGTAATCAGTCGCGTGAGCTATTCCCATTCCGGATCCAAAAAATAACACCGGTAAAACGGGTAATAATAGCGATAAATCAGGACTGCTTTTTATTGAAGAAAAAATCAGTCCTCGATTAAATAAGTGTATTTTCATGAGGCGTCATCATAATCAGATAAGATGTATTCCGTATATAACAGGAAAGACTGTTGTTAATTATTTACGCTGAATGAGAACATCATCGTATCAATTGTGTTTCCAGGCCCGTTTTTCCGCCATAATCATTAATCACTGACCATTTTACTGTCAACCCAGAGGAGATTGCTTGCCGGGGAATAGTCCAGTTCTGTTCACTCATAGGAGCTATCATTCCGGGCTGAGTTAATGTCACACCATTGACTTGCAATTCACTGAATGAAAGATAAAAAGGGGTAGGATTTTTCGCATAGAGGGTATTTCCGTTACGATGAAATGTAAGGTGAGTATACGCCTCTGTTGAAGCCTGATGACTTAATGTTCCCGGACGGTAAAATAATTTAATACGGCTGTTAACTGAAATATGCAATTCATTTTTTGCATTAGGATTTGATGTGGGAATTGATTTTATATTGACCCAATACACTGATTCACGATCATCAGGTAAATTACCTGTTTTGACAATGCGCAATGCACTGGAGGAATCCCCATTCAAACGAAAAAGAGGCGGCGTTAAAATAAATGGAATCTGAGGTTCTTGTAATGCCGTGTTTTTATCATTTTCTAACCACGACTGAATTAAATATGGTTTATCATCTGGGTTTTGAATAGAAACAGATGTTTCTTTTTTATTTCCATCGTAAATAACCCGGGTGCTACCAATAATAATTCCGGCTTGACTGTTAAAGGCTAAACATAACAAGAACAAAGATATTAACGAAGTGACATGTTTTAATAACATACTATTCTAATCTCCAAAATATCAATATGAGCCGTATTCACTTGTAATGCGACTCATTTATTATTTATTATTGATACGAGATATCTATTGTCACATTCGCATTTGCAGCGCCTTCCGTTGCACTTCCTGTTGTCATATAACTGGCATAAACTGTATGCTCACCAGCTTGTGATGTCAGCGGAATAACTAATCCGGAAAATTTATTAGGCGTAATAATATCTGCAGTATTTGTTGAACTATATAATGCAATACCTACATTAGTTGCAGTACCAGCACCTGTTTCAATTGCAAACAAGTCTGGGTTGGTTCCGTTTGCGGTGCCATTGAACTGAATATTTGCCGAGGTCATGTCCGGACAGCCTGAAAGGCTAATCGTGATTGGTTTTAAATCAGTAGTTACACCAGAAGTTTGGTAATTAGCGATGCTCCACGAGTCCAGTGCCACGTTAATAGTTCCTGTGGCCGTTGCACCATTAATGTTAACCTCACACGGAGCATCAGTAAACGCACCTGTAAAATGGAGAGTACCATCCACAGCAAACGCTGAGCTGGTTAATGCAAATAAAGATGACGCAATAAGTATTTTTTTCATAATAAAAAACCTTTTAGTAAACATAGGAAAGCCATATGATATTTTTTGCTTGTGACATTATTTATGCACCCTGAATATCGACCTTAACAAAATCCATTTTTTCATATATATCAATGTTCAACATGGATTTATTTTGGTTAATAGTCATGTCACTGGTTGTATTAATTGCAATCACAACATACAATATTTCTTCAGCAGACAGAGTCATAACAATAGAAAAATTAACACCGGAAAACAAAACAGAGAAAAATAACCATCTTCTATTTTTACTCCTTACAAGAAATAAAAAATTAAATTTCATGAAAAAAAACAACACATGGCATGTTATGCACAAAAAAACACAAGTTACATGCAATAAAATTCCGAAAGTGAATAAAGCTTCAAAAAAATAACATTATTTAATAATAAAAAATCAACATGGTCATTTAAGGAAACTTAATTTATATGTTTTATCGCACACAGATATATTATTGTTTTCTAAATTCATTACCAAATATTCGTTCCCAATCAAAACATCCATTTTCAACGACAAAAAGGACAAAATCAAACCATGACAAATCCAAAGCGTTCAGGTAATAGTGTAATTGGCATACCGTGAGTGATGTTGCTCCTGCTTCATATCGGGAAATCTGTTGCTGACTGATATTAATTAATTTACTTAATTCTCTGCCTGTTAACCCTGAATTTTTTCGCCTCTCTTTTAAAAAAAGGCCGAGCTGTTTATTAAAGTTTTTCTTACATTCCATAATACCAACTCCACCTCTCGGTAGTTCTGATTTTTCAGAAAAAACAGCATAAATAAGCAAATATATTTGCCGTTCATTGAGACAGATTCTAAATATAGTGAAACAACAAAATAATGTAAAAATGGTAATATCGATCGTTAACCAAATAATGATAGATAAAAACTATCAAAAATATAATGCCGATCGTTTTTACCGATTTAATTGCTCGGAAATTGAAGCCGCATTAGTTTGATTTATAACTTATTTTACACGCTAAACTAGTTTTTCAATAAAATATTTCAGTAAAAAATCAATTTAGTTAATATCTATTTCAAATAAAATACTATCATTTTCGTTACAGTTAGTTACAAATTTTGTTTTTGTAACCATTTCAGCGCTGGCCTCTGCACTTCAGGACTTTACCGATGACTGCTACTCACGTGCTCTGTATGACTGGAAAGCGAAGGATCAGGGGAAAACCCGGGATGGGCTTTCCATGGGATGCGGGGCGGGATGACGGGTATGCCAATGTGGGATTGATTAAACTGATCAGGAAGCAGGCCGATGAGGGGATGTGGTTGCGTGCCCGGGCGGCGATGAAGCTGATTAACAAAAACCCGAAAGCGTTTGAGGAAGCGATAGTCCGTCGTCTGGTCAGTCCGGCCAATATGGGTGTTTCCGGTGGTCAGGTTGACCTCTTCCCTTTCTTCAGTACCGGTATAAAGTAGAGTTTCCGGCCTTTCTTCTTCTGAAAAAAGAGGTCATCTGACATGAAAAAGACACGTTATACCGAAGAACAGATCGCGTTTGCCCTGAAACAGGCACCCGTGCGGAGGGAGTCTGCACAAAGGTCCGGATCTCTGATTTAGCCCGGCGCTGATTCGGGGAAGAGATCAAGATCAGTTTTGATTTAAATTATCTCACTATGCTCTATCATAGTTTTTAATAACATTACGGCTTCTTTTTTTTGCTGATCATTCAGGCGGGAAAGAAAAAAATCATCCACCTGTTTTACAATCTTCTTTGCATTATTCAGTGCAATCTGACCTTTAGGTGTTATAAAAATAAACTTTCTACGTCTATCCGAAATACCCTGTTGCCTTTTAATCAGATCTTTTCCTTCCATACGAACTAATAGCTCAGCCAATGTTGCCTTGGTACTAAGTACAACTTTAGTAAGATCATGTTGTTCAATGCCAGGGTTTTTCTCAGCAACACATAATACCGAGTATTGTAACTTGGTCAGATCAGGAAGATATTTTTGCCACATTGCTGTATGGCTCTGCATCAAATCACGCATTAGATGGAAGAACAAATTTCCTAATTCTTGTTTCATATTGTTAATTATTTAGTAAAATCAGATTGTTAAGTAGAAGTTGTTCTTTGGTCGAGGCTCAGCCAAACTAAAACGCACGTTAATAAATCACGTCTGAAAAACAGCTTAAGGGAAAGAGATATACTTTAAAAGTTATTTTTCAATTAAAGAATACTGCTTAAAATACTTTTATTCCGTGTAACTATATAATTTTTAATATAAAAAACAATTCCTTTAAATATCACACATCTAAAATAACATGTAAACAACCAATAAAAATTTCAAATAACATTCTTATTTGAAATTTTTTTAGCTCAAACACTTGTACCTGGCAATATTAATCATTACCATACAAACATTCGTATACGAACAATAACCAAGGTAACAAATGAGGCTGATTGTAGGACTAACAGGTGCCACAGGGGCCCCTCTGGGAGTGGCTTTATTACAAGCGTTAAAAAGATTCAATGAAATAGAAACTCATCTGGTGATGAGTAAGTGGGCTAAAACAACTATTGAACTTGAAACCCCCTATACCGCACACGAAGTAGCGGCAATGGCTGATGTTGTACACAACCCCGCAGATCAGGCAGCGACTATTTCATCAGGATCGTTTTATACAGATGGCATGATCATTATCCCATGTAGTATGAAAACTCTCGCGGGTATCCGATCAGGTTACGCAGAAGGACTCGTGGGGCGTGCTGCTGATGTAGTACTTAAAGAAAGGCGTAAGCTGGTGTTAGTTACCCGTGAAACACCACTTAGTACGATTCATCTCGAAAACATGCTGGCTCTTTCACGCCTTGGTGTCGTGATATTACCGCCTATGCCTGCATACTATAATCACCCTGAAAACATTGATGACGTAACGAATCATATAATCACACGAGTTCTCGATCAGTTTAATATCGGGGTACCTGAAGCCAAAAGATGGAAAGGTTTACGCTAAGCGGGCTCACATAATTTCTTTTGAGGAGAATTAATAATGGCCTTTGATGATTTACGCAGTTTCCTTAAAGCTCTTGAAAAAGAGGGACAGTTACTAAATATTAAAGAAGAAGTTCAGGCTGAACCTGATATCGCCGCAGCAGCTAATGCAACTGCACGTATTGGAGAAGGAGCCCCTGCTATCTCTTTCACTAATATAAAAGGGTTCAACCACGCACACGTTGTAATGAATACGATCGGTTCATGGAAGAATCATGCTATATCACTTGGATTACCTGCAAATACCCCTGTAAAACAACAGATTGATGAATTTATCCGTCGCTGGGAAAACTTTCCTGTAGCTCCGGAGCGTTATGAAAATGCCCCTTGGTCTGAAAATACAGTAGATGGCGAGGATATAAATCTATTCGATATTTTACCGCTGTTTAGGTTGAATGATGGGGATGGTGGCTTCTATCTTGATAAAGCTTGTGTAGTTTCCAGAGACCCTTTAGATCCAAAACACTTTGGTAAACAGAACGTAGGCATTTACCGCATGGAAGTAAAAGGTAAACGGAAATTAGGTCTGCAACCTGTACCTATGCATGATATTGCTATCCATCTGAATAAAGCTGAAGAACGCGGGGAAGATTTACCTATTGCAATCTCTCTTGGTAATGATCCTATCATCACATTGATGGGTGCCACACCGTTACGCTATGACCAGTCTGAATATGAGATGGCAGGCGCATTGAGAGAAAGTCCTTACCCGATAGCAACAGCTCCGTTGACAGGATTTGATGTTCCCCGGGGTTCAGAGGTCATTATCGAAGGAGTGATCGAAGGTCGAAAACGTGAAATCGAAGGACCATTTGGTGAATTCACCGGGCATTACTCTGGCGGGCGTAACATGACTGTTGTTCGTATTGATAAAGTATCATATCGTACGAAACCTGTTTTTGAATCACTGTATTTGGGAATGCCATGGACAGAAATTGATTATTTGATGGGGCCTGCAACATGTGTCCCCCTCTATCAGCAATTGAAGGCTGATTTTCCGGAAGTACAAGCAGTTAATGCTATGTATACTCATGGGCTACTTGCAATTATTTCCACTAAAAAAAGGTATGGCGGATTTGCCCGTGCAGTTGGACTTCGTGCTATGACTACACCTCATGGATTGGGTTATGTAAAAATAGTTATTATGGTCGATGAAGATGTAGATCCTTTCAATCTACCCCAGGTTATGTGGGCTTTATCATCCAAAGTTAATCCGGTCGGTGATTTAATACAACTTTCTAATATGTCAGTCCTGGAACTAGATCCCGGTTCCAGTCCAGCGGGAATTACCGATAAACTTGTAATTGATGCTACCACCCCCGTAGCTCCTGATGTCCGCGGTAATTATAGCCAACCAGTAAAAGACTTACCAGAAACTGGTATCTGGGTAGAAAAATTGACTGCTTTACTGGCAAATAGTAAATAAGGATAAAAAATGATCTGTCCACGTTGTGCTGACAAAAATATTGAAAAAATGGCTAATTCTCCGATAAAAGATATATGGATAGTATTCCAATGCCAACATTGTCTTTACACCTGGAGAAATACTGAACCAGCGAGACGCACTGAGCGTGAGCATTATCCGGAAGCTTTTCGAATGACTCAAAGCGATATTGATAATGCACCTGAAGTACCAGCAATTCCGCCGCTGTTATCGGAATTTAATCGCTAAACTGATTTTTTAACATAACAGGTGATGTCCCACCCCCGGACCTGACAGGGTTTGTCTGCCACACAGGGCATACCCGGACATGTATCATTCTATGTGATTATGGGCCCGGAAACATAGAAGCCTGAATAATTTCCAGACAAAACTTTACCGACAGCAACCGGAAAACGCTAATCAGAACTGTTTCAGATAAGAAAAAATGGACAAGCAGAAATTCTTCACTGTATGAGTTAGCGGGTCTTTTAATAATGAACAAATACTCAATATTCTGTACAGACAGGTTATCACTGAACTATATGATTAAAAGCACTGATAAAGGAAATATCATGAGCGAAGAGAAAAAAGTCTTACAGTCAGAAAGAAAACTCTTATCCTGTGGTTTTACTCATAAGGACATAAGGATGATTTATGAAAGAGCAGCCTTACTCATGGTTTTAAATGTCAGCGACAGAATCAGCTGCTATTTCCAGCAAGCTTACAGATATTCCAGCCCGGATGGATGCAAAGTTCATTTCTGCGGTCAACACCAAATCCTATATTCATAATGTAAACTCCAGCATTCCGGTGCCGGAGGGTATGTCTGAAATTACCAATATTGCCGGGGTACGGCCACAGCGGTTGGCAGGCTGGCAGTCAAGCTCGGGGCATTTTTCAGTACTGTACAGTAATCAAAAGTTCAATAACGAAAACAGAGGGCTATTTTCAGCCCTCTGTTTTCCATGTTTTATTCATGGTTTCACATGGCAGGTATGCCGGATAACGTTTTCCGAACCAGATCACACTTTTCCGCCTTGCAGATACTCCTGTCAAAACCATGTGTTATCATTCACCCCGTAAATACCTTTCAACTCAACCCGAGGCTTTGATGCTGGAGAATGTAATCATCCGATAATCAGCTTACCGACTTTTTCAGGCCGGACTGATTATCAATACGCCGAAATAGAATGCGGACACCACTGTGTGTTTACACGTTTTGCATATGATGATGAAACAGGTTCTCCAGTATGAATTTATCCCGTCAGGAACAACGTACTTTACACGTTCTCGCCAAAGGTGGCCGAATCGCACACATCCGCGATGCGTCAGGCCGAATTACCGCCGTTGAATGCTACACCCGCGAAGGGCTGTTGCTCACCGACTGCACCCTCGCCACCTTCAAAAAGCTCAAAGCCAAGAAGCTAATCAAGTCCGTCAACGGTCAGCCCTATCGTATCAACACCACCGGGCTGAATAACGTTCGCGCACAGCTTGATAACCGCTAAGGAGAGCATGATGGATATCAGCGCCCTTATTTCCGCACCCCGGCACATCCGGCTGTCAGCGGAGCGAGGATTTCACTGCACCGGCGTGGATTTCTCACCGGCATCCGTAAACCGGGCCTGCCTGCAGGTGCAAAATGCTGAGTTGAATATCGGATATATTCAGCAGGATATCCCACGTATTTTTACCATCAGTGAGAGCGAACACCTCATCCACAACCCATTCACCGAAGAGAAGTACGCCACGCTGGGTCGCGTGCTTCGCATGAAGCCGGAGACCCGCATTCCTGACCTCAGCAGCGGCCCGGGTAAGATGCTCTGTCCCCGGGGCCGGTATGAGGACGTCGCATGGCGGAGTGCTTTCAACGGTAATAACACGACGGCACCGGGTATCGGCAGACCATTTGATAAAAAGGATACCCGATGCCATAGACGATAAGGAATTGATAAAACGGGTAGCCAAACGTGGCAGCCAGCGGCTGCCTTATGCGAATTTGGAGACATAAAAATTGCCTCTCCGGATTGACTGTTTTGGGTTTACTCAAAACGCACAAGATCGCTTAATGGATGTGAAACCCGCTGTTTTCACATCCGGCGTTTACTGTCAGACGTCGAAAAACTCAACTTTACCGCCGGCAAGATGATACATACTGCCAACGATTTTAATTTTCTTCTGATCTTCCAGTTGCTTCAGTATCGGACTGTTTTTGCGGATATTTTCAATGGTTAGTTCTACATTTTTCCGGGCCACTGCATCAACGAAATCGTAATTACTCCCTTTACGTTCTCCGCTGTACTCAGTTTTCTCAATTGCAGGTTTAATTTCATCCAGCAGACCCGTCAGGTTACCCAATTCAGCATTATCAATAGCGCCACGAACCGCACCACAGCGTGTATGCCCCATTACCAGCACGACTTTTGCGCCTGCAAGAGCACAGGCAAATTCCATGCTGCCCAGCATATCGCGGTTACTGATATTACCTGCCACCCGGGAGTTAAATGTTTCGCCGATTCCCGCATCCAACACAATTTCCGCCGGTGCACGAGAGTCAATGCAACTAAGGATCACCGCAGCAGGATATTGGCCCGCAATACTGTTGCGCTTCTGTGCCAGGTAATCATGTTTCACCGGACGATTTTCCCGGAAGCGCAGATTACCCTGTTTAAAATGTTCAATCACAGCCTGAGGAGTCATGCTGTCACGTTCTTCTTTGCTGAGTGATGCCGCAAAAGAGACAGAAGGCACCGATAAAGCAGCCAGTCCGGTGACCGAAAGCGCGGAAACAGCGAGTGTTTGTTTCAGTATTGTCCTGCGTGAAAGCCGAACTGATTGATTTTGTTCCACGATGTGCTCCTGATTGTTGATCAGACTCTGTTTAACGTGATGATAAAAAGGTTTAAGAACCAATGAAACGAAAACGTACGCAATAATTCATTGTTAACATTGAAATTTAATGTCCTGAGTTCTCCCCTCAAAATATCCTCCGGCAAGGTAAACGGATACCTTATTAAGCCGTGATGAGAACCTGCCTTTTCAGGAATATATGAGATGAATACGAATGTAACTTATAAAAACCTTTGTACTCAACAGAAAAGAGAATAAAACTACTGAAAATCATAGCTGACTATCAGGCTATGGCTGAGGAGGCAGCCAGAGCAAAACGGACTGAAAACGTTAGTTAACCGTAAATAAAGAATGTACGCTTATCCTGCCTGAGCGGTGTACGCAACTGAATCAGTTCGTACATTAATGAAACAGGCGCCTTTATAGGCGCCTGTTTCATCATTAAAGTATAATTGCTGCTGAAATCACCAATTTATCCGTACACCCAATGTGCCGCCAAACGTATAGTTTCCGTTCATATGCCCGAGGCTGTTTGAGACATCAGCAGAACCGTAGGCAGCATAGCGTCCGTTATTCCACTCGTAATCTCCTCCGATACCCACTCCTGCCCATTGGCGGTCATTGTGGGTCCGGAACGATATATCACTTACCGAAACTTTAGTTCCGTCAAGGAATTCATTATACAGATTAGCCATAGTGAAAAAGTGTAATTTACTCTCCTTACCATCGGCGGCATTCCAGCTCCGTTTGTGATCCAGTGACAAACCTGCACGCATGCGCAAACTGTCGCCATCCTCTGACGTAACTTTAGTTCCGAATGGGTCGGTAAAACTGCTGAACCTGATTTTTGACCATATCAGTTGCGTCTGCGGGGTCAGCGTGAAGCTTTCATTAATCTGATAATGTTTACCTGTTTCACCTGATAAGGCGTAACCGGTACCATTATTTCCGTTAATCAATTTATGCCCGATAGTCGATGATGAAATATCACTGTTGAACCACATAATCTGAGCCTGTACATCAGTATAGAGGCTATTATGACCATACCACGTCAATGTTGTGCCGACACCGGTACCGGTTGTATCAATTTTACCATTTCCATATGGTGAACTGACAGAGGAAGATGCTGAACCATGTACAAAATTCACACCTCCGATAAACAGTCCTGCTGTTGTCTCTTTCTGCATATAATCAACGCCGGTTTGCAGTTTCCAGACATCGGTATCCCGCTGTGCATGCGAATCAGAACCTGATGGTTTAACGGATATCCGCATTCCCTCAATACGACCCCATCCCCCCTGACCGGCAGAATCATTATTTAACGATTGAGTCCAATAACTATTCCCGACACGCTGTTGCAAAGCAGGCAGGGTATTGATTGCCGCTAATGTCGGGATGTACTGTTCATATAACGCTACACCCGGATGATAACGGGCACCACCGGCAGTATTTGAAACCAAATACCAGTTTTTATCACCTGTAGTATTTGTACCACCGTGTTGAAGAGTATAAGAATAGGCTCCGCCGATTACAGCCTGCTGACCATCCTCAGTTTTATAATCGCCACTGAGTGTAAAAGAATCAGATGGTGATTCACCGCTGATATCAATAATCTTAATACCATTACCGGTCTGACTGCCTTTTCCCCCGGAATTAATCACCTTAACTGTCGTAGAACCGGATACATCACCGATCACATTCAGTTTATCAGTCAGTGATGTATCATCGCCCAGTATTGTTTCAATTTCCAAAACACCATTGTTACCGGTATAATTACCAGCAATGGTCAATGTTCCGATTGATGTACCGGGAGCAACTGAACCTGCGTTAATGGTATTACCGATTACTCCTCTCCCCTCCAGACGCCCGCCGGAAAGAATATCTGCGCTGACAGCCGACATATTTCCGTTAACCTGCAGGATACCAGAATCAGATGCTCTTAAGGTGCCGGTAAAATCACCATGACCGGCATTAAATATAGTGCGGCCGGCTACCGCATGAACGACACCATTACCAACCAGACCTGTACCTGAATTGATCATATTGTCCGCACCATCATTGATGCCGGCATCAAATATATAATCGGATGCATTATGGTTAAAGAAAATACTACCGGTCCCCTTCCCGAATTCAATTGTTTTTGCCACCAGTTTACCCGGTGCAACCGGATTTTCATCTTCAGATGAACCAATATTTAAAATCCCCGCAGAGTCTTCATTATATGCCAGATAAACTTTCCCTGCGGTCACCTGACCACCATTTGAAACAGTCAGTGAGCCATTACCGCCCAGGCCGACGATCAAATCATCATCACCCTGCGGATCTTCGATCTTCAGTTGTGAACCGGAACCATCAACCTGCACACTACCGCTGCTGCCGGATTCTGCTCCGACAAAACCGATACGTGCGGAAACCTGACCGCCACCGGTAATGTTCAGTGCACCTTTTCCGCCTGCACCGACCTGCAGGTTAGAGTCACTCTGCAACACACTATTGCGGCCAACATTGACGGTACCAACCGCACCATCATACATACCAACAAAAACTTCCGCCGCTGAAACAAGCCCCCCGTCGTTAATGTTCAGTAGACCGTTTCCGCTTTGTCCTACGTGAAGCGGCAGGCTATTTAACCATTTTGAGCCGGAGCCGGTAACCGTAACACTACCGTCTGAACCAGCGTGTTCACCAATAATCCCCCTAACATTAGTAACTAAGCCGCCATCCGCAACAATCAGATGACCATGCCCCTCTCCCCCCACAACCAGCTCTGATTTATTTTTCCAGGCGGAGCCGGGACCGGTAATAACGGCACGTCCATCAGAACCAGAGGACAACCCCATATAACCGTTAAGGTTACTTACCTGACCACCATTTGAAACAGTCAGTGAGCCATTGCCGCCCAGGCCGACGATCAAATCATCATCACCCTGCGGATCTTCGATCTTCAGTTGTGAACCGGAACCATCAACCTGCACACTACCGCTGCTGCCGGATTCTGCTCCGACAAAACCGATACGTGCGGAAACCTGGCCACCACCGGTAATGTTCAGCACGCCTTTTCCGCCTGCACCGACCTGCAGGTTAGAGTCGCTCTGCAACACACTATTGCGGCCAACATTGACGGTACCAACCGCACCATCATACATACCAACAAAAACTTCCGCTGCTGAAACAAGCCCCCCGTCGTTAATGTTCAGCTCACCGTTTCCGCTTTGCCCTACGAGAAGCGGCAGGCTATTTAACCATTTTGAGCCGGAGCCGGTAACCGTAACGCTGCCGTCTGAACCGGTCTGTTCACCGATGATTCCTGTAACATTAGTCACGACTCCGCCATCGGTAATGGTTAATGTTCCCTTACCGGAATGACCAACAGATAAACCGGTATCTAAATCCCAGGGAGATGAATAATCTCCGGGAATAATTACGTTCTCACCGTCATCAATGATTTGCTGCGCCATTAAAGGTAATGATACTGTGGATGTAACAGAAAAAAACGCATTTAAAATAATATACTTATAAAATTTATGATTCATGAAATACCTTACAGATTATGTATAGCCTTTATTTGTGAAGATTTAGTGATTCCTTTGAATTAAATTCAATTTAATTCAAAGTGTGACTTTTTGTAAAAAAGTTATCATTTTTAAAAATGCAAAGGAGAAAACTGATTTCATCAAAAAATGATGAATCGTTTATATTTAATGAATAAAGATTGCCATTCTATATTTCATTCCGGATTTTCTTTATTGGCTGATAACCATTTGAAATCACGTAATTTTAAGGTGAATTATTAAACTCACACCTGATACGCGCGACAGGAGTATAATTAAATACCGAAAAAAATAAAATCAAAAAAATCATTTTTATAAAAACATTACAAAAAAATACAATATAACTTTGTATTCATTTGAATAAGTAATTAACATTTAATTTCGCAGGTGCAAAAAAAATAAGCTATATCATTACCATATGGTTTGTTCATATGTTTTTAACAGCCAGATTATTGTATTGTAAAATTTTGAAAAAAAGATCGTGTTGACCTTCCCACGTATGGTTATCGTCGTGTATGAACATTGTTGCATCAGGAATCAGAACGGGATGAGTTTTGCCGGTAGTCAATGCAAAACGTGTATATGGGGTTTGGTTATTTTTTATTCCTGCTGTTGAGCGCAGTATAACCGGGCTTGCGCGGTATTACGGGGAATATTCACTAAACCTGAAATTTCTTCCGTCTGAGCAGCGGGAACGGAGTTCCCTGTGAGCGAAGGCATTTACAGTTTGTCACTTAAATTCTGAATGCCTGCTGTTGTGCTTGTTTCTTCTGCATAAAAAATAAGTCATCTTTTAACGTAAAATTTAAGTCAAACATATATAAATAAGATAAGTATCAATATATATGTAATATCCAGAAGCACTTATAATTCCGAAAGTTCAGATGCAAAAAATTGCCCCTGTATCCGCGACAAAGGGGCAATTTACATCAGGAAATTAATTCCAGGTAAGATTTATTACTGCTGAAGCTTCAGCAGCTCCGGAAGTTGAACCTCCGTTTGAGCATAGTGAGAAGTTATAAGGTATTAAATTTTGTCCCGTGGATAAATTACCTATACTGATCACCTGCCCTTGTGTCTGATCAAATTGTATCCACCCGGGATAGCTGGTATTACCATCACAAATACCTATATTCTCAATATCTGGTCCAATAAACCCTCTTATTTCAGCAGGCGCCGGGTCTGTTGAATCTATTATTTTCATTTTTAATGTATTTGTATAGCGACCTTTATCACCGAACACACTAACTGAAGCTACTTTTTCTGTGGAACCGGCGCCAGAGCAATTAATATTTAAGCTTCCTTGTTGATATGCTAAAACCATTCCATCTGTAATATTTGTTATATTTACCTCACCAAAATCCACTATTGATGGTGGTGATATAGAACATGACAGCTCATTAATAGAATAAGTAATTCCTGTTCCTGTTATTTTCGGGCCCGGCTGACCAATAGTAACGGGTTGACCTCTATTTATATAAAGATCCGGTAATGTGGCAGAAGTACCTGATGTAACAGTTGATGAAACATAAATACCAGATTTTACAGAACCACTTGTTCCCCCCCATGGCGCGGCTAAATTTATATATCCTAAGTTATTCGTTTTTCTCGGATCAGCACACCACGCAGACTCCGTTCCTGTTGCAGGTTCTAAAACACCATTTGAATTAAATGAGTATGAGTAATTAATAACACCCGCTCCGGAAAACCCGCGATTTCCTGCCAGTGTTCCTGAATATAAAACAAACAAAAATCCGGGTGAAAATTCATACCCTGTATAACCATCAATCGTTGTCAGCGGTAAATTTTGATTAGCTGAAGAGCATTGCGTACTGCTGTTAGTTTTACTGACATTAAAGGCTAAACCATCCCAACTTGCTTTAGCTACACTTGTTCCTGAATTACCTGTGATGTTTACATTTGTCATACCTAATTCATTAAATCCTCTGTTTAATTCCACAGATAAAACATCACTTATCATAAGTAAATATATGAATGAAGATTTAATCAATATTTTATTCATGACTAGATTATCCTTAAATAATGTGAGAGCCTATCTTGCCCGAATATAATTAATTATTTATACAGATCAATAAATTATCACAAGAAATATAAAAGCTAATTTTTCGGATTAAACTGACCAAATCACAAAGTAATTATGGTATTAATCGTACTAATTCTGATTTTACCTGCCTGAGAGATCGTACCCAGGCTCCGTTTTTCTGAAATTCATGTGGTAAGCCGGTAATTGCCTGAAATGCTGCCTGCCTTGTCGGATATTCTCCGGCCACTAACACATACCACGGCTGATTATGACGTACAGTTTCATACACCAGATAATTTTTGAGATGATACCGTTTTGCACTGGTATATAACCCCTCCGGTGTCGCTGCACTTGCCAGTTGCACCGTAAAATGTTTACCCGGTGCTGTACTCAGGCTTCCCCGGGTAATCTGTTCTTTCTGAGAACGGATTTCCTGCGTAACCTTTTCCTTTTGCGGCGGCTCCTGCAACGGCGCCGGCAGTTCCTGTGTCCGGATGGTATTTTCTGATAATTCAGGTCCGCCGGTTTCAGGCAGCTCTGCCGGTAAATAAGATGCAGCATGTTTACCGGTCACCACACCCGGCAGCTCCTCCTCTTTTTCAGCGGAAAGCGTTGCCCGGGTTACCGCACCGGCAGAGCCGGAAAGCAGACTTTTTTCTTCAAACGCCGTGATAACATCCCTGAATCGCTGTATCAGGGAAGCCGCCGCCGTATGCCACTGTCGCCTGAATTTTTCTGTACGCGATACAGCAACCTCTTCTGCCGTGCTTGTGTCAGCGCCGTATACCGCAGGCAAACGGTCACAGTCTGATAAAACGGGAGCACGATAAATTTTGGGCTGCGACCGGGCTTCAGATACCAGTGCCGATAAAGCCTGTTCAGCCATTAATTGCACGTCGCTGTCCTGCTGCTGGTTATGCGCACGCTGTAACCACCATAGCGCACACCCCGGATTCCGTTCTCCGCCGATACCATCATAAAACATGACCCCCAGGTTATACTGAGCCAGCGGAACATTCTGTCGTGCCGCCTGATGTATCCAGTAACGCCCCAATTCAATATTTTGTTTAACCCCTTCACCATTAATATAAGCAACACCTGTCTGATACTGAAGCCACGGGGGAATTTCCGCCGGACGCAGAAATATCGGATGAGTAACAACGGATTCACCACCTGCCGTCGCTGCACCGGCAGACAGAGACAGACAACCCGGCAACAGACAGCAGATACAGGAATGATATAACTTTGCGGTCATATTACCGGATCTCCTGCCGTTCAGTGATTAACCAGAGTGAACCCGCCGGTTTCTCCGGCTTTTTTACCGGTGAAGTTTCATCAGACAGCGCAGACAGAACCGGCTGTTTTGTGTCTGCTGTACCGGTTTTTTCTTTGTCCGGTAAACACCCCAGGGTGATATGCCGGATGCCTATATCGGAACTGAGCACCAGTTTGCTTATGTCAAACGACACTGTACAACGCTGCGAAGAGCTGCTTCCCCATTTCACCAGAATGGTTCCCGATTCCGGCAACCCGTTCATATAGACCAGCCCGCCATCCCCGACAATCGCGCTGTTTTCTTCACCCTTTTTTTGCCGGGTCAGAGAGGCTACCGCACCAAACGGAACAACTGTTTTATTATGTTTTAAGGTCATCAGAACCTGATAACCGACACGTGTGGCGAATGTTGCCTTAACCACCGCACCTTTTGTCGGGTATACATTGATATTCGACTGAACTAACTCAACATCATCCGGTAAGGTGCCGGGGTCCAGCCCGACACTGTTTTTACTGTACGCCGAAAGATACGGGGCTACTGCATATCCGCGCCAGTCAGTAACAGTATTTCCGTTATTCACACGAACGCCGGGCGCATCCGGGGCACTGATGAGCGCGACAGAATCACCCAGAGTGTCAGATAATGTGATACCTTCTGAATGTATCAGTAATCCCCCGCTGGCATTCATGTTCATGCTGCGGGAGTCATTACTGTAGCTGTATCCTGCGCTCAGTGTCCCTTTGCTGCCATGATATCCCGCATTCAGGTTACTGTTTGCCGTCTGCCCCTGATTGCCCCAGCTCCGGGACAGATTATAATTCACAGAGCTGTCCGGCAATGTCCCGCTCAGTCCGGCCTGATTTTGTGTCCGTCCGTGATTATCATGGGTGACTGACGTTGTGGCATAAAAAGACTGCAGCATTGGTGAATAACCGAATATGCTGAACGGGACACTGACATTCAGCGAGATCTGCCGGTTCTCCGGCCATTGTCCGGTACTGCTTTTTACCCGGTCAATATTGTAATGAATGCTGTAATTAATCCCGCCGGCATTATTATTGTAACCCAGCGCCAGTCCGGTCAGCGTCCGGTCACTGCCCCAGTAATCATCCCGGCTGGCGCGGAAATTCAGTGAGCCCCACCGGCCCATCTGCTGACTCAGCTGGGTCTGGAAGCTGCTTCGTCTCCGCTGTATCATCCACGGGCTGACCCCGTCACTCAGCCGGTATCCCTCGCTGTTGAACTCACTGAAGTTGTAATAATTTTCAGTTGAATAACGTAATGCCGTTAAATCAACGGATGTTCCGGTTGATAACAGACTTTTTGAATACCGTAACCGGTAAGATTGTCCGGTCCGGCGGCTCCCTTGTTCAAACCGGGCCGAAGAGTGGGTGATGTCAGCAGAAACAGCACCAATATCACCCAGTGATACTCCCGCCCCGCCGCTGGCGGTATAATAATCTTTGGATAATAACGTACCACCATACACAGTAATATTTTTCGGTAGTCCGTACACACCTGTCAGTAACACAAAATCGGCATTTCGCGAATGGTTTGTATATTTCCCGTTATAACGTCCGCCGGTCAGTTCATATTTCCATCCGCCGGGGCGCAACATCATCGGTAAAGAGGAATACGGCACAATAAACTGACGCTCAGTACCATCCGCTTCTGTCACGGTGACATCATAGTCACCCGACATCCCGGACTGCTGAATATCATTAATGGAGAAAGGTCCCGGTGCCACATAAGTTTCGTAGACAATATTTCCGTTCTGCCGTACGGTGATGCGGGCATTGCTGTTGGCAACGCCGCTGACAACCGGTGCAAACCCCCGCAGCTGATTCGGCAGCATCTGTTCATTAGAGCTGAGTTTTATGCCTTTAAAAGGTATCCCGTCAATGACCTCACTGCCCGTACTGCTTTCCCCGGCTAAAAGCGTTGAACGTAATCCTCTGATATCGCGGGATAAATAGGTATTTGAAAACTGTGTCTGTGAATGGCTGTAAGCGGTATTGTCCCCGCCGCTGTTATTGGCGCGTGAGTATGTCATCGTACTGCGCAGCCGCCACGGACCGGCATTAGCCCCCATACGGAATGAGGCAAATACGTTATCATTCGTCGTTTTTTGTTGTCCCGACGTATTCGTTGTCCGGCCGGCACTGATATTATAGTTTGCCAGCAGTGCCGGAATACCATCTTCCCATAAATGAGGAGCAGCCCAGTTACCGTACGATGGCTGCATTGCAACCTGCGGGACACTCAGATTTAAACGCAGATGTGCCAGATCCAGTCTGGCAGACGCCTGCGGAATATAAGCCGGCAAATCATCAATAACTGTCTGTGCGGGAAGATTTTTGAGTTCCGGAACGTGATTAACATCAACACCCCACTGCTCCAGCATCGCCGGTGTCAGCAAGGGAGCAATCTGCCCCTGCGGATTTTTCCGGAAATCCAGTGTATACTCCCCGGCCGCCTGCCGGTTCATAAAAACAGTTACCGTATATTCCCCTTCAGCCACACCACCCTGTTCGGAAAAGGCGGACAAATCCACGGGTGTGCTGCCCCCCAGGAAAGCAGGATCAAAGTAATCCCCTGCCAATGCCGGAGAGCATCCCAGACATAAGGTAAGCACTAACGGATGATAAGCGTGCTGACTTTTATCTGACAGGTTATTGAAATAACTGGTTAACATTCCTGCTGCTCCATGTGATCATTTTTTATTCTCCGGTGACCGGGTAACGGATATTGTCGGGATGCCGTATTCGTTAAGTAATTGCCAGCGGATATCACCGGAAGATTCAGCATCCTGCAAAGGGTAAGTTTGCTGCCCGAGAGGAGGTACCATCTTTAACAACGCTTTGCCGTCAACCTTTTTTCCGCCTGCTGATAAGGTGCTGAAAGTGGCATAAAAAACAGCGGGATTAGTAACAATAAGCTGAGCCCCCTGACGTTTAAACTGCAGAGTCCCGGCGGCAGATTGCGCGTCATACGGCGGTAATCCTTCCGGCCGGTAAAACAGTTTCAGTGTATTTTGTAATGCCAGGGTTATACGTGCCTGATCGCCGGCATACCCGCCGCGATCTTTTTGACCCGGAATTGCTTTCAGCTGAAATGCAAACACAGACTCCTTGTCTGACGGCAATGTGTTTTCAATCAGCCGGATACGAAGTGTTACCGTTTCACCCGGTTCCAGCCTTACCAGAGGAGGAAGAACAATAAACGGTGACGGGGGAAGTGATGATTCCGCAGAAGGCGGAGACGGCCATGTTGTTACACGCGACTGCATTAAATACGGTGTCTGCGTGTTATTGGTTACCGCGAATGGTATCCCTTTCGTTTCTTTTCCGGAATAAATAATGCGGGTGGACTGCAGTGTGATACCGTTCTGTTCACTGACATTTCCGGCCAGCGCATACGTACATCCGGACAGCAGTAATACGACCGCTCTCAGGCAACATAATCCTCTTACCGCATACCGGCTCCGTTCCGTATTCATGGCTACTCCCTCCCGGCAGTGATAGCCCCGGAATACAGCTGACTCACAGAACCGTAATCATTAATGACGGTATAAGCCGCGGTTTCTGTTTTACCGGATACGGGATACGTTTTTTGCGAAAACGGGGCAATCATCGCACCTGTTTTCACCAGATCTATATTTTTTCCTTTAAGTGTTAAGGTATTTAACGTCAGATAATACGGCGTCGGATTATCCATTACGACATTATCCCGGCCGGTATAAAAGACCAGCCTGCTTTGTGCTTCACGTGCAGTCATGGATAATCCTGCCGGACGGTAAAATAATTTAATTAACGTCTGAACACCTACGGATATCCGTGCTGAAACCGCTGTATCGTCGTACTCCCCCGGTTTATTTCCCGGAGGGATCGCCAGAAAACTCAGGTAAAATACAGACTCACGGTCATCAGGAAGATGTATTTTCCCCCGGGGTAAAATACGGACTGTATACTGGCTGTCCGGCTCAAGGCGGAACAAAGGCGGCGTAACACTGAAAGGAATGACATCCGGTTCATTCCTGCCCGGAACATTCAGGATTTCCGCTTTGACTAAATACGGTCTGTTATTCAGGTTCTGGATACCCGCTGTCGTGTTTTTGTTTCCCGCATGAAAAATCACCCGTGTCTGAGGTAACTTAAGCCCTTCAGCCATCATGGAAAACGGGCTGAATCCCGACAATATGATCGGCAATACGGCTGGTAATCCGCAAAATAATTTCATACCTGTTCCCCCGGTGTCAGTCATAAGCCAGCTGAAAACGGACCGTGGCTTTAAATGCCCCGGACTGGTGATCAGGTGCACTGCTGCACGGTGAATAACTGCCGCATGATAATTTAGCGGTTAAATTCAGTGTGGTACCATTCAGTGACGACAGCGTGCTTCCTGCTTTCGCGTTAATCACCCCTCCGCCCTGTGAACCACCTGTCACCGCAATATTTGTGCTGTCCTCAAAAAATGTCTGACCACTGAGCGACAGTTTTACCCCGTAACCGTTCGCCGGATAATCACCGGCCTGTTCGGGGGTATCGGCAAAATAAAAGTCACTCCCCCCGAGCTGTACGGTTCTGCCCGTGACAACAATCACCGGAGGCCGCACCATACTGTTGCTGCTGCAATCACTGAATGAAATAGTCACCCCGCCGGCTGCTTCCACCCCTTCACCGGTCAGCAGGGAAGACTGGATGCCCTCGCCGTCCGGCGAAAAATCAATTGTGGCCGGGATACTCATAGTGCATGTGGGTGTCACAAACGTTGCGGAAAAGATGAATGTCTGGGATGCGGTTCCTGCCGCCGCATTCATTACTGTGCCTCCTGCCAGGCCGGTACTTAACAGGATCAGCCCGGTACAACGCCGGGATAACCGCCGGAATGTTGGCAAATATCTCATTTTGATTTCCGCAGAATTACGGGATAATCCCCGTGATGGTTAAC
>NZ_VKKS01000001.1:2465906-2788760 GCF_019402645.1 Morganella morganii
ATACAAAATGTGCGGCAGGAACAACAAACATGCCTTACGTTATTAATTTTTATTTTTATGGTTAAATAAATTAATTTTTTTTCAAAAAATGAGTATTTCAGATTTTCATGCTGCAAATAATACTTAGCATAAATATCAGTAAAGTATACATGATGGGGGGTTACCATTGATAAACAATGAATTACGCTTTATAGTTTCGTTAATTTACATTTATCACAAAGCAAAAATCACAGATAAAACAACGCATGAGAGTGGTTGCAAAAAAACACGGCTTAAGTAAAATTAAGCGCAGAATCACTAGTCAACATTTTGTATCATTTTGTTGCATTCCGGAAACGGCACTATCTCCATATCCATTTGAATCTTAACAGATTAATTACCGCATTTACTTCCGGGGTGAAAAAAGCGGCTACCGTTTCAGCAGTGATATGGAAAGTCAAAGCAAATACAGCTGAATCCGTCAAAGGTGAAATCGGTACAACTTTCAGTAACACCATACAGCGGCAACCCGGATATCCGTTACAGCTTCTGATAATACATGCAGAAATGACAAAACCGGCCTCATTGAAGGCCGGTTTTTGTTTTACAGAACAAACTATCTGTTTCAGCGGCGGTAAGTATGCTGAGACTGATACCACCACAATAAGCTGAAGATTGAAGCAGATAATGCCAATGATGAGATGGCCGCCGGTGAAACTCTGTTATTTGAACCGGGCAGAAGTGATGCAGTTTCATCGTCGAACCCTTCCGCGATATTAAACGCTTCATATACACGATAAGTGCCGCCATCCCCGGAATCAGATATCGTTCTGATACTGATGTCATCCCCTATACCATCTGATGACAGAATATCTTCATAATCATAATCATATTCACTCAAATCCGATATGCTGAATATTTCATCTGTACCAGCCTCTGAACCATAATCTATGGCATAATCACTATAATCCCATGATAAATCCTGCTTACCACAACTTTCTGGCAGAAAATCATCCCAAACAAGATTTTCCTCATTATAATATTCCGGTTCATACGTCAGAACTGACTCTGTTATACGAATGCTGCCTGAAGACTCTTCTGACTCAGTTTCCATCTGTAATAATGGTTGCATTTCCAGATCTTCAGCGCCATTTCCTGTACCTCTGAAACGCTGTAATGCAGAACGGATCCCGCTGATAAGACGTCCTGCAGCCCGTCCTATCCGGGATATCCCTTCTGCGATGGCAGTCAAAGGACGCGTCAGCACTCTGCTGATATTACGCAGCCGTTCACCAATACTCTGCTGTAAAGGACGGGAAGTATTATATACCGCCGGGGTTATACCTCGTTGTGCGGAAGGTATCCGTAATTCCTGCATCTCAAATTCCTGAGCCCCTGTCATCAGACCGGCGGTATCCCTGTATGTCACCGGATTATTATGCACCATACAATAGACATTCATACCATCTGCTATTCCCAGCGGATCCGGCGAGATCCAGCGACATAGCCACGGCGCATAATAACGGAATCCGTAGTCGTAAAGACCGGTGAGGTTATCCCGTTCCTTATTGCTGTAACGATGATATTTATATTCTGCTTCACTCTCATTCCGAGAGCTGAAAAGTGAAGTTCCGCCAAACGGATAATATTCCTCCTGCGTAATAATATCGCCCTCTGCACTCAGCTCCAGAGCGACAGAACCTTGTGCATCAAGGCAGTTATAACGTATCAGTGAAAGAGGAATTTCTTTCTTTTCCGGCTCCCGCTCAGAAAGGCATACCACCGCTGAATGGCCGGCCAGCGGAAAGCTCAGTGAATAATGGCTGCCCTGTGGTTTACCTTCATAGTCATACTCACACAAACGCATGCCGGAAATATACGTCACGGTTTCCCGGCGGCGTGCCTGAGTGATACCGTCGGCAATCCGGCTGCTGAGTTTACTGCAACGCTGACCGCTGCTGTCATACTGATAAAACTCATAGTCTGTCGCACCATTTGCCCGCCGTATGCCATCCGCACGGACAAGTTGCTGTTGTGAATCGCGGGAAAAACGCACGCCGTTACTTTCTTTAAGATTACCGAAACTATCAAAAAAGCGTTCCACTTCATACGGAGAAACCGGCTGCGGTAAACTTCGGTTACTCTCCGGTGATACAGAAAAAACCTGAGTCCAGCTGTTTTGTCCGGCACTGTGACGAAGTTGTGTCATATTGCCCGCATTATCATAGTCATACCATCTTTGATAATTCACTAACTGTTGTGATCCGCTGACAAGCGGCGTTATTGTATTTTTACCACCATTCAGTGCTTCACGACCCTCAGCACGGCACAGCCGGTAACAGGAATCATAGTGATACTGATTATGCGCCGTAATCCGCAGGTTATCAAAATAATGATCCTCCCGGCCCTGGTCATAACGTTCGGTGACATTTCCGGCGGGATCATACTGATATGAAATATCCTGGATCTGGTAACGCTTTTTATTCTCCGCCGGCCGCCATGTTGAAATACGCAGCAGCCGTTTTGTGAAATGTTCCTGTGCATAATAACGGATCACTCCATTACCCAGAATTTCCTGCTGACAAGCATCATTCGCATGATAATCTGCTGATATCAGTAATGCATGCTGGTGCCCGCCCTCATCAGTCAGATTACTGCTGATAAGCTGCCCGCGCCGGTTGTAACCATTCCGGCGTATATAAACAGGACGTTCCTGCCCCGATTCATGACAAGACAACGATAACTGCCGGACTGCACCTGACGCAGATAAATCATTACGGTTAATCCACGTCCGCATCTCCGCTTCAGGCGGGTGATTCAAATCAACACTCCGGTCACGTACTGACCAGAAACAGCGGCTGAATGATTTATTTTTACCGGAGATATCAAACTCCGTAAATGTTTCAATTCCGGCACCATTCCGTATCTCCGTACACTGTCCGCGGCAATTATATTCCTCTGCATTATCAATTCCGTCACTGTAACGCCGTGTCTGCAATAAGATCTCCTCTGTTCCGTCCAGAGTACGCAATGACAATAAGCGTCCGGTACGATCATAGGTAAAATACTGGCTGACGGCCCCTTCTCCGGGATTTTTTGTTGTCCATTCCGGCCGGCCATCCGCATGTAACAGGCTTAATGATTCACCGCTGTCAATACTTACCTGATGAACGGGGCGTTGCAGTAAATCCGTGGCAGAAACGAGATTCTGATATCTGTGTTCATTTTCCTGTGCAGATACACTAAAACGCGGATCAGCGCATATCTGCATTTCGCCTCTTTCTCCGTACTGATAGCGGGTAACCAGTGCTTCAGGTATATCTGCACTGTTTTTGCGGTTAAAATCAATCACCCGCGCTGTCAGCCCTCTCGGATCAAATACCGTCATCCGGGGCGTGTCTGCACATAGTTCACCAATTTCAGATAAATTCATGATATTTTCTCCTTATACCTTTGGCGGAGTCAGATTAAAACCGGAAAATGCCTGATGAAACACAATATTTTCATTCTTGTAAAATAATCCCTGTTTATCCTGTGCAGTCCACTGCATGTTAAGAGAATAATCACAGACACCCAGTCCTAAATCCCGGGATTTCTTTATTGGTGAGAAACGGCATATTGTCGTACCATCCGGCCGGTTGAAATTAAAATGTGTCTTTATATCACCTGTTTTGTCCCGGACTGAGACTGAAATAACCTGATTCTGGAACCAATGATAATAATGTGTTTCTGTCGCGGTCACGGAGGTATCAACAACTTTCTGCTCAAAAATACGCCGAATCATCAGCTGGTCATTATTGTAAATATCATGAATCTGCCGGAAAACATCCGGCCCGCCGGGGTATACCGGAGGAGACTGAATAATCTGAATAACCTGATGACCATGACAATCATAAAGAAATGTTTTTATTGTTTTTCCGGCATCCGGATCCGTTATCACCATTCTGACAACATTCTGCTCCCCGCCGTATTCATATTCTTCTTTATAACCATCAGAACGGATACGGGAAATCATCATACCGTCCTTATTCCAGGAATAATTTTCTATTTCCGGCCATCCGGCTTTAAACGGACAATGTGTCAGTGAACCAAGACGGGCTGATTTGTCATTATAGTGATAGTTGATAATATCACTGATACCCGAACTGAAACGCTGGGTACTGAAAATAATTAATCCGTCTTCATTATATTTATGGCTCTGACCGGATAGTATCCTATCCATGTTATTAGTCAGTAGCAAATCACCGCTATATTGACAATCAGTCAGTTCGTCAAAGTTATTAAAATAATATAGCTCTTTATAATTACGCTCACTTCTTTTTTCATAGTGACGACTTTTATCAGGAGGTGAAAATAAATTAATCTTTGTCATTATGACACGATCATTAACATCGTAATTAAAAATCAATGTCCCCAGTTGTTCCCGGTCAATTATCTTCCCTATTCCGGAAGAATCAGGAAAAATGTTATCCGATAAAATCTCTGTTTTATTTATATCACCTCTGGAATTATAGTGATAATTATAATTTAATCTTGTATATAATAAAGCATCATTCCATTCATCATCAACTTTAGCTACATAAGTAGAAACAGAAATATTACTTATCCGGTTACTCTTATCATACTCAGGTTTACAAAAACACCTTACTTTTTCATTGACTATATACCAGATACTCTCTATATTACCACTGACTTTGTTGTATTGATAAATTTCAGAATATTCATTATTCTCGGCTGAAATAAGTCTGCCTTCAGAGCTGTATTTATATTCTGATGATAAATATTCTATACGCTTACATCCATCTTTACAAAGAAGATAATCTATTACTTTTTTCTTCGTGTTATAACCTGGATATTCATATGACTCATTTAATAAGTAACCCTCTGTATTATTTAGTTCGCAAAAGGCCTTCTCTGTTAATAACTGACCAGTCTTATCATTATGGGTAAAACTTTGCTTCCATTGACTATGAGGCTCCGATGGGGTTGTTAATGCTATTTCCTTAAGTCTATCACCAGATGTCCTTGTATATTTCCATTCCTTACCCAAACCTGTTTTTATAGATTCAGGATGAGAAGAATAACTCTCTGAATTATATATCATTGTCTGAATGGACTGATTTTTCTCTTTCGATATTACTCTGCCCAACATATCATACTTATTATCTTCAATCCGTCTATTATTAAGATAGTGCGCTGTTAATTTATCATCTTTGAAACGTTCATCATAACAGTACCTCTGAATCCGAAAATGATTATCTGCTGTTATTTTTTCTTCTGATACACGACCATTTTCATTATATAAAAAGGATGTCTGGGACTTAACTTCACCATTCTTAACAATGGTTTTTTCTGAACACAGCCCAAACCCGTTAAATTTATACATTTCACTTCTTCTTTTTAAAGAATTTCTTTTTCTTAAAAAAGTTATTTTTTCATAAATTTGTCCGGATGCATTCATTTTAAATCTGACAGATTTACCTTTATCTTCCCCAACTGTTTTTATCCTTTTAATATAATCATAACTAATATTACGTTTTATCAGATTGCTACCACCAAGCATAATAACATCATCATTATAATTCCATTTATAATTTTTATTTTCTTCACAAATCAGAACTGGATTTTTTCCGTCTTTATCAAAAGAATAATCATATATAATCTCATTTATAATTCTACCACGACCATCATATAAAAATGACTTCCTTAAAAAAATTTCATTCTCAGATACTTTTATTTTTTCAAAAAGAACTTTACCTCTCCGGTTATATACCACAGTGTTAACTACATTATTTTTATCACTGCTAACCTTATTAACCTCTCCTTTTTTATCATCATAAGTATATACACATCTGATGCTATTATTTGTATCTGAGTAAAAACTGACGACTTCTTTTTTTCTACCAAACTTATCAAATGTATATCTGAGAGTTTCTCCATTTTCTTTTTTTTCTTCTTCTATATCACCGGTACGGTAGCTGGTATATTTTTCAGTGACTTTGTCACAACTTACCTCACCAGATAAAACCTTCATGGAGTAATAAATTCTTTTCCTTGCGGGATCTACCGAATATTGATAAATGTTAGATATGATTGATTCAGCCTGACGTTCATTATCAGCACCTTTAAATAATGAAGTTCTTTCTTCTTTCAATGATCCTGACATTAATAAATTTATAATATTTATATTTTCTGAGAAATAGTTATAATCCCTTACCTCATTAATTACTCTCTTATTATCGCTATAATATTCAATTGCTATTTCCTTATTTTTCACCATCACAAGAGAGCAATAATTTAATCTACTGTAACGATATAAGCTAATTTTTTTATATGGCATATCATTACCAGCAGGAATAATAAATTTCTCTCTGATATAATTATCAAACCCGAATGGATCCGGCGGACATTTATCCTGATATCCATTCTTCCCGTCATAGTAGGTGAAGATCGTCTTTATTCCCCTGCAATCCTGACTTTCCAGAATATTACCATATTTATCATAACGATAAGACTGAACCGAAGGCATTCCACTTAACTTATTATTTTCAGCGTATTCTTTTATTTTCACCGGGAGAAAAAAAGAAGGCCATATTCTTTTTTTATCATCCGGGTCTTCTCTGAGATAACTATAGATTGTGATAATTTTATTTTTTTTCTTATTAGGGCCTGTTGGTGATATGGCTTTTTCTGTAACAAGATAGTCATTATTATAAATATAGCTGGTTGTTTGATTCCCTGAAATAACTTTACGCGATATTTTATAGTCTGTCAGTAAAAAAAGGTTATCTTTTTCGTTCTGCCATTGAGTTACTCCACCGCCCCCTGCACCGAGAAAGTTTAAATTATTTGTTGTTTCATATTTCACAGTAGTATATTTATCATCTTCTGATGACTCAATATAAATATCATTCTCAGAGACTCCTTTGATTACATGAGATAATCCGGATGGCCTCGATAATTCTTCATAACGAATATTTTCTTTCCGGTTATGTTCCTGCATCGATGTCAGTGATGTAATCAAAAGGTAATTATCTTCATAATCATCATACTGAAAAGTATAAAGAGGCAATGTTTCTTTTCCTGATTCAGATGTTGTTAATACTGAATTTAATTCATAAATTTTTGATTTATTTTTATTCAGATAGTAATAATCTGTTCGGCGTTGATTAGTAACAGAAACAATGACTTTATCGATATTCCGTTTATCATAGTTAACAGATAAAAGCGTGCCTCTGATTCTATCATAGATTGAAATGAGATTGTCATCCTTATAGTAAAAATAAATACTATATCCATTAGGGTAAAGAACAGATGATAATTTTCCATTCCGGATATCTTCTCTGATACCATTTTTATAAAAAACAGAAATATGGTTACCAGGGTATTCAGTGCAGTAAAATGTTTTACAGTATTGCTCTTCCAGCTCCAGAGCACGCCCGGAAACCGGAACGGGCTGATGCTGATCTTTAATCCAATATACGGATCCATTCCCGAGACGCAGTAATTTTTTTTCACCAATTGTTTTAATACAGGATAAATTCAGATTCCATCCGGTTCCGAATCCCTCATCACTATTATCATACTGATTAAATCGTATTCCGGGGAAAAAATCCGGCTCATTCATAAAATTAGTTTTAATAAAGCCAAGGTTTATATTTTGAATATAACATCCTGTGCAACATTCAACACCATTAACCGACCAGTCAATACGGTTAAATACATTACTGGTAATCAGCATATTGCTTACCCTCTTAAATTATATCTGTGAGTTCAGATGGTAATTTTTAATTTAGCTATCATTTTCATCCTGTCCGTACCATACCTGCGGCATCGCATAAGGCCTGAGAGTATTACGCCCCGGCGTCAGGGTTATACCGGCGTCCGGCAGCCAGGTTTCCCGCCCGCCATTAAAATAATAGCGCTGAATGTGATCGGCATACTTTTTCCCGGAAGCCGGTTTACCAATTTCCGTCAGTTGCCCGTAAATTCCCCGACCCATAAATAATGAATCACGGTTACCTGGCCCGGCTGATATATCACTTTGATGCTGAAGGAGATCAAAACCGGAGGAGAGCGTATCATTCTCATCATAGGCCAGATTAAACCAGGGGAAATAACGCTGATAACGTAAATACCCTTCCGCATCCTGTACAAATACCGGCTTATCCTGTGCGTCATATCCGGTCACTTCGCACGGAATAAGATCTGACAGGCGGGTATTAATAACAGGTTCATAACTGTCAGAAAACCAGGGTCTGAAACGACGGATGACATTACCGGATAAGGTTGATTCTGCCGCTATCATGATCCGCCAGCGGGTAACCGCCATCACCTCTTTCAGCTGATGATCATCCTGCAATAATACGCCGCCCGCGCAGGGATAAGCCGCGCCCGGTTCATCAAGACTAAACTGCTGCCGCGGACGCCCTGCACCATCAAAATACGTAATATCAATGCGGCACGGCGCTATGTCCGGCGTTCCGGGGTAATCTGACGCGCTGATGGTCATCTCCCATGCCGGCTGCCGGTTATCTCCCGTCAGCTCATTTTCATGGTAAAGCGTGACAGAGGACTGCCCGCTTAACAGCGCTTCTGACTTCTCAATCGCCTGCGCTAAGGTCAGAGGTTCCGGTGGCATAAATTCAGCTACCGGCTTAAATCCGGTGGCTTTTCCCCCTTCGGTACCGTACTGACTGGCGGCAACAATATTACCAAACGCATTTAAACAGACTTCACTGATGTTATTGTTGATATCGCGGATCCGTACCGACTGCCAAAATCGCTCATCAATATCAGTAACCTGCGTTTTCTGACCAAATTCATCGGTAAAACTGTCCGCTGTTCTGTAATACGTGTTGTAATGAAAGAGCTGAACACCGCCGCGTGTATTTTTGCTTTCCGCCGGTAAATAAAACCCTTCCGCATCCAGATACGTCAGAGTATTTCCCGGTGAAATCCAGACAGATTGCCCCAGCTCCTCCGGAGTCCGCTTCTGATATCCTGCCGCACTCAGTTGCTGTGTCAGTTCATCATCACTGAGATGTACACGATACGGCCGCAATGTGGTGTCATTAAATACCGCCTGTTCACGGCTGGTAATCCGGGGCGGATAATTAATATCTGCGCCGTCCTGCTGGTAGCACGCTTTCTGCCACGTCAGCAGTGTCCGGGATTTGCCCGCCAGAGGACTGTCCTTCGCCTGTAATACTTCCCGGCTGAATAAGGTATTGCCATTCATTTCGCTACTGGTCAGAGAGACACTCTCCTGCCAGCTGCATTCCGGCAGGACAGGCAGCCAGCGGTCAGGCGTAATCTTACTCAGTGAGCTGCGGCGGGTTTCGGTAAACCAGCACAGAGATTGCGCATCATCAAATGAATTCTGCCACTGAAGCGGTGTGACCGCCGGATACGGGCTATCCCCGCCTTTATTCTGCCGTGGCAATGAAACTGTAATGTCATACACTGCTTCGCCATACTCAGAGTAATCCATCACAATATACTGCTGACAGGCGATATCTTTTTCTGACTGCTGATAATTAATGCTCAGGGTTTCCAGTAACAACGGCGCTGCACAGATAATATCGTCATTCTGCTGAAGCAGGCGGGCCTGATAACGGTATTCCTGCACAGAAAACGGAACAGCAGTCTCTTCCGAATCAAATAATTCTTCACGTAATAATGCACCTTTCAGGGCATAATGCAGAGACGGTACGGTGTTATCCGCAATTATCTGGTCGTGATTATCCAGCCAGCGTGTCAGTAAAGAATCTGACGTTACCGGTGATGAAAAATATCTTTCACGTTTTACTGCATCACCCGCCGCACCGGTGTGATACCAGCGGCGCAGCAGACGTGGTCTTTGCAGCGGAATGTCGTTGCTGTTGTTACTCTCACCGCAGGCGTCCGTTTCATCAACCCGGTGATAACCGCAATAACGGCGTTTATCCGTATCATAACGCCCGCCCCGGTAACAATATGTTGTATGCCGCTCCTGACGGGTAATCAGATCCCGCCGGTATATACCGGAGAGCAGCGACAGCCGCAGCGGGAGCTGACTCCGGCGTGATGGATCCGCCTGTTTTTCATCCAGCCAGTAATCTGCTGAACTCCGGTAACTGAACTGTGTATAAAACCCGTTATGGTTTGTGATGGTTTCCAGCAGCCACGGTTGATGAGATGTCAAATTCAGCCGCCAGTGACGTGCCCCCATGTGGCGTTCACTGACAACCAGGCTGACGCCCTGTCCGCTCAGTGCGGCAAATTGCAGTGTATTGAGATCATCCCAGGCGAAACCTTCCGGCCAGCTTATCAGCAGTGGTTCAGCAAATCCGTTTCCTGACAAATTCCGGTAATAGTTCAGCCCCGCCGGGGTAGCATAGAGAAGGTCATCGGTACCGCTGCCGTCAATATCCGTCATATAAAGGTGCTGCGGACGAAACTGCGTTTCCTTATCAATCTCCCCCGGCAGATGCAGCTCAACCGCTTTCCCGAACTGTCCGTAACCGTTTCCCGGCCAGCAGGTGACACGGTTATACCGTATGCGGGTTAAATGCGCCCCGCCGCTGCCAAGCGGATTCGCCAGCGCAACCCATTCACGGGCATCAGAAGAGGGTAATGGCAGGCACTCGTCATTACAGGTGATCACCGCCGGTTCAAAACCATCGCGGTTATTGGCATAAAAACGCACGGTATGCGGGCCGATAAGGGCAATTCCCATCAATCCGTTACCGGCTAAGTCAGCGAACTGGCTCTGTGGCTGAAAAAATTCAGACGGGAAAGCGGAAAACGGGGTAAACGCGGCTTCCTGCTGCTGCGGATTGAGTGTAAAAAAGCCGTTCAGATCCTGACGCAGCACCACCCATTCAGGCGTGCCGTCACCGTTAATATCCGCCAGCAGGTTTTCGTCCCCCTGCTCAGAAGGAATCAGCGGCAGCGGCTGCCAGTCCGCATATTCTGCTCCGCCGGGCGTCAGTTCACTGCGTACCGGCGCCTGATATCCCCACACACCTTCATGCCGGGATAGCCACCCCGCATAACCTTCACCGTATAAATCCACCAGCAGCCCAGTACCGCGATCCACTTCCGGCCAGTTCATCAGCGGAACGTAATCCGCCTGTCCGGTTGTCAGTTTTGCATCCGTATAGGTAAAAACGACCGGTGGTTTCTCTGAAACCTGAACCGTACTGCCGGCAGTTTCATACGCCAGCCGGGTAATGCGGCTCAGGCAGCTCATAACCGGGCTTTCGGTATATTCAAACAGATAACGGTTCACCATCACCGGGTCACGTTTCAGATCATCTGCTTTACGGGAAAACATCAGGATCTGGCGGCATAACCGGCGGCAGCGGGTTTCAAAACCGGCAGAATAGAGTGAAAACGGATCACGGCGCAGCAGCCAGCCGGATTCGGGCGCAGCTGTCCATGGCGGAACTTCCGTTTTCTGTAATGTTCTTTCACCGTAATCAAATACAATGTGCAGTAAAAAAGCCTCCGGCGCGGGCATCTCCCCCGCCAGACAATACAGGCTCCCGTGAGCTTTTACATTCGCGTAATCTGTCCGCTGCGGATAAAGCCGGTTATTTCCGCCCCGCAGTTCTCCGTCACTTACCCCGGTATCATCCTCACGGCGGTAGTGAAAGCAGATATGCTCACCGTTAACAGCCAGAAATTCTTCCTGATACCATTCACTGATCCGCAGCGGGTCAGTTTCATCTGCTACCCGCGCATCAGCGGAATGACCGAAACAGGTGATCGTGCCATCACTGTGATATATCAGCCAGAACTGTTGAGACTTATCGGTCTCGCCCGCCCAGCGCTCAATCCGTTCATAACGGTTTTCAGTCTGTACGCGGTAACGACTGACGGTATAAGGCTGTTCAAGGGTTATCCCCTGACAAACCCGGATATTTTTCCTGACATCCGGCTGTCCGTTATCATGACGATATTCAGTTAATTCCCCGCCATCCGGCATAAGAAAAACATCATCGTCCTGATAACGCGGCACACCATGTAATGTGCTGCGGGAAATACAGGCGGTCTGTAATGACCAGCCGATACCGGATTCACCGTTACCCGATGCGGAACTGTAATAAAGTGTGCATGATGGTGCTGTTCCTCTGCCGGCACATAACGCAAGGGGAATATTTACTGTGGCCATACCGTCAGCACCGGCACCTGCCACGGTTTCTTCCATTCCCCCGGGCGTGACATTTCCGGAAGGTAATGACGGTGGCGTTATTGTGACGGTGTCGCCGGACCAGATATTATTTTCCATAACCGTACCTTTGTCTGAGATAAATAAAATGACAAAAAACCGGTACTGCAGATGCGGTACCGGGTCTGGTTATTACTGCTCCGGGGAATAGGCCTCAAGAATGGTTTTTTGATAGGTACTGAGTGGTAACGGGATCACAATCGCAGAACGGTACTGATTGGTTGATTCCGTATACGTGACACGGATAACCGCAAAACCATCACCGACACCCGGAGCGGATGTCAGTATGCCCGTTTTCTTATCAAATGTTGCGCCACCGGTTTCAACTGCTGCCCAGTTTGCTTTGCTGCCGGTTAATTCGACCTCTTTTTCCCCGAAGACCAGGTTGTCATCTTCGTCATAGATCTGATTGCCGTCTTCATCCAGTTCCGGTGTCTTTATGACAACGGTATAAATCAGTTTTACACTATCAGCCGGTACATTGTCATATGACACTGTGATTTTACCCGACATACTGCTGTTAGGAATCAGGATCAGCGCTTCACCACTTGCCCCTTTTTCATCCGTCACTGTCACACGTTCCAGGTTTACGTTTAATTTCGCGACCTTTTTACCGGCTTGATACGTGTATTCATTGTTGGTGACTTTTGTCAGTGATGAGCCTTGTTTATTTTTACCCATATCCCATTTCAGCTCACCGCCATTGACAGAATTGGCGGTTAATTTTACCGCCTTGCCCGGCTGAACAACCTGATAGGCAGGAGAAACACTCACTCCCTTCGCAACAACAGATGCCAGCGCATAGACTTTGGTATCCCCTTTTTCGGCACAGACCACCACATGGCGTACACCTTCCGTGACTGTCGCAGCCTGCGGTGCGGTATATTTCCCGGTTGCGGAATCAATAGCCCCGAGATCCGCTCCGGTATTTCCTTTTTCAGAATCAGAAATACTCCATTTTACGCCACTGACTTCCGGGGTGGTTTTAAACTGATAGTCAGAGCCGGCAACGATAGTGGTTTCAGTGGGTGTGACAGAAAAAGATTCAGAACCGGCACCTAATTTACCCATGACCAGTAAATCCCCCGGAACACGGGCATAGTCAGCGTGAAAATAATTTTCACCAGGAAACAGTAAATTACGGAGAGTAAATGTGCTAATATCATTTAATCTAATATTCATGGCGTAACTTTTTATTTCATCATGAAATTGACTGTTAAGTTCCGGCTGAAAATCTCTCATATGGCTTTCAGCGCCAACTTTATCAGCCGCCTGACAATTCGAAGCACATTCAAAATTATCTATTGTTACATTATAAGAAGATACTTCAGGCGTATAGGCAAAAGAAATGATACCATCATTAATAACTGCATTATAAATTGATTTAATATACACATTTAAAGAACCACTACCGTCACTCTTTACAGCGTCCATATCTGCCGGATTATTATTTGGGGCATATAAATAATTATATATAGCCGCAGGAATAATAGTTTCATTATAATACGATTTTGCACCATCAAATTGATATTCAGCACAGATATCACCGCTATTATCGTCACTGTATGAAGAACGTATTGTGAAAGGTATATTCCCTGATTCATTATTATTGAAATTTAACCGAATATAAACCTCAGCAGTAACATTGGCTGCCGCGGGATAACCATAAACCCACTTGGAAAAGTAAAATTTATTTTGCCAATCCCCCCTTACAATCTGTAATTTCCAGGCCTTGTCCGCATCAGCTAAATACTGACCAAAGGACATGCCCCTCAACCCCATTTCCCATGGTTTTCGGAGCATTTTATCAAACAGCTGATAATTAGAAATCACCAATGCCGAAGTATAATCATCCCCCAGTAACCAATCGACCTCCGTACTTCCCGGTTCAGTACTACTATTTTTTATCTTAACAAATAATACAACCGCACCATCACCTTCATCCTGTGACCCGCGTGATTGAGAATTCGGTGCGGCTATCGTACGGATAGCAAAATCTTCCGGCTGGAACTGTTCATTTTCAAAGTTATCAAATTTTCCCAGCTTATAGACCCGCTGTTCTTCCGGAGTTGTATCAAATCTCCGTTTGAAAAAATTACTGATCGTTTCCTGCTCCATACCATTCACAACCAGGTTATTGGTAAAGTGAACACCTTCTTTAATATCAAACTGCACTTCACCAATCTCACTTACTGAACCCGGCGCTTTTGATAACGGCACATCCATACTGACAAACGGGGAATTCAGCGGGGTGATTTTTTCAATCCGCATAATCCGGTAGTTATCACCGGCTGCTTTTTCTTTATAAACAATCATCCCTTTGACGAAATCCATCGCGACCTGCGCCGTTGAATCCTTAGTGCCCGCTTTGTTAAATGACAGATGCGGCGCACTCAGCGTCAGGTTATGTGTCAGCAACCGCGTCGCTGTGGATGATTCAATATCATCATTCACCGGCGCTAACATATTACCGGTGATAAACCGCTTAATATGCTGCTGTTTCAGCAGGGTATTCGCCTGTCCGCGCTGATACACAACAACCGCATCCCAGCCATGAGTGGTGGTTTTACCTGCCATTTTGGCCAGCAAATCTTTCAGCGGGTAACGCCCCTCTTTCGCGGCAAAAATCCAGTTTATCCCGCCGGAAGCAGTGACTTTTACCCTCACCTGCGGACGTAAATCCGGTTGGATCATCAGCGTAATCTGTAACGGACATTTATCCGTTACCGTCTTCATCGCTGTCGCCAGTTTCGCCAGCCCTTCTCCCGCCGAAATGTCAGCAGCACGGAATTTCTGAGGTGGTAATTCCGGTAACACCCACGGATCGTCCGCCATAATAGCCGGGCGATCCGTTAACACCAATTCCGCACCGAGTTCCTGTGCCTGTAACTGCATTTTCTGCAAGGCGACTTCAGCTTCTGATAATGAAGCTTTATCTGTTTTCAGTCCGGCCGTTAATGTCTGTTTTTTTTCCGGCTTTCCCTGAACCCTGTTCAGCAGAATATTGTGTTGTTTAAACTGAGACTGGATCTCTGACAGTAATAATGCCAGCGCTTTATTATCTTCGTCGTTTATTTCCGCTGATTTGCTTTCTTTTTGAATAACATTTAACTGAACATCCTTATTTGATACAAAATCGATATGAATACTTGAATGGTTTTTATCTGTTGTATCTATTAATTTATTAAAGATACCTTTTAATTTCTCTGACATACTATTTTCCTCTTCCACATATAATTAACAGATGGTTCATTAACCTCATAACTTATTTAAGGTCAATAGCCCTAAAGTTTTTACACTGAGATAAGTTTAATAACAGAGCGGATACTTTTTAAATTTTCCAAAACAATATCCAGTGTAAATCGGTTACCAGCCGCTACATCAGTTTTAACTGTCCATTCAAGATTTTTTTTATCTTTATCGATAGTGATGGATTTATCCGAAGTTATAACAATACTATCACCCTCATCATCCATCTTATGTATTATTAATGCTAAAGACATGCCATTCAGAAACGCTATTGCATCAGGTGGTAGTTTCAGTTGGAGAGAAATATTTTTTTTATATTCCAGCTCGTAATAATTACCGCCCGGGATAATAACATTGTCATTTAAAATAAATTCACACTGACTACGTTCCAGATAATCGGCATCATTAAATATATGACATGGGATTTTATAACTGAATTTATCCTGACTGGTTAGTAATAAATCAAACTGAGTATCACCTTCTTCTGTGTAACTGAAATCCCATTTCGCACCTAAGGTGGTTAACTCCACGGGCTCTTCAGGATCAAAGTAAACCGCACTCTGGTGACTGTCTTTGTCAGGCACTTTCCAGGATACCGTTTGTCCGTGAATTAAATTATTTTTTTTCAGCAGAACATCAAGCTGATATGATTTTTCTGCCTCAAAGATAAAACCAATATCCGGGTCAACTTTATGTTTTTCTCCGCTGAAACCATCAGTAACCTGAATAAGGCCTTCATCCTGTAAATCAGCAGACAATATGGCACCCTTCAGATTAACCGGTGCTCCGCCCCACTGACTCTGAATTTGCAATGCGAATTTTCCGCGTGCGGAGTCCTGATCCACAGATATCTGCCACGAGGTTCCGTTTTCTGCCAGACTGACTTCCTTGCCAAACGGTGGGTTACTGATAACCGCAACGCCGTTACCGGTCTCAGAGACTAATGAAACCGGAATATCCTTCAGCAACGGATATGGTTTTACCGTCAGTGTATACGTTTTTCCCAGCGCAAGAAAAAAATCTCCCGGAACTGTCAGAGATGTATTATTCAGGGTAATCATCTCAATCCCTGCGGCAATTTCCTGCGGCAGTACACGACCGGAAAGCATCTGCGGATTGGTCAGCGGCGGGATATTCAGCGCAAGATCAAAGAAGCCGCCCTGCGGATTGATACTGTGTAATACCCATTCCGCTTCATTATTTTTCAGAGCCTGTAATTGTCCGAAAGCCGGTTCTGCTGCCAGTAATGTTTTCTCTTTACTGTTCAGTTCAGTCTGTAAACGGGAAAGCAATTTATTGACACTACAATTCAGTGTCATACTTTCTGACGGGCCGATACATAATTGAGTAAGATCTGCCGGTACTTTGCCGTTAATTTTCAGTGAATTAATTTCTCTTCCGGTATCATCCTGTAATGCAATAACACGGATTTCCTGTGATATGCCGAACTGATCGCTGATTAATAAGAATGTCAGTTCTCTGCTGTCGCTGCCTGTGACATTGATATCCCATGACAATCCTTCCGACGGAATATCACGGCCTTCTGCCGGTATGATACTGACACCTGTATTTCCCGCTTTATTTTCGAGCTTAACCCGGCCAAAAATATTGCGGTTTTTATCACAGTTCAGGTGAAAAGCGGTAACCACTCCGTTCATCAGATATACGGCTTCTCCCGATAGCACAACATCAGCATTGTTTATAGTAATCCGGGTATCATCCAGCCACGGAGAACGGTCATAAACAATAACGTCAAACTGCTGGCGGCTTTCGCGCCCTGTTTTATCAGTTATTAATGCAACAAGTTTATAATTCCCGCTTTTCTCCGGTAAAAACGTAAGGGCAGCCATACCATCAGTATCTGTTTTGGTCGTATTGATAATTTTCCCGCCATCAATTTTCCAGCAAACATCAACATCCGGAACTCCCGGCATATCCGGATACACCTCATCATAGTCACAGACAACACGAATACTGACTTCAGCCGGTACCTTCTGAGCAAGAACCGCGATCCCGCTGATTTTCGGTTCCGTAAATTTATAGAGGTAGTCACCTATTTCCGCATCGAAAATAAAAGGGACTGAGCTGTATTCTGATGCCAGCATTACGCTGAATGTCACCGGAATATCACTGATCTTTTGCGTTAAACAGGAAATGTCCCAGCCGGTTCCCTCTTTATTTAAAGGCTGTTCTGTGTTCAGTTCAGGCGTAAAACTGACCGGATAGTTAGATGCCGGAATATCACTGTGCCACTTCAGCACACAGTCAAGGTCACACCATGCACTGTCACCGGCCGGTTTGATATTAAGGACATGTTTACGCCCATAATTAAGCCGCAGCAACGGCTTATCTGCCGGAATATTTTTATTATCAAACAGAATGGATTCCGGAGTGAACCCGCCAATATGTAACTGCATATCAACGGCAGTCAGGTTAATCCCTTTATTCCCTCCTGATTTTCCGGCATAAAACTCAATCCTGACTTCAGTATCTTCTGCTGATACATCAAGTAACAATTCATACCGACTCCATCCTTTTTTATCCGATAACGAAATTTCTTTTTTATCCCGCTCACTTTCTCCGCTCAGATATGTCAAAATTAATGATACAGAGGCTTTATTTTTAACAGAGTAATCAAACGATAATGAGTAAAAAGGAGGCACCGTTGATTTTCCGGAGCTTTTTTTCGGCAAAATAACAGACTGTGAAATACTGCCCTTCCCACTGATGTAAATATAGGTTTTTTCCCCGTCCTTTTTCTTTGTATATTTATTTGGCTCACCTTTTTCCCATTCACCATTATCCCATTCATGAAAATCAGGGTCTGATATGAAGTTATGACCTTTAACTTCATCCTGGTTATATTTTTCAGTCACTTTCATTGTATCCTTAATATATTTCTTCATTATTTCACAGCAATTCATTCACTGATGTTTCAAATTCTTCATTACCGCTTTTTGCCGTATAGTTAAGCTTAATAATAATGTCATTAAGATTATCAAGGAGTTCCGGATTATTCTGCGGACGGGGAACTGACAACAGCCAGTGTGAAACAGCCCCGGTTTGTTCAAAGCTATGGTATTGTCCTCCGGTAAAGACATCCTCCGGAAATTCTCCGCTATCATCATTGCCCCGGGAAAGTATAATTTTCTGGTTTATCCGCAGATTACGGATAATTGATTCACTGCTTATTTGTTCTGTTGGTGTATAGAGGGATTTCACCGCATCAATATCCGGTGAAACCAATAATGTATTCGATGTTTGCTCCAGCAGAACCCGCATATTCTGATATGGCGGTAATAATGTCGGAAATGTCACTGATAAAGAGTGAATTTTTCGTGCATAATGCCCCGGAAAATCCGTATCAAAAAATTGATGAGAAAAATCAAATGACAGTTTTTTTCCTGATTTTAAAGCCTCTTTAACTTCATCCCATGTTGTCAGCGGTGTTTCATCTGTTTTAATCAACTTGTTGCTGACAAACGATTTCAGTGAAATCGTTTTTGTGATATTCAGGCGGCGAGTATTTTGCTGTGTATACGCCATTTCCATTTCCAGCAGTGCTTTCTGTAATTTAACGCCAACCAGAACACCTAAATTATCACCACTCCACAGATCAGCCGGAATAAACGTCCGCCGCTTATAATCATCCGTTTCATAACGCCAGGACGCTTCTGTTAATGCACAAAATGTTCTGACCAATGAACACAACTGGTCATGCAATAAACCAATAATATTGACCATTTTTTCGTATAAACTTTCATTAACCTGCCGGGTCTGGCTGAAATATTCATACAGATTTTTGGCCTGAGTCTGAATGAGTGTTGTATATTTAACACTGTTTTCAGCTGCGGTAATGGCCACTTTCTGGGCTTTGATTTGTTCATCCAATACCGCAACTTCATTTTCTGCCTGCTCAGCAGAAAAACGCCATTCTTCCTGACGACGCCGGTATTGTTCATCAAGCTGAATATAGTCTGCGGAACCGCGCATAGTATCTGAACTAAATGCAGCAACAGAACCCACCCCGGCGAGCAGCGCTGTTTTACCATGATCACCGGTATCCTGCGCAACACCAAATATACGCGGAGTAGCAGCCACAATACCTGCGGCAACAGCAGCACCCGAAATAACCCCCTGAAGGAGGGATGAATTCAGCAACAGATTTCTGGCCTGACGTTCTTTTGTACTTGTACCGGCATCGGACAATTTTTTGTAATATGTCTGTTTGTTCACAGCCATCGTTCTGGCTTTATTCAGGGAGAGCAATACGGATTGCTGTTGTTCCAGTAACAATGACTGAATGCCGGCACTGGCATCCGCAATCTCAGTCGCATCCTTTAATTGCATACTTTCGGTGTGATAGCGCTCTTTTTGCTCGTAATAACTGAGACGCTTATCCCCTAATGTAATCAGTGCAGCCGCCTGTTCTTTTGCTTTTTCCAGCATGACACGGAAACAATATGACGGAATACTTAATGATCCTGATTGTAAATACGTCAGTTCAGAGGTTCCGCCCAGCCTGGAACGCAGCAGGTCAAACGGATCAAACGCAGCGGCATATAATGGCAATTGCATCATATTGCCTTCAATATCCAGATAATGACGCAGATTAAATAAACGTTGATCCAGAACTGACTGTCTGCGCAATAAACTTGCCTGAACCGGCAGACGGAATCGTTCATTACCCAGACTACCGTACCAGAAAAAACCGCTGAGTTGGTTTGGTATATTTTCCGGACATATCTCTGAAAATAATTCAGGAACGATATTTTCCTGTACAGAGTACGTGTCGTTATTCAGCAGTTCGCTGACTGTACATAACTGCCATTTCGGTAAACTACGCTCCTTTGGTATATGGCCCAGCATTCCCTGAGCCTGGTGATAGAAACCCCAGGCGCGGGTAATACTGTCACGGCTGAGCTGACGGTAATTTAAATCAGCCTCAGAAATCAGAGTATCGATATACATTAAATAGACCGATTTACGATAATGAGAAGGGGCATCTTCAGATATCGCGTAAGGATCAGGTAATGCATTATCATTATTTTGATATTTCAGATCAGGCTGCGTTAATACACGGCAGTTCCAATAAGGCGGAGGTAACAATTCACTGCCGTCTTTTCCGGATAAACGGTGCCCGTCATAAGGTGAAAAAATATAGTGCAGCCACTGACGGGCCTGATAGTAAAGACGGTTCTGTGAAAAACGACTCGCCACCAGATAAGGTAAATAAAAAAACAATTCCCATAAATAGCGGCTGTTAGCCCCGAATAAATCAAGTATCTCTTTTCCTTTGTCGTCATATCCCGGTTCTTCCGTGATCTGTGCGTCCCAGTCAAAAATATGTCTGACTGCAATTTGAGCACGATAGATAAGATCACGAACCTGAACAGAATTGAGACGCACATTTTTCAGTTCGGCACCGGGCTGATTAAAAATCAAAAATTGCTGATGCTCTGAGGAAGTATTAATAACAGGAATGTCTTTCGATAATTTACTGATTGTAACTGTAAATTCACCTTTTACGCTTTCGTCTGTCAATCCGAATTTAAAGCGCACTTCATCATCGGTTTCCGCTTGGCTACCAATCCAGCTGAAGGTACGCCACGGTGTATGGCTGCCCTTCTGATAAATCAGATTACCCTGCCAGTCTTCATTGTTCAGGTCCTTAAGGTCGGCATTAGCAACAACAGATAGCTCAGCAGGAACAATAACGGGTTGCATCACCGTATTGACGCGGTTTTTAATATGTGTCAGTGAATTTACCGATCCTCCGGACGTTATCTGATAGGAAAAACCGGCACCACTGCGTATTTCTTTGTAATTTTTTACTGCTATCAGATCACATTGATTCTGAGAAAGTGGTAATTTTTTTTCTGCTGAAAACCAGCCGTTATGCTGCGTAAAGTCGTCCTTGTTAAACATAACCACTTTTTTGCCATCAGGCAGCGATAATGCTAAATATTCTGCCCCCGCGGTTGCCTCAGCTCTGACAGTAATATTATGTTTGTCTCCGCTGACAATAATACGGCCATTACTCCATTTACTGACGATTGCCTGGAGGTTAAGTGAAATAAGATCAGGTATTTTATCGGAACGATGACAAATCCCCCTGACCCGTAACTGATGACGATTCTTTCTGAGACAATAGAATGCCTCCAATGATAAATACTGATTGCTGTCCGTACTACTGATACTGCTTATATCCTTTTTAATACCAAAGATACGGTGTTGACAGATATTTTTTTTCTCGTCAAAAAAACGGGATGCTAATTCTTTCTGCCATTTTGTCCCAAAAATATCCGAGCTATCGATAGCTGATTTTTGTCTGATCACATTCAAAACATCGGAAAAAATAATATTTTTCTTATTGTCCAGCCATGCAATAACCAGATAATCATCCCGGTGTTCATCCTGAGTGAATGCAACGGATATTAATTGAAACGGATTCGATTCATCTTCCGTTTTTCCCCCCGGTTTGCTTTCATAGATTTTTTCAGATAACTGTTCAGGAATATCCCATTTACCATCCAGCCCCATACGGCTTAACTTGAGTGTGACCTTATATTGTTTCTTATTTTCAGCTCTGCTTTCTTCTGTTGGTTTTTCTTCAGCCGTAACCGCTTCTTCCTTACCGGTCAGGTACACAATAAAAAGACAACCACTCACTTTGACAATCCGCATTTGCAAAATGTTTTTTGCATCTTCAGTGATGACCAGCGGCTGCCATTCCTGCCATGCGCGGGGAGAAATATAACCGGAGGATTTGTCAGCTCTTATATTCGCTTCACGCCAGTAAAAACCGGTTGGTGATGAATTATTTTTACCGACAAAAAAATAGTCAGAATTCAGAAAGCCATGCCCGCCGAATGCATCTTTATCGTTTCGTTCCCCCGGATAGTCAACATATCCGGAGATGACACTGATCGCATTAACCGCTTCATAACTACGCAGATATTTGAGGAAAGCCGTTTGTATTCCGGCATCATTCAGGCTGTTGCTTCCCAGGTCTGCTGCAAACTCACTGAATAGCTTTGTTTTGTCAGTGACATAATCAGGCAGGTTATAATCTTCCGGGTAATCCTCTATTTTCTGATACGCTTTCCACAGTGAAATATGCCCGAGATAACCGGACCACCACTGCTGAACATCCTCACTAAATTCACCTGAGTAACCGGGTTCTTTTTGATTAAGAATATTATTGATATATTGCTGAACACTGGCCAATGCATCAGAAACATGACTGGTTTCAAAGTCAGCACTCGTTTTCACATCCGTTAAAAAATAATCATACAGGTCATCCGCATCGGTAATTCCCAGCATTGCTGTATTTTCATTTTCACCCACAATATAATTAGTGAAGTAATCAACATATGCATCCCGTTTTTTCTCTGCGAGATGATTCAGAATCTGTTTTACATTTCGAGGCATTTTATTCTCCCGTTATTCCTGTTCATTATTCACACAGGTTAAATTCATTCTGATCGGCTATGCTGAAATAAAAGAGATATCAACTGCAGTATATTCTTCAGGTATATCTTCATAAAAAGCACGCACCGTGACCTTGCCGGGTTCATTACTGACCAGCGCTGCAGAACAGTTCCCTTGATTATCCGTAATGACACCTTTATAAATAAAACGCCCTCCGGTTGTTTCCCAGCGGATATTTTTATCAATCACCGGGTTGTCATAGACGTCGCGGAAAAATGCAGTAATTTCGACCTGTGTTTTTCCGTCCGCCGGGATATCATCCGGATGTTCCGGTACGGTCTCATTGCCTGTTGCACCCAGTGTACTGATATCACAGTCAACTCTGACCAGAGGTAACGGAATACTCTTCACGCCATAATGTGCTTTAATTGATGCAACCCCCTGCTTGTACCCGGCTTTTAATGTCACCGATGCCCTGCCTGATTTATCCGTTGTACTTTCAGTTCCGGATAATTCACCCTGCTCAGATATTTTTTTCCATAAAACAGGAACACCCACCAGCGGCGTACTTTCCAGAGTCTGTAAGGTAACAGTCAGCTGTGTTTCATCCTCAGCAACCTGCTCTTCCTTCTGATTCTCGCTGTAAACCAGCAGTGTTGTCCGGCCGGCTGAAACACTTACAGTCAGGTCGCCCTGACTGGATTCATCATTACTGTAAAGTGATACATCCTGAGGTGCCAGACTCTCCATTACCTGATCAGCAACAGACTGATACAGTGACGGTTCACTATTTTCATCCAGATTAAACAGCGAAATAACACTACGGGCACTCAACCCTGTTTTCAGACAGACTGAATGAATTTGTTTAACAATAAGGAGTTGCGGCAATGTCCGGATGATGGCATTTTCCGGTGCAACATATTGCGCAGCAGTTAATAACTCATTAATACTCCATCCCATAAAAAGTGATAATTTATTCAGTGCCTGATCACGATACAGACGTATTTCATCACTCCGGCTGTTTATCGGAAGTGAATTAATCAGCGACAGATAATTAAGCAATTTTTCAGCCGGTTGTTTACCCTCATCAATAAGCCGGCGATATACCGAAAGCCGGTACAGTAACTGTAAGGAAGGTTTTTCTGTTTTCAGTCCGTACCAAAGATCATTATTATGAGATAATAATTGCGACATCATGGCCGGTTCCAGGCGAAAATGTGTAATAATTTCACTATAACGCCGCAGACCTGATAATAATTCCATGACATTTTCATTTTCATTTTCATTTTCATTTTCTGAAGACCGTATTTTATCATCCGGCTGTTTTCTGATATTTGTCAGAAATGATTCTGTATTACTGCCGCACCAGTACAATGCCGGAGTAATGCTGTCAGTTTTATTCCCGAGATATCCTTCAAGTAACCCGCTCACACTTTTCCACTGGGCTGCTCTTTTTTCCAGAAGTACGGATAAAATCGTATTGATAATAATTTCCTGTTCTTCTGAGGTTACATTTTTTGATGCATTCTTCACCACAGAATTAATAACACCTAATGCATAGGTTTTATAACGGTCCCAGTCAAGACCGTCATCAGTATCCAGCAGAATCCCCGACTCATTGACCAGTGCATGTAATACCGAAACCCAGTCTGTATCCTTAGGTACACCGGCAAGATACAGTGCCTCATTACTGAATAATGTACTGTCTGTATTTTCTTTAATCCGACGGAACAGTTCCTGCTCAGTGTTATCTTCCTGATCGTCAACAATCGCGGGAGTGATCCAATTAAAGATCTGCGCTACCGATAGTTTATTTTCTGTCCGCCATGTCTGGATACTGACCAGAGCATTGATCGCACTGGTAATATCAGACTGTCCAAATACTCTGTAGACCCGGTTTTCCGGTCTCCCGGTAAACAAATGATCAAACTGAGCATCAGGGTTCATTGATTTAAGTAATGCGAGTAATTCCAGTGGTCTTATTTTAAGCAAATCAGCCAAAACCACGGGACGATAAATAGCAGAAATAACATCCCGGCTGCGGGTTAATACATCCAGTTTCAGAACTTCCCGGGTCAGCAGTGCCAGATAAGAAAAGGTATCGTAGTTAATACCAAACACACTGCATATACGGTTAATATCCCGTTCTTCCATTTTTTTATTATCAAGAATAAAACGGTAATTAAAACGGTCATCATTATTAAATAACCGGTCAAAGTCACTGATATCTTTTCCCCGGCTGTAAATCGTAATACCATCATATAAAACAGAAAACTGGCTGACAGTACATTTCAGCTTCCTGTTAAGATTCACAAATAAGCCAATTGCCCGCAACGTATTACCGGTGATAGTCAGGCTTTTATCTACCTGATTATTTTCAGCACGTATGACAGAAGTCAGTAATGTATCCAACTCGTCATACGGCAAATTCAGCGCACGGGAAAGACGCAAAAAACGCTCAATACGTTCACACCGGCTCTCATCCATATAACTGAATGAGTGGTCATCAGTACCCGTATCACTGCCGGTTTTGATCGCCGGTAATACATTGTTATTAATAAAAACTGATCCATAAACAGCGGGAGATACCTCCCCCCCCTGTTCACCCGCATAACCGGTAATCGTTTCAGGATCAACATTCGGAGATAAATGTGGTGCATATTCCCCGCAGGAAAGCAACGATTCCAGATCACTGCGCTCAAGTTTTAATTGCTGACAAAAAACCGTGCTGTTCAGCAAATCCGTAAACTGTTCAACACCAAAATTTTGCTTAAAATATTGTGCATTGCCTTCTGTCTGACTATCTTGTGCTTGTGGTCCCGCCAGCAAAATTTCACGCAGACCCGGTCCTAAATGACTATCCAGCCAGAGCGCAGAATCTGAATTCGTTCCGTGCAAACCAGACTGCGTGAAATAAGGTGCCTGAGGGTCACAGCTCCGTTTAATATCACCGATTGATAAATCATATTCATCCAATACGGCATAAATTTTATTCATATAATTTTCAAACGGAAACCGGTAGGGATAGCGCACATTCAGCATCAGCTTCTCAGGGTCTGCTCCTTTTTCCTGCTGACTGATTGCAGTATCGATAATTTTATTAATAATGTGAATTTTGGAAATGTTTCCATTCACATTTTCTTCATTCAGTAAAATATTATAAATATCCGGCCGACGCTGTTTCAGTGTAATCGATTTATCACTATCTCCCTTTGGTTCGACCACTTTTTCTGCAAATTCAAGCAGGTCATAAAGATAAGCAACGGCTCCGTGACCTGAATCTATCGCATCCGGTAAGGTATTTTCCGCCCAGTTTGGCGAGAACTGATCTTCATAGGTTAATTGCCGGGTTAATGCTTTTAGTCCTTTTTCTTCACGCGGCGATCGTAATACGTTGTGCTGACGTAACTCCCGCTGTTTACGGACCACAGCATGAACCGCAACCGCCAGACGATTATGTAATATCTCAGCATCCGGATACCCGAGCCCGGGATAATCAGCCATCAACCCTTTCGTTCCCTGTTTCAGACGGGTAATAACCGATTTTTCAGTCTTTTTCGCTGATAGTTTATTTTTCAGCCCCGGAACCGCCTGGTCTATTATGCGTGAAAAAAGTAAATTATGTTTGTCAGTTCCCATTACATCTTCTCCTGAATAACGCAGATTTTAATAGTGAAGCACAATAAACCGTGCAGCGTTTGAGAATAAACGCCACCGCAGATAAATAATTCCTATCGAAAAATAATTACTTATAAAAATATTTTTACCTGATAATTAAAACCTGCCTTATGACTAGTTTAACTAACACTAAATCAAATAAAATAAAATAATTCATAACAATGCGATACTATCACCGGAAATATCTTTACGGGGATGGCACGGTATCATTTTCATCCTCCCGTACAATAAACCAGGGTGTATATATATTATTGCGCAGATAATTTTTTGCTGTCACAACACGGACTAGGCGTCCCAGCGGATCATAATAATGTGTATCAGACCATTGTTCTTTACGAACAGAATAATCACGGACATATCGCCAGTCATTAATAAAATAAGGCTGGTATTCACGAATAATATAGCCTTTATTATTATACTCTTTACGGCCGGTTACCGCCCAGTGAAAACCGGAATTATCTGTTTTCAGGGGACTATCAGTTTCTCCATTTCTTATAGCAGCATTACCGGCTGCTACTCTGACAGATGTTTGCAACTGACGGAAAAGACCATCAAAAAAAGTGACTTTCTGCCGTATTTGCTGTTCTTTGTCATTGTCATAACGATCAGTTCGTAACTGTAATATGTGCGGCGGCAACCTGTTTTTATCCGGTACCATCACAGCTTTTATTAAGCAGCGGTTTTCCTCATTAATATGAGCACGGGAAAATGCACTGAAATACCCGTCTTCAGTAATGATATGATTATCTTTCAGCCTTGAAATAATATCGCTATACTCCGGCGTCATGAATTCAGGAGAGACTTTTACCATCCAGCTGTTTAATTCATATAAAAATAACTGAGATACCGGTAAAGGCGCCGTTAGTTTAAGTGCATCGGCAATACAGTCTGGTATTGTTAATGCTGCATCAGAATAACCGGTTTTATTCCCTTTCTCTGTACCGGAAAACCGGACACTGATAACCTGACCTGTCCCGTTATACGTGACAGCAGATATATTATCATTAACATCTGTTATTTTATCAGGAGACAGATGTTTCAGGTTATAATCAGCTTCAGTCTTTCCGCCGGCAGCATCAGTATAATCAGTGACCAGACAATAGTAACGATCCCAGTTCCATTTACTGTATCCTATCAGTTTTACCGCGCGGTAAGATACCGGCTTATAAAATTGCTTTTCTGTTCCGTATTCAGTCATATTCCGCTGTGCTGCATAAATGCTTTTTCCTTTCTCACTCTCTTCCGGAAATTCATACTCCGTTTTCAGGTATCCGCCGGATGATAATAAATCCTCAAAACTGTTTCCCGGATAATAGCCTCTCATTTTTTCAAGATGGCTTTCATCAAATTCAGCGTCTTCCGTATAAGCCACCCGAACAGGAAAATCGGGTGAAAATAGTCCGGCTTGCCCGGTATCATTCAGGTATGCCACCCGGGTTTGTCCGGAAAATATAAAATAGCGCTGATAGTGAATCAGGCTATTTTGCTGCAACAAACTCTCCAGTGAATAACCTTTCTGCGGCAGATAGCCGCCGTCAAATTCAGCCGAATCCTGCCGCTGTGCATTCGCTATCGCCAGCTGGTAAATACCGTTTTCCGGTTTATCAAGATCGTAATAACTGTTTTTCTGTAATACAAAATGCAGTTTCATTTGCTGTATATCATAACTGCTCTGCCATGTACTTTCCGGCAGGCTGTCAAGATTCTTATAGGGATTAACAACACCCCGTACCCGCCGCGGGTAGCTGATGCTGACCTGTTTCAGTGGCGAACCATACTGATCACTGCTGAGAATCACCGTCTGTGTACATTTCGGATCAATCGTAAACCGTTCATATAAATAGCGGCGATGCTCAATAACAGACGGGCGCACTACCGGATAACTGCCCCGCTTTTCAATCAGACGGACAGCAATCCGCTGTTCAGTGACCTCATAAGGGACTGCTGATAATTCTGATTTATCAATACCGTAAACTTCCTGCCTGAGCAATTGTCCCTTTAATCCGCGACGCAGCCAATAATTCGCCGTTTCTTTACTCTCAGCCTCACATTCGGTTTCATTATCACCGTAATTTTGCGTAAATCTGGGTATAAAGCCGGGAAATGCTGCCTTATCCTTATTCCAGTATTCCCCGGGAAACCGTTTATCCAATGATTCAATTCCTGTCGCAAACCAGCAGCGCGTTTGTTTCGGCATTGCAGTTCCGGGTTTATCTTTTTCATTATCCGTCAGCAGAGAATCCGTTATTTCAACATAACCAAAGCCCCTGAATTCCCGTTCAGAACCATCCCATGCACCATGGCGGTAACGCACACTGCTGGTCAGCGTATTACCGGTAATTTCATCTTTGGTTTCCGTTTTCCATACACAGTGAACCGGGAAAGGAAGATAGCAGACCGGCGTTTTCTGATGACCTGACTCTGCTTTTTCGTCCAGCCAGAGCTGCGCCGAGCTCCGGTAACTCAGTGAATAATTCACGCCCATGTTGTTATTTATTTCACTGAGTATCCACGGTTTTTTAGTTGAGAACTCAAACAACCAATGGTGCAGTACCGGCAACGGTCTGGTCAGGATCATACAATCAACGCCGTTTCCCTGAATATCAGCAAACCGCAGTTCACAGGTATGATCATAGCGGATACCTTCAGGTAACGGCAATTTAACCGGTTCAGAAAAACGATTACCGCTCTGGTTAATATAAATATCGAGGTGATCAGAATGAGCATAAATAATATTTGCCGAGCCGTTACCGTCAATATCCGCCAGATAAAGATTTGCAGGGTCAAAATGCTCACCCGGAATAAAACCGGGAATATAAACAGGATGACCAAAATAGCCATTACCTTTATTCGGCCAGTAATAAACACCATCCGCATTAATCCGTACCAGATGCTGCTGGCCGGTACCCAGCAAATCACTGAATCCGGTAAAAGAGCGCTCGTCCCCCCCCAAAACCGGCAGTGTTACACCATCAGGCTGCTCAATGATTGTGCCGGCCTTCCAGCCTTTACGATCTGACGGATACAGCCGGACACTTTTCGGGCCGATAACCACTAAATCACATAACCCTTTACCTGTAAAATCAGTCAGTTGTGCTGTCGGATAATGGAATTCTGTCGGCAAACCGCTGAGCGAGGAGAAACGCAGCCATTGCTCCGCATTATCTTTATCCTGCGGATAATAACCGTTTGCCCCCTGATGAATAACGACCCATTCCAGGCGACCGTCACCGTCCAGATCAATCAGCAGTGTGTGCTTATCCAATGCCGGAATGTCCGGCAAAAGTTGCGGTGCACTCCAGGTGATAGCATTAATATCATTGCTGTTCTTATTTCTTACGGGAGAACGGTACCACCATGCCCCGCGATTCTTATACAATATGCCTTTACTGCCCTCGCCCCATAAATCCAGGAACTGATAGGGCTGATGGGAATTCAGTTTCCCGATATGATCCAATGTGTTCCATTGATGTTCGGACCATTTTTCCGCCTTTGTCCAGTTAAATTCAAGTGGTGGTAATACTGTTATCCCGTTTTTATCCGCCGGGTCATTAAAGCCGGATCGGCGTACAGCAACCAGTGTTGTGATAACCGGGGATTCGTCATAGGTCAGAACAAGCCGCGATACCAGCTCCGGATCGCAGTCTTGATCGGTATTGGCGGCCAAATCAGCAGTGCGGTGAAAAAGCAGAACCTGACGGCACAGGCGCCGGATGCGGATTTCAAATCCGTATTCATAAGAGGAAAATATATCCTGACGCAGCGGCCACAGCTGCCCGGACGGGATTTTCCATCCGGGAATGTCCGCCAGCATACAGCTGCGCTGACCATAATCAAATACCAGGAAAAACAGCCACTCATTATCATCAGGCCCCTTATTCACACAAGGAAAATATCGCCCGCTCTTTTTGTTGCCATAGCAGATTTTTTCAGGATACCGGTATGTTTGTTCCGGGTGAGAGCGTGTCTCATCTTCAGGACAATTATCCTGGTTTTCATTACAGTAATGATAATAAATCTGATCTCCCTGCGGGGATACCGAGGCATTAATTAACCAGCGGGCAATATGCTGCGGGTTATCCGGTTTATATACGCGGGCTGAATCCTCATATCCGAACAGATGTACCTGTCCGTCTGCGGCAAACATCACCCAAAACTCAGGCGGGCTTCCCGGTACATTACTTTCCGCCTGCCAGTATTGCAGCCGGTCAGATGTGGTTTCCAGCCGGGAACGATAATCTGTTACCCGATATATCGTTCTCAGCGCTGTGCCGAGCAGTCTGTTTTTCCGGGATGACGCCGGTTTGTCGTCACTCCTCAGAACAGGAACAATGACTTCACTATCCGGGCCGGCAAACTCATCCTCATTATTATAGCGGGGAACACCTTTCACCACTCTGCGGCTGATCGCTGCCATACTGACCGTCCAGCCGAGCCCGAAGGCATCATTACCGTTCCGGCTGTTATAATTCAGTACCGGCTCAGGGAAATAACCCCGCCCGCGGCTGACCGGCAGCGGAACAGAACAGGTCGCAGCACCATCCGGACCGATACTTCCCGGCGCACCGGTCATTCCGGTAATCGCACCGCCTCCATTCGGCAGTGACGGCGTTTCAATTCTCACCTTCTCTGTATTATTCATTTTCGGTTTCCTTACAGCGGCCCGTATACGGGCCGGAGATGATTCATTAAACGCAATCAGTAAATGGTGTAACGGATATGAAACACGATGTCGGTCAGGGTTTGTAATAACCGTTTCTGGTCACCATCGCCGACATCAAAAAACCGCAGTTTAAACATACCGTCACTGTCTACCGGCAGTCCCTCAAACGGCAGATAAGTACTATCCCCGAATTGCAGATGAAAAAGGCCGCTATCGTTCATACCATGTGAAACCGCAATAGATTTACACCCTTCCGGCAATAGATCATTACCTTCATATTCAAGAAGCGCGCGGACATTCTGATACGGTTCAATAAGGGCCGGTAATGTCACACTGATTTGCATAATCAATCTGTGTTTGCCTAAATCAGCAGGATAATCCGTAGAAATGCCCAGTCCCTTCAGCTTAATAACTGCCTTCAATTCTTTACTGTTAGTCGTCTCCTTGTTGCTGAGCAACTCAACATAATTATCGCTGTTGCCCAGTTTTTTCTGTTCCCCCTGACTGACCAGCCCGGAAACCTGAGCAAAACTGAATTTTTCTTTACCCATTTTCGAAGAGTTGTACACCTCAGCCAGTGAGACCGTTCTGGTGACTTCCAAAACCCGTTTATCTTTTTCCAGGTATGCTTCTTCCAGCTGCGCCAGATTAAGCATCAGGCTTTCACCTGCCATCAGCCCGGAGTATGCGCCCTTCCATGCAGAGGTGTTGATAAATGAACGGTCTGCAGCATTGATATTCATCTCATAGCGATATGCTTTCTCTGCCATAAAGCAGCGGGAAACGGCCAAATCGTAAAAAGGAGAATAAATTGCCATCAGTCGCCCGCGTAACCAGCCGTACAATTCAGCACGGGTAAATTTGCGTTGTAAAAACTGTAATTGCTGCTGGTTTTGCCACTGTTCTGTCACAATATAGCGTTTCTGCATCTTAGCTGCGGCTATTTGTATATCTATTGCTTCCAGCTCAGCGGCAATTTGTTTTTCTTGTTCTCTGGCTGATGCTAATTCCAGCTGCCACGCCTGATCGCGTCTGCGGTATTCCGCGCCTTTTTCAAGAGAATTTGCTACCCCTTCCGTCACTTCTGCTATTCCGCCCATTGCTTCAGAAACGGATTCAGCAGGCGCACTCCATTTAATACCACCTGCTGCCACACCATATATATTTGGTACTAAATCAGCAAGTGTGCCTGCTGCTTTTATAAGCTTGGACTCTCCTGATATGACTGCTGACGTAATGCCTAATTCTATTGCTGCCAATTCTTCCGGTAATATATATTCAGAATGTAATGACTCATAATGTTCAGCGCGGTGAATAATCTCACGTTGTTGTGACAATAAAGATTTCTTTCCTGCCAGCAAATTTTTAATTTCCTTATCCTGTATTCTGATGCTTTGTGAAAGCAAGTCATTACCCTGATGAATGAGTAATTCAGAAAACAGTTCATCATCCCGACGTTCATTAAAGCTCAGTAACTGGCCACCAAACTCAATCAATTGAGACACTAAGTTTTTTGCATTTTCAATAACTAACGGGAAGCGATACATTAACGTTGATTCTGAGGTAAATGGCCTTTCACTATTTATATTATTGACCTGTGATTCCAGCATATTCCGCGGATCTGCCGGAGAAGAAAATACCGGTAAATTAATACGCTGACCATTAATAGACAATCCGTTCCGTAAATTAAAAACCCGCTGATTTAATAGTGTCCGGTAAGATGTCAATTTATCATTCAGTTGAGGTTTAAAAATCTTCGTCAGCGTATTAGCACTTCTTTCTGCCATACAAGATACAATTTGTGTATCTTTTACTGACATTAATAAACTCTGTACCGCAGACTGTACCGTCTGACTTGCAGCAACAGCCAGTTTCGGGGAATTCCAGCCTTTATTCATCAATGCGACAGTGTCCTGTCCGAGCAGTGCCAGCGCCTGCATATACCAGGATTTTGCTTCATTCAGAGAATCCCGCTCCAGTTCACGATAGGCCGCATCCCCTCTGGCAATAATCAGATCCAGCGTCTTCATAAATGCGGCCATTTTATAATGCATCGGATCTGCCAGTGCTATCGCATCAGGATCAGTGTCATCCGGCAATGTCTCATCCCATTGCGTATCCTCCTCAAGGGGTCTGACATTCCAGTACCGCCTGGTGTATCTGCCATTTTCAATATATCCGGCGGGATTAAAAATATATCGTAACCAGCGTTCAGCTTCATTGTAACTTTGATGCTGAAGTAAAATATCAGCAATCATCATTGGCACATAATAAAACAGTTCCCAAAAATAGAGTGCATTTGCACCATTAAAATCTATCATAACCTGGTTTACTATATCATCCGAATCAAAACCCGGTTCAGTCAGATTCTGACTTTCCCATGATAGTATATAATTAATACCTTTCTTTGCCAGCGATACTAATTTATTAACAAAAAGTGTATTGAGGCGAATGCGTGTTTTTTCAAAAAAATATCTATTATTTATAGGAAACTCAAGAAACTGGACCCCGGGCTTATTACATTTGATATTGACAATATTTTTTTATCAAAAGAATAAATGTCAAAATTATCCAAAGAATAAATATCAAATATTAATCTCTTTGTAAACATCACATCGGACTTATTATACCCGAGCAGACTAACACTCAACTCTTTATTTAAATAACCACTTACCTCATCTGTATTAATTTCAAATGAAAATGCATTATCCTTTGAGATATATTTAATACTATCATTACCTTCAGAACGTTTATCTTTACACCATTCACCTTCAGGAATTACACTAATATTCCTACCATTTATATTCAGATGAATAGTGACAGTATCTAATGAAGGTTCCCTATTGAATAGGGATTTAATTCCCTCAGCGTCTTTAGTAAGATATTCTGTAGTACTAGATTTTAATTTTAATTTTAAATAAACACTTTTCTTTCTTGTTGACATCCATTCTGATATATAATATCCATCAGGCTTAATAACCACCTCCCTTTGAATACCTGTCATATCCATTGTTTTAACAGTATAACCGTCGTCATTCATGAAACATAACTCTATTTTTTTAAAAAAATCATTTTTAGTCGTGATTCTTTTTCTCTGTGATGAATCATATAAAAACAATATATAACTATTCGATGTTCTGTCAAAAATAAACACAACAGAATTAACCAAATGGCCATCACCAGCATCAATTGCCTTATTCAGATTCGCTATTGAGTGCTCAATATTATGATCATGCCATTCTGCAATCTTACAGACATCCAAATACTCAGCATATTTTTCATCATCGCTATTATCAAGTTTTAATGGCAATTTTTTCACAGAAAAATCCAGTGTAAATTTGCAGATGATTTTTTTATAATCGGCAGATAAATTAAATCCAGTACTATTTATTGAAACAAGTTTTATCTCAGAATCCCCCTTATCCTCATGAAAAGTATCTTTTAATGAATTACGTCTAATACCGAGACCTGCCTTTAAATAGGTATCGATTATTTTTTTAGTCTCAGCACTATCAGAATAGTTCTCGATAAGAATTAATACTTTTTTTATATCATTGTCTTTTACGTTTTTTGCTTTATTATTATCTGATAAATAAAAGAGGGAAAAATCATCAGGATTAGGATTAGGATTAGGATTAGGATTAGGATTAGGATTAGGATTAGGATTAGGATTAGGATTAGGGTTGATCTTATAGACAGAAAACAATAAACCATCATCTATAATATTATTAGAGCAATAAAACCCAAAATTATTTTCTGAGTTGCTGTTTAGTCCTAATTTAGTCAATTTATCTTTACATTCATATAAATCAATTTCATCAACCTCAGACCAAGTATTATCATAGCGCAGAAAAGAAAAGAGCAGCTTAATTTCAGCCTGGGTATCTTTATCATCTTTAAATTTAACCTCTGAATATTCAAACCAAAAAATATACAACCTGCTATTAAGCACAACAGGTCTTATTAGGTTATGACATGGATTCATACCGCAGTCGATTTTATGCCAACCAGACCAGGCCAAAGATGGTATCTTTAACTTTTTATTTTTTATGTCTATTTTTTCATTATTGACACTACGAAAATAATAGCTGCCTGATGATAACCGGGAGTGTCCGACAAAATAGGTTTTCCCTCTTTTTATATCAGTTTTATCATGATAAGCACTAATCACATTCAGATTAGCCACTTGATCAAATTCAGTCAGATAGGTCAGGAAAGCATCATCGACAGCCTCTCTTTTTATACCCTCCTGGCTTATCCGCTGTTGTAAATTATCCATCATTGCCGTTTTTCCTGTACGGATAACCGGATCGATATAGTTTTCAGGATAATATACCAGCATTGAGAGACCGGCCCATGAACTGTACCGGCGATTATATTCCTCCCAGTTACGGAAGAACGAACGGGTTCTTACCGAATCCTGAACATCTTTTTCGATATTATTTAAACAATTATTGATATATAATTGTATAACAGCTATGGCTTCAGCTATTTTGGTTGTTTTTATCTCTTCAGATATTTCAGTATCAATAAATAAATTCTTGTATACATCATTGCTATTGCTGTTAACTCCCGGCTTATTCAGTTTTTCTGAAATATATAATGAACAAAGTGCCTGGCCTCTTGCTTTATCAATTGAATTTTTTAATTTATGAAGTTTATCCGGCTCTAATGTTGATTCCGCAATTTTACTGATATTATAATAATACTTATAGTCTTTACCCTCAGTGTTAATACCGAATACCTTAGTAAAATCATCCGGAGATATACCCGTTTTAGTGAACAGGTTTAATACTGTTTCCACATCGACTAACGAGCGATAATCTTTAATATCTTCAGTTTTATCAAGATACTTAAATGCCTGCTCTACAATTTTCTCATTTTGACTGAATGCATCAGATATCGTTTTATATGACAATTTCCCGTCGTTCAGTTCACTGATGACTAAGTTTGATTTTTCACCTGCACTCTTTATGACAGAATTTGCATCTATCATCATCTTAATAGTCTTGAAGTCATATTTCAGGTCATTAAGAGATTTATCAAGAAGACCAGGTGTCTTTACCCATGAAGATAACAGAGTATCATCTATGGATATCATATTAATAATCATTGACATCTTAATCATATAAATTACAAATTTATTCTCTTTTTTATCAGCAGACACTATATTATTATAAATATTATAAAATAATATTCTGAGATTAATTTCGCCAGGCTTTAATATATCCATCCACATTAAAACAGATTCCATCGCACTCACCGAGCTTATATCTAACACAGATGATAATGCCGGGGATAGTTTGCTTACTAACTTATTTATACTTAATGTTACATTATAAACATCTTCCTTATTTAGCCCATTCTTTATTTCAGAAATAACATCATTAACAACCTGTTTACCAGTAATATCACCCGTATTATTTAATAAAGAGTAACATATGGATATGTCTAGTTTATTTTCATGAAACCATGTAATGTAATAGTTTATATAATATAATGCATCATAAATTTCATTTGATGACTGATAGTTATAAACATTAACTTTAAATACATCAGGAAAGAGGGAAAACAACATAATGAGTTCATTGACAGAGATATGATTTATTCTGGCCATTAATACAGTTCTGTAACACAGTGACAGAAATTCTATATTGCATCTGACTGGACTCTTTTGACCATAAACAAACTGACATAATTCAGCCAATAGTGATTCATTCACACTGAATGCTCTTTTCAGGCAGTTGATAATAAATCGCTCATTGCTGTCATCAGGATAGTTAGCCGCAAATAAATCTATCACCATCCCATCGTCTTTGAATTTCTTACCACCAAGAGGGGGATTATTAAAAATACAATCAAACTGTGGCATGCCTTCATTAATTTTATCTTTGACAATATTACCACCCAACAATACTGTAATATCTTCATCGCATAAATGATGGTTATCCCTGACTATCTTAAGGTTAATTATCGCATCAATTACTTTTTCATCCGCAAGCGTACAACCAAATGATTTAAGAACAAAAACAATAGTATTAAGTGGTAATTGGGACACTTTATACAGGCTGACAATACTCTTTAACTTTAATATCTTTCTTTTATACTCTATTTTTATTTTTTCATCTGAAGCACTGTTTACATCACTAAGATGTAAAAAATCCGACAGAATATTAAACTCTTTACTCGTCAATTCAAAATAACCCATGACATTTTTCAAAGAATAAAAATGTGAAAAATCAGATGATGTTATAACCTCTTTAATCAACCTATCTACATGATCATCTGAAACTATATAGGCATATATCTTTTTCAGCATAGATAAGAGTGCAGGGGATAAATTGCAATAAGTATTCTTTAAAGCGGCCTTATCTGTTTTTTTATTATTAATAACAAAAGAATATTTATTAACAGCTGAAAATAAATTTTTTAACTCTGTAACTTTTTTTATTATCTGAAATGGCTCGTGATAGGGAAGTTTATTCGATTGATATTTTTCTGAGGTACGTTTCAATACGGATTGCTCATCCCCGGTTCCCTTAAGAGAAGTAAACAAAACCTCATTCGTGAGTTCCAGCGTTGAAATCTCATCATTAAGATTCTCCTGAGAAAGACGCAAATTTTTCAGATCAGGACGACGTCTATCAAGGTGATAATCTGAATCACTCCTATGCAACTCTTTTGCTTCCCGGTATAACTCGGTCAGATAAGCTGCCGGAGAAAACATTGAAGAAACCATGCCCGGTTCAGCATACTCTGAAGTTCTGTCCGGAATAAATTCATTTATATAATCAAGTTCCGGTGATTGGCCGGTATGCAGGAGTGGTATGTTTTTTATCTGCGGATTATTGTGTGTAATTATTTTCGCATCGATGAATTTATTTTTTTTCTTTTGTATCTGCGCTTGCTGAAAAAGAATTTTTGCTTCATCGTCTGAAATAACATCATGATATTTATCATAAATTTCAGCATATGATAGTGGCATTAAATCACATAATGTCTGTACAGTATTATCACTTTCATTATCTATTTTTTTCAGTATCGCCGTCAATGTCAGCATCGCTTATTCTCCGTTACCCCGTGTATTTCCAGAAACTGAGCTGACAACACATCCTGTCATACTCACTTCCGAAGATATTTCAGGTTTATAGAACCATGAACTGTTACCTGCTTTTGTTTATACCGATTATTTCATGCCTGATACCAGGTATTTCTTTTCATGATCTGCTGAATTTTTTTTAACTCTCCGGAGATAATCACGGTTTCATGTGATTATCAGCATCGTGATTCACGCTGTGTACATATCAACTTAAGCACTAATAACATTAGAAATACCCATTGTTTTACACGATGCATTCATTTTTAAAATATGAAAAAATTTCCAGTTGTTATTATTTTTAGGTGTTGCTTTTTTTTGGTAAAAAAAATAAATTATATGATATTATACTGTCTGTCAGCGCTATAAAAAACGGGCTGCTTACTTAGCAACAATTAATATATCCGCATAGGTTACATTTATGTTTTTATCGAGACAGCTCATTCAATTCTTTGCTATTGCTGAAAATTCCAGCCTGGCAGAAGCCGCAGAAAAATTAAACCTGACTCCCTCAGCTCTCAGCCATGGCATTCATGATCTGGAATGTAAAACAGGTATTTTATTAATTAAACGTACAGGACAGAAATCTTCACTGACGATTGCCGGAAAGAATCTTTATCAACAGCTATTGCCTTACTATATACGAATAACTGATATTTCAGATAATTTATCAGGAAAGAAAAAGAACAGAGGCTCGCTTAATATTAAAACAGACAGCCTTTGTTATTCACCACTAAAAGATAAGATAATTTCATTCTGTAAGGAAAACCCTAACCTTACCCTGTCGATAGAACTCCAGGAATCCATTGATATTAAAAATGAAATCACAAACACAAATACAGATGTCGTCATATCATCAGACTGTACCCCGGATAATGAAAGAATTAATTATATTGACCTCGCCCCTGAGAAAATAGGTATTATTGCTCATAACCAGATATTAAATAAATATGATTCACTGCCTGCATTAATCATGAATGAAAGACTCATTAAAATAAAAAATGAAACTCACAAAAAAATATCAAATAAATTTTTAAATGCGCTAAAAATTGATTCAAACCATTGCAGAACAATTGAGATACCAGCAGAGAATGATATTTCAGAATTTATTTTATCCGCTGCGGGATACTGCCTGTTATCAGAAAATAAAAATTTTATCGATAATATTACAACAAAGGATTGCACTTTTATTGAGCTCCCTTCTGAATACAATGCATCAATTAAACGACGTGTTTATTTCAAAGGAAACCACAATCAAACCATCTCAGATTTTATTGTAAAAATACGTGAATGAGATAGTTAATATACTTAATATTCATATAGTTATATGAATTTAGATGATAATTTTTTTGTTTTATTCGCTGGTTTTCCCGCCAAAAATCAACAATAGCAACATAACAGAAACGCTATTTTTTCTGAATCCGTCACCGGTGATTGCCAAGCCGGCGGATGTCCGTATACTGCCGGTACTTTCATCAGAAAATAATAAAAACAACGGCTGTCTTTTAAAGGAAAAACTATGTTTAAAAAAATCGCGCTCTCTCTGATGCTGCTGGCCGGCAGTATGATGCTGACCGCCTGCGGCAGTGACTCACCGGAAGATGTTGTTAAACAGTTCTACAGTGCTGTTGAGAAAAAAGATGCGGATAAAGCCTATGCTCTGCTCGCCATCCCGGAAAAAGATAAAAAGAAAAATGAAATGGAAATCAAAGGCAAAGTGCAGATGATTGTCGGTGATATGGCGCGCCGCATTGAAGGTAACGGCGGTGTGGAAAGCACTGAAGTTAAATCCGCGGATATTGATGAAAGCAAAAAACGCGCAACCGTTATTCTGACTGTCAATTTCAAAGACGGCAAACAGAAAGATGAGCGTTTCCTGCTGACTCAGGAAGAAGGCGACTGGAAAATAATCCTGCGCTGATGAAAAGCACACTCTGCGCCGGACTCCTGATTCCGGCGCTGTCGGCTGCCGCACTGCCGCTGTATGCAGCACTACCGCCGCCCGGTATTCAGAGCGGCGATCTGATTTTCCGTGATGGCGGCGAAGCCATCAGTGAAATCGTCAGAAGTATTGATAACAGCGGTTTCAGCCATGTCGGTGTTGTTGATATCACACCGGAAGGCACCTTTGTGATTCATGCCACACCACAGGAACATCCCGGCGGTATCAGCGGCGTGAACCGTGATCCGCTTGATTTCTTTATTCAGCATGCCAGAGACAGGCAGGTAGCCTGGTATGCCGTACAGGCGGACAGCGAAAATCACCGGCGCGCACGTGATAATGCCCTTGCGCGGCTCGGTACGCCTTTCAGCATCAACCCGGAAGACGGGCTGTACTGCACGCAACTGGCGGCAGAGGCCTGGCAGGCAACGGGGATCACCATCATCACCGGGAAAACCCGTCTGAGTTTACCGCTGGCGGAAGAACCGCTAATCTTACCGGAAAATATGACCCGCTCGCCGCAACTTCGCCGTATTCCGTAATACCGGCCTCTGTTCGGCAGCAACTGTAATACAGGGAACAATATGGAGTTAATTTTTCTGGGCACCGGTGCCGGTGTTCCGTCGAACAACCGTAATGTCAGCAGCCTGGTGCTGGATCTCAAGTCATTACAGCGCGGTCTGTGGATGTTTGACTGCGGCGAAGGCACTCAGCATCAGATCCTGAAAAGTCCGGTCAAAATCCCGAAACTGGAAAAAATCTTTATCACCCACTTGCACGGCGACCATATTTTCGGTCTGCCCGGACTGTTATGCAGCCGTTCCATGAGCGGATGTGAGGAACCACTTACTCTCTTTGGCCCGCAGGGACTGGCACAGTTTGTTGAAACCGCACTGACACTCAGCGGCTCGTATCTGACCTTTCCGCTGGAGATCATTGAGATAGATGAGGAAGGCGTGATTTATGATGACGGGCAACTGAAGGTCAGCGCTTACTCACTTGAGCATCCGGTGATCAGCTACGGCTACCGGATTGAAGAGCATAACAAACCCGGTGCGCTGGATGCACAGCGCCTGAAAGCCGAAGGAGTGCCGGGCGGCCCGTGGATGCAGATCCTGAAACAGGGCGGCGAAGTGACACTGGAAGATGGGCGTGTGATCTGCGGGACGGATTACCTCGGTAAACCGCAGCGCAGACGGCATCTGGTGATTTTCGGCGATACCGCGCCGTGCGAAAGTGCTCTGAGGCTGGCACAGGGTGCGGATGTAATTGTGCTGGAGGCCACCCTGGACGGTACCATGACAGAAAAAGCCAACAGTCGCGGACACTCTTCCACCGTCCAGACCGCCACCCTGGCACGTGATGCAGGGGTCGGCACACTAATCGCCACACATTTCAGCGGACGCTACAATGAAAAGGATTGTGAGCGCTTACTTCGTGAATGTCAGGCGATTTTCCCGGCTACCGTGTTTGCCTTTGACCACATGGTATACCCGCTTTAACCTTTATGTCTCCGGCGTGATTATCACTGTTACACAGATTTTGATATAGTGAATGCTGTTTATTATTTCATTCACCGCCGGAAGTTTTACTATGCTGCCCGCCCACGGGGTTCATCCGCGCTGGACGTCGGTGTGCCGGGCAAACCTCGAACCGTCCATTTCCCGGAAAGGCCCGGAATGGATCCGCGATATCACCCGTGACTCACTGGTCAATCTGCCCGGCTGATGTCTGATTTACTATTCTTCAGAAGCCACTCTCCGGAGTGGCTTTTGTTTTGTGTGGTTTTATTATGTAATTCTACTACACAATCATGATCAAACTCACATAAAACAACATATAACAAAATAATTAGCGAATAATTATACAGTATTAAATCAAATAAAAACCCGCCATTATTAGTTAATAACACTAAAATATTATATTAAATAGCACCGTTTTCACCAAAACGAATCAATTCAGTGATTATTTCATAAAAAATACGTCTTATTTTGATGTGTTGATTTACGTTGTTATACCAATCAATATCAACAAAAAACAACAATAAGTCGTTACTTACCCTGAACCCCCTGAGGTCCGATTATGAAAAAAATTGTCATACTGGGCAGTAGTGGCGGGAACCTGTACAACCTCGGTGGTGCAGATCCTGAAAAACTTCTGAGTGAAATCTGCACGCAATGTCAGTCCGCCGGTGTTTCTGTTGCTGCTGTGCAGTTTATAGCAGCACAGGCGTCGATGGATGTTGCCAAACCCTCTACCGCCGCCGCGGTGTACACCCTGACAGAAGCAGATGCCACACCTGCCATTACTTTCTCCGGTACCCTGGCGGAAGTGAATGATGCGGTGCGTAACAGTGATGAACAGATTGCCCGGCTGATAGAACAGGGCGATATTGACGGTATCATTATTATGAGCGGCGATCCGCACAACGCCAACCGCCTGGCACTTCAGGCAGCAACGGAAAAGAAAGTGCCGATCGCCGGTACCGGCGGCACCTCGATGGCACATATCGCCGCAGCCGGTGCCAATGTGATTGCCACTTCCGGGACAACCGGCACGACCAGCAGAACACGCGCGATCTCGTTTATCTCCTCTCTGTGCAAACACTGGGGCATTAAATTCCGCCCGGTACCGGGCGGTGCAGGCGCTGCCGGCAGGCCATCCGATAAGAGCCTGTTTAAACGTATGAATATCCGGGGCATTATGATCCCCGCTCTGCCCGGCTTCATTGCCATGGCGATTGTGCTGGCGCTGAGTCACATCCCGGGGCTGGAAAGCCTTGATGCGATTTTCCAGCTGCTGCTCAAAGGGCTGCCGGTAATTGTGGCGGTGATTGCCGCCAAACAGGTTTCCGAACTGGATGAAGTTTCGATTGTTTCCGGGGTTGTCGCCGGGGTGCTCTCTGTTGAGGGCGGCCTGATCGGCGGGATCGCCGGCGGGATCATGGCCGGTATTTTTGTCCGTTACCTGTTTACTTTGTGCATCAGCTGGAAATTCCCGATGACCACCGTCAACATTGTGGCAGGCGGGATTTCCGGTCTGGCCGCCGGACTTATCATGTTCTACTTCCTCAGCCCGCTCGCGCTGCTGGCCGGTAACTACATCAAACTGGCACTGGAAAGCACCCTCGCCTTCAGCCCGGTTCTGGCAGGACTGCTGGCCGGTCTGGTTATCTGGCCTGCAATTCTCGGCGGTGTGTATCATGCAGTGATCCTGCCGCTGGTACTGCTTGAGATGGAAAAAACCGGCGTCAGCTTCCTCGGCGCGGTGGATATGGTCGGGCTGGTGATGGTTGCAGCCGGTATTAACCTGGCAAACGTCATTGCCCCGCGTGAACGCAGTGAAGCCGCTGTCGCCGCACCGGGACTGCTTATCAATATGGGATTCGGCACTTTTGTGGAATCAGCTTATCCCTTTATGTTTGCCAACAAAATTGTCTTCGGCGGCGCCATTCTTTCCGCCGGGATCGGCGGCATGATGCTCGGCATGTTTAATGTCAAAGGGGTGGCGTATGTGCCGGCTTTCGCATCCCCGTTCTTATCCAATAATGCACTTTACATGGCGCTGACCATGACCGTGATTCTGATTTTAACCTGCACCATTACTGTCATTGCCAACCGTTTCAGTGCCGTGACAACCGTGAAAGCAGCAGGCTGATGCAAAGACGACACAGCAAATAATAAGTGTGAAAAATATCGCACGCCGACACCAGGGCTTTATTGAAACGGCATTTTCGGGTGCCGTCATACAAAAACACAAAAAAAGTAATAAGAGGTTGATATGTTTATAGGTGATATGAATAAAAAACGTGAACAGGCCATGGCGAAAGTCAGAAATGCTATTGCGCTGCACAACGGGCAGACTCTGCTCAGTACAGGTATCACCGGTGATGACGCGCGACTGGCGAAAGCAGTGTGTGATGCCGGGGTCAAAATGCTGGAGCCGAACCATCCGGCGCTGGCACTGGCACGCGGACACAGAGGCGTGAATAACATGCATGCCGCAGAGCAGATCCGCCATGAGATTTCCACCGCTCAGATGGCGGAAGCCGTCAATGGTATCCGTAATGTGATCCCGGATGATGTCTTTATTACCGTCGGGATTGCCGGGGGTTTCACCGAAACGATCCCGGTACCGGTGACAGAAGAAGATATTTTACAGATTGCCCGCGCCGGGGCAGACGGCCTGCACACCCATAAATCCACCTTTGAGGATCTGGCGGATATTGTCAATCTCGCGCACCGCTTCGGCCTGACCGTGGATGCTTACATCGGCCACCCGGACGATCTGCATACCTTCGGCATCCCGGCAGAAACTCCGGAAGAGGTCGCGGAAGTCGCGAAGAAAATGGAAACCATCGGCGTGGATATGATCGGCCTGATGACCGGTATGAGCTACGAGGGCGTGGCCGCCGGTGAAATTCCGGATCAGATTAAAGCCCGCCTGAAAGCACTGTCCGGTGCGGTCAGTGTCCCGACACTGGCGGAAGGGGGTATTAACGTCGCTAATGCCAAAGCGTTTAAAGAAACCGGGGTGAATATTTTAGTGGTAGGCACCGCGATTGATAACGTGGTGTGTCAGGCGGCCGCACAGGTCACCCAATCCTTTATTCATCACAACTGACCGATCTTCCAATGCAGGGGCTCTGCTCCCGCTGAGGCTTTTTATGACAACACTGGCTATCGATCTCGACGGTACCCTTCTGCATCCGGATAACATTATTTCAGAGGCCAACCACCGGGCGCTGCTGGCGCTGCCGCCGGAAACGGATATTGTGATCTGCTCTGCCCGCCCGCTGCGGGCGATTTTGTCTCTGATGAACAGTACCGGACTGCTTGCGGCTCTCCGGGCCATCGGTGCCTGTAACGGCGCGGTAATTTATGACTGCCGTACGCAATCTGTTCTGAGCCGGACAACCCTGTCCCCGGCAGTGCTATCCCCGCTGCAAAACCTTCTCACCGACGGCTGGTATGCATTCGGTGACGATGCCCTGCTCTGCCCGCCCGGGAAAACATCAAAATACACAATTCATGAAGCTGAATTATTCGGCCTGCCAATACAAACGGTTGCGGCAGACGCTATTCTCAGCCGGACAGATATCATCAAAATCACCCTGTGCGGGGAAGGGGAAGCACTGCGGCAACGGGCAGAAACCCTTCGTCCGCAGTTACCGGCGGACATCAGTGCGTTCTTTACTGATCAGCACTATTTTGAGCTGGTTCCTGCATCTGTCAGTAAAGGGAACATCCTGCATACACTGGCGATACACGGTATTCTCCGGACCGGAACCATTATGGCGATCGGCGATCAGGAAAATGATCTCTCTTTATTTGCCGCCGCGGATATCCGTGTGGCGATGGGCAATGCTGTACCTGCTCTGAAGCAGGCCGCCGGATATATTACAGCTGACTGCCGGGAGGACGGGGTTGCCGCCGCACTTCATCATTATATGGCAGCGTTCCGTAACGGCGTATAATGCGCTAATATTATTCATGTTTACGAGTGTGATGAGAACGGTCATGAATCCGATAAAAAGAAAGGAATACATCCTCGATCTGCTGAACCAGAAAGGTGAAGTCAGTGTGCAGGATCTTGCTGATACGCTGAATGTCACCTCTGAGACGATCCGCCGCGACCTCTCCATTCTGGAGAAAGAGGGTGAGATCATCAAAATTCACGGCGGGGCGATGAAGAAAAAGAGTGTCAGCGAAGGCAGCTTTGAGCAGCGGCTGGAACTGAACCGCGAAGAAAAAATGGCTCTCGCGCGCTATGCCGCCGGGCTGATTTCCGAGCACGACACACTGTATATCGATTCCTGCTCGACAACCCTGTTGTTCTCCGCTCAGTTACCGGCGATTGCGTTTACCGTTTTCACCAATTCCGCCCTTATCGCGGATAAAATTGCCTCGCAGAACACACTGGCACAAGTGTATGTGCTGGGCGGCGAATACAGCCATGAGTTCCGTGCTAATCTCGGCGCGAAAACCCTGCATGAAATTGACCATATCTATGCGGACTTTGCTTTTGTCGGCGCAGGCGGTGTGCGCGATGAGGGTATTCTGGTTAAAAGTGTGGAAGAAGGCATGATTGCACGGAAAATGCTGGAAAAAAGTAAGCAGAAAATTATCCTGGCCGATTCCAGCAAATTCGGCCAGCAGGGTATTTTAAAAATCGCGGAAATTGCCGTTATCGACAAAATTATCTGTGACGATAAATGGCAGAAAGCACGCGAATTCCGCGATAAATATCCGGAAAAAGTCGTTATCGTGCAGTAAGGGGAAAATACCTTACGGCTGTAATGGTGCCCTGTGATGGCCGGTCATCCGTCCGTCTTTCATCACCACATTGAGGCTGCCGTTATAAAATTCCGCCAGGAAAACGCTGTCCGGGTCATCAACTCCCTCCTGTTTCAGGCTGTCTGCAAGCCACTCTTCATCATAACCAATTTGTTCCAGCTCATGTTTGCGCGGCACGCCGTCTTTCATCACAATGACAGACGGCATCTGTGACTGGTCACAAATCACCGTCAGCTGGCCGTCCGGCTCTATCTGCGCATAATACACATCGCGGAATGAATAGATCCCCTGTGCGTGCATGCGGGAGGTGATATTCAGAATATCGATTTTGTTCCGCTTCTCATGAATGCTGTCCATGATAAACACCCCGTTTTTGATAATGGGGATCGGGTTACCAATAGTGACTGTCCGAAACACATTGATATGTTTGCTGACCCAATTGATTATGCTGATAAAACTCACGCCCATCAGCAGAATAATAATATATTGCGTCAGCGGAATAGTATCACTGTAAATAACACCACCAATAATGCCGCCCAGCACAAAGTTGCCAATAAAATCAACCGGTGTCATTTGTGATAATTGGGTTTTCCCGGAGATATTCATGTGCGTTAGCACAATAACAAAGCCGACGATAAATTTGACGATAACCAGCAGATAATATGCCATAATATTTCCTTACACGGACAACGGACTCTAACCAACTGAAATAAATCACGTTACCATGTTACGCTTATAAGACTGCATTCTGTATTAATATTACCGGATATTTTTTTACTGAGGGATATTATTTTAGGATGTTACTGATAAATTATCCTCAGCACTATACAACAGGCTATTCATTTTCTATGCTGGGGGAGATAACCATGACAGAAATTTATATCTGTCAGCAGACTGCCTGATTTTATTATATAATCAATAATCGCGGACATGATGTTATCCGGTTATTTTACTCAGTATTGCTTAAGAGGAGTTAATCATGAAGAAAGCATTATTAAGTTCACTCATCCTTGCAGGGGTATTTGCGCTGGCCACCGGGTGTGACGACAGCGGCAAAACAGATCCTGCCGCGCAGAAAGCACAGGAAGGTGCTGCGCAGATTAAAGAAGCTGCGGAACAAAAAACGGATGAATTAAAGCAGGATGCCAAAGATGCTGCGGATAAAACAGAGCAGAAGGCAGCTGAACTGAAACAGGGTGCCACTGAAGCCGCCGGTGATGCAAAAGAAAAAGCCGGTGCCGTGATGGCTGACGCAAAAGAGAAAACTGCCGAAATCCGTGATAATGCCGATGCCAAAGCGGATGAACTGAAAAAAGAAGCAGATGCCCTGCTGGCTGATGCCAAAGATAAAGGCGAAGACGCTAAAAAAGACGCGGAAGAAAAAGCCGCAGAACTGAAACAAAAAGCAGATGATTCCAAAGCTGCCGCTGATAAAAAAATTGATGAGCTGAAACAGGATGTCACCGGAAAATCAGGGGATGCTCAGTAAATACTGAACACGTAATATCCCGTACCAATCCGTAAAACAGCCGTCAGCCGGAAACAATATCTGTTTCCGGCTTTTTTATTGTGTTGTTTCAGGTAGTTTACCACTTACCGCAAATAAAACTCACAGATAAAAATATCTCCGTTTTCCGCAAAAATGCAGCATGACTTGCCGAAGAGTGACATTTTTGGCACTATAATCCTCTTTTTTTACCAGCCAGGGGAATAAAATCTAATATCACTACCGTTTTCCCTCAGGTTTATCCTGTGTTCATCTCCGTTTTTTCTGATCTCCCGCTGACGATATTTGCCGGGGTTTCTATTTACCGCTACGCAGCCGCGTACCGTTTTCAGAAGGAAAATCTGACGCTTTGGTACAGTACTCCCCTTTTTACTGCCGGCGTTATCTGCAACTGATAAAAGGAATAATTCATGAGTCATCAGGACACTGAACAATCCGCAAAAAAAATGAAGATTAATCCGCCGGTTTTTTATATTTCGGCCCTGATTATTTTCCTGATTGTCGGCTTTGCCGCTCTGTTTCCCCAGGCGGCGGAAATACATCTTAAAGCCCTTCAGACCAGCCTGTTCAAAAATGCCAGCTGGTTCTATATTCTCGCCGTTGCCCTGATTTTACTGAGCGTCACCTTTATGGGACTGTCCCGTTTCGGTGATATTAAACTCGGCCCTGACCACGCCCGTCCGGCGTACAGTTATATTTCCTGGTTTGCCATGCTTTTCTCCGCCGGTATGGGGATCGGACTGATGTTTTTCGGTGTCGCCGAACCGGTGATGCACTATCTTTCCCCGCCTGTCGGTACACCGGAAACGGTTGAAGCGGCAAAAGAGGCCATGCGCCTGACCTTCTTCCACTGGGGGTTACACGCCTGGGCTATTTACGCGGTTGTGGCGCTGATCCTTGCGTTTTTCAGCTACCGCCACGGCCTGCCGCTGACACTGCGTTCCGCACTCTACCCGATTATCGGTGACCGTATTTACGGCGCGGCCGGTCACGCGGTGGATATTTTTGCTGTGGTCGGTACGGTATTCGGGGTTGCGACCTCCCTTGGTTTCGGTGTGTTACAGGTGAATGCCGGACTGAATCATCTGTTCGGCCTGCCGCAGACAGAAACCGTTCAGGTGGTACTGATTGTGGTGATCACCTCACTGGCCACCCTGTCGGTAGTGTCCGGTCTGGATAAAGGCATCCGTTTTCTGTCAGAGCTGAACCTCGGTCTGGCAGTTCTGCTGCTGATTATGGTCGGTGTGTTAGGCCCGACCGTGCTGCTGCTGAAGTCCTTTGTTGAAAATACCGGCGGCTATCTTTCTGAAATCGTCAGTAATACCTTTAATCTCTTCGCCTATGAACCGAAGTCGGACGACTGGCTGGGCGGCTGGACGCTGCTCTACTGGGGCTGGTGGCTGTCGTGGTCGCCGTTTGTCGGGATGTTTATCGCGCGGATTTCACGCGGACGCACCATCCGTGAGTTTGTTTTTGGTGTGTTATTTGTTCCCGCAGGTTTTACCCTGCTGTGGATGACCTTCTTCGGTAATACCGCTATCGACCTGATTAAAAACCAGGGCGCAACCGCTCTTGCTACGGTCGTAAAAGAGGATGTATCACTGGCGCTGTTCCAGTTCCTTGAGTATTTCCCGTTCTCCACCGTGCTCTCATTTTTTGCCATGCTGATGGTGATTGTCTTCTTTGTGACCTCTGCTGACTCCGGCGCGATGGTGGTGGACACCCTGGCGTCCGGCGGAGATGCACACACCCCGGTCTGGCAGCGGATCTTCTGGGCCGGGCTGATGGGCGTGGTGGCAATCACTCTGCTGCTGGCCGGAGGATTATCCGCCCTGCAAACGGTGACCATCGCCAGTGCCCTGCCGTTTGCGGTTGTGCTGCTGTTCTCGATTTACGGGCTGATCAAAGCACTGCGGATTGATGTGCATAAACGTGACAGTCAGCAACTGGCCACCATTGCACCGACTGCCGGGCGCAACCCGATCCCGTGGCAGCGCCGTCTGCGTAATATCGGCTATTTCCCGAAACGTTCGCTGGTCAAACGCTTTATTGATGAAGTGGTGTCAGAGGCGATGGAGATGGTGTCGCAGGAGCTGGAAAAGCAGAACACCCCGAGCCATATCGACCGCAGCCGCGATGACCGGATCACCTTTGAGGTCGACCTGGGGGATGATATGAACTTTATCTATGAAACCCGGTTGCGCTATTACAATCAGCCATCCTTTGCCCTCTCCGGTATGACTGATGAGGAAAAAGATGAGGAGCACCGCTATTACCGCGCGGAAATTCATCTGAAAGAGGGCGGGCAGGATTATGACATCATGGGCTGGAACAAGGAGCAGATCATTCATGACATCCTTGACCAGTATGAAAAACATATTCATTTCCTGCATCTGCTCGGCAAGAAGTAAATCTGTCACTAAAAAAGAAACGCCGCTCAGATGAGCGGCGTTTTTTATTCTTTCTCCTCACCGTCACGCTGCGGCAGCGCAACCAGGTCATCCAGCAACGCATAAAGCTGACGCACCTTCTCCGGCGTGAACTGTAATTCCAGCGCCTGATAGCCGGTCTCCACTTCCGCCTGAACACGGTGATACAGCGCCGTGCCCTCATCAGTCAGGGAAAGATAAAGTTTACGCTGATCACTGAGGGGCTTGAGACGGTGAATAATGCCCGCTTTTTCCATCCGCGTCAGGATGCCGGTCAGGCTGGGACGCAAAATACAGCTTTTCTGTGCCAGAAGATGAAAATCGAGCGAGGGGGTTTTAGCCAGTATGCGAATAATCCGCCACTGCTGCTCCGTCAGTTGGTGTGCTTTCAGGGTCGGCCGGAAGTAGCCGAGAACCACTTCGCGGGCCTGCAAAAGGGCGATAAGTAATGATTCGTGCATAATGAGTAATTTCTCCGCGATGTGCTCACATCATAAACATCGACGTTATCAAAAAAAGGCGCAATTTTATCGGGAAAATGCGCAATCAGATATCCTCTGTTAGAATAAAAAGCATATCAGTCATAAAGATCCAAAGGACTCTTCTTTTATTAACGCTATATTAACAATAAATCAATGGTCTTCTGCTGATATCTCAGTGCCCTCATCACTTTTTTGAGAAAACGCAACGGAGCTCTCTATGTTCACTTCATCGTTAACCGATCCTTCCTTTTCCCTGCTGCGCACCGGCGGCTATATCAATGGTCAGTGGACCGATGCACAGGATAAGGCCACGTTTGATGTGACCAACCCGGCCACCGGCGGACTGATCACCCGCGTCAGCGATCTCGGCGCACACGAAACCCGGCTTGCCATCGCCGCCGCAGAAAACGCCCTGCCGGGCTGGCGGGCTCTGACCGCCAAAGCCCGTGCGCAGATCCTGCGCCGCTGGTTTGATCTTGTGATGGAAAATCAGGAAGAGCTGGCACAACTCCTGAGTCTGGAACAGGGTAAACCCCTGGCTGAGTCACGCGGGGAGATCGCCTACGGCGCAAGCTTTATTGAATGGTTTGCCGAAGAAGGCAAGCGCGTGTACGGCGAAACTATCCCGGCAACACAGAGCGGGCAGCGGATAACAACCATCCGTCAGCCGATCGGGGTGGTCGGTGCTATCACGCCGTGGAATTTCCCGAATGCCATGATCACCCGCAAAGCCGCTCCGGCACTGGCGGCAGGCTGTACCATGGTTCTGAAACCGGCAGCAGAAACGCCGCTCTCCGCCCTGGCACTGGCTGCGCTCGGTGAGCAGGCGGGTATTCCGGCCGGAGTATTTAATGTCGTTACCGGGCTTGATGCGGCCGCTATCGGCGGTGAACTGACCACCAGCCCGGTCGTGCGAAAAATCTCTTTTACCGGTTCCACCCGTGTCGGCAAACTGCTGATGGCGCAGAGTGCGGACACGGTTAAAAAGCTCTCTCTCGAACTGGGCGGCAACGCACCGTTTATTGTGTTTGATGATGCCGATCTTGACGCGGCGGTTGCCGGTGCCATGGCCGCCAAATTCCGTAACAGCGGGCAAACCTGTGTCTGTGCCAACCGCCTTTATGTACAGGAAGGCGTGTATGATACCTTTGCCGCCAAACTGGCTGAGGCCGTCAGTGCGCTGCATGTCGCACCTTACACCGATGAAAAAGCACAGCAGGGGCCGCTGATTAATGAAGCCGCAATCCGCAAGGTCAGTGAGCATATCACTGATGCGGTCAGCAAAGGCGCGACTGTTCTGAGCGGCGGTAAAGCAGCGGCACAGGGCGGATTATTTTTTGAACCGACCGTACTGACCGGTGTCACCTCAGACATGCTTGTGACCCGCGAGGAAACCTTCGGTCCGCTGGCACCGCTGGTGCGTTTCCGTGATGAGGAAGAAGCCATCCGCGCGGCAAACAGCAGTGAGTTCGGCCTGGCAGCCTATTTTTATTCCCGTGATATCGGCCGGGTCTACCGCGTGGCGGAAGCACTGGAAGCCGGGATGGTCGGTATTAATGAAGGGATTATTTCGACGGAAGTCGCACCATTCGGCGGTATCAAGCAATCCGGCCTTGGCCGTGAAGGCTCCCGTCACGGTATTGATGACTACCTGGAAATCAAATACCTCTGCTTCGGCGGTATCCGTTAATTCCCGCTGACCACCGCATGCGGCTGTCCCTTCCGGCAGCCGCATTTTCTGACTCTCCCTTGTATTTTTCCCCGGCTATCATTAGACTGCGTATCATTCGCAAATAAGCAACAATTGCGTCACATTTTTTACCCCACCGGGAGTTGGTATGTCTTTGGATAATTCACAGCGTCTGTTGTTCCGCGACGCAATGGCGACACTCTCCGCTGCCGTCAATATTGTCACCACCGACGGCGATGCCGGTCGCGGCGGGCTGACCGCCACAGCTGTCTGTTCTGTCACGGATACGCCGCCGACACTGCTGGTGTGTATCAACCGCAGCAGTACGCTCAGTGACGTGTTCAGAACCAACGGGCGGCTGTGTGTCAATGTGCTCACACATCAGCATCAGGCACTGGCCTGTGATTTTGCCGGGATGACCGGCCTGAGTATGGACGCGCGTTTTGCCGGTGATCACTGGCAGCCGGGCGAGCTGGGACAACCTTGTCTGCACGGCTCTCTTGCCTGTCTGGAAGGGATGGTGACCCAGGTTCAGGAAATCGGCACACATAATATCTTTATGGCTGAGATCCGCAATATCAATGTCCGCGATGAAGGACACGGTCTGATTTACTTCCGCCGGGATTTCCGCACTGTCGAAACCGGTGATATCCCCGCCACTGCCGTTGCCTGATCCCCTTTTATTCTTATCATAATATTCGTTAACACCTTATGTGTTAACGAATCATTATTCATCAGAAAAATAACTGTTACAAATTGTCATATTTAATTCCACCCCTCTCTGAATAACAGAATAAATAACCGCCAATTTGCTCAATTCACCATCAACAAAACCATTGCAGACTAATTATTGATGTCAATCTAATGAATTTTATTTCAATTATGATATTAATTATTGCAGTAAGTGTGATCTGTCTTTGAGATGCTCAGCAGGCAATATATTAGTCTGAGTCCTTTGGCAAATACCCTGACAAATACGCAAACACTCAACCTTACGCAAGAGTTTATCTTTTAGCTTTGCCTCCGCGATGCCGGGAAGGCTTTTGCGTGATGAATAATTATTAATAAGAGGCATTAAACCATGAGTAAACCCGCGCAGGTTGGTTTGTTAAACCAGCCTAAGCCATTCTTCATGATTTTTATCGTGGAGCTGTGGGAACGCTTCGGCTATTACGGTGTGCAAGGCATCCTGGCCGTCTACTTCGTTCAGAAACTGGGATTCAGTCAGGAACAGGCATTTATCACCTTCGGGGCATTCGCCGCGCTGGTATATGGTCTGATCTCCATCGGGGGTTACGTCGGTGACCATGTCCTCGGTACCAAGCGGACCATCATCTTAGGGGCCATTGTAATGGCTGTCGGTTATTTTATGACCGGCCTGTCTATCATGCACCCGGATCTGATTTTCTACGCACTGGGTACAATTGCTGTCGGTAACGGCTTATTCAAAGCTAACCCGGCCAGCCTGCTGTCAAAATGCTATGCGCCGAAAGACCCGCGTCTGGACGGGGCATTCACCCTGTTCTATATGTCGATCAATATCGGTTCTCTGATTTCCCTGTCACTGGCCCCGGTTATCGCGGACAAATACAGCTATACCGTCACCTATAACATCTGCGGTATCGGCCTGCTGATCGCTCTGGCGGTCTTCCTGTTCTGCCGGAAAATGGTGAGTAATATCGGTTCCGAGCCGGATCATAAACCAATGAAATTCGGCAGCCTGCTGGTGGTATTGGCCGGTAGTGTGGCAACCGTCTTCCTGTGTGCATGGTTACTGCATAACGTTATCATTGCCAACTATGTGTTACTCGGCGTCACCGCCGTGGTTATCTTCTTCTTCTTCCGCGAAGCGTTCAAACTGAAAGGCGTTGAGCGGAACAAAATGTATGTGGCGTTTGTTCTGATGCTGGAAGCGGTTATCTTCTATGTGCTGTATGCCCAGATGCCGACTTCACTGAACTTCTTCGCTATCTATAACGTGCATCACACCATTATGGGCATTGATGTGCATCCGGTCAGTTTCCAGGCACTGAACCCATTCTGGATCATCGTACTGAGCCCGGTTCTGGCTTACTTCTACAGTAAGATGGGAGCACGCGGCAAAGACTTCTCAATGCCGGGTAAATTCACCATCGGTATGTTCTGCTGCTCCGCCGGCTTCCTGACTGCTGCCGCGTCCGGTATATGGTTTGCGGATGCTTCCGGTCTGACATCACCGTGGTTTATTGTACTGGTTTATTTCTTCCAGGCTGTCGGCGAACTGATGATCAGTGCGCTGGGTCTGGCCATGGTTGCAGCGTTCGTTCCGCAATACCTGATGGGCTTTATTCTGGGGATGTGGTTCCTGACTCAGGCGATGGCAACACTGTTAGGCGGCTACGTGGCAACCTTTACCGCACCACCGGAAGGGGTGACAGATCCGCTTCAGACCCTCGGGATCTACACCGATGTGTTTGGTAAAATCGGTATCGCGACTGCGGTTGCCGGCCTGATTATGTGGGCTATCGTACCGAAACTGAATAAAATTATGAAAGAAGAAAAAACAGCCTGATTGTGTGAACCGGTGCTGCAACAGCAGCACCGGTTTACCGTCTCGTTTGCGTAGTGACAAGCTGTTCAGCAAGACCCGGGCTATCCGGGTTTTTTATTATTCCCCGGCCCTGCTTTTCTGCCCGGATTCACATTTTCCCGCATACCATTTCTCAAATATTGGTATCCCTGCTATATGTTAATTAACCATTAATTAACAAATAGTAAATCAATCCCTCATACAAATTCCTGCACAATCAACGGAGATAATAATGATAACACCATGGCGAACACCTGTTCTTCTGCTCTCTCTGCTGCTTTCCCCGCAATTGTATGCCGCTTCCGAACCCGCCGCTGAAGCCCGTAACGGGATGGTGGTTTCTTCCCAGCATCTGGCCTCACAGGCCGGTGCTGATATTCTGAAAGCCGGCGGTAACGCGGTGGATGCGGCAGTCGCTGTCGGCTATGCCCAGGCGGTGGTTAATCCCTGCTGCGGTAATATCGGCGGCGGCGGCTTTATGACTCTGCATACCGCAGACGGAAAAAATATTTTTATCAATTTCCGTGAAACTGCCCCGGGCTCGGCCTCTGCCGATATGTATCTCGATAAAGACGGCAATCTGATCAAAGATGCCAGCCTGTACGGCTATCTCGCTGCCGGGGTGCCGGGAACAGTAAAAGGGCTGGATTATGCTCTGGAAAAATACGGCACTATGACGCGGGAGCAGGTTATGGCTCCGGCGATTAAACTGGCCCGGGAAGGGTTTATTCTGACCCGTGCCGATACCGATGTGCTGGATACCACCACCGCGCGCTTTAAGCAGGATCCGGAAGCGGCACGGATTTTCCTCAAACCTGACGGCTCCGCATTCCAGCCCGGTGACCGGCTGATTCAGACCGATCTGGCCAATACCCTGGAACGCATCGCCAAAGAAGGCCCTTCCGCCTTTTATGAAGGTGAAATCCCGCAGATCGTGGAAAAAGCCTCTCAGGCTGGCGGCGGTAAACTGACAGCCAAAGATTTCGCGGATTATACCATTTCCGAGGTCGCACCGGTCACCTGTACCTATCGCGGCTATGAATTTATTTCCGCTCCCCCGCCGAGTTCCGGTGGCGTTACTATCTGTCAGACCCTGAATATTCTGGAAGGTTATGACCTGAAAGCGATGGGCTTTAACTCGGCTGATTATATTCACACGCTGACAGAGGCAATGCGCCACGCCTATATGGATCGCAATACATTCCTCGGCGACCCGGCGTTTGTGAAAAATCCGACCGAAAAGCTGATCAGCAAAGCCTATGCGGAAGAACTGCGCAAGGAGATCATTCCGGGCAAGGCAACGCCCTCCGCTCAGGTACAACCGGGTACAGGCCCGCATGAAAAACCGGAAACCACACACTATTCTGTGGTGGATAACAAAGGCAATGCCGTTTCCACCACGTATACCATCAACGGCCGTTTCGGTGCAGTCGTGATCCCGCCGGGCACCGGCTTCTTCCTCAATGATGAAATGGATGATTTCACCACCAAAATCGGCGAGAAGAATCTGTATGGCCTGGTTCAGGGTGAACGCAATGCAATTGCCCCCGGCAAACGCCCGCTTTCATCCATGAGCCCGACCATTGTCACCAAAGACGGTAAGATTTTCCTGGTACTCGGTTCACCGGGCGGCTCACGGATTATCTCCATTACCTTACAGACCGCGCTGAATATTATCGACCACGGCATGGCACCGCAGGAGGCGGTGAATGCACCGCGTATTCACCATCAGTGGCTGCCGGATGAGGTGTATTACGAACAGCGTGGTGTGTCAAAAGACTCGCTGAATCTGCTGGATAAAATGGGTTATAAGATGGTTGAGCAGACACCGTGGGGCGCCGCTGAGCTGATTATGGTGGGATTACCGGGTGCCGCCGGGGTCAGTGCAGACTCTTCCGGTAATGATGCCGCCGTGTCCGGTAAGGTACGGGAAGGTTATTTATACGGTGCCAACGATGTGCGCCGTCCGGCCGGGGAGGCAGCAGGAGTCGAGTAATCTCCCGGCCGGATTCGTAAACGCAGCATGCCCTGTCCGTGACGGACAGGGCATATTTTACTGCAACCAGCTGATATCAATAATTAAATATTAACACCATGCTGAGAAGCTAATGCAGACAAACCACCGGCAAAGCCCTGGCCGACCGCTTTGAATTTCCACTCCGCGCCGTGCCGGTATAACTCGCCGAAGATCATGGCGGTTTCTGTTGACGCATCTTCAGACAGGTCAAAGCGGGCAATTTCAGTACCGTTATCATTATTGCAGATACGGATAAAACTGTTGCTGACCATACCGAAGTTCTGTTTACGTCCTTCCGCATCATAAATCGTGACGGAGAAGACCAGTTTTTTCACATCCGCCGGAAGAGTGTTCAGACTGATTTTCACCTGCTCATCATCACCGTCGCCTTCACCGGTGCGGTTGTCGCCCTGGTGTTCCACCGCACCGCACGGGCTGGTTTTGTTATTAAAGAAGATGAAATGACTGTCGGATAATACTTTTCCGTCGTCACCCACCATAAACACAGATGCGTCGAGGTCAAAATCCTGACCATCAGTCACACGCGCATCCCAGCCCAGGCCAACCATTGCCACGCTCATTGACGGGGCTTCTTTGGTCAGGGAGACGTTGCCGCCTTTTGTAAGAGAAACTGCCATTTTCTGACTCCTGCTGCGGTTAGAAAGAGGGCTGATTATCAGCCCGCTGAAAAAATTATCAGGATGCGTTTATGCCGTACTGCGCACAGACCGATGACAGGCCACCGGCATAGCCCTGCCCGACGGCACGGAATTTCCACTCCGCCCCGTGACGGTAGAGTTCACCGAACAACATGGCGGTTTCAGTGGACGCATCTTCTGTCAGGTCATAACGGGCGATTTCAGTATTGGTATCATCATTCACCAGGCGGATAAACGCGCCGGACACCTGGCCGAAGCTCTGACGGCGGGCCTGCGCATCATGAATGGTGACCACGAAGACGATTTTGTCGACCTCCGCCGGAATCATATCCAGTTTGATGATCAGGGATTCATCATCGCCATCGCCCTGGCCGGTACGGTTGTCGCCGGTATGGGTGACTGAACCGTCAGACGAACGCAGGTTGTTATAGAAAATAAAGTCTGCATCACCGCGCACTTTACCGCTGGCTGTCAGCAGAAACGCAGAGGCATCAAGGTCAAAATCCTGACCATCTGTGGAACGAACATCCCAGCCTAAGCCAATCAGGACGTTTTTCATTGAAGGGGCTGTTTTGCTCAGCGACACATTACCACCTTTAGAAAGAGAAACGCTCATTTCACTTACTCCTTAGTTAAATCAGTGACGGGTGGCGGATAATTACTTATCCGCACTTTCCGTTTTTTCCGGGAAAACAAAGCTGGCGATAATACCCAGTGCCAGAACCCCGAGTACCACGAACAGGCTGCTGGTGGCCGAAATATGTAACCCGTGACCCCAGAGGCTGTCTGTTGCATTCAGACCCAGTTTTACCGCGATAAAGAACAGCAGCGCGATAACTGCTTTTTCCAGGTGAACCAGATACTGCTTCAGCGCTTCCAGGACAAAGTACAGGGTACGCAGACCGAGAATCGCGAACATCATGGCACTGTAAACAATCAGCGGCTCACGGCTCACAGCGATAATCGCCGGTACAGAATCAAACGCAAACATCACATCGGACAGTTCCACCACGGCCACACACAGCATCAGCGGTGTGGCATACAGAGCGGCTTTTTTACCGCGGCCGATGGTGACGTCCTTGTTTTCCGGTTTTGCCAGCTCGGCATCCACTTCTTGCTGAGTCAGCAGAAAGGCATGTCCGCTCAGTTTCGGCCAGATAGGGAACAGTTTTTTCACCATCCGGTAAGCAATGTGCTGTGAGTAATCTTCTATCTCTTCCTTCTCTTCGCGGTTACGCAGCATCATGACAGCGGTCCATGCGACGATCAGGGCGAAAATCACTTCCACATACGGCCCCAGGCTCAGCAGACCGGTACCTATCGCCACGAAAATCCCGCGGAAAACGATAGCCCCGATAATCCCCCAGTACAGAACACGGTGGCGGAAACGATCCGGAACCGAGAACCAGGAGAAAATCGCCATCATGACAAACAGGTTGTCGACAGACAGTACTTTCTCAAGCGCATAACCGGTCACAAACAGGCTCGCGACTTCCGAACCGTGGTGGATATAGAGAAACCCGGCAAAACCCATTGCCACAGCGACCCAGAAAACAGACCAGATTGCCGCATTTTTCAGTGAAACCGGCTTATCGCCCCGGTGCATAAACAAATCAATAAAAATCGCACCGATAGCGAGGACGACGAAAACGGTGACTGTTTCCACCGGAAAACCGATATGTGTTGATTCCATAATTAACCCTTAGGTATAAAAATCAGAGACCGAATTCTGCCGGGTCAAAACCCAGGGCAGCAGCGATCTCTTTTACTGCTTTCTGCTCATCCTGATCGAAGTTACCATCACTCTTCGCGACGGCAATCCCGACACGCACCGCCAGCTGCGCTGCTTCCGGCTGATCCTTCAGCGCCAGGATATATTTCATGGTTTCACCTTTACCGATTTCCATGTCGAAATCGAAACTGGTGACCAGTTTATTGAAAAATTCTATCACTTCTGCGGTTTCAAACACTTTCAGCTCTTCGGAGGATTTCAGAAAACCGATCATTTTCTGTTTCTCTTCCGCACTGACCCCGTCACTGGAAACTGCGATACGGGCACAGACGGCGATTGTACCTTCCATAAACTTACGGTTTCTGAAACGGCTGACCTGTTTTGTCAGCTCTTCGCGGCCCGAATTAAACGCATTTTTGACCCGGTTCAGTATACTCATTGCTGTATCCTCACTTAAATTATTTCGAGCCGGCTTTCCAGCGAAACCCCCACCCGAATGCTTCATCCATATCGCTTTGATTTTTAAAGAAACGGTTAAGACGTTCTACTTTTATCGCCCCGTTCTCATTGACCAGCCGGGCAATCGCGCACATGGTGCGGCGGTTATCCCCTTCTGTCAGCCGGGTTTCCACCGGCGGCTGCTCCGGTACAAAGACCGTGACCACACCATCAGTTTTATCCCAGCTTGGTACACCCTGATAAATAAAGGCGTAGATGAGGATCTGACGAATATGTTTCCACTCGCCGCCGTTGATATGCAGCCACTCACCTTCCGAAACCGCCCCGGTGCGATCATCCCCCTGCAACTGAATGAACGGTTCGCGCCGGTAATCACCAAACGCATTACCCAGTGCCTGAATCACGGATTTCTGACCATTCTGTAACTCAACGAATGCGCCCAGATCCAGATCGATACCTTTATTTCCGCCGCCGAATACATTGCTGAGAAAACCACCGGAACTGCTGTTCTGAGTATCCCGGTACCAGTTCAGATTAATACGGATTTCACCGAAGTTATCCCGTTTGCTCAGACTGATTGACGGCTTCTCTTTGCTCAGTGATATCTTGCTTAAACTGATTTTGCTTTCTGCCGGTTTTGGTGCCGGAACCGGTGCGGATTCCGCAGCCACATCCACACCAAAATGTTCCGCCAGCGGTTTCAGTCCGCCGTTGAAGCCCTGGGCGACAAAACGGAACTTCCACTCATTATTACGGCGGTACAATTCACCGAGGATCAGTGCTGCTTCCTGACGGCCCCTGGTGTCCACAATGCCTCTGAGCAGATTTTCCCGATCCGCGTCAACCTGAACTTCCAGGCTGCGCAGACCGGCAACAGTCTGCCCGGCATCGCAGGTGACCACAAACGCGACTTTCTGCACATCCTGACGCAGACGGCTGACATCAACCGTAAATACCGTATTGTTGCCGTTTTGCTGCCAGCTGATGGTGTTGTCATCATTCTGCGGCTGTCCGTAAAAGACCATGTCCGGATCACCCTGCACTTTGCCGTCAGCATACAGACGGAAAGCGGATGCATCCGCCGCCGCACCGGACAGCACCGTAATCCGCAGTGTTTTCAGCGGAACGGGCGCATTCGCCCCCGGCGTCATATTCATCAGCGCACCACCGTACTGACAATGTCAGAAGACATATCATCAATGGTACGGCCACGGCACGCGGCACCGTGTGCGGTAAAGTTCCACTCACCGCCGCTGCGGCACAGGGAAGCAATCACGATACCGGTATGTGAGCCCTGCTCATTCAGCTGATAACGCACCAGCTCTTTGCCGCTCTGATCCAGCACACGGCAGAAGGCATTTTCCACATCGTTAAATGTCTGACCACGGAAACTGTTCACCGTAAAGGCCAGATATTCGGCATTCTGCGGCAAACGGCTCAGATCCACCCGGATCACTTCATCATCGCCGTCACCTTCACCGGTCAGGTTATCTCCTTCGTGGATCACTGATTTACAGTCTGATTTCAGTTTACGGAACCAGATGGTGTCGAGAATACGACCATCGTTATCCAGCAGGATGCAGCTGGCATCAAGATCAATCGGGTCGTTACCGCCGCTGAACAGTGAACCGAGAAAACCTTTCTTTTTCTGAACAGGATCCCAGCCGAGACCGAAATGCAGCTGATTTAATACGGCAGATGCCTTGCTGAGAGATACCGTCTGATTCTTCGTCAATGAAACCATATTTTCATTCCTTAAACGGGAGAGAAAACCCGGCAATAGCTGTTGATGATAATGAATTTTGAAAAATCATATCATGACGGAGTTCTTTGGCAAGATATATTTGATGAAAAATTAATTCATCAAATTAAACAATTAGTTAAATGAATATTAATGACGCTATTGATTGTAATTATTGTAATATTTTGTCAGTGTGCATCAACATAAACAAAATCATAATATGATTGACATATTAATTGTTACTAAATAAACTCTCCCTAATCTATCGGATAAAACAGAACAGGAATAAACAACAATGTCGCATGCAATCTGGCTGACGGAAGGGCTCTCTTGCCAGTGTGGTCTGCTCCGGAATATCAGGCTGTTCGCGCAGACATTACAGGTTGACCTCACGGTTTTTGCCTCTCACCGGCAACCCCGCTATGAGATCCTGTCAGAGGCAGATTTCTCCCTGACGGAACCGGCTGACGATAATGACCGGCTGATGTTTATCCTGTCTGTTACAGAGAAATACGGTATTCAGACAGACCATGCCGGACGAAATACGCCATGGTTTGAAACTCACAGAAATACTATCACGGTATCCGGTACACGGCTGACAACCGGTGTCGTCTCTCTGTCTGATTACGCCGTGGCGGATGATAAAGTCCGGTTTGCTGCGGCGATGGAATCACACGGCCTGCCGGTTGTGCCTTCCGTACACATCACGTCTGCGGCACAACTTCGTGATACCCCCGCCCATTCGCCGGTGGCGATGTTCAGAAACCCTGAGCGGCGGATCTCCACACCACAGCAGTATCTGTCCGCATACGAAAGCACAGGAAAATGCACCCCGCAGGTACTGATGCCTTATCTGCCGGGTCTTTTTGCCCTGCGCAGTCCCGGACCGCGCAGCGCGGATGAGGTCAGGGAATATGATCGCTCCGCGTTTCGTCCGGTGGTTGTCCGTCCCCTGACCAGCACCGTCAGCAACCCGTTTTCCCTGAATAATGCAATACACTGAGGTCACTATGCCCGGTTTTCCCCGTCCCGGTTACCACCGGTTCACACTGACGACCGGTACGCTGGAAGTCCGCAGCGATGCCACACCGGAAACGCTGAATACTCTGTTCGGGATCGCAGAGCGGTGTAACCCGAAACGGGCCTTTTTGTTTGTCAGTAAAGTGCTGGGCCGTCATATCCCGGCGGAACCGAAAATCATACGCAGCGTTTACCGCCGCCTCAGTGAGCAATTTCCGCAGGATCTGCCGCAACCGCTGCTGGTTATCGGCATGGCGGAAACCGCTGTCGGGCTGGGAGCGGGGGTGTACAGCGAAATCCGCCGTCAGTATCCGGTGTCCCTGTATCTCTCTTCCACCCGCCATCCGGCGGACGGGGAACTGTTGTGTGAATTTAAAGAGAACCACAGCCACGCCACGGATCATTTGCTCTATTTTCCGGCGGATCCGCAACTGAAAACCCGGCTGCAACAGGCAAAAACCCTGGTACTGGCGGACGATGAAGCCACCACCGGCAATACTTTTACCAATCTGCTGACAGCACTCTGTGACAGCGGACAACTGCCTGATTTACAAAAAGTTGTTACTGTCACACTGACTGACTGGCGTGATAACCCTGCCACCTCTCAGCACGGGCTGCCGTTGCAGCATATTTCTCTTATCAACGGCAGCTGGCACTGGGAAGCCGATCCTGACGCCTCCCTGCCGGAGATGCCGGATGTAAATGTCAGTTCCGCAGGAACAGTACCAATCCGCCGTCCGCAGACGCGGGTACGGCTCGGTCTGTATGAACCGCACACCGATTTCGGCTGCGCGGTGACAGCCGCTCCCGGTGAGCGGATTCTGGTGCTGGGTTCAGGGGAGTTTGTCCGGGAGCCGTTCCTGCTGGCTGAACGGCTGGCAGACGCCGGAGCGGATGTGAAATTCAGCGCGCTGACCCGCTCCCCGATAGCCCCCGGCGGTGTCATTGAATCTGTTATTTCCTTCACGGATAACTACGGGCTGGGGATCGCCAATTATCTCTACAATGTGGCGCATCAGTCATTTGACCGCATTCTGCTGTGCACAGAAACGGATCCGGCTGCATTTGATCCGCAGTTATTACAGGCGCTGGCCCGTTGCGCGCCGCTGACGGAGATTATTTATGACGACTAAACCGGTGATCCTGACTGATCTGGATGACACCCTGTTCCAGACAAAGCGCAAAATGAGACAGGAGCAGGCTCTCACGCCATTTCGTGCCGGAGCGCTTGACCGCACATTACAGCCGCGCAGTTTTATGACTGAAGAACAGGCTATGCTGACGGACTGGCTGCTGGCACATGCCGATCTCATTCCGGTCACCGCACGCGGAACCGAAGAACTCCGTCGTGTCACTATCCCGTTCCGCTCTTACGCCATTACCACACACGGTGCGGTGATCCTGCAGCCGGACGGCTCGCCGGAACCGGTCTGGCAGTCTCAGATGCTGGCCGCCCTCACCCCTTACCGTGAACGACTGCTGTCACTTCAGCAGTTTTGTACTGACCTGATGGCAAAACACGGTATAGATGCATGGGCGCGTATTAATAATGAATATGACAGTGTACCGGTGTATCTCGTGATGAAACACACTGACAGCGCCCGCACAGACGAATTGTATGCAGTTGCCGCAGAGATTGAACAACAGTTCCCGGCAGACGGGTTTTACATCCACCGCAACAGTAACAATATTGCCTGGCTGCCGGAACCGGTGGAAAAAGGCCGGGCGGTGACCCGGTTGCTGGAACTATTACGGGCAGAGCGCGGTACTTTTCCGGTTATCGGCCTCGGCGACAGTCTGAGTGATTACCGCTTTATGAAACACTGTACCTGGTTCGGCATGCCATCCCGCAGTCAGCTTGCGGATGCGGTTGCCACACGGATTTTCAGTGAGGTATCCGATGTATAATTTCCCTCCGTTCTCAGGCAGTTATCTGCCGGATGATGTGCAGTTTCTGCTCCGGCCGGTCACCATTGATATGACGCCGGTTGAACAGAAAGAACAGCTGATTCAGTCCGGACAAAAACACTATTCCGATATGCTCAGCCGGGAACCGGCACCCACCGCCCGGCATCTTGATCTGTTTAACCACGCACTGGAAAAAGGCGGACCACGGCTGGCTCGGGATGTGGATTCGCTTGCCCGGACACTGGGTGATTATTTTGCTGATCAGCCGGTTGTGCTGGTCAGCCTGGTCCGCGCCGGTGTGCCGTTGGGTGTGATGCTGCATCAGGCGCTGCGCGCTGCGGGCAAAATCTCACACCATTACGGCATCAGCATCATCCGCGATCGCGGTATTGATACTGTGGCGCTGGAATGGATCGAACACCATCACGGTACGGCCGGTATTGTGTTTGTTGACGGCTGGACAGGCAAAGGCGCTATCACCGGCGAGCTGATCCGTTCCCTGAAAGACAGACCCGGCTACCCGGCCGACCCGCGTCTGGTAGTGCTGGCCGATCCTGCCGGATGTGCCTGGCTCTCTGCTGCGGATGATGACTGGCTGATCCCGTCCGGGATTATGGGTGCGCCGGTTTCCGGACTTATCTCCCGCTCTGTCTGGTCTGATACCGGTCCGCACGGCTGTGTTCATTGTGAGCACTTACAATCTTATGAGTGCAGCCGGACACTCACAGACGCTGTTGCTGCACTGCGCCGCCGGGGAATAATCGCTCCGGCCGCTGCATTCCCGGATCCGCACACCAAAGCCGGGCTGCGGGAAAAAAGTCTCGCGGTGATCACCGCACTGACAGCGCGCTGCGGTGTGACCGATCTGAACAGAATCAAACCCGGCATTGCCGAAGCCACCCGCGCCATTCTGCGCCGGGTACCGGATCACGTCTTTGTGCGTGACTGCACAGAGCCGGATGTGGAATTGCTGCTCTATCTCGCCCGCCAGAAAGGGATCACTATCACGGAAGCCGGCGATGCCCTCGGGCAGTACCGCGCCGTCACTATTATCAGGAAGGTATCACCATGACCCGACGTCTATCCCCGTGGAATTTAGGCGCTTCACTCTATATGCCCGCCACCCGCACCGATATCACGGATGCCATTATCAGTAATAAAATCAGCGGACTGCGTTCGCTGATTATTTGTCTGGAAGATGCGGTCAGTGAAGCGGATATCCCGCAGGCGCTGAATAATTTACAGGATATCCTGGCGGCACTGACGGCTGAGAAACAGCGTGCCGGTAATCAGAACTGGCCGCTGGTATTTATTCGCCCGCGCCATCCGGAAATGGGATTATGGCTGCGGGAGCACTGTGACCTCAGTGCTGCTGACGGGCTGGTGCTGCCGAAATTCACACAAAAGACCCTTCCGGTCTGGTGGCAGGTAGTGCAGGATACTTCGCTGTGTATGATGCCGACCCTGGAAACAGAAGAAGTCTGTGATGTGGTACAGATGCGGGAACTGGCACAGGTTCTCAAATCCCATCCCTGCCACGACAAAATCATCGCGCTGCGTATCGGTGGTAATGACCTGATGAATGTGATTTCACTGCGCCGCCCGCATCATCTCACCCTGTATGACGGCCCGATGGGCTATGTGATTAAAATGCTGGTTTCTGTATTTGCCCCGCATAATTTTGCCATGACTGCACCGGTCTGCGAGCATATTGATGATCACGATATCATGACGCGGGAGCTGGCACTGGATATTGCTCACGGACTGGTGGGCAAAACTGCGATTCACCCGAATCAGGTGGTGGTGATTGAACAGGCACTGCGGGTCTCCGCCGATGAGCACGCAGATGCACTGCGCATTCTGAACTCCACGCAGGCCGTATTTAAATCACAGGGGGCCATGTGTGAACCGGCGACACACCGCCGCTGGGCATCCGCCATTCTTGCCCGTGCCAGGGTATACGGAATTGCACAACGAAAAACAGACGGGCAACCATTTAAAACACAAAACGGGTGATATTGCAGACAGAAATATCATCAGACAAAATATCCTGCACTATTATATCTGAATGCCTTGATATATCCTGATGTGCTGATTAAATAGTACTGTTATGCGGAACAGGTGTTTCCGGCATAACAGCTGCTTTGTCTCTTTGTTTTTATACAGGTGTCCCCAGACTATGCAATTAAGCACGCGACAGGTTCGTTTATTCACCCTGGCAACCCTGCTCGGCGCCGGAAAGCCGGTTCCCTCAGATGAAATCCTGGCGATACTCCGCTGCTCAGAGGCCACCCTGACACGCACTTTCAAAGAGTTACGTGATACCTGGTCAGCAGAAATCCGCTACCGCAAAGCGTCACATACCTATGAAATGACAGACGCCGGCACACTGGATCGCAAAACACTGAAAAAGATAAGCGAAGAGCTGGAAAACCACAACGATCAGAAATCGGTGTATTACCGCGGGAAAGTGTCACTGGATAAAGAGAAGAAGAAAGCCGTGTCGCTGTCACTGACCGGAACAACCGTCCGGAAAATAGCACATTTATCCATGCTTTCCGGTAAAACCCGCAGTGATGCCGTCGAGATGCTGGTCAATCTTCACATCGATGAGTTAATCGAATCGATAATCCGCAGAAATGAAAGTCAGCAGAAGAAATAATCCGGAAAACCGCCCGGCAAATACCGGGCGGTTTTATTATTCACGCAGCAAATTACAGAACGTTAACGCAGTTCAGTTCTTTGAATGCTTTTTCCAGACGTTCGATCATAGACTGCTGACCGGCACGTAACCAGACACGCGGGTCATAGTATTTTTTGTTCGGCTTGTCTTCACCTTCCGGGTTGCCCAGCTGGCCCTGCAGATAACCTTCATTTTTCTGGTAGTAGTGCAGAATGCCTTCCCAGGTCGCCCACTGAGTATCGGTGTCGATATTCATTTTCACCACACCGTAACCCACGGCTTCTTTGATTTCTTCCGCAGCAGAACCGGAACCGCCGTGGAACACGAAATCCAGGCTGTTGTGCGGCAGGTTATATTTTTCAGACACATAGTCCTGAGAGTTACGCAGAATTTTCGGCGTTAACTGCACGTTACCCGGCTTGTAAACACCGTGTACGTTACCGAATGACGCCGCGATAGTGAAACGCGGGCTGATGGCATTCAGTTTTTCATAGGCATACGCCACATCTTCCGGCTGGGTGTACAGTGCGGAGTTATCAAGGTGGGAGTTATCCACGCCGTCTTCCTCACCACCGGTGCAGCCCAGTTCGATTTCCAGGGTCATACCGATTTTCGCCATACGGGCCAGGTACTTGCTGCAAATCTCAATGTTTTCTTCCAGTGACTCTTCTGACAGGTCGATCATGTGAGAAGAGAACAGTGGTTTACCGGTCGCGGCAAAGTGTTTCTCACCGGCGTCCAGCAGGCCGTCTAACCACGGCAGTAATTTTTTCGCACAGTGGTCAGTGTGCAGAATAACCGGCACGCCGTAATATTCTGCCATCTGATGCACATGATGCGCACCGGAGGTCGCGCCCAGAACCGCAGACTGCTGACCTTCGCCTTTGAAACCTTTACCGGCGATAAATGCGGCACCGCCGTTAGAGAACTGAACAATAACAGGCGCACGGACTTTGGCCGCCGCTTCCAATACGGCGTTGATCGAGTCTGTCCCGACGCAGTTTACCGCTGGCAGTGCAAAATTGTTTTCTTTGGCTACCGCAAAGATTTTCTGAACATCATCGCCAGTGACGACACCGGGTTTTACAAAATCAAAAACTTTAGACATATCAAATTTCCTGTATTGGTCTTTCGGAAGTTGTCACGGGCAGCTTACACCGCCCGCTGTTGTCATCTGATTATGACTGTTACTGTTTTGCACGCTCTTCCAGCATCACAACGGCAGGCAGTTTTTTGCCTTCGACGAATTCCAGGAATGCGCCGCCGCCGGTGGATATGTAGGAGATTTTATCCGCAATGCCGAATAAATCGATAGCAGCCAGGGTATCACCGCCGCCGGCGATAGAGAATGCGTCGCTGTCGGCAATCGCGTTAGCCACGATCTCAGTCCCTTTACGGAAGTTCGGGAACTCAAACACGCCGACCGGGCCATTCCACAGAATGGTTTTGGCACTTTTCAGGATTTCCGCCAGGTGCTGTGCGGATTCATCACCGATATCCAGTACCTGCTCGTCATCTTTGATGTCATTAGCTGATTTCAGCACCGCTTCTGCGGTTTCGGAGAACTCAGTCGCCACACGGACATCAACCGGAACCGGGATATAACAGCTGCCGAGTAATTTTTTTGCTTCCGGAATCAGGTCATCTTCATACAGTGAACGGCCGACATTGTGCCCTTCCGCTGCAATAAAGGTGTTGGCGATACCGCCGCCGACGATGATCTGATCCGCAATTTTTGACAGGGCATCCAGTACGGTCAGTTTAGTGGACACTTTAGAACCGCCGACAATCGCCACCATCGGACGCGCCGGGTTATCCAGTGCTTTGCCGAGTGCATCCAGCTCCGCCCATAACAGCGGACCTGCGCAGGCAACCGGGGCAAATTTTGCCACGCCGTGCGTGGACGCCTGGGCGCGGTGTGCCGTGCCGAATGCATCCATCACGAAAATATCACACAGTGATGCATACTGTTTAGACAGGGTTTCGTCGTCTTTTTTCTCGCCTTTGTTAAAGCGGACGTTTTCCAGCACCACAAGCTCACCGGCATTCAGCTCCGGGACTCCGTTGAGGTAATCTTTTTCCAGACGCACCGGGCAGCTCAGTTTATCTGCCAGATAATCAACAACCGGTTTCAGTGAAAACTCTTCGTTGTATTCCCCTTCAACCGGACGGCCGAGGTGAGAGGTCACCATGACTTTGGCACCCTGTTTCAGTGCGGCTTCGATTGTCGGGAGCGAGGCACGGATACGTGCATCAGAGGTAACTTTGCCATCTTTGACAGGAACGTTCAGGTCAGCACGGATAAAAATACGTTTACCCGCCAGATCCAGATCGGTCATCTTAATTACGGACATGGTGAATCCTCTTGTTGATTCTCTTATCAGTTAAATTGTGTTCAATTTTCTGCCGGGGCACGCCGTCCCTCAGTGAAAACCAGCCTCAGCCATTGCCAGAGTGGTATCCAGCATACGGTTCGCAAAGCCCCATTCGTTATCGCACCAGACCAGCATTTTTATCAGATGCTGTCCGCTGACACGGGTCTGTGTGCCGTCAACGATAGCACTGTGCGGATCATGGTTAAAATCCGCCGAGACTAACGGTAACTCTGTGTAATCCACTATACCACGAAATGCCCCCGTCGCTGCGTTTTGCAGAAGGCGGTTTACATCCTGCGTAGTGACATTACTTTTTACGGTAACGCTCAAATCAATCGCTGTTACATTAATTGTAGGCACCCGGACTGAAATCGCCTCAAAATGATCTTCAAATTTCGGGAAAATCCGCCGGATCCCCGCGGCCAGTTTTGTATCCACCGGAATGATGGAATGCCCGGCCGCCCGCGTACGCCGTAAATCACTGTGATATGCATCAATCACCGGCTGGTCATTCATCGCCGCGTGAATGGTGGTCACTGTACCGGATTCGATACCGAATTCCTCATCCAGTAATTTTATCACCGGAATGATGCAGTTGGTGGTACAGGACGCATTCGATACAATTTTATCCTGCGCCGTCAGTGTGTCATGGTTAACACCGTAGACAATGGTGGCATCCAGGTCGTTACCGCCGGGATGGGAAAACAGCACTTTTTTCGCGCCGCCAGCAATATGTGCCAGCCCGTCATCACGGGAGCCGTACACTCCGCTGCAGTCCAGCACCACATCCACACCGAGTTCCTTCCAGGGTAACTGGTGAATATCCGCTTCATGCAGGATGCGGATAGTATCATCACCGACTTTCAGAACATTTTTATCTGTCAGCTGTACCGGTTTAAAAAAGCGTCCGTGGCTTGTGTCATATTGGAGTAAGTGTGCAATACCTTCGGAATCCGCCAGCTCATTAATAGCAACAACGGTAATCTGCGTGTTACGCCCGGTTTCATACAACGCCCGCAGCACACTCCGCCCGATTCGCCCAAACCCGTTGATTGCAATTTTTATTGTCATAGTATCCTCAGAAATAGCCAAATTATCAGCGGACTAAGAATAACGGACTCACGGGTTTTTGTACGGGGTATTTATCATAGAAACCGCAATCTTTTTTATCAGGTATGACGGAATCAATACACCCTTAATACTGAAACGGTTCAGCCTCTATAAGAACAGGTTATGCTAAATGAAAAAAGATCGCAAGACAGTCAGAGAAGCAGAGATAAAAAAAGCGCATTCGGTCAAAAAAACCGGAATGCGCTTTCAGAATCTGTATCAGCAGATTATTTCAGCAGGGCTTTCGCCTGAGAAACCACGTTTTCAACAGTGAAACCAAATTCACTGAACAGCTGACCGGCAGGTGCAGATTCACCGAATGAATGCATACCAACGATAGCACCCTGCATACCGGTGTATTTGAACCAGTAATCCGCAATACCTGCTTCAACAGCAACACGGGCGGTCACGGCTGACGGCAGAACAGATTCACGGTAAGCGGCATCCTGTTTGTCGAATGCATCGGTGGATGGCATGGAAACCACGCGTACTTTACGGCCTTCGGCCGTCAGCTCCCCGTATGCTTTCACGGCCAGTTCCACTTCGGAACCGGTGGCAATCAGAATCACTTCCGGCTGACCTGCGCAATCTTTCAGGATATACGCCCCTTTTTCGATATCAGCCAGTTGCTGCGTGGTACGCGGCTGCTGTGCCAGATTCTGACGGGAGAAGATCAGGGATGTCGGGCCGTTTTTACGCTCAATCGCGTATTTCCAGGCCACCGCAGATTCCACCTGGTCACACGGACGCCATGTGCTCATGTTTGGTGTCACTCGCAGGCTGGCGATCTGCTCAACCGGCTGGTGAGTCGGGCCGTCTTCACCCAGACCGATAGAGTCGTGAGTGTAAACAAAGATGCTGCGGATCTTCATCAGTGCCGCCATACGCACCGCGTTACGGGCATATTCAACGAACATCAGGAAGGTGGCGCCGTAAGGAATGAAACCGCCGTGCAGGGCGATACCGTTCATGATGGCAGACATGCCGAACTCGCGTACACCGTAGTGAATGTAATTACCCGCTTTATCTTCATTGATTGGCGCAGAGCCGGACCACATAGTCAGGTTACTCGGTGCCAGGTCAGCGGAACCGCCCATAAATTCAGGCAGTACTTTACCGAATGCTTCCAGTGCATTTTGTGATGCTTTACGGCTGGCGATACTGGCCGGATTATCCTGGAGGTTCTGAATGAAGGCGTTTGCATCCGCTTCCCACTGTGCCGGCAATTCACCGTTTACACGGCGGCGGTATTCACGGGCCAGCTCAGGGAAGGCTTTTTCATACTGAGCAAATTTCACATCCCACTCAGATTCTGCGGCAGCACCGGCTTTCTTCGCATCCCACTCAGTATAGATTTCCTGCGGGATTTCAAACGGCGCATACGGCCAGTTCAGTGCTTCGCGGGTAGCGGCGATTTCCGCATCACCTAACGGAGAACCGTGTGCGTCCGCAGTACCGGCTTTCTTCGGCGAACCGAAACCGATAACGGTTTTGCACATCAGCAGGGATGGTTTGTCAGTGACTGCTTTGGCTTCTTCAACCGCTGCTTTGATCTGGTCAGGGTTGTGACCGTCAATACCGCGCACGACGTGCCAGCCATAAGCTTCAAAACGTTTGGCGGTATCATCAGTGAACCAGCCCTGAACATTACCGTCGATGGAAATGCCGTTGTCATCATAGAAAGCAACCAGTTTACCCAGTTTCAGGGTACCCGCCAGAGAGCAGGCCTCGTGGGAGATCCCTTCCATCATACAGCCGTCGCCCATAAAGACGTAGGTGTGATGATCAACAATATCATGACCCGGACGGTTGAACTGCGCCGCCAGTGTCTGTTCTGCCACAGCAAAACCAACTGCGTTTGCGATACCCTGGCCTAACGGGCCGGTGGTGGTTTCCACGCCCGGGGTGTAACCGTATTCAGGGTGGCCCGGGGTTTTGGAATGCAGCTGACGGAAGGCTTTTAAGTCATCCATCGACACATCATACCCGGTGAGGTGCAGCAGGCTGTAAATCAGCATTGAGCCGTGGCCGTTTGACAACACAAAGCGGTCACGATCACTCCAGTGCGGATTAGACGGGTTGTGCTTCAGATAGTCGCGCCACAGTACTTCCGCGATATCAGCCATGCCCATTGGTGCGCCGGGGTGTCCGGAATTTGCCTTTTGCACCGCGTCCATGCTCAGGAAACGAATCGCATTAGCAAGAGTTTTACGAGAGGTCATTGTCTACTCCAGGTTCGGATAAAAAGCAGATACAGGCTATTTTCGCAGTGCCGCGCACGGATGGCAATCCTTATCACCGGTCAGAGGCAAAGGGTGGCGCTGTAAAGGCAACGATGAGACGTCAGGCGAGGCTTGTCTGAAACACTTCGCACACGCGGCATTTTCGCTGACTAAATCGTTTTAGCACCAGGTATTGCGCAACAGCGGAAGTGACCTATTAAACCCGATTACCACGATGAATAGCAAGCGGAAATACCGCATTCTGTGCGCTTATCCGGCGGATGGCGGGTGTTACCTGCCGGTAACGGAAAAATTCCGCTTACCGGCAGGCGAAGACATTACGATTTCTCTTTTTTACCCGCGACACTATTAAAATTAAATAAAAGATTCAGCACGATAGCCAGAACAAAGGTCACTATCACGCCCTGGGACAGAATAATCCGCAGCATTTCCGGCAACTGAGAAAGTGCTTCCCTCTGCCCGTTAAACATCAGCCCGACACTGACCGAAATCCCGACCACCATCATATTGCCCATTTTGGTCATGTCGACTGATTTTGTCAGTGTGTCTATCCCTGCCACGGTAATAAAGGCAAAAATTACCAGGGTTGCACCGCCGAAAACAGAGGCCGGGATCATGGTCGCAATCGCGGAAAATTTGGGAATAATGCTGAGGATAATCAGGATCACCCCACTGCATGCGGTGACATAGCGGCTGCGCACACCGGAAATAATAATCACTCCGGCATTGTTAATAAATGAGGTCAGCGGCGTACAGTTAAACAGCCCGGAAATAGTCACCGCCACCCCTTCCCCGCGCATCGGGGAGTTCAGGGCATTGCCTTCCATAGAGCGGTTGCACAGTCGGCCGACGGTGGAGAAGGTGCCGACAGAATCCAGTGTCGCCATAAAAGTACCGAGGAACATCAGAATAATGGCCGTCAGATCAAACTGAATGCCATAATGGGCGGGACGGACAAACGAAAACCACCCGGCGCTGCTCACCGGGCCGAAATTGACCATACCCATCACCACCGCTACCAGTGTGGCCATGATCAGACCGATAAGAATCGACATTTCCCGCAAGGCACCTTTACCGAAACGGTTCAGCAGCACAATCACGGTAATGGTCAGCACACCGAGAAAAATACCGGCCGGATCACCGTAGGAGGCTTCCCCCGGATAGCCGACAATGCCGGAAAACGAGACCGGCAGCAATGAAACACCGAGCATAATAAGATAACAACCGATGACTATCGGTTTGAATAAAAAAGCTATTTTTCCGTACAGTGGCGCAAGGAAGAAAAGCAGTACCCCGGAAACCAGTGTCCCGCCGAAAACATAAGGCAATGATTCAATTCCCCCGCCGAACTGCGAGGCGATAATAAAAACCGGCGGCATCGCCACAAACGAGGTGCCGAGGATCAGCGGCAGACTGACACCGACGTATTTGGTGATACTCAGTGACTGGATAAGTGTCCCCACGCCGGAGACAAAAATTGCGGCGGCAATCAGCAGGGTTGTATCTTCCTGCGACAGTTTCAGAACCTGGGAAATCACTATCGGCACAGCAATGGTGCCGGTAAACATGGCAAAAATATGCTGGACCGCATACGGAAACAGTTTCCGCATCGGCATCATTTCATTGACTTCATCACTCCCGGTGTTTGTTTTCATAATGCAACCTCTGTGATTTGTTTTATTGTTTTTACCGGCATAACGGCACCAGCCGCGCAACCGGTTACGGAAAACAAACAGCAAGATGTGTGCCAGCACCCGGACATTATTTATTCACATAAAGCATGAGTGCGGTCACAAAGCATTATCAAAATGATAAGAGAGGTAATACCGGGGGGATGATAATGATACAAAGTGATTGTACAGCGTAAAAACAGAAAAGCCCTGACATTGCTGTCAGGGCTTCTGTAATCTGGCGGAACGGACGGGACTCGAACCCGCGACCCCCTGCGTGACAGGCAGGTATTCTAACCAACTGAACTACCGCTCCGTGTGTTCCTTTCCGGGAACGGTGCGGATGATACGATGCCGGTTCCCGTTCGTCAATACCTGATTTGTGTAAATCCATGCAATTGCACAGTTTTTCACCTGAGAAAGCTGTTTTATACGGGAAACCGCACACGACATACAATATCCCGCAAAGCTGTCATCCGCTTTCAGGGCGCGGTTTGTTTTTCCAGATCAAGCAGATAAGTCATAGCATCATTGCGGTTTTCCCCGCACATCTCCCGTGAGGGCTGTAACCCGGCACAAACCGCCGGACGCAGCGGTGAACCGAAAATCAGACACAGGTTTTCGGCTGACAACTGCACACAGCGGGTATTGACCGGTTTGCCGTCCGGCATACCGGGGATCGGTGATGAGATAGACGGCGCGATACAACAGGCACCGCAACCGCTGCGGCATGCTGTCAGCTCCGCCAGATGCACGGGTTTGCCCCTTTTTTCTCCGCCAGATCAAGACGCGCCTCGTGCGCCGCGATTTCCTCATCCGTGGCATACACCACACGCAGACTACTCTGCGGGCGGGTAATGCGCTGAATGGTCTGAATGTTCTCTTCGCTGCTGCTTTCATTATCCGCTGAAAAAGCCAGTGATGTCTGGCCGCCGGTCATCGCCAGATAGACATCGGCCAGAATCTCGGCATCGAGTAATGCGCCGTGCAGCAGACGTTTTGAGTTATCTATCTGATAGCGGTCACATAAGGCATCGAGGTTATTACGCTTGCCCGGAAAGAGCTGTCTGGCGAGCGTTAAGCTGTCAGTGACAGTACAGAATTCAGTGGTCGGCGGGATCCCCCGGTTCAGCTTGCGGAATTCATAATCCATAAAGCCGATATCAAAGGGCGCGTTATGAATAACCAGTTCCGCACCACGGATAAATTCAATAAATTCATCCGCGATGCCGGCAAAAACCGGTTTATCCATCAGGAATTCATCACTGATCCCGTGTACACCAAATGCTTCCGGATCCACCAGCCGGTCAGGCCGGATATACAGATGGAAGTTACGGCCGGTCAGGCGCCGGTTGATCACTTCAACCGCACCAATCTCAATAATGTTGTGCCCCTCGTAGTGGGCACCCAGTTTGTTCATACCGGTGGTTTCGGTATCGAGAACAATTTGTCGTGTAATATCAGTGCTCATAATGGCGTTTTGTGTCAGACTCAGGTAATTGCCAATCAATCAGAGGAAGAGTCTACCAGAGATGAGTGACAAGGTAGAAATTTTCACCGACGGCTCCTGCCTCGGGAATCCGGGCCCCGGCGGCTACGGCGCACTGCTGCGTTATAAAGGCCATGAGAAAACACTCAGTGAGGGCTTTTTTCTCACCACCAATAACCGGATGGAACTGCTGGCCGCTATTGTGGCGCTGGAAACCCTCAAACGCCCGTGTGATATCGTGCTGACCACCGACAGCCAGTATGTCCGCCAGGGCATCACACAGTGGATCCACAACTGGAAGCGGCGCGGCTGGCGCAAAGCGGATAAATCCCCGGTAGTGAATGTCGATTTGTGGCAGCGTCTGGATGCCGCCATCATCCGCCATCAGATTGACTGGCAGTGGGTGAAAGGTCATGCGGGACATCCGGAAAACGAACGCTGTGATGAACTCGCCCGCGCGGCGGCGGAATCCCCGTCACAGGACGATACCGGTTATCAGCCGGCAGCTGAATAATTCTCAGCGCCGTTTCAGACAGCGCGGCGTCTGCTGGCGTGTTGCGCCCACCACATTGTTCAGTTTCGGCCGCAGCAAACGCAGCTTTTGCGGGGTGAATGTCAGCGGTACCGTGCGTTTTCGGGCCACAATCACCCCCATACAGCCCAAAAGCCGTGCATACCGGTTACCGAAACTCTCCGGATCACACCAGGGGATCGGTGCCGTAAGCCGGTGATACATGATTTCGTAATTGAGCAGACTGAGCCAGTCGAGCATACGCAACTGTGAAAACATCCGGCTGCACTGCGGATGCTGATTCAGACGCCACGGAATCAGTTTGCGCGCGCCCAGCAGACTTAACGGGTTAAATCCGCTGATAATCAGCCAGCCATCCTCAATCAGCACCCGGTCAGCCTCGCGCAGCAGCCGGTGCGGATCACTGCTGTAGCCCAGATTATGTGCCAGCACACAGACATCCGCCGATTTGTCCAGAAACGGCAATTGCGCCGCCTCCCCGAATACCTGTAAGGTGTTACCCTGTGGTGCCACATTCACCTGATGCGGGATCATGCAGCTGCTGCTGTCAATTTCACAGCTCAGTGCGCCGATCTTAATCAGATGAAAACCAAACATTTTCGGCCACCAGGGCGCCAGCTGTGCTTCCAGCGACTGCCGGAAACGGCGCCCGCAGGGGATATCACACCACGAGTCCGGCATCGTCAGGGTTTTTGTCGCTCGTGCAGAAAACATGGCTTTATCCTTGGTTCACACTCAGAAAGATGAGGTATCTATGGAGCTTATCAGAATTTCCGCGTTATCAGATAACTACATTTGGCTATTACGGGACAATGCGCACACGTGTGTCATCGTTGATCCCGGCGTCAGCACGCCGGTACTGAATACACTGCGGGAACAGGGACTGACCCCCTCTGCTGTCCTGCTGACACACCACCATGCGGATCACACCGGCGGCACGGCTGAGATTGTCTCACACTACCCCGGCCTGCCGGTTTACGGCCCCGCCGAAACCCTGCCGAAAGGCGCAAATCACTGTGTGCAGGATAATGACACCATCACCTGCGGCGGGCTGACATTTCAGGTTATGGCAGTTCCGGGGCACACACTCGGGCATGTGGCTTATTATTGCGAACCTTATCTGTTTTGCGGCGATACGCTCTTTTCCGGCGGTTGCGGCCGTATTTTTGAAGGCACGCCGGCACAAATGTTCCGCTCCGTCAGCCGCCTTGCGGCACTGCCGGATGAGACGCTGATCTGCTGTGCACATGAATATACACAGTCCAACCTCGCCTTTGCCCGTGCTGTATGGCCGGAAAACAACGATATTCAGGCATATCAGCTTTATATTGCAAAATTACGTCAGAATCATGAAGCTACGCTGCCCGTCACACTGAAAACAGAAAGGAAAATTAATATTTTTCTTAACTGTGATAATATTGATCTGCAACATAATTTATCAGCAAGTAAACATACAACGACAGCTGAGGAAACTTTTGCGTCTTTACGCGCAAAAAAAGATCAATTTTAGCCGTAATCGTTGTCAGGGCGGAATAACACCAGTATGATTGCAACACCTACAGACTAAAGAATAATAATTGCTGATTCTGCTAATATGAAAATCAAAGCTACACTCCTTGCCGCCGCAATTTTGCTGGCGGGGTGTCAGACTGCGCCACAGAACACTGTTCAGAAACCTCATTATCCTTCCGGTAACGGTTTTTTACTGACTGCTCAGCAGATGGACACAGCAAAAATGTCCTCCGTCAGTCCCGAAGATGATATCTGGGGTTATATCCGTGATGAAATGAAAATGAACATTCCGGACAATGACCGTATCCGTGCCGAAGAACGTTCTTACCTCGCCAAAAAGAGCTATCTCCACGATGTGACACTGCGCGCAGAACCTTACATGTACTGGATCATCGGTAAAATCGATGAACGTAACATGCCGATGGAGCTGGTTCTGCTGCCCATAGTGGAGAGTGCTTTTAATCCGCATGCCACCTCACCGGCTCAGGCAGCCGGGTTATGGCAGATTATCCCGAGTACCGGCAAAGCAAACGGGCTGAATCAGAATCAGTGGGTTGATGACCGCCGTGATGTGGCCGCTTCCACCACCGCTGCACTGGATTTACTGGAGCGCCTGAATAATATGTTCGGCGGAGACTGGGCACTGACTCTGGCCGCCTATAACAGCGGCGAAGGCCGGGTACTGCGCGCAATGGAAGCTAACGCCGCAGCAGGAAAACCAACCGATTACTGGTCATTATCCCTGCCGAAAGAGACCATGGATTATGTACCGCGTATTTTTGCTCTGAGCAACGTTATCCGCAACAGTGATCATAATGGTGTGAATTTACCGGTACCCAATGCGGAACGCGCCCTGGCACGGGTTAATATCGGACAGCAGATTTCCCTGGATGTCGCGGCACAACTGCTGGATATGCCGGTTTCCAGACTGAAAGATTATAACCCGGGTCTGAAACGCGGTGTGACATCCCCGGCAGGCCCGCACTACCTGATGCTGCCGAAAACCAAAGTTGATCAGCTGATGAGCGCGTTATCCGATGATGCGGTGCTTAATGATATCCGCACCGCAGTCGCGAAAAATAATCAGCGTACAGAGCAACTCAGTTCGCCGGCAGGCCGTGCTCAGGCCGCAAAATATAAAGTGAAAAGCGGCGATTCGTTCTACGCTATTGCTGACCGTCATAAAATGACCGTTGCTGAGCTGAAAAAGCTGAACGGACTGAAAAGTGCCTCTGTTCTGAAACCGGGACAGACCTTGCAGGTAAAAGGCAGCCCGGTGGTGAAACCCTCAAAAGCGGCCACCAAAAACGCAATGCACCTGGCGAAGTATAAAGTGCGTCAGGGGGATTCTTACTACAGCATCGCGCAGCGTCATGGTGTAACACTGAAAGAACTGATGTCCTGGAACAGTAAAGTCAAAATGAAGGATTTACACCCGGGTGTTGAGTTAACTGTGTATGTTGCGAATAAACACGGCTGATATCACATCACTTTATCTGAAGCCCTGTATGATGCAGGGCTTTTTTATATCTGATTACACCAGAATATCTCTCAGGCTGCTCTTCCCCGCTTCTGTGGTATCTGTGCATCCGCGTATACATTCTTTCCTCCCGGTATAAAAAAAACCCGCCGGTAAATCAGCGGGTTTTCTGTCAGGATTTTATTTTCGTGTTCACCGTCAGCAATTATTACGGTTATATCCAGAACAACCAGGCGAAGGCCGAGATAACGATAATACAGGCGATATTCAGCACACCACCAACCCGCACCATCTCCGACTGTTTGATAAACCCGGTACCAAAGACTATCGCATTCGGCGGTGTCGCCACCGGCAGCATAAAGGCACAGGATGCACCGATACCGATAATCATGGTCAGCGCTATGACCGGCATCCCCAGTCCCTCAGCCACACCGGCAAAGATAGGCACCAGCAGCGCAGCACTGGCAGTGTTACTGGTGAATTCAGTCAGTACAATGATAAAGGTGGTGACAGCGATAATAATCACCAGCCAGCTGCTGTTACCAAAGGAGGTTTTCATCCAGTCCGCCATCACTTCACTGGCACCGGAATCTTTCAGGATCATACTCAGTGTCAGACCACCGCCGAACAGGAACAGAACGCCCCACTCAGTGTTATTCTGAATCTGTGACCAACTGGCCACCCCGGTAATACCAATCAGCGCAGCGGCACTCAGGGCAATAATGGTATCAAAATCTTTGACTTTACCCAGCAATTCACTCAGCGGCGCACTGCCAATCCAGCAGATAACGGTCAGACCGAAAATTGCGAGTGTCAGCAGGCGTTTTGGTGTCCAATGAACCTGCTCCACTTCAATATCAAAACGGGCACCCAGTTTCGGACGCAACATCAGGTACATAATACCAAACATAATCGGCATCAGGATCAGTACCATCGGGATGCCGTATTTCATCCAGGTAAAGAAGTCCATACCCAGCTGGTTTGCAGCAATAATGTTCGGCGGGCTGCCGACCATCGTTCCCAGACCGCCGATACTGGCACTGTACGCCACCCCCAGCAGCATAAACACAAACGTGTTACGGTCATGACGGATATCCAGGTTCCCCAGGATGCCCAGCACCAGCGGTAACATCATCGCAGCTGTTGCTGTGTTACTGATCCACATAGACAGCGCACCGGTCACACTGAACAGCAGAATCACCGCGGCCCACAAACGACCGCCGGCAATCAGCAGCAGGCGGTTGGCAATCAGGCGATCCAGCCCCTGAATATGCAGCGCCGTTGCCAGTGCAAAACCGCCGAAGAACAGGAAGATGGTCGGGCTGGCAAAAGACTGCAGTGCCTTACCGGCGCCCAGCAATCCGAGAAAAACGGCCAGGATCGGGATAAGTAACGCAGTCAGCGTGACATGAATTGCCTCAGTCAGCCATAAAACGGCGACGAACACCATCAGAGCCAGTCCGGCATTCTCTTTGTCGCTGTAGGGCAGGTATTTCAGCAGCAGTATCAGCAGCACAATGTCCAGAGCCAGTATGATGAGCCCTTTTTTGTTGAAAGAACTCAACCCGGTGGATTGGGTGAGCGTTTCTGAAGCGTCCATGATAATTCCCTCAGTAGGATGTAAAGCATTCACGAAACCGATTGCTGTCGTAGTTTAATAACCGGAATTTTTGCGTGAATGCTAAAAATGTTAAATAATTTACCTTCATGTGAAATATAAAAAGTATTAATGACAAAATACATCACGAATCATCCGTTTTGCGATCTGAGGCAACAGAATAAGTAAAAAAACTTGTCATAACATGGTAAATAACCAGTTTTAGTCATTGAGGGTGCGGATAAAAAGCGGGGAAATATTCGTAAGATATGATAACAGAGCCATAAAAAAAGGCGTGTCCGCCGGACACGCCTTTTTTAACATTCTCAGTAGCAATTACTGACCTTTGATCTCTTTGCGGCCGTGGAACGGAGCACGTTCGCCCAGCGCTTCCTCGATACGGATCAGTTGGTTGTACTTGGCAACACGGTCAGAACGGCTCATAGAACCGGTTTTGATCTGGCCTGCTGCGGTACCCACTGCCAGGTCGGCAATCGTGGCATCTTCAGTTTCACCGGAACGGTGAGAGATAACGGCGGTGTAACCGGCATCTTTCGCCATTTTGATAGCAGCCAGTGTCTCGGTCAGTGAACCGATCTGGTTGAATTTAATCAGGATAGAGTTGACGATACCTTTTTCGATACCTTCTTTCAGGATCTTGGTATTGGTCACGAACAGGTCATCACCGACCAGCTGGATTTTGTCGCCCATCACTTTGGTCTGATAAGCGAAACCATCCCAGTCAGATTCATCCAGACCATCTTCGATAGACACGATCGGATACTCTTTGGTCAGCTCTTCCAGGTAATGTGTGAATTCCTGAGATGTGAAGGTACGACCTTCACCTTTCAGTTCATACATGCCGGTTTCTTTGTTGTAGAACTCAGATGCAGCACAGTCCATCGCCAGGGTAACGTCTTTACCTAACTCGTAACCTGCTGCTTTAACGGCTTCTTTAATATCAGCCAGTGCTTCAGCGTTAGAACCCAGGTTTGGTGCATAACCGCCTTCATCACCCACAGCGGTGTTCATGCCTTTCGCTTTCAGCACTTTCGCCAGGTGATGGAAGATTTCAGAACCCATGCGGACAGCTTCTTTCAGAGAAGGCGCGCCGACAGGCTGGATCATGAATTCCTGGATGTCCACGTTGTTATCAGCGTGCTCACCACCGTTCAGGATGTTCATCATCGGCAGCGGCATGGAGTATTTGCCCGGAGTGCCGTTCAGTTCTGCAATGTGTGCGTACAGAGGTAAACCTTTTGATGCGGCAGCCGCTTTGGCGTTTGCCAGAGACACAGCCAGAATCGCGTTAGCACCAAAGTTGGATTTGTTTTCAGTACCATCCAGGTCGATCATGATCTGGTCAACTTTTGCCTGATCTTTGGCATCCTGACCCAGCAGCGCCTGTGCGATCGGACCATTTACCGCGCCGACAGCCTTCAGAACCCCTTTACCCAGGAAGCGTGATTTATCACCGTCACGCAGTTCCAGTGCTTCACGGGAACCGGTAGATGCGCCTGACGGAGCAGCTGCCATACCCACAAAACCGCCTTCCAGGTGTACTTCAGCTTCTACAGTCGGGTTACCGCGGGAGTCGATGATTTCACGGCCGATCACTTTAACGATTTTGGACATTAGGTTTTCCTCAGTACAAGTTAAATTTTCAGATAAGTAACCGGAACTTACGGCCGGCCACTCACCTCACATCTTATTTTAGCAGACCTTTCTGGTTATCAGAGGCTGCTTTGACAAAACCTGCAAACAGCGGATGACCATCACGCGGGGTAGAAGTGAACTCCGGGTGGAACTGACAGGCCACAAACCACGGATGGTTCGGGTTCTCAATGATTTCCACCAGTTTGTTGTCCACTGAACGGCCGGCAACCAGCAGACCTGCATCTTCAAGACGCTTCAGTAACATGTTGTTCACTTCATAACGATGACGGTGACGTTCAGTAATCGCATCTTTGCCGTATAACCGGCGAACCAGAGAATTGTTCGTCAGGTGGCATAACTGACCGCCGACACGCATTGTACCGCCGAGATCACTCTCTTCGCTGCGGACTTCAATATTGCCGTCTTCATCGCGCCATTCAGTGATAAGCGCAACGACCGGGTACTTACAATCAGCATCAAATTCCGTGGAGTTTGCGTCTTCCATCCCGGCCAGGTTACGGGCAAAGTCAATCAGTGCCACCTGCATCCCCAGGCAAATACCCAGATACGGAATGTTGTTCTCACGGGCATAGCGGGCCGTCATAATTTTGCCTTCCACACCCCGGGAACCGAAGCCGCCCGGCACCAGAATCGCATCCAGTCCCTGTAACAGTTCCGTGCCACGGGTTTCCACATCCTGAGAATCAATCAGCTTGATGTTCACAGTAACGCGGTTTTTCAGGCCGCCGTGTTTCAGTGCTTCGATAACGGATTTATAGGCATCCGGCAGTTCAACATATTTGCCGACCATCCCGATGGTAACTTCACCTGACGGATTGGCTTCCTCATAAATCACCTGCTCCCATTCGGAGAGATCTGCCTCCGGAGCATTAATGCTGAATCGTTTACAGATATAATCATCTAATCCCTGGGATTTCAAGAGGCCGGGGATTTTATAAATGGAATCGACATCTTTCAGACTGATCACTGCTTTTTCAGGAACGTTACAGAAAAGCGCGATTTTTGCACGTTCATTAGCAGGAATCACTCTGTCTGAACGACAAATCAGCACATCCGGCTGAATACCGATGGATAATAATTCTTTCACTGAGTGCTGAGTCGGCTTGGTTTTTACTTCACCGGCTGCAGCCAGATACGGAACTAAAGTCAAATGCAGATATAAGGTGTGTTCACGGCCGACTTCTGCCGCCATCTGGCGGATAGCTTCCAGGAACGGCAGTGATTCGATATCACCGACAGTCCCGCCGATTTCCACCAGCACCACATCATGACCTTCACCACCACGGATGATGCGGTCTTTAATTTCATTGGTGATGTGCGGGATAACCTGAATGGTGGCTCCAAGATAGTCGCCGCGGCGCTCTTTGCGCAGGACTTCAGAGTAAACACGTCCGGTAGTGAAGTTATTACGGCGGGTCATTTTAGTGCGGATGAAGCGCTCGTAGTGACCTAAGTCGAGATCAGTTTCAGCGCCGTCGTTGGTGACGAAAACTTCCCCGTGTTGGGTCGGGCTCATGGTCCCCGGATCGACGTTGATGTACGGATCCAGTTTCATCATGGTGACATTGAGTCCACGGGCTTCGAGTATAGCCGCTAAAGAGGCTGCGGCAATGCCTTTACCCAGAGAGGATACGACCCCGCCGGTCACAAAAATATAATTAGTTTTCATGCTGAACCTGAAAGTTTAGGTGTAATAGATGATGGATATAACAGGACGGGAAAATAGTATACCCTAACCTTATTTTGGCGACAAATAACTCGTCACCTCTTTTCGGTTATCCGTCGCTCCCGGGGCGGTAAAAACCGCCTTTTTACACTAACTAATCAATGTCTTACATTTTATAAAAAACTTTTCATTCTCCGGAAAAATCAATAGCTGAAAGCATTAAGCTTATCCCTCACGGGATTTAACATCCTGCCAACTTTTCTCCATTTCATCAAGTGTTGCTGATTCCATAGTCAGCCCGCGTGCGGCAATGTCACTCTCCACCTGACGAAAACGGTTCTCAAACTTGCGGCATGCTTTTTGTAACACCATTTCCGGTTTATGCCCCAGATGGCGGGAAAAATTAACCACAGCGAACAGCAGATCACCCAGCTCTTCAGCCACCCGTTCATCATTTACCTGCGGCTGATTGACTTCTTCCATCACCTCATCCAGTTCCTCATATACCTTACCGAGTACCGGCGGGAGTGTGTCCCAGTCAAATCCGGCAGACGCACAGCGTTTCTGGATTTTATACGCACGCATCAGCGCAGGCAGTGACGCCGGGATATCATCCAGCAGGGAATATTGTGCTTTTTCAGCACGTTCTGCACTTTTGCGCTGTTCCCAGCCGGAAATAGCTGCTTCCGCACCGATCCCCTGCTCACGGGCAAAAATATGCGGATGGCGGCGGGTCAGTTTGTCGCTGACAGCGGCAGCAATATCCTCAAAGTCAAAACGCCCTTCTTCTTTCGCCATCTGTGCATAGAACACCACCTGAAATAATAAGTCGCCTAACTCACCTTTCAGATCATCAAAATCCGACCGCTCAATCGCGTCCAGTACCTCCCAGGTTTCTTCCAGAGTGTAAGGGGCGATAGTGGCATACGTTTGCGCTTTGTCCCACGGACAGCCGTTTTCCGGGTCGCGTAACTGCGACATTATCGCCAGCAGGCGTTCAACTGATACAGACATGTCATTAATTCCTGAATATGATTTCCGAGAGTGATAAAAAAAGCAGACCGGAGTCTGCTTTTCAGTGTAACCGATTTCCGGCCGTTTTACTGAGAGTGACGTTTGGCCTCAATCACATCAGGCAGCTGGTTCAGTTTTGCCAGCACGCGGCTGAGGGTCTGGATATTGTAGATTTCCATGTCCATGTCGATGGTGGCAATCTGCTGTTTCACATCACTGTGGCTGCGTACCCCGAGCACATTCACTTTCTCATTAGCCAGAATGGTGGTGATATCGCGCAGCAGACCGCTGCGGTCATTCGCCACCACACGCACCACCAGAGAATAGCCGCTGGAGTAACTCGCACTCCAGACCGCCTCGACCAGACGTTCAGGTGCCTGCTCCTGCAGTTCCGCCAGTTGTTCGCAATCCGCCCTGTGGATGGAAATTCCCCGGCCTTTGGTGATAAAACCGATAATATCATCCCCCGGAATCGGCTGGCAGCAACGGGCAATGTGATGCATCAGGTTACCGACACCTTCAACCACAATACGGCCGCTGCTCTGATGTGCCGGCGCCGGTTTGGCCGGCGGGGCTTTTTCCAGGGTTTTCAGTGCCTCACGATCTGCCTCTTCCGCTGTCGGCTTGTTCAGCTTGCTTTGCAGGAAGTTCGACAGCTGGTTGATACGGATATCCCCCACACCAATACCGGCCAGCACTTCATCCAGCGAGTGAACGTTATAACGGGCGATCAGCAGTTTTTCCGCTTCTTTCAGGCTGATATCCTGTGCGGCCAGTTCGTTGTCCAGCATCTGCCGTCCGGCGATAATGTTTTTATCGCGATCCTGTTTGCGGAACCAGTTATGGATTTTGGCCCGCCCCCGGCTGGTGGTGACATAACCCAGGTTCGGGTTAAGCCAGTCACGGCTCGGGTTCGGCTGTTTCTGGGTGATGACTTCAATCTGATCGCCCATCTGTAACTGGTAGCTGAACGGCACAATACGGCCGCCGATTTTCGCGCCGATACAGCGGTGCCCCACGTCACTGTGGATATGATAGGCAAAATCCAGCGGCGTGGAGCCGGCCGGTAAATCCACCACATCCCCTTTCGGGGTAAAAACATAGACACGGTCATCAAACACCTGACTGCGTACTTCATCCAGCATTTCGCCGGAATCCGCCATTTCTTCCTGCCACGCGATCAATTTACGCAGCCAGGCAATACGGTTCTCATAACTGCCGGTTTTCCCGCCGCCTGCGGTGCCTTCTTTGTATTTCCAGTGCGCCGCAACGCCGAGTTCCGCATCCTCATGCATCTGCCGGGTGCGGATCTGAATTTCCAGGGTTTTGCCTTTCGGCCCCAGCACCACGGTATGAATCGACTGATAACCGTTTGGTTTAGGATTTGCCACATAGTCATCAAACTCATCCGGCAGATGACGGAAATGAGTATGGACAATCCCGAGCGCGGCGTAACAGTCCTGAAGACGCTCCACCACAATCCGCACCGCGCGGACATCAAACAGCTCATCAAAGGAGAGCGATTTTTTCTGCATCTTGCGCCAGATACTGTAGATATGCTTCGGCCGTCCGTAGATCTCGGCCTGAATGCCCTCTTTTTTCATGTCTTCGCGCAGGGCCGTAACAAAGTTATCGATATACTCTTCGCGATCAAGACGGCGCTCATGCAGCAGGCTGGCAATGCGTTTGTAATCATCCGGGTGCAGATAACGGAAGCAGTAATCCTCCAGCTCCCATTTCAGTTGCCCGATCCCGAGGCGGTTTGCCAGCGGGGCATAAATATTGAAACACTCTTTGGCGGCGAGGACGCGTTCATCCTCACCGGCATCTTTCACTTCGCGCAGATGGGCGATCCGCTCCGCCAGCTTGATGACCACGCAGCGGAAATCTTCCACCATAGAGAGCAGCATGCGGCGGATGTTATCCACCTGCACCGAACTGGTTTCATCGTTATGGGTGGCTTTCAGCTGACGAATAGCATCCATATCCATCACACCTTTGACCAGCAGCCAGATAGCGTGACCAAAGGCCTCGTCTATTTCTTCCTCACCGATGATCTCCGCTTCGGCCAGAGGAAAAAGCAACGCTGCACGCAGACTGTCGGGATCCATACTGAGGGTGGATAAAATTTCCACCATCTCAATACCACGCCCCAACAGCAGCGCCGCATCCTGATGACCATCAACCCGCTGATGACAGTAATGCCAGACCTCTTCCAGTTTTTCACCCGTCACCGGGCTATGCAGCCCGAGGCTGTTAATCCAGTGTACCGGGTCAAACTCACCGGCCGGTGTTAAATGCGCACTTCTTACCGCGACCATACATTCTCCCTACTGACTGACCGGTGGTGTCTTTGTGAAAAGCACCATCGACTCCAAATGGCCGGTTTGCGGAAACATATCCAGCATGCGGACAGCATTCCGGTGATACCCGGCACTATGCAGAACCTGACTATCCCTTGCAAGTGTTGTGGGATTACAGGAAACATAAACGATGCGCTCAGGGGAAAGCGCAACAATATGCGGCATAATCTCAGCCGCGCCGGCACGCGCCGGATCCAGTAATACTTTGTTAAACCCGGATGCCGCCCACGGCTCTCCGGTAATATCCTGCGACAAATCCGCGTGATAAAATGCGGCATTCGCCAGATGATTGAGACGGGCATTTTCCCGTGCCGTGCGGACCAGCGCTTCCACGCCCTCCACCCCGACAACCTCACCGGCGCGTTCCGCCACCGGCAGCGTAAAATTACCCATCCCGCAGAAGAGATCTAACACGCGGTCATGTTTTGTCAGCTCCAGCCAGTTCAGCGCCTGTGCCACCATCTGCTCATTCAGAGCGCCGTTTACCTGGATGAAATCCTGCGGGCTGAACTGTAATTTTAACCCGGCCACCGCATAATACGGAGGATGCGGCGCACAAACTGCCACAGGCGGTGCATCCGCACTGCCCTGCAAATAAAGTGCTGTGTCATGTTCAGCGCAAAACGTCGTCAGCGCGGACAAATCTGCATCTCTCAGCGGTGCCAGATGACGCAGCACCAGCAACGGGCCGCTTTCAGTATCCGCCAGTTCCGCATGACCGAGTTTCGGCGCGGCGGACAGAGAAGACAGGCAGGCCTGTAAGGGTACCAGCAATGCCTCCAGACGCGGAACCAGCACCGGACACTGTTTTACCGCCACCGTTGATTTACTCTGCGCCTGACGGAATCCCATTGTCAGCTGTTTTGTTTTCGGGGAATACACCAGTGCCAGCCGTGCCCGGCGGCGGTAGCCGTACTCCTCCCCGCTCAGTACAGGAACATCCCCGCACGCCTCACCCGTTTCACGGGTCAGCAGATAAGAGAGATACGCCGCTTTGGTTTCCCGCTGCATCGCAACCGGAATATGCTGCTGCTGGCAGCCGCCGCACTGCCCGAAATGGCGGCAGGCCGGTTTGCGGCGCGCCGGATTATCAGACAGGCGTTTCACCACGCTGCCTTTGGCATAGTGGCGCTTTTCTTCCGTCAGCCTGACCTGTGCGGACTCACCCGGCATCAGATCCGGGATAAAAACAGTTTTTCCCTGAAGGCGGGCAATGCCCTGCCCGAGGGCATCGAGAACGTCAGCGGTAACAGTGACAGTCCGTGACTGCCGCAGGATCTGACGGGGCTGAGAATAAAATTGCGCCATAATGATAAAAAACGTTGTCTGTGAGGCCGGTGATTTTCCCATAAAGCAGCGTATTGACCAACGGATTCTTCGGGTACGATGCAGATAACACGCCATAAACCGGTAAAAAATACGTGGCGCGGATTGTACCATAATGCCGGATGGTACCTCAGCACTATTTGTTAAAAGTATAAAGGATATTTATCTTTAACCCTCAGCGCTGCTGCTTTCATTATCTATGATTCCTGTGACAGCAGCATCCACTGAATAATACGCAATATCAGCCGCTGATAAATAATAAATTTACATGAACTTACCGGTGGTGCTTTTTTTAGCGAAAAAAAAACCGTTATTTAAAAAATAACGGTTTATTGTTACCGGCAATAAAAATGCATCCTGTGCCCGGGTTATGCATCCGGCTCCGGCCACAATCCGCCGAAATGCATTAACTCCCCGCTGATCAGAAAACGGGTGATCATTTCATCTGCCGGCGTCATTCTGTTTGCCAGCCGCTCGCTGAGTAATTGCAGGAGCGCCGCTTCATTCAGCATACCATGCTGCTCCAGCGCCCGTCTGGCGGCAATCAGCAGCGTTTCAACCACGGTGGAGACTGTCAGATCCGCAAACGGCTCGCGGGCAATCGCATTGAAACGGGAATCCGGCTGCACGCCATAATTAAAGGAGATGGTATCATCCAGTACCAGCCCGAGGATCCACGCACAGAATGCGCCCAGCAGTGCCGGGTCAGAAACAGCATCAAAGGCTTTGAATTCAATCCGCCCGTGCTCACCCTCATTACGTGCCGGATAAATAAAGTCATGCGGATATACCGCCGAGTTGGTCAGGAACCCTTTACAGGCCGGGCGATGACAACTGCGCAGCGCAGTACGGCGGGATAAACCGCCCCATAATTGCCCGTTTTCCAGCGGGCCGTTCAGCGAAAGAGCCACCAGATACGGTGCGAAAAAAGTCAGTTTTTCAACTGCATGCACCACACGGGCATCACTCATTTCCGGTACGGAGATATTAATATCCGGCCCGCAGGTCTGCATGACCAGATCCGCATGGCGGAAAGCTGCGTGTTCCTCACGGAAGACTTTTTCCCACGCATTCAGCGGCGGATGAAACTGATAGCGCGGCGAAACCGGATGATAAGCACTGACCGCCAGCCCCAGTCCGCACGCCTTCAGGCGCTCACTCAGCTGAACCTCTATGGTTTGCAGGGAATTTAATGCCGCCGTTACCGAGTCTGCCGGAGGGGTGCGGATTTCTATTCCTTTGATAACCTGTGCAATCAGCTTACCTTCCGGTGAAAAACGCTCGTCACCCTCAACATACCAGTAACCGGCTTTAATGCCTGCATCACCCTTATGCAGCGAGGCATCATCCATCCCCGGGCGGTTATTCAGTGCAGGTTCCAGCTCTGACAGGGTAATATTGTCAAAGGATTTAATACCGGCGGCACTTTTATTCCGGTACTGTGTCAGCCAATATTCAAATTCAATCCCGACCCGATACTCTTTTTGCATACGTGATGTAATCCCGGTTAATACATTTGGTGCGACGGTATAGTCCCTGAAACAGATTCAGGCTGCGACAATATGATGTACATATAATAAACAAGAAATAATAACGCGTTACTTTATATTTATTAACATCTGCACAGCAAATTGTTTTTATATTCCTTCCTTAAATAACAGATATCCGCCACCGAATACAGTGAATCTATTTCAGCAACACCTGCGGATTAATCGTAGCAACAATTGCGGTAATATTGAACCTGAATTGTCAGGTCATTTGTGCGAAAGTGCGGCCATTAATCAGCAGCTTACTGACAAACGGAGAAACGCCGGTATTCTTCGTAAGCGTAATGGTCGGTCATACCGCTGATATAATCCTGAATCAGCCTGGCGCGATAATAAAATTCCAGAATAATCTGTTCTTCCGGCGATTTATCTGCCAGTGCGGCAACCGCCTCACCGTAAGCCGCCCGCTGCTTGCGTGACAGCTTATGTAACAACCGGGTTTCGATAAAATAGTGTTTGTGGAAATTTTCACGAACCAGATCCGAGAAATCTGCCTTCGGCATCATTAACAGTGGCCGGTAGAAATCCAGCAGACCGTTGATGATCCTGAATCCCTGTAATTCCAGCTCTTCCACTTCGTGATGAGTAAACACATATTTAAACGCAACCCGTTTCAGGGTTTTCAGTAAACGGTGTTCTTCACTTTTATCTTCCAGCAGTGCCTGATTGTAAGTCCCCGCAAACACAGCGGACAGATTATCAATAAAGCGTTTCGCAGTATACGGCACCAGTTTGTTGGTGATATAGACCCGAAGATACATAAAAAACTGATCCTGCGGGCTGCGGTGCTGACTGCGGGTAAGCGAATGGTAAGCCCGTTCCACCGTATCCCGGAACAGAGCAGAATCCGCTGAACCTTCCAGTGCCTGCCACTCCTGACGCAGATACGTCACCAGCGTATCCGGTGTCAGAATGCCTTTTTCCACTGCATCATCCAGATCAGCAATACAATAAGAGATATCATCCGCCGCTTCCATAATATAACTGAGCGGAAAACGGCAGAATTCACCAAGCTGCAATTCATCGCGCAGCCGCTGAATCAGCGTATTTTCGGACCAGTAATAGCCGGGTTTCTTGGTGAGATAACTGAATTCCTCCGGCACCGGCTCCAGTTGCCAGGCAGGGCGGGTATATTTCAGCACACTGCCTATCTGGGCAAATGTCAGGTTAAGTTTCAGCAGATGGTGCGCCATCCGCATCCCCTGAGCATTGCCTTCAAACTGACACAAATCCCGGCGCAACTGACGGCGCAGTTGATCCGCCTCTGGCAAGCCGGTCAGGCGCAGTGCGGCAATCTGACAGTGGTCCTCATCACCGGTTTGTGGTTCCCCCAGCAGGCTGCCGAACCATTTCTGAATCGCCGCCTCCCCGAAATGCCCGAACGGCGGGTTACCGATGTCATGCATCAGACACGCCATTTCAACCACACTCTCAAACGCATCCGTGCGTTCATCCAGGCCATACTCTTCCAGCTTCTGCGACTGTTTCAGCTGGCTGAGGATAGTTTTGGCGATATAGCGCCCGACCTGCTGTACTTCCAGTGAGTGTGTCAGACGGCTGCGGACGGCAGAATTCTGCTCCAGCGGAAACACCTGGGTTTTCTGTTGCAGACGGCGGACAGCGGCAGAGTTGATAATACGCCCGCGATCACTTTCAAATAACTGATTCACCAGAAATTCTTCCGGAAATTCCTCCGCAGAAGCACCAAACTGGCGGTGAAAATTCAGCTTCTTTTTAAAATCAATAGCCGGCACGTCGCCTCCGTCTTTTTATCCGCACGGGAAAAGACACATCCCGCCGGGATTCGGTGATAAACTATAGCTAATCCGTTATTATGCAGTTCAATTTCTATTCAGGGAGTATGACATAATGAAAGTCGGTATCATAGGTGCGATGGAGCAGGAAGTAACCCTGCTGCGTGATCAGATTACCAACATGCAAACCCTCCGCCACGGCGGCTGCGAAATCTATACCGGCCGGATTAACGGTGTTGATGTCGCCCTGCTCAAATCCGGTATCGGCAAAGTGGCGGCCGCCATCGGTACCACCCTGCTGCTGGAGCTGTGCAGACCGGATGTGGTGATTAATACCGGCTCTGCCGGTGGTCTTGCCCCGCATCTGAATGTCGGCGATATTGTTGTCTCCTCGGAAGTCCGTTATCACGACGCGGATGTCACTGCGTTCGGGTATGAGCCGGGCCAGATGGCACAGTGTCCGCCGGCCTTTATTGCGGATTCCGCTCTTATCGCACTGACTGAAAAATGTATTCAGACTCTCGGGCTGAACGCCGTCCGCGGCCTGATTTGCAGCGGTGATGCTTTTATTAACGGTGCAGAGCCGCTGGCCCGTATCCGTGCCACGTTCCCGTCGGTGGTGGCGGTGGAGATGGAATGTGCGGCCATCGGCCATGTGTGCCATCAGTATCAGGTACCGTTTGTGGTGGTCCGCGCTATCTCTGATGTGGCGGATAAAGCCTCTCACCTCAGTTTTGATGAGTTTCTGCCGCTGGCGGCAAAACAGTCTTCCCTGATGGTGGCAGAAATCCTCGCCAATATTGATTTACTGAAATGATTAAACCATCATTGCGCTTCGCCGGACTGCTGCTTATGCTGGCGGCCTGCGGGGCACAATCCGCGGCACAGCGGGTGATCGCCCTCTCCCCGTCACTGGCGGAGATGGCTTATGCTGCCGGTCTGGGGGATAACCTGGTCGGCGTCAGCGCCAACGCAGATTACCCGCCGGAAGCAAAAAATATCGGGCAGGTTTCCAGCTGGCAGGGACTGAACCTTGAGCGCATTATTGCCCTGAAGCCGGATCTGATCATGGCCTGGCGCGGCGGTAACCCGCAGCGCCCGCTGAGTCAGCTGGAGCACCTCGGGATCAAAGTTGAGTATTTTGATCCGCGCAGTCTTGATGAAATTGCGGATGATCTGGATCGCCTGGTGCCTTACAGTCCGCAACCGGCACTGGCGGAAAAAGCCGCCTCAGACATGCGCCGCGGGATTGAAACCCTGAAAACCCGCTACGGTGATAAACCGGAGAAACTGATTTTTCTCCAGTTCGGTCAGAACCCGATCTTTACCGCCTCCGGTACCACACTGCAAAGTGAGGTGGTGACACTGTGCCGCGGTAAAAACGTGTTTGCCGACAGCCCGGTGCCATGGCCGCAGGTCAACCGTGAGCAGGTACTGACCCGCAGGCCGGACATGATCCTGATCTCCGGGGATAACCGCGAAGTGGAAAATGTAAAACGTTTCTGGTCTCCGCAACTTGATGTGCCGGTTATCACCATCAACGCCGACTGGTTCCAGCGCGGCACGCCACGGTTGTTAAACGCCGCAGAAGAATTGTGTGAGAAAATAAATAACACCTGATATGAATATATCATGTTAATAATATGCCGTTTATTATGCGGCATATTATCTCTCTGCATTATTTTATTTCAGCCTGAGAGGTTTATTCTTTTATACTTAATTCTCTATTATATTACCCGTTATTATTACTTATTTTTCCGCTGCTATTATTATTCCGCAAACCCGAGAGGATTCCGATACCCGTCAGCGTCTGAGCAGGCGACAATGCCACAGACTGAAGAAAATAAACGGACTGGAACGATGATTAAATACCTCAAAGGTGATTTACTGAGATCTGATGCGCAAGCACTGGTAAATGCCGTTAATTGTCAGGGTGTTATGGGAAAAGGAATTGCCTATCAGTTCAGCCTGGATTATCCGGTGAATGCTCGTGCCTATGAAGCTTTATGCAAAGAAAATAAAATAGGTGCCGGTCAGCTGTCGGTTACGGATGAACATGGCCGGAAAGTCATTAACTTCCCGACCCGTAATAAACCGGATACCCCCTCCGGTTATGAATTTATCGAAAGCGGTCTGCGCGAACTGAAAGCCCTGATTAAAAAACAGGGACTGAAATCCGTGGCGATTCCGGCATTCGGCTGCGGCAGCGGCGGGCTGGAGTGGCGTCAGGTGGATAACCTGCTCCAGACACACCTCGGTGAGTTAAGTGATACTGATATCATGATCTATCCGCCTGTCAAATATATTGATGACAGCATCAGCCCGCACCATGTGCTGGTCTGGTGGATTGATAACTGTCTGCTGATCCCGTCACGCTATAATCTCTATATTGCCATTTATATTTTGCAGCGCCTGAACGGCATGAACCTGTTTAGTTTCAGCGGTACTATCAGCACATTGTATTCCGATGATATTGACCGCTATGTTAATGATCTGCGGGACCGGATTGCGCATTACGGTATTGATTTTAATACCGTGATCGATGTGCAGATCAAACTGAACCGCGAACACCCGGAAAACCCGCTGCCGGTCTTTGATCACTATCTCAACCGGGTAATGGGGTCACTCAATCCGCTGACATACAGAGATCAGTCTCTGCTGCTGGCGATGATGATCGACGGGTTATTGCAGGGTAAGGCTATCAAGGAGATCACCTCCATTCTGCGTGAGCGTTATCAGGCGCGGGATATTGATTTTGTGCTGTTTCAGGCAAAAAACGGCGGCCTGCTGAAAGACAATATTTTAGGGGATGTGATTCTGACCCGCTGACAAAAAATCCGGACGTTCTCACGTCCGGATTTTTATTTAATACGGAGTACTACGCCCCCAGTGAAAAGAAAACCACACGACCCGCTGCTTCACCGGCGAAGACACAAATGGCCGCCAGTGCCATCAGCAATGTACCGTTAGTGATCTGTGCATTTTTCTGACACAGCAGACGCCCGGCAAAAAACATCCCCAGCCCGATCAATACCACGCGGATAATATTCAGGCTCATCAGCCCTTCCGGCATGGCACGCGGTGTCATCCCGGCATAGATTGGCTCACCGATATTTCCGGACAGTGACAGCGCGCCCAGCAGCATCAGCAGCAGTCCCGCCACACCGGCCGTGAGAGCAATCTTCACCACACGCTGCATCAGCACATTCTCACGGGCATAACCCAGTGCTGTCACCAGCAGCAGCCCGGCGATCATTCCGCCGGTCAGAAGAACCGTGCCGAAGAACCCTGCATAGGTAAACAACCCGCCCCACAGATTAAACAGGGTGTTCGCGTACAATGCGGACATCGCATACATATACACCAGCCCCGCCGCCGCACTTAACAGCAGCAGGAATCCGTTCACTTTCTGTTTTAACAACAGCAATGCAACACTGAAGAACAACAGCGCCATATAAATGGCTGTCGCCCAGACCTCACGGCTCATCCACGAAGAGGAAACATGCAGCATGGTGTAAAACATATGGAACGGATTCCCCATATGGAACAGAGAACCCAGCAGACCAACACAGCCCAGCAGGAAGGAGGCGATCAGCGGGACGCGCACCCATTTCATCCCGGTGCGGGCATCCGTACAGCCGAACAGGCGGAAATAACAGAGTAACGTGATCACCAGACAGCCGACCGAAGCCTGCATAAATAAGGTGAATATAACAAGAGGCAGTTCATGCATGATAATTCTCCTTATCCTTTGGTGCCGACAACCAGGTTCGGCCGGGTAATGGATGAGTTTGGCAAACCGCCGATATCGGCATTAGTACCGTATTTTTTGCGCAGTTCACTGATAAGACCGAACTCAATAGCGCGCATCGGACAGGAATCCACACACATCGGATTGCCGCCCTGCTCCCGCAGATCCAGACAGGTATCACACTTGGTCATCATACCGATCACCGGATCAAACTGCGGCGCCTCATACGGGCAGGCCCAGGTACAATAACGGCAGCCCACACACTTATCATGATCCACCAGCACCACACCATCCTCTTCCCGCTTGTGCATCGCGGTTGTCGGGCAATGGCTGACACACTGCGGGTCATCACAATGGTTACAGGCGATGGAGAGATGCCAGCGGCGCGGACGCGGATATTCCCCTGCCTCGATATCATACACACGGCGGAAATTACGCCCGACCTCGAGATCGTTTTTATCCTTGCACGCCACAACACAGGTTTTGCACCCGATACAGGCGGCGACATTTATATAAAATCCAACTTGGTTATCCATGTCTGTGCCCCTTATCCGATAATCCGCTGCGGCAGACGCGCATCGTCAGTTAATTGCTCACCGTGCCATTTCTCAATATTACACAGCATCGTGTTCCACCCTGAAGTGCCCAGTCCGGTCGGTACCTGAATGGTCAGCGTGTTATCCGCCCCGGCCATATCGATCCCGGTGGTTTCATCCACATTGGTCCAGCTGCCGTGCGGCAGTGCGACCACACCCGGTTTCATGGTCTGGGTAACCAGTGCCGGACGCAGGATTTTGCCCTGCGGGCTGGTCACAAGGACAGTTTCCCCCTGTTTGATATCGAGGCGTTTGGCATCAGAAGCATTAATATAGATCGGGCTCGGCCACTGCTCGCGCAGCCACGGCACGTTATCCAGGGTACTGTGTGAACGGCGCAGATAGTGCGGGTTATAGACCTGGAACGGATAATCCCCTTTCTCTTTTTTGCTGAAGTCTTTAAAACTGGCTTCATAACCGCTGGCTGACGGGATGTATTCGGCGATCGGCGGTAATTCTGACCAGCCGCACTCTTTCGCTTTCTCCACCAGGGTTTCGCAGTAGATTTCAAACTTACCGCTTGGTGTCGGACGCGGATTTGCAGCCGGATCGCGGATAAAATCCTCATACGCGATATAGCGGTAATTATCGTCCGGAGTGCGTTCCACCTGATACTTCCCTTTGGTCAGGAATTCATTCAGCGTAATACGCCCTTCCTGCGGCGTGCCGCTCACCTGCCATTCATCAATATCCGCCTGCGTGATGGTAAACAGCGGCGCTTTGGTGACACCATCCTCAGTAATGATGGTCGCACCATTAAGTTTGTTGAAGAATTGCTGTTTTTCAGAGATCGGGAAAATCTCATCCACATTGACACCCAGACGTTTACCCAGCTCTTTTGCGATCCACTGGTCACTTTTCGCTTCATACAGCGGCGGAATAACATTCACCGCAGCAATAATAACTTCGCGGTTACTCGGATTAAGAATGGTTCCCTCACGCTCCCACTCGGTTGTCACCGGCAGGATCACATCAGAATACTTCGCACAGGTATGCGGGACATACGCTGCGGTCGCGATAAATTCCACGCCGCTGCGGTAGGCCTCAATTCCCTGCATAATGTTGGCGCGGGTCTGTAATGTGGCGTTAAACGGATGGAAAATCATCTGAATATTGGCATCCACATCCCCCGTGCCGCGCTGACGGAATTTTTTCTCCAGCAGGGCACGGTTCAGTTCGTTGTGGTTGATTTTCAGACTGACCGGGTTTTTCACCGCCGGTAAACCATTCGCACCGGCCATCACCAGACGGGTACCGTTGTTCCCGGCTGCATAATGGCAGCATGCGCCGGTCATACGTCCCGGGCGTCCCATATGCCCGGTCATAAATCCGAGTGTTGAGAATGCCTGAACCCATCCCTCACCGTTATGAATACGTGCCGGTGCCCAGCCGGTCAGCAGCGCCACGCGCCGTGTGCCGCCGATCTGACGCGCCAGCGAACGGATATCCGATGCGGAAATACCGCAGATATCCGCCGCCCATTCCGGGGTTGTCGGTTTGCCGGTGTAGGTGCCGAGCAGATAATCTTTAAAGTTTTTCTTCGGATCCGCCCCTGCCGGCATATTACTTTCATCGAAACCAACGGTGCAGCGACGCAGAAATTCCCAATCGATCAGCGGATTTTCCGGGCCATCCATCTCCAGCAGTGCATTCATGATCCCCAGTGCCAGTGCATGGTCTGTGCCGGGGTTGATCGGATACCAGTCCGCATCCATCAGTTCTGCGGTGGCGGTATAGCCCGGGTCGATACTGATAAAACGTGCACCGGCTTTTTTCGCCTGATAATAGTTATAAGCCGGGCTGCCCGGGCTGGACCACGCCGGGTTTGCGCCCCACATCACAATCAGCTGTGAATTGCGCATATCAAAACGGTCATTGGTCCCGAAAGTGTAAAACCCTTCCAGCAGCCCCAGATGGGCGGGTGTTTCAAACCACGCACCCCAGGAGGTGGTGCCCCAGTCTCCGGTAAAACCACCGGCGGCGGAGAACACACTCTGGAAATCCGTACCGTTGCCGCCGGTAACCCAGAGGGATTCATTGCCGTATTGTCCGGTGATACGTTTGGTTTCGGACGCCACAATATCCAGCGCCTCATCCCAGCTGATACGCACCCACTGGTCACGTCCGCGCAGCGTTTTATCCCCGCCGCCCGGCGCCCAGTTTTTGCGTTTCATCGGGTATTTCAGGCGATCGGCCCCGAACACCTGCTTGCGCTGGGAACGACCGCGCAGACACCCGCGCTGCTGCGGGAAGTCCGGCGAATCCGCCACCACATCATCGGTTTTTTGTCTGACCACCACACCATCGGCCACCAGTGCTTTGTTAACACAGCGGCCGCCGCAGTTATGCCAGCAGGCGACAGGTTTCCACTGCCCTTTGGCGGCAGATACTGCTGCCGTGGAGGTCTGTGCCGGTGCCGGGGTGGCGGCATGAAGTTGTCTGCTTAACGGCAGTGCCGCCATAGCGGATGCCGCCGACGTCCATTTCAGAAATGAACGGCGGGTTACGCCGGTTTTCTGTCTGTCTGACATTGCTCTCACCTCATCATCAGGTTTTTAAATTATTATTGTATGTTTATTAATTCATTGATTTTCTTATAATCACTACGGACAAAAACTTCCAGAAGTGTACTGAACTGACGATAAAATGCGGTCTCCGCGTGATTATTCAGTTCACGGCAGAACGGCGTGATAAACGCCAGTAAATGTGCCTGCATAAATTCAGATGAAACTGCCAGCGGCGCGGTAGTGCGCTCACATATTCTCTGTTCACGATCCAGCTCCTGTGACGCCTTTTCACTCAGTTTCCACAGGAAATCAAGCTCATAGCCGATGTGATCCGCCGCTTCATATTCCGTTTCCGGCAGATGAAAACCGTGCTGCTGATAAAATGTTTTTACACCCAGGGTACTTTCCTGAAACAGCAGTTTGTCGCGGGAAACATAAACTGACTCCCACGGCGGCGCAGGCGGCGATTCCGGCCCGATAAACAGGCGCGTAAAGTCCCAGTGCAGCGCCTCAAAATCAGATTCGCCCCGTTTAAGCATGCGGGTATTCAGATCATCCTGCATAGCATCGAGGGCACTCTGCATGGCGGGCAGCGTGTCATCTGCCGGAAACAGTGACAGCCCCTCATCACGCAGATAAATCAGCAGTTCCGCTGTCGGTTCGTCCGTCAGCAGACGGCGTAATACGTCATAGGCAAACTGACGCGCATACAAATAATCCGGATCCCGGTCATCACTGTTCACACATACCTCTGTGGATATCGTCGGGCGAAAATTCAGCGGGCGTGGTGAATTCCACCCGCACTTCTTTAATCAGGGGATTGCCCTGCTCATCCGTCTCCGCAATGTGAGATGTCAGCAAAACAGGCAGTTCAGGGGTATCCGCCAGGCGCATAATCGATTCAGGACTGAATTGTAAAAAATCGTGCAGGAGATCTTCACGGAACGGCACATTTGCCTTACGCAGAATTTCCGCAACAGCGGCACAGTCCTCACCAAACACTTTGGCGCTTTTGAAAAAATAATCACGGGAAGAAAAAAGGTAATACGGTTCCGCACTGAGAAACGCATTGCTCTGATACACCTGGCCGGTGTGTTTATTTTCCAGCGAGCAGTAATGCACACCGGGGGAAAGATTGTTTTCCAGGGCAAATTTCAGCACCCGCAGACAGGCCAGCTCACTGTCAGCCACGGCCAGCCCGCCGGCATACCAGTAGTTGTAATAGACTTCGTAAGGCGGGTTTTTCAGGGTAAAACCCCGTTCGCGGTAGGCCGGGCTGTTGGTCAGCGGAAAACAGAATTCCAGCAGATTGATACCATTAACACCGATAGCATCCAGTTTCAGTAACAGGTCATACATCAGATTTTCACTGCCCGGAATCACCGGCATTTCCACCATTACATCCGGAAAAATGTCCCGCGCCAGAGCTATCCGGCTGAGGACTTTTTCAATTTTCTCCGGCGGATCATCAATTTTGATACTGAAGCGCACCTCTTTCAGACCGGCCGCCGCCAGTGCCAGCGCGGTATTGCGATCCAGCGGATCACCGGCGGTATACAGCCGGGTGTGAACGCCGGGCAGTTTCTCCTGCACGGTTTCAAAAAAACGGATGCTCTCCTGACGGAACAGCAGAGGCTCGCCGCCGGTCAGCGCAATATGGGTGAGCGGATACCCTTCCTCTGCAATCGCATTCACCTCACCAATAGCATCCCGCATTTCATACTGAAAACCGTCGTAGTTTTCCTGATTCGGATTGAAGCAGAAATAACAGTCGCGATGACATTTCAGGGATAAAAACGTGGTGTAACTGCCCTCACCGGTGCGGCACTGCACACATGCGGATGACAGCCAGCGGCTGTGAATACTTTTGCCGTTGTTGGCGAAGACCGCGCCCAGTGCTTTCACATCACGGCGCAGCGCGTCCGTTTCGGCCTGACGCCGGTGCGGCGATTCAAAAGACAGCCCGTACTGTGCGATGGCCTGCTGTGTCTGTTTTTCAATATCAAGATAACGCAGCACATACCGCTGTAATACAGCGTTGTGTTGTACGGCCGGGGTCTGTTCTGTCAGCGGGTAAATCATGAAAGATTCCTTAACGCACGCTGCCGGAAACGATCCGGCGGGTATCGCAGGCTGAGATAAAATAGTCCGGTATGTTCCCGCATTTATTTTTCATATTTTCAGGCGTGACGAATGTAAACCGGTAATATTCTTATATGTTCAGTGTAAATGAGTGAGATACAGACATATTGCGCGGGATCAAGATGAAACCAATTTAACGGTATAAACAACAATATATAGCGATGAATATTATTAACCGATAATGAATATAATAACAACAGGTTATTAAAATAATAATATTTTATAAATCATAAAGATATATAACTTTCCCGCTATGCGTCTATGGTGATAATGAGATTGATATTTAATAAATAATTAATTTAAAAACTATCTGATAATAAGAAAAATCGGGCTGAAAAATGTTAAATAATATCTTTTAGCTTCATTTTATTAATTCATCAGTTTATCTGACAAATAATACCGGCATTACACCGGAATATAATATAATCCTTCATGTTTATACGCTTCCTTTTTAGCCGGAGATCCTGGTTTTTACAGTACAGTGGAATAAAATCATACTGTGTGACAGATTTTCTCTGTATAAGACCGGATATAAACAATTATCCTCTTTTTCTTTGTGGATACAGGTTACAGGTAATCACCCTTTTTTCTTCAGTAATACTTATCGGCATAAAAACAAAACGGGCGCTTTGCGCCCGTTTTTTATTGTCCGCGGATAAATCAGATACTGAAAGAAGAACCACAGCCACAGGTTGTTTTGGCATTCGGGTTGGTCACGATAAACCGCGAGCCTTCCAGCCCTTCGGTATAATCCACACAACCACCGACCAGATATTGCAGGCTCATCGGATCAACCACCAGCGCCACACCTTCTTTCTCGATAGTCATGTCACCGTCATTGATGGCATCATCAAATGTGAAACCATACTGGAAACCGCTGCAACCGCCGCCGGTGATATACACACGCAGACGCAGGTTCGGATTTTCTTCATCCGCGATTAAGATTTTTACTTTTTTAGCTGCCGCATCAGTAAATTGCAGGGGCATTGCTGAATCATCGCTCATTTATTACTCCAGACTGGCCGCGACCAGTAAACACACGCAGAAGCTGACCGCTTCCGGACACTACCGGTGATTATCCACCACCTCCGGCAATCGTTCAAGTTTCGTCACACAGAAAGCACAGTATCCACATTATTAATAAGGATATAGTTATCATAAGGATAATGCGATAAGTTGGATTCACCGGCGCTCTCCTTTACAATAACCGTAATTTCCCGCTCACCGACTGACAGGAGTCCTGCATGAGCCGTTCTGAAAATCTCTATACTGAAGCGCAACATTTTATCCCGGGTGGTGTAAATTCACCGGTTCGTGCCTTTAATGGTGTCGGCGGTACACCGCTGTTTATCGAGCGCGCCAACGGGGCGTATATTTATGATGTCGACGGCAAAGCCTATATCGACTATGTCGGCTCCTGGGGGCCGATGGTGCTGGGACATAATCACCCGGCCATCCGCACTGCTGTTATCAAAGCCGTGGAAAAAGGGCTGAGTTTCGGTGCCCCGACCGCCGGCGAAGTGGAAATGGCCAGATTTGTCACTGAACTGGTGCCGTCCATGGATATGGTGCGCATGGTAAACTCCGGAACGGAAGCCACAATGAGTGCAATCCGTCTGGCACGCGGTTATACCGCACGCGACAAAATCATCAAATTTGAAGGCTGTTACCACGGACACGCGGACTGCCTGCTGGTGAAAGCCGGTTCCGGCGCACTGACAATCGGCCAGCCGAACTCTCCGGGTGTTCCGGCGGATTTTGCCAAACACACACTGACCTGCACCTACAATGACCTGAATTCTGTCCGTGAAGCGTTTGAAAAACATCCGCACGATATCGCCTGTATCATTGTCGAGCCGGTCGCCGGGAATATGAACTGTGTACCGCCGGCAGAAGAATTCCTGCCGGGCCTGCGCGCCCTGTGTGATGAGTTCGGTGCACTGCTGATTATCGATGAAGTGATGACCGGCTTCCGTGTCGCTCTTGGCGGTGCGCAGGCACATTATGATGTTGAACCGGACCTGACTTGTCTGGGTAAAATTATCGGCGGCGGGATGCCGGTGGGCGCTTTCGGCGGCCGCGGTGACATCATGGAGAAACTCGCCCCGACCGGCCCGGTTTACCAGGCGGGGACACTGTCCGGTAACCCGATTGCGATGGCCGCCGGTCTGGCCTGCTTACATGAAATCGCTCAGCCGGGTGTGCATCAGCGCCTGACCGAACTGACGGATATGCTGGCAGACGGCCTGTGCGAAAAAGCCCGTGAGGCCGGTATTCCGTTTGTGGTTAATCACGTCGGCGGAATGTTCGGCCTGTTCTTTACTGATGCGCCGTCTGTCACCTGCTATCAGGATGTGATGAACTGCGACGTTGAGCGCTTTAAGAAATTCTTCCACCTGATGCTGCAACAGGGTATTTACCTGGCACCATCCGCATTTGAAGCCGGATTTATGTCTGTCGCCCACAGCGACGAAGATATCCGCAAAACGATTGATGCAGCAGCTTACGCATTCTCTGAGCTGTAATGCCCGCATAACCTGTCACGCCCGGCATCTGTCCGGGCGTTTTTGTTTATTACTGCTCAGAATTCCCGCTGCTCTGTCAGCCAGCCGTTAAAGCGCACCGGGCATTCATCTTTATCGGCCAGTCCGGACGCGATAAAGATATTCTTTTTATTCTCTTTATTCACATAGGTGATCCTCAATCCCAGATTAAACACCGGATTGGCGGTAAATAATGCTTTACAGGATTCAGGCGGGCTTTTGGATTTATCCGTCAGGGCATCCGTTTCCTGCGCAAACTGTGCCGTCAGCAGATCTCCGGCTGGTTTTGCAAACAGAACTTCTGTTTGCGTTTTACTTTCATCGATCTGCTTTATATCAATGTGAAGCGTATGCTCCATCACTATCTGCATTTCCCGGTCAATCGATCGCCCGGGTTTACTGCATTCACTCACGAAGTCCGGCGCGGCAAACAACGGTGCGCTGACCAGTGATAACAGCAACGGCGATAAATATTTCAGTTTTATTCGACAATCAGCTCCGTATCACCACTGTCCGCAATTTCTTTTCTGCGGGATTTTATCAAAACAATACAGCCGGTTTTTGTAACCTTCAGCCCCAGCATATTCTGCATAAAATTTATGCACGCCGTCCAGTGAAAAAGCCCGCGCCGAAACATTATATTTCCATGCCATTTAAGAATATTTCTTATCCGTTAAAACAAATTATCATGATCAAAATTTGATGCGCACCCTGTCATCCGTCTGATGAACCGAAATGTGTGCCGGATTTTTCATTATTGTGGCCGGATTGATGATTCATAATATATTTACCCGGGGTGAAAAACACGGTTCGGCATTTAAAAACCCGTAAATAATAAATATTATTTAATTTTAAATGGCCGGAAATAACATCACGCCGCCGGTAATCATTTAATAACCGGTAATGATTAAAATCTGTATAAACAGAATCGCGGCAGCAAGACAGTAATGAATTAATATATTGCTGCCATGCGAAAATCAGACAACGGCATTTGAATTCCGGCCTGTTTCCGGTTACTGTTAACTGAACATTTTATATTTGTTACCGTAAAAATACAGATGTGGCATCCGGTTCTGTTATTGTCACAAAAAACCTGTTTTGCGGTGGCGGGATCTGATATAACACCCGCCGGTTTTTCCTTTCAGTCAGATACGGAGCGCGGCACTCATGAGAAATATTCCGTTAAAAAGCGTGGATAATATCGCGCGGGATGTCATTGCTCTCGGCACCGATTATCTGCCTGATACGCTGCTGGAATACCACGCACACCGCCGGGCGCAGTTTTTGTATCCGGCCACCGGGCTGATTGAAGTCAGTACCGCAGACGGCGAGTGGGTAATCCCGCCTTCCTGCGGAGTGTGGATCCCGGAACAGGTCGCCCATGAGACACGAATGCTGAATGTCAGCACACGCAGTTTGTATATCGAACCGGCAGCAAAGCCGCGCCACGCCGTCAGTTGTGAGGTGGTGAGTGTTTCTCCGCTGCTGCGCCGGTTGCTGCTGGAAGCGGTGGATATCCCGGCGGAATATGATATTCAGGGGCGTGACGGCGTACTGATGCAGCTGATTCTCTGTGAACTGGCGCGTATGTCTCCGCTGCCGTTTTTTGCGCCGATCCCGCGTGATGAAAAGCTCGGCCGACTGTGTCGTGAGTTTATGCGCAAACCGGTTATCACCTCACAACCCGGGGAGTGGGCAGAACAACTGTACAAAAGCGGGCGTTCCTTCAGCCGTTTTTTCCGCACTCAGACCGGGATGTCGTTTTCAGAATGGCGTCAACAGGCTTGTCTTCTTAACTCGCTGTCCCATATTTTGTCCGGAAAATCGATTACCGAAGTGGCTTATGAGCTGGGCTACAACAGCGCAGGCGCATTCTCAATTATGTTTAAAAAACAGATGGGGCAATCCCCTTCCCATTTTAAAAATGACGATTCGGACATCCGCCATTTTTAAATTGTTTTTTAACAAACATAATCTTATTATGACGCGCAGATGAAATTTGACTTATTTACTTTTTTTCTCCGGTAGTTTATTTTTTTATTTGATTTGAATCAATTTGTGTTTTTTTCATCTACCACTTTGTGATTATTTACAAAACACTAAAAACCTCAATTAATAATTATTAAACATCAATATTCACTTTCATTGATTTCAGGCAATATAAATTCAACCTTTGCTGATATTCTCCTCACGATTTTTTACAAATAAATAAAAAAGAGGATGCGATGAATTTCAGCCGCAGACAGTTCTTTAAGGTTTGTGCCGGTGGTCTCGCCGGAACAACTGCCGCCGCTTTGGGCTTTATACCGTCAGTAGCAATGTCTAATGTCCGGGAATACAAATTACTCCGTTCAAAAGAGACCCGAAACACCTGCACCTACTGCTCAGTCGGATGCGGATTACTGATTTACAGCATGGGCGATGGTGCCATGAATGCCAAATCAGCTATTTTCCACGTCGGGGGTGATCCGGATCATCCGGTCAACCGCGGGGCATTATGCCCGAAAGGTGCCGGTCTGCCCGATTATATCCATAGTGAAAGCCGCCTGCGTTATCCGCAGTACCGCGCACCGGGCTCAGATAAATGGCAGCGCATCAGCTGGGATGACGCGTTTGAGCGTATCGCCCGTCTGATGAAAGCGGATCGTGATGCCAACTTCATTGAGAAAAACAGCGAAGGCACCACGGTAAACCGCTGGCTGACCACCGGGATGCTTTGCGCCTCTGCGGCCAGCAACGAAACCGGGATGTTAACCCAGAAGTTTACCCGTTCCCTCGGGATGCTGGCAGTCGATAACCAGGCGCGTGTCTGACACGGACCAACGGTAGCAAGTCTTGCTCCGACATTTGGTCGCGGTGCCATGACCAACCACTGGGTTGATATCAAAAACGCCAACGTCGTTGTGGTGATGGGCGGGAATGCTGCGGAAGCGCATCCTGTCGGATTCCGCTGGGCGATGGAAGCAAAAAACAATAATGATGCCACACTGATTGTTATCGATCCGCGCTTTACGCGGACCGCATCCGTGGCAGATCACTACATCCCGATCCGTTCCGGAACCGATATCACATTCCTTTCCGGTGTGATCCTGTATCTGATGGAAAACGGGAAATTCCACGACGAGTATGTGCGCCATTACACCAATGCGCCGTTACTGGTCCGTGAGGATTATGCATTCAAAGACGGTTTATTCAGCGGCTATGATGCTGAAAAACGCCATTACGACAAAACCACCTGGAATTACCAGTTCGGTGAAGACGGTTATGCCCTGCGTGACGACACTCTGCAACATCCGCAGTGTGTGTGGAATCTGCTGAAAGAGCATGTCAGCCGTTATACCCCGGATATGGTGGAAAAAATCTGCGGCACACCAAAAGCAGATTTCCTCAAAGTCTGTGAAATTCTGGCGTCCACCAGTCCGGCCAACCGTGCGGCCACCTTCCTGTATGCCCTCGGCTGGACCCAGCATACCGTCGGCGCGCAGAACATCCGCACTATGGCGATGATCCAGTTGCTGCTCGGCAATATGGGTGTGGCCGGCGGCGGTGTGAACGCCCTGCGCGGTCACTCCAACATTCAGGGACTGACAGACCTGGGTCTGCTCTCTACCAGTTTGCCTGGTTATCTGACACTGCCGTCTGAGAAACAGACCGATCTCAGCAGCTATCTGAACGCCAATACGCCGAAAGCCACGCTGCCGGGCCAGGTCAACTACTGGAATAACTATCCGAAGTTCTTCGTCAGCCTGATGAAATCCTTCTACGGCAATGAAGCAACCAAAGAGAATCAGTGGGGCTACGACTGGCTGCCGAAATGGGACCAGGCTTATGACGTGCTGAAGTATTTCGACATGATGAACAAAGGCGAAATCAACGGCTATATCTGTCAGGGCTTCAACCCGGTAGCGTCCTTCCCGGACAAAAACAAAGTGGTCGGTTGCCTGAGCAAACTGAAGTATCTGATAACCGTTGATCCGCTGAGTACCGAAACCGCCGGTTTCTGGCAGAACCACGGTGATATGAATGATGTTGATACCGCATCCATTCAGACTGAGGTGTTCCGCCTGCCATCCACCTGTTTCGCGGAAGAAGACGGTTCTATCGCCAACTCCGGCCGCTGGTTACAGTGGCACTGGAAAGCGGCGGATGCCCCGGGGGAAGCCCGCACCGACGGTCAGATCCTTGCCGGTATTCTGTGGAAAATGCGCGAACTGTACGAACGGGAAGGCGGTCAGGGTGTTGATCAGCTGATGAAAATGTCCTGGGATTACAAACAGCCGTTCAATCCTGAATCCGACGAGGTCGCCAAAGAGAACAACGGCGTGGCCCTTGAAGATCTGTATGATGCAAGCGGCAATTTACAGGCGAAAAAAGGTGAACTCCTCAGCTCCTTTGCGCTGCTGCGTGATGACGGTTCAACCGCGTCCTCCTGCTGGATCTACACCGGCTGCTGGACTGAACAGGGCAACCAGATGGCGAAACGGGATAACAGTGATCCGTCCGGTATCGGTAACACCCCCGGCTGGGCATGGGCATGGCCGCTGAACCGCCGTGTGATCTATAACCGCGCTTCTGCGGATCCGCAGGGTAAACCGTGGGATAAAAACCGTGTGCTTATCGAGTGGAACGGTAAAAAATGGGTCGGTAACGATATCCCTGACTTCAACGCCTCCGCACCGGAAGCAGGCACCGGACCGTTTATCATGCAGCCGGAAGGGTTAGGCCGTCTGTTTGCCATCGATAAAATGGCGGAAGGGCCGTTCCCGGAACACTATGAGCCGTTTGAAACGCCGCTCGGCACCAACCCGCTGCATCCGGAAGTTGTTTCCAACCCGGCTGCCCGTATCTTTGAGGACGACAAAAATCGTCTGGGCCGTCACACAGAATTCCCGTATGTGGGTACGACTTACCGCCTGACAGAGCATTTCCATACCTGGACCAAACATGCACGGCTCAATGCTATTGCACAGCCGGAACAGTTCGTGGAAATCAGTGAAACTCTGGGGAATGCCAAAGGGATCAGCAGCGGCGATAAAGTGAAAGTCAGCAGTAAACGCGGTTTTATCCGCGCAGTTGCTGTGGTCACACCGCGTCTTCAGACACTGATGGTGGATGGTAAGCCGGTCGAAACTGTCGGGATCCCGATTCACTGGGGTTTTGAGGGGGTCGCCCAAAAAGGCTTTATCGCCAACACACTGACGCCGGGAGTCGGTGACGCCAACTCGCAAACGCCCGAATTTAAAGCGTTTTTAGTCAACATCGAGAAGGCGTAAGGAGGAATTATGTCCATGCAATCTCAAGACATTATCAAACGTTCTGCGACCAACAGCATAACGCCGCCTCCTCAGGCCCGTGACGATAAGTTTGAAGTCGCAAAACTGATCGACGTGTCCACCTGTATCGGCTGTAAAGCCTGTCAGGTGGCCTGTTCCGGGTGGAATGACATCCGTGATGAGGTCGGGTTCTGTACCGGGGTTTATGATAACCCGACTGATCTCAGCGCCAAGTCCTGGACCGTGATGCGGTTCAGCGAAACCAAAGAAAACGGCAAACTGGAGTGGCTTATCCGCAAGGATGGCTGTATGCACTGTTCGGATCCGGGCTGTCTGAAAGCCTGCCCGTCTGCCGGTGCGATTATTCAGTACGCCAACGGTATCGTTGATTTTCAGTCAGAACACTGCATCGGCTGCGGTTACTGTATTGCGGGTTGCCCGTTCAATATTCCGCGTCTGAACCCGAAAGATAACCGGGTTTACAAATGTACGCTCTGTGTTGACCGGGTCAGCGTGGGTCAGGAACCGGCCTGTGTAAAAACCTGTCCGACCGGCGCTATCCGTTTCGGTACCAAAAAAGACATGCTGGAAGTGGCGGACGAGCGCGTACAGAAGCTGAAGAAACGCGGCTTTGCCAATGCCGGCATCTACAATCCGGACGGTGTCGGCGGCACACATGTGATGTATGTGCTGCAGCACGCAGATAATCCGGCGCTCTATCACGGGCTGCCGGAAGATCCGCAGATTGATACACCGATTGATCTCTGGAAAGGGGTACTGAAACCGCTGTCGGCTATCGGGTTTATCGCTACCTTTGCCGGACTGGTTTTCCACTATGTGGGGATCGGCCCGAACAAAGAGACAAGCGATGAAGAAGAGGAGGAAACTCACCATGAGTAAAAAAAGCAAAATGATCGTCCGCACGAAATTTATTGATCGTGCCTGTCACTGGACAGTGGTGATCTGCTTTTTCCTGGTCTCCTTATCCGGTATTGCGCTGTTCTTCCCGACACTGCAATGGCTGACGGAAACCTTCGGAACACCGGCGATGGGACGTATTCTGCACCCGTTCTTCGGTGTGCTGATTTTCGTCGTGCTGATGTTTATGTTTTTCCGCTTCGTTAAGCACAACATCCCGGACAGAGAAGATCTGCCGTGGATTAAAAATATTATCGAAGTGCTGAAAGGTAACGAGCATCATGTGGCGCGTGTCGGAAAATATAACGCCGGACAGAAAATGATGTTCTGGAGCATTATGAGCATGATCTTTGTGCTGCTTGCCACCGGGATCATCATCTGGCGTCCGTACTTTGCGCACTACTTCCCGATGTGGATGATCCGCTGGAGTCTGCTGATCCATGCGACTGCGGCTATCATCCTGATCCACGCCATCCTGATCCATATGTATATGGCATTCTGGGTGAAAGGATCGATCAAAGGCATGGTGGAAGGTAAAGTCAGCCGCCGCTGGGCGAAAAAACATCACCCGCGCTGGTATGAAGAAGTGGAAGCCGAAGAAGCTGCTGAGGAAGCGAAGCAGAAGAAGTAAGCCGGGAAATCTCCGGTATTACACCAGAAAGCGCACCTGACGGTGCGCTTTTTCTGTGCACAAAAACAAAACCCGCCTTTCAGCGGGTTTTCAGTACATCTCACAGAACAGAGAATTACTGTTCAAACATCTCTTTCAGCCAGCCCGGCGCTTCTTCGCTCGGCTGCTGAGCCGGTGTCTGCCGGTCGCACAGCGCCTGTGCATCGGTTGTCCAGACCGGTAATGTCCGGGTAACTCCTATGCCGTTGCAGACAAAGTTTCCATCCGCATTTACAGACATCTCTGCGATATCTTCCGGCGGTGTGAGGTTCAGTGCCAGCGGCGGCTGATTGTCCAGATAACGGCCATACAGCACCAGTGCACCGGAGCCGCCGTACAGGCCGGACGGGCTGTTGTCATCCAGCCCCATCCATGAAACAACAACTTCTTTGCCGTCGATACCGACAAACCAGCTGTCGCGCATCAGGTTAGTCGTCCCGGTTTTCCCGGCCAGATGGTATTTACCGAATTTTGATCCCAGACGACGGGCTGCTGTACCGCGTTCCACAACCTGCTGCATGCCATACAGAGTCATATAAGCAGCCTGCGGAGCCACAGCGCGCTGCGCCTGCGGGAAGCTTTGGTATATCACGGTGCCGTCTTCTGCAATCACCGAGCGCAGTGCGGACAGTGTCGCACGGTTACCGCCGCTGCCGATGGTCTGGAACAGCTGAGAAACCTGCAATGGTGTCAGGTTTACAGCGCCAAGCAGCATCGCCGGGACTTTCTGAATACTTTTCGCCGGCGCGCCGAGACGGACAAAGGTATCCGCCACCGCATCCAGACCTACCGCCATACCGAGGTTAACGGTCGGCACGTTGACAGAGCGCGCCAGAGCATCCACCAGCATGACCCGGCCGCTGAAGGTTTTGCTGTCGTTGCGCGGTGACCAGGTACCGCCGCCGCCAGGTACAGTAATGGTCAGCGGCTGGTCTTCCAGCCAGGTATTCAGGCGGTAAGAGTCAGGAATACCGAGCGCGGTGAGATAGGTCATCGGTTTTGCCAGTGAGCCGATGGAGCGTTCCGCCGCCATTGCGCGGTTAAATCCGGCAAACTGCGGCTGGGAGCCGCCGACCATCGCACGGACTTCCCCGCTGATGCGGTCAACTACTACCATAGAACCTTCCAGCTCCGGTTTTTTACGTTCCGCACGGATAGCTTTCACACCCTCTTCAACGGCATTTTCTGCCGCATCCTGTGAAACCGGATCAAGTGTGGTGAAAATTTTCACACCGGACAGATCATCCACTTTATCGCCGAGCTTCTCACGCAGTTCCTGACGAACCAATTGCATAAAGGCAGGCTGCGGAGTGATCACGCCGCTTTTCTCTTTCACACCCAGCGGACGGGCACTCAGGACATCATACATTTCCTGATCGATGACACCGCCCTGCGTTTGCAGAAGTTTCAGCACCACATTACGACGCTCAAGGGCATTTTTAGGGTTACGCCACGGATTATAGACAGACGCCCCTTTCACCATCCCCACCAGCAGTGCTACCTGGTCGAGACTCAGTTCATCCACCGGACGGCCGAAATAATAGAGGCTCGCCAGCGGGAATCCGCGGATTTGTTCATCCCCGCTCTGCCCCAGATACACTTCGTTAAGATACAATTCCAGAATGCGGTCTTTGTCGTAGCGATAATCCATAATGAGCGCCATGTAGGCCTCATTGGCTTTACGCACCAGCGTCCGTTCGTTGGATAAGAACAGGTTTTTCACCAGCTGCTGTGTCAGGGTACTGCCACCCTGTACCGCACGTCCTGCCGTCAGGTTTGCCAGAAGGGCACGCCCGATGGAGGTGATGCTGATACCGTCATGTTCATAGAAATTACGGTCTTCGGTTACCAGCAGAGCTTTGACCAGCTCATCCGGGAAGCCGCTGCGGGCCAGGAACAACCGCTGTTCACCATTTGCGGATTGCAGCATGGTGATCAGTTTCGGATCGAGGCGGAAGAAACCGAATTCACGGCCGTTATCCATGTTTTCAATTTTTTCCAGTCCGCTGCTGCCGAAGGTCAGACGGGCATTGATCTGCCCTTCTTTACTGTCCGGGAAATCAAACGGGCGGCGCAGCATCTGAATGGTATTGCCGGTCACGGAAAATTCACCGGCACGGGTGATTTTAGTGACTTTGCGGTACTGCATACCTTCAAGCAGTTTAACCATCTCATTCAGGCTGTAATCCATGCCCGGCTCGAGGTTCACGGTACGTCCGTAAACCGCAGCAGGCAGATCCCAGACTTTGCCGTCCAGGCGGTCACTGATTTTCCCGGCCAGCCAGACGCCGTAAATCCCCAGCAGGATGGCCATCACAATACCGAGTTTGATCAGGAACCAGAACCAGCGCCAGCGTCGTTTGGGCGGCTTGTTTTTACGCCCTTTTTTACTCATGCGCGAGGTATCCTCTTCATCGTCATAATCATCATCCGGTTCGTCATCACTGAATTCATCATCGTATTCAATATCATCGTCATAATCCTCATCCCGGCGGCGACGGCGGTCTGAGCGCCCTCTTTTTTTACCGGCAGACGCTTTATTGCCCCTGCGGCCGGTGGGTTCACGATCAAAATCAGACATGCTCTCTCCCGTCAGTCTGTCTGCCGCACAGTGATGTGCCGGGCGGGACAGGCGGTTATTTCATCAGTCACTATTGTCGCCGATTCCGGCAACAGACACAGTAAAAATCCGTTAAACAAAGACTATCTTTGCATTTACATAAACTTTTTTACACGCTTTGTCGGCTGTGCATTTGCCGGATCGTCCGGCCAGAAATGTTTGGGATAACGCCCTTTCATCTCTTTCTGCACCTCCCGGTAGCTCCCGCCCCAGAAAGCTTTCAGATCCGCCGTCACCTGTATCGGACGGTGTGCGGGCGATAACAGGCTGACCGTCACCGGCAGGCGTCCCTGCGCCACCACCGGTGTTTCACGGACACCATACATCTCCTGAATACGGACTGCCATCACCGGCGGTTTATCCGCGGCATATTCTACAGGGATCCGGGTGCCGGTGGGTACTTCAAAATGACGCGGGAACTGCATATCAAGCCATTGCTGCTGTGACCAGTCCATCCGCTGACGCAGCGCGCCGTACAGATCCAGTTTTGCCAGTTGCTGCTGATTACGCACGCCGGTCAGATACGGCGACAACCACCCATCAAGCGCGGCAAGCAGTGTATCATTATCTGCTGCCGGCAGCGCCTGTTCCGGGAACAGATCGTTTGCCAGGTTCTGGCGGATAAGTAACTGCTCACAAGCTTCATTCAGCGGCAGAACGGATAAACCCTGTTCGCGGATCCGGGTGAGCAGCGCTTCGCGGACAATCTCATCAGACGGTGCTGCCAGCGGTTTACGCTCAATAATCAGTTGCCCGCAGGTGACCGCCTGCCACGCCTGCCAGTTGCCTTTGTTTTCATCACGGGTCAGGCGGTTTTCTGTTTTCAGCAGATGCGGCGCCATTTCTGCCAGTTGTGACAGTTCAAACGGCACGGCTCTCAGAATCCGGGCATTGGCCTGCTGCTCATTTTGCAGGATCAGCGGAGCGATAAGCCCGGACTCATTACCCAGCGGGCTGCTCTCATCCGTGACCGCCCCGGTGCCGTTTGCCAGCAGAAAAGTACCGGAGCGTCCCCGGCTCCCGGCTATTCTGTCCGGAAAGCCCTGCAATAAAGTGCGGCACAACCAGCGGCTGTCCGGGTCATATGCCGGTTTTCTGACCGGCAGACCGGCGGCCTGTAACAGCTGGTGCGCCCGTTTATCCCAACGGGCGGAGGGATGTGTCAGATCATGCAGCAGATTACCGTTACCTTCCCGGGAAGGTTCTTCCAGCGCGGCAATCAGCCGGGCGGCGTAGTATATCTGCGCCGGTTCTTCATTGAGCGTGTAAAGCCACAATGCGGAAAGGCGCGGCTCTGTCCCGGAGGCGGTCATTGCCGCACCCTTACCGGTCAGTCCGCCCTGCGGCAGCAGACAGCCCATTTCTGTCAGTAATTTTTTCGCCGCCTGTACCGCCACGGCAGGCGGGGTATCAAGCCAGGAAAGCTGCGATACCTCACGGCAGCCCCACTGCGCCAGGTTCAGCATCAGTCCGGCCAGGTCACTGTGGCAGATTTCAGGTTCACTGTGAGCAGCAGCACGTTCCGCTTCCGCCTGTCCGCACAGATGCAGACAGACCCCCGGAGCCAAGCGTCCGGCACGCCCTGCCCGCTGTGTCATCGATGAGCGGCTGATGCGGCTGCGTACCAGACGGGTCAGCCCGCTGCGCGGATCAAACTGCGCGGTTTTCTCCAGACAACTGTCCACTACCAGTGTTACACCTTCGATAGTCAGACTGGTTTCAGCAATATTGGTCGCCAGCACGATTTTACGCATACCCGGCGGCGGCGGCTCTGTCGCCTGTTGCTGCTCTTTCAGGGAAAGTGCTCCGTACAGCGGACAGATAAGGGTATCTGCATCCGTTTTGCCGGTCAGTTGTTCCTGTAACCGGCAGATTTCCGCCTGTCCCGGCAGGAATACCAGCACGGAACCAGCCTCCTGCTGATACAGTTGTAACACCGCCCGTGCCACCTCACTGATAAAAGGCTGATGAGCACTGAGCAGCTGATACCGTCTTTCCACCGGAAAAGCACGCCCCTCCGCCGTGATCACCTCCGCCTGCGGCAGCAGGGACAGCAGTTGTTCATTATCTAAAGTCGCGGACATCACCAGCAGACGCAGATCATCACGCAGCGAAGACTGCACATCCAGCAGCAGGGCAAGAGCGATATCAGCCTGTAAATTACGTTCATGGAACTCATCCAGAATAACAATACTTACTTCAGATAATTCCGGATCCTGCTGTAACATTCTGACCAGAATTCCCTCAGTAACAACTTCAAACTGGGTGCCCGCACTGACCCGGGTTTCGCCGCGCATCCGGTAACCTACCGTTTCCCCCGGACGTTCCCCGAGCTGTGACGCCAGCCGGTGTGCCACACTGCGGGCCGCGATGCGGCGGGGCTCCAGCATGATAATCCGCCCGGTGACAGAGGCATCTTTCAGCATCAGCAGCGGCAGAATAGTGGATTTCCCGCTGCCGGTCGGAGCCTGTAACAACACCTGCGGGGCACTTTTCAGTGCCGTACTGAGTACCGGATAAATGTTACAAACGGGGGAATATGTCACAAAAACCTCATCATTATCTGCTTAACTTTCGACGCACAACATTGTAGCATTGCCGCCCCCTGAAAAGTGCAGTCACATTGACAGGAGTTACGATGGAATTTCATCCCCCGTTACAGGCGGGTACGCTGGTACAGCGTTACAAACGTTTTCTTGCGGATATTATCACCCGGGACGGCCGCACCATCACCATTCATTGTGCCAATACCGGCGCGATGACGGGCTGTGCCACGCCGGGTGATACCGTCTGGTATTCCGAATCCGCCAATGCGAAACGCAAGTACCCGCACAGCTGGGAGCTGACACAGACGCAGGACGGACATCTGATTTGCGTGAATACTCTGCAGGCAAACCGGGTTGTGGCTGAAGCCATTGCGCAGAACCGGATCCCGGAACTTGCCGGGTATCAGACGTGCGCACAGGAAGTAAGATACGGCAGTGAAAACAGCCGGATTGATTTTTTACTGACGGATCCGCAGAAAAAACCCTGCTATGTTGAGGTAAAATCTGTCACGCTGCTGGAAAATGAACACGGTTATTTTCCTGACGCAGTAACTTTACGTGGACAAAAACACTTGCGTGAGTTACAAGCAATTGCTGAAGCGGGAAATCGTGCTGTTCTGTTTTTTGCTGTACTGCATTCAGGGATTGAGACCGTATCAGACGCAGCACACATTGATAAAAAATATTCATCACTTTTGAGGAAGACATCACAATCCGGAACGGAAGTTATTTGTTACAGAATGCGGATGACAACGGATGGCATCACTGCCGGAGAAAAGATACCCTTCACATTCATGGGGTGAATATCAATTTTTTTAATAATAAATAGGATGTTTTGTGAGTTGCGGGGTGAATAAACACGCTGTTCTTCACACCTTACAAAACTAATGAAATCAAGGGTTGCATTATCCATAATCATCTGCTATCTATAGCGGCCTATTTTTCCCCTCTAAGGGATATTGTCAGACATGCGTGTGTAGGAGAAGCATTATGCAAGAAGGGCAAAAACGTAAAACCTCGTCCCTGAGCATTCTTGCCATTGCCGGCGTGGAGCCGTATCACGAGAAGGCAGGCGAAGAATACATGAACGAAGCCCAGTTGGCCCATTTCAAGCTGATACTTGAAGCATGGCGCAACCAACTCAGGGATGAAGTAAACCGCACTGTCACGCACATGCAGGATGAAGCTGCTAACTTCCCGGACCCGGTTGACCGTGCCGCTCAGGAAGAAGAATTCAGCCTGGAACTTCGTAACCGTGACCGCGAACGCAAACTGATCAAAAAGATCGAAAAAACCCTCAAAAAGGTTGAAGACGACGATTTTGGTTTTTGTGAGTCCTGCGGAGTCGAAATCGGTATCCGCCGTTTAGAGGCACGTCCGACCGCAGATTTATGTATCGACTGTAAGACGCTGGCTGAAATCCGAGAAAAGCAGATGGCGGGCTGACAGATTCACCACAGACGGCGCTTTGACAGCGCCGTCCGTTTTTCTGCCTCTTCAGATGATAGAATATTCTGCTGTCTCAGCGCCAGGTTATACCGGCCGCTTCGCACCCTCTCCCTCAGGTGCGCTTCATTTCGGCTCTCTGGTGACCGCACTGGGGAGTTACCTTCAGGCCCGTCATCACGGCGGACGCTGGCTTCTCCGTATTGATGATATTGATCCGCCCCGCGAAGTTCCGGGCGCTGCGGATGCCATTCTGCGTATTCTTGATCACTATGGTCTGCACTGGGACGGCGATGTGCTGTATCAGTCGGGCCGCCATGATGCTTACCGTGATGTGATTGAACAGCTGAAAGCAACAGGACTGTGCTATTACTGCACCTGCACACGGCATGATATTCACGACAGCGGCGGCCATTACCCCAGCACCTGCCGTCAGCGCAGACTGCCGCCGGATAACGCCGCACTGCGGCTTATCAGAACCCACCCAGTGTACCATTTTACCGATGGTCTGCGGGGGAATGTGTTTGCGGATAATGCCACGGCAGAGGAAGATATTATTATCTTCCGCAAAGATAAGCTGTTTGCCTATAACCTGGTGGTGGTGCTCGATGATGATTATCAGGGCGTGACCGAAGTGGTCAGGGGTGCGGATTTACTGTATCCCTCCTCGCATCAGCTCTCATTATACCGTCAGCTCGGGCTGCCGGAACCGCATTATATGCATTTGCCGTTGATGCTGAGCCCGGCGGCGCGTAAACTCTCCAAGCAAAATCATGCCACCCCGGTGCCGCTCAGTGATCCGCGCCCGCTGTTATGGCAGGCGTTACAGGTGCTCCGGCAGCCGCTGCCGGAGACAGACTGGCTGTCCCTTTCTCTGACTGAATTACTGGCATACAGTGTGCGGAACTGGAATATTACCACCGTGCCGCGCAATGATGTGGTGACAGACAGGGAATAATTCCGCAATATCCGGGGTAAAGCATTCTCAAAAAACCAAGTGTACGATATTATTAGTCGCTTATTTTTTAGATCATTTAATTGTTATACAGAGGTGTACCATTTTAAACCGAGTCGCAAAGTTCTGTCGCAGTCTGATTTCCCGCGAGAATAAAGCAGATTGCACAGAGGCTGCCAATGAAAGGCCGGCCCCGAATGCTGACCATACGCCGCAGAATCCGTCACCCCGTGAGGTTTCCCCCGCGCGTCCTGCCGCTAAACGCAAAAAGCCGGCAAAAAATATGGATAACAGCGGGACAGTCAGCGCAACGGTAATTCCCCGCAACAGTCACTCTATTTCCCGTCAGGACATCAGTGAGAATGCGCTGAAGGTTCTGTACCGCCTGAATAAATCCGGTTTTGACGCTTATCTGGTCGGCGGCGGTGTCCGTGATTTGCTGCTGGAACGCAAACCCAAAGATTTTGATATCGCGACCAATGCCACACCGGATGAAGTGAGAAAACTGTTCCGCAACTGCCGTCTGGTCGGCCGCCGTTTCCGTCTGGCACACATTATGTTCGGACCGGACATTATCGAGGTTGCGACCTTCCGTGGTCCGCATGACAATACCGAACCGGCTGATGACGGCAAAGCCCGCTCTCAACAGGGCAAAAACGGCATGCTGCTGCGCGATAATATTTTCGGCACCATTGAAGAAGACGCTGTCCGCCGCGATTTCACCATTAACAGCCTCTATTACAGTGTGGCTGATTTTACCGTCCGTGATTATGTCGGCGGACTGGCGGATTTACAGCAGCGGATTATCCGCCTGATCGGCGATCCGGAAACCCGTTACCGGGAAGATCCGGTGCGTATGTTGCGCGCCATCCGGTTTGCCGCCAAACTGGATATGACCATCGAACCGAAGACCGCCGCACCTATCCGCACACTGAGCACACTGCTGCGCGATATTCCGCCTGCGCGTCTGTTCGAGGAAGTCCTCAAATTATTACAGGCCGGTGACGGACACCGCACCTTTGAATTATTACGTGAATACGATCTGCTGGATATGCTGTTCCCTCTGGTTGCCGGGCCGCTGAAAGAGAACACGAACACCCCGCTGTCCCGTATCGTGGATCAGGTTCTGAAAAATACCGATTACCGTATTCATCATGATCAGCGTGTCAATCCGGCCTTCCTGTTTGCCGTGATGCTGTGGTATCCGCTGTGCGAACATGCGGAAAAACTGACTCAGGAGAGCGGACTGGCCTATTACGAAGCTTTCGCTATCGCCATTAATGACATCCTGGATGAACAGTGCCGTGCGATTGCCATTCCGAAACGCCTGACCACCACCATGCGTGATATCTGGCAGTTACAGTTACGTCTGCCGCGCCGCCAGGGCAAACGTGCGATCCGTCTGATGGAAAATCAGAAGTTCCGTGCGGCCTTTGATCTGCTGGAACTGCGCGCCAATGTGGAAGGTCGTCACGAACTGCAGGAGCTGGCTCACTGGTGGGCGGATTTCCAGCAGGCAAATGCCCCGCAGCAGCGCTCTATGGTCACAGAGCTGGGCAGTGATCCGGTTAAACGCCGTCCGCGTCCGCGCCGCCGTCATCCGCGCGCCCGTCAGGGTAACGGAAACAGCGAATCATGATTCCGGTCTATATTGCGATCGGCAGTAATCTTGCCGATCCGCTCGATCAGGTAAACCGGGCGATTACAGCACTGGACGCGATCCCGCAAAGCCGTCTGGTGCGCCACTCTTCTTTTTACCGCACCGCGCCGATGGGACCCGCCGGACAGCCTGATTATCTTAATGCCGCTGTTCTGCTGGAAACAGACCTGACACCGCACCAGCTGCTCGATGCCACCCGGGCCATCGAACTGGCACACGGCCGTGTCCGCAAAGATGAGCGCTGGGGCCCCCGCACGTTAGACTTAGATATCATGCTGTTTGGTGATATGGTCATCAGTGACGCGCGGCTGACGGTGCCGCATTACGGCCTGAAAGTGCGTGAATTTATGCTGTATCCGCTGGCAGAAATCGCCCCCGGACTGATTCTGCCGGACGGCGAATCACTGGCGGCGGTTGTTGCCCGCACCCCGGAAAACGGGCTTGGCCTCTGGTCATCATCAGAGCCGGTACGCTGAACTTTCTGCTCAACAGACAGACAAGGAGACACTGATGCGGATTATTGAGACTGCGCTGATCCTGCGCAAAGAGATTGCCCGTCTGCGGACTGACGGCAAACGTGTTGCGTTTATCCCGACGATGGGAAACCTGCACGAAGGCCACCTGGCACTGATAAAAGAAGCCCGTGCCCGGGCGGATATTATCGTGGTGTCTGTCTTTGTTAACCCGCTTCAGTTCCCGCTGGAAGATGATTTGCAGCGCTACCCGCGCACACTCCAGGCTGACTGTGAGAAACTGAGCAAAGCTCAGGTGGATCTGGTGTATGCGCCGGCGGTCAGTGATGTCTATCCTTACGGATTCACACACCAGACTCAGGTAATCGTACCGCCGCTGTTACATCAGTGTGATGAGCCGCATCAGCGTACCCGTCTGCGCGGCATCGCCACAGTGATGTGCAAACTGTTCAACCTGGTGCAGCCGGATATTGTTTTCTTCGGCACCAATGATCATCCGCGTTTCCTGACGATCCGCCGTCTGATCCGTGATCTGAATTATGACATTGCACTGGCCGCCATTCCGACCGTCCGGGAAAAAACCGGGCTGGCACTCAGCTCCTGCAATACCTTGCTGAATAAAGAGGAAAAAGAGACGGCACCGCGTCTGTATCAGGTCATGCAGAGCCTGGCAGATATGATCCGTGAACGTCCCAGTGCCATTGCCGAAAGCCTGGATAATGCCCGTGATGATTTAAGCCGTGCCGGATTCCGGGATATCAGCCTGGAAATCTGTGATGCCGATGATCTGGAAGCCGTACGCGTTAACAGTGAAAAGGCCGTGATTCTGGCCTCCGCCCGGCTGGGGACTATCCGCCTGATAGACTGCCTGCATGTCAACATGCCGAACCCGGCTGGCAGTGAGGCATCCTCTCCGTCACTGTAAAATAGTCCTCAATCTGCCTGAAAAGCGCTGTTTCCGGCGTGCTGCTGTAATAATGCAGCCGGAACCAGGACAGAAGCCCGTCATAGCGGGCTTTTGTCAGTTCCTGCTCTGCCTGATAATACTGATCCCGGGCATTTGCCACATCCGGCTGGCTGTTCTGCCCCGCCGCATACCCTTTTTCCGCCGCTGTTACCTGTAACCGTGCCGCCGCCGCAGCCTGTTCCAGTGCGGCCAGTTGTACACCGCTGCGGCGGAACGCCTGATACTGACGCGCCAGGTCACGCCGCAGTGTCTGCACCAGCGCATCCTGCTCATACTGTGCCTGCTGAATCTGAGCGGATGCCTTGCGCATTCCCGCCAGATCTTTTCCGCCACTGAACAGCGGGACAGAAAGATGGATCCCCGCACTGAGATTACGGTAACGCTGCCCCACAGTATCATTGCTGTCTGATTGGGTATCTGACCAGGCCGCAAAGAGCTGTGCTGACGGCATAAATGCGCCGCGCTGCACCTCTGCCGCCGCTTTTGACAGTGCAGTTTCATATTGTGCCGCTTTGATTTCCGGATGCACGGTCAGCATCTTCTGCTCCTGAGCCGCATAATTATCATCCTTCAGTTGCGGCAGCCGGAAATTCCCCGGTTTCAGTGACGGAATGTCCTGTATCCGCAAATGCGGCAGTCCGGTGAGATCAGATAATATAAGCAGTGCATTCAGGCTTTCCGCCTCTGTTTCTGCGATTTGTGCCTGACGCTGATGCAGGCGGGTGCGGGCAGATTCAACCTCCGTCACAGTCCCTTCCCCGAGCTGCAAAAGGCGCTGCGCTGCTGTCAGCTGTGAGGTATTCAGTTCCAGCCGGAGCCGGTCTGTTTTCTCTGTTTCCAGAGCACAGGCCAGATTCAGATAAGCAGAGACCAGCCGGTTCATCAACTCTGCCTGCTGTATCTGCAACCGGCTCTCTGCGGCAGTACCGCGTATCTGTGCAGTCCGGTACTGATGGTATGCCGTATAGTCAAACAGCGGCTGCGTCACCACCAGGTTGAGAGAGTGACTGCGGTAACGCCGCTGATCAGTTACCGGTGCCCGCTGTGTCAGCCGGTTATGCGGCGTATTCTGATAACTCAGCCCGGCTGACGGCAGAAGGTGTGATTTTCCGGCGGCAGCCTCCGCCTGTTCCGCTTCATGCACCTTACCCGCCGCGCGGAATGAGAGATCATTTTCCAGCGCGGATCGGCGGAGTTCAGACAGCGTCACGGCCTGCACACCGGCGGACAACAAACACAGTAGTGCCGCACAAAAAATATTTACATAATGCACAGGGCTCACTCCTCTGTCAGCGCGAAAAAGAGCCGGTCAGTGACTGGCTTAAACAGATAACTGAGCAGTGACCGCTCCCCGGTGCGGATAAAAATCTCGGCGGGCATGCCGGGTTTGATCACCTGAGAAGCAGCTGTTTCCGGCACGGAGATCTGAATCTGATAGTAAGGTTCGCCGGTTGCCGGGTTTATAAGACGATCGGCGGATATCAGTGTCAGTTCGCCGCGCAGTTTGGGTGTCAGGTTCTGATTAAATGCCGGAAACAGCAGGTCAGCGGGCTGACCGGGTGATACTTTATCTATCCACTGTGGTGATAATTTACCTTCAATAATCAGCGTCTGCTGTTCCGGTACCACGGACATCAGCTTTTCTCCTGCTCTCACCACCCCGCCGGCTGTAAACACAGATAAGTCCATCACTGAGCCGGTCACCGGCGCAGTGATCTCATGCTGTTTCAGCCGGTCGTTCTCAATAACCTGTTGTTTTTTCAGTTCACTGCGCTGTACTGACAGACGTGACAACTCCTCGCGGATCCCGCTGTGAAAAGCGGCCCGCCGTTGTGTTATCTGCTCTGTCTGCGCGGCCCGTTCTTCCTCCGCACGGCTTATCTGTAACCGGGTATCATCCGCCTGATTACGCAGCGCCGCACTTTCCCGACGGATCTCCTGATAGCGGTGACGCGGCAGATATCCCTCATCTGCCAGTGATTTCATGTTTGCGGCTTGTGACATCAGGCTTTCCGACTGCTGAGTGGTACTGCGGACAATATCCCGCAGGGTGATAAGCCGCCGCGTCAGGCCGTCAACAGTGACCCGGCGTGCCTGAAGATCACTCTCCAGCTCAAGCCGGCGGTCAGTAAGCAGTTCATTTTGTGCCTGCAACTGTGCCCGGCCATAAGCGGGCGGCGCATAAAATGTATCATCCGCCGCCGGTATAAATGCCGGTTCGCCGCGCAGCTCTGCCTCCAGGCGCCGCTGTATGATCAGTGTGCTATCCAGTTGCTCTGCCAGTGACACCGTCTGAGCCTGAGCCTGCACCGGGCGCAACTGCACCAGTACCTGATCTTTTTCCGCCCGCTGGCCATTTTGCACATAAATCTCAGAAATCACGCCATCCGCCGGTGACTGCACCTGCTTGATATTACCGGTAATCACGACGGTTCCTGATGCGGCAACCCCCTGATCCAGCGGCGCAAATCCCGCCCACAGCAGAAAACCGGCAAGACCGGCGGCAATGACATAACACCCCGTCCGCTGATACCCGCCTGTGGCTGTTTTTACACCCGGCTCCCCGGATAACCGTTTAGTTATCATTATTTTTACCAGCCTGATTATTAAGCGTTTCAATGACCTTCTCCGTACGGCCAAAAAGCTGCATCCGCCCGCCGGACAACAACAGCAGTTTGTCTGTCACGGACAGCAGCGGTTTATGGTGAGTAATAAGAACAATTGTTTTTCTCTGTGCTTTCAGTATGTTAATGGCTGATATCAGCGCACTGAGCCCCGCATCATCGAGTGCGGCATTGGGTTCATCCAGGATGATCAGTGCCGGTGAGCCATACAACGCCCTGGCCAGCGCGATCCGCTGCCGCTGGCCGCCGGAAAGCCCGGTACCGTCTGCACCGGTCAGCGTTTCATAGCCCTGCGGCAATTGCAGAATCAACTCATGCACCTGCGCCAGTTGTGCCGCACGGATAATATTGTCTGCATCAGCATCCGGCTCAAAACGGGCAATATTATCGGCAATCGTGCCGGGAAAAAGCGCAATTTCCTGGGGAAGATAGCCGGTATATTTTCCGGAACAGGTTTTATCCTGCTGACAGAGATCCGCTCCGTCCAGCCGGACAGCACCACGCATGGCGGGCCACAACCCGGCGAGCAGTTTCGCCAGTGCCGATTTCCCGGCCCCGGACGGACCGATGATCCCCAGCACCTCTCCCGGTGCGAGACTGAAATGCAGATTGTGCAACAGCGGCGTGTCACAACCCGGATACCCCGCCTGCATCACCGAGACGGACAAATTACCCGCCGGAACCGGCAGAGCCAGCTTCTGTGCCGGCTGCGGATGAGCCGCCAGCAGCGCGGTGAGCCGCTGATACGCCAGCCTGCTCTCTTTGGCACTTTTCCACACCCCGGTGACCTGTTCAACCGGTGACAATGCACGCCCCAGCAGAATCGACCCGGCAATCATCATGCCGGGCGAAATGGTATTATCCAGCGCCAGCCAGCCGCCCAGCCCCAGCATCAGGGATTGCAGGATCAGGCGGGCTGTTTTGGTGATTGCCATGATTTTTGCTGAATAATCACTGGCTTGTGTCTGTTCATTCAGGCTGTCGCAGTGCCGGTTCAGCCAGCGCCGGCGCAGATGCTGCTGCATTCCCATCGCCTCTGCCGGCTCCGTATGGGCAAAATGGCTGCTCTGCATACCCTGTGCGGCGGCGGAAGAGCGGTTTGCCGCTGTCAGCGGCGGCCCAGAAAGCCGTTCATTGATCAGAGCGAGCACAATCAGCACGGCTGCGCCGCCACAGGCAAACACACCCAGCCACGGGTTAAACAGCGCGATCACCAGCAGATAAAGCGGGAACCAGGGCAGATCGAGAAAGGCAAAAATACCGTTACCGGTTATAAAACGACGCAGGATCATCAGATCGGTCTGCGCCTGCTGAGGCAGATGATCCGGCGTACGATGCAGTTTTGCCTGAAACGCGGCATCATAAACACGGGTATTGAGCGCCAGATCGAACTGATTACTCATGCGGATCACCAGCATATTACGCAGATAATCGAGACCACCGGTCAGTGTCAGTAATCCGGCCATCATCAGCGTCAGCATCAGCAGCGTCATTTCATTGCCGGAGGGCAGAACACGATCGTACACCTGTAACATATACACAGACGGCACCAGCATCAGCAGATTAATCAGTGCGCTGAATAATGCCAGTGAGATAAACAGTGACTTGCGGGCGGCAATAAATGCCGTAATATCATTTCTGGTTTTCCCGGAAAGCATACACAGAGACTCCACCCGGCATACCAGCCGGGGTTTTATAATATTTATCATAATGTTAAAAAAAGAAGGATATTTACTCTTTCAGAAGACGCGCGCCATTCTCATGCCAGATTTCCGCGCGGTAACGGCCGGGAGCTTCAGCGGAAAAGAAATAACGGGTGGAGCCGTCTGCAGTGATAAAAGCAATGCCGTCCGGAGCCGGACGCCAGGCTGTTATCTGCGGTTGCGCCGTAAAATGCAACTGAAATTCTTCTGCGGCTTTACCGGGAATTGCTGTCAGCGTGACAGATTGCGTCTGACCGTCCTCCGTGAACTGCCAGTTGCCCTGAAGATCTCCGGCTGCGGGAATTCTCTGACTGGCGGCCGTGGTCTGCCCTGATAACAGCAGCGAAAACAGTAACAATAATGATCGGCTGATTTGCATGGTAACTTCCTGAATGCTGCGGACGCCGCACCGGCCGCGCCCGCCTGCTGCGTTAAACGATAAAGTCAGTGTAAACATTCACCTGGCCAGTGATATCCACTTTAAAATCAGGCCCGTACTGATTTCCGCTGACATCAATCAGCAGTTCTGTCAGATCCAGCCCTTCATCATACCGGAGCACAGCTTCTCCGGCCGTACCGGTAAATTTATCCGTAAAATAAATGGATTGACCTCCCGGGCTGTTCTGCCCCAGCCCCTGTAAGTCGATAAGATCCAGACCGGTTGAAAAATCGCGTATATGGTCAGGCCGGTCATACAGGGAATCCGTCACTGCTGAGAACACAAAGATATCCTTCCCGGCTCCGCCCCAGAGCTGATCCTGCCCGGCCCCGCCGTACAGCACATCATCTCCGCCGTTGCCCATCAAAATGTTATCCGCATCGTTGCCGATGATCACATCATTCCCCCACCCGCCGAACGCATTTTCAATCACCACTCCGTGTGCAATTGACACATTTCCGGTCAGGCCGCCGACATCCGAAAAATCGCCTTCACGCAGAGAAATTTTCTGGTCTTGCTTATAATGGGAGAAATTCAGGGTGTCATTTCCGCCGCCGTCCCAGACAGTGAAAATAAGCTTATCTGTGGTGCTTTTTGCAGAATAATAATCACGCCCGGAATTGGAATTAAATCCATAAACGGTGTCATCAGTACGAATGTTATAATTTGCACCGTACAGTTTCTGAATCGCGGTAATGTCATCCAGCAGCGGTGCTGAGGCATAATAGCCTTTGTGATCCGCTCCGGTAATACTCTCACTCCAGTAGCTCATGACACTGTACTGACGGGTATCCTCTGCATAATTCGCATCGTCTTTATAAGAAGGATTTCCCTGGCCCGAGTTATAATTGCTCGGATGATCTAATCCGAGGGTATGACCGATCTCATGAGTAAATGTCAGGCGACCATAGTTGCCGGTCTCCGGTGTCACGTTCAGTGCCCCCGGCTCCGAGCTGTACCAGGACTGACCGGAAATATCAAAGCCCCGGGAATCGGTGTAAGGCCAGCCAAAGTAATCTTTGGTATGCGGTAGCCAGGCGTATGCCTGTGTGTATTTATCATTAATATACCCAAAGGTGATATTGGTGTAGATATCCCCCCGGCCGGCATTCACTTCAGTAAACTTAATGTTTGCCACGTCAGACCAGGACTGCAATGATAAACGTGCCTGACCTTTCTGATAGTCATTGAACCCCTGTAATCCCGTATGTCCTGCCTCGTTATAATACATCCCTTCCCATGTCGGGAATGAATAGGTAACTTCCGCCGGCTTCTTTATCACTCCGGCACCATTCCAGCCGGTATTGCTTCGTGCAATATGACTCCCGGCATCAAGGGTATTATATGAGATTTTATTATTAATCCAGTGTCCGTTACCCCGCCCCGGATTACTCAACACATCATCGATAAATAACCATCCGTCTTCCCTGCCGTATGCAGCGATACTCATAAAAATATCTCCGAATGTAATAATAAAACAGAATAAAATTTATCCTTAAACATCAGTTCGCTACCGGTTGTCAGCAGCCCGCACACGATAAACACATTAATTTAATTAATCTATATACTAACGAATAAATGCATACTAATTCTGTTATTTAGCTTTGGCCGGAGCAGGAACGGGAGAAGGTCTGTATTAATCAGGGATAAACCGAGGAAAAATAATTACATAGCGCAGGAAAATAATAAGGGCAGATACAAAAAGCCCGGCAACAGTGTGCCGGGCGGATTATCAGAAAACCGGATCAGGTTCTCAGACCCCGTCCTTTTTCAATCAGACGCCAGGTCAGCAGATAGAACACCGCAATAAACAGGCTCAGTACCCCGAGCGTGGTGAACAGAGAAACATCACTGATACCGAGGAAACCATAACGGAAACCGCTGATCATATAGACAATCGGGTTCAGTTTGGACACCGCCTGCCAGAATGCCGGTAACAGTGTCAGGGAGTAAAACACCCCGCCCAGATAGGTCAGCGGCGTCAGGACGAACGTCGGGATAATACTGATATCATCAAAGCTTTTCGCAAACAGCGCATTAAGCAGCCCCGCCAGCGAGAACAGAATGGATGTCATCAGCAGCGTAGCAATAATCATAAACCAGGAGTGGATCTGTAACGGCACAAAGAACAGAGACACCAGGGTGACCAGAATCCCGACAAGTACACCACGCGCCACACCACCACCGACAAATCCGGCGATAATGACGTGTGTCGGCACCGGTGCCACCAGCAGTTCCTCAATACTTTTCTGGAATTTTGCCCCGAAAAAAGAGGAGGATACGTTAGCATAGGAGTTAGTAATCACTGACATCATAATCAGACCGGGCACGATAAACTGCATATAACCGACACCGCCCATTTCACCAATCCGGTTACCGATAAGATTTCCGAAAATAATAAAATAGAGTGACATGGTGATCACCGGCGGGATCAGCGTCTGAACCCAAATCCGCATAAAACGGGTGATTTCTTTGCGCCAGATTGTTTTCAGCGCCACCCAGTACAGCGACATCATTTCGCAGCCTCCAAATCATGATTCACCAGATGCACAAATAATTCCTCCAGCCGGTTCGCTTTGTTGCGCATACTTAAGATATCAATACCCTGCGTATTCAACTGGGCAAAAACACCGTTCAGCCCCTGTCCCCGGCGGACATCCACCTCCAGCGTTGAGGTGTCGGTCAGCCGGAAAGTATAGCCTTCAAGCTGTGGCAGCGGGTTTTTCGCGCCAAGGTCGAGGATAAAGGTTTCCGATTCCAGTTTGCCGAGCAGTTCTTTCATACTGGTGTTTTCCACCAGTTCACCGTGCTGGATAATCCCGATATTACGGCACAGCATTTCCGCCTCCTCGAGATAGTGCGTCGTGAGAATAATCGTGGTACCCTGCGCATTGAGGCTTTTGAGGAATCCCCACATGGAACGGCGCAGTTCGATATCCACCCCGGCCGTCGGTTCGTCGAGGATCAGCAGCTTCGGCTGATGCATCAGTGCGCGGGCAATCATCAGGCGGCGTTTCATCCCGCCGGACAGACGCATCGCGCGCTCATCGCGTTTTTCCCACAAATCCAGCTGCATCAGATAGGTTTTCGCCCGCTCCTGCGCCAGTTTATGTGGTACCCCGTAATAACCGGCCTGTTGTAAGACAATCTGCAATACTGTTTCAAACGGGTTAAAATTAAACTCCTGCGGCACCAGGCCGAGCTGACGTTTGGCCTGAACCAGATCGGTATCGATGTCATAACCGAACACGGATACTTTCCCGCCGGTTTTATTGACCAGCGAACTGATAATCCCGATGGTGGTGGATTTTCCCGCGCCGTTCGGACCCAGCAGGGCATAGAAATCGCCGGCACTGACTTTCAGGTCAATACCCCGCAAAGCCTGCACGCCTCCGGCATACTGCTTGGTTAATTGTGATATTTCCAGTGCATAGGTCATAACAGAAAAATACCTTTTTAATTTAGAATTTTGGGTGCAATATAAACCGAAATAATACCTGCGAACCGGAATCGGTTCTTGACAATTTGTCTTCTTTGCTGAAATTATTTAATAACAATTTATTAAAATTTAAATTTTTTATACAAGAGATTCTAGCGAAAGGATCTGCAACAGGCTATCCGTCATGATGAAAAAAATCGAAGAACTGTTTGCCAATAACAAACAGTGGTCCGAATCTGTAAATGAAAAAGATCCTGAGTTTTTCAAAGAGTTAGCACAGGCTCAAAAGCCGCGTTTTCTCTGGATCGGCTGCTCCGACAGCCGTGTTCCCGCCGAAAAACTGATCGAAGCCGCGCCGGGCGATCTGTTTGTTCACCGTAATGTGGCGAACCTTGTCATCCATACCGACCTGAACTGCCTGTCAGTCATTCAGTATGCCGTGGATGTGCTCCAGGTTGAACATATTATCGTCTGCGGTCACTACAACTGCGGCGGTATTCAGGCCGCAATTGAGGGTACCGAACTGGGGCTTATCAACAACTGGTTACTGCATATCCGCGATATCTGGTATCAGCACAGCTCCCTGCTGGGCGAACTCGCGCCACAGGATCGTATCAACCGCCTGTGTGAACTGAACGTGGTGGAACAGGTGTATAACCTGGGTCACTCCACGATTATGCAGGCAGCGTGGAAACGCGGCCAGCGTGTGATGATCCACGGCTGGATCTACGGAATTAACAACGGCCTGCTGCATGATCTGGATATCAGCTCTGACAGCCGCGAGAAAATGGAACTGGCCTACCGCCAGGCTGTGGCCAAACTCTCGAATATGCCGTCGTCCTGATTTTACCGCTGAACGGTATCCGGAGATACCGTTCAGACTTACGTATCATTACTATTCCGCACGTAATATATTGCGCTTCTCATACTGATTTTATATAAGTATCTGTTCATGCAGTTTTGTTCATATTAAAGGATTTTTTATGAATACAATGATCGCCAGAGAAACCGGTATTTATTTTATCAAAGAACAGATTTATTCAAAAGGCGGGCTACCTACCCTCGCGAATACAATAGGACCATCCGCAAAACAGATATACCGGATGGTACTTCAGCTGAAAATAGAGCAGGATGTTTTTTACGATAATAAAAAAGTAAACCACAATGATCTCAGTACATGGCAGCAACTCAGAGTACTGTTTGACCGTGATATTATCTCACAGCAGGACAGAAAAAACGGAAAAGTGATTGCCGGACTGGAATATGCCGGATTCGATACGTATGTTACCCCTTTTGCGGGATTTGAAGATACTCTGCCAAAAGCGCTGACAACTGACTACCTGTACAATAAGGATCTTCTTCCTGCCCCGTTCATTTACGGCAAAGATCCTATTCCGTCTGTCAGATTGTATAACAACCCTCATGTTCAGTTTTTTATGGACCAGGGCGGACAGGGTATACCGACAGCACTGGGAAAATTTGATAAAAGCAACCGCCGTCTCGGGATCATAAAAAATGAAACTGAGTTTACTCAAATATTAAATTTAATTAAGGCTGGTTATGAGAAAAAATGATCTGCTGATGATCCTGTCATTCAGTTTAATTAATTTAATGGCAGGCTATTCTTTATCATCATTTGCAATTAATATCTATTTCCCGGCAGATATCACCGTCGTTTATACTGATATCAGCGCTGTTTTTACTATAAAACCAATTATTGCAGCAGGTTTTTTCTGTATTAGTCTGATTTCATTTTTAGTTATCTTTATCAGCAGGAAAGAAATCTCCGCTCTGTCTGCTATATTAATGACTGCTGTTAATATAATTGTATTTATGCTGGTAACATTCTGCTACGGTAAAATTTACTTCGGTAACGTCTTTCCGGCCGGAATAACTAATATCCCTTTTTCAGTCTTTAATTATTATCAGCTACTGCTATTAACAGCGCTGATTTCCACGATCATCCAGTTTATCATACTGAAACTGACAACACGCTGATAATGAGACAAAAACGGCATCCGCAGGTGCCGTTTTTATACCGCTATCCGGACAGATTACTCTTCCAGAAGTGTCACATGCCCGATATACGGAAGATGACGGTAGCTCTGGGCGTAATCGATGCCGTAACCCACCACAAATTTGTCTTCGATCGCATAACCGACCCAGTCAACCGGGACATCCACTTCGCGGCGGGAAGGTTTATCCAGCAGCGTGCAGATAGCCACCGAGTTCGGACCGCGCAGAGACAGAATGTCGCGCACACGGTATAATGTATTGCCGGAATCAATGATATCTTCCACGATCAGCACGTCTTTGCCGCGGATATCTTCGTCCAGGTCTTTGACAATTTTCACGTCACGGGTGGACGAGGTGCCGCTGCCGTAACTGGATACCGTCATAAAATCGACTTCATGCGGAACATCAATTTTACGGCACAGATCGGCCATAAAAATAAAAGATCCTTTCAGTAACCCGACTAAGACCAGCTCTTTGTCGCTGTGATGATAGTGTGCGGAAATTTCGCTGCCGAGATCGGCAACGCGCTGCTGAATCTCAGCTTCGGAGATCATTGTATCTAAGGTGTGTTTCTTCATGATTTTTTTGTCGTCAACGGTACGCTGTTTCAGTGGTTCGGCATTAAACCCGGTTTAATACCGGTCAGAAAGCGCGTTAGTTTAGCATACCACGGACAGATAAACAGTATCCGCGCCATGACTGACGCGGAATGTCACCGGTTAATTTTATATTCAGGCCGTGACAGTAAAACCCGTCATCATACCGGTATCTTCATGTTCCAGCAGGTGACAGTGTGCCATAAACGGATGCGCATTGGTGGCCGGATGGTCAAATTTTACCAGCACTTCGCTGACATTGCCTTCGATCCGGACCATATCTTTCCAGCCCTGCCGGTGTGCAGCCGGTGTCCGTCCGCCTTCGCTGAGAATACGGAAACGGGTGCCGTGGATATGGAACGGGTGCAGCATCATGTCGCCGGCACCGGAGATAATCCAGCGCTCCGCCTGCCCCTGTTTCACACCGAATGCACTTTCGGTCATTGAAAACGGAATACCGTTGATACTGTTGGCATTCATCAGATCAACATCACCGGAACCGCCGTGACCGCCACCGCGCATGCCGTGTCCCATCCCCTTCATCCCGCTCATATGTCCGTCCATACCGCCGTGCATGCCCATCCCGGCCATGGCCTGCGGGCCGTATTTGTCGGTCAGCATCATCATGCCCTGCATATCAAGGCGCATATCCATCATCAGACGGAATTCACGCACCGGCAGGCGGGAAGTGTCGATCAGTGCAGGCATCGCCGCCAGCACGTCCGGCAGTTTGCCGTGTGCGGCATCGGGTGCCGGCCGGATTAACAGCACCGGCAGCGGATTATCAAACGGTGCCAGGGTCATCCCCATCTGACGCACCGGTAACGTGATAATATCAAAGACTTTTCCGTCTGATGTATCCACCAGCACTTCAAACCGCTCTCCCGGCAGCATCGGCAGTTCCTGCACTTTCACCGGTTCGGCCAGCAGGCCGCCGTCACTGCCGACAACATACAGCGGACGTCTGTCACCGGCTGCCATCCGCAGACTGCGGGCATTACAGCCGTTGAGCAGACGCAGGCGTAACCAGCCGCGCGGAGCCATATGCTGCGGATAAACAGTACCGTTGGTGAGCATGGTGTCACCAAACCAGCCGACCGCCGCTGACATCACATCCAGCTGATAATCAATTTCACCATCTGCTGTCAGTCGCTTATCCTGCAATACGACCGGAATATCATCCGTTCCCCACTCGCCCGGCAGACCGGTTGATGTGGTATTCTCATCTTCAATCAGCACCAGCCCGGCCAGTCCCATTGCGACCTGATGACCGGTTTTACCGTGAGTGTGCGGGTGGAACCAGCAGGTGGCTTCCGGCTGATCCGGAGTGAAACTGACCGTGCGGGTACTGCCCGGTGCGATAATCGCCTGCGGCCCGCCATCCTGCTCACCGCTGATCTCCAGGCCGTGCCAGTGAACGGTTGTCGCTTCCGGCAGTTTATTGACAATATCCACCGTCACCGGCTTGCCGCGCCGCAGTTTCAGCGCCGGACCCGGCAGGTCGCCGTTATATCCCCAGATTTGTGTGGTTTTGCCGGGAATAAACACCATCTGCCCCTGCTGAATATTCAGGGTGATTTTTTGTGCATTATCCGCCGTTAACAGCCGCGGGATCCCGAGAGCCGGACGTTCCTGTGCCGCGAAGGCAAACCGGCTCCATGCCGGCAGCATCGTGGCAGCACCTAAGAATGCGCTATATTTCAAAAAATCGCGTCGTTGCATGATATGCTTCCTTTATCATCAGTGGTGATAGGCTATGACAAAATGATTTGGTTCTGTTATAGCTCAGGCTAAACCCTGCCCTAAGGGTAAGGTCAATGTAATACCTTTCCCGTAATAAGGGCTTTACACCACTTTAGTCAGCGGATGACATCCGTGACAAAACTATTAAAATCTTCATATAAACTGACAGGCGCTACCGGTAAACTACTTACTATGAAACTATTCTTTCACGCTTTATTCAGCTGTGCCCTGCTGCTTTCCCTGCCCGCGAAAGCGCTGACGCCGTCACAGGCTGAGGATCTCGCCGGACTGACTGCGGTTTTTATTTATCTGAAAAATGATTGCGGTTATGAGGATCTGCCGAATTCCCGCATCGAAAAAGCGATCTTACTGTTTGCCAAAAGTAACCGCTGGGATATGAGCAATTATGATACCCGGCAGATGGCGGAAATGAATAAAGAGAACTATTTCGACATCAAACATATAAAGCTGCCGGAAAACTACAAATGCACCGCGCTGGCCCGTGATTCACTGCCACTGCTTGCCTATGTGAGATAATTTACCTGCAACCGAATCGGTTAAGCGGTAAAAAAACAGCCGGAGAGCGGATTTCTGTATGAATATCCTCGATTATCACCCGCTATATTGATATAACCTCTGTCAATAATTGATCCCTTTCTGCTGATAATACGCTGTCCGGACATGATAAAAATAGCGCTCATCGATGACCATGTAGTCGTGCGATCCGGTTTCGCCCAGCTCCTGACACTGGAGCCGGATATTACCATCGCCGGACAATATGCCAGTGCGGCGGAAGCTTGGCCCGCACTGACCCGCCCGGATATTGATGTGGTAATCATGGATATTTCCATGCCGGATGAAAGCGGATTACAACTACTGACACGTCTTCAGGCACGTAAAACGTCCTTCCGCACCATTATTCTCAGTATTTATGATACTCCGGCCTTTGTGCAGAGTGCGCTGGATGCCGGCGCAAGTGCCTATCTCACCAAACGCTGCGGCCCGGAAGAGCTGGTTCAGGCGGTGCGTTCTGTACATCAGGGCGGCTGCTATCTGTGTGCGGATGCCCTGCGCGCCCTGCGCCAGTCACCGCCGGAAAACAGGGCGCTGGAAGAGCTGACCCCGCGTGAGCGCGAAGTGTTTGATCTGCTGGTGGCCGGGATGAGTGTACGGGCTATTGCGGATAAACTGGAGCTCAGCCATAAAACAGTGCATGTCCACCGCGCCAATGTGCTGGGCAAACTTCAGTGTGAAAGTACAATCGATCTGGTTCATTTTGCCCTGGCGCATCATCTTATCGCGGGGCAATAAACCATGAGACGCGGCGCACGCCTGCTGTTACAGTCGGTATTTCTGCTGTTTACCTACTCCCTGACCTGGATAGGTCTGTGGATCATCGGTTTTTATCTCAGCCGGAACAGTGCGCTGTCAGCTTTTTTCCTGCCGGAAGGGTTGCGGCTGGCACTGATGATCCTGCTGTGGCGGCGCTTCTGGCCGACTCTGTTACTGGCGGAGCTGCTGCTGAATATCTGGCTGGCGCAGGAACAATTGCTGTCACAGCCCGTGATTCTGCTGTCGCCGCTGCTGAGTCTTATCACTGCTTTTATTATCCAGACCACCTGGTGGCGCTACACGCTTTACTGGCAGCGGCTGTTACTGCTGATCACCGGTGTCGGTATTAACAGTCTGCTGCATACCCTGGTGTTCAGCCTGCTGACGCCGCTGAGTGTCAGCCAGATTTTCCTCACCACACTTACCGGCGGCATTCTGCTGACCCCGTTCGTCTATCTGATCTATGAATATCTGCATGAACAGCATTTCCGCCTGATCCTGGATTACGGTACGCCGGATCCGCAGTTGCGTACCTCGTTACTGATGTGGTGCTTTCTGTTCTGTCTGGCCGGGCTCAGTGCCCAGCTCTTTTTTACTCCGGAAATCGAGCGCCTGCTGGTACTGCTGGTGTTCATCCCCAATGTCTTTATGGCATACCGCTACGGCTGGCAGGGCGGTGTGCTCTCTGCTCTGCTCGGCAGCCTGATCATCACCTTTGCCCGGCAGTTTAACGGTGCATTTGCCGATTTGCAGGAATTGCAGATGTTTATGAGCACCCAGGCGCTGATTGGCATCGGCCTCGGGATCGCTATCAGCCGCCAGCAGCAGTTGTCACGCAATTTGCAGCGCTACCGCGAACGGCTGGAACAGGAGTTACAGGCGCGGCGTGACCTGATGCAGCAACTGGTACACACGGAAGAGGATGTCAAAAAGGCGATTGCCCGCGAACTGCATGATGAAATCGGCCAGAACATTACGGCGATTCAGATCCAGTCGATGCTGGTCAGAAAAACCGCGCCGGATCCGCAAAGCAGCCGTGCCGCCGCACAAATCAATGAACTGGCACAGAAAATTCACCAGTCCACCCGCCAGTTGCTGCGGGAACTGCGTCCGCCGGTACTCAGTGAAATGTCTCTCGAGAATGCACTTCGCCATCTGATTACGGAATTTGCCTTCGGGGAAAACGGTATCCGGTGCGAATTTCATTATGAGCTGAAACAGCCGCCGGAAAATGAAACCGTGCTGTTCACACTTTACCGGCTTGTGCAGGAATTGTTAAATAATATCAGCAAGCATGCCGGAGCCACACATATCCTCATCACCCTGAAACAGCAACGTGACACGATACAGCTCCATGTCTCGGATAACGGTATCGGCATCCCGGAGAGCAAACGCCGCGGCGGCTTTGGTCTGCGCGGCATTGAGGAGCGGGTCAGAGCACTTGGCGGCGACTGGACACTGACCACCACCGGCGGAACCCGGATTATTGTTAACCTGCCCACATTTTCTGATGAAAATCACGAAAACTAAGACTTATTCCTAATCATCTACTACCTTCTCTCATTCTTTTTATTGACAGATTGATTACATTTTCAGCCTGAACGGGAAATAACTAAATGGCCGGAAAACAAACCGAAACCATGGATAAAACCTATCAATTCTGGCGTAAAAAACTGATGTTATCGATGATAATCGGTTACGCCACGTTTTATCTGACCCGGAAGAGCTTTAACTTTGTGATGCCGGTGATGCAAACAGAACTGCATCTCGATAAAAGTGATATTGGTCTGATAGCGACCGCGTTTTACCTGAGCTACGGCATCTCAAAATTTGTGTCGGGCGTTTTCCACGATATCACCGGTTACCGCTGGTTTATGGGTGCCGGGCTGTTTATGACCGGCGTACTGAATATCGTGTTTGCCTGGTGCCTGTCATTTCCCGCCCTGCTGATTGTCTGGACACTGAACGGATTTTTTCAGGGCTGGGGCTGGCCGCCGTGCGCGCGCATTCTGACACACTGGTATTCACGCAATGAGCGCGGTTTCTGGTGGGGATTGTGGAATATCTCCATTAACCTCAGCGGCATTACCCTGCCGCTGCTGACCGCCTGGCTGGCGACGCGTTACAGCTGGCAGACAGCCCTGATAGTCCCAGGCATTATCGGGATGGTGACCGGCCTGTGGCTGTGCGGCCGCTTACACGGTACGCCACAGGAAGAAGGATTACCGACAGTCGGACAATGGCGGCATGACCCGTCAGAACTGCGTCAGGAGCAGTTATCCCCGCCGCTGCCGATGCGGGTGATCCTGAAAGAAACAATTTTATGTAACCGGATGATCTGGTTACTCGGTTTTTCCTACATTCTCGTTTATCTCATCCGGATGGCGATCAATGACTGGGGAAACCTGTGGTTATCCGAAACACACGGCAGCAACCTGCTCAGTGCCAACGCAACTCTGTCGCTGTTTGAACTGGGAGGGTTATTGGGCGCAATCTGTGCGGGCTGGGGCTCGGATATTTTATTCCGTGGTCAGCGCGCCCCGATGATTCTGCTGTTTTCCCTCGGCCTGTTTATTGCTGTCAGCGCCCTGTGGTTAATACCGATTCATCACTACGGACTGCTGGCGGCGTGTTTCTTCAGTACCGGCTTTTTTGTATTCGGGCCGCAAATGTTAATCGGACTGGCGGCGACAGAATATTGCCATAAAAAAGCCGCCGGTACGGTAACGGGTTACCTGGGTCTTTACGCCTATTTAGGGGCGGCAATGGCCGGGTGGCCGCTCGCACAGGTCATGGCACATTACGGCTGGCAGGGCATGTTTACCCTGCTGACCAGTGCCTCGGCACTGACGGGATTACTGCTGATGCCGCTGCTGATAGCTAATGTCAGCAAGCGGGAACATCTGGCAGGCTCTGTTTCACTCTCCGATGACAGAACCCTATAATAAGGAATGAACTGATAATGAAACTCAAGACCCTCTCTGCTCTCGCTGCTGCCGGTTTATCACTGGCTGCTGTTACCACATCCGCTAATGCTGCCGGTCGTCTGGTGGTTTACTGTAGTGCGACCAACGCCATGTGTGAAGCTGAAACACAGGCATTCGCCAAAAAATATGATGTGAGAACCACGTTTGTCCGCAACGGTTCCGGCAGCACCCTGGCCAAAATCGAAGCCGAAAAACGCAACCCGCAGGCTGACGTCTGGTACGGCGGCACATTAGATCCGCATTCACAGGCGGGTGAGATGGATCTGCTGGAAGCTTACAAATCCCCGAATTTAGATCAGATCATGCCGCAGTTCCGTGATCCGGCCAAACGTAAAGGGAACTACTCTTCTGCGGTTTATGTCGGCATCTTAGGTTTTGGTGTGAACAAAGATCGTCTGAAAGAGAAAGGTCTGCCAATCCCGGCCTGCTGGAAAGATCTGACCAAACCGGAATACAAAGGCGAAATCCAGATTGCTGACCCGCAGAGCTCCGGTACGGCTTACACTGCTCTGGCTACATTTGACCAGCTGTGGGGCACCGATCAGGCATTCGACTACCTGAAAAAACTCAACGGCAACATCTCCCAGTACACCAAATCCGGTATTGCCCCGGCGCGTAACGCGGCCCGTGGTGAATCCGCTATCGGTATCGGCTTCCTGCACGACTATTCTCTGGAAGTGGAAAACGGCGCACCGCTGGAGTTAATTTCCCCGTGTGAAGGTACCGGTTATGAAATCGGCGGTATCAGTATCCTGAAAAATGCCCGTAACATGGACAACGCCAAACTGTTCACGGATTTCGTGCTCTCCAAAGAAGCTCAGGAAATCAGCTGGAAAGAGGGTAAATCTTACCAGATTCTGACCAATACCACGGCTGAATCCTCACCAATGTCACTGAAACTCTCTGATCTGAAACTGATCAACTACGATATGGATAAATACGGTGATGCAGAAACCCGTAAAAATCTGATCAACAAGTGGGTCACCGAAGTCAAAATGGGTAAGTAATGTTGTCCGCCGCGCGGTGACCTGCCGCGCGGCGTTATTTTAATTATAATTATTATATTGTTCTGACTCATTCGCCAGGATGAAGACGAGCAAGGGAGTGTCTTTATGTCTCAGACCCTGACTCTGTCTGCTAAACAGGGACGGGATACCATCTTCTTATGGCTGCTGATCGCGTGGCTGGGCTTTGCCCTGCTGCCATCCTGGAGCCTGGATTATGGTTTAACCGACTCCACATCAGATGAAATTCTTGCCGCTTACGGCTGGAGCGGGCTGAATGTCAGCTGGCTCTGGTATCTGCTGCCGTCGGTGCTGTTTTTCCGCTCATTGATACCGGCATCCCGCCACCAGCGGGGACGACACTATACTGATATTGCCATCGCCGTTCTGACTGCGGTGGTGGCGGTTGTCAGCGCCGTATGGGAAGGAAAAGGCCTGGGTTATTCCGCCATTGTGCTGTTTATCTCGCTCGGCATGATTATGACACTCGCCCTCAAACGCCTGGAATGGCTGGGCGGTGACCAGTTTGTTATCGGCTCGCTGATTGCGGTGGTCGGGCTGATTGCGCTGTTTATTGTGTTCCCGAGTGTCGCAATTTTTATCCCGATGTTCACCGACAATAACGGGGATTTTGCGCCGTTCGCGTTTGTGCCGATTCTCACACAGTCCCATATTGTGCAGGTCATATGGAACTCCGTGATGCTCTCACTGGCTGTCGGTGCCGGCTGTACATTCTTCGGGCTGATTCTGGCAATCTATACCAGCCGTATCGCAAAACGCTCGGCAATTATCGGCCGTGTATTCTCTATCCTGCCGATTGTTACCCCGCCGTTTATTGTCGGCCTGGGTGTCACCCTGATGATGGGGCGTTCCGGTTATGTGACTGAATTTCTCGCCACCTATGCGGGACTGGAAAACACCAACTGGCTGTACGGCTTTACCGGGATCTGGCTGGCACAGGTACTCGCCTTCACGCCGATGTCCTTTATGATCCTTGACGGTGCCATCAAAACCATCCATCCGTCGCTGGAAGAAGCGTCTTACACACTACGCGCCAACCGCTTTCAGACCTTCTTCAACGTCTTTATGCCGTTGCTGAAACCGGCGCTGGCCAACGCATTCCTGATTGTCATTGTGCAGTCACTGGCAGACTTCAGTAACCCGCTGGTACTCGGCGGTAACTTTGACGTGCTCGCCACCCAGATCTACTTCTATATCACCGGTTCCCAGCTCGATTATCAGGCCGCCAGTACCCTCGGCGCATCTCTGCTGGTCTTCTCTCTGCTGGTCTTCTGTGTACAGTATATGTGGATTGGCAAACGCTCTTATGTCACGGTTTCCGGTAAATCTTACCGGGGAGATGTTCAGCCGCTGCCTGCCGCGCTGGTTGCTTTTGTCACCACTTTCCTCACCATCTGGGTTGTCTTCAACCTGGTCCTGTACGGCAGCATATTCTACGGCAGCTTTACCGTGAACTGGGGCGTGGATTACACCTTAACCCTGGATAACTTTATCAAGCTGTTCGGCCAGGGCATGAGTGACGGCGCATGGCCTTCACTGCTCGATACCCTGCTTTACGCCGGTATCGCCGCACCGATCACTGCTGTGCTCGGCCTGCTGATCGCCTACATTGTGGTACGCCAGAAATTCCGCGGTAAAAAGACCATCGAATTTACCACGATGCTCTGCTTCGCGGTGCCCGGGACAGTGGCGGGTGTGTCTTATATCCTCGCCTTTAACGATTCCCCGTTCTATTTAACCGGAACTGCGGCGATCGTGATTATTTCCATGACGATGCGAAATGTGCCGGTCGGGATCCGCGCCGGTATCGCCGGTCTGGGACAAATCGACAAATCCCTGGATGAGGCATCACTCAGCCTGCGCGCCGGCTCGATGCGGACTATCTTCCACATCCTGCTGCCGCTGCTGCGTCCGGCAATTCTGTCAGCGCTGATTTACAGCTTTGTCCGCGCCATCACCACAGTCAGTGCCATCGTATTCCTCGTGACACCGGATACCCGTGTGGCGACCGCCTACATTCTGAACCGCGTGGAAGACGGCGAATACGGCGTGGCCATTGCCTATGGCTCAATCCTGATCGTCGTGATGCTGGCGATTATTTTCCTGTTCGACTTTTTGATTGGCGAAGCCCGTGTTTCACGTTCCAAAGCCAAAAATGCACAGTAATCATGGGGTAACCGACATGACACAACAAAGTTTTGTTGAATTAAAAAATGTGACTAAACGCTTTGGCACCAACACGGTCATCGACGATTTAAGTCTTTCTATTCCGGCGGGCAGCATGGTCACACTGCTCGGCCCGTCCGGCTGCGGAAAAACTACCGTGCTGCGTCTGGTGGCCGGGCTGGAGAAGCCGACCGAAGGCAGGATGTTCATTGACGGAAAAGATGTCACAGACCGTTCCATCCAGCAGCGTGATATCTGTATGGTATTCCAGTCTTACGCGCTGTTCCCGCATATGTCCCTCGGTGATAACGTCGGCTACGGCCTGAAAATGCTGGGGCGCCCGAAAGCGGAAGTCAGAGAGCGGGTGGAAGAAGCTCTTGAGCTGGTAGATCTGGCCGGATTTGCGGATCGTTTTGTCGATCAGATTTCCGGCGGACAACAGCAGCGTGTCGCCCTGGCCCGTGCCCTGATCCTCAAGCCGAAAGTGCTGTTATTTGATGAGCCGCTGAGTAACCTCGACGCCAACCTGCGCCGCAGCATGCGGGAAAAAATCCGTGAATTGCAGCAGCAGTTTAATATCACGTCCCTGTATGTAACCCACGACCAGAGCGAGGCATTTGCGGTCTCGGATATGGTGCTGGTGATGAACAAAGGGAAAATCATGCAGTTGGGATCGCCGCAGGAACTGTACCGCCGGCCGGCCTCGAAGTTTATGGCAGGTTTTATGGGGGATGCCAATATTTTCCCGGCCACACTGACCGGCGATGCCGTTGAAATTTTCAGTTACCGCCTGCCGCGTCCGCCGCAGTTCATCACGGAAAAAAGCAGTGTTACCGTGGGTGTACGCCCGGAAGCCATTACCCTGAGTTTACAGGGTGATGAGAGCCAGCGCTGCACCGTTTCTCATGTCGCCTATATGGGGCCGCAGTATGAAGTGACGGTCGACTGGCACGGACAATCCATGCTGTTACAGATTAATGCCACACAGTTACAGCCGTCTGTCGGTGACAGTCTGTTCCTGCAAATCCACCCTTACGGTATGTTTATCCTGCCGGAAGAGCACTGAGTTTCCCGGTATAAACACAAAAACCGCTTCCTCACGGAAGCGGTTTTTTTATCTCACTACCAATAATTATTTTTATTACTGATGCCGCCGTTCCTGAATATACAGCACCACTGATGGCACACTCTGAATAATCACCATGCTCTGCTCGACGATCGCCTCGCCTATTTACTGATGAAAGCGAACATACGGTTCCTGGTGTTTTTCATGAGGTAAACGGCGAAATTAAAGCAGGTAACCAGCTGTGTATCAAATAGTTATGGGTGGATAAGAGAGCTGCCGTCATTACGGTTGTTCATCCTGTTGTCCGCGGCTGTCCGCCATTGCCTGATTTAGAATTGCTTTTGCCATCCATTGAGTAATATCAATGACTTCACCATCATTCATCTTCCAGATATCTTTCATCACCAGGAAAACTTCCGAGCCGTACACCAGCGAAAATGCGCGGATCACTTTATCCAGCGTTTCCTGATCCATATACGCCTTCAGCGGCTCGGTGACATTCGCCAGAATCGCCTTGCGGTGCCCTCTGACCAGTTTTTTCTCATCATTAACCTGCGATTTGGCCGATGCCGAACGATCCTGAGCCCACTGCTGCAATGAAACATACAGTGCTGCACGCAGTGCCCCCTCGTGGCGGAACATCTGCGGATAAGCAAAGGCCAGCAACTGTTCCATCCGGTCACGGGTTTCCGGGCTGTCGGAACGCCAGGTCAGAATCGGCCCGAGGCTCGCATCCACAGTCGCGGCAATTAAATCACTTTGTGTCGGAAAATAGCGGTAAGCCGTTGCCCGTGACACACCAGCTTCTGCCGCCAGTTCAGAGACTGACGGAATCGCGCCCTGCTCAAACAGTGTCAGCGCGGTATTAACCAGCAGATTAAATGTCCGCTTCCGCGTGCCGGAGTAAGATACCCCATCATCAGTACAGGCCATAACTGATTTTCCTTTAACAATTTTCTGTGAATTTTGCGCGGCTATCTTACACAACATCCCCGCCGGCAACACCCTTATGGTGTTTTTTTATCAGAAAATTGATTTAAAGATAGACAAATTGAGATGAATGTCTCAAAATCAGCCAAACAAAATGATACTACAGTCTCATTCTGGTTATGATGCGTTATCAGACATCCGATATCCCTTTGAGGTTAACCATGAACAGCAATAAAGGCGCTGTCTATATCGCCACAACGCTTGATACCAAAAGTGATGAGATTTTTTATGTCAGTGAGCTGATTCAGCGCACCGGCCTGGCAGTAAAGACTGTGGATTTAACCACAAAACCCGGTCAGCTGACCCGGGAAGCGGATGTCTGCGCCCGTGATGTCGCCGTCTGTCACCCTGACGGCGAAAGCGCGGTTTTCTGCGGTGACCGTGGCCGCGCAATTGCGGCAATGGCCGTCGCCTTTGAGCGTTTTCTTGCAAAACAAAATGATATTGCAGCACTTCTCGGTTTGGGCGGATCCGGTGGAACGGCACTGATTACACCAGCAATGCAATCCCTGCCTGTCGGCATCCCCAAACTCATGGTTTCCACCATGGCCTCCGGTGATATTTCCGGCTATATCGGCGCAAGCGATATTGCCATGCTCTATTCTGTCACTGATGTCTCCGGCCTGAACCGAATTTCACGTAAAGTTCTCCGTAATGCGGCTAATCAGATTGCCGGCGCGGTTTACTTCTGTCAGGAAGAGCAGGTCACTGATAAGCCTGCCGTTGCCCTGACGATGTTCGGCGTCACCACACCGTGTATCCAGCAAATCAGCAAAGAACTGGAAGCGGATTATGATTGTCTGGTCTTTCACGCGACCGGCAGCGGCGGTAAAGCTATGGAAAAACTGGCGGATGATCATCTGTTCGACAGTATCCTTGACCTGACTACCACGGAAGTGTGTGACTATCTTTTCGGCGGTGTTCTGGCCTGTGATGAAGACCGTTTCGGTGCCATTGCCCGTTCACAGACGCCGTATATCGGTTCCTGCGGTGCGCTGGATATGGTTAATTTCGGCCGGCCGTCCACCGTTCCGGAAAAATACGCCGATCGTCAGTTTTATCACCATAACGCTCAGGTCACCCTGATGCGTACCACCCCGGAAGAAAATGCACAGATGGGGCGCTGGATAGCGGAAAAACTCAACCGGTGTCACGGCAATGTCATTTTTATTATTCCGGAGGGCGGTTTCTCCGCCCTGGATGCTGAAGGTATGCCGTTCTGGTCGCCTGATGCGGATCGTGCCTTTATTGAGGCGTTCGAAACTCATTATAAACAAACAGAAAAACGTATTTTACACAAATGCCCGTATCATATTAATGACCCGGAATTTACCCGCTTTGTCATTAACCAACACCAGCAATTACGGGCAAAATAAGGAGACTCAAGATGCCACTTTCCCGTGACGCATTACTGAAAAAATTCAATGACATGATTTCACGCGGCGAGCCAATTATCGGCGGTGGTGCCGGTACCGGTCTGTCAGCAAAATGTGAGGAAACCGGCGGTATCGATCTCATCGTTATCTATAACTCCGGCCGTTACCGGATGGCAGGACGCGGCTCTCTGGCCGGTCTGCTGGCTTACGGTAATGCCAATGAAATCGTCATGGATATGGCAAAAGAAGTCCTGCCGGTTGTGAAACACACGCCGGTTCTGGCAGGTGTCAACGGCACCGATCCATTCTGTCAGTTTGATAAGTTCCTGGACGATATCAAAGCCACCGGATTTTCCGGCGTGCAGAATTTCCCGACAGTTGGTCTGATCGACGGTAAATTCCGTGCCAATCTCGAAGAAACCGGTATGGGATATGCACTGGAAGTGGAGATGATCCGCAAGGCACATGAAAAAAATCTGCTGACCACGCCGTATGTTTTCAGCCGTGAAGACGCAATTGCCATGACAAATGCCGGTGCGGATATCCTTGTCCCGCATATGGGACTGACCACCGGCGGTAATATCGGGGCAGAAACCGCCACCACGCTGGATGATTGTGTTGAGATGATTAATGACTGGGCGAAAGCAGCCAAAGCGATCCGTCCGGACATTATTGTATTGTGTCACGGTGGCCCTATCGCCACACCGGAAGATGCACAATACATTTTAGATCGCTGCCCGGACTGCCACGGTTTTTACGGGGCCAGTTCAATGGAGCGTTTACCGACAGAAGTGGCATTAAAAGCCACCACCGAAGCGTTTAAAAATATAACAAGATAATTAAATTATTTGTTTTTAAGTCAACACCGGGTGCCTGCAATATTTGTTGCAGGCATTTTTTTTAATACCCAAAATCCGCCTTCATGAGTCAGCGGACAGGATCATTAATCTTAACAATCCTGCCGCTTAAATGACGGATTACCGGTAAACCGGTAACAGGCTGAAACCCGACAAAACATGTACCACGGCATTAAATACCCCGAAGCCCAGGATCAGCCAGATCATGGGTTCGCCGCCCCAGACCCGGAACTGCGGGCTGCCGAAGCGTTTACGGGATGCGCGGGCCAGCAGTGCCGGAACAATCGCGGCCCAGACCGTCGCCGCCAGACCGGCAAAGCCGATGGCGTAAATAAAGCCGTCCGGATACAGCAATCCGCCCAGCATCGGCGGGGAAAATGTCACCACCGCCGTTTTCAGGCGGCCGGTTTTGCTGTCATCAAATTTAAATAAATCCGCCAGATAGTCAAACAGCCCCAGCGTCACCCCGAGAAACGAACTGGCCACCGCAAAGTTAGAGAACACAATCAGCAGCAGCTCCAGCCCGCGGCTGTGCAGTACGCCGCTCAGTGCCTGAACCAGAACATCAATATTACCGCCCTTTTCCGCAATCGGAATAAAGTCCGGACGCGGAATATTCCCCATCGTTCCGAGCATCCAGATGATATAGAGTACCAGCGCCATCAGGGTACCGATCGTCAGGCAGCGGCGGATTTTGCCGGGCTCTTTGCCGTAATATTTCATCAGGCTCGGCACATTACCGTGGAACCCGAACGAAGCCAGACAAAACGGCAGGGTAAACAGTACATAAGGCAGATAAGAGGCGTCCGGCTGTGCCACGTTCAATAATACCGCCGGTTTCACATTCCACAGCAGGCCGCCGAATGTCATAAAGAATGTCAGGATTTTGGCACCGAGCACAATTGTCGTCATCCGGCTGACAGCTTTGGTACTCAGCCAGACAATAAACGCGACAGCCAGAGCAAACAGAAATCCGCCCATCCGGGCAGGAAGCGCAATACCCGCCTGTGCAAAGGTGTGGCTCAGCACCGAGCCGCTGGCAGAAATATAGGCATAGGTCAGAATATACAATACGAACGCAATAGTCAGGCCGTTAATAATATTCCATCCGTTTCCCAGCAGATCGCGGGTGATCGTGTCAAAACTTGAACCAATCCGGTAATTCAGGTTGGCTTCGAGAATCATTAATCCTGAGTGCAGCATACAAAACCAGGTGAATACCAGTGCTGCAATCGACCAGAAAAACCATGCACCGGACATTACCACCGGCAGGGAAAACATCCCCGCACCAATGATAGTTCCGCCGATAATCATTGCTCCGCCGAATACGGATGGCGAAACAGAGGACGCAGGAACAGTAGCCATAAGAGTACCTCTGGTGGCTTAATATTATCATTATGTTTGAAATCAGGAGGATGCAGGGCATCCTCCTGTAAGACGACAGGATTACATGACAGGTTTCAGGCGGGCGACAAAGTGACGCAGAACCGGCGGTTCATAGGTAAATGTCAGCCCTTTGATATCCGCTGCTTTCTCTTTCAGCCGGATAAAGGCATCCGCGATATAGTCCATATGGTCATTGGTATAGACACGGCGCGGAATCGTCAGGCGAAGCAGTTCCATCGGTGACGGCTTCTGAATACCGGTTTCCGGGTCACGCCCCAGCAGCAACGAGCCGATTTCCACCCCGCGGATGCCGGATTCCAGGAACAGCTCATTGTTCAGGGCATGTGCCGGGAACTGATCCCCCGGGATATGCGGCAGCATTTTCTTCGCATCGACAAAGACCGCATGGCCGCCGACCGGATACTGAATCGGGATCCCCGCTTCGCGCAAGCGCTCACCCAGATATTCCACCTGAGTGATACGGTAGCGTAGGTAGTCTTCATCCATCCCTTCTTCCAGCCCGATAGCCAGAGCCTCCATATCGCGTCCGGCGAGACCACCGTAAGTGACAAAGCCTTCCATCGGTACACAGCGGGTGCGAACTTCGTTAAACAGATCTTCGTCGTTACGGAAACAGCACAGACCACCGATATTCACCAATGAGTCCTTTTTCGCCGACATTGTCAGCATATCGCCGTATTTATACATCTCTTTGACGATCTCTTTCACCGACTTATCCGCATAACCTTTTTCGCGCTGTTTAATAAACCAGGCGTTTTCACAGAAGCGGGCGGAGTCAATCACCACCGAGATCTCATGCTTTTTGGCAATGTCATACACAGCTTTCATATTTGCCAGTGATATTGGCTGACCGCCGGAGCTGTTACAGGTCACCGTGGTGACAATCGCAGCCACATTTTTTGCGCCGTGCTCTGTAATCGCCGCATTGAGCAAATCTAAATCAAAATCCCCTTTCCAGTCATAATATGTTGTTGTATCAAAGGCTTTCGGTGTAACCACGTTGATCGCTTTCGCACCGTTTAACTCCACATGGGCGGCGGTGGTATCAAAGTGGAAGTTGGAGATAAAGACCGGTTTATCCGCCCCGGCTTTACGGCGGCGGGCGATCAGTGACGGGAACAGGATTTGCTCGGCACCGCGTCCCTGGTGTGTCGGAATGGTAAACGGATAACCAATCAGTTTTTTCACCTGATCACAGAGATGATAATAGTTGCGGGAACCGGCATATGCCTCATCCCCCATCATCAGCCCGGCCCACTGGCGGTCACTCATCGCGCCGGTGCCGGAGTCTGTCAGCAGGTCAATAAAGACCACATCACCCGGTAATAAAAACGGGTTATATCCGGCTTCTTTCAGGGCTGCTTCCCGCTCATTACGGGTTGTCATACGGATATTTTCCACCATTTTAATACGGAACGGTTCAGGAATACGTTTCATTATTTTACTCTCCGGTTTCTGGCTGCCGGATATATTTATCCGCTGAATTTTCATGAAAAGAAAATACAGAAATACAGCCACGTTATATCAGCGTGTTTTTAATTATTTTTCGTGGTAAATACGCAGACGGAGAATCACTCAGGGAAGAAATTGGAAATGCGGTGATCAATATTAAACCATGCCTGCACAAGGCAGACAACAGCGGCAAGACGACTTGAGATGGATAAGTAATTCATGCACAAAGCCCTCTGGATGGATAAGTAATATACAAAATTACATTGAATAATCCTTTTGTCTATGACGAATATCTCAAAATCAGAATTTTAAAATATGAAATAATTATAATTATTTCATATAAAAATCAAAATACATTAAGCGCAGCTAATCAATTACCGAAGCAATTAATTATACCTGTTTTTTATCTTTCATCCGTATTCTGAAAAAACGAAACTATATCAGAAAGGATCCGGTTTGTTTGTCTTTTTTATATTCACGGAGATGATAAATGACAATAACATTACATATACAACAGTTAATTTAATTATCTTTTTTGCAAATAATAAAAAGTGGTTTTCACCACTTTTTATTACTTTTTTGTGACTGAGATATCGCTACACCAGTTTGCTGATCCAGCTGTTGATATCCCCGGTCAGAAAATTCACCGGCGGAATTTCGATCACACTGTATGCGCCCGGCTGCTGACGGCAGGCAGCCCGCGCCGCAGACACCATAAACTGAGAGGTCAGTGCAGGATTATTGATGCGCATGCTGTACTCAAACAACTGGTTATGAGTTTTACCGGACCCCCCTTTGTGCGTCATGGATACACCGTGTCCCACATCTTTCAGGGCATCAACACTGTCCACCTGACGGACATGCGTCTCATCGGAGGCAAAATAGCTGTCGGCTTTCAGCGTTGCGGTTACAGTATCAATATCATGTCCGGTTTCAAGCTCAACATAAACCATACGACGGTGAACGCCTGTACCCAGCGGGATTGTCATGGAGAGGGCGTCTTTGACGCCGGGAATCGCTTTGGCGGCGACACTGTGGCCCATGCTCATCCCCGATCCGAAGTTGGTGTAGGTCAGACCTTTTGGTGCCATTGCCTGCATCAGTGTGCGGATAATGGAATCTGAACCCGGATCCCAGCCTGCGGAGATAATCGCGGTACACTCACCGGCGCGGGCAATCGGGTCAAGGTGCTCTTTCAGCGCAACAATTTCACTGTGAACGTCAAAACTGTCCACGGTATTAATCCCCAGCGCGAGGATATCTGACGCCACCGCACGGATAGCACGGGTCGGTGAACACAGCAGTGCCACATCCACCTTACCCAACCCGCGGATATCCGCCACTACCGGATACACAGAACCGGTATCAGCGGCAGACGGGTTGCGGCGCACAATTCCTGCAATTTCAAAATCAGCGGCAGCTTCCAGCGCCTCAATCGCATATTGTCCGATATTGCCGTAACCAACGACGGCGGCTCGTATTTTTTTCACGGAATTCTCTCTGTCATCATTGATTAGTCAGATAAGGAAATCATACTTACTTATGAAAGGAAACATTGATTTCTTAATTAGTTATGAAAAAAATGTTTTATTTTTCACCTTTCGCTATTCTCAGTAATATTATCCTGGTAGAATCCGGCTCCCTGTATCCGTCCCGGAACAAAAATCACACTCTTTACAGAAGGTCGTCATGCATCAGTCTGATGTGACAGAGCGCGGGCTCTTTTCCTTAAGCTGGCCGATTTTTATCGACCTGTTATTACATTTTTCCACCTTCCTGATTAATACCTGGATGGTCAGCCATGTGTCGTCAAAATATCTGGCGGCAATGGCGGTAGGCAACCAGGCATTTGACCTGTTTATCACTATTTTTAACTTTATCAGTGTCGGATGCAGTGTGGTCATAGCCCAGTATATCGGGGCGGGCAGACGGGATAAGGCCAGTCAGGCAATCCATATCTCGATCGCGTTTAACCTGCTGCTCGGATTATTGTCCGCCGGGTTTACCATTATTTTCGGTTATAAAATTCTGGAACTGATGAATACGCCGGAACATCTGATGGAAGATGCCTTTAACTATCTGCATATTCTGGGAATCTGTTTAATTCCGGAAGCAGTGACCATCATTCTGGCAGCTTGTCTGCGGGTGTACGGCAGAGCCAAACCGGCGATGTATGTCACGCTGGTTGCCAACGTCGTGACCGTCGTCGGTAACTGTATTGTGCTGTACGGCCTGTTCGGCCTGCCGCAGTACGGGCTTGTCGGCGTGGCCTGGTCCACAGTGGCCGGGCGCCTGATTGCGGTGGCGCTGCTGTGCGGCCTGCTCTTTTACGGCCTGCGGATTAAATTCGTGCCGCGTATGCTGTTTCACTGGTCTAAAAATATGCTGAGGCAGATCCTGCACGTCGGCCTGCCGTCTGCCGGGGAAAATCTGGTCTGGATGCTGCATTATATGGTTGCTATCGCCTTTATCGGACTGATGGGGGAAACCGCGCTGGCAGCACAGACTATCTACTTCCAGCTATCGCTGTTTATTATGCTGTTTGGCATAACTATCAGTATCGGAAATGAAATTCTGGTCGGGCATCTGGTCGGGGCAAAACGCTTTGAGGATGCCTATCAGCGCGGCATGAAAAGCCTGAAAACCGGCTTCTTCAGCACCATTCCGATTGTCTTCCTGTTCTGGCTGTTCCGTGATCATCTCGCTTACGGACTGAGTGATGATCAGGCGGTGGTTAAACTGCTGCTGCCGCTGTTCCTGTTGTCGGTCTTTTTAGAGCCCGGACGTACCCTGAATATTGTCATGGTAAACGCCCTGCGTGCCGCCGGTGACGCACGTTTCCCGCTCTGTACCGCCCTGTTCTTTATGTGGTGTGTGGCACTGCCGGTCGGCTATGTACTGGGGATCAAGCTGGAGATGGGTATCCTCGGGATCTGGATTGGTTTTCTGTGTGATGAGTGGCTGCGCGGGCTCGTTAATACATGGCGCTGGCGCTCGAAAAAATGGCAATCAAAACGACTGGATATTGAAGGCTGATCTATCCGTCAGATTCCCGCTGTATCTGCGCAGCGGGAATCACTTAAACAACCAGCTGATAACACCACAACGAAACAATTAATAGAACCAATACGGAATTATATTCTGATAAATAACTGTAAACGCAGTTTTTCGTGACTGATATCACAGGGTCTCATCACACTTTTTTATTTGTGCATAACATAATGCATACAAATCAAATTCAATAATATATTTAAATCAAATAGTTAGATAAGTGTTTTTATCTATTCTTGTTCCGGGATGATTTTTTGCTTTATTCCCCCTTATCCACCCTATTTTTTATTACCGGGAGAAAGTTTTTCTCCGGATTATGAAAATACCCATGAATTGTGAAAGGATTTTTCTGCTGCCCTTTCGGTACACTGAGCCACATAACGGATTCGCGTATTTAAGGCTGAAAAATGGCAACACATCACACCCCTGCTCAATGGAATAATTTTGTCGCGGCACTGCGTCAGTCAGTCAAACCGGCAACAGGCTGCACCGAACCGATTTCTCTGGCTCTGGCCGCCGCAAAAGCAGCAGCATGCCTCAGCGGTGCGCCGACACAGATCCGCTGCTATGTCTCCCCGAACCTGATGAAAAACGGCCTCGGCGTGACAGTTCCGGGAACAGGCATGACCGGATTACCGGTCGCTGCGGCACTCGGCGCTATCGGCGGCCAACCGGACGCCGGTCTGAATGTCCTGTGCGGTGTGACCGCTGACGATATTGCTGCCGGGAAAGCATTTCTTGCCTCCGGAGCAGTGTCTGTCGAAATCAAAGAGCCGTGCAGCCAGGTGCTTTACTCCGAAGCCACAGTATACAGCGGCGACGATCAGGCCACTGTCACTATCTGCGGTGACCATACCCATGTGACAGAAGTCAGTCATAACGGCAATATTATTTATCAGGGTGATGCTGTCATGCATCAGGGCGGCAGTGATAACCCGTTTGCAGATGCCTGCGCCCGCGATATTTATGATTTTGCCACTCAGGCACCGGTTTCGATGATCAATTTTATGCGTCAGGCCGCTGATCTGAATGATGCACTTGCCCGCGAAGGGATGTCTAACCCGTACGGGTTGCAAATCGGCCGCTCTCTGGAAAAACAGCGTGAGCGCGGACTGCTGTCAAAAGATCTGCTGTCCGACATTATGATCCGCACCTCTTCGGCCTCCGATGCCCGTATGGGCGGCGCACAACTGCCTGCGATGAGCAACTCCGGTTCCGGTAACCAGGGAATAGCGGCTACCCAGCCGGTGGTGGTGGTTGCGGAATATTTACAGGCGGATGAAGAGAAGCTGATCCGCGCCCTGACATTGTCCCACCTGATGGCGATTTATATACACAGCCAGTTCCCGCCGCTCTCCGCACTGTGTGCGGCCACTACCGCCTCAATGGGGGCAGCCGCCGGTATCGCATGGTTATTTGAAGGGAAATATGAGCCGGCGGCGATGGCTATCAGCAGCATGATTGGTGATATCAGCGGCATTATCTGTGACGGTGCGTCCAACAGTTGCGCGATGAAAGTCTCCAGCGGTGTCAGCGCGGCATATAAAGCAGTGCTGATGGCGATGAATCAGCAGTGTGTCGGCGGTAACGACGGCATTGTCTGCACCGATGTGGATAAATCCATCGCGAATCTCTGTGCGCTGGCCAGCCTGTCTATGCAACACACCGACATGCAGATTATTGAAATCATGGCAAACAAGGCAAAATCAGCCTGATTTTTCCGGGTTTGGCTTTTTAAGGAAGCCCCCTTTCCTTTACCGGCCGCACCGGCCGGTTTTTTCATGCTTTTTCAGCGGGTAAATACCCGCTGTTATCATGCCGTCAGTGTGGCAAACGCATTGCGGATCTCCTGCTCCGGCAACTGCATACCGATAAAAATCAGCACACTCTGTTTTACATCATCCTCACGCCATTCGCGGTCAAAATCGGCGCTGTACAAACGCTGAACACCCTGAAATAACAGGCGGCGCGGCTCGTTTTCAATCCAGAGTAACCCTTTGTAACGCAGCATATTATCAGCATAGCTGAGCAACAGGGTTTCCATCGCGCGGGAAATTGCACTGATCTCCACCGGTTTATCCATGGTGATCACCAGCGACTGAATATCATTCTGCTGTTTCGGTGCAAAGCGGAACAGCGGTTTGCTGATTTCCACATTATCATCCAGCATAAAACCGCCGACATTAAACAGCAGGTTCATGTCGATATCGCCGTTAATCACCTTATACACCGGCGCTTTGGCATTAATCCGCTGTAACCGGGCGAGCAGCGCCTCATTATCCGGCTCAACATCCGTTTTGGTCAGCAGAATACGATCCGCATAGCCAATCTGCGCCTGAGCGATAGTGAACTGATCCAGTTGCTGCTGTGCATGTACCGCATCCACCAGCGTGATAATGCCGTCCAGTACATAGCGCTCACACAGTTTTTCATTGGAAAAAAATGTTTGTGTGATCGGGCCCGGATCAGCCATACCGGTGCATTCAATCACCAGGCGGTCAAAATCAATTTTGCCGTTATCCAGATTTTCGCACAGATCCAGCAGCGCATCTTCCAGCTCACTCGAGCGGCTGCAACAGATACACCCGTTACTCAGGGTTTTTATCTGCGTGGCGCGGTCACCGATAATCTCATCATCGATCGGAACCTCGCCGAATTCATTTTCAATCACAGCAATTTTCTGCCCGTGCTCCTCGTGGAGAATATGGCGCAGCAGTGTGGTTTTACCGGCACCCAGAAAACCGGTCAGAATGGTCACGGAAATAGGTTGCATAATCGGGTCCTTCTTACAGACAGACAGCGGAACAAAGGCTGTCAGAGTAACAAATAACACGGATAATAAAAATATCCCCCGTACAATGTGACTGACATCATACGGGGGATGAGACTTCAGCGTTACTGCATGCTGTTATCAGTGTGAGGAGGAGACTTTAATTCCCTCTTCCGGAACAGGAATATATGGTGTTTCGTTGTCAGTACGTTCCGGATTTTTGCTCGCTTTCATCGCGGTACGGATGCCGTAGAAGATGATGCTGTACACCACGACCAGGAAAATAATACTCAGCCCGGCGTTGGTGTAGTTGTTCACCACGATGTGCTGCATATTCGCGACCTGCTCAGGTGTTAACGCCACGCCTTCCGCAATGCGGCGTTTGTATTCATTCGCCAGCCAGAAGAAGCCTTCCAGTTGCGGGTTGTCACTGAACAGTTTCAGACCCAGCGCCCAGGTGGTACAAATCAGCAGCCATACCGCAGGAATAGTGGTTACCCAGATATATTTGCTGCGCTTCATCTTAATCAGAACAACGGTGGACAGAACCAGTGCAACAGCCGCCAGCATCTGGTTGGAGATACCGAACAGCGGCCACAGGCTCTTAACGCCGCCCAGCGGATCGACCACCCCCTGATACAACAGATAACCCCACAGACCCACACAACCAGCAGTACCAATCACACCGGCAATGAAAGAGTCAGTTTTCTTCAGGAACGGAACGAAGTTACCCAGCAGATCCTGAAGCATAAAGCGGCCGGAACGGGTACCCGCATCCAGTGCAGTCAGGATAAACAGTGCTTCAAACAGGATACCGAAGTGATACCAGAAGCCCATATCCGCCGCAGGAATGATTTTATGGAACACATACGCGATACCTACCGCCAGTGTCGGTGCACCACCTGCACGGTTGAGGACAGACGGCTCACCGATATCTTTGGCTGTCTGTAAAATCTCTTCCGGCGAGATAACAAAGCCCCAGGAACTGACAGTCGCGGCCGCTTGCGCGGTCACATCTTTCAGCTGTGCCATAATCATTGGTGCATCCGCTGTGCCGAGGTTATGCAGATCCGGCATCGTGATACCCAGCGCCGCCGGCGGGGTGTTCATCGCAAAATAGAGACCCGGTTCGATAATGGACGCTGCAACCAGAGCCATAATCGCCACGAAGGATTCCATCAGCATTGCGCCGTAACCGATATAACGGGCATCGGTTTCACAGGCCAGCAGTTTCGGTGTGGTACCGGATGCAATCAGGGCGTGGAAGCCGGAAACCGCACCACAGGCAATAGTAATAAACAGGAACGGGAACAGAGCGCCTTTCCAGACCGGACCGGTTCCGTCAACGAACTGTGTCATTGCCGGCATTTTCAGATCAGGGTTAAGGATAACGATACCCACAGCCAGACCGACGATAACCCCGATTTTCAGGAAGGTTGCCAGATAGTCACGCGGAGCCAGAATCAGCCACACCGGCAGCAGAGCGGAAACAAACGCATAGCCGATCAGTGTATAAGTGATAGTGGTATCTTTAAAGGTCAGCGCAGGGCCCCAGTACGGGTCGTGTGCAATCACACCACCGAACCAGATAGCCGCCACCAGCAGCACAATACCGATAACGGACACTTCACCGACACGTCCCGGCCGGAGATAGCGCATGTAGATCCCCATAAACAGGGCAATCGGCACGGTGGACACAACGGTAAACACACCCCACGGACTTTCCGCCAGCGCTTTCACCACAATCAGTGCCAGCACGGCGAGGATGATGATCATAATCAGGAAACAGCCGAAGAGCGCGATAGTGCCCGGCACAGTTCCCATCTCTTCTTTAACAATCTCACCCAGAGATGCACCGTTACGGCGCGAGGAGATAAACAGCACCATAAAGTCCTGTACCGCCCCTGCCAGCACCACACCGGCCAGCAGCCAGAGAGTGCCCGGCAGATACCCCATCTGCGCGGCAAGTACCGGCCCGACTAACGGACCCGCACCGGCGATCGCGGCAAAATGGTGACCGAACAGAACGTTACGGTTAGTCGGAACATAGTTCAGACCATCATTATTAATCACCGCCGGTGTTGACCGGGTCGGATCCAGTTTCATAACCTTTGTTGCGATATACAGACTATAGTAGCGGTACGCCACCAGATAGACTGATACCGATGCAACAATGATCCATAATGCACTGACATGCTCGCCGCGGCGTAAAGCAACAACGCCGAGACAGAAAGCACCTATAATCCCCAGGATAACCCAGGGAATGTGCTTAAATAAGCGATTAGAGTTCATAACGCACCTTAAATGTGACTGTGATAATCAAAAGGATCCGTATCCTTACGGAAAAAATGTTTCAGCCCGGATAAAATAGAAACTTCCTGCAAGTGTGTTTTATGATAGAAAAATCAAGGCGGGAAACGGGGATTATTCCGTAAGCGGTTGTATAGCCGATTAAGCGGTCACTTTTTGCGGCCGGGCGGTTTTATCCGCCCCCCGGAGCGGTAAAATTTGTGATCGGGTTAACGTTATGTTTTTTAAATTTCTTCATGATTTTTGTTAATTTTTTATGAAACCGTGCTTTTATCCGCTTTTCTCCGTAATGTATGACCAGAAACCGACAGAAGACAGTAAACGATATGACTAAAAAACCCGGCGATCTCCGTGCTTATGCTGATAAACAAACACAACGCAACATGCTGTTTCAGCGTGTTCTCCGCCTGCTGACGTTCAGTGTGCTCTTCCTGGCCGGATTTATGATTTATCAGACATGGCAGACACAACAGAACGATATCTATGCTGACGGGCAGATAACCGGTTACCTGCGGACAGAAATGCGTGATACCCGTCCGGGGCAGCAACTGGTTGGCTGGCCTGTGGTGAAATTCATGACGGCGGATAATAAAATCGTGACGTTTACCTCACCGGATCATCTGCTGTGTCAGCCGCAGTGTGAAAACGGCCCGGTGGGTGTTTATTATCAGAAGGATAATCCGGGAAAAGCACAGATAGCAGATTTCAGCGCCCGTTATGGTGAAATGATTGTCTGGAGTGTGGTCGCCTTTATTCTGCTGGTGACCTATATTCTGCACAGCTGGCGGCTGCGTATTCTGACCCGCCGCCATCACGGTGCGGCATCATAAACGGCTGTCCGGCTCATCCGCCCTCTCCCGTATCCATTCACGGGCTTTTTCTGCCTGCACATCCGTACCGGCAAACGCGATCAGCGGCAGCAACATGACAAAGACTATCCCCGGTATTCTGCATTTCATCGGTTATTCCTCCGGTTGACCGCTGTCTGTGATAACCTTCCGGCATATTACAGCGGAAGGTTATCACAGATATTACCCCGGTCAGCCGGTGACGACCACTGACGCCGCAGCCTGTTTTGCGGCCGCCACCGCTTCCTGCACCGACGGAGCCAGTGCCAGGGCGACGCCCATACGCCGGTGGCCGTCAATCGCCGGTTTGGCAAACAGGCGCAGCTGCACCGTACCGGTCAGGGCATTTTCCAGCCCGCTGTAACGGACATCATCACTGTTCAGTGACGGCAGGATCACTGCGGAGGCAGCCGGACGGTACTGAATTATCTCTCCGGCCGGTAATCCGAGAAACGCCCGCACGTGCAGGGCAAATTCAGAAATATTCTGTGAAATCAGTGTCACCAGCCCGGTATCATGGGGACGCGGGGAAACCTCATTAAAGATGATATCCTCACCGCGGACAAACAGCTCAACACCAAACAAACCATACCCGCCCAGTCCGTTAACGATAGTCGCCGCCACCTGTTGCGCCTGCGCCAGAACCGTATCCGGCATGGTCTGCGGCTGCCAGGATTCACGGTAATCCCCGCGCTCCTGACGATGACCGACCGGCGCGCAGAAATGCACACCATCTGCCGCACGGACAGTCAGCAGGGTAATTTCATAATCGAAATCAATCATCCGCTCGACAATGACCCGCCCTTTTCCGGCACGCCCCGCTTCCTGAGATGCCAGCCAGGCGTCATGCAGTGTACTTTCATCGCGGATAATGCTCTGTCCCTTACCCGATGAGCTCATTACCGGCTTGATAATACAGGGAAAACCGATCTCTGCGGCTGCACGGATAAAAGATGCTTCATCATCAGCAAAACGGTATTCTGATGTCATCAGTCCCAGCTCTTCTGCGGCCAGGCGGCGTATCCCCTCACGGTTCATGGTCAGCTTTACCGCATTGGCACAAGGCACGACGTGAAAGCCTTCCTGCTCCAGCCGGTACAATGTGTCTGTCGCAATCGCTTCAATTTCCGGCACAATATGATCAGGCTGCTCTTTCCGGATAACCGCTTCCAGTTCCGCGCCGTCCAGCATATTGATCACATACCGGCGGTGAGCGATATGCATGGCCGGGGCATTGTCATAACGATCAACAGCGATGACTTCAATGCCGAGCCGCTGACACTCAATCGCCACTTCCTTACCTAACTCACCTGCGCCCAGCAGCATTACCTTTGTTGCGCCCGGACGTAATGCCGTACCTAATGTTGTCATCACTGTCACCTGTTCAGAAATACCGGAAAATTGCGCATCATTATACACGCAATCGTTTGCTCTCGTCACGAAATAAGCAAATTACCGATCATCACAGCACTCAGCGGGGTTTGATACCCAAACCGGCTTTTGCCGTATTTTTCCGGTAGTGACGGATAAGAGACAGAATGCAGAACAGCAATCCCAGCCAGATTAATGAAAAACTGACACCTTTTACGGCATCAAAATGCTCATTAAAGAGGAATACAGCCAGCAGAAACTGAATGGTCGGCTCCAGATACTGCGCCAGACCGATTGTTGTCAGCGTGGTCGAACGCACCGCCGCCGTAAAGAACAGCAGCGGCAGCAGTGTGACAGGCGCAGTCAGTATAAAACAGAGCCGGGTAAAGGTATCCGCTGTACTGAACGTGCCCGCGCCGCTGTTTTCCAGCCGGAAATACAGTGCAATTGCCACCGGCAGCAGCCAGAGACTTTCAATCAGCAGTGAAGTCGTCAGATCATAGCGGATAAATTTACGGATAAACCCGTAAAGGGCAAACGCAGAGCCCATCATCAGCGCCAGTTTCGGCAGACTGCCGTATTGATAAAGCTGATAGCCAACCCCGGCGCAGACAAAAATCAGCGCGGTTTTTTCTGCCTGTTTAAGACGTTCATGCAGGAAAATGACGCCCAGTAAAATAGAAAACAGCGGCGTAATAAAATACCCCATGCTGGCTTCCAGCACCAAATCATGAGTCATCGAATAGGTAAAGGTGCACCAGGATATCGCCATCACGCTGGTACTGAGCAGACAAAGCAGCAACGAGCGTTTATCCGCCCATACCGCTCTTATCCGGGTACGGTTTTTTAGAAAGAAACGGACAAACAATAACAGCGGAATTGACCAGAGAACACGCTGGGATAATAACTCCAGCGGCTGTACGCCGGGCAGAAGACGGTAAAAAAGCGGTGTGATCCCCCAGAGAAAATAAGAAAAAATCGCCAGCATTGCGCCGGATCGTAAAAACATGGTTCAACCAATCCTGTTTATCATTATGTTATGACTATCATACCCCCCTGCATTAAAAATCCCTTGCGCCTGCTCAATTTATTTCCCGTCGCCGGTTTCCCGCGGAAACCTCATATTATGTTCACCGGAATCACGTCACTCACTACGCAGATATAACTATGAAATATCAATTTCACTTGATTTTTCAACTGATAACGTTAACATAATAAGTATCATTAACAAATCATTTTTGGGTATAATTCCTAATATTTGATGTTAACGTTAACCTTGAGTAGTTATAGCTAGATAGATCCCCTGATTTTTTATACTCTGAAAATCGTTGTTATCTATAATGCATTGATGATAAAGATAAATAATCATTTAATGTTCATTTTCATAATGAACAGAGTAACACATCAGATATTTACCTCCGAAGATTGAAAAATTTTTCGTGCGGTAGCTTTGTCTCTGAAAAATATCACCATCCATTTCTAATTGAATATTTTAACGTTAACATCGAAAGATAATTAATAATAATCATCACTTTGATACTTTAAAATAAAAAACAATATTAAAACGCAAAATTGAAAGTTTTGTGTTTAGCTCAAACGAAATTAACACTTAATGTTGGACTCAAAGCGACAGATAAGTCCGTAACTGCAGAAATAACGGTACTCTGATTTTTATCCGGCAGACCGTTGCGGGTTAATAAAAAAAAATTAACCAAACGGGAACGGATAACAATCAGGTAAAAGAGAAAGGATCGTGTAAATACCGGCGTGTCAGAGAGAATCTCTGCTGAGCATCCGGCAGGGGACATAGGTAAGCCCGGACGGCGCCCGTTTTTCAATAAGATGCAGTGCCGCAGTTTCACCCAGCAGATGATACGGAGAACGGATAGTCGTCAGCGGGGGATAAAAAAGCTCACCTGTACCGATCATATTTTCAAAGCCGAGAATACCGGCCTGTTCCGGAATAGAAATGCCGCGGGTTAATAAAACCTGATACGCAACAAAGGCTATCTGGTCATTACCGCAGATAATGCAGTCAAATGACGGGGAGTTACCGTCCGTGTAATGATCTATCAGTGTCACGACTTCCCGGTAATAGATATCCGCTAACCCCATGTTGTGCTGGGTCAACTGAGTGACCGGCAACCCCGCATTCAGCCACGCATGCTGAACCGCATCACGGCGCAGACCGGATGAAAGGCATTCCGCAGGCGGCCAGAGGCAAAGCGGGTGGCGGTAACCCCGCTGAATAAGATATTCTGTCGCATCATACTGACCATGGTAGTCATCCGGAATATAAGCCGGTAATGAGGTATCTCCGGGGTCAAAGCAGTTTGTTAATACCAGGTTTTTGTCGCGAAGTAACTCAGGAATGTCTATCTCACACAGTTCCGCACCGGTAATAATAATACCGTCAGGGCGGCGGGAAAGAATTTGACGGGCAGCCCGGAGCAGGTTATCTCCGGACGAAATATTAATAACAAAACTGTCCCAGCCGTATTTTCCTGCGCACTGTTCGATAGCCAGCAGTATTTCGACAGAAAACGGTGCAGAGGCCGTACCAATTGCTAATACACCTATGCATGACAGATTTGTATTTTTACCTCTGATTTTACGGGCTGATAAATCCGGCACATAATTCAGAACGTCAATAGCATGCTGAACCTGTTTCAACGTCTCAGGCTTCAACAACTCAGGATTATTTATCGCCCTTGAAACAGTCATCAGTGAGACTGATGCCAGCCGGGCAACATCTTTCAGTGATGCCATATTGTTGTCAGTAGAAAATAAGTGTTTGTTCTGTCGTGAGAAAAAGAAAGAAAAATGTGAACTGATATTTATAACATATTACGCCTGTAACCCCAAGGGTAAATGTAAATGTTTATTTCATAAAAAATTCCGTTAAGCCACGAATCACACAAACCCAAAACAAATGCAACACACTGTTTTATAAACACAAAACAAAAAAATAACTGCATTGTTATCGCTTTTATTCAAAAAAGCACACCGATTTAGAGATGAGATTTACTTATCCATTTAAACATTTTATCGATGTTATCTTATCTACAATACTCAAAATTTGCGTAGATAAACTGAAGTAATTATTTCCTTATTTTTATCCATTAATATCGGTTTATTTCTGTGTTCTAATTTCAATTAAGGAGTAGCTTATGGATGCCGTTATCCATTTAATCAACTGTGCTGATCTGCCAAGCAACAACATCAACTTCATGCTTGACGATATGAATTGCGAAGTAAAATCTTATTCATCTGAGCAGGCTTTTCTGAAATATTATGTTAGTACGCCAAAAGAGCATGCCCGTGAATGTATTATTCTGGAGGTCGGGGAATCATCTGCTGAAGGATTCTATCTTATTGATGAACTCAAACGCCTGAAAAGTATTATTCCGGTGATTGTCATCACCGCTTATCCGTCTTTTGAAACCTGCCGTCGTGCATTTAAAGCAGGTATTCTTGAATTCTTCAAGAAACCGATTAATTCAGAACTGTTAGTTAATGCAATTCATGACGCGTTTAGCCAGTATGAAAAAAGCCTCAATAAATATCATACCTATCAACGCCTTAAAGATAAATTCAGTAAATTATCTGCCCGTGAAAAAGAAGTTATGGATATGATTCTGGAAGGAAATACCAGCAAAGAAGCTGCCCAAAAATTATCACTGTCTCCGCGTACTGTCGAAGTACACCGTTCTAATATGTATACCAAACTGCGCATTAAATCATTACCGCAACTGGTACAGGAATATGATTTTTATAAAAACTATTCAGATTCAGTCTGAGTATTTCCGGTTTTATAAAATAATTTATATTCTGCTTTTATAGTTAATAAATATACCGATGATTTACCTTTTTTCACTTACTTATTTAACTGTTTCTGATGCATCACTGTTAATACAGAATACTGTTATTATCATATTCCGGATTGCAATACTGTTACCACTGGTGACAATTTTTAGTATAGTGATATTCCACCAGGGTCTTACTCTGATATTAACAACTCTTACCGGTAACCATATACTCCGGAAAACAAAATATAATGCGCAGAAGTTCCTGCAATATAAATTCAAGACTCATTAATATTATTTACCTTTCAATTACTCGCTTTAATACTTTGTTACAAATGACACACACATCTCCTCAAATGGGTAAAATGACACATATAACTCTTAATGCGAGTAAAAAGATGCCACACACTGCATGAAATTACCCTCTCCTTTATACCACTCTTTCCTGAATGTTTTTATGCTGGTGTTATCAGTCAGCAATAACAACACCCCGCTATTAATTTCCTGACATTTTCTGTATTCCTGTAATAATACGCTATAAAAAAAGCATCCGTTACGGGATGCTTTCAATATCCATATAATCGCCGGATTATTCTATTTTCAGCACGTTCAGTTTGATAATAGACATCGAGTTTGGCGGAATCTGCCCTTCAATACCTGCAACACCATATCCCCCTTCCGGTTTGATATAAACATCAACTGAGCCACCGGCACCGACAAGAGAAACAAATTTTGCCAGATCACCCGGTAATTCATTAAACGGGATAACAGCCGGCGCATTTACCGGATGCGAAACCGTCACTTTACCGTCGGTTAATTCTTCATGCATTGCAAATGTGATAATTTTACCCTTCAGGGCTTTATATTTTTGTCCCTGTTTGGTGATGCGGTAATAAACATCCGGGGTCATTTTGGCGTAATTCTGCCGCTCCAGCCGGGTAATCAGTTCCTGGTTTTTCCGTTTATTCAGCTCACCGACCTGCTGAAAAGTATAAGCAGCCACTGCTCTGTTTTTTTCTTCTGCCTTCGCAATTTTCGTATTCAGGCTGGTATTTTCAGTCCGCTGCGCACTGACAGCCGCCTTCTGTTTGTCCATTTCTTTCTGCAATGCGGTGTATTTCGCCGTGATATCCGCATTTTCTTTCAGCTTCGCAGCCGCTTTGGCGAGCTCTGCATCTTTATCTGCCAGCTGTTTTTTCTGGTTATCAAGCTGCGCATTCAGCTTAATTAATTCCGCATCAGATTTTGCCAATGCTTCAATCTGCTGTGTTTTCTCTTTTAACGCTTTATCCAGCTGAGCAGCCCGCTGCTGTTCCGCGGATAATTTTTTATTCAGTTCGGCATTATCAGCCTGAACAGCACTGCTCTCTTTATCTGAGCCGGACACTTTTGCTGATAACAGTTGTTTATCTGCTGTCAGCTGTGCAATTTTCTGTTCCAGTGTGGCTTTATCCACGGTCAGTGCGGCCACTTCTTTTTTCAGATTATCACTCTGGCGGGTATTATCCGCCTCACGACTCTGTAATTGTGCCGTCAGCTTAAGCTTATCCGCCTCACGCTGCTGTAATTCTTTTTCCAGTGTCTGCAACTGAGCGGCTAATTTTGCGTTACCTGTATTTTGGACGTCCAGTTGTGCAATCTGGTTTTCCAGTGCAGTTTTACCGGCGGCCAGGGTGCTGAGCTCTTTTTTCAGTTTGTCACTCTGTGCTGCCGCTTCTTTATTCTGATGTGCCAGCTGATCCGCAAGCTTCTGTTTTTCGGTTTCCGCGTTTTTCAGCTTCTGCTCAGACGCGGTCAGCTCACGGGTGATTTTTTCCAGCTCGCTGTTTTTACTGCTCAGCAATGCCGTATTTTTCTCTGCCTGAACTTTTTCAGCTGTCAGCTGTGCAATCTGGTTTTCCAGTGCCGTTTTACCGGTGGCCAGGGTGCTGAGTTCTTTTTCCAGCTTGTCACGCTGTGCTGCTGCTTCTTTACTCTGATGTGCCAGCTGATCCGCAAGCTTCTGTTTTTCGGTTTCCGCGTTTTTCAGCTTCTGCTCAGACGCGGTCAGCTCACGGGTGACTTTCGCCAGATCGCTGTTTTTACTGCTCAGCAATGCCGTATTTTTCTCTGCCTGAACTTTTTCAGCTGTCAGCTGTGCAATCTGGTTTTCCAGTGCCGTTTTACCGGTGGCCAGGGCGCTGAGTTCTTTTTTCAGTTTGTCACTCTGTGCTGCCGCTTCTTTACTCTGATTTGCCAGCTGATCCGCAAGCTTCTGTTTTTCGGTTTCCGCGTTTTTCAGCTTCTGCTCAGACGCGGTCAGCTCACGGGTGATTTTTTCCAGATCGCTGTTTTTACTGCTCAGCAGCGCCGTATTTTTCTCTGCCTGCACTTTTTCAGCTGTCAGCTGTGCAATCTGGTTTTCCAGTGCGGTTTTACCGGCGGCCAGGGTGCTGAGTTCTTTTTCCAGCTTGTCACGCTGTGCTGCCGCTTCTTTACTCTGATGTGCCAGCTGAGCCACAAGCTTCTGTTTTTCGGTTTCCGCGTTTTTCAGCTTCTGCTCAGACGTGGTCAGCTCACGGGTGATTTTTTCCAGATCGCTGTTTTTACTGCTCAGCAGCGCCGTATTTTTCTCTGCCTGCACTTTTTCAGCTGTCAGCTGTGCAATCTGGTTTTCCAGTGCGGTTTTACCGGCGGCCAGGGTGCTGAGTTCTTTTTCCAGCTTGTCACGCTGTGCTGCTGCTTCTTTACTCTGATGTGCCAGCTGATCCGCAAGCTTCTGTTTTTCGGCTTCCGCGTTTTTCAGCTTCTGCCCGGTATCAGTCAGGTCACGGGTGACTTTCGCCAGATCGCTGTTTTTACTGCTCAGCAATGCCGTATTTTTCTCTGCCTGCACTTTTTCAGCTGTCAGCTGCGTTATCTGGTTTTCCAGTGCCGTTTTATCAGCGGCCAGGGCGCTGAGTTCTTTTTTCAGTTGTGTACGCTGTTTATCGCTGTCAGCATTACCGGCCGCAATCTGTGCCGCCAGTGCCTGCTTTTCTGTATCGTGCTGTTTCAGTTGCTGTTCCAGTGTATTAAGCTGCTGAACCACTTTTGCCATATCTGCATTCTTACTGCTCAACTGCGCGATATTTTTTTCAGCCAATGACAGCTCTTCTGTCAGCCGGGTGATTTGTCCGGTCAGCGCGACTTTATCTGCGGTCAATGCTGTCAGATCTTGTTGCAGCCGCGCGTTCTGTTGCTGGTTATCAGTCGTTTTTTGCAGTAACTTGAGCGCAATAAGCTGTTTTTCTGCCGTAATGGATTTCAGTTGTTTTTCAAGCGCCGCAACCTGTTCTGCGGTTTTCTGCATTTCCGCCGTTTTCGCATTCAGCAGCTCTGTATTTTTAGCTGAGGCCGTGCTTTTATCTGCGGTCAGTGCGGTGATCTGTTTTTCCAGAGCGACTTTTTCTGCTGTCAGCCCATCCAGGGCTTTTTTCAGCTCTGCACTCTGTTTTGTGCTGTTGCTGCCCTGCTCCGCCAATTGTGCAGCCAGTGCCCGTTTTTCCGTATCACTTTGTTTCAGCTTATCTTCTGTCGCAGTCAGCTGTTGCGTAATTTTTGTAAGGCCGGCATTTTTACTGCCGAGCAGTGCAAGGTTTTTCTCAGCCTGACTTTTCTCTGAATTCAGCTGTGCAACCTGTTTTTCAAGCGCGGATTTATCCGTTGTCAGCACCGCAATCTGTTTTTCCAGATCAGCTGACTGTTTGTTGTTTTCAGCTTCCTGAGATTGCAGTTTTGCTGTCAGGCGCTGTTTTTCCGCATCCTGAGCCTGCAATTGTTTTTCCAGCTCTGTCAGCTTCTGCGCGACTTTTGCCATATCGGCATTTTTGTTTTCCAGCAGTGCGAGATTTTTATCTGACAACGCTTTTTCTTTATTCAGTGCCGTGATCTGTTTTTCCAGATCCCGTTTTTCTGCTGTCAGCGCGGTCAGATCTTTTTTCAGCGCATCACTTTGTTTGCTGTTTTCACTGGTCAGCGCGAGGATTTTGTCGCTCAGCTGCTGTTTTTCCGCATCCCGCTGACTCAGCTGTTTTTCCAGCTCTGTCAGCTTCTGCGTGACTTTTGCCATATCGGCATTTTTGTTTTCCAGCAGTGCGAGATTTTTATCTGACAACGCTTTTTCTTTATTCAGCGCCGTGATCTGTTTTTCCAGATCCGCCTTTTCTGATGCCAGCGCGGTCAGATCTTTTTTCAGCGCATCACTTTGTTTGCTGTTTTCACTGGTCAGCGCGAGGATTTTGTCGCTCAGCTGCTGTTTTTCCGCATCCCGCTGATTCAGCTGTTTTTCCAGCGCTGTCAGCTTCTGCGTGACTTTTGCCATATCGGCATTTTTATTTTCCAGCAGCGCGAGATTTTTATCTGACAACACTTTTTCTTTATTCAGAGCCGTGATCTGTTTTTCCAGATCCGCTTTTTCTGCTGTCAGGGCAGTCACCTGACTTTCTGCCTGACCAAAACGTGCCAGGTTTTCACTTATCTGCTGATTGAGAGAATCAATCGTTTTCTGGTTTTTTTCCAGCTCTGCGGTCAGTTTGGCATTATCGCCTTTTGCCGCAGCCTGTAACTCATTATTTGCCAGAGTCAGGTTTTTCAGTTCTGTCTCTTTTTTCGCAATATCAGTAAGAGCCTGTTCATAATTACGCTGAACAGTCCGGTACTTTTCGTTCAGTGACGCCAGGTCACGTTTCACGTCCTGTAATTTCAGGCGGGTGAGACGCAGCTGTTTCTGCGGATCCGACGGCGTAAACCAGGTTTCCGGTTTCAGCACACGGGCAACCGTCAGCGGCAGATCAGAGAAATACGTCATTGAACGGAAAGGTTCACCCAGGACGGCAAACAGGACTTCCGGTGTGAGAGTCAGTGAGGAGGTCATACGGCCGGGAACAGGCGAGAACACAAATCCGCGGTGTTTCCCGCTCCATTTCTGGCTGTCCCGGATCAGATAAGCCGGAGACCACTGCGGGTATCCGACCGGAACAGGATTCGTCACAACAACCGGTTCCCTGACCACAATGGTTTCACACTGTGCCGGCACAGAAATCACCGGGATTGTTGTGTCTGTTTTTTGTGCTGCTGTTTGTGTCCGGCGCTCCTGCGCGGACGAAACAGTGCGTTTTTCTGAACGGGCAGCTTTACGTGTGCCCTGACGCTTTGACTGAGTGACCTTCCCTGCAGTGTTTACTGCCGGTGTAACCCGCTTTTCGGGATACCGATTAGGTTGCTGCGCTGATACCGGAAAATTGCCTGATGCTTTTTCAGTCTGAATATAGCGGTCAAAATCTTCGATAACCTGATTAAATTCAGATGCAGTCGCCGGTTGCACTGCCGCAAACAACGCGACAGTAATACACAACCTGATGTTCAGTCTCATAACCCGTTAACCTTCTCCAGGGTATTCTCAATAGACAGAACAGAATAATAACGAACCTGTGCGCACATCACTTTGGTTTTCGCTTCAATTGACATCTTCAGTAATTTAAGCGTATCCGGGCTGGCGGTTCTTTCGAGCTGACGATACAGTCTGTTGATCTGGCTGATTTCACTGAAACCGGCGACCATCAGACTGTAATCTTTCGGAGAGATAGTTTTGAGCGAGTCGAGCTCTTTGACACACATACTCAGCTCAGGCGAAATCTGTCCGGAGGGTTGCTGTAATTCAGGTTTTGGCAACGGTGCGGTTGTTCTTACCGGCTCCTGCTCCGCCGGCTGAACCGGCTGTGCTGCCGGCTTCGGCGCAGAGGGTGCCATTAATGAACAACCGGACAGGGTTACAGCGCCTCCCAACAAGAGTATCCCCGCCATTTTGTTCAGTGCTGTCTTGGATAACATAGTTTCACCTTAGAGAAATAATTTGGCCACTGCTGCGTTGTGCAAAAATAGGCACCAATTGTATAGCCAGAGCCTGGGAAAATAAACTCTGACGTGTCACAACTCAGGCTTATGTAACATACACTACGTCGCGGGCGAGTCTGAACTATTCGTTTTTTGTTATCCGAACACCTTAACTACAGCCGCACAATCTGAATTTTCACGCTTGTCAGCGTCAACGATTTGGCTTCGTTATTATTCTGCTCTGCCGGTCTGTTTACCACAGGCCGAGAACATAAATTAGTCAGTTTACTTTACAAAACCGCCTGCGGATATTTACCGGACGGTCTGTAACAAGTCTTAAAAAAATAAGTATCAACCGGTATCCGTTTGTCAGAAAAAAATATGAGCACAGTTGTACCTGAGGCGGCATTATATCTTATTCACGAATAAAATCGATTCACTGCTGCAGACAACTATTCTGTAAATATGAAAATAAAATGACATATACAGAACAAAACACATAACCTGCTGTTATCCCGGATGATTCACAGCAGTATAAATGAATAATTCCGTTATGGATTCTCTTTTTTTCAATTATGCGACAAGGATTCAGTTCCTTTTTCATGCTGATTATTATCACTATTTTCTTAGTAATCTATTATCTTCTTATAATTTAAAAGTGACAGAATTTATCAGGTTTATTACGCATAAGATGATTAGTCACGCTATCAAGCCATAAATTATCATTCTGCTTCTGCTGCTTCCGGGAATTATCAATACAGACACATTTTTCTCTCAATATGAGAGAAAGAAAGACAGGAAAACCCGCTGTTTCCTGCCGGATAGCTTTTATTTTTTTATCTCAGTCACAAATTTCCCGATAAATTGCTGTTTTTCCCGCTGCTGGCGTATTTATTGCTTGTTTTTATGCATGCTTACTTTTCCTGAAGCCGGAGAAATAATAATGTCTGAAGCAGTCGGAAAACACGTGCTGGGTATGCCTTACCTGCGCGTTGATGCCCTTAGCAAAACATCAGGGCGGGCACGCTACACGGATGATCTGCCGATGCCGGGTATGCACTACGCCAAATATGTCCGCAGCACCATTGCCCACGGAATGGTGACATCCGTTGATGCGTCACAGGCGCTTGCCATGCCGGGTGTGGTCGCGGTATTCACCTGTGATGATGTGCCGCAGATCCCGTTCGCCACCGCCGGTCACGCCTGGTCTCTCGAGCCGGCCAAACGCGACGTGGCAGACCGCCTGCTGCTGAACCGTCATGTCCGCCATCACGGTGACGGTGTAGCGATTGTGGTTGCCCGCGATGCACTGACCGCCGAAAAAGCCGCAGCAGTTGTCAGTGTCACTTATGACGAACTGCCGGTCATCACCTCACCGGAAGCAGCGCTGGCCGCAGATGCCCCGCACATCCACAGCTGCGGTAACCTGCTGAAACGTACTGCCATCAATGCGGAAAGCGCCGGGGCGACAGTCAGCCGGTCGCCGTTTCAGTTCCGCGGTCATTTTGATACTCCGGTTGTCCAGCACTGTCATATGGAAGGCGTCACCTGCTACGCCTGGCAGGAAGGGGATAATAAGATTTCCGTGGTGTCCAGCACCCAGATCCCGCACATTGTCCGCCGCGTGATAGGCCAGGCACTGGATATGCCGTGGTCACATATCCGGGTGATTAAGCCTTATATCGGCGGTGGATTCGGGAATAAACAGGATGTGCTGGAAGAGCCGATGGCGGCCTGGCTGACCCTGAAACTCGGTGGTGTTCCGGTGAAAGTGGAACTGAGCCGCGAGGAGTGTTTTTTTGCCTCCCGTACCCGTCACGCTTTCCATATTGATGCGGAGATGGGTCTGGCTGCCGACGGCACACTGAACGGCTATCATCTTGATGTGTTATCCAATACCGGTGGCTATGCCTCTCACGGACACTCTATCGCAGCGGCGGGCGGGAATAAAATTCCGTATCTTTATCCACGCTGCGATTACGGCTATTCTGCCGCCACTGTCTATACCAACTACCCGTCAGCGGGTGCAATGCGTGGCTACGGTGCTCCGCAGGTCACATTTGCCCTTGAATGCCTGATGGATGATGCCGCCGCTCAGCTGAATATCGACCCGGTGGATATCCGACTGCGCAACGCGGCGCAACCGGGTGACTGTAACCCGGTCAATAAGAAAACCATTTACAGCGCGGGGCTGATTGAGTGCCTGAAGCGCGGTAAAGAGCTGTTCGGCTGGGATGAACGCAAAGCGGAAGCACTGGCAACGCGCGGCGATATCCGCCGGGGTGTCGGCGTGGCCTGCTTCAGCTATTCATCCAACACTTATCCGGTCGGCGTGGAAATCGCCAGTGCCCGTCTGCTGATGAACCAGGACGGTAATATCAATGTGCAGGTCGGCGCAACGGAAATCGGCCAGGGCTCGGATACCGTCTTCTCACAGATGGTGGCGGAAACCCTCGGCGTCCCGGTCAGCACCATTCAGATGATCTCCACCCAGGATACGGACATCACTCCGTTTGACCCGGGCGCATTCGCGTCACGGCAGAGTTATGTCACCGCACCGGCGCTCAAAGAAGCCGCCATGTCACTGCGCCGGAAAATCCTTGATCATGCTTCGCTGATGACACACCAGGCCGCGTTTAATATGACCATTCTCGACGGCAATGTGGTGCTTGAGGCACAGCCGGATGTGGTTATCACCACGGTTGCGGAAGTGGCAATGCACAGTTTTTATCATCAGGAAACCGGCGGCCAGCTCTCTGCTGAATCCTCTTATAAAACACAGACCAACCCGCCGGCGTTCGGCTGTACCTTTGTCGATGTCACCGTGGATATTCCGATGTGTCAGATAACCATTAACCGGATCATCAATATGCACGATTCCGGCCGTATCCTGAATCCGCAGCTGGCGGAAGGCCAGGTCCACGGCGGGATGGGAATGGGGATTGGCTGGGCGCTGTTTGAAGAGATGCTGATCAACGAAAAATCCGGGGTTGTTCATAACCCGAACCTGCTTGACTACAAAATGCCGACCATGGTTGATCTGCCGGATCTGGAATGCGGGTTTGTCGAAACCTACGAGCCGCAGTCCGCCTACGGCCATAAGTCCCTGGGTGAGCCGCCGATTATTGCACCGGCGGCTGCTATCCGTAACGCCCTGCGTATGGCGACGGGTATTTCTGTCAATACTATCCCGCTGACACCAAAACGGCTGTACCGGGAATTTGTCAATGCCGGGCTTATCAGGGGGTAACTGCCATGTATGATTTTGAAACTTATCACCGCGCGGAGAGTGTCGCACACGCTGTCTCGCTGCTGACGGACAATCCGCAGGCCAGACTGCTGGCGGGCGGAACGGATGTGCTGATCCAGCTTCATCACCTCAATGAGCGTTTCCGTCATATTGTTGATATCCATGATTTGCCGGAATTGCGCGGGATCAGCTGTGATGATGCGGGACATATCCGCATCGGCTCAGCAACCACCTTCTCCGAACTGATTGACAGTCCGGTGATCAATAAATGCCTGCCGGCACTGAGTGAGGCGGCAGCCACCATTGCCGGACCGCAGATCCGCAACGTCGCCACTTACGGCGGTAATATCTGTAACGGTGCCACCAGCGGTGACTCTGCCTGTCCGTCCCTGATTTATCAGGCAGAGCTGGAAATCGCCACCCCGGACGGTATCCGCCGCAGACCGCTGCGCGGCTTTCATACCGGGCCGGGTAAAGTGGCCTTTGAACCGGGTGAATTATTGATTGCGTTCCATTTTTCGCCGGAAAATTACCGCAATAAAGGTTCCGCCGCTTACAAATATGCTATGCGCGGCGCGATGGATATCGCCACCATTAACTGTGCGGCACTATGTGATATCAAAGAGGGTCGTTTTGAGGAACTGCGCCTCGCCTTCGGGGTTGCGGCACCGACGCCGGTCCGCTGTGAACACGCGGAAGCGGCTGCGATCGGAAAGCCGGTCACCGCTGACACACTGAAAGCCGTCAGTCAGGCTATTGAGCAGGATGTTGCGCCCCGCACCTCATGGCGGGCAGAGAAAGAGTTCCGTCTGCACCTGATCCGCGTCCTGAGCGGGCGGGTGATCCGCACAGCGGCTGAACGTCAGGGAGAAAAAATCGTATGAATATCAAAGAATGGAAAACCATCAGTTGCACACTCAACGGACAGGTACGGGAACTGACGGTTTCACCGGCGGCGCGGCTGTCGGATGTCCTGCGTGAGCAGGGGCTTATCAGTGTCAAACACGGCTGTTCGGTCGGTGAGTGCGGTGCCTGTACGGTGCTTATCGACGGTATCGCGGTTGATACCTGCCTCTATCTGGCGATCTGGGCAGACGGTAAACAGATCCGTACCGCCGAAGGTGAAATGAAGCACGGTAAACCGTCTGCGGTACAGCAGGCTTATGCGGACAGCGGTGCAGTACAGTGCGGGTTCTGCACGCCGGGCCTGATTATGATGACCACCGCCCTGCTGGAAAAACACAAAGGCCAAACCCTGACCATCCGTCAGATACGCCACGGCCTGGCCGGTAACCTGTGCCGCTGCACCGGTTATCAGATGGTCGCCAATGCAACGGATAAACTCCAGCGTAATCAGTAAGCCCGCAGATAACAGACACCGCGCCCGTCTTCAGGACTACGGTGTCTGTTGCTGCAAAAGCACCGGTAAAGCATGCTCTTCCCCCCGGGTTTTCAGCATCAGTAAAATCGGTGCCAGAGACCGCCCGGCTTCCGTCAGGATGTATTCCACTTTCGGCGGCACCTCCGCATAGACCTCCGGGTGGATCAGCGCCGGCATCTCAGGTTCCCGTAACTGTTTTGTCAGCATACGCGGGGTAATAAATACCCGATGCCGTTTTTGCTTGCTAAAGCGTTTGGTTCCGCTTATCAGATGGTAAAGAATCATTCCTTTTCCCTTTCCGCCCATCATTTCCGGTATAACAGCGGCCGGAAGAACAGATCATGACTGTTATCTGACACAAAAAAGCCGCACATCAGTTACCGTGCGGCTTTGGCCGTTGACAAACCCGCAGGGATTGGCGACGACCGACAGAAGTTGCAAAAATAAACCAGGAAAATCAATCTATTGATTTTCGGCTGATAACACAAAGCAGGAAAAACCACGTTTTATCCTGCTTTGTCAGCAATCTCAGCCGCACAGCAGTTACCGTGCGGCTTTGGCACATATCTTCTTCCGCTCATTGCTACCCGGCGGATAACTCGTACTTCTTAATCTTCCGGTACAGAGTGGCGATGCCGATCCCCAGCTCTTCCGCTGCCTGACGTTTATTGTCATAGCGCTGCAGTGCTTCGCGGATCATCTGTTTTTCCATCTCTTCCAGTATGGTTTCTCCGTGCAGTGCCGGATCCTCATCTGCTGCTGCCTCAGGTACGCCTCTGACCGGAATGGTAATTTCGCTGCGGTGAATATCACCGGTATTCCGAACCGGCACGGCAGTCCCGCTAATCATCTGCCCCGCATGTCTGGCAAAGTTCGGCGGCAGCAGTGAAATATCAATCACCTCACCCGGCGGTACCACGTTGACCAGATATTCCATCAGGTTACTCAGCTCACGCAGGTTGCCCGGCCACGGCCATGCATTAATGACCGCCATCACTTCATCCGAAATACCCGGATATACCAGACCGAGCCGTTTGGTATGCACATTGAGGAAATGGTGAACCAGCAGCTCCACATCACCGTGACGCTCACGCAGCGGCGGCAGGGCAATCGGGATAACATTAAGACGGTAATAGAGATCCTCACGGAATTTGCCTTCGCTGACAAACTGCTCCAGATTCTGGTTGGTTGCGGACACAATCCGGATATCCACCGGAATTGTCCGGCTTGAGCCAATCGGCTGCACTTCACGTGACTCTATCGCGCGTAATAATTTTGCCTGAACAATCAGCGGCATATCACCGATTTCATCGAGAAACAGTGTGCCTTTATCCGCCGCCTGAATCAGGCCCTGTTTTCCGTTGGCAGACGCGCCGGTAAAGGCGCCTTTCACATACCCGAATAATTCACTTTCCAGTAACTGTTCCGGTATCGCCGCACAGTTGATGGCGATAAACGGTTTTTCACTGCGGTTACTCAGCTTGTGGATAGCCCGTGCCACCACTTCCTTCCCGGTGCCGCTTTCGCCGGTGACCAGGATACTCGACGGACTGGGTGCCACGCGGGAAATCAGGTGTTTCAGCTGACGAATAGGTTCGGATTCCCCGACCAGGTGTTCAATCATCAATCCGTTTTCATCACGGCGCGCTTCATTCATATCAATAGCCGCGTGAGACTGATGGAACGCCATCAGGAACATCTGGCAGCCGTTAACCACATGGAGCTGCCCGATAATAATATTGCTTTCCCCTTCCCGGGAAACAATATGCTGCAAATGCCCGCTGTTCAGGCTCTTGAAATAAGTCAGCGGGCGGATGGCAATGGTTTTGCCGGAAATCTTTTCATACGGGACATTGAGGATCTTCAGAGCATGCGGATTGGCAAATTTCAGGTGATTTGCCTCATCCAGGATCAGAACACCCTGATCCATAAACTCTATCAGGCTCAGTAATACCTTCTGTGAGGCATTACGCCCTTCCTGTTCATCCAGCAGCTTGGCCACAAAAATATTGGAAATATGCTGCACATAATCCGAGAAGTCATGGATGTTATCCCGGATCCGCTCCTGCTGTTCGGATGTGACGGCCACCAGGCTGATAACTCCGATACAGCGATCCTGAAAGATGATCGGTGTACCGATAAACGCCTTCTCCTTACAGTTATCTTTATCCGCGCAATTCAGGCAGAGCGGATCAAAACAGGAGTGCGTGACAATCTTCTCTTTTTTGGTGTCCAGCACATAGCGGAGCAACTGGGAATTATTGGTCAGACGATGTCCGAAGTGCTGATTAAACAGCCCGGTTCCGGCAATTCTTGTCAGTTTGTCATCAACGATTTCAACATCAAGCTGTAACACACTGGCGAGCATCTTGCTGAAATGAACAATCGTCGGCTGTATCTGCATCAACACAGATAGTGATTTTTCAGTGATCATGCTTACGACTTCCTATGCTCTTAAAACGACATATCTAAAGGAAAGTACATAACGCGACAAATTAATGATTTTATTATAGTTATTCATCAACAAACTGAATTACCAGCCGTTGATAGCACAAGATTGCCAGATTTTTATCACCGAAACTCTAACGTATGTACAAAAATCACACTTTTATTCAGATTTGATAATGAAACTGGAATCTCCGTCACTCTATTTTATCAATATGATAAATTCGCCGGAGCGTTTATCATTCTGGCCCCGGTCCCGGTGGTTCCGTCCTCTCACCGGTCTGTTCCCGGTGACTTTTCACCCTTGCTGAAAATAACTTTTATTCGCATTTGTCACACATAACCGGGTCTTTACCCCCTGATAATTGTGATCATAATCCCGATTTTACCCTGCATTTTCCCCCCGGCGGATCATTCCGGCTGATTTGGCATGCTTATTGTTAATAGTCACAGTACACATGCAGAAATGCCTGCTTCTCACTGCATATTCAATTGTCACCGGCCATTTCACATAGGATTTAAAGATGAAAAACGTTAATGAATTATTGAAAGATATCGCCAGACTGAAATCTAATCTTCATCAAAAGGATTTTTTACTTACATGGGAACAGAGTCAGGATGAACTGACGATGGTGCTTGATATCGCAGCCGCACTGAAAGGGCTGCGTGCCGATAACATCGCAACCAATGTATTCACAAATGGCCTTGGCATCTCTGTTTTCCGTGACAACTCCACCCGTACCCGTTTCTCTTATGCGTCAGCACTGAATATGCTCGGCCTGGCCCAGCAGGATCTCGATGAAGGTAAATCACAGATTGCTCACGGCGAAACCGTGCGTGAAACGGCCAATATGATTTCGTTCTGCGCGGATGCTATCGGTATCCGTGACGATATGTACCTCGGTGCCGGTAATGCCTATATGCGTGAAGTGGGTGCGGCACTGGATGAAGGTTTTGAAGAAGGCGTTCTGCCGCAGCGTCCTGCGCTGGTTAACCTCCAGTGTGATATCGACCACCCGACACAATCTATGGCTGACCTCGCCTGGTTACGTGAGCACTTCGGTTCACTGGAAAACCTGAAAGGTAAAAAAATCGCCATGACCTGGGCATATTCACCAAGCTACGGTAAACCACTCTCTGTACCGCAGGGCATCATCGGTCTGATGACCCGTTACGGCATGGATGTGACGCTGGCTCATCCGGAAGGTTATGACCTGATCCCTGATGTTATTGATGTGGCAAAAAATAACGCCAAACAGTCCGGCGGCAGCTTTAAACAAGTGACCTCCATGGAAGAAGCGTTCAAAGATGCGGATATCGTGTATCCGAAATCCTGGGCACCTTACAAAGTCATGGAAACCCGTACCGAACTGCTGCGCGCCAATGACCATGACGGCCTGAAAGCCCTTGAGCAGCGCTGCCTGGCACAGAACGCCAACCACAAAGACTGGCACTGTACTGAAGAGATGATGAAGCTGACCAAAGGCGGCGAAGCGCTGTACATGCACTGCCTGCCTGCGGATATCACCGGTGTTTCCTGTAAAGAAGGGGAAGTTGAAGAGGCGGTATTCGAGAAATACCGTATCGCCACTTACAAAGAAGCCAGCTGGAAGCCGTATATCATCTCCGCCATGATTCTGGCCCGCAAATTCCCGCAGCCTGCCCGGGTTCTTGAGCAACTGCTGAAAAACGCACGTAAACGTATTTTATAAATCCGGATCCCGGCCGTCACCGGCCGGGTTATTTTCCCGATGATATGAGGTGAGGCTCTATGTCTGTCTTCTCACTGAAATTAGATATTTCAGATAACCGTTATTTCAACGGCAAACACTCCCCGCTTTTTTCCCGTGAAGAAGCGCATAAGGCGCTGAAGTTTCATGAGAAAATTACGGGTTACCATCCGACACCACTGTATGACATGAAAGATCTTGCCGCTCTGTTCGGCGTACGTAATATCCTGGTGAAAGATGAATCACAGCGTTTTGATCTGAATGCATTCAAAATTCTGGGCGGCTCTTATGCTATCGCTCACCTGTTGTGCGAAAAGTACAACATGGATATTAACGATTTCTCCTTTGAGAAACTCAAAAGCACCCTGACTGAAAAAATGACGTTCGCCACCACCACTGACGGCAACCACGGCCGCGGCGTGGCCTGGGCAGCACGCGCACTGGGTCAGAAAGCGGTGGTATACATGCCGAAAGGCTCCGCACAGGAACGCGTGAATCACATTACCGGCCTCGGGGCGGAGTGTATCGTCACAGATATGAACTACGACGATACCGTCCGTCTCACCATGGAAAATGCCAAAAAACATGGCTGGATCGTGGTTCAGGATACCGCCTGTGAAGGCTATACAAAGATCCCGTCCTGGATTATGCAGGGTTACACCACACTGGCTGCCGAAGCCGTTGCCCAGATGAAAGAGATGAAGATTCAGCGTCCGACCCACGTGCTGTTACAGGCCGGAGTGGGTGCGATGGCCGGCGGTGTGCTGGGCTATCTGGTCGATGAGTTCGGGGCAAAAGATCTGCATTCTATTATTGTCGAGCCGGAACTGGCTGACTGTCTCTACCGCTCCAGCCTGAAAGGCGAAATCGTCAATGTCGGCGGCGATATGGCCACCATCATGGCAGGCCTGGCCTGCGGCGAGCCAAACCCTATCGGCTGGGATCTGATGCGTAACTGCGCGACACAATTTATCTCCTGTGAAGATGCGGTGGCCGCCCTCGGCATGCGTGTCCTCGGTAATCCCTGCGGCAAAGACAGCCGCGTGATCTCCGGTGAATCCGGTGCAGTCGGTCTCGGCGTGCTGGCTGCGGTTAACTATCACCCGGAACGTGCGGAACTGATGGCGAAACTCGGCCTGAACAGTGATTCCGTCATCCTCGTGATCAACACCGAAGGTGACACCGATACCAAACATTACCGCGAAGTTGTCTGGGAAGGTAAAAACCCGGCGCAGAAATAAAGATGATACGACGGTGCCGGATGCATCCGCCGTTCACTCTTCCACACGATTTTAACTGATTGGAGTATTGAAACATGGCTAAACAAATTCCGTTTGATGAAATTGTCAAAAAAGCTGAACACTATAAAAAAGACATGACCCGTTTTCTGCGCGACATGGTGGCAATTCCCAGCGAAAGCTGCGACGAGAAACGCGTGATTCACCGCATCAAAGAAGAAATGGAAAAAGTCGGCTTTGATAAAGTGGATATCGACCCGATGGGTAACATTCTGGGTTATATCGGTCACGGTCCGCACCTGATTGCCATGGATGCGCATATCGATACCGTGGGTATCGGTAACATTAAAAACTGGGAATTCGACCCGTACGAAGGTATGGAAAACGACGAAATCATCGGCGGGCGCGGTACCTCTGACCAGGAAGGCGGTATGGCGTCTATGGTCTATGCCGGCAAAATCATCAAGGATTTAGGTCTGGAAGATCAGTACACCCTGCTGGTGACCGGGACGGTTCAGGAAGAAGACTGTGACGGTCTGTGCTGGCAGTACATCATCGAACAGGACAAGATCAGACCGGAATTCGTGGTCAGTACCGAACCGACTGACTGCCAGATTTACCGTGGCCAGCGTGGTCGTATGGAGATCCGCATTGATGTTCCGGGGATCAGTTGCCACGGCTCCGCACCGGAGCGCGGTGATAACGCTATCTTCAAAATGGGACCGATTCTGGGCGAATTGCAGGAGTTGTCAAAACGTCTGGCAACTGACGATTTCCTCGGCCAGGGTACACTGACTGTTTCTGAAATTTTCTACACCTCACCAAGCCGCTGTGCTGTTGCTGACAGCTGTGCAGTCTCTATCGACCGCCGCCTGACCTGGGGCGAAACCTGGGAAGGCGCACTGGAAGAAATCCGCGCATTACCGGCAGTCAAAGCAGCGAAAGGCGTGGTCTCTATGTACACCTATGAGCGTGCCTCCTGGACCGGTCTGGTCTATCCGACAGAGTGCTACTTCCCGACCTGGAAAGTGGAAGAAGATCACTTCACCGTGAAGACACTGGATCGCGCTTACCGCGGCCTGTTCAACAAAGAGCCGGTTGTTGATAAGTGGACTTTCTCCACCAACGGTGTTTCTATCATGGGCCGTCACGGCATTCCGGTTATCGGTTTTGGTCCGGGCAAAGAGCCTGAAGCTCACGCACCAAACGAAAAAACCTGGAAAGATCACCTGGTTACCTGTGCGGCAATGTATGCGGCCATTCCGTTAAGCTACATGGCTGAACTAAAAAAATAATCTTGTCTTACCGGCCCCGTACTGCTGTGCGGGGCTTTTTCAGGAGTACCCCCTATGCGCACACTTATTATCAACGGCACCGTTGTCAATGCGGACGGACAATACCGGCAGGATGTTCTGATTGAAAACGGCCTTATTTCGCAGGTTGCGCCGGACATTGCACCGGAGACAGATGACCGGGTTATTGATGCACAGGGATGTTATGTTTTTCCGGGCGGTATTGATGTTCATACCCATTTTAATATTGATGTCGGCCTTGCCCGCAGCTGTGATGATTTTTACACCGGCACGCGTGCGGCAGCCTGCGGCGGTACCACTACGATTATCGATCATATGGGATTTGGTCCGGCGGGTTGTTCACTGCACCACCAGCTTGAGAATTATCACCGCTACGCCAAAGGACGCGCCGTTATCGATTACAGTTTTCACGGCGTTATCCAGCATATCAATGATGATATTTTAAATGAAATTCCGCTGATGGTGGCGGACGGGATCAGCAGCTTCAAACTCTATCTGACCTATCAGTACAAGCTGGATGATCCTGATATTTTACGCGCCCTGCAACAACTTAACCGCGCCGGCGCACTGACCACTGTGCATCCGGAAAATGATGCGGTGATTGCACAGCGCAAAGCGGAATTTGTGAAAAAAGGCCAGACTTCGCCGATTTTCCATGCCCTGAGCCGCCCGGCGGAATGTGAGACGGAAGCTATCGGCCGGATGATCAACCTGGCCCGGATCTGCGGTAATACACCGCTCTATATTGTCCATCTTTCCAACGGGTCAGGTCTTGATTATCTGAAGATGGCAAAAGCCCGCCATCAGCCGGTCTGGGTTGAAACCTGCCCGCAGTATCTGTTTCTTGATGAGCGCTGTTACGAGCGCGATGACGGCCTGAAATTTATTCTCAGCCCGCCGCTGCGTAACCGCCGGGAAGCAGATGCCCTGTGGCCGGGTATTGATGACGGCGCCATTGATGTGGTCGCCACCGACCACTGCACTTTCCCTTATCATCAGCGTCTGGCGCTGTCCGGCGGGGATTTCACCCGCTGTCCGAACGGCCTGCCGGGGGTTGAAAACCGCATGTTACTGCTGTTTTCTGCCGGTGTGATGCAGGGACGGATTTCACCGGAGCACTTTGTCTCTCTGACCAGCGCAATGCCGGCAAAGCTGTTCGGTATCTGGCCGGAAAAAGGGGTGATCCGTCCGGGTGCAGACGGCGATATCACGATCATCGACCCGGCACAGGAAACCACTATCCGCCATGCGGATCTGCACGATAACGCGGACTACAGCCCTTACGAGGGTATGATCGTACAGGGCTCTGTCCGCTGCACTCTGTCACGTGGTGATATTGTTTACCGTGACGGTGAATTTATGGCTGAACCCGGCCGGGGCCGTTTCCTGAAACGCCGTCCGTTTAAGGCCCCGCACCGGTGTTATTAATTTTTCCGGTTATCGTTTCAACTAATTCATTACGGGTAAAAAAGGATGAAAAAAACAATCGTATTAGCGCTGGGCGGCAACGCACTGGGAAATGATCTTCAGGGACAGATGGCTGCCGTCAAAACCACGTCTGTCGTGATTGCCGACCTGATTGCTCAGGGATACCGCGTTGTGGTCACACACGGTAACGGCCCGCAGGTAGGGATGATAACCGGCGCGTTTGAAGCCGCCAGCAAAACTGAAGCCAAATCACCGGTTCTGCCGATGTCAGTCTGTGTGGCACTGAGCCAGGGATATATCGGTTATGATTTGCAGAACGCACTGCGTGAAGAGCTGCTGAACCGGGGCATCAATAAGCCGGTTGCCACCATCGTAACGCAGGTGGAAGTGGATGTTACGGATCCGTCCTTCAAAAACCCGGCCAAACCTATCGGCGCGTTCTGCAGCAAAGAAGAGGCGGATGCTCTGACCCAAAAAGGGTTTGAAATGCGCGAGGATGCGGGCCGTGGTTACCGCCGCGTGGTATCTTCACCAAAACCGGTTGATATTATTGAAAAAGAAACCGTCAAAGCCATGCTGGATGCTGATCAGCTGGTGATCACAGTCGGCGGCGGCGGTATTCCGGTGATCCGTGACGGCAACAAACTGCACGGTGCCAATGCGGTTATCGACAAAGACTGGGCGAGCGCCAAACTGGCCGAAATGATCGATGCGGATATGCTGATTATCCTGACAGCAGTGGAAAAAATTGCCATCAACTTCGGCAAACCGAACGAGCAGTGGCTGGATAAACTAACCTCTGCGGATGCACAGCGCTATATCGATGAGAAACATTTTGCGCCGGGTTCCATGTTACCGAAAGTGGAAGCCGCACTCTCCTTCAGCCGCAGCAAAAAAGGCCGTCAGGCACTGATTACATTACTGAATAAAGCCAAAGATGGTATTGAGGGTAAAACCGGTACTGTGATCGGCGACTGACCTTTCTTTATCTGATGTAACGGCCGGGGATCCCGGCCGTTTGTTTTTTTACCGGCAGTAATTATAAACCGTTAACGGGTTTATCTTTCGGGTATTTCAGGGTGTAATTCAGCGGCAGCTCCATAGTCTGCTGCGGCTTCAGTTCAACCGTCCATTCCACTTCACCGGTCTGTTTATTCACTGTGCCCTCACCCGTTCCGATATCTTTTACCAGAATATTAGTATCCCGGCTGACCGGAATCTGGTCAAAAACAGTCACAACCAGCGGCGCTTTGGCAAAGGATGACAAGGTAATCAGATACCCTTCCGTCTGCTCAACCGCAGAGCCCAGAATTCCCGGCTGTTTTGTCAGCTTATTGTCTACCTTACGGCTGACCTGAATATCTTTATTCATGCCGAACGGAAGTTCCAGTTCATTAGTGATCAGGCCGGAATCGATATACGTCTGCCCGATATAGCGGTTATCAAAATAGATATTCGCCTTGCCACTGAGCAGATTCAGTGCCGGTGCATTTCCCGCAACCGCCTGTAAATACACATGTTCATCCATCTTCGGCCGTGTGATATAGCGGTATTTTCCGTCCAGTGATGTCTGTTTGATAGTCAGTGAGCGGGATTCCGGGACTGACGGCAGGGAATACGGCTTATCAATGGTATACGTCAGGCTGATGCCGTTACTTTCTGCGGTAACAAACGACGATATCCCCCCGGCAGGGGCTTTTTTCGCCATACGGTTGCGGCGGTAATCCGCATCTGCCATCATGACCGGCGCCGGTGCCGGTGCCATCTCAGCCAGCACACCATACTCTCTCATCAGAGATAAATACCACGGATAGAGCTGCGGCGGCGCGATGCTCTGTACCGGATCGGCGGATGACAGCACCAGATCCACCTGATCCCAGCCGATACCGGTATTCTGAATCACATCTGCTTTGTAAGTCAGTATTACCGGCTCATCCATACCTGCGCTGCGGATATCATAAGACGGCGCCCAGGCCGCATCCGGCGTGATATAGTCAATATCCAGTTCCGCTGTCACCGCTTTTTTCGCAGACACATTCAATACCAGCTGAGTGCGGCGCTCCTTAAACTGTGCGATTTTCTCTTCATACTGCGCTTTCAGCAGTGTCAGCGCTTCTGTTTTTTCTTTGATTTGCCGGGTGTACTCCAGCTGTTCCGCATAAATTTTTGCCATCTGACTGCGGATAAAATCCAGCTTCTGCACGGATTGTTCCTGTGTCAGCGGCGCACCGCCGGTACCGAAGAAATCCTGGTCACGCAGCAGGCCAAGCTGCTCGTTATTGACCTGTGTCTGCATATTCAGCTGCTGAATCGCCAGATCCTGTTCCTCAATCTGTATCTTCAGGGCGTTGATTTCATCTGAATACACCGGCTTTTCAATTTCACTGCGCAGATTAACGGACTGAATGATGACATCATCATTGTTCAGCATGACTGATAAGCTGCCCGGATTAATATTTCCGGCCACATTTGTCAGGATAATATCACTGTCACCGGCAGGCAGATTCAGGGTTGTACTGTTACTCAGCTCTGCCCCGCGCAGGAAAATCGTTGCTTTGTTAAGTTTTACATCCTGAACAATTACATTCGGTTTGCCCGCAGCACCGGCTGTTATCGCCATACCGGCGATCAGCAGAGTACTTTTAACGCCAAAGGTTAATGCCATTGCTTAACTCCCTGATTATTATCATCACAATTCCGGCACCGCATACCGGCAGGCTGCTGTGTGCGTCACAATATACCATAGTAGAACAGCGCCCCGGATGAAGATAACGGAATAACCTTAAAAGCGCATCTGTCCGCTGTTCCCCGCACTTTTTATATGTTACTGCCTCTTTAAAATGGTATTTAATGATTAACATTTGCACATTTATTGTTTAGTATGCTAAACACATTTCTTCTGACGGATAAAAAAGGTCGCAATTATGACGACACTCCGGACACACCCGGCGGCGCCTGCCACCTCACGCAACAAGCTGTTATGGATAGCCGGGATGGGCTGGACATTTGATGCTATGGATGTCGGACTGCTGGCATTTCTGCTGGCTGCCTTACAGGCAGACTGGGGACTGAGTGCCGCACAGCTTGGCTGGATCGGCAGTCTGAATGCGGCCGGGATGGCCGTTGGTGCCTTTATATTCGGTATCATGGCGGACAGGAAAGGCCGTAAGCCGGTATTTATTCTCACCCTGCTGCTGTTCAGTCTGGGATCCGGCCTGACCGCTGCCGCCGGTTCGCTGGCCGTGGTACTGGTGCTGCGTTTTTTCATCGGCATGGGACTGGGCGGAGAGCTGCCGGTAGCATCCACACTGGTGAGTGAGAGTGTTGCCCCTCACGAGCGCGGCCGCGTGGTTGTGCTGCTGGAAAGTTTCTGGGCCGTGGGCTGGCTGATTGCGGCACTCATTGCCTATTATGTTATCCCGGATTACGGCTGGCGCACGGCGATGCTGCTCAGCGCCCTGCCTGCCCTGTATGCCCTCTGGCTGCGGGCAAAACTGCCGGAACCGGTATCCCGCTATACCGCACAGGAACGCCCGAAACTCACTGTTGCACAGTCAATGGCACTGATCTGGTCACCGCAGTACCGCCGCGCGACACTGATGCTGTGGATCCTGTGGTTCTGTGTGGTATTTTCCTATTACGGAATCTTTCTCTGGCTGCCCGGCGTGGCGATCCTAAAGGGATTCAGCCTGATAAAAAGCTTCCAGTATGTGCTGATCATGACACTCGCCCAGTTACCCGGCTATTTCAGTGCCGCCTGGCTGATCGAACGTTACGGCCGGAAATTCGTACTGGTGACCTATCTCGCCGGAACGGCAATCAGTGCTTACGGGTTCAGCTGCGCGGAAACCGCCACGGCGCTGGTTATCTCCGGCATGCTGCTCTCATTCTTTAACCTCGGTGCCTGGGGTGCGCTTTACGCCTATACGCCGGAGCAGTATCCGGACAGTGTCCGTGCCACCGGCGCGGGAACCGCCACCGCAATCGGGCGGATAGGCGGGATCCTGGGGCCGCTGCTGGCCGGTTACCTGATTCAGTACCAGTTTGCTGTCAGCACCATTTTCCTGATCTTCAGTGCGGCGGTAGTCACCGCCATTCTCGCGGTCATTTTCCTCGGCGCGGAAACCCGCAACCGGGAACTCAGCACTATTTAAATCACATCCTGACGGCGGTTATTCCGCCGTCAGTGCCTGATGCAGCGCATAGTGATCGCTGTCATTTCTGCCCTTTACTGCTGTCCTGAGACACCAACCGGACTCCACCCCGGCAAACCGGTAGTGTTCACCATTGCTGCCGGGGAAATGCATAAAACCGGTTATCCGTTCTATCCGGCGGATAACGGCGTCCTGCTGACGCCGCATGTACCGATTAAATACCTGTCGCAGGAAAAACCCGGCTGACCGGGTTTATGCGTTCAGACGTGCCGCATGCCAGGCGATATGATCAGCGATAAAACTCGCAATAAAATAATAACTGTGATCATAACCGGCATGCACACGGATGGTGTGCGGGATATTGTGCGTTTCACAGGCGGATTTCAGTAAACCGGTTTTCAGCTGCCTGCTGAAGAAGGTATCCGCAAGCCCCTGATCAACCAGCATATCCGTCACGCGATGACCGGATTCAATCAATTTGACCGCATCATACAGTTCCCACACCGCTTTATCCTCCCCCAGATAGGCAGAGAAGGCTTTTTCACCCCACGGCACCTGTGACGGTGACACTATCGGCGCAAACGCCGACACACTGAGGAAAGTGTCCGGATTACGCAGCGCCAGCACCAGAGCACCGTGCCCGCCCATCGAATGCCCGCAGATACTGCGTTTTTCCGACGTACCGAAATACCCGCTCACCAGCGTGTGCAGTTCATCCAGAATGTAATCATACATCTGATAATGCGCCTGCCATGGCTCTTGTGTGGCATTCACATAAAACCCGGCGCCCTGGCCGAGATCGTACTCTTTATCATCCGCCACCTGACTGCCGCGCGGACTGGTATCCGGCGCGACAATCACCAGTCCGTGTTCTGCTGCATAACGCTGCGCCCCGGCCTTGGTGATAAAATTCTGCTCGTTACAGGTCAGCCCGGAGAGCCAGTACAGCACCGGACATTTCTCTGTTTTTGCCTGCGGCGGCAGAAACACAGAAAAAGTCATCGGCGTGCCGGTCACCGCAGAATGGTGACGCCACACTTCCTGGCTGCCACCGAAACAGACATGATGTTCAATCCGTTCCATATTATCTCCCTGAATACGTTATCAGTAATGAATGACAGTGCGGATAGATTTACCGTCGTGCATCAAATCAAAAGCATCGTTGATTTTATCCAGCTCCATGGTGTGAGTGACAAACGGAGCCAGATCGATTTTACCGCTCATGGCATCTTCCACCATCCCCGGCAGCTGAGTACGCCCTTTCACGCCACCGAATGCCGAGCCTTTCCAGACGCGTCCTGTCACCAGCTGGAACGGACGTGTTGAAATTTCTTTTCCTGCACCCGCCACCCCGATAATCACGGACTGTCCCCAACCCCGGTGCGCACTTTCCAGCGCTGAACGCATCACATTGACATTACCGATGCACTCAAAAGTATGATCAACGCCCCATTTGGTCATTTCGATCAGCACCTGCTGAATCGGCTTGTCATAATCACCCGGATTAATACAATCTGTAGCACCGAACTGTTTTGCCAGTTCAAACTTGGACGGGTTGGTATCGATAGCAAAGATGCGCCCGGCTTTTGCCTGACGCGCCCCCTGCACCACGGCCAGCCCGATACCGCCGAGGCCGAACACCGCCACAGAATCCCCTTCCTGTACTTTCGCGGTATTGTGTACCGCACCGATCCCGGTGGTCACGCCGCAGCCGAGCAGGCAGACCTGCTCCGCATTGGCCTGCGGATTGATCTTCGCCAATGAGACTTCCGCCACAACGGTATATTCGCTGAATGTTGAGCAGCCCATATAGTGATAGAGCGGCTGACCATTATAAGAAAAACGGCTGGTGCCGTCCGGCATCACGCCTTTGCCCTGTGTTTCGCGGACCGCAACACAGAGGTTGGTTTTGCCGGAAGTACAGAAATCACACTCACCGCACTCAGCGGTATAGAGCGGGATCACATGGTCACCCGGTTTCACACTGGTCACACCCTCACCAATTTCCGCCACCACCCCGGCCCCTTCATGGCCGAGCACCACCGGGAACAGACCTTCCGGATCATCACCGGAAAGTGTGTAGGCATCGGTATGACATACCCCGGTGTGACTGATTTTTACCAGTACCTCACCTTTCTTTGGCGGTGCAACATCAATTTCAACAATTTCAAGGGGTAAGCCCGGCCCGAAGGCCACTGCTGCGCGTGATTTCATAACGGTTCCTCTGTGGCTGAGGCTTATCATGGCAGGCGATAAGCACGAATGCCGTCCACCATACCGCACAACAGCGCCGCCTGTATAGCGCCGGTCAGCAGGGTCAGTACCGGATGGCCGGCAGTGGAAATCCCGGCAGTCATTTCTGCACGGTCCGGAGAGGCCTGATTCCGGGGTTTGAGGTGCAGTTAACCAACTCAGGACAGAGCCTGCGATAACGGGATACATCACCGCCCTGCTCTGAGGCGTAAATTCGCCAGGTCATGCCCGGAGGGTTGCTGATAAATATCCAGCCTGAAATATTTTGCCGAAGCATTCACATATTCAAATATCTGCGACTGAGTTTCCTCATAGTCGACCCAGGTTGTGGAACGGGTAAAACAATATATTTCAACCGGTAATCCCTCCGGGGTCGGCGACATCGTTCTGATCACCAGATACATATCCGTCCGCACATCACCGCGCATTTTTATCCAGTTGAGGATATATTTGCGGAACAACTGTAAATTGGTGACACCTTTTGCGGCCATCCATTCCTTCACATCATCGTAACCGGTATTTTCCGCCAGCATTTCATCCAGTGACTGACGGAATGGTTCCTGATTACGCAGCTCCGCTAATAATGTTTCATCGGCAAAAGAGACGGAGGACTGATCAATATAAAAACTCCGTTTAATACGGCGGCCGCCGGAAGAGAACATCGGCTGCCAGTTAGTGTATTTTTCGGTCAGAAAATCTTTTGTCGGGATCCGCGAAATCGTATTATCCCAGTTACGGACAGTAATGGTATGCAGTGCAATATCAATCACTTCACCACTGATATTACTGCCGGGCAATTCGATCCAATCATACAGTTTCAGCACCTTACCATTAGATACCAGAATATTGGCCACAAAGGATAATAAGGTGTGCTGAAATACAAACATAAGCACGGCAGCAATCGCACCAAAACCGGAAATAATTATCAGTGGCGACTGCGAGGTCATTAACGCAATAATCAGGATAAAGGAAACAATCCACACCCCGATTTTAGCAATCTCAATATAACCTTTTATCGAACTGTTCCGGTGCGATGAGCGCCCGGTATGACGAAGAATAAAAATATCCAGCCCGTCATTCACCAGTGAAGCCAGATTAATAATCAGGAATGCACTGCAAACTGTATTAAATAAAATATTCATTTCTGCCGCAAACGTCGGCAGCATCTTATTAATGTACAACACCAGCGTGACAGACACGACAGATGCACTCTTCTTGGCAATACTGTGGATCATGCTGTCGTCAGTCAGGTTGGTAAATAATGACAGCAGGCGTTTTGCCACGCGCAGAAATATGAGCCGCCCGAGAAACCAGGTAACCAGCAGAATAACTACCAGAATCACTGCCGATAAAACGGCGCTCGCTGTAATAAAATTATATAATTCAGATAATTTTTCCATCATATCTCACAGCATACATCAAAATACCAGCAGATGAGTCTGACACAGGTAAAATATGTGTGTTTGATTACAGATGGGGTCAGACAATTACCGGCATCTTATTAATGCTGTCCGGGATTTCCCTGATTTTTATTCACCCTTCACTGATAAGACTACCCGCCGGTTATTTCCGGCGGGTAAATCAGGATTGTTTCTGCGGCTCACATACCATATGACCCGGCGATTCCGGATTCAGATCCCGGGTACCGAAGCGGCGGACAGAATAATCAGATCGGATACAGCGATAAACCCGGTTTATTGCGGCAGAGGATAGCGTAAAACTAATGTTCCGCTTGCCGGTAACAGATGGCGGGCTTTCGTTAATATTGCTGATAGTGAGATCGGAAATATCCCCGGCCTGAAAATCCCGGTTAATGGCAGCTTGTGCATGCATTTTCAGGGAATCCGGCGTATAGGCCGGATAGATATTTTCATCCGCACATCCTGCCGATAATAAAATAATGACCGCCGGACCGATTTTTTTCATTACTGCTCCTGTTAATTCTGTGGTGCTTTTTGCGGATACATAACCGGATGTGCGGCGCGCCAGTCAAACGCCTGTTTTTCACTGAGTCTATGGCCTTTGAATTCAATGATTCTGATACTTTTTTCACTCTCATTCAGACGCAGCATGCGAAAACACTGATCCGGAAAAATCGTGCTCATCATCAGTTCTGCCATATCATTATCCTCATCAGACGGCGCTATCCAGTCAAATAACCAGATGCGGTCACCGCTGCGCAGTTGCTGATACAACTCCGACTCATCACATCCCGCCAGATAACGCTGCTCAATTTCCGCACTCAGTGCACCCCAGCTGAGGAAAAAACAAGGCTGGTGGTTTTCCAGCACCAGCACATACTGCTTTTGTTTGATAAGCGGCAGCAACAACTTTCCCAGCGCACGCAGCGGGGTTTTACTGTGCCGGGGAGACAACATCCATAACCAGACCGCCGCTCCCCAGATTTCCGCCTCACTGGTTTTATCATCCGCCAGAGACGGGGCATAAACCGTGTATTTACCGATTTTCATGTGTTTTCCTTTTGCACAGGCCTGCGCAGAGAGGGTAGCGCATTACGGGAATTACCGTACCCGGTATCGTCCGAAATCCGGCCTCTGCGGCGATCGCACAATTGTGCTAATCCCGCGTCACAACAAGGGATATAATGATAATGGTTATCATTACGATTAAGGGCGAATTTATTATGCAGAATACACCGCAACTCAGTCTGGCTGAAATTAATAATACCGTCCCTGTCGCCGGGGAAAAAGCCGGTTTTCTGCGCAAGCTGTTTGCCTTTTCCGGCCCGGGCGCACTGGTGGCGGTAGGGTATATGGATCCCGGCAACTGGATCACCTCGATTCAGGGCGGGGCGCTGTACAGTTATCTGCTGCTGTCGGTGATTTTGCTGTCCAGCCTGATTGCCATGCTGTTACAGGCCATGTGCGCCAGACTCGGAATCGTCACCGGGCAGGATCTGGCACAGGCTACACGGGCACGGGTAGGGCCGAAACTGGCGGCTCTGTTGTGGATCACCACTGAACTGGCGATCATGGCGACTGAAATTGCTGAAGTGATCGGCAGCGCGGTGGCGCTGAACCTGCTGTTTGGTATTCCGCTGATGGCCGGTGTGCTGCTGACAGTACTGGATGTATTTTTGTTGCTGGTTCTGATGAAGCTCGGTTTCCGCAAAATTGAAGCGTTTGTGTTTGTCCTGATCTTAACGATTTTCCTGATTTTCGCCTATGAAGTGGCGCTGTCTGATCCGAATCTGCGCGATATGATGCGCGGATTTATTCCGTCTGAAAAAATCTTTACCGCCACACTGGCCGGGCAGGATTCCGCTCTGCTGATCGGGCTGGGGATTGTCGGTGCCACCGTGATGCCGCATAACCTCTATCTGCACTCCTCTATTGTGCAGAGCCGTCAGTATGATCGCCGCAGTGAGGCCGGACTGCGCGAGGCAATCCGCTTTGCCACTATAGATTCCAATATCCAGCTCGGGTTTTCATTTATTATCAATTGTCTGCTGCTGGTACTGGGTGCGGCGCTGTTTTTCGGTAACGATCCGTCTGATCTCGGACGTTTCACACAACTGTATGACGCACTGAAAAACCCGGATATCGTCGGTGTGATTGCCAGTTCCACCCTGGCAACCCTGTTTGCTGTGGCACTGCTGGCCTCCGGACAGAATGCCACTATCACCGGCACACTGACCGGTCAGATTGTGATGGAGGGTTTTATTCATCTGCGTCTGCCGATGTGGCTGCGCCGTGTGATCACCCGTGGTCTGGCAGTGATTCCGGTGATTATCTGTATTTATCTGTGGGGTGACCGGGAAGATGTGGTGGAAAAACTGCTGATTTATACTCAGGTGTTTCTGAGTATCGCTCTGCCGTTCTCGATGATCCCGCTGCTGCTGATGACCTCGAGCAAAAAAATCATGGGGGTGTTTGTTAACTCGCGGCTGACGATCATACTCGGTACTGTCGCCACTGTGACGCTGGTTATACTCAATTTACAACTGATCCGGGAAGTGACCGGGATGCTGTTCAGCGCCTGAATAATCCGGGTACGGCGCCGTACCCGGAAAATCCGTTATCAGCACTTCGGTGCGCTGTCCATTTTGTTCAGCCGGGTCATAATCGCTTCCAGCACTCCGCCGCCGATAGCGCGGGCTTTATCGGAGACAGAGCGGAAGTCCGCCAGTGCGCCGCGCGGGTCAACATCGGCGATTTTAAAGCCTTCCGGCACACACAACCCTTCGTTGAGCAGGCCGCGCACCATGCCATCCATCGGCGAGAGAATTTCCGTGTCGCCGATGCGGGCAATCACATCCCCTTCGTGTACCAGGTCGCCGATATTCACATGACGGGTCATCATGCCGCTGTGCGGGGCGCGTAACACCCGTTCAGTGGTTTTACCGTTGATATTACCCGGAATACCGGTATTCGATGCCGCACTACCGTGAGTGATCACCCGTCCGAGGTTATGCCCGCGCTGGGTTTCAATCACCGCATCACAGTCCACACCGGCCTCAAAGCCCGGCCCGAGGGCAATTGTACAGGGAGCCATTTTGCGGTGCGTACCGGCAACATTGCGTTTGGCAATAATTGCATCCACCACCACATCCGGATGCAGTGCCGGTAACAGTTCACCGCGCTCGTCCGCCAGCACCGGGATCACCCCTTCTTTCAGGTAGCGGTTTACTTCATCAATATCATGAGCATAACGGGCACATATCCCTTCCACACAGCTTTCACCGTCATAGAGAGCCTGTGCGAAAGAGACCGTGCAGCGGATCACTGTCGGTTTGCAGATATCCAGCATCACCACATCAAAGCCACTGTGATACAGACGCAGAGCCACACCAGTTGCCAGATCACCCGCACCGCGGATCACCACCCGTTTTGCTCTGCGGACTTGCGCCGGGTTCTGTTTCATTGCCCCGCCCGGTGCATCATTCATTACCTGTAACAACTCTGCCAGAATACTGACCGCAATTTCATGCGGTGTTTCCGCGCCGATATCATAGCCAATAGGCGCATGAAGCCGGGAGAGCTGAGCTTCAGATACCCCGGATTCGCTTAATTGTTTGGTGAATGTCTGTACTTTGCGGCTGCTGCCGAGTAGCCCGAGGTATTTTAACGGTTTGCCGATAAGGCAGTTGAGGGATTCCAGATCCTGGCTGTTGGTGGCGATAATCACATAATCTTCCGGCTGCGGATCCAACTGGTTAACAGCATCTGTAAATGAAGGGGCGTGCCACAGACGGGTTGACGGCGGGAACAGATCCGGCTCAAGACTTCCGGCATAGACATCAGCCACATGAATATCGATATTCAGGAAAGCAGCCAGCTGCGCAATAGCGCGATTGACATGACCGCCGCCGAGCAGGATCAGACGCGGACGCACACCGTGTACCGCGATATACACCGACATCGCGCCGCCGCAGTCAGAACCGACAGCATGTTGCCCGTTACGGGCCATCCGGCCGTGGAACATGCGGGAACGCCCTTCGTGCAGTGCATCGACCGCCTCTTCAATCACTTTACGCTCCACCATGCCGCCGCCGATGGTGCCGATGGTCTTTCCGTCACCCAGCACCAGCATTTGCGCGCTGTGACGGGGGGTGCTGCCTGAACATTCAATAATTTCCGCCATGGCAAACGGGCAATTCTTCTCAACCAACTTTGCTGCTTCGGTAAAAATTTTCATAAACAGACCTCAATGGATATCCCTGCATTTATCATTGATATTATTGTCGCTGCAATATATGTGTAATTGCGGGATCTTCCCTGACGGCACCGAACCATACTGCGTTCAGCGGCGTGCCGCGGATCCAGTCTGCCAGTATATCCGGCGAAAAATTCTCATTTTGAGAAAAGCGGTTTATCAGCCAGATCCGTAATGCGTCCGGTGGTGCTGATTTCCACATCCCCTGCGGATGCCGGATCAGGCGGCTTATTGCCCCCAAATCCAGCGAATCGCCGCTGTTTAAGCCGGTTACAGCAGAAAAATGTGACCACCGGTGAACATTATCAGGCCCGACGGGCATCCCCAGAAGCCGGCCGTCAGTCACAGCAATAACACAATCACTGTAATCAGGTATGCAAGGTTCATGCTCAGCCGGCGCTTTTATGCCAAAACCGCGAGCTCCGTCCGCTTCGGCTAAAATAACATCAACGGCATTTTGTTCCGCCAGGGCGTTAATATCAGAGGAGGAAAAGCCGCGAACCTTGTTATTCTGCGGATTCCAGCCGGTATAACAGGCAAATGAACCGCGGTTTGTCACCGCATCAGGAAGACGGACCGGGTGACAGGCGAGAATGACCGGGAACCCTTCACGAGGCAGAAACATATGAGTGGTGGTGGTGATCATCACCTTTTTCCCTAATTGAGAAAAAGCCTGCGCCAGCCAGAACAGGCAGCTGGTTTTGCCGCCTGCACCGACAATACTGATCACCATTGCATGACCGCCCGGATGTGTATCACATAACCGGCGCAGCGGTTCAGGTATAGTGGCGCAACTTCGGACAGGGATCTGCGTATTGAGGGCCGTTGTCATCGTCATTACCTAATCCTTTAAATATCAGTTAGTTTCAATATTTATCAGCGGAGTTTATACCCATTATGCTGTCTCACCCGATCTCAGCCGATACCGCTTTATCTTATTTATCCGTCCGCGGGCCGCTTTGCCCGCAGGAAACGGACTGCATAATGACAGCGGCCGGGCTCTCCTCACGGATGGGTGAGTGGAAAATGATGCTGCCGTGGGACCGTGGCGGCGCAACACTGCTGGATACCAGCCTGTCTCATGCCCTGCACTTTTGTCACCGGGTCATCCTGGTGACCGGCTTTCGCGGCGCGGAACTGGCCGTGCGTTATCAGTCAGTAAAACGCATTCAGATTCTTTATAATCCGGAATATGAAACCGGACTGCTCTCCTCGCAGCGTCTGGCCGCACAGGCGGTAACCAGCGAATACTGTTTTCTCACCCACGGTGATGTGCCGTTTCTCACTCCTGAGATCTGGCAGATCCTGTGGGCAGAACGCAGTGATGCCGCACTCCTTCCCTGTTACAGGCAAGTTCCGGGCCACCCCGTACTGCTCTCCCGCGCATGTCTGCTCGCGGCACTGTCACACCCGGCGGGTAATACCATGAAAAAACGGCTGCTGGCCGGCCCGCACCGTTTCCTGAATATGCAGAGCGATGCCGTCATCACCGACATCGATACACCGGAGGCTTATCAGCAACATTATCGCGGGTAATCCGGATGTACACTATTACATCCATCCCATTAATAACATTAATTGTTAACACTATTTCCCCATTATCAATGTGATACATTTTTTCTTTTTTTGAGAATCTTATTCACATGTTAATCCCATGGTAATAAAGATTTTTTTTATTGATTCATATTCTCATTTAGCGCTGTGCGAGCTGTTTCACACTTTGCCGTTAAGATTAGATTTGTCTCACATTTTTTTATTTCTCTGATCGCGAAATCCGCAGCCCCAAACAATCCTGGCGTAATTGTTGCAACTGTGAGTGCATACAGTTGCATGTCCCGCTCCACCGGCATGCCCCCTCATATTGCAGCAAGGAGAGTTTTATGGGAGATATAATGCGTCCCGTTCCGTTCGGCGAACTTCTGAACCGGATCTTTGAAGAATATAAGGCGAGTCGTTCCATTTTTGGTATCAATGAACGGCAGTTTTACCGCAGAGAGCATCAGCATCCTCTGATGTCCGTATTCGGTGAAACCTGTGAGACGCCGATCGGCCCGGCGGCCGGTCCCCATACTCAGCTTGCGCAGAATATTGTGGTTTCCTGGCTGACCGGTGGTCGTTTTATTGAGGTGAAAACCGTTCAGATCCTCGATGAACTGGAGCTCGAAAAACCGTGTATCGATGCTCAGGACGAATGTTTCAATACTGAATGGTCCACTGAATTTACCCTGCCGAAAGCCCACGACGAATATCTCAAAGCCTGGTTTGCCCTTCATTTATTAGAAGCCATTTTTGACCCCCGCACCAAAGGCGAGGCCAAATCTTTCATCTTTAATATGAGTGTCGGTTATAACCTGGAAGGGATTAAACAACCGCGCATGCAGCAGTATATCCACGCCATGATGGATTCCTCACAATTGCCGGTCTTCGCGCGGTACCGCGACGAGCTGAAAGCGTTTATTTCCCGTCCGGGCTTCCTGAAAGAGCTGGGTCTGGAAGACCGCAAAGCGGATCTGCTGGCCATGACTGACCGCGTGCCGGGAGATTTATCCAAAGGTGTGACCCTCTCCACCATGCACGGCTGCCCGCCGGATGAAATTGAGGCTATCTGCCGCTACATGCTGGAAGAGAAGCACATTAATACCTATGTGAAGCTGAACCCGACACTGCTCGGCTTCCCGCGTGTCCGTGAGATCCTCGACACCTGCGGCTTTGATTATATCGGGCTGAGTGAGGAGTCATTCTCTCATGACCTGAAGCTGGATCGCGCCCTGGAGATGTTGCAGCGCCTGATGGATCTGGCGAAGGAAGTGAACCGGGGCTTCGGAGTCAAACTGACCAACACCCTCGGTACCATCAATAACAAAGGACGTCTGCCGGGCGGAGAGATGTATATGTCCGGCCGCGCACTGTTCCCGCTCTCCATAAATGTTGCCGCGCTGCTCTCCCGTCATTTTGACGGCAAACTGCCGGTTTCCTACTCCGGCGGTGCCAGCAAGTTCAATATCCGCGATATTTTTGAATCCGGTATCCGCCCTATTACCATGGCAACTGATCTGCTGAAACCCGGCGGCTATATGCGCCAGACCGAATGTCTGCGGGAGCTGGATGAATCTGATGCGTGGGGTATGACACAGATTGATGTGGGTAAACTGAACGCCCTGGCGGAACGCGCCGTCAGCATGGAGTATACCCAGAAACACTGGAAATCAGACCAGGAAATCGATGCGGGCGGCCCGCTGCCGCTGATTGACTGTTATGTCGCACCGTGTGTGACAGCCTGTGCCATCAAACAGGATATCCCTGAATATATCCGTCTGCTGGGCGAAGGCCGCTATGCGGATGCACTGGAACTGATTTACCAGCGTAACGCCCTGCCTGCCATCACCGGTCATATCTGCGATCACCAGTGCCAGTACAACTGCACCCGTCTGGATTACGAAAGTGCACTGAACATCCGCGAACTGAAAAAAGTGGCGGTGGAAAAAGGCTGGAAAGAGTACAAAGCCCGCTGGCACAAACCGGCCGGTTCCGGTGATAAAAACCCGGTAGCGGTGATTGGTGCCGGTCCTGCGGGTCTGGCAGCCGGGTATTTCCTCGCCCGTGCCGGTCATCCGGTGACGGTGTTTGAAAAAGAAGCCAATGCCGGTGGTGTGGTGGCGAATATCATCCCGCACTTCCGTATTCCGCGTGAAACTATTGAGCACGATATTCAGTTCGTCGCCGAACACGGCGTGAAATTTGAATACGGCTGTGACCCGCATCTGACCGTCGATAAACTGCTGGAACAGGGTTTCACCTATGTGCTGGTCGGGATCGGGACAAACAAAAACAGCGGCGTGAAGCTCGCCGGTGATAACCGCAACGTCTATAAATCCCTGCCGTTCCTGCATGATTACAACAATAATGCACCGCTGAAAATGGGCAAACATGTTGCCGTCATCGGTGCCGGTAACACCGCCATGGACTGTGCCCGCGCTGCCAAACGCGTTGCCGGTGTGGAAGATGTGACCATTATCTACCGTCGTTCTCAGGCGGAAATGCCGGCCTGGCCGGAAGAGTATGAAGAAGCGGTTGAAGATGATGTGAAATTCATGTTTCTGCACAATCCGGAGCAGTTTAAGGCTGACGGTACCCTGGTGGTCCGCACCATGAAACTGGGTGAGCCGGATGAGTCAGGCCGCCGCCGTCCTGTGGCGACAGAAGAGACCGTCATACTGAAAATCGACAGCGTGATCACCGCTATCGGCGAGCAGCAGGACTGCGAAGTACTGTCACAAATCGGCGTGCCGATAGGTGAAGACGGCTGGCCGGCGGTGTACCGCAACAGCGGTGAAACCACCCGCGCCAATGTGTTCCTGATTGGTGACGTGCAGAGCGGCCCGTCCTCTATCGTGGCCGCTATCGGTGATGCGGGCCGTGCAACGGATGCCATTCTGGAGCGAGAAAATATCCTCTCTCACTACAGCGACAAATACCGGCTCAATGTTGATCCGCAGGATATCACTGACCGTAAAGGCGCCATCGCCGTACAGATGGCGGACAGCAGCGACCGCGGGGCGTTCGTGAAACAGGAAGCAGAGCGCTGCCTGGAATGTAACTACATCTGTGCGAAATGTGTGGATGTGTGCCCGAACCGCGCCAACATTTCTGTGGCGATTCCGGGCTTCCGTAACCGTTATCAGACCCTGCACCTGGATGCGATGTGTAACGAGTGCGGCAACTGTGCCCAGTTCTGTCCGTGGCAGGGCAAGCCGTACAAAGACAAAGTCACTATCTTCAGTCTGCCGGAAGACTTTGAAAACAGTACCAACCCGGGCTTCCTGGCTGACGGCAGTTCCTTTACCGTCCGCCAGGACGGCAAGGTCAGCAAATTACAGCTGGGTGCTGACGGGGAGTTCGGTAATGTTCCTCAGGAACTGGAAGAGATGTGCCGCATCATGAGCCACGTCCATAAACACTATCGTTATCTGTTAGGCCGGGTGGAGAAATAATTATGCTGATACTGAAAAATGCCACCATCACTGAATTCGAACCGGCGGGGATCCGCGAAGGTATCGATATCGCCATTGAAGGTGACAAAATTGCTGCTGTCGGTAACGGGTTACACTCCCGTTACCCGGGCGCGGAAGTTAAAGAAATGAACGGCAAGCTGGTGATGCCGGGGATAGTCTGCTCCCATAACCACTTCTATTCCGGCCTGTCGCGCGGAATCATGGCGAATATCGCGCCGAGCCCGGATTTTATCTCCACCCTGAAAAATCTGTGGTGGCGTCTCGACCGCGCGCTGGATGAAGAATCGCTCTATTACAGTGGTCTTATCTGTTCTCTCGAAGCCATTAAAAGCGGCTGTACATCGGTGATTGACCACCACGCCTCGCCGGACTATATCGCCGGTTCCCTGAAAACCCTGCGTGACGGCTTCCTGAAAGCCGGTCTGCGCGGCATGACCTGCTACGAAACCACTGACCGCAACGGCGGCCTGAAAGAGCTGGAAGCCGGGGTTGAGGAAAATATCGCCTTTGCAGAGCTTATCGACAGCGAACGCAAAAGCGGTAAATCCCGCTACCTGGTGGAAGCACACATCGGGGCACACGCGCCGTTTACCGTGGCGGATGAAGGCCTGAAAATGCTGCGTGAGGCGATTAAAAAAACCGGCCGCGGTCTGCACATTCATGCTGCGGAAGACAGCTATGACGTCTCTTTCAGCCACGACAGATACGGCAAGGATTTGCTGATCCGTCTGGATGAGTTCGATCTGATTGATGAAAAAACCCTGATCGCCCACGGCCTGTATCTTTCTTCCGCAGATATTGAGCTGCTGAATAAAAAAGATGGCTTCCTGGTTCACAACGCCCGATCCAATATGAACAACCACGTCGGCTACAACCACCGTCTGGGTGACTACAACAACGTGGTACTCGGCACAGACGGTATCGGCTCCGATATGTTAGAAGAAATGAAATTTGCCTTCTTCAAACACCGCGATGCAGGCGGCTCTATGTGGCCGGACAGCTTCACCCGTTTCCTGTGGAACGGTAACCGCTTACTGGCACGTAACTTCGGCAAACAGTTCGGCCGCGTGGAAGCCGGTTATCAGGCTGACCTGACCATCTGTGATTACACACCACCGACACCGTTCGCCGGGGATAACCTGCCGGGTCACCTGGCCTTTGGTTTGGGCTCCAACAGTGTGAACAGCGTGATGGTGGATGGCGTGATGGTATATGAAAACCGTCAGTTCCCGTTTGATATCGAACCGCTCTTTGCACAAGCACGCAAAGCCGCGAAAAAGCTGTGGGCCCGGATGGACGCGCTGTAATAAAAAACGATGACCTGCGGCACTGCCGCAGGTCTGAAGAGCAATGTAGGGGTAACCCATGATCGAACAATTTTTCCGCCCTGCCACATTAACGCAGGCAACTGAGCTGAAACAACGCTTTCAGGAAAGCGCCGTCTGGTTTGCCGGCGGCAGTAAACTGAATGCGGCGCCGACTAAAACTGATCGCACTGTCGCTATCTCACTATCACTGCTGCCGCTGAAGTCCATCGAATGGCAGGACGGTATTCTGCGTATCGGCGCGGTTGTCACGCTGGAAGCGCTGCGTGAAAGCCCGCTTATCCCGCGTGCACTGTATGACGCGCTCGGTTTTGTCTACTCACGCCATATCCGTAACCAGGCCACTATCGGCGGGGAGATCGCTGCCTGTCAGCGTGAACATGCTCTGCTGCCGGTGCTGCTGGTTCTGGATGCGCAGGTTCAGCTTGCCGGCAATGATGTGATTTCGCTGGAAAGCTATCTCGCAGCACCTGATGGCCGCCTGATCACTCATCTGATTTTACAGGATCCGTTCCGCCGCTGTGCCACCCGTACTGTCCGCGAAACCGCTGACGGCTGGGCGGTGGTCACTGCCGCTGTCGCACTGACCGGCAATAATGAGCAGCGGATCGCAGTGGACGGTGTCGGTTGCGGCATCAGCCGTCTGCCACAGGTTGAGGCGAAAAATCTCAGCGGGGAAGCGCTGGAGAAGGCCGTCAGTCAGGCCGTGAATCCGAAAACGGATTTACTGGGCAGTGAAGAATATAAACGCTACATCACCGGAATTTTAGTTTCAGACCTGCTGACAGACTGCCGGCAAATGGGGGAGGAATAAGAAATGAATGTCCATTTTATACTTAACGGCACCCCGCATTCGCCCGATTGCATTCCGGGCGAAAACGTCCGCAACATTCTGTTCAGCCTGGGTATGCACTCAGTGCGTAACAGTGATGACGGCTATGGTTTCGCCGGGTCTGATGCTATTTTATTCAACGGCCGTGTTGTCAACGCATCACTGCTGATCGCCGCACAACTGGAAGGTGCAGTCATTGAAACCGCCGAATCACTCGGTAAATGGAATGAGCTGAGTGATGTTCAGCAGGCCATGGTGGATGTGGGTGTGATCCAGTCCGGTTACAATGACCCGGCCGCCGCCCTGATCCTGACTGACCTGATCAAACGCATTCCGGAACCCGATCGCGGCCAGATTGATGATGCACTTTCCGGTCTGTTCAGCCGTGACGCCGGTTATCAGCAGTTTTATCAGGTGATTGATCTGCTGGTGAAACGCTGCAAAGATCCGCACTACAAAGCAGACAGCGCACCGGTTTTCCGTGATGACCTGACGGTTGTCGGGAAAGTCACACCGAAAACCGACGCTGCCGTTATGGTGCAGGCAAAACCGTGCTATGTGGAAGACCGCATTCCGGCCAATACCTGTGTCATTAAAATGCTGCGCAGCCCGCACGCACACGCGCTTATTACCCGTCTGGATGTCAGCAGAGCAGAAGTGCTGCCTGGCGTGGTGCATGTGATCACCCACAAAAACTGTCCGGATGTGTATTACACCCCGGGCGGGCAGAGTGCGCCGGAACCGTCTCCGCTTGACCGCCGTATGTTCGGCAAAAAACTCCGTCACGTCGGTGACCGTGTGGCTGCGGTTGTGGCAGAAAATGAAGCGATTGCACTGAAAGCATTATCTTTAATTGAAGTCGAATACGATGTATTGAAACCGGTAATGTCTATCGATGAAGCCAAAGCAGACGGCGCACCGCTGGTGCATGATGAACCGGTGATTTATGTCAATGGCGCTCCGGCGGATCTGGCAGAGCAGAACAAAAACGCGGCAGATCGCGGCGAACATTTACAGATTAACTTCCCGATCGGCGCAAAACCGTGCAAAAACATTGCCGCAGGTGTTCACGGTCATATCGGGGATCTGGATAAAGGTTTCGCGGAAGCGGATACCATCATCGAACGCACCTATGAATCCCGCCAGGTTCAGCAGTGCCCGACCGAACCGCATATCTGCTACACCTACATGAACGGCGACCGTCTGGTGATCCACGCTTCCACTCAGGTACCGTGGCATTTACGCCGTCAGGTGGCGCGTATTCTCGGCCTGAAACAGAACAAAGTACATGTAATCAAAGAGCGTGTCGGCGGCGGTTTCGGTTCCAAGCAGGATATCCTGCTGGAAGAAGTCTGTGCGTGGGCAACGTATGTCACCGGCCGCCCGGTGTCATTCCGCTATACCCGTGAAGAAGAATTTATCGCGAACACCAGCCGCCATGTGGCGAAAGTGAAAGTGAAACTCGGCGCGAAAAAAGACGGGAAAATCACCGCCATCAATATGGAATTCCTGGCGAACACCGGCCCTTACGGTAACCACTCACTCACTGTACCGAGTAACGGCCCGGCGCTGTCACTGCCGCTCTACCCGTGTGATAACGTGGATTTTCAGGTCACCACTTACTACTCCAACATCTGCCCGACCGGTGCGTATCAGGGTTACGGGGCACCGAAAGGTAATTTCGCCCTGACCATGATCCTGGCCGAACTGGCAAAAGAGCTGAATATCGATCTGCTGGATCTGATTGAAACCAACCGTGTACATGAAGGCCAGGAACTGAAGATCCTCGGTGCTATCGGGGAAGGTAAAATGCCGACATCCGTACCGACCGCCGCAAGTTGCGCCCTCGGCCCGATCCTGAAAAAAGGTCGTGAGCTTATAGACTGGGATTCCCCGCGCAAACAGGACGGCGACTGGAAAACCGGACGCGGCGTGGCCATCATCATGCAGAAATCCGGGATTCCGGATATCGACCAGGCAAACTGTATGGTCAAGCTGGAATCTGACGGTACCTTTATCGTCCACTCCGGTGGGGCGGATATCGGTACCGGCCTCGATACAGTGGTCAAAAAACTGACCGCCGAAGTGCTGTGCTGCTGCCCGGATGATGTCCATGTTATCTCCGGGGATACTGACCACGCACTGTTCGATAAAGGCGCGTATGCCTCCTCCGGTACCTGTTTCTCCGGTAATGCGGCGAAAATGGCGGCAGAGAATCTGCGCAAAAAAATCCTGTTCCACGGTGCGGCACAAATCGGCGAGCCGGCGGAGGATGTCACCCTGGCCGCGCCGGGTGTAGTGCGCGGTAAGAAAGGCGAAATCACCTTCGGGGATCTGGCTCACTCTGCCGAAGGCGGTACCGGGTTTGGTGTGCTGGTGGCGAACGCCAGTTATATCACACCGGACTTTGCCTTCCCGTACGGGGCGAACTTTGCTGAAGTGGCGGTAAACACCCGTACCGGTGAAATCCGTCTGGATAAATTCTATGCTCTGCTCGACTGCGGTACGCCGGTGAACCCGGATCTGGCCTTAGGTCAGATTTATGGTGCCTCCATGCGTGCTATCGGCCACAGTATGTCAGAAGAGATCCGCTACGACGCCAAAGGTATACCGCTGACCCGCGACCTGAAAACCTACGGCGCACCGAAGATCGGCGACATCCCGCGTGATTTCCGTGCCTTCCTGGTGCCGAGTGATGACAAAGTCGGCCCGTATGGCGCGAAATCCATCTCGGAAATCGCGGTGAACGGCGCGGCACCGGCCATCGCCACTGCAATTCACGATGCCTGCGGTGTCTGGCTGCGTGAGTGGCACTTCACACCGGAGAAAATCCTGCGCGGCCTGGGCAAAATGTAATTAAACCTACCCCGCCCTCACCGGTTCCGGTGAGGGCTTTTTGTAAGCAGAGGAGTCAGCTATGTCGTCTGAACATACCGTCAAAGCGGTACGCGGGAAGTTTCTGGATATCACCCGCGTAGTGACCTCGATGGACGATCTGCCCGATGCAGTCCGCCTGATCGATGACGGGCTAATGCTAATCCGGCACGGAAAAATAGAGTGGTCCGGACAGTGGGAAGACGGGAAGCATCTGATCCCGGAAACCGTCCGTGTCCGCGATTACACCGGGAAACTGGTGGTGCCGGGCTTTATTGATACCCACGTTCACTATCCGCAGAGTGAGATGATCGGCGCTCACGGCGAGCAGTTGCTGGAATGGCTGAACCGCCATGTTTTCCCGACGGAAAAACTGTATCAGGATATTGATTACGCCCGTGAAATGTCGGCGTTTTTTATCAAACAGCTGTTGCGGAACGGTACCACGACCGCGCTGGTCTTCAGTACCGTTCATCCGGAATCGGTCAACGCGCTGTTTGATGCGGCAAACCAGCTCAATATGCGCCTCATCACCGGTAAAGTGATGATGGACAGAAACGCGCCGGACTATCTCACCGACACACCGGAAAGCAGCTACAAAGAGTGTAAGGAACTGATCGAACGCTGGCATAAAAAAGGACGCCTGCTCTATGCCATCACCCCGCGTTTCGCGCCGACCTCCAGCCCGGAACAACTGGCGGTGTGTCAGCGGCTGCGCGAAGAATATCCGGATACCTGGGTTCACACTCACCTTAATGAAAATAAAGCAGAAATTGAGTGGGTAAAAGAACTCTATCCGGACAGTAAAAACTATCTGGATGTCTATCACCATTACGGACTGACCGGCGAACGCAGCGTGTTTGCGCACTGTATCCACCTTAAGGAAGAAGAGTGGGATTGCCTTCATGACACCGGCTCAGCGGCGGCATTTTGTCCGACATCAAACCTCTATCTCGGCAGTGGCCTGTTTAATCTGAAAAAGGCGTTGGCGAAGAAAGTCAAAGTCGGGATTGGTACCGATGTCGGTGCCGGAACAACCTTCAACATGCTGCAGACACTGAGTGAAGCCTACAAAGTGATGCAGTTGCAGAAAACCTGCTTAACCGCCTTTGAAGCATTTTATCTCGCTACCCTCGGCGGCGCGCATTCATTAGGACTGGATAACTGTATCGGTAACTTTGCCGCCGGCAAAGAAGCGGATTTTGTGGTACTTGAACCGACCGCCACCCCGCTCCAGCAGTTGCGTTATGACAACTCACGCACGCTGGCGGAGAAACTGTTTGTGATGATTGCGCTTGGTGATGACCGCACGATTTACCGGACTTACATCGATGGACGCCTGGTCTATGAACGGACCTGACGCACACCAATGCTGTGATTAAAACACATTTTCATTTCATTCTCGGGGTCTGCAATTATGTCTGATAATACAACACCGGATAACACCGGGGCGGCAGCGAAAGGCGCACTTGATGCGTACTTTAAAATCTCCGCCCGCGGCAGCAGCGTCAAACGGGAGATTCTGGCAGGCGTCACCACCTTCCTCGCCATGGTCTATTCTGTCATCGTCGTACCTTCCATGCTCGGCAAGGCCGGGTTCCCGCCGGGTGCCATATTTGTTGCCACCTGTCTCGTCGCCAGTATCGGCTCCATCATGATGGGACTGTGGGCAAACCTGCCGATGGCCATCGGCTGTGCTATTTCACTCACCGCCTTTACCGCGTTCAGCCTGGTGCTCGGGCAGCAAATCAGTATTCCGGTGGCTCTCGGCGCGGTCTTCCTGATGGGGGTGATTTTTACCCTGATTTCCGTTACCGGGGTGCGAAACTGGATCCTGCGAAACCTGCCGATGGGGATAGCCCACGGCACCGGGATTGGTATCGGCCTGTTTTTACTGCTGATTGCCGCCAACGGCGTCGGCCTTGTCATCAAAAACCCGCTGGAAGGTTTGCCGGTGGCAATGGGGGCATTTACGTCCTTCCCGGTGGCGATGTCACTGGTCGGTCTGGCGGTGATTGTCAGTCTGGAAAAAATGCATGTGCCGGGCGGGATCCTGCTGGTCATTATCGGGATTTCGGTTATCGGCCTGATTGTTGACCCGAACGTCACCTATCAGGGGCTGATCGCCATGCCGTCACTGAGTGGTGAAGACGGTAACTCCCTGATATTTAGTATGGATATTATGGGCGCTCTGCAAACTGCCGTTCTGCCGAGTGTGCTGGCGCTGGTGATGACCGCCGTGTTCGACGCCACAGGCACCATCCGTGCGGTGGCCGGGCAGGCAAACCTGCTGGATAAAGATAATCAGATTATCAACGGCGGCAAAGCGCTGACCGTGGACTCCGTCAGCTCCATTATCTCCGGGGTGGTGGGAGCCTCTCCGGCGGCGGTGTATATTGAATCCGCCGCAGGGACAGCCGCAGGCGGTAAAACCGGCCTGACAGCCGTGACAGTCGGCGTGCTGTTCCTGCTGATCCTGTTCTTCTCACCGCTCTCTTACCTGATCCCGGGTTATGCAACGGCACCGGCTCTGATGTATGTCGGCCTGCTGATGCTGAGTAATGTGGCAAAACTGGATTTTGACGACTCTGTCGATGCCATGTCCGGCCTGGTGTGCGCGGTCTTTATCGTCCTGACCTGTAATATCGTCACCGGTATTATGCTGGGCTATGTCACCCTGGTCATCGGCCGTCTGGTGGCAAAAGAGTGGCGCAAACTCAACACCGGAACTGTGATTATCGCCATCGTGTTAGTCGCGTTCTATGCGGGCGGCTGGGCTATCTGATCAATAAACAAATGTGGTTTTATTCCTTACGGGGCACGCAAAGTGCCCCGTTCTGTTATCCGCAATACTGACCGTCACAATACACCCGGCATTGAATACAAGAAAACCGGACTCAATCCCGTCAGCGGGATGCAAAGGCAGCCCGGCGTTTCTTTGCACAGGCTATCAGCCGGCATCCCTGTCCGCTGACGATGACAATTGATAAAAGCGGCGCCAACCGTAAAGCTATCGGCGGATTTAATACCGGATTCAGACATTATAAGCCGATCACCGTGCGACAAAATAAGTATCTCAATAATCGGATTGAACAGAACCATCGTGCCATCAGGCGCCGAAGTCGCCCGATGTTGGGATTTAAATCCTTCCGGGGTGCACAAATCCTGTCAGCCGGTATTGAATTGATACACATGCTGAGAAAAAATCAGTTTTCTGATACAGACGAGAGTCATCGGACTCGTGCAGACCAATTCCGTCTGCTGGTTGCCTGATAATGTTTCTGTGGCCGGTTTGATGGCTCTGCGAACCTTAATGCGACAGAACCCAAAATCCACGGAAAACGGCGTATAGCGCGGGAGTATACCCTATTTCCATAGGTAACCTGTTCAAAAAACAGGCTTACCGTACAATAATTATCTATATCCAAACTGCCCCCTCTGAGAGGGTGTTATGGAAAAAATTCCAACAAGATTTCTTTTGGTTTTTTACTTTCAATAAGGTCGAAATCACCTGACAAACTACTATTTTTTATATATTCTTCTTTTGCTGCTTTATACTTATCGCTACCTGATAAGTATAATGCCATGATGTAATCAACATCCTTTTTATTATGCTGCTCCTTGGTTTTTATGAATGAGTTATAGCATTCATGACTCATTTCCTCTAGTCTATCTTTTAACATGCACTTTAATAAATAAATCTCGTCATTTTTGCCTGTGTCTTTAACCGCATCCATTTCCAATAAGGCTTGACTATATTTTTTGTTAGAAACAAGTGCGTTAATATACATATTGAATATGCTAGTGTTTGACGGATTTTTATTTTTTATTTCCTTTATTTTATTTAGTATTTCATCTTTTTCCACTTGGTTTTCGGAAAACGGTATCTTCAAAATCAAATCTGATACATACTTCACAGAACTCTCTGTATCTACAGATGAAAATGCATTGCTTGCTAGTATGAATAGCAGGAATAATATGAATTTACTTTTTATCATTATTGTCACCACTTGAAGTTAGTTAATTTTATAGTTCTTTTTGAACTATGAGGGAATGGGACTGCACCACCTGCATATCCAGCGTCATAAATATAACCAAACTCAATAGTTAACTCTGGTCTTGTTGGTGTTTTTAAAAGAGCAAATTCAACACTGCCAATTGGTATATCATCTATACCAATTGCCCATGACTCTTTTTTATTTATTTTAAGTATGTATTCATTGTTATTTAAATTTGTTGTTATTTTGCACCAAAATAATAATTTCCCTGATCCTGCTGCTTTTGCTGCGTTACTTTTACCTAGTGCTGATACTTTTAATTTTTTTTCTTTCTCATTATCTTCTTCGTTTACTATCAATGATATTGAGTAGCTAGCGTTAAGTGCTCCAACCCCTTCCACTCTCAAGTCAGCTAATTGGGTGAAGTAAAATCTTTTTGTGATCATTTAAAGTCCCTTTGTATTATGTATAAAAATGTATTTTTTATTACACAGAATACAAGTAGATAGTTAATTAGCTCTCCATGTATCACTTTGCTCTTTCTATAGCATCAAAATGCGTTAGTTGACATTAGAACGATATGGAAAAATGCAGAATAGTCTTAATCCTAAGTATTAATGCCCGGCACCCCAATGTGTACGCCGGTATCCGGCGTATTCACTGAGCCGAATTTGGAAGAGATGATAGCAGAACGGGGCATTGCAGTTGCTCATTCCCCCCTGCACCGATGGGTGCTGCGGTTAGTACCGCTGATAACCCAAGCAGCTCATCGTTATAAGCGCCCGGTCAGTCGAAAATGGCATATCGATGAAACGTATATCAAAATCAAAGGGCAATGGCGCTATCTGTACCGCACCATTGACCCTGCCGGTAACACGGTCGATTTTTTGCTGACCCGTCAACGGGATGCAAAGGCAGCCCGACGTTTCTTTGCACAGGCCATCAGCCGGTATTGAATTGATACACATGCTGAGAAAAAATCAGTTTTCTGATGCAGACGAGAGTCATCGGACTCGTGCAGACCAATTCCGTCTGCTGGTTGCCTGATAATGTTTCTGTGGCCGGTTTGATGGCTCTGCGAGCCTTAATGCGACAGAACCGAATAAAACCGTGTTCCGTCCGTATTACTTCCTGACGGCTTCCGCTATCGTCAGCAGCACATCCGGGCTTTTCACATTGGGATAAACGCCGCTGAACGGGATGACAATGTAGCGCCCGTTTTTGACTGCGTCGAGGTGAGACAGTGCCGGATGATTTGCCAGCCAGTTTTTTTTCTTTTCCGCCGGTGACCAGACCGCATCCGCGAGGATGATATAATCCGGCTGTTTATCCAGCAGCGTTTCCGGGGAGACGTGAATACCCGCCATCGGCATGTTTATAAACACATTTTCACCCCCGGCCAGGGTGATGATTTCTGTCATAAACCCTTTTTTCCCCTGTGACATCAGGGTGTCACTCTGACTGTCGAGGTAAAAAATCGTTGGTTTACGGGGCAGCGGTGGTAAGGCTTTGACCTGTGCCAGCATGGCATCAATACGGGCAACGGCAGCATCCGCTTCTTTTTCCCGCCCGAGGATCAGTCCCAGCCGGTGTAAATCAATTTTAATACTGTCAAATCCGCTGTATGCCTGACGTTCACAGGCAAATGCCATCAGATAGCTGCCGATACCGGCACGTTGCAGGTCATCCTGTCCGCCCATTGACGCCATAAAGGCAGAGGAAAACCCGGCCACGACAAAATCCGCCCCGGAGGCGATCAGTTTCTCTGTGGCGGGGTATTTGGCCGAAAAGACCGGAATGCCATGATAACGCCCGGATTTTACTGCCTCAGCTGAATCATCAATATAACTCACGCCGAGCATCTGCTGTCCGGCATCCAGCGCCAGAACCATATCGGCGGCATGCTGGTTCATGGCGATAATATGCTGCGGCGGTACAGGTTTATCCCACAGCGGCGCACAACGGTTTCCCGCGGCGCCACCTGCGGATAACAGCAGAAACACCGCACTAACAACATACCGGGCAATCCTCATCTTATTTATGCTCTGCCAGCAATGACGGAACCACTCTTCCCTGCTCTATCTGTTCAGAGACAAACAGGTGAATTTCTTCCGGGGTGGTCAGCCGGTACCATAAATTATCCGGGTATACCGTCACCAGCGGCCCCTGATTGCAGGGATACTGGCAGTGAGAGCGGGTCAGCAGTACTCCGTTTTCATTCTCAAACAGGTTACGAGCCGCAAGCTGATGACGCAGCTGCATCAGCAGTGATTTGGCACCACGGCAGACACAGCGCGGCCCCATACAGAAGAAAAGGTGATAACGATACGGCGGTGTTTTATCCCAGTCCGGATTCGATTCCGCTTTTGGCCTGCGGCTGTCTGATTGCTTTTCCAGTTCCGTTATCACATCGCCGGCCTGTTTTGCATCTGTCGCCGCATCCGCCCCGGTAAGTACACACAAACTCCGGAATACCCGTAACTGCGGGTAATGATCCGCGATCGCCTTCACCAGTGCGGAAGTCAGAGACATCAGTTTTTCACCGGATTGCGCGGGGTCCGTCAGGACCATCAGCAGAACACAACGGGTATCCGGTGTGACCATTTCCGCCAGCTGATACAATACCGTCCTGCTGTCAGAACAGCAGGCGGTATCACCGGGAAAGCCTTTTTCACTGAGAGACAGCCAGAAATCCGCAGATAAGCACGCCCCATTCTGCAACGTGTTCAGATACAGTGTGACATTCTTTCCCATAGCTCAGTGTCCTCAGAAACGGTAGGTGTAACGCAGTTCAGCGGTTAACGGACGACCCAGGTTATCCACTTTTTCAAGGCCGTTGCTGGTCAGCCCCGCAGGGTAATCGCGGTCAAACAGGTTTTCCACCAGCAGCGTGAATTTATGCTGCTGCGCGTGATCAACATACAGATAGGCACTGGCATCAAATACGGTGTAATGACCGTAGGTATCATTGCCGGATTTCAGTTCTCCCACATAACGGGCAGCCAGTTCCGCGCCCCACTGTTTCGCCGGTGCATCATAACCGACACGGCCCCGGGTAAAGAGCTCAGGAATGTCGTTGAGTGTCGCGCCGTTTTTGGTATCCAGCCAGTTACGGGTGATATCCCCGGATACATACCAGGACTCATTGAAGTTCAGTTTGGTGGCCAGTACCACACCTTTGGTACGGATTTCGCCGTCGCCGTTCACCCATTTGTCATATTTACCGACTTTCACTGTAGTGATTAAATCATTGATTTCACGGGCATAGGCCGTTGCGCCGAACTGCCATGCCCCACCATTTTCCCACTTCGTCAGATAATCAAAACCGGCTTCGATGTTTTTACTGGTTTCCGCTTTCAGGTTGGCATCACCGACAGTTTGCTTACTTTCATCATTCACAAACAGCTGCTCGGCGTTCGGCAGTTTAAATGCGGTTCCCACCTGACCGCGCAGGTTCAGTTTTTCATTTACTTCATATTTGGTGCTCGCCATCCAGACGGTGGCATCCTGCCCGCCTTCAAAACGCTCATAACGCACACCGAGGCTTGGTTTCAGTTCCGGTAACACCGGCACATCCGGACGCACCTGAAGATAAACAGCATTCGCTTTTGCGGTATCTGTTTCAATCTTCATAACCTCATCTTTACCTTTGTACCACTGGTTATCTGTGCCAAGGACAAACTCATTATCCCCTAACAGGTAAGATTTGATCTGCGCCTGGATGCCGTAGTCCCGGAATCCCCAGTAAGAACCGTCATTCTGAATATCCACGGAGCCGTCTGCCAGATAACGGCTGCGGTCATAGTGCGTATTCCAGTCATTAAGATGCGCACGGATTGAGTAACTGGTGTCCTGCGTCAGGAAATGCTCAAAAGAGAGTGTCGCCAGATGGTGGTCACGTTTATTCATCGCCTGACGGTGATGATTCGGGGACACCATATCCAGGTCGGCCTGCGTATACTGGTAGAATCCCTGTAGCTGCGCTGCATCCGCTATGGTCTGGGTGACCTGGACACCGACAGATGTCACATCATAGCCACGTTTTTTCTGACCAATCGTGCCGTTATAATCACTGTCGCGATACGGCTGATAACCGTCTGATTTACTGCGGGTTATCCACGCCATCAGACCGGTTTTGCCGATATCGTTATCAAACGCTTTCCCGATATAGCCTTCCCCGTAGCGGCCTTTGTCAGTATCCGCGCCGACACTGAATTCGCCGGACAGCACTTCTGAGGTCGGTTTTTTAGTGACAATATTAATCACACCGCTGATCGCCTGAGTCCCGAAAGAGAGGCTCTGCGCCCCCTGTAATACTTCGATACGGTCAATCGCGATCAGCGGCAGGGTATCAAGATAGATCCCGCCGAACAGGCGGTTGTTCAGACGGACACCATCAATCAGAATTAAGGTGTCATCAGGGCGGCCGCCCATAAAAGAATATTTCCCGTAACCGTAAGCTCCCTGTCCCAAAGAGACATATAATCCCGGCACATATTGCTGTAATACCTGGTTTAAATCGGATGACGGCCCTGAACGCTGAATTTCCTCACGGGTAATAACCTGTAATTTATTCCCGTAGTCGGCCAGTTCATTAACAGTAGTGGATTCAATCGTTGAGGATCTGACAATAATGGTGTCATCATTATTCCCTTGTGTTCCGGCCTGCGCACAGAACGATAACAGCACCATGGCGGATAACGGTGCCAATGCAAACTTAATTGATTTCATATATTTCTCTTTTATTATTTTGTTGTGATACATGCCGTGAAGACAGAGTTACCCTGACTCAGAATCTGACAATATACTGAGTGAATTCAATGGGTAAATATGAGAACAGTTCTTTTTCCCGCTTTGTGAATACGAACAGATTCGGACGTCTTTTTCTTTAAATTTCTGTAGGCACCTGTATCTTTTTTGTTTCATTTGTTAATTATCATTAATGACAACTATCATCTTAAACCCTGAAATTGTTATGATATAACATAACACCAAAAGATAAAAACAGATCAGATAATAAAAAGCCGCAACCCCTGTACACTGATGGTTGCGGCCTGAAAATTCCTTAATTAATATTTTTCAAAAAATGACTGAATCTTCTGCGGATCATTGGTTTGCGTCAGTGCCAATTGCAGTAATACCCTGGCTTTTTGCGGATTCAGCCTGCCGGAAGCCACAAAGCCGTATGCATCATCATCCACTTCCGCGTTACGTGTTGTATAACCGGACGGCACTCTGCTGGCGCGGACAACCACCACACCATCTTTGGATGCAGCGGCTAATGCATCAAAAATACCTTTGTACATATTGCCGTTACCCACACCGGCACTGACCATCCCGGCATTTCCTTCTTCCCGCAGTGCTTTTACCGGGGCATCGGAAGCATTGGCATAATTATAAACAATGCCGACTTTCGGAAGTTCGCTGAGTTTACTGATATCAAACACCGCACCGGCCTGCCGAAGCGGTGCAGCCTGATAATAGGTCACTTTGCCGTTATGAATAAATCCGGTATCACCGGCATTCACCGCTTCAAACGCCTGAACTTCCGTTGTATTCATTTTGACCACATCACGCCCGCTGATCACCTTGTTATTCATCACCATCAGAACGCCGCGATCTGCCGCCGATTTATCGGTGGCCAGAACCACCGCATTATAGAGATTCAGCGGACCATCCGCGCCCAGTGCAGTAGACGGACGCATTGCCCCCACCAGTACAACCGGTTTACGGCATGATACGGTCAGATCAAGAAAGTACGCGGTTTCCTCCAGCGTATCCGTGCCGTGTGTGATCACAAATCCGTCCGTTTTATCACATGTCCGGTTAATTTCCTTTGCCAGCATCAGCCACACCTTGTCATTCATATCCTGTGAACCGATATTTACAATTTGCTCACCACTGAGAGCCGCCAGTGTCTTAACTTCCGGCACCGCATCAATCAAAGCATTTACCCCGACCTTTCCGGCCTGATAACCGGAAGAAACCGACGAGTCCCCGCCACCGGCAATTGTGCCGCCGGTTGCCAGAACCGTCACGGAAGGAAGTGCAAAAGCCGGGGCCATAAAGAGAGAAATTAACGCTGACAGCAGAATGTTGTTGCGGTTTTTCATACCTGAATACTCCATTGCTCAGTAGAATTATAAATAGCCAATTAATAAATATAGAACTAATTGAATATTTAAATTCTCTATATGGAAAATATTCACAGTAAGATGCTAAAAATGAGATCAGTGACGGGATTTTACAACAGCTTTTCAAACAAGCCGGACTGACCTGCCAGAAGACAATCTACAGGGTGCTGCGGCTGACGTACAGTTCGTTACACAACGCCGGCACAGCCACCAGTTCAGTGACATTCTCAGACAACTATTTTATTGAGCTATTAAGTGCATTTAAACGTAACACCATATCAAAAGCATGCAGTAGATCGTTATGTAAAACCTTCATTCTGATTCTGTAATAAATAAAATAAACAGGAATAAGGCATAATAGATATATCATCGCTGCATTATAGGGAGAGTGTATAAAGGAGAATAAAAAAGAAGTAATAACTACAAAAGGAGGTATTATAAGAAATGTCAATATTTTACCCGGTGTTTTAGGTTTTTTAAAATTATTTTCATTAGTATCAATTTCTTGTAGTAAAACAAACCCCATCAATACATACATCCTTTTATTTTTTGAAAGAAACAGCATAACAATTAATATTGAATATAGTAAGATAATCATTGACACAATGAAACTAATACCTAATCCATTATTAATCAACAAAAAAGACTTTCTCTCCAAAATAGGGGGAACTATGAATAGATTGGTGAAAATACTAGCTAAAATTTCAATAAAAATAATTTTTCCTATTGTCATTTTTTTCTTTCTCACATCATTATCGGCATGGTTATTTAGGTATATTAAAGATTCATTAAGGTTGTACTCGCTAAGAACTTTCATAAAACACATTAATAATAATGGCAACACCATAAAACCTAAAATTAAAATAATTAGCTCTTGGCTCAATCTTATTTCGACAAATAGAAAAAATGATATAATATAAATTATTAAAAAACACACAGCTATATAAAAAGACAAAAATACCTTTTTATTTTTTATAAAAAAAAAGTATTTATAATTATCTGGTAATGTATAATTGATATTAAATTTCTTAGAAAAAACACAATAGATCCAATAAGCCTTGCTGTTACTAAATAAGTTAATAACAATAACCAAGAAAATTGATAGCACACCAGCATATAAATCGAAAAAACCAATATTATTCTGATTATTAATAAAACATAAACTTAAAACCACAGAAGCCAGCATTATAGGTTTTTTTGCCGATCTCAGGTGAGATTTTAAATAATAACTTGAATTAGGAAACATACATTAGTGCTCCTATTTTATAAATTGACCTGAATGAATCATGGATTTAATTTCAGGAAAATCAACAGCCAAATAAAAGAGTGATTTTTTACAACTTACTTCCATGAAGTTTTGGCAATATTGACTCACCCACTCTTCAATGGTTTCTCTCCATCTGACAGTTTCTGTTAGTTGTTTAACCAAATTTATTTTTATTTCCTCTGAGCTTTCTGCATTTTTAGCTGAGTAATTCATAATGATTTTTTGCTCCGGAGCAGAAAATTTAAATTCATTTAAATAAAATTCTAATGTTTTTTTACCATCTTCCATTAATCGTGTATGCCAGGCACCATTGACATTAAGCCTTAAACTTTCGACTTTTATTTTATACAAGTAATTAATAAATTTTTCCATATGTAATATCTCTCCTCCAATAACCTGCTGATTATTACTGTTATCACAACATATCTCTATTATTCCATTAAACCCTTGCTGATCTATTAAATTTACAACTTCAGAATTAGACTTATTTTTAACAACATACATCACACCTTTTTTGCTTTCTGATAATCCCTGCATTAATTCAGAACGGAAGTTTATCAATTTAAACAATGATTCCAAATCAATTACATTAGATGCAAATAATGCAGAATATTCACCAGCACTGTGGCCTGAAAACCCAACTTCATTAAATTGAACCTTTTCTCTTAACATCAATAATGTTGCAATATTTGTTGCAGTAACAGCGACTTGTTGATATCGGGTTTTTACCAATTTATTCATAGGCCCTTTCATACATAAATTATAAACATCAAAACCCGATATTTCACTGGCACAATCCCACACTTCTTTAATTTTTATTGATTCATTATAAGCATGTTTACCCATACCTACGAATGGCATCCCCTGCCCGGGAAAGATAAGAATGCAATTATTTTGTTGTTTAGTCATGATATACTCCAAAATTAAAACACCTGATATTCTTGATAAAGAATATCAATAGTATCATTATTGAACTTAGCATCAGTAATATAGGGATTGTAAAAAACAAATCATAATCCATTATATAAAAAAAGCCTTTACATTCAGAATTAATGTAAAAAAAATCAGTTACCTTTCCGCTTTGTAATATACACAAAAATAAAAAACCCAATACTATTGATGACAATGATAAACTGAATATAATAAAACCACTGAGAACTATCAGCCCGAAAAATAACTTGCCATAAGAAAAGTGGACAACATTCAATCGCTTAATATCTTTCTTTATTTTATAAAATATTTTATGATAAATTTTTCTAAGGAAAATAAGTGAGAAAACCACTATTAAAAAACACAAAAAATAATATGCAACGCTTATTTTGTTAATATCCCCTGACTGGAGACGTAGATATTTAAAATAATTAATCGATTTAATATTTAAATTTTTTTCTTCTGATATTTTATTTATTCTTTTTACAACCACGTTAATATCAGATGTATTTTTTAACAAAATGTTTATGTGATTAACACTATCACTTTTAAATATGTCAATAACCGTTCGCAATGGGATTTTTATAAGGTTATGAATTGTCGATTTTAACTCCGTTTTGAACGTCCCTCTGACTTCATATGGAAAATATCTTAATTTACCTGTACTATCAATAATTGCTATGCTGACAGAGGACTGATACCTTAAATTCAAATATTGAAAAATGGCATCATCTACAATGATACCATTATCATCTAATTCTGACAGGTCACTTCCTGATGTAGTTATATCATATGATCCTATTTTTATTGATGACTCAGGTTGAATACCTAATCCCCAAAAAATGATAGATTTATTAGCGGCAGGATTTGTAATAATTCCGGTAAATTCTACTTGAGCCGAATAATCAGATACTTTATCTTCCAGAAATTTATCCATAGATAGAGCATGTATTACTTCTTTATAATTTTCTATTTTAAATTCCCCCCTATCAAATTGATCAGCTGAAAAATAATTCTTATTATAAATTTGAATATGACCAAAATTAGCTCTGGATACCTGATCTATAAGTAATGAGTATATTTTGGAAGTTACACCCAAAGAAGAAAATAATAGTGCAATAATAACCATTAAAATAAAAAATATTTTTTTATTCAACATTGCTATGCTGATGAAAACTTTAAACAAATACTTAATATAAATGTAGCAGCCATTAAAAACCATATTTCTTTTCGCTTACCAGGTATGATATAACAAGATTAATTTCAATGGGGAACCATGGTATATTATTATTTATCCCATGGTTAGATATTATTTCATTATCATCATTTGTTTTTAATAATTCATTTATAATGATGGTTGATTCCGTGTTTTTTTTACAATTCTTCAGTGATTTTGCATGCATATATTTAATTATGTACTTTAATTTTTTATCTATCTCTTTGTTGGCTAGTAAATAATCACTATCCAATAATGAGATCTCACAACGACCCAAATATTCAGGAACAAAAGCATCAACACGTAACCTTAAATATCTGGATCTCCAATTGGTAATATCGACTTCTACTGACTTATCAATATAATAAAATGCTTTTTTTATAGCCTCTGAAGCCTTAGAGTACTCTCTTCTTTCATTATAAATGTTTGCTAAATAAATATTTACATATCCATAGATAAAGTTATCTATAGAAATTATTTTATTTCCTTTGAAAGGAATTATTATATCTATTAAATCTTTCTCTATAGTATTCTTATCTATAAAAACTATTTTCTTTATTTTATCCTCAGGTGACAATGAAGATGTAAAGCTGTAACTATATTGACACATAAAAATAAAAAAAAGAATTATATATTTATTGGCTATTTTTAGCATTTATTTATCCATTAATTATCGATAACTTATTTTCAGTAATATCTATATCCATTTTTTTTATTAACAGTAATGACATATTATTTTCTTTTAAAAAATTGAGCAGATGATTAATGTTTAATTTCAATTCATTATATATGTAATCATTTAGGATTAAGTCAATGATTATTATTTCATTTTTTTTAAGAATAGCTATCAACAAGAGTAACTGTAATAATTCATATGGCGACAACTCCCTTATTCTTCTAGAGGTGACATGCAATAACCCCATATTTTTCAATGCAGAAATTACCTTTTTTTTATTTGTTTCATTCAAGATCACAATCCATCGCAATTGTAATAATATATTATCGATAACATTTAACTCATGTATCAGACCATATCTATCCGATGTAAAAAAAATAGAATCGCCTATCACCAGCCTCGTTGCCTTTTTCTTTAACCCGGATACATCCATACCATTTATATAATACTTTCCTTCATAATAAATATCTAACCCCAATATTATATTTATAAAAGAAAGTATCTTTTCCCTATTATTGTATTCAAGTATTTTTAATTCACCTTTATAGATTTCAATATCTATGAAGTTGACACTTTCAAGTGAATTATTTATTTTTTTTATATCTGACAATAACAGTACAGGTAGTGATTTCATATTATTACCTTTTATTATTATATTAAACCTTTATGACCTCCAGCTATGAACAAACCAGGCACCATTCTCTCCATCAAGATTTATCATAACATCCTTATTATTTTTATTATTTGATTTTTTTAAGTCAGCCCACATCATTGCAGGGGTCAAAAAACCACTGTCGCCATATGTTTCATTTAATGAAATATGATTAGAACTCATACCACTCTTAGTTACGAATTTATTTAATATATAAGAGTGTGTATGCGTGGGTAACGCAGATGTATATAGACTACTTATATTATCACCAACAGTAGAATTAAAATTATCAATTAAAATATCAATAGATCTCTTAATATTATGTGAAAGAGAAAAATACTTATCAATCTCACAGGAATATTCAGATTCCATTTTTTTATTTAAAATAAAGCAAGATGTTCTCTCTATACTGATCGTTTTATTTCTGATTTTCTTTGTTAAAAAATGAGTTTTGGGCTGTTTATCAATTTCTGTAAACATCATTACAGGAACAGCCCTGTAACCTGCATAAATAAAAACATTATCCAGCATATCTGAATTTAGTAAACCTTGAGCCATCAAAAATGCATTCAAAAATCCATTTCTTTCTCCTCTTAACTTACTGGTAAAATGCTTTATAGAATAATCTTTTATTATTTTCTTTGGTATTATATTAATGGAATATGTATCTTTCCAATTGTCTATTTTTTCAAATGATGATAAATCCCCCCAAGAGTCGATATATATCAATCCATTCCTTTCATTTTTTAATGACCGTCTGTTTTTTATATTCAATGAATTGTATGCATGAGAGAATGTGTTTTCCATTGCATTAATAAATGGACGATAGGATGCTTTTCTTATTCCTTCTCTGTACATTTCATTATTAAATCCATAGCGTTTAAAAGACCAGCTACTTGAACCCGTTTTCTTGTATGAACAACGTAACATATGTGATTCCCAGACATTATACCAGGATGGTTCAAACGTAATTAAAGGATCACTTGGCTCATGAATAGAGAATGCTGCAATATTTATTGCCTTTAGACTATTGATTCTATCAATATCATTCATAATTTAATACCATAGCTATTATCGAGCCATCCATTCCCAACCCTATTTTCAGGATAGGCGATCTATTGTAATTAACAATTTCCCCATCAGATAAAAAATTCACGTTGGATTGTTCATTTAAAGAACAATTACTGGTAGAAGGTATAAGCGAATTTTCTTGCAGCGACTTAGCTATTATCATCAAGTCAATAATACCAGAACAATTAGATATATAACCAATTTGACCTTTATAGCTTATAATTGGGATATCAGCTACTTCATTAAAGACATTTAAAATAGCCATTTCTTCAGCTTTATCGCTATTAATAGAACCATTTCCGTGTATAAATATAGCTCCAATTTGGCATGGGGAATAATTTGCAAATTCCAAAGCACTTAAGATTGTTTTAGATATTGTAGAGAAATTGAATGAATAGCCACCAATATTTCTTATAGAAAAGTTTTGATTAAAGGCGGTACTATTTATTACAATGAAATTTATTTGATTTCTTTTTCTTACAAAAGAAATACTTTCCAGAATTAGAACGGCATATCCATCAGATAAAATTACACCATCACTATATTGACTAAATGGTTGTGAAAATATACTGGCCAGCATATTTTGGTTATCCATAAATGCAATATCCTGCAGGAGAACATCCGTCCATGACACTATAATAATAATATCTAAATTATTTTTTTTAATATCATTAAACCCTATATTAACAGCCATCAACGCTGAATTACTTGCATTATATAATGTGATTGGTGGCCATTCCAGATGATAATTATCAAAAAGATTTTTTGATAACATATCTTGCGAATATTCTATAGAATGTAATTTTTTTATACTTGGAGTGTAATTCACATCTTCAATGTCATTTTTATCATAAAAACCTTGAAAATTACTTAAGTCAGCCCTTAAACCTTGCCCTGAAAGATAAATTTTAGTTCTGTTATTTTTAATATTCTCTTTTGTAAGCCCTGCATTCTTTAGTGCACCATCTATCAGGTTTTTTATTTTTTCATACACCCCCTCTCCTGTTTTTTTTACTTTAATGATGTCAGGGTTTCTATTAAGATTATAGAAATCGATTAACTCTTCTCTATCTAAATACTTATCACTTGACACTCTTTTTTTTGATTTTAAAAGTTCAAAAATAGAATCAAAATTTTCAACATATGGGAGACTTGACTCCCACCCGCTAATTACTACCTTGTTATTCATGAATGTCTCCTGATTACTGTGGCATAATGATTACAGCTATCTGTAGAGCCAATAATTAATATATTATTTACTTTTTTATTTAATTCTTTTCTCAGGAAATTCATTTTGACATCAGCAAAATTTTTGGTATATGGAATTGGAATTATTTTATTTGTTTTCATCATTTCAATACCCATAATTATTGCTAATAGTCCGGGGCTGGATTCAACAAGGCCGAAAAAAGCATTATAATTTACAACGGGAGTTTCTCTTGATAATTCTTTAAAAGTTTGATTTATAGCACCAATTTCAACCTCATCATTTTCTTTCGTTCCGTTGCTTGTTCCGCAAATAACATCTATATCACAGGTCCTTATTTCAGATTCATCTAAAGCTTTATAAATTGCTGTCGATAATGAATTTATACGATCTGAAACATCATCATCAAAGAATGTATTATCATTTGCTTTTCCATATCCAATAATTTCTGCATATATCGTTGCATTTCTATTAATTGCATTTTCCATATCTTCAAGAAAAAGCATACAAGCACCTTCTGCTGGTATATACCCTCTTTTTTCTGTTGAGTAAATTTGGTAATCTTCTGCATCACCAGTGAGATTAAGTTTTTCACTCATAGCCTGGAAATATAATGAGATTGAGCCAAAATATTCATCAGCACCACCAACGATAACCTGAGGCTGTAAACCTTGCCGAATTATTTCATAGCCGTATGTTAATGCCCCCAGCGCTGCATTCATGCCTGTCGCCAGTGTCGTTGTGTAACCTTTGATACCTTTATTAATTGCACAAAACGTAGGGACTGCATTCATCAAAGTACCAGGGAATTCTGAGGTTCTGATCTTATTCGGGTCAGGAATTAAACTTTGCAGGTACTTATTAACGGTACTCTGTGGTCCTTTAGACATGCCGACAATAAATCCTAAATCCTCTCCGTCACGGTTAATTTTTTTACCTGCATCTTCTAAAGCTTCACTTAACGCTATTAGTGCATAGATTCCACTTGTAACAGCTTTTCGTGAATTATAATGACGTAATATATCTTTTGGGTTGATATTCTTTACTGAGTGATAAAATGAATCATTGTTCAATTTATAATCAATTTCCGCATTAAAGTATGGGTGACCTATTTTTTTCTCAAACGCCTTATCTTTATTTATGACGGACATTAAATTTTCAATATCTTTTTTTACATCTTCATCAAAATATATTTTCGACATTGAATTATCAAATGTAGAGTTGTTAATTGAATTAAATATCTCTGCTATATTATTTCCAATTGACGTTACTGCACCGGCACCTGAAATTACAACTCGTTTAGGTGTATATGTAGTTTGCTCCCGTTCTGATAATTGCGGACTGGCTACTACGGAGCAATTATTACCACCAAATGCATAATTATTTTTCATGAAAAATTTTACTTTTCCATACTGAAGTTCATTTGGTACATAATTTAAGTCACATGCTGCCCTGGGTACTGTATAATTCAGGGTAGGTAAAATTTTATCTTCTGCTAATGAAAGAAAGCATGCGATCATTTCAACTATACCTGCCGCTCCAATATTGTGACCAACGTATGATTTTGTTGAACTTAAAGGAATACAATGAATATTAGGAAAAACCTTTTTCATTGATATCGTTTCAATACGGTCATTTGCTTCAGTACCTGTTCCATGTGCATTAATATAATTTATATCATTTGGTGTAATTCCTGCGTTTGATAACGCTTTTTGCATCACCTGTACTGCACCATTTCCTCTGGGTTCAGGACTTGTTTCATGGTAAGCATCACAAGATGTAGCATAAGATAATATTTCGCCATATATAATAGCACCACGTTTAATAGCATGGTCATAATCTTCTAATACCAATGCCCCTGCTCCTTCACCAATAGACATTCCCGGTGTTCCCGAAAATGGTGATGTGGCCTTTTCTTTCATAACATTTAATGCATAAAACCCTGCGAATGTTGGCAAGTAAATCGGTTCTGTTCCTATGGCCAAAACCACAGGATTTTTATTGTTTTGAATATAATCAAAACCCATACCAATAGCATTCGTGCTTGCCGTACAAGCTGTAGCGACCAGCTCAATTCCGCCCCGCATACCCAGCAGACTGGAAACACTCGAACAACAAGAAGAAAAACCACCAGATAAAATGGCCTTTTGGATTGAGAAATCTTCAATATGCTGTTCAAATAATGGCAGAAAAGCTTCTGTTCCTGCGGAAGATACACCGACTATCATTGCCGTATTATTTAAAATTTCAGTTTTACATTTTAAATCAGCTTGTATCAGAGCCTCATTTGACACTTGATACGCCCACAATGCCGCATTATCAAGTGACTCTCTTATTTCAGTTTTAATTTCAGGAAAGTTTAAATCTAATTCAATTTCTGATGCGCTGGCATTCACAAACCATTTTTGAAATTTTTTGCTTGGCTTAATATTACATTTTTTATTAAATAAAACCTTTTTGAATTCCTCTGTATTAGAAGCTATAGATGACAGAACTCCCATCCCGGTAATAACTACTCTTCGACGTTTTATCTTCATAATTATTAATCATGCCTGATTCAATATATTATCAAATTTCGATATTTTTTTGTAAATAACTATGTTCAGTTGGATTAACAGCCAAGCTTACGTTATTAATAAAAGGCATGCTTTTTGTTTTAATATTTACATCACCATTATTTGTTTTAATAAAATAATTATTAACACCAACATAAGCATATTTAGTATCCAGCAATAATTTCACTATATACTTATCTAAGAACAACGATTTCCCTGACTCGATAACAATTCCAATTTTTTTGTTTTTATAAAAAACAAAATCCCCTGAAGTTATATTTAAATTTTCATTTTCGACAATCTCAGCACCAATGAATTTTTTATTTACACCATTATCTGAGCGCTCAGATATTTTTTCCTTCCCAAGAAAGTTATCTTTATCATAATTTATAGCCCACTGTAATTGTAATTCGACAGGACACTTACTAAAATTATCAAATAAACCTTTATCCCAAACCGGATTTTCTAACCTGATATCTTTTAGATAATTAACATCACCAATAGCTATATTGTATTTTTTATTTAATCTTGATATATCATTCCATGCATTTTCTAATTTCTCTTCAGTTCCAATTAAATAATAGCAATATTCACCATGTTTTCCGACCCGCATAAGAAATAAATCATTATCAATACTCATAAATTCATGAAAAGGTAGTCCAATAACATCCATTCCAATAATTTCTGATAAAACCTCCCATGCGTATGGCCCTTCAACACAAATCATCTTCCATCTATCATTCATAGATTGAATGGTTTCAATATGAAAACAGTCAATAAAATCACTACTTTTTAGTATAATATTATTAATAAAATCACATAACTCATTTCCTGTTAACCATTCCGTGATTAAATAATAACTTTCATTTTCACAAACCACATAAGCATCCAAAACAATATCTCCATTGCTATCCAGTAACAATGTATACAATAATTGCTCATCTCTTATTAACGAAATATCTGCTGAAATAATATAATTTAAAACACGCCAAGAATCCTCACCTGCAATTTTTACCATGCCATAGTGTGAAAGTTCTGATATTAAGACAGAGTTTCTAACAGCATTATATGCAGTAATATTACCAGAAAACCACGAGGTGTTATTTACGCTTTTTTTCCCCGTTAAGAAAAAATTACTATCAATTTCATTTATGAAATCATTCATAATAACTCCGCTTATTAAACTTTTTCTTCATTATTCTCATCTTGTTTTTTTTCAATAAAAGAAACAAGATTATTAATCGTTCTCATATATGATGAATCATCTCCTTCAGAGACTTGTATATTAAACTCATCATTTAAATAGACTAATATTTCAGTTGCATCAACCGAATCTAATTTCAAACCACTTCCGAACAAGGGTGTATCATCATCAATTTGGCTTTCTTTTTTGTATAAATTTAATCTATCGATAAGACCTTCTTTAACTTGTTTTAATAATCGCTTCCGCCTTTCTATTTTTTCTTCAAAAATGAGATCATCAGACATTTTTAAATTCCTTGCTATTAATCAGATAATTCAAGTGATAACTTGCTTTCTATAATTTACTATTGTACCTGCTGCAACTAATTTCTTTCCAACCCTGGCTTCGACATTATAATGCTTAAAGCTATCTGGGTCTGATAATAGTAATTTACTTCTTACTTCTATTGTATCTCCCGGATATACTGAATTTTTATACTTTATATTTTGAGAAACCAACACTCCATTAACCTTGTTCCTGTGTGAGATCAATGTAGATAGTGATTCTGGTTCACTCATAGCTTTTGATATATCTGAGAATCTATTTAGTAATATATTTTTTCTTTTATTATATATATTACAAAAATCATCTATAAACGATAAATATTCACTAGCTTGACCAAAAATTTCAGCGATCATAATTCCTGGCATTACCGGATCATCCGGGAAATGCCCCTGTAAAAAACTATCATTGAAAGTTACATGCTTAATCACGGTTATACATCCATATTCCCCCGGCTGGAAATCAATAATACGGTCAACCATAATAGTTGGTTGCCTCCACCCTCCAATTGTTAAAAAAAGGGCCGGGCATAAAAGTGAGTTATTGTAATTATTCACTTATATATTTTCACCTCATTACCATTCCGCCATCTACTATTATTGTTTGCCCAACAATATAACCAGATGCTTCGGAACTTAAAAATAAAATTGTATTGGCTACTTCTGTACTCAGACCTAATCTTTGTATTGGTATAATTGATTTAAGATGTCTTACAACCTGACGGGAAACTTTTTTTACCATATCTGATTCAATCATACCGGGGGCAACATTATTGACTCTTATTCCTTTGCCGGCCAGTTCAGCCGCCAATGTATGAGAAAACCCTATGACTCCTGATTTAGACGCACTATAATTAGATTGCCCTATGCTGGGAACAATTCCTGCAATAGATGATACGTTGACTATAGATGCATTTCCCGCTGCCCGTAAAAAAAGCAACATACTTTGTGTAAACCTGCATGTTCCGATCAAATTAGTATTTATAACATTTTCAAAGTTGATGATATTCATTTCCGAAAAAAGTTCATCTTTTACAATCCCTGCATTATTAACTAATGTATAAATTTTATTTGTTTTTTCCTTAAGATTAACGATGAATTTTAATATTGAGTCATTATTGTTAATATTACATCTGTAAACATTAATTTTGTCATTACATTCGTTTTTTAATTCACTTATTTTTTCTTTATTTTTATTGTAAACAGCATGAACAATGGCTCCTTGCTCAATAAATTTTTTACAGACAGATATACCGATGTCACCATTAGCCCCCGTGACAACTATATCTTTACCATTTAAATCTGAATATTTAAACATGATAATCCTTTAAACCTTCTCTAAAATCAGCTATTGCTACCGCATAATCCTTACAGTGCGATATACTTAGCATTGTTTTAGTTAATTTATTTTTATTCAGAAACTTTACTATATTCCCACTGAATACATAATAAGGAGCACCATATTCATTGTATTCAATCTCAATGTCATGAAATAAAATACCGAAACGAAAACCTGTACCTAAGGCTTTAACAGCGGCTTCTTTTGCAGCCCAAAATCCAGCGATACGTTCATAATTTTGGTTAATACTTCCAATATTGTCTATTTCATTTTTTGTAAACAATCTATTAATTAAATTAGTTCCACTTCGTCCGATTACTGTTGATACTCTATTTATATCTATAATATCAATTCCTATACCCATGTTAAACTCACTATTAAAGTGCTTAAAATGTTGCTAACGCTCCCTTTTAGCAACATTTTTTATCTTATTTTGAAATTTCCCCAACTACTCTGCCATTGTTGATAAACTTACCTGTATTTTCCAATATAATACCTTCCCGGCCGATAAGTGAACCCGCTTTTTCATTAGTTACGTTAATTCCTGAAATTGTAGTTACCTTATCTGAATTAATCGTACCTTTGTTAATTATATCGCCAGAAACATCAACATTAAGTTTCTTTTCACCAGAAATAATCCCTCTGTTTCCATTAGTATATTTTCCATTAACACTAAGTAGTAATTCCATTTTCCCGGAAACCACACCATCATTTTCGAAATCAGATTTCACATTGAAATTATTAATTCCATCTGAGGCAACAACCCCCTCTAAGTCATTATTATCGACACTACCAGAACTCAGGATCTTTAGTTTATCAACTGAGAAATCTAAATTATCTTTAGAATATACCACTCCATAATTATTATTAAAATCCGCTGAGGAAATAATTGCATTTTTTTTGGTCGCTATTAATCCATTACTATTATTAACGTTATTGTAATTTATTTCCAGAGTACCATTTTCTGTAATAATCCTTCCTCTTGAAGAAGATAATGAGTTTCCATTTATAACCATATTACCTTTACTGATAATTCCGCCAATTTGATCTGGTTGACCAACATAAAAACCCATTTCAGTTTTATAACCCGAGCTGCTATTATTAGATAATTTTGTTGCATTAATATCCAGAGAAACATCTGTAACAATCAAACCAGATGTATTGTTCAATACTTCTGTATTTATTTGATAGTTATCACCCTTAAAAACGCCTTTATGGTTATCAATGTTCGGGCTATTGATTATAGCTTTTTGTCCTTCCATAAAGACGACACCAAAATTGTTATCAAGCTTAGTAATAACGCTGATGTCGGCTCCATTTCCGGATGCTAATCCGCCATACGTATTATTTATACTTTCTGTTTTAAACTTTAAGAAACCACCTGATTTAATATTCCCCCACTGGTTTGTGATATTTCCTTTATTATCAAAATCCATATCTCCTTCTGTTGCAATAATTGCTTTATCATTAGATAATCCAGAGATATAAATCGACATACCTTCAGAGCCACTAAGTATGCCAAGTGAGTCATCACTTCCTGTATCAGCAGTTAATCCAGAGTTAGATAATGAATTACCATTTGTATTTATTATCATTTTTTTTACAGAGCGTAATCGGCTTTGAGAGTTTTTTAATGCTCCACTATTTACATTTATATTATTATATGTGTCCACTACACTATTAATATTATCAAAATTCTTTAAATTTGTATCGATATCAATATCACCAGCAGATATAATTTGAGCGGATTTATTATTCAACTTACCACTGTTAATAAAAATTCCATTTGTAGATGCCAACCCTAATTTCGCTCCAATAGTCGATGTATTATTCAAATCAGCGCCATTTGTGTTTATCGTTAATAAATCGTCACTGGCAATATAAGATTTATCATTTTTAAGCACACCACTGTTAATTGTTACAGGACCTATTGACGAGACATTACTACCAGCAAGATTTGAAAATGTTTTGTTATTTGTATTAATCGTGATTGATTTAGATGAGACAATTTTACTTGTACTATTTGATAATACATCTTTACTATCTATATCAATATCACCTTTTGATGAAACTTTACCTTTTGCATTCTCAATTGAAGCTTTTTGCGATAATTTTATGCCACCTTCTAAACTGGCAATTTTACCTGCGTTTTTAAGTGGTGATTTACTCTCTGTACCTACATACGTTAATTTGTGAGCATTAATTTCTGCATCAGAATCGACTTGCAGGCTATATTTACTGGCTACACCAGATACTGCTACTTCCGTTACTTCATCATTATTTATATCAACCTGGTTTGCGCCGGTAGTTACTTTTACATGACTGTTATTAGCATCTATCACTCCACTAATTAATATATTTCTGGCAATCAGGTCAATATTCTTAGCTGACTCTTCAAATTTAGTATTACCTGAAATTGTTAAGTTACCACGTTCTACTTTGTATCCTGTGTCAGGATTAAATTTACCGGTCGTTAAAACAACATTATTGCTATCAATAAAAGTACAGCTACTACATGTAATTCCTGATGGATTGGAGATGATAATTTTTGCGTTGCTTCCTGCAATTTCTATTGGTCCATCTAAAACACTTGGCTTTTTAGCATCTACCTCTAAAAGAATAACATCTGCAGACCCTGATAATAAATTTTCATTTCCTTTTATGATACCTGCTAATGTTGTCTCTGTATTATTATTACTATTATTGAAGACTAATCCCGATTCTGTAACATTAAATGAGCTCACTGTATTTTTTGAAAATCCATTATCTGTAGTTGCAATGTTAAATATTTCAGTACCACTTTCTTTTATTGTTTTTTCAAAACCAGTTAATTCTTTCGAATCAGTGCTGGCTAATGTCGTTGAATTTAGCGCTGTGAAAATTGAAAAAATTATAAGTTTCACCTTGAAATACTTTTTATTTTCTCTTTTCAAAATAATTACCTCAAGTTATTAAAAGCAATATGCAGATGTTGCTTTTTCATACTAGGCAAATGATTAGTGTTTTCAAGAAAAAATATCTTTTTGATTTCTTGTTTTAACTTCAATTAATTGAAATGGTATTTTACTTATTGTTTTTGTTGGTTATTCTTCATAATCACTTAATTTAATATGTCGGCAATTAATTTTAGATGGATAACTACTATATTTAAATGACAAGCTCCGGTCATTACTGATTAATCATTCTCAGCAGAATTATAGTTTTGGTTATTTAATCTTATAACTTATTAAATTCATTGGATTCACTGAGTTTATTGAGCAATAATAATCATTGATATTATATTAATGGATATAGACGTTGGTTATAGATAGTTTGCATTTAAATTAATTATATATATTGGGATAACAGCTGCCGTACGGAGAAATGATCCGGGTAGCAAAAAATCGGCAACGAAAATAATCAGGAAGGAAATAAATCAGGGACTCAGTAAACAATACCAGCCCCGTGAGGAAGGACTAAAAATAATAATTTACATCAACCGCTTACCTAATGTTACCGACGGTTTTTCATTAAATAAGCGCTGATAATCTGTGGCGAACTGACCTAAATGCCAGAATCCCCACTGCATCGCAGCGTCTTTGACTGTAGTTTGTTTTGAATACGGACTGATCAGTTCACGGCGCACTGCATTCAGGCGGATGGTTTTCAGATAGGCATTCGGGCCGATACCCAGCACCTGCTGGAAGGCATTCTGCAATGTACGGCGACTGACATACAGCTCATTACACAACTCCAGCACTGTCACCGGTTCGGTGGCATTCTCAAACAGGTACTCACGGGCTTTGGACACCAGTTTCAGGTAGTTCACACGGTTGGTGTAGTGCTCATCCGCAACGGTGCTGGCATCTTCCAGTAATCCCAGAAATGCCGTCAGCAGGTTATGACTCAGGACACGGCTGACTGTACGGTTACGTTCCTGCTCAATTTTGGAGTGCCAGAGGGCATGGCGGATATACTGCCAGATCGCCTCTTTTTTGAAGGGGTTCACACCCACAGCCGGATTTTCACTGAGCAGATTCATCAGCCGTTCCGGGTTTTGCAGCACTACCGAGTGCTTTTTCAGGATATCGTGAGAAATCACCAGTCCCTGGATGTGGTAGTCATCCGGCGTGCTCAGTTCAAATTCTTTGCCGCCCGGACGCACTGCGATTTTCTGCCGGCACAGCATCTGATTGCCGATATAGCCGGTATTCTGCTGTTCCCCGGGAATGCCGAACCAGAAGGCATTCGGCCAGACCATACAGGACTGACGCAGGGAGAGGTTGGTGTATTCGTGGAACACCTGAAGGCCGTCAAACAAAGTTTCTGTCAGTTCCCCTTCAAACCGGCCCGGCGACAGCTGATCATACAGCTGCTGCCAGGCAGTGATGGAACATGCCTGTTCGTAAGCATCATGTGTATAGCGCTGTGTAAAATTCTGCTCAATCACGATAGGACTGAGATCGCGGTCATGCGGCACTTCATCATTAAGGTGATGTAAATCTGGTATGATTTTTTTCATCACTATTTTTTCCCCAAAATGAACGGCCGCCATAAATATTAACCAGCGACCAATTGCTGCCAGAAATCGGGATGAGGATTCGGTACAACCATGCTGTAAACCAGCGCACCTTTATCTGCGGCGACTTGTGATGCGGCTTTTTTGGCGGTTTCGACGTCTGCGACATCGCCGCTCATCACAAAGTAACATTTACCCCCGATACCATACGCCATATGAAGACGGATTAACGTGACGCCTGCTGCTTTAACGGCAAAATCCGCCGCCTCAATGCAGGTCGCAACACTAAAGGTTTCCACGACCCCGACGGCTTCACGGGCATTTACATCCGTTACGCCGCCGATGGCAGGCAGTACATCCGGGTGGATATTACTGAGCAGAAATTCATCCACTACCTGTGCGCCGCCTTTTTCGACACCGCACCGCATCGCCTGCTGTGCGGCGGCAACATCACCACCGACCATCACCACATATTTGCCGGGGCACACAGTTTTGCCCATCAGCAGGGTGACTTCCGCACTTTTGAGCATGAAGTCGGTGACTTCCATCCCCTTGGCGATACTGGACAGTTCCACCATCGCAATCGCACTGTGCATAGTTATTCCTTCTCTATCGTGACAGCCGCACTGTCAATATGACGAACCACTCCACTGATGCTGGCGTGAACCGGTGCACCCAGTGCTTTTTCCGGGATAGCGGCGATCAGCATGCCCGCCGTGACCTTATCCCCTTCACTGACAACCGGCACCGCCGTTGCACCGATATGCTGGCGCAACGGGATAATCACCTGCTGCGGTGCATAGATGGCATCGGTCATCGGCGCTTTGTGCATAAATTCCGTCAGTTCCAGACGACGGACAAGGCGTTTGACCGGCAGCATGCGGTGCTGAGCCATCGGATCTTCTGGGCGCAGCTCACCTTCGTAACGGATCCCTTCTTCGCGCAGTTTCACTTTCAGCATCTGGTTCAGGCGCATCGGCGAAATTTCCACCGGGCAGGACCAGGCTTCACAAATCGCACATTCCGAGCAGGTCAGTGCCGCAACCACAGCTGACGGCGCAGAGATCTGCTCATAACCCACTGCACGGACAATCAGATGCGGCGGCAGTTCATGGCCGATTATGTGACGCGGACAGAGCTCGGTACACATTCCGCACTGTTCACATACGGTACGCGCCTGATTGATCACGGTGCGCTCCGGACGGGTCCGGCGCTGAATTAAAATATGGTCATCCGGCAGGACTAATAAGCCGCCGGTGGTTTTGGTTACAGCATCATCAAGGGACGTCTGTAATTTGCCCATCATCGGCCCGCCGTTGATATACGCCGGGTTGCTGATGGTGGCTCCGCCTGCCAGCGCCAGCACTTCACGCAGTGTGGTGCCGACCGGGACGGAAACGGTAAGAGGATGATGAACAGCGCCGTTTACCGTTAAAACACGGTGCGTCACAGCCTGTTCCTGTTCAACGGCATAAGCCACATTGATAAGTGTCTGCACATTGCTGACCACCACACCGACAGAGAGCGGCAGTGCCGCAGGCGGCACCCGGCGGCCGGTAGCCAGCCAGATAGTGATCACTTCATCACCGGCCGGATAGACATCCGGCAAAATATGCAGACGGAGAGTTTCCGGTAACCGGGCATTCAGGATATCAATGGCTGTCTGATATTTCCCTTTGATGGCAATAATGCCCTCTTTTGCCCCGGTCGCCCGCATGGCATACAGCAGGCCGCGGATCAGCGCATCCGCCTCACGGACAGCCAGTTGCTGATCCACCTGCAAAAGCGGCTCACATTCAGCCGCGTTGACCAGATAGATTTCCGCCTGTGCCGCCAGCTTGACGTGAGTCGGGAAACCGGCCCCGCCCGCACCGACGACCCCGGCATCCTGCACACGCTGACGAATGATTTCAGGCCCGCATCCGTGCAGACCCGGCATCAGATTACTCATCGCGGTTTCCCTCCTGTTTAACCCGGTAACGGCTGCCGCGTTTGCGCAGTTTTCCCTGTTTAAACAGGTTTTCCAGTACATCGCGGCTGTCCTCTATCAGGCAGCTGAAATGCATGGCCGCTTCTCCGGCGGTCACGCCGTGGCGGTGTTTGGCACCGGCGGCAAAGGTTATCATGGCATCCGCATCCGGCGCAGCGGCAGACACTGCCGCCGCAGGTGCCGGTTCAGCGGCAGGAGCCGGAACCGGTGCCGGAGACTGCGGTTTAACCTTAACCGGCACACCACTGAAGCCGGTGACCAGCCATTCGGTATCACCATCCGGACGACCGATAACCTTATGACCGATCACCTTACCGGTGCGGTTTGCGGCCGCAATGCCCGCATCCACCGCTGCACGGCACGCCGCCAGATCGCCTTCAACAACAAGCGTCACCATCCCAGGGATCACCATTTCATAGTTAAGGATGCGGACATTGGCCGACTTCAGCATCGCATCCGCCGCATCAATGCCGGACACCAGGCCGTATACTTCCAGTAATCCCAGTGAATCGATCATGACCTTTCTCCTGTGTTAATGACTGAACTGACGACTGACTGCACTACTCAGGCGCGCTGAATAGGATTGCGCGCGATATCCAGAACGGCTTCACTGAAAGCATCACAGGCTGCTTTACATGCTGCCTGGCTGCCGGTCAGGAAGGCTGCTGAGTAGTTGGTTTCTGACGGAGGCGGCACATACGTTGCCAACTGCACGTCAGCAGCTTTCAGCGCGGCATCGATACCGAAAGTGGCTTCCAGCGGCGGTGCCACCAGATACGCAATCGGATCACCGTGTTTGACTTTGTCGCCGTCAGACAGGTAAGAACCGGTACGGGAAACCAGATGCGCCAGGAATGCAGTATCTTCTTTGTCGTTCGCCCATTGGAATGCCGCGCCGGATTCGATATTCGCGACCATCGCATCCAGACCCGCACGCACTTCCGCCGGGTTCGGACCACCAAGAATAATCATCACTTCACCGGAGGTCGGTGATGGTGAGTTTGACGCCCCTGCATACAGGGAACGTCCGTAAACCACTTCCACCAGTGCTTGTTTGGTGGCTTCGTCAGCGGCAATGTAAGCCACATCATCGGAGTCTGCGGTGATAAGACCCAGACTGCGGATGTGTTTCGGTAATTTCAGTTCACGGCAGAAATCTTCGTGTGCATTGGCGATAAGACGCATCGCTGTCACGCTCGGCCGGATAAGATCTAATGCAGGCATATTCAGTTCCCCGTTAACGGTTCATGTTGATACCGGACGCTTTCTGCTCCAGCATGCGTTTGGCTAAATCGACGATAACCGCGGCGGCTTCCACCGGTGGTGTACCGGCGCGGTGAATGTTCGAGATACAGGTGCGGTCGGCTTCCACCGTACCCGCGACAGTCGGTGAGTACACCGCATAGCAGGAGAGGCTTTCAGACTGACCCAGCCCCGGACGTTCGCCCACCAGCAGGATAACCACTTTCGCGCCGAGCACTTCACCGGCCTGGTCTTCAATTTTCACGCGGCCGTAACGGACGAAGAACGGTGTGCCCACTTTCAGGCCGGATTGCTCCAGACCTTTCATCAGCGGCGGCAGAATTTCGTCGTAGTTTGCAGTGATCGCATCGGTGGACAGACCGTCGGAGATAATGACCTGCACATCCGGCGCCTGCACACACTTGGTTTTTAGCAGTTCAATGGATTCTTTGTTCAGAATACGCCCCATATCCGGACGGGTCAGATACTGGTTTTTGTCTGTGATTTCAGACTGTAACTCCAGCAGGTTCTGTTTTTTCACCCATTCCGCCGGGACTTCTTTCAGTACGGTATCCTTGGAACGCGAGTGGTCCGCCAGGAAACGCAGCAGGCTCTGGGTGCGCGGACGCACACCAGCACGGCCGGAGCAGACACGGGAACCGGTGCTGTTACGCAGTTCCTGTAATACTTCCGCACGGTGCGGGTTCTGAACACCGATCCACTGTTTCGCTTCCGGTGAACCGAGATCCCACTCAACGGATTCAACGGACGTACTACCCTGATTCAGCACAGCCTGCGTTGCCGCGGCAACCGCCTGTACGTTTTCGCCCGTGTGTCCCATCTGAGCCATCACGCTGCGAACGATGTCATTAATTTGTTTTTGATCCATGGTGATTTACCCCGAAAATCAGAAGAACAGTGACGGATCGCCGGCACGATTGGTAAGACGCCCGTTTTCCATCAGACCCATTTTTTCCAGCCAGGCTTCGAATTCCGGCGCAGGGCGCAGGCCGAGTAACTGACGGACAGTCGCGATATCATGGAACGCAGTGGTCTGGTAGTTAAGCATGATGTCATCACCCAACGGCATACCGATGATGAAGTTACAGCCCGCAGAGGCCAGCAGGATCATCAGGTTTTCGTTGAGGTTCTGATCCGCATCCGCATGGTTGGTGTAACAGCAGTCACAGCCCATGGAGATACCGCTCAGTTTGCCCATAAAGTGATCTTCAAGACCGGCGCGGATGATCTGGCGGTCGTTATAGAGATATTCAGGTCCGATAAAGCCGACAACCGTGTTCACCATGAACGGATCATAGTGACGGGCCAGGCCGTAGTTACGGGCTTCCATAGTCACCTGGTCAGCACCGTAGTGAGCGCCCGCTGACAGTGCGGAGCCCTGTCCTGTTTCAAAGTAGAGGCAGTTAGGACCGGCGATACGGTTGTACTGTGCGCCGACGTGGCGGGCTTCGTCCAGCATTTCCAGCTCAACACCGAACTCGCGCAGACCTTTTTCACTGCCGCAGATGCTCTGGAAAATCAGGCCGCCCGGTGCACCGCGTTTGATGGCTTCCATTTGTGTGGTGACGTGTGCCAGCACACACCCCTGAGTCGGGATTTCATATTTATCAATGATGCCGTAGACAGCATCCAGCACGCGGCTGAGGTTATCCACATCGTCCGTTACCGGGTTCACACCGATAACCGCATCACCGCAGCCGTAAGAAAGACCTTCGTAAATTTGTGCCACGATACTCTGCACTTCGTCACGGGTATCGTTCGGCTGTAAGCGGCCGCTGAAGTGGCCCGGCAGACCCATGGTGTTATTCGCACGTTTAACGACAGGAATTTTCTTCGCGCCGTAAATAAGGTCTGCATTGGAGCAGATTTTTGCCACCCCGGCGATGACTTCAGACGTCAGGCCTTTGCGCAGAAGATTAATGTTATCGAGAGAGGTGGTATCGCTCAGGACATGCTCACGCAGCTCACCGATAGTCCAGTTTTTAATCCGGTTGTATTCGGTTTCGTTGATATCGTCCTGGATCAGACGGGTTACGCAGTCCTCTTCATACGGAACGACAGGGTTGTTGCGGACATCCGCGATAGTCAGTTCAGACAGCACTTGTTTTGCTGCCACACGTTCCTGTGCGTTACTTGCCGCGACACCCGCCAGGATGTCCCCGGAGCGGAGTTCGTTAGCTTTCGCGAGAACGTCTTTCACGTCCCGGAACTGGTAGGTCTGACCAAACAGCGTGGTTTTTAATTTCATATTACGTTCCCTCAGGAAGGAAATGCGAGTGATTTAACAGTAACAGGGACGACAGAGCCGCTGAATAACGGCGTGCCGATGTCGATATAGTCGCCTGTGTGCGTGATAACTTCGTCGATAACAGCCAGTTCGCGGCCGTTCATCAGCGGACGCAGCAGCATACCCAGCGCCTTACCGAAATCCTGTCCCGCAATCACCAGCAGCGGCATGGTGTTCGGGTATGTTTTGGTAAAGCGTTCCAGGGCACCGATACAGCTTTGTACCGAGGCGTAACTGGTCGGCAGTGATTCCGGCAATGCCAGTGCGTACAGATCCTGCTGCGGATTAAGATCCATCTGCGTCAGGGCGCGGCTCCAGGTATTCACCAGATCTTCATCATCCGCGCGACCCAGTGCCGGATGCACCACCGGAATATTGCGGACAGGCAGCGTGATGCTGTCCAGCCAGATGGTGCTGCCGGACAGGGATAACGTATGCGCACCGGCGCCGATCACCGTGGCACGGACAGTCTGTGCCGGGGTCTGCATCGGTAAAGCGCTGAAATCCGTATTGCGGTGAATCGCCTGTGCCAGCAGCGGCCCGATATCACCGAAACGGAAATCATTGCCGCTTTCCGGATTGCTGTAACACTCCCCGACACCGCCGGAGAGTGTGACCGCGTAGTAACTGCTTTCCGCAGGCAGGCCGTCCGTCATCAGCAGCTCACGCCCCAGCGGAGTGAGCTTGCCGCTGATCACTTCATACAGCAGCTCACTCATGCGATCGGCAATGGTATTCAGCTGTGCCGGTGTCAGGGACATCGGGTCGGTCTGCTCACCAAAGCAGTCACGGGCGATCAGACGGCCCGGCGCATGCACGTAGGTGACGCGTCCGCTGCTGTCCGTTTCAAACAGACGGCCGCCGACGTTCAGACAGGCGGAACTGACCACATGACCGGCTTCGAACAGCACGTAGTTTGCTGTGCCGCCGCCGATATCAATGTTCAGTACCCGCGCCATCTTCTGTTCAGAGAGTGTCTGAGCACCGGATCCGAAACCGGCAATCACCGATTCCAGGTGCGGCCCGGCAGTTGCGACCACGAAATCCCCGAGTTTCTGGGATAACGCCACCACAGCCGGACGCGCATTGCGGGTTTTGGCGGTTTCACCGGTAATGATGATGGCGCCGGAGTCAATCGTAGCCGGATCCATCCCGGCGGCGGCGTACTGATCCAGCACCAGCGCCAGCAGCTCCTCCTCACGCAGGTGACCGTCTTTATCCACCGGCGTGAACAGTACCGGGCTCTGCCAGATAATTTTGCGATCCACAAACTCATAACGCGGCACCTGTGACACCGCCGCGCGGTTTACCAGAGCGAGACGGGAGAAAATCACCTGTGTTGTGGTGGTGCCCACGTCAATACCGACACTTAAGAGTTCGAGGGTTTTCATGCCTGTTTTTCCTCCGCTACGCTTTCAGCAGCAGTTTCAGCATCTTCCTGCTCAATATTTTTCGGCATCATCATGATGGCAACGAAAATCGCAGTGATACCGCCGATAATTTTCCCGGCAATCATCGGGAAGATCATCGGTGCCATATTAGCTGCCACGAAGCCCAGGTGGTCACCCAGTGCGAAGGCCGCAGAGACGGAGAATGCACAGTTGATGATTTTGCCGCGGGTATCCATTTTCTTCATCATGCCGAACATCGGGATGTTGTTCGCGAGAGTCGCGATCATACCGCCTGCCGCCATATTATTGATTTTCAGCAGGCTGCCGATCTTCATAAAGGATTTTTCAAACCAGCGGGTCAGCAGCAGTACCATCGGGTAAGCCCCTAACAGCACCGCAGAGATAGAACCGATAACTTCGATGGCGCGCATCACTTTGCCCGGCACATCACCTTCCGCCATGAAAATCGGATCAAGTCCCGGAATCAGGTTCCAGCCCACAGTGAACTGCGCCACGGCTGCCGCCAGGCCGATAGTGATGATGGCAACAAGGATTTTGGCGAAGATCTGGAAGCCGTTGATCATTTTCTCAGGAATGAATTTCAGACCGAGGCACACCAGCGCTGCCACGATAATCACCGGAATCATATTGACCAGCAGCATGGTCATGCTGAAATCCACCACCTGACCATCAATTTCCACACCGGAGAATTTCGCCACTAGACCACCGGCAATACAGCCGACCGGAATGGTGACGATGCCGGCCAGCACACCGAGTGCCAGGAAACGGCGATCTTTCTTCTCGATAATGCCCAGCGCAACAGGGATGGAGAACACCATGGTCGCACCCATCATGGATGCCAGCAGTACACCGGAATATAACCAGGCTGCCACATCACCGCCTGCCAGCTCTTTCGCGAGGAAGAAACCGCCCATATCGATAGCCAGAATACTGCCCGCAAATACAGACGGGTTCGCGCCCAGCATTTCATACACAGGAATAATCACCGGCCCCAGCAGCATCGCGATAACCGGTGCCAGCGCAGTCATACCGACCATTGCCAGACCCAGCGCACCCATAGCCATAAAGCCTTCTTCGAACTGTTCACCGGAACCGGCAATGCCCTTCCCGACTTTACCCAGGCCGATTTTACCGAGAATTGTCTCTGAGCCACCGAACTGGCTGAAGATACGATCCACGGCTGCTATCAGCATAAAACTCATCATGATGTACATGATGATTTCATTAATACCCATAACCCGCTCCTTCCGTGCCTGTCGCGCAGGCTGTTCTTATGATTGACTCAGGCTGACTCGTAAATCGCCGTTATCTGAGCCGCTGTGACCGCGCGCGGATTGGTTTTGATGCAGATATCCTGCAATGCCGCTTTGGCAAAACCGTCAAAATCCTCACGTTTTCCGCCCAGAGATGGCAGCGTCTGCGCGAGTTCCACGTCACTGATCAGTTGTTCCACGGCCTCAATGGCCTCCATGTCGGTCATCGGACGCTGAGTCAGCGCATGACCAATTTCGCTGTACGCCTGTTTACAGACCAGGCGGTTAAAACGCATTACCTGCGGCAGCATGACAGCGTTCGCTTTGCCGTGCGGAATGTTGTATGCCGCGCCAATCTGATGCGCCATCGCGTGGCACAGCCCCAGACCGGCATTGGAGAACGCCATCCCGGCCATATAGGAGGCCAGCATCATATCCTCACGGGCTTTGATGTCGTGTCCCTGACCCACTGCGATCGGCAGCGCGTGACTGATCATGGTGATAGCCCGCAGAGCCAGCGCCTGTGTCAGCGGCGTGACGTTACTCGCCACATACGCTTCGATAGCGTGTGTTAACGCATCAATACCGGTCATTGCTGTCACATGCGGCGGAACACCGAGTGTCAGACAGGCATCAATAATGGCGAGATCAGGCAGTAACTGGCTGTGTGCCAGCACCAGTTTGATATGGTTTTCCGCTGTAATAATCACGGAAACGTTGGTCGCTTCAGAGCCGGTACCGGCGGTGGTCGGGATCGCGATAAACGGCAGACGCTGATTCAGCGCCGCACCCGGCATCATATCCGCCAGCGGCAGATCCGGATTAGCCGCCAGCACCGCCACGGCTTTCGCTGCATCCAGCACCGAGCCGCCGCCGAGGGCGATAATGCCGTCACACTGCACTTTCAGCAGATGTTCCACTGTACGGAACACATCTTTATCCATCGGTTCGCCCGGCGGGCACGGCCAGATTTCATAAGCAATGCCGCTGCGGCTCAGATTGCGTTCCAGCACATCGGTCAGACCGGCCTGTAACAGCATGCCGTCCACCATAATAAAAACGTGCTTAATTCCGCGCTCCGCGAGAACATCCCCGCTGCGGCCGACAGCGCCCGGACCGATTAACGTGGCCGGCGGAACAGAAAACTCACGCACCTGACGGGCATTCACCAAATCAAGCGCCTGATAGATAGCAGACTGAACCTCAGCTGCGGGTAAACGATTATCCGGCATGATGGTTTTCTCCCTGAGACACACCGCAGACGGCAATCGCCAGCGGTGTCATAAAAATAGATTGCTGTGGCAGTACCACGGTAAGATGCGGGAAACGCGCCTGAAACAGCGGCTGCACACCCGGCTGCATACAGGAGCCGCCTGCCAGCCACAGTTCAGTGACGTCCTCACCGCGAATATGATTTTCGACGATATCCGTCATTTTTTCGTATACCGGACGAATCACCGGCCAGATGCTTTCACCGCGTTCACGTTTCATCTGTTCGGCATCTTCCAGCTCAATGCGCTGATTGCCTGCCAGGGTCAGGGAAATATGATGACCGCCGGTGGCTTCATCGCCGGAGCGGGTCACTTCGCCCTTCTGCACAATCGCGATCCCGGTGGTGCCGCCGCCGATATCCACCACAGCAGCTTTATCCAGCCCCATCATGTCAGCAACAGCAGACGGCTCATCCAGTACTTTGGCTACCACCAGACCGGCGGATTCCAGCACATTCACGGAGATACGCGGATCCGTCCCCGGCGGGAATGACGTTGTCGCCACCTCAAACCGGAAACCAAACTGTTTTTCCAGCGCATCCAGATGTTTATTAACGATTTTCACCGCACCGAAGAAATCCCAGACCACACCGTCACGCACCACATCTGCCCAGTCCAGACACACCGCGACCGGCTGACCTTCCGCATTCACCACCATGGACACCACATCACAGGTGCCGAGATCAATACCCAGCCACAACGGTGTATCTTTGTGATCACCCGCCTGCGGCTGATTACAGATTTCCGCTGCCCGCTGTAAGCGCGATGCCAGCCATTCCTGATTGCGTTGAACCATCGGTTCCTCCGGTTTAAAACGTAACATCAGGGTTAACGTGAACAACTCACACTAACCGGAAAAAGGCGGTGAAGTCCGCAGACCCCACCGCAGCGGCTTACACGATGCGGAATGAATCCACCATGGTGCAGCGGCGCAGACGAACGAATGTCCGCGCACAAGTCACACCTTCACCGGTCGGTGTGGTGATCGTCATGGTTGTCCAGCCTTCGCCGCCCAGTCCCAGGCCGGCAATGCACGGCCCGTTTTTCACGAAAATACTGGTATCGATAGCATTGGCCATGCGGTTCAGGTTGCTGATGTTGTTGGAGTGCATTGCTGCTGTATGATGGCAGCCGCCTTCCAGTTTCACCGCCAGGTCAATCGCCTGATCCACATCTTTCACGCGGATAATTGGCAGAACCGGCATCATCAGTTCCGTTACGGCAAACGGATGTTTACAGTCGGTTTCCGCGATCAGCAGACGGGTATCTGCCGGCACAGTCATACCGATAGCCGCCGCAATTTTCGCTGCATCACGGCCGACCCAGTCGCGGCTGACAGTGCCGTGGCCGGTTTCATCGACGTTTTTCAGCAGAACCGGAATCAGTTTCTCGCTCTGTTCGCGGGTCAGTAATACCGCATGATTGCGCTGCATTTCGGTGATCAGTTTGTCTGCAATGCAGTCAACCGCGATCAGCACTTTTTCATCCGCACAAATGATGTTGTTATCGAATGATGCACCGTGAACAATGGCTTTTGCCGCACGTTCGATATCGGCGGTTTCATCAACCACGACCGGCGGGTTACCGGCACCGGCAGCGATCAGACGTTTGTTAGTGTGTTTGCGGGCGGATTCCACCACCGCATCACCACCGGTCACAACCAGCAGACCGATCCCCGGGTATTTGAATAAGCGCTGTGCGGTTTCGATATCCGGTTTGGCGACAGTCACCAGCAGGTTGTTCGGGCCGCCTGCGGCAACAATCGCTTCATTCAGAACCGAGATAGTGCGCTGTGAGACTTTTTTCGCGGCCGGATGCGGCGCGAAAATCACACTGTTACCCCCTGCGATCATACTGATGGCATTGTTGATTGCCGTTGCCGCAGGGTTAGTGGATGGCGTGACAGAGGCAATAACACCCCATGCCGCATTTTCGATTAAGGTTAAACCGTGGTCGCCGGTTAACACTTCAGGACGCAGGCACTCAACACCCGGGGTGCCGTTTGCCTGTGCTAAGTTCTTCGCGAGTTTATCTTCCACGCGGCCCATGCCGGTCTCTTCGACAGCCAGAACCGCCAGCTCGCGGGCATGCTCTGTTGCCGCACGGCGGATTGCGCCGATGCAGAGATTACGCATTTCAACGGTTTTTAATGATTTCTGTGCTTCTTTGGCGGCAAGAACAGCATCATCCAGGGATTCAAACACCCCGAAGCCATTATTCTGTGAGGCTGCCGCCTGCTGTGGTGCCGCTGATGCAGCCGCCGGTTGTGTGCCCGCACTCATGCTGGCCAGAACCGCTTTTACCACATTCTCAATTTCTTTCTGATCCATATTCACCCACGCCTCTTTCTGTGACTCGTTGCGGCGATTTATTTATGAAAAATCACCTGACTTTCCATAACGGCCTCATCCACAATGCCGATGATGCTGAGATCGACCGGTGACGCTTCTTTGCTCTGAGCACGCCGCGCCGAACTTCCGCTGACGATCAGCACCCATTCACCATTACCCGCACCGATACTGTCGGTTGCAACGGCCACCTCACCGTTAGGACGCCCCTGGCGGTCAATCATTTCCACCAGCAGTAACTTGTCGGATTCCAGTCCGGGATGACGCACGGTGCACACGATTTGTCCGATAACGACAGCCAGTTTCATGTTCACCTCTCTTTATATTTCAGCAGCCTGAATACAGCCGGCTACGGATTTCAGGTAAAAAAATCCCCTGCCGTCTGTGTGACAGCAAAAAAACCGGGGGAGATTAAAAATCGCGTGGCGTCAGAAACACGCCACGCTAACAACGATTAATCGATTGATTTATCGCCGGACATTTTGATAGGAAACACTTCTTCCAGATCGCCATGCGGACGAGGAATAACGTGTACAGAGACCAGTTCACCGATACGCTGAGCCGCTGCGGCACCGGCATCCGTTGCTGCTTTACATGCTGCAACATCACCGCGCACCATGGCTGTTACCAGACCACCGCCGATTTGTTTAACACCGACTAATTTAACGCGTGCTGCTTTGACCATCGCATCGGATGCTTCGATTAATGCAACCAGACCCTTAGTTTCGATCAGTCCTAATGCTTCCATGATATTTTCCTCTCATTGAGATCCCATCAGGGACCGGTTTAAATAACGCTTTCTGCTTCAGTGCGGCGGACAGGTTGTCCGGCCTGAGCTAACTGTGTTTGTGCTACCAGCACCAGTTCAATGATGTCGCGGGCATTACAGCCGCGTGACAAATCATGCACCGGTGCATTTAATCCCTGAATCAGAGGGCCGAGTGCCCGGTAACCGCCGAGACGCTGGGCAATCTTGTAACCGATATTGCCTGCTTCCAGTGACGGAAAGACCATAACATTTGCCCGCCCCTTTAACTCACTGCCCGGGGCTTTCTGCGCAGCGACGCCCGGCACAAATGCCGCGTCAAACTGCAATTCACCATCCACATTTAACTGCGGGGCGCGTGCATGGATCATTTCCACCGCCTGCTGCACCATCGCCACATTCGGGTGTTTGGCGCTGCCCTGCGTTGAAAAAGACAACATTGCCACACGCGCGGTTTCACCGGTGATTGCCGTGAAGGTTTCCGCACTGCTCAGCGCAATATCCGCCAGCTGTGCAGAGGTGGGTTGAGGTACGACACTGCAATCAGCGAAACCCAGTACATTGCCTTCCGTTCCCGGCGGCAACATGATGAAAATAGATGATAATGTTTTAACGCCGGGCTTCAGGCCGATCACTTTCAGCCCGGCACGCAGAACAGCGGCGGTTGACGAGATATTCCCCGCCACACATAAATCCGCTTTTCCGGCGGCAACCATCGCGGCACCAAACCACAGCGGCTGACGCATCGCTTTATCCGCATCTTCCGGGGCTTTTTCGCCGAGACGCACGGTGATGGCATCCGCAAATTCTGCCCGCCACTCATCCGCACTGTCCGGGTCAATGGTGCTCAGGCCGTCCATAATGACACCGGTGCGCAGTGAGAAATCACGCAGCGCAAACGGGTTCGCCAGCAGAACAGGCTCTGCCAGACCATTTTGTTTCAGATAGCGGGCGGCGTGGATCACGCGCTCATCCAGCGCATCCGGCAGAACCACCCGCGGCGGGTTAAGTTGTGCCTGCTGACGGCATCGTTCAATGAGCATGTGTTCCCCCTTGCATCAGAGCCTGTTTCAGCGCCGGTGTGGTCATTACCCCGCTTTCGCGGACCACCATCACCATCAGGACATACACCGCACTGGAGAGGCGGTTAAGCGCCTGCATAATGTCAGAGCGGATGACCTGAAAATAACAATCAATATAAATGCGTGCCGCACTGATTTCTGTTTCACGGACTTTGGTCCGTAGCAGGTTCAGCGCCGCCGCATCGCGGCCGTGACTCACATCCGGAACGATATGGTCATGGCCCAGGTATTTCAGCGGGTTATGAGACAGCCTGTGCAGCTCATCCGCATTCAGATCAGCAATACTCTGTTCAACGAGCGGCTCGTTCAGCGCATCAGCCCGCATAATATTGCCGAGCACAGAGCGGATATCCGCCAGCCAGCCTTTCAGCGGCGTCTGTGCAAATTCAGTCTGTAACCAGACAGCTTCAGCGATGGTGGCATCCAGCGCGGCGCGGAACGCCAGGCGCGGATCATTTTTCGCTACCATCGTGTGGCCGTTAAGGTGTGTCAGCGTGTCCGGCTTTTTCGCCACCGGCTGATGGCATAATTCACAGGCCGCGACATCCGCTTTATCCTTACTGGTTAAACCGTGTACCGCTTTCAGGTCAGGGACAGCCGTTTCGGTTTTACCGGATTCATCCGGGGTTTCCACAAACAGACGACCTTGTTTATCCTGAAATTTCACCTGTAAACGGCGGCTTTCGATCAGCTCACGGGCGGATGGTGTCATCCGGCTGTCAGCAGGCAAATGAATTTCACTGCCTTCGCTCAGCGTAAAGTTATCCCGCAGCCAGTCTTCAGTGATAAAGGTCATGGCAATACCCCTCAGCAATCCTGCCAGTTAGCCGGCCAGGCCACATACAGGAAGCGGACAGTCGATGGAGTGCCGAACTCAATCGCGGAGCCTTTCGGAATAAACATCACATCACCGGCTTTCGCAATCATGGTTTCGCCCTGATGGCGCACATGCAGCTCACCTTCCAGAACCAGATCCACTTCGTCGTAGTTCAGTGTCCACGGGAAAAATGCGTTTTCCCACTGCATAAACCCGGCAGCCATGCTGCTGTTGTCCTGTGCGGTGATCAGATCCGCAATCCCGACACGGTGCGGACCCGCACCATCAAAATTACCGAATTTAACCGAGCTGCTGTCAACCACTTTAATGCCGCCTTTGCCGGTGACACTGCGGTAGCTCTGGGTATTCGGGGTATCAGTGTTCTCTTCCGCCGGTTTGAATGCCGCCACTTTCGCTTTGATCTGCGCGATACGCTCCTGCACCACTTTATCAACCAGCTGTGCAATCAGGGTTTCGGTGACATTGCCGTCAGGCAGTTGCGCGATAATACACTCACGAATTTTCTGACGCTCTGCGGATGAAATATTGGGTTCTGTCCCGGCGGTTGCGGCCAGCTGCGCGCAGGCCGGTGCACTGTTTTGCGCGGCATCAACCTCACAAATCACAAAGCCCAATTGTTCAGCCACAACATGGGCTTCCGGAGTGACAATACTCTCTTTCAGCACCACATCGAGACGGGTTTTACCCGCTGCGTGTGCTTCCCGGATGTCATTGGCCGTTATTAGTTTCTTCATCGGATATTCCTCTTATTGGCTGTCGGCGGTGGCCAAAAACTGTTTCACTTTCAGGACGTCATCAGGCGCAAGGCTGTTGATGGCAAGTACCGGTTCTTCGAATCCCCGGGTGGAGAGCAGCTCGCGTACCGCCGGCACATCCGCATCCGGTGCATCGGCTTTGCTGATAACCGCAAAGCGGCGCATACGGGGATAGATATCGAGTAATCCGGCAGGGATCCGGCACTCCGGGTTATTTGCCGCGTGGACATAAATCAGCACATCACAATCTGCCAGCGTATTAATCAGCGCGTGGTAAAGACGGGGATGGCTGAAATATTCGCCCGGTGTATCAATACTGCCCTCATCATTGAATTCAATCGCCTGTGTTTTACGCGCAAGATCAAAATCCCCCTGCAACGCATTGAATAATGTCGTTTTTCCTGCACCCACATCACCCACAAACACAATTCGTTTCATTCAGACGACATCCTTAACTGCACCCGGCTAGCTGCGGGTGATCTCACAAATGGCATAATTGAGGAGCTGGCTTAATCCGCGTACTGTCTGGATCAGCGCTTCTTCCACTGCGCCGACAGAGCCGTAAATCACGAGCGCACCGGTAAAACGGTCAAGAAAACCGATTTCCACACCCGCCGCTTTTGTGGCAAGATCGCCCGCAATCATCGCAGTTTCGCCGGGAGTCAGTGTCATAATGCCGATGGCTTCAGCACCGGGAACCCCGATTTTTTTCGCCAGATCACTGCCCGGATGCGCAATCAGATGCGCCAGCGTGACCTGTTTACCGGGAACAAATTCCTGGATAATACGTTCCTTTTCCATCGTGCTTACCTCGTCATTCTCCTCATAAGAATTGATTCAATCCTAGTCACACTCTGAAAAAGGGGATAACAAAAATCGGCAATCAAGAGTAAACATTGAGTCAGATCACTAATTAGCAGAAATGTTAAATTTTTGACATCTGATTAGATGCATCAGTAAATCATCAGCCGGTTTTATAGATTATTGATGACAAACTCATTTCAGATATAAGAATTAATAAAACTCCTGCCGTAAAATCAAGTAACAATAACTCTGAATAACATTATTTTTATTAAATTATTACCGGCGTGTTATTGTTATTGCAGTAAATATTGTCAGGATGTGGAAAAATGGTCGTGATATCTGTTTACCACGGATATTGACACCCGAAGGTAAATATCAGAGCTTCCAGGAACTGGCTCCGGTTTGTATACTGGTATCCGGCAAAATATTATCAACCGGGAATGCAATAAACTCAGCCAGTTTACCTTTCCCGTGAATTCTTGAATTGTAGCTAAAATATTGTTTTAAACCACCACATATTCCGTCATAATAAGGATGGCCTTTAAACCGGTTATTTTCCATGATATCTACTCCTGCTTTTAATACCGGATGACGTGGACGGTCGACTGCTATAATACCGTTTTCAATAGCTCCTGATTTATTATAGGCGGCAATACCATCAACCAAAACAATCTCACCTAACGGTTTATTAATAATCATATCACAGTCAATATAAATCAGGGCTCTGCGATTATCTTCAACTGAGGGTACCCCCCCACATTAAATAATAATAAATTATGGTAAATATCCATTTCACTATGCCCGCCATTCCCGGTAATTTTATCAAATAAAGTAATATCCGGTTTTGATAAACTGACAGAATCAAGATCGCTGTTTAATAAATCCATGTTCTCCGGATGCCAGTTCTCATTCTTGCCCATAACAATCGTATTTTTAATACAATCAACTACTTTTATCTGGCAAAAATCACGTTTATCCAGTTGTTCAGCGTAAATAATTTTCAGATTACTATAGTGTGTTTGTAATTCGTCCAGTGATACTTTATGCTTTTCAGACACATCACCACTGATTAATAAACCAATAACCCGGTCAGATTCTGTTTTGCAGGTATTTAAAATATTATCCAGATAAGGGTACTGATTCGTATTAATTATCGGGTATTTCTCCGACTCCAGACTTTTATTCATCACATGCCACTGAAATGCAACAGGCGTTTTTTCTGACAATATTTTCAATTCATAATATTTCCGGCAAAACAACAGGCCGGATTATTATGATAAATCAGTTCAGCTGAATCTTTCAGGCTCAAAAAATCTTTCAATAAAGCCGGATTTTCAATATTATTATATGAAATATCTGCAAATGTTACTATACCTCTTATAATGTCTGCTAATCCATCAGGTAAAGAACATAACCTCAGGTTACTCAAATTTAATTCTGTTTTTTTCCCTGCAAGACAATCCCGGATAACAGCCGCAGCATGACAGCGATCTTCCTCCGGTAACGCTGACTTTTCCCAACGATTCAGCGACTCATTGAAACGAATAGTTGCATAATTTTCTTCTGCTTTATTATTGTCTGCACAATCCGGAAATAAAGCAGATCGTGTGATTGTCTGAATGATTGAAAACATGATGCTGATATCCCTGTTTAATAACGGATTGAGTATTATGGTTGTTTTTATCCTGAATTACTTACAATTTTCATCCGGCATAATCATATAATGAGAAAACCCCGGTTCACCGTATTTTTAGCCTTAATCCATATAAACCCCAAAGTTGAAATGAGCAACATCAGGTTAGCAATTATCAGTCACTTCACCGGGAAGCTTACTGATAAATATATTGCCATGAAATGTAATATCATAAACTGTTCTTCTGATACCATCTTTTGCTATCGATATACCGGATAGCATTCATTATCATAGAAATGATAAAATATAAATAATAATCCGGATTCATTTTTGACACAAAATCATAAAATATTATGATGTAATTTATTGTTTACTTTCCTGCCAGTCAGGGAAATTAACTAAAATAAAAAATAGTTTGTCCGATGACATTCTGAAGGAAAGAGCGGAATAATATTGATTATTATTACCAGTGCAAACTCCGGAATGCGAAAACTGCACGCTTTCAGAAAGAGTGTGAAGCACCTCCCAAATTGACATTTATTTATCACTTCCTCACTTGTACGTACAATAGTAGTCACGTAACTTATAAACCAATCTGGTTTAAACCAAAATAGAGCAACGAATGAAAAATACACAAACTGCTACCGACCTTGCCAGAGAACAACTCGATACCATGCTGAATAATGGTGTTATCGCGCCCGGCGACAAACTGCCTGCCGAACGTCCGCTGACAGAACAACTCGGTGTCAACCGGATGTCGCTGCGTCAGGCGTTGCTCAGTCTGGAAAATGACGGGAAGATTTTCCGTAAAAACCGCAGCGGCTGGTTCGCGGCACTGCCGAAATTTAATTACAACCCGAAATCTCCGGCGAGCTTCAATCAGGCAGCCAAAGCGCAGGGTCGCCTGCCATCGTGGGAATACACAGAAAAACAACTGCTCACTGATACACCGGCAGATATCGCCGGGACACTGGGACTGACAGCCGGAGAGCCGGTTTGCTGTATCAGCGGATGGGGTGCACTGGACGGGCACAAAGTATTCTGGCACCAGACGTATATTAATCCGTCTGTTGCACCGGATTTTGCGGAAAAACTGGATAACCACTCTTTCGCGGCCATCTGGGAAAAAGAATACAGCATCATCACAACAACAGCACGACTGGCCTTCAAGCCTGCGCGGATGCCGGAAGCCGCCAGTAAGGCTATCGGCTGTACCGCGAACTCCCCCGGCATACGGGTGGAAAAATACCGTTGTGATGAAGCACATAATATTGTTCAGATCGACATTGAATACTGGCGGTTTGAATCTGTTTATTTTTTTGTTGAGCTTTAGACACAGGAATATGAATCATGAATATTGATGATGCCCGCCGGATTATTGAGCGTGCAGATAAGTTACCGTTATATCTGCATGCCTACGCCTATCATCTGAATATGCGTTTTGAAAAGATATTGCCGGGTGACTTACTTGATATCGCAAACGAACATCATTTACCGGGCGTCAAAATATACGTGCTGGATGGTGAAACTCAATCTCTTTCTGCTATGACAGATGCTCAGCTTGAAGTATTTGCAGAGAAAGCAAAATGTTATCATCTGGATATTAATATTGAAACCAGTGCGTCTGATAATAAAACTCTGGATGAAGCCATCAGAATCGCATTAAAAACCGGCGCAAGCTCTGTCCGGTTTTATCCCCGTTATGAAGGCAGGCTGTCTGATGTATTGCGCCTTATTGCCGCCGATATCCGGTATTTAAAAGAACATTATCAGCACAGCGGACTGACATTTGTTCTGGAACAGCATGAAGATTTAAAAGGCCATGAACTGGTTCATCTGATCAAAGATGCTGACTTTCCTGAGCTGACACTGTTATTTGATTTCGGCAACATGATTAATGCCTGTGAATTACCGATGGATGCTCTGACAGATATGCAGGATTACATTACCCAGGTACATATTAAAGATGCCGTTATTCTGGAAGAAGGTGATGGCTTCGGTCATAAAGCCTGCCGTTCCGGTGAAGGTAATCTGCCGTTTAAAGAGATGATGCGGGCGTTGATCTGTCTGGGAAAAGAAAGGCCTCAGGTTATTTCCTACGGGCTGGAAGAAGAGGTGGATTATTACGCCCCGGCCTTCCGCTTTAAAAATGAAGGTAATGACCCGTGGATCCCCTGGCGTCAGCTCAGTGAAACACCTTTACCTGAAAACGAAATTGAAGAACGTCTCGCCGGTGAAAAAAATGATGCAGTAAATCAGCTGCTTTATGTTCGTAAAGTTATTAATGAAATAAAAGCAGAGGCGCTTGCCGTTATTAATAAATAAAAACATCAGCACTACATACAATTAATTTTAAAAACAACACCCAATACTGGCTGAAAATTATTTTCGGTCGGGAGGCACACTATGCTTGATAAAAAAAGATGGGCTATATTCAGCCTGTTGGTTCTGTGCGGCGGTACTATCTATAAATTACCGTCACTAAAAGACGCATTTTATGTTCCGATGCAGGAATATTTTCATCTGACAAATGGTCAGATTGGTAATGCGATGTCGGTAAACTCGATTGTGACCACAATCGGTTTCTTTTTATCTATTTATTTTTCTGATAAATTGCCACGCCGCCTTACGATGTCATTCTCATTAATAGCTACCGGTTTACTGGGTGTTTATTTATCAACAATGCCGGGCTACTGGGGTATTTTATTTGTCTGGGCACTCTTCGGTGTTACCTGTGACATGCTTAACTGGCCGATTTTATTAAAATCCGTCAGTATGCTGGGAAACAGTTCACAGCAGGGCCGGATTTTCGGCTTCTTTGAAACCGGCCGCGGTGTAGTGGATACTATCGTTGCCTTCTCCGCACTGGCGGTATTTGCCTGGTTCGGCAGCGGTTACCTTGGTTTCAAAATGGGGATCTTATTCTATTCCGGAATGGCGATTGTTATCGGCGGTATTATCCTGCTGTTCTTAAAAGATGATAAACACCCGGTGACTTCCGTTACAGAAGAAAAACAGAAAGAAGAGAAAAAGAATCCCGGTGTTGGCGCAGTACTGAAAGACGGAACAGTCTGGCTGATTGCCCTGAGTATTTTCTTTGTCTATGCGGTGTATTGCGGATTAACCTTTTTTATTCCGTTCCTCAGTAATATCTATGCACTGCCGATTGCCTTAGTAGGGGTATACGGCGTTATTAACCAATATTGTCTGAAAATGGTCGGCGGCCCTATCGGCGGATTAATTGCGGATAAAATATTAAAATCTCCGACAAAATACTTATTCTATACCTTTATTATCATTGTCATTGTATTGGTGACCTTTATTTTTCTGCCACACGAAAATATGTCGGTTTATCTGGGTATGGTGTGTACGCTTGGTTTCGGAACTATTGTTTTTACCCAGCGGGCAATTTTCTTTGCGCCAATCGGGGAGGCCAATATCAAAGAATCCAATACCGGTTCAGCAATGGCATTAGGCAGTTTTATCGGTTATGCCCCGGCAATGTTTTGTTTCAGCCTGTATGGCCATATTCTGGATATTTATCCCGGCATGATCGGTTATAAGATTGTCTTTGGTCTGATGGCGCTGTTTGCCTTCTGCGGGGCTTTCGCTTCCGGTATTTTAATTATCCGTATCAAAAAACGTAAAGCACTGACCGCAGCCACTGCTCAGTAATTTCCCCTGCCTCAGATATGCCGCAGCAGGTTCTGCGGCATATCCCGCCCGCCACCTACCACCTGAGAGGTATTGACAAAAAATAATTAACTCTTTGTTTTATACAAGCTGAATTGATTAAGCTGCATTTGATATACATCAATGAGAAAAACCCGGATCGCCGTATTTTTAGCCTTAATCCACATAAAATCTGAGGCTGAAATGAGCAACGTTAAGTTAGCAATCATCGGTAACGGCATGGTAGGCCATCGCTTTACCGAAGAGCTTACCGATAAAGCCGGCACCGGACAGTTCGATATCACCGTATTCTGCGAAGAGCCACGTGTCGCTTATGACCGCGTGCATCTTTCCTCCTACTTTTCTCATCATACGGCTGAAGAATTATCCCTGGTCAAACCCGGTTTCTATGAAAAACACAATATTTCGGTATTAATCAATGAGCGGGTGATTACCGTTAACCGGCAGGAAAAGGTGTTGCATACCAACACCGGCCGTACTGTACATTATGACAAACTGGTGATTGCGACCGGCTCTTACCCGTGGATCCCGCCGATCAAAGGCAGTGATACCCGCGACTGCTTTGTTTACCGGACAATTGAAGATCTCAATGCCATTGAAGCCTGTGCCCGCCGCAGCCGTAAAGGTGTGGTGATCGGCGGTGGCCTCCTGGGGCTGGAAGCGGCCGGTGCTCTTAAAAACCTGGGAATTGAAACCCATGTAATTGAATTCTCGCCGGTATTAATGGCAGAACAGCTCGATGCGCTCGGCGGTGAGCAGCTGAAGCAGAAAATTGAACGGATGGGCGTTACAGTGCATACCGGCAAAAACACCACTGAAATTACCGCATCCGCCGGCGGAGAAAACCGCAAAGTGCTGCATTTTGCCGACGGTTCGTCACTGGAAACCGATTTTGTCGTATTTTCCACCGGGATCCGCCCGCGTGACCGGCTTGCCCGTCAGTGCGGACTGGCCGTGGCAGAGCGCGGCGGTCTGGTGATCAACGATCAGTGTCAGACATCGGATCCGGATGTTTATGCTATCGGGGAATGCGCCTCATGGCACGGCAGAACCTACGGACTGGTGGCTCCGGGCTACAAAATGGCACAGGTGGCAGCTGATCATCTGCTGGAGCAGGAAAATCAGTTTACCGGCGCGGATATGAGCGCAAAACTGAAACTCCTGGGTGTGAATGTCGGCGGTATCGGCAACACACATGCGACAGACAACGGCTGCCACAGTTATATTTATCTTGATGAAGCCAACGAGATTTATAAACGGCTGATTGTCAGCGACGATAATAAATACCTGCTGGGCGCTGTTCTGGTCGGGGATACCGAAGATTACGGCAATCTGCTGCAATTGGCACTAAACCGCATCGAACTTCCGGAAAATCCGGATATTCTGATCCTGCCTGCCCATGCCGGCAGCAAACCGGCGATCGGCGTGGAATCCCTGCCGGACAGCGCGCAAATCTGTTCCTGTTTTGATGTCACCAAAGGGGATATCATTCAGGCTATCCATAACGGCTGCCAGACTGTTGCGGATATCAAAGCGGAAACCAAAGCCGGTACCGGCTGCGGCGGGTGTGTCCCGCTGATCACACAGGTACTGAATGCAGAACTCACCAATCTGGGCATCGAGGTGAACCATCACCTCTGTGAACATTTTGCGTATTCGCGCCAGGAGCTGTATCACCTGATCCGGGTGGAAAAAATCAGTACTTTTGATGAGCTGCTGACCCGCTACGGCGAAGGCTATGGCTGTGAAGTGTGCAAACCCGCCATCGGCTCCCTGCTCGCCTCCTGCCGGAATGACTATATTCTGCGCGACGACCTGGTGCCGTTACAGGACACCAACGATAATTTCCTTGCCAATATACAAAAAGACGGCACCTATTCTGTTATCCCGCGCTCGCCGGGCGGTGAGATAACGCCGGAAGGTCTGCTGACCATCGGCGCGATTGCGCAGGAATATCATCTGTATACCAAAATTACCGGATCACAGCGCATTGCCATGTTCGGGGCGCAAAAGCAGGATTTACCGGCTATCTGGGAAAAACTGATCGCCGCCGGGTTTGAAACCGGACACGCCTATGCCAAGGCACTGCGGATGGCGAAAACCTGCGTCGGCACAGCATGGTGCCGGTTCGGGGTCGGTGACAGTACCGGGCTGGGTGTTGAACTTGAGCATCGTTATAAAGGCATCCGCACCCCGCATAAAATGAAGTTCGGTATTTCGGGGTGTACCCGCGAATGTTCGGAGGCACAGGGAAAAGATATCGGTATTATCGCCACCGACAAAGGCTGGAACCTGTATGTCTGCGGAAACGGCGGGATGAAACCACGCCACGGCGACCTGTTGATGGCCGATCTTGATAAAGAAACGCTGATAAGCTACATCGACCGCTTTATGATGTTTTACATCCGCACCGCCGACAAACTCAGCCGGACATCCACCTGGCTGGAAAACCTCGAAGGCGGGATTGATTATCTGCGGGATGTGATTGTCAGCGATAAGCTGGAACTGAATGCACAGCTGGAGCAGGAACTGGCTCAGCTGCGTGAAAAAGTGACCTGTGAATGGCAGGAAACAGTGAACAATCCGCATGCCCGCAAACGCTTCAGTCACTTTGTTAACAGCCCGCTGCCGGATCCGAATGTGCAAATGGTAAGTGAACGCTTACAACATCGCCCGGCCCGCCAGGAAGAACGGATTGCTGTCACATTGATCGGGGAGGAATAATCATGAGTCAATGGATAACTGTTTGTCAGGTCAGTGATATCACCCCGGGAACCGGCGTGTGTGCACTGGTTAGCGATGCTCAGGTGGCGCTGTTTCGTCCTTATCCGGATGACCGCATTTTTGCCCTGAGTAATATTGATCCCTTTGCGCATGCCAGTGTGCTGTCACGCGGATTAATTGCGGAGCATAACGGCGCACTGTGGATTGTCAGCCCGCTGAAAAAACAGCGTTTCCGGCTGACGGACGGACTGTGTGCGGAAGATACCGCATATTCCGTCCGGAGCTTTGCTGTTAAGGTGACTGATGGCATGGTGAGTGTTTCTGCGGTACCGCAATAATTTTACACAAAAAAAGCGCAAAATGACTGAGGACATTTTGCGCTTAATACATAAAACGGATTTTTTATTGTTGCGCAGTACATATATCCTTTGTACCGCGCCTGTCTTGTTTATTCTGAACGCCCGGTCAGGCAGAAGTTGTAGCCTGTGATGCCGGAGGTTCAATGACTGACTTTGGTTTTCCGCGGCATCCTTCACCGTAGTGCTCACCTTCCCAGCGACCAACCATTGCAGCACCGATGGCGTTACTCATAACGTTAGTGGCAGAGCGACCCATGTCGAGGAACGGATCCACACCCATCAGCAGAATCAGACCTGCCTCCGGAATGTTGAACTGGTTCAGTGTCGCTGCGATAACCACCAGAGACGCACGCGGAACACCGGCCATCCCTTTGGACGTCAGCATCAGAATCAGCAGCATGGTAACCTGCTCACCCATAGACAGGGTGATATTACATGCCTGAGCGATAAAGATAACTGCGAAAGAACAGTAAGCCATTGAACCGACGAGGTTAAAGGAATAACCGATTGGCAGTACGAAGCTGGCGATCTTGTTGGAAACACCAAACTCTTCCAGTTTTTCCAGAGTCCCGGGGAAAGCGGCTTCAGAACTTGATGTGGTGAATGCCAGCAGTGCAGGTTCAGTGATACCTTTGGTCAGACGGAAGATACAACGGCCGACAACCACCGAAGCCAGACCAATCAGAATCACCCACAGCATAGCCAGTGTGAAATAGAATTCACCCATGAAGATACCGGCGCTGACCAGTACACCCAGACCACGTTCTGCAATCATACCGGAGATAGCGGCAAAGACTGTCAGCGGTGCGAACAGCATGACGTAACCGGTTAATTTCAGCATCAGGCTGACGAGAGATTCCAGCACATTCACAATCGGCAGGCCTTTATCACCGATAGCGGAGAGGCTGATACCCATAAAGATTGAGAATACAACGATTTGCAGAATTTCGTTACGCGCCATCGCATCAACGATACTGGTCGGAATCGCATGAGCAATAAAGGTTTTGAAGGAGAAAGGAACAGGTTCCACAATACCTTCAACCGCACCGGCAGTATCAGCAACGAAGTTAATACCCGCGCCCGGCTGGAACAGGTTAACAATAACCAGACCTAACAGGATTGAGATAAAGGATGCGCAGATAAATAAGAACAGTGTTTTGGAGAAAACACGACCTAACGTTTTCGCATCACCCATTTTCGCGATACCAACAACCAGTGTTGATATAATTAATGGAGCGATAATCATTTTAATCAGTCGTAAGAAGATATCAGTAATAATAGAGATATCTTTTGCATAGACCTTATTAAATTCAGCAGATGCCATTTCGTTAAAGCTAAAGCCGACAATCACACCGACAATAAGACCAATGACTATCCAAGTGGTTAAACTCTTCGATTTCATAATAATTCCATTCTGTGTTGGGTCGCATTTGTTCTCAACTTACTTAATATCCTCTGAAATTTTATTTCAGTTATTTTTACCCAGCCTTCCGTGGCTTTAAATATTAAATAAATTTACATAACACACTGAGAAAAATGACGATTTCTGTTTCTGAAATCGATGTGGGGCGCGAGAGATATCCCCCCGTACACCACACCGAGTTGTCGAACTAATGAGATATTGAATGACTGATATTGTTAAATATCAAATTCCATTTTTAATAAAGGCGCATGTTGCTGGGCACCATAAACATCGGTATCTCCGACAGCACCAGAAACAATATGTCTCGGCATTACAATTTTCACAGCATTCGCCGGGTCAAACCAGACAATATTATCGATAAAATCAGGTTTAACACAGTACAGACCGGCGACTAAGTCTTTAGTAAATTGTTTTGAATTTTTTACCGCGGTATAGGTTTCTTTATCCTTGAATAAAATATCCATTACAATTTCATACGGACCGGAGTTTTTAGAACGCACAACTTTGGCTAATTCTAAAATTGACTTTTTCATTTCGCCACTCCTTCAGGTGTCACATTCTCCATGCGGAATGTGAATTTAATATCCGGGGTGTATTCCATCAGATGATAGATGGAGAACTCATACACCTTACCGGCACGGATATCCGACGGAGAGAACGGGAAGGCTAAGTTGCCCGCGGTGGCGATACGGCCATCATACCCGTAGTGCAGCAGAGTGGAACGCGCCAGGGAACAGATACTGTCCGCCTGCTCCTGGGTCGGAGCAACAACATCCAGTAAAATACCCAATTCATAGCTCCTGGTGACGGTTTCAGGTTCTGCATCACCCATCACACCGTTTTTACCGTACAGATGGAAATTCATTTTCACTGTATCAGGGTCGATGCTGAGGTTTTTTTCAACACTTTTACGCACTTCCGCCAGAATCTTATCCATACCGGCGATCATGATAGGGTCATGCGTCCCGGCGATAGTGATGGTGCGGTAACCGACCGGACGTGCAGCTTCCAGTTTAACAGTATACGGTGTTGATACATGGCGTGAACCGGTTACACGAACCTGTCCGTTACCCAGATCTTCAAACTTACACTCTTTCAGATCCAGCACACCGCCCGGCCCCGGTAATACATACGGGTTGGATTTCTCATACAGGGTGTGAGCCGCTGCTGAGGTATCCGTAAACTTACGGATCGGATTGAATGCTTTCAGGGTGAAACCGGTTTCGTCGATAATCCCCATTGCACAGTCGGAACCGGACCCCGGGGTTGCTGCGATTGCCGCACACTCCAGAATCTTACCGCAGTGCAGTGCCAGACCTTCGTCGAACCCTTTCATAATCGGCAGTGCCGCGAAGCAGCAAGGGTCATAAGAACGGCCGGCCAGTACAACCTGAGCACCGGCTGCCAGTGCTTCCTGGAACGGCTCGACACCCATCTGGGCAACGATATAGGTACTTTCGTCAATCACTTCATGCGTCAGTTCAGGTACAAACGCCAGCGGCGTGATTTTGCCTGCATCCAGCGCTTCGTGAACGATTTTCTTCTCAACATCCGCAGGGATCAGAGCCATCTTAAAGGACAGACCCTCTTCCTTTGCCAGTTCCAGAATGATTTCACGACACCATTCCAGATGAGGCTGTGCGCCTGAACCACCGGCAGTACCGATGACAACCGGAATATTGTTTTTTACACCGGCTTTCAGCATATAACGCAGGTCGCGTTTTACCCCGGCACGGTCGGTAAAGGCTTTACCGGAACCGAGATAGTGAGGACCCGGGTCAGAAGACCCGGCGTCGACAGCGATAAGATCCGGCGATTCTTCCATCGCCTTCATAAAACTCTCTTCCGGAAATCCGTACCCCAGGATGGCAGTAGGGGACAGGATTTTAAATGTCCTGGACATAATGCTTCCTTATGCTTTTGCTTTCAGTACAGCCAGTGTGCGGTTCATTTCGTTATGAACAATGTTCATACCTTCATCGAAGCCCATACCCGGCTTGATCAGCATACGCATCGGACGTGTCGCAATCGCGATATGCACACAGGTACGTGCACTGACGTCGGTTTCGTTACAGGTACCGCCCTGGTATGCTTCCATACCGTGTTTCTGGCAGTACAGCACCGCATCAGCGATGTTGTGAACAGAACCCAGGTCAGGCGTTTTGATCTGAACCATGTCACAGCAGCCGGCATCCGTGAAGTCGATGATGTCCTGACAGGTGTTACACCATTCATCAGCAACGATTTTGACTTTGGAACCCAGTTTTTTCAGGTGATCCATAATGCCTTTCATCAGGCGGATCTGGTCTGGTTTGTTACCTGCATCAACCGGACCTTCGATGTACAGTTCCAGATCACCGGCCTGCTCCTGCAGACTTGCGATGTACTCTGCACAACGAATCGGATCTTTGTCGAAAATTAAACCGATGGTGCCGTAAACATCGATGTGCAGTGACGGATTGTAAGTATCTTCTGTGCGTAACTCAGCGATACGCTTGACCAGCCACTCAACATAAGCGCGCAGTTTTTCACCCTGACGGCCCAGTTTTTCATCCACGTTGTTGATAAGGCCGTGCGGCAGAACGTCAACGTGTTTGAGGATCATTTTGTCCACAGCGTTGTAGCGGTCATCACCACTCTGACCAAACAGAGGAATCGGCTCAGCCACAACCGGCAGATGCCACTCATCGCACACAACTTCGGCTTTCAGACGGTTACTTGCCAGTGCGGTTGCATCCAGCAGTGCCTGGGACAGACCATAACGGATAGCGGTATGCAGTTGTTTGCCTTCCACTTCCAGTTCATCAAAGAACTTAGCGTTGTTACGGAATTCACTGACATCACGGCCTTCCAGCAGCGGTTTGATGTGTTTTTCCAGGAACGGAATGAAGTTTTCCGCCAGGAATAACGGGTCACGGCCACCCGCACCGGAGTACTGAACCGCAGCACAGTCACCCATCGCCACAGAACCGTTTTCCAGGATTAACTGGACTGACACACACTCACCCGCCTGACGCACTGCGGTAAAGCCCGGAGTGACCGGCTTACCGGTATAGACGAAACCGTCATGACCTGCGCCGTCTTTGATAGCCTGCTGGTCGTCAAAATAGAAGGATGAGTTACCCGCCGTGAACAATGCCTGTTTAATTTTCATTATGGTCTTCCTACTAATTTACTGTGAGATACTGCGTTAATATCATCAATAATCATCTGGAATGAAGCTTCACGACCCTCTTCGCGGGCACGCTCGGCAACGAAATCATGGTGCATGGACAGAACATCATCCGGCAGCGGAACCGCGCCTGCGTCGAACACACGGATTGCGCCGTTGTTATCGCGGATAGGCATCATCTTGCCGGAGTTACACATCGCTGGTGCGAACGGAATATCCAGAACACCGGCTTCGAATGCACGGACAGTACCGACGGCAATATCGCCGTTACCCAGTTCAAGGACTTTCTTCATCACTGCGCGGACTTCGCGTTTAATCAGTTCCACTTCCAGATCCACGTCTTTGCACGGCGGGAATTTCTGGTCGCGGACCATGTTCAGCATCTGGTTGGAAGCACGCAGACCCTGACAGTTCGCTTCCGCAGTCGGGATACCGAATGCTTCATGCGGAGACTTGGTGATCACTTTGGTTGCACCGGACATACCGGCAACTGCTGCACCCCAGGAGATAACTGCTGCCGCACGGGATTCATCTTCAGGGAAACCGCCCATCCACTGGTGGAATACAGTACTCAGCTCATAATCTTCGTAGCCGTAAGCGCGGAAGTATTCATGAGACAGTTCACGCAGGGAGCGGATTGCCGCGATATCCTGCACTAAGTTACCGACCTGGCCGTAACCGACAGTGATGGATTTAACGCCCTGCTCCAGCGCCACCAGACCTTCGATAATTGCCACAGTGTGAGAAATGAATGGCGGGATCAGCGTACCGGTTAACGGACCGAATGGTTCGCGGTTGATGCGGATACCGTTTTCTTCATATAAACCGATGACGCGATCGCAGTACTGCCAGTCACGGATAGATTTTTCCAGGGTGACGCGTTTTGCGTAAGGGATGTTATAGGAGATACCGCCGCCTTCGTAACTGGTGAAACCACTCGCCATGGAGATTTCGCACAGCAGACGTGCATCCGGAGTCCCGTGACGGATTTGCAGTGGTTTATCCAGAGATTCAGTAATGTGACGGCAGGCTGCAACACCGTGGTTAACCACCGGCAGGCCGTTCAGTTTTGAGGTACCGGCCTCAACAGATTTCTGAATACCGACCGCAGCTTCTTCATAGCGGTTCAGACGGGTATAGGCATCGATAGTGGTCGGCAGCAGGTCACACTCTTTCTGCAGTTTTTTCAGCAGCTCGATGTGCTCTTCGATTAATGCAACACCTGCACGCGGCTGGCTTAATGTGATGCCGTCGCGGTCAGCTTCGAATAATTTTTTGGCAAAGTTTTTATCTTCTGAGATAGTCGCCTGATATTTGACGCCATCTTCAAAGTTTTCCACGTCTTTCCCTGTCACCCAGGTCTTTAATACGTCTTTGCGCTCGGCCATAAAGTCGTCGATTGCAATTTTTTTATTCTTCAGTTCCATTTAATGGCTCCAATAATCTTGCTATCTGGTCAAAATCTGCACGCCGGTCTGAGCTGCTGCTTTCGGATACCGGCAGGCGACGTTGGCTAACAGAGGAAATAACCCTTGTGAATCCCGGTAGTACTCAAATTCGTCCGGCAGCAGAATCTGACGGCCTTTGTTATCGAATTTGCGGTACCGCATATACTGTTTAATGTCAAAATCAGCAGTCCGCGACAACCAGCCGCCGGTACCGATGATTTTGCTGACCCGTGATAAATCACGGCCAATCTGCAAATCCACTGTACCTGCACAGGTGGTCACCTGTTGTTTTGTGCCCGCATGGCGTTCAGTCCCCAGTGCAACACAAATACCGGCTAACAGATGGTCATAAACACGTTCCTCATCTGTCTGCGGCAGGTAATCAGGGTGTTCATTGACGTAACGGGTGTAGCGGTAAAAAGCATCCAGCTGCTCCGGATGATTCACAAACTGCGCTTCGGCTAATTCGCGGCCTGCCTCACCGGCGATCACCGCCGATACACGCATGCCAAGGTCACCTTCCACAGTCCGTTTCACTTTCGGCTCCGGAATCCCGTGTAAAATGGTATCCGGCAGTAAGCTGTTGTTGCAGGACGAATAAATATCCGTCGTTGCGCCACCCATATCCATCACCACAAACTCTTCCCAGCCGGGAACGTTGTCACGGATTTGCTGTACTAATTCAAAGACAGAGAATGGTGTCGGACGCGGCTCTTCACCGGTCTGCTCAACAATGACGTCCAGTCCCTTGCCCTTCACAATCTTTTTCAGAAAGATGTCACAGATAGCTTTACGCGCATCAAACGGGTTCGGACTATCCAGACTCGGTAAAATGTTATTAACGACAGTCAGTTCTTTATGGCCGAGGATCTCAGCAATATCGTCCTGAATATCACGGTTACCCGCATAAATGATGGAGCAGTTCAGATCGGATTCCGCCAGCATTTTTGCGTTTTGTAATCCGTACCCGGCATCTCCGCCATCTGTCCCGCCGGTGAACAGAAAAATATCCGGGGGTGTCTGTTCGAGTTTGCGGATATCAGTCCGGTTGAGCTTGTACGCAAAGTGCTGAGACACTTTTGCACCCGCTGAGTGAGCAGTCACTTTTGCTGACTCAAGGGTAATTGTCGGAACCAGACCCAGTGCCGCTACCGCTAACCCGCCTTTGGCGGAAGAGGAATAGTTAATGTTAACTTTCCCGGCTTCCAGTAAAGGACGCGCATCGGACACATTGAGGATTTTATTCAGTACAATGAAAAATCCGTCTGCCAGATGATCAATCGTCGTGGGGGTCAGGGCATAATTTTTTAATTCAATATGATCATCACTTCCCACGTCGAACACGGCACCTTTTGTCCAGGTTGAACCGATATCTATCGAGACGTTGATCATTACGCAGTCATTCCTTCTTTACGTGCCGGGCTTTTTTCAATGTCTTTTTTCATGACATCGCAGACGTATTCCAGGTCTGTGTTCGGGAAGAACACACGGTTAAAGCCCATTTCGCTGAATTTTTTCTCGATTTCAGCCGGTTCCTGTTTACCAATAACCAGATTACCGCCGACATACAGCAGAATTTCGCCCAGACCGCGTTCGATGCAGCGCTCACGCATACCTAAACAGTCCACTTCGCCGTGCCCGTAAATAGAAGAAACAACGATCGCCTGTGCGCCGGTTTCAATAGCAGCGTCGATATATTCGTCCTGGCTGACCATGACACCCAGGTTAATCACATTAAAATTGTGCTGGGAAAACACGCGATCTAAAACTTTGTTACCGACGGCATGGCAATCGGCACCAATTACACCAATAACAATGGTAGGCTTCTGCATGATATACCTCTAAATAAACTGAATGTTCGGAATTAAAAGTTAAAACAAAATCTGTTAAATCCGTTTGGTATTAATTAAGAAAGTATCTAAGTACAAATCAGGCATTCATCCCTATTTAATTCCTTAACTTTCCACTGATGGTAATGTGCAATCCGGGGGATTTAAAAACAATTGATATAAAGTAAGGATATCTTGCAAAAACGGAATGGTTTTCAGCAGGAGACAAAACAAGATACAGATCACACTTAAATTTTATTTAAAATCAATTACATACCATCAAAAACAACAAATAAAAACTTTAATTAACAATTATTTAATTCTAATGAAAAATAAATCAATCCTGATTTTGTGATCATCGTTATATTATTGAATTCCCCGCAAATAGCAATTAAATTTTAATGTTTAAACTAAATTTTAGAGTATATTTAATATGAATATGTCTTGATAAAAAATGACAAAATAGTGTGACGAATATCTTATTAAGGCATACAACAAAACACCACAAAGAAATAAAAAAACAAATGATACAAAAAAGTAAATAATTTATTATTAATATGATAATAACGCTGCCTTATTTTTGTTATTCTGACACTGAAAATAAACCATTCAGCTCACATAATTATCCCGGTACCGCTATTCCGGCGCCGGGATTTTATTTTTTCAGTGCATTCCGTGTTCTTCGGTAAACTGAGCCAGCAGGTAATTGAGGTAGTCAGTCAGCAGTTCATCATCTTCCAGCGGCAGGAGCTGTTCCAGGGCCGTATCGGTAAAGAATTTCTGCCAGAACAGTCGTTTGGCATCCCGGGAGGCATTGGTGGCTTTCACCCGGCCGCGCAGCCGTGCCGCCGCACGGAGTTTAACCGGGGCATCTGCCGGAATGGCCTGCATAACGCGGTGTTTCAGGAATTGTGTATAGACAGGGTTTCCGCCACAGGTCAGCGCGACCTGAACCGGCGGCACATCAATGGTGGCCGGTGAGATAAAGGAGGCACTTTCCGGCGCGTCAGTCACATTACAGAAGCAGTGGCGGGCATTGGCCTGTTCCAGCACCTGCCGGTTCACCTCCGGCGAATCTGTGGCGGCAAAGGCCAGCCAGCACCCCTGCGGCCACAGTGCGGAATCGAAGGCCGCTTCCGTCAGAGTCAGATGCGGGTTTTCCGCCAGTGCGGTGAAATCTCCGCGAAACCTGCGTGCGATAACGGTGACATACGCCCCGGCCTGTAACAACGTCCGGCATTTATGTGCGGCGACGTCCCCGCCCCCCACGACCAGACAGGTCTTTCCCTGTAAATCACAAAACAGCGGATAACGCAGCATAGTGTCTCCTTTGCGGACAGCGTCAGAATCAGTTGTCTGAATCATATCCTGCCCGTTGCCGGGACGCAGCAAAGCGGCGCGTACTTTGTGGTACTGCGCGGTAAATAAAGGGAGAGAATGCTCAGCACCGGGGCCGGGCTGATAACCGGCAAAACGAAAAGTTGCTGTAAACACTTCCCTGTGCGCTCATGCGCATCATCCATGACGCGCATGCTTTTCGTCTCTTTGCCGGTTATCTGCCTTTTACTCTGACATCATGAAAAAATTGAATATTCAACATTATTCCCCCGGACCGGAACATAGAATAAAAAATAACTCAGGAGTCATCCGCTAAATTATTCAATTTGCAGCAAGGCGGCAAACGAAAGAAACCGGGGAGCATACATCAGTATGTGACCCGGTTTATTGAGTGCAGCCAACACAGCTGCGGATTGAAGAATGACGCGGACGGGAGAGGTTTAGCGGACGCCGCCACGGGCCATACACACCTCATGCACCTGAGGATAAAACCGATCCAGCTGATGTATCCGGATCCAGTCATAGATAAAGTCTCTGTCGTGCAGGGTGTCATCATAGATAAGCCCGGCCACGCTGCCACTGTGTGCGACATTCATGCCGTAAATCTTTCCCTGATCTGCAAGGGCATGAAGCTCACTGAAGCCGGGTTTGGGCAGCAGATCCTGGCTGGCGATGGCACTCAGTGTGGCCGCTTCCCCCAGGCGCTGCGGATCATGCTGTTCACAGGCGGCGGTAAGCAGTTTCCAGGCCTGAGCCAGCAGGGATTCCCGTGCCAGCAGTGTGGCACGGCGGTTACGTTTGTGGAAATCCTCCGTCAGAACCACATCCGGACTTTCGAGCAGCAGCAGTTTCAGATCCGGCGACCAGCCGAGTGAGATTTGTGTCTGAGCAGTCTGGTGGTCAAACAGTGTCAGGGAGGAAAAGAGTGTGCTGTCTGTCGGTTCAACCGCCACACACAGTTCCGCGAGGGTTTCCGGTGATAATTCATGGCCGTAAAAACGCGCGGTGGCCTGAGCGGTGGCTGCTATATCCGCCGTGCTGCTGGCCAGCCCTTTACCGACAGGAATAGTGGATTCATATTCGATCCTCAGCATACCGGTGGCTTCCGGCACAATATCCAGATGTTTCAGCACCCGCTCAAGCATCTGCCGCATGCGCGGCCGTTCCAGTCCCAGCGGTACACCTTCTTCCACCGAGACATAGCTGTACCAGTTGATGGGGCAGGAAACCAGTTTTTCACCCCCGAGGATCCATCCCTGCAACAATTCTCCGCAGGATGCCGGACAATGAGCCTCAGCCATGTTGAAATACCTGTTTTAATGCACCGATAAGATGACGGTTTTCCGCCTGACTGCGGACCGCAATCCGGTAATAAGAACCATCCAGCCCCGGATAGTTCCGGCAGCGGCGGATCAGCAGCTTATATTTCAGCAGGGCAGACTGGAGTTCCACACCGTTAAGGCAGCGGATAAAGATGTAGTTTGCCACCGGCTGCCGGATTTTCAGCAGCGGGAACTGCCGCAGCTCATTGCACAAATATTCCCGCTGTACAGCAATAAAATCCTGTGTTTTGCGGATATAGTCTTCATCATCCAGCAGTGCCTCACCCACCAGCGCGGCCAGACCGTTGATAGTCCACGGCTCACGCCAGGCTTTCAGATTACTGATAATGTGACTGTCGCCGCACAGCAGATACCCGAGGCGCAGACCGGGAATCGCAAAGAATTTTGTCAGCGAACGCAGCAGATACAGGTAGCGGGTTTCCGGCAGGCGGGCTGTCAGCGGTGATCCTTCCGGCAAAAAATCAATAAAAGCTTCATCGACAATCAGATGAATATGACGGGACTCACACAGTGAAACCAGCTTGTGCAACAGCGCAGTATCCGGCATCAGGCCGGTCGGGTTATTCGGCGTGGCGACAAACACACAGTCCGGGCGGCGGGCTTCAATATCCGCCAGCAGGGATTCATCCGGCTGGAAATCATTTTCTTCCGTCAGCGGGTGCTCAATGATATCGCAGCCCTGCTGTTCCAGTGCTCTGCGGTATTCGGCAAATCCGGGAGTTAACAGTAATGCACTGTGAGGATTCAGATGGCGCACCAGCGCGTAAATCAGTTCCGTCTCCCCGTTACCGGCAATGACCTGCCCCAGCTCACAACCGGCGCCTTTGGCCAGTGCGGCATGCAGATAGCGGTATTCAATATCCGGGTAGCGTTCAATAACAGACAGGTTATCACGGATGATGGCTTTGACCCTGTCGGGCGGCCCCAGCGGGTTAATATTGGCACTGAAATCGAAGATAGAAGCGGGTGAGATGCCGAGGAGTTCAGCCACCTCTACCACATTACCACCGTGTTCGCTCATAGCCTCCTCCAAATGTAAGAGCTGCATACAGTATCACCTGCATACAGCCGGATGCTCATTATTTTAAGGATAATACTATGACGCAGCTTCTAATGGGGCTTCCTGCGTAATATCAATTTGTGTGGCAGCGAATGCCAGAATTTGGTGCAGATCCACCACATTCCCGATCACAATCAGTGCCGGCGGATGTAATTTATGACGTGCAGCCTCTTCCGGTAATGTCGCGAGGGTAGCGGTGACCACCTGCTGGCGTTGCTGGCTGGCATACATAACCACAGCCGCCGGAGTATCCGGTGATTTTCCGCCGTCGATCAGCAGCTGACTGATTTCAGCCAGACGGGTCATTCCCATCAGAATAACCAGTGTGCCGTTAAGAGCGGCCAGTGCATTCCAGTTCTGCGGCTCATTACCCTGACACATATGGCCGGTGACCACATGGAAGCCTGATGCGTGATCGCGGTGTGTCACCGGGATCCCCGCATACGCCAGTCCGCCAATAGAAGAACTGATGCCGGGGATGACTTCAAAATCCAGGCCGTTCTGCGCCAGGGACTCCGCTTCTTCCCCGCCGCGGCCGAACACATACGGATCCCCGCCTTTCAGACGCACCACATTTTTACCTTCTGCGGCATATTTCACCAGGATGGCATTGATTTCTTCCTGCGGCACAGGGTGATGATTTGGTGTTTTACCGACATTAATGATTTTGCAGTCCGCCGGTGCGCAGGCGATCAACTCAGGATTGACAAGACGGTCATGCACCAGCACTTCGGCATGACGTATACAGTGAAGTCCCTTAACGGTAATTAATGATGCATCTCCGGGTCCGGCTCCGACCAGCCATACTTTACCTTCGCTCATTTTATTGCCTTATCAATCAGATTAATCAACATGAAAAAATCACATCATTTTATTAGTAATGCACAATACCTGGTGGCGATAAAAAACACTATTTATTAATGATGTTTTGTAGGTGGATAGCAGTATTAATTACTCATGAACTTTATTCTTTGATCTGTTCACGATAAATGTGTAATAAAAACAATTCTGTTTAATATTTTGCATTATTAAATAATCACAGAAAAAAATATATGACTGATATCCCAATAATACGTTCACGCAACGGAAGAGTTCATGAAAAAAAATCAAGAAGATCATGGGCTTTCAAGCAACTGAAATAAATGAATTTTTACATTCGCCTCATGAAAATAGGCCATTATAATCAACAAACCACCCTCTTTATTTAAAGTTATCATTAACAAATAATAAAAACAAGATCATTTAATTAACATATTTGCATATATTTATAAAAATAAAGTAGTTGCATTTTATTCATCTTGATCATAAATCAAGTATTTGTGTGAAGAAACTCACAAACTGTAATAAGCAGATATATAAAAACAGCATTTTATGTTTTATTAAAAACGAATATAAATAGCCGTAAAAAAATCACTATATCAAAAATCGGCAATGTTAATTAAATGATCATTACATTTTCGTGTCGCAGTTCAGCAATATTCCGTATTGCTTATGATCATGAAAATAACAAAACAGTCACCGGGTTAATTTATTTAACCTTTTTTGCTTTCCTAGTATCAGGACGTTTTTTTGGCAACAACACCGTGTCAAAGGTAGCGTATGAATAAGGCACAAAAACAGGTCTTCGTGATCGCCGGCACCAGCAGCGGTTGCGGAAAGACCACTATCACCCTTGGGATCATGCGGGCACTCAGTGCCCGCGGACTGCGGGTCCAGCCCTGCAAAGTCGGCCCGGATTACCTCGACAGCAGCTGGCATACCGCCGTTACCGGCGTGCCTTCCCGTAACCTGGATGCCTTTATGCTGCCGGAGTCCGTTCTGACCCCGCAATTCCGTCATTATATGCAGGACAAAGACGCCGGTGTGATTGAGGGCGTAATGGGATTGTATGACGGCTTCGGTACCGATCCTCACTATTGCAGTACCGCAGCGATGGCAAAACAGCTGAACTGTCCGGTGATTATGCTGGTCGACGGCAAAGCGGTTTCCACCTCCATAGCCGCTGCAGTAATGGGATTTCAGCATTTTGATCCGTCACTGAATATTGCCGGAGTGCTGATTAACCGGGTTAACAGTGACAGCCATTTTCAACTGCTGAAACACGCGATTGAACACTACTGCCAAGTGCCGGTAATCGGCTATGTGCCGGTGATGAACGATATTGAACTTCCTTCCCGCCATCTGGGACTGATCCCGCCGCAGGAGCAGACACAACAGACCGGACGCTGGCAGCGCCTTGCCGATCAGATTGAAAAAACAGTTGATGTGGATCAGCTGCTTTCCCTGACACACTGGCAGGTACCGGCAGACACCTCCCCGCTGACACTGGCCACACCGGATGCCGGACACGGACTGACTGTCGCGGTGGCGGATGATGCCGCTTTTAACTTCTATTATCCCGATAACCTGGATTTACTGCGTCAGAGCGGCGCGGAGATTGTCACGTTCAGTCCGCTGAATGACAGCGCCCTGCCGGATCCCTGCCATATGATTTACATCGGCGGCGGTTATCCGGAAGTCTGTGCTGAAAAACTTTCAGCCAATACTGCCATGCGGGAAGCTCTGCTGGAGGCTCATCAGCGCGGCATACCCGTTTATGCGGAATGCGGCGGGCTGATGTATCTCGGTGAAACCCTGACGGACAGCGCCGGCAACACCTTCCCGATGACCGGCATCATTGCCGGGCACAGCACCATGGGCAATCGCCTGAAACGCTTTGGTTACTGCGAAGGCACCGCACTGACAGACACCACACTGGTCAGTGCCGGTGAACGCCTGCGCGGCCACGAGTTTCACTATTCTGATTTTGTCACTGATCTGCCGCCTGCTTTTGAGTTTATCAAAGAGCGCGACGGCGAAATCCTCAAACGCTGGACCGGCGGTTATCAGACCGGTAACACCTTTGCCGGTTATCTGCATGTGCATTTTGCCCAGCGTCCGGGGTTATTGGATCACTGGTTTGCCCTGGCACGGAGTGTGTTATGACCCTGCTCAGCTGGCTGATCGCCTTCCTGCTCGACCGGTGCCTCGGTGACCCGGAGCACTGGCCGCACCCGATCCGCTGGATTGGCAACGCCATCCGCAAAACCGAAGGCATAATCCGCCGCCGCTGTCAGAATGGTGCGGCACTGCGCCGGGGCGGGATCGTGCTGTGGGTAGTGATCGCCGGCGGTACCTGGGCGGTGAGTTACGGTGTACTGGCGCTGGCGTTTTATCTGGAAACCAGCCTCGGCTGGCTCGTCACCATCTGGATGACCTATACCACTCTTGCCACCCGCTGTCTGCAGGATGCGGCAATGCGGGTGTATGACGCGCTGAAAGCGGATGACCTGACGGAGAGCCGTGAAAAATTATCATGGATCGTCGGGCGCGATACCCGGGAGCTGACACCGCCGCAGATCACCCGTGCCGTGACTGAAACCGTCGCGGAAAACACGACTGACGGCGTGATCGCCCCGCTGTTCTTCTTATTACTGGGCGGCGCCCCGCTGGCCATGGCCTATAAGGCCGTGAATACACTGGATTCCATGGTCGGCTATAAAAATGAAAAGTACGGCGATATCGGCATGTTTTCCGCCCGTGCGGATGATGTCGCCAACTATATCCCGGCACGTCTGAGCTGGCTGCTGTTCACCTTCGCCGCCTTTGTTCTGAAGTACCGTTACCGGGAGGCTTTCCGCACCGGGTTACGTGACCATGCCAATCACCGCAGCCCGAACAGCGGCTGGTCTGAAGCGACCGTCGCCGGGGCCCTGGGTGTGCGTCTGGGCGGGCCGAATACCTATTTCGGGAAGTTAGTTGATAAGCCGTGGATCGGTGACGACACCCGTGACATCAATGCAGACGATATTCTCAGCACCATCCGGCTGATGTGGGTTGCCTCTTCCGCCGCGCTGGTGCTGTTCGCCGTCATTCATCTTCTGGCACAGTGGATTTTGTAAGGGAAAATTATGAGTTACATACAACAGCCGCAGGAAATCGAAAAAAACAGTTTTCTGATCATTGATGACATTATCCGCGAAACACGGCCGGAATATCGTTTTGCCAGTGATGACCATGCCGCGATTATCAAACGCGCGATCCACACCACCGCCGATTTTGACTGGCTGGATATTCTGCATTTTTCTGATGGTGTGATTGAGATCCTCCGTGACGGCATTATGCGCGGCTGCACGATTTATACCGATACCACCATGGCACTGTCCGGGATCAACAAAACCCGTCTGGCGAAATACGGCTCAGAGTGCCGCTGCTATGTCAGCGACCCGCGTGTGGTGGCCGCGGCCAAAGAACAGCAGATAACCCGCTCCATGGCGGCGGTGGATATCGCCATGCAGGAACCGGGTGAGAAAATTTTTGTTTTCGGGAATGCTCCGACAGCCCTGTTCCGCATACTGGAACACACTGAAAAACCGGTTGCAGTTGTCGGTGTGCCGGTCGGTTTTGTCGGCGCGGCAGAATCCAAAGATGCCCTGGCGGAGAGTTCTCTGCCGTGTATCGCCGCACCCGGCCGCAAAGGCGGCAGTAACGTGGCCGCCGCGATTATCAACGCCATCCTTTACCGGATGCCGGAGGCGTAATCATGACGCAGGAAAACACCACAGCACCTGACGATAACGGCACCGGTGTCGTCTGGCACAAAGGCAAGGCACTGAGAAAGGGGTATACCACCGGCTCCTGTGCCACCGCTGCCGCCAAAGTGGCGGCACTGATGGTGTTGCGTCAGGAAGTGATTCAGCAGGTTTCGATTGTCACACCTTCGGGTGTGACACTGAACCTGAATGTGGAAGATCCGCTGATTTGCGGGCAATCCGCGACTGCCGCCATCCGCAAAGATGGCGGCGATGATATTGATGCCACACACGGCATGCTGATTTTTGCCCGTGTTGCGGTAAATGACAGCGGCGTTATCACCATCGGCGGCGGAGAAGGTGTCGGCCGGGTGACTAAAGCCGGCGTAGGTCTGCCGATCGGCGATGCCGCAATCAACAAAACCCCGCGTCAGACCATTGAAGCGGCGGTTCGTGAAGTTATCGGCCCGAACCGGGGTGCGGATGTCACCATCTTTGCCCCGGAAGGAGAAGAACGGGCGAAAAAAACCTATAACGGCCGCCTTGGCATTCTCGGCGGAATTTCCGTGATCGGCACCAGCGGTATTGTCACGCCGATGTCGGAAGAGAGCTGGAAACGCTCCCTTTCCATCGAGCTGGAAATGAAACGCGCACAGGGTATGACCCGCGTTTTCCTGGTACCGGGTAACCACGGTGAACGGTTTGTCAGTGAGCAGCTCGGACTGGACGGCGTATATGTCGTCACCATGAGTAACTTTGTCGGTTATATGCTGCAGGAGGCTACCCGGCTGAAGTTTGAGCAGGTGGTGATCCTCGGGCATTTCGGCAAGCTGGTAAAAATCGCAGCAGGCATTTTCCACACCCATAGTCATATTGCGGATGCGCGGATGGAAACCCTGATTTCCAATCTCGCCCTGATCGGCGCCCCGCTCTCCTTATTACAGGAAGTGGACGACTGCACCACCACCGAAGCTGCGATAGAGCTGATCAATGCACAGGGCTGGCAGGCGGTCTATCCGCAGATCGCAGAAAAAATCTGTGACCGGATTAATCAGATGCTGCGTTTCTCCGATGAGCCGCCGCACTGCGATGCCATTTTGTTCTCGTTTGATAATCAGGTGCTGGGGACCAACCGTCCGCTCAGTGCCATAACGGAGGGATTCCGATGATTTATGTAACCGGCGTGGGCCCCGGCTCAGAAGCGTATCTGACCCGGCGGGCAGCGGATGTGATTTCCGGGGCGGACATTTTAATCGGTGGCCAGCGCCATCTGGATGAGTTTGCCGGGCTGACCACAGAAACCCGTGTCATTGATGCGGATATCAACGGCCTGATGAACTGGATAGCAGAGCGTCTTGATCGCCGTATTGTCATTCTGGCCTCCGGTGACCCGATGTTTTTCGGCATCGGCAAACGTATCAGCGAAACCTTCGCACCGGAGCAGGTGCAGATAATCCCCGGAATAAGTTCCGTGCAGTATCTGTGTGCCAAAGTGGGTATGGACATGAATGACATCTATCTCACCAGCAGCCATAACCGCAGCCCGGATTTTGACTGGCTGCTCGGGCATGAGCGCATCGGAATGGTCACAGACAAAAACATCGGCCCGAAAGAGATTGCTGCTGAAATTATTCAGCGCCGCCAGCACCGCCGCCTGATCATTGGTGAAAATTTATCCATGCGCAATGAGCGGATAAGCATTGTTAATGCGGATCAGGTCATGGGCGACTACGACATGAATGTCGTGTTAATAGATAAAAAAGGCAGTGAGGTTTTCTGATGAAAGACGAACTTTTTCTGCGCGGACAACAGATCCCGATGACCAAAGAGCCGGTACGGGCACTCGCTCTGTCACGGCTGGATTTACAGGGTGCGCAGCGCCTGATTGATGTGGGTGCGGGCACCGGCAGTATCTCAATTGAAGCGGCACTCAGCCACCCTGCACTTGAGATCATTGCCATTGAGAAAAAACCGGAAGCCATTGCGCTTATCAAAGAGAATTGCCTCCATTTCCGCTGTCCGCAGATCCGCGTGATTGACGCGTATGCCCCGGTGGAACTGGCCGAAAAAGCAGACGCCGTGTTTGTCGGCGGCACCGGCGGAAATCTCACGGAGATTATCGACTGGTCGCTGGATCATCTGCACAGCGACGGCACCCTGGTGATGACCTTTATCCTTCAGGATAACCTGACACAAGCCATTGCGCATCTGAAACAGTGTGCGGTGAGCGAACTGGACTGCTGTGAATTACAGGCCGGAAATATGACCGCGCTCGGACACAGTTATTATTTTAAACCGAATAATCCTACCTATCTTATTTCCTGCCGTAAGGAGGCGCGTTGTGGCTGAACAGTTTGACTGTCAGAAAGTCTGGTTTGTCGGTGCCGGTCCCGGGGATATCAGTCTGATCACCCTGAAGGGCTACCGCATTCTGCAACAGGCCGATATCGTTATTTATGCCGGTTCGCTGATTAATACCGAACTGCTGGATTACTGCAAAGACGGCGTGACCTGTTATGACAGCGCTGAAATGACCCTCGGCGATATTATCAGTGTCATGGTTGACGGCGTAAAAAGCCGCAAACTGGTGGTGCGTCTGCAGACCGGCGATCTCTCGCTGTACGGATCCATCCGTGAACAGGGCGAAGTCCTGACCACGCATGGCATCGGCTTCAGTGCCATCCCCGGCGTCAGCTCCTTCCTGGGCGCAGCAGCGGAACTGGGCGTGGAATACACCGTACCGGAAGTCTCCCAGAGCCTGATTATTACCCGTATCGAAGGCCGCACACCGATGCCGCCGAAAGAGAGTCTGCGCAGCTTTGCCGCTCACCAGACCTCAATGGCGATTTTCCTGTCTGTTCAGGATATCAAAGGCGTGGCGGAACAGCTGACCGAAGGCGGTTATCCGGAAACCACCCCGGTCGCCGTGGTATATAAAGCAACCTGGCCGGATTGTCAGGTGCTGCGCAGCACACTGGCAGAGATCACCGTCGCCGTGCGCGAAGCGAAAATCCGCAAAACCGCATTGATTCTGGTCGGGCCGTTCCTCGGCGACGAGTATCACTATTCTAAACTGTACGATGCAGGCTTCAGCCATGAGTACCGCAAAGCCTCGCAGTAAGCGCATTGCGCTGTTTTGCCTGACACCGGGCGGCAAAGCGCTGGCGGAAAAAATCCGCCCGTTGCTGCCGGTCACCTGCCACACCAGTGAAAAGCTGGTGTCGGAAGGTTTTGAGCCGTTCCGGAATGGCTTTGCCGCCACCTTACAGCAGGCATTTACAGATAATGACGCCCTGATTGTGATCGGCGCAACCGGCATTACCGTGCGGGTACTGGCACCGGTAATTCAGGACAAAATGAGTGACCCGGCTGTTATCGTGATGGATGAGAAAGGACAGCATGTTATCAGTCTGCTCTCCGGCCATCTCGGCGGTGCCAATGAGCTGGCTACTTGGCTGGCCGGCAGAATCGGCGGGCAGGCCGTGATCACCACCGCCACAGATGTGAATCAGGTCACCAGTTTTGACCTGCTGGCACAGGAGATGAATGCCACATTCACTGATTTCCGCGCCACCGTAAAAACCCTGAACCAGATGATGGTCAGCGGAGAACGTATCGGTATCTGGTGGCATCCGGATATGGCAGCGGAGCAGGATAAATATGCGTTGCCGGGGCTTATTCCGGTGGCAGATTTGCGTTCCCTGCCGGAACTGGATGCCCTGGTATATGTCAGTTACCGCCGCGAAGAAATTATGCTGCCGGTGCCGGTTTATAAGCTGATACCGCGCCGGATTATTGCCGGTATGGGTTGCCGCAGGGATACCGGTGCAGATGAGGTTCAGCAGCTGTTCGCTGAGCAACTGGCAGAGAACAATCTGCTGCCGGAAGCCGTCCGCGCTATCGGCAGTATTACCCTGAAAGCGCAGGAGCCCGCCCTGCTGGCGCTCGCTGCCCGCTATCAGGTGCCGTTTACCGTATTCAGTGCTGAGGAACTTGCCCCGGTGGCTGCACAGTTCCCGGAATCCGAGTTTGTTAAGAAAACCACGGGGGTCGGGAGTGTATCCCGGCCGGTCGCCTGGCTGATGAGCAAAGGCTGTCTGATAGGGCAAACCTGTAAGACCCGGGGGATCACCATTACGTTAGGAGCAGAAACAGTATGTTAACCGTTATAGGCATTGGCCCCGGCAGTGAAGCCATGATGACCGGAGAAGCCATCACCGCACTGAAAGAAGCGGAAGTGGTGGTCGGGTATAAAACCTATACCCATCTGGTGAAACCTCTGGTGGGCGACAAAGAAGTGATCAAAACCGGCATGCGCAAAGAGGTCGAACGCTGCCATCTGGCCATTGAGCTTGCACAGGAAGGGAAAAACGTAGCGATGGTGTGCAGCGGTGATGCCGGGATTTACGGCATGGCCGGGCTTATCCTCGAAATCGTCACCAAAGAGAAGCTCGATATTCAGGTCCGTGTGGTGCCGGGCATTACCGCCAGTATCGCCGCCGCCTCACTGCTGGGTGCCCCGCTGATGCACGACTTCTGCCACATCAGCCTGAGCGACCTGCTCACGCCGTGGGAGGTGATTGAAAAACGCATCAAAGCCGCCGCCGAAGCCGATTTTGTTATCTGTTTCTATAACCCGCGCAGCCTGGGCCGCGAAGGTCATCTGGCCCGCGCCTTTGAGCTGATGGCACCGTATAAAGCCGCCACCACCCCGATCGGCGTGGTGAAAGCCGCGGCCCGTAAAAAAGAAGAGAAGTGGATCACCACATTCGGTGAGATGGAATTTGACCGCGTGGACATGACCAGTCTGGTGATCGTCGGCAACCAGTCCACGTATATCAGTGATGACCTGATGATCACACCACGGGGATACAAACTGTGAATGATGGCGGACTGCTGATTTTCGGCGGGACCAGTGATGCCCGCCTGCTTTGCGAGCGCCTGGATGCACAGGGGGTCAGTTACCGGCTCTCTGTCGCCACCGCCGCAGGTAGTCAGCAGGCAGCCGGCTTACAGGGCGAGATCCTTGAAGGCCGGATGGATGCACAGGAGATGGCGGATTTTTGCCGCCGTCACGGGATCCGCCTGCTGGCGGATCTCTCGCATCCTTACGCGGCAGTGCTCAGCGACAATATTTTACAGGTGCAGCGCGAGCTGGGGATCCCGCTGGTGCGTTATAACCGCCCGAGTGATATTGATGCGGTTGATAATCCGCTGATTTATAAAACGGACTCCATTGACAGCGCCTGTGAGCTGGCGATGCAACTTGGTCAGCGGATCCTGCTGACCACCGGCAGTAAGCAGCTGGCGGATTATATTGCCCGCCTGCCGGGAAAAACCGTGCTGGCAAGAGTGCTGCCGACACAGGACGTGCTGGCACAGTGTGAATCTTACGGGATGACCATTGACCAGATTTTTGCCCTCAAAGGGCCGTTTTCGGCAGAATTCAATGAAGCTTTTTACCGTTACTGCGGCGCGGATGTGGTGATCACCAAAGAGTCCGGCACACAGGGCGGATTCAATGAGAAAGTCGCCCCCTGTCTGGCGCTCGGTATTCCCTGCATTGTCGTGGTACGTCCGCAGACCCGGGTGTCCGGTGATGTGACTGAATTGCAGGATCTTTATGGGATAGAGCAGTATCTGACATCCCGTTTTTCTGTCTGTTGATTTACTGAGGTTATGAGATGAAAAAAGCGTTATTAGTGATTAGTTTCGGCACCAGTTACGCGGAAACCCGTGAAAAAAATATCGAAAGCTGTGAAAAGCAGCTCGCGGCGGCGTTCCCCGGCCGTGATTTTTTCCGCGCCTTCACCTCCGGCATGATTATCCGCAAGTTAAAAGAGCGCGATAACCTGCATATCTATAACCCTGAAGAGGCATTACGCCATCTGCATGAGCAGGGTTATGAGGATGTGGCTATCCAGTCACTGCATGTAATTAACGGGGACGAATACGAAAAGATTGTCGGCCAGGTTGAAAAATACCGTCCGTTCTTCCGCTATCTGCGTGTGGGCAAACCGCTGCTGAGCAGTTTTGAGGACTATTCCCTCCTGATTGATGCCCTGCACTCCCAGATGCCGGAACTGAAAGAAGATGAGCGCGTAGTTTTTATGGGTCACGGTGCCACTCACCACGCGTTCTCCGCATATGCCTGCCTGGATCACATGATGACCGGCAGCGGCTTCCCGGCCCGCGTCGGCGCGGTGGAAAGCTATCCCGAAATCGACCTGATTATTAAAGGCCTGAAAGCAGAGAACATCCGCAAAGTACACCTGATGCCGCTGATGCTGGTCGCCGGTGACCACGCGATTAATGATATGGCGTCCGATGAGGAAGATTCCTGGAAAACACAGCTGGAACAGGCCGGGATTGAGGCAACAGCATGGTTACAGGGCATGGGTGAAAACAATATGATCCGTCAGATGTTTGTCGAACACCTGGCGCAGACAATGGATAACGGGGAGTAACATCCGCACATGAGTCAGCAAACAGAAAAACCACAGGGCAGACTTTATGCCATCGGCACCGGTCCCGGTGCCAGTGACCTTATTACGGTGCGCGGCGCACGGATTATCAGTGAGCTGGATATCCTGTATGCACCGGCCGGTAAAAAAGATGCCCCGAGCCTGGCACATACCATTGTTGCACCGTATATCACCGGTAAGACCACGGTGAAAACCTATCACTTCCTGATGAAAGCCTCGCAGGAAGCGAAAGAAGCAGTCTGGGATGATGTCGCGAAAGCGATTCAGGAGGATGTGGCAGACGGTAAAAAAGTCGGCTTTATCACCCTGGGGGATTCCATGCTGTTCAGTACCTGGGTTTCCCTGCTGGAGCGTATCGGTAATCAGCCATGGCTGGAAGTGATTCCGGGCGTGACCTCGTTTGCTGCTATCGCCTCACGGGCAGTCGTCCCGCTGGCAATGGAAAACCAGAGCCTTGCTGTCATGTCGTGTACCGCATCTCCCGAAGAACTGGAACATGCGATCACGCATCATGAATGCATTGTGTTAATGAAAGTCTATGGTCGTTTACAACAGGTACGCGATCTGCTCCGCCGCCATGATTTGTTTGATCATGCCATCCTGATGGCCGATGCCACACTGGAAAGTGAACAGTGCTGGCGGCGTCTGGATGAGATCGACGACGAACAGACACTGCCTTATTTCTCAACGGTATTAATTAATAAAACCCGGAAATAATTCGGTGAGGTTGTTATGCAACAGAAACTCACGCAGTTCTCATTAACCGGTGCCGCCGTCACAATTCTGCTGATGATTGCACCTCAGGAAGCCTTTGCCATGCATATCATGGAGGGCTTTTTACCGCCGATGTGGGCGATTGCCTGGTGGCTGATTTTCCTGCCGTTCCTCGGCGCGGGGATTGTCCGCCTTAAAGCGATTGTTCAGGAAGATGCCAACCAGAAAGTCCTGCTGGCATTATGCGGCGCCTTTATCTTTGTGCTTTCCGCACTGAAGATCCCGTCAGTCACCGGCAGTTGCTCTCACCCTACCGGGGTGGCGCTGGCAGTGATCCTGTTCGGGCCATCCGTGGTGGCGGTTCTCGGCTCCATCGTGCTGCTGTTTCAGGCGTTACTGCTGGCACACGGAGGCCTGACCACCCTCGGTGCCAATGGCATGTCGATGGCGGTTATCGGACCGATTGTCGGCTATCTGGTCTGGCGTTTCACCACCAAACTGGGCTGGCGTAAAGATATCTGCGTTTTCCTGGTCGCAGTGATAGCGGATTTAACCACCTATTTTGTTACCTCTGTCCAGCTCGGTGTCGCCTTCCCCGATCCGCAGATGGGGATGGGTGCGGCGATCCTGAAGTTCATGGGTATTTTCTGTCTGACCCAGGTACCGATTGCAATTGCGGAAGGTCTGCTGACGGTACTGGTTTATGATCAGCTGGTAAAACGTAACCTGGTAGGCAATGAGGTGCGGGCATGAAAAAGACACTGATTTTACTGTTTCTGACTGTCGCGATTTTTATCATCCCGTTCTTTATCGACCACGGCGGTGAGTTCGGCGGGTCAGATGATCAGGCAGAACAGCAGATCCTGGCTATCGCGCCGGATTATGAACCCTGGTTTGAGTCTCTGTACGAACCGGCCAGTGGTGAAATCGAAAGCCTGCTGTTTACATTACAGGGTTGTCTGGGCACTGCTGTGATTTTCTATGTGCTCGGTTATTACCGCAGCGGCCGGAAAAATGCAAAGCCTTGATGCCCTGAGTTATCAAAGCCGCTGGCGTCAGCGTGATCCGGGGGCGAAATTTGCCCTCTGGATTGTGATGATGATTCTGGCGATGAGCCTGCCACCGGCAGGCCAGGCGGCTTTGCTGCTGTGTATTGCGGCGTTTACCTGCTGGTTACTGCGGGTATCGCCGCTCCGCTATCTGAAATGGCTGCTGATCCCGTTCAGTTTTCTGGCGGTGGGACTGGTGGCCATTATTATCTCCTTTGCCCGCACACCGGACACTCTGCTGTGGGGCGTACAGATTGGCCATTACTGGGCCGGCCTTGATCCTGCCGGTCTCACGACCGCCAATCAGACCTTCTGGCGCAGCATGGCTGCCCTCGCCGCCACCTTCTGGTTTATGCTCAATATGCCATTTGAGCAGTTGATCAAACTAATGAAACGCGGTCGCCTGCCGCTGGTGCTGATCGAGCAGATCCTGCTGACCTGGCGCTTCATCTTTATTTTCCTGGAAGAGGCCGCCACGATTTATCACGCTCAATCCCTGCGTTTCGGCTACCGCAATCTGCGCACCGGCTACCGCTCACTGGCGATGCTGGTCACCATGCTGTTCTCCCGCGTGATGATGCGCTATCAGCAAATGTCCGTCGCACTGAATGTGAAGCTCTATCAGGGAGATTTCCACCTATGAACCATCATCCGCAATTATCTGTCAGCGGTCTCACATTCCGCTATCAGGACGATAATATACTGAAAAACCTGACGATGGATTTCGGTGCGCACCAGATAACCGGGATTATCGGTGCCAACGGCTGCGGAAAATCCACCTTGTTTATGAACCTGTCAGGTATTCTGAAACCGCAGGACGGCTGGGTACTCTGGCGGGGTAACCCGCTGAAATACGATAAAAAATCACTGCTGGAACTGCGTCAGCATGTGGTTACCGTCTTTCAGGATCCGGATATGCAGATTTTTTATACCGATGTGGACAGTGATATCGCCTTCGCCCTGCGCAATCTCGGGATGGAAGAAGATGTGATCAAACGCCGGACAGATGAGGCACTGCGGCTGGTGGATGCGCTCGCCTTCCGTGACAAACCGGTGCAGCATCTGAGTTTCGGGCAGAAAAAACGCGTGGCAATTGCCGGGGCGCTGGTGATGCAGTCAGACTACCTGCTGCTCGATGAACCTACTGCCGGACTGGATCCCGCCGGACGGCAGCAGATGATCGACCTGCTGGCCCGCATTGCCGCCGCCGGTAAGCACATTGTAATTTCCAGCCATGACATTGATCTGATTTATCAGGTCTGTGATGGTATTTACGTGATGTCGCACGGCGAAGTGTGCGGCCACGGCACGCCGGAATCCGTTTTCCTGCAAAAAGAGATGATAACCGCTGCCGGGCTGGAACAACCGTGGCTGGTCAAACTCCACTGCGAAACCGGACTGCCGCTGTGCAAAACTGAACAGGCGCTGTTTGCACAATTGCAGCAGCAGACAATCCCCGCCGCCGGAACACACGAGGTAATGGCATGACATTTTCACTGATGATCCAGGGTACTGCTTCCGATGTCGGAAAAAGTGTATTAGTCGCCGGATTCTGCCGGATTTTCTCTCAGGACGGGCACCACTGCGCGCCGTTCAAATCACAGAATATGGCGCTGAACTCGGGGATCACCCGTGACGGCAAAGAAATGGGCCGTGCTCAGATATTTCAGGCGGAAGCCGCCGGTATTGAACCGGATGTCCGTATGAACCCGGTCCTGCTCAAACCGACCTCCGACCGCAAATCCCAGGTCATTCTGATGGGGAAAGTCGCGCAGAATATGGATGCGGCAGAATATCACCTTTATAAACCGCAGCTGAAAACCATGATCCGGGATGTTTACAACGACCTGGCTTCTGAGCATGACATTATTGTGCTGGAAGGCGCAGGCAGCCCGGCGGAGATCAACCTGCGCGACGGCGATATTGTGAATATGGGCATGGCTGAAATGATAGATGCACCCGTGATCCTGGTGGCGGATATCGATCGCGGCGGTGTGTTCGCCTCAATTTACGGCACACTTGCCCTGCTGACTGACGACGAACGCGCCCGGGTAATCGGCGTGATTATCAACAAATTCCGCGGTGATGTTGCCCTTCTGATGCCGGGCATTAAACAAATAGAAGATCTGACCAACGTACCGGTGCTCGGCGTGCTGCCGTGGCTGGATGTGGATCTGGAAGATGAGGACGGCGTAGCGTTACAGGTCGGCAAATACGACGGAAAAACCGAAAAAGTGCTGGATATTGTGGTGGTTCAGTTACCGCACATTGCCAACTTTACCGATTTCAATGCCCTTGCCGCCCAGCCGGATGTCCGTCTGCGTTATGAATCAGATCCGCTGCTGGTCGGTGAACCGGATCTGCTGATTATCCCCGGCAGTAAAAATACCCTCGGTGACCTGCTGTGGCTGCGTCAGAAAGGGATGGATAAGGCCATTCTCACCCGCCACGCGCAGGGTACCCCGATAGCCGGGATCTGCGGCGGCTATCAGATCCTCGGCAAACATATTTATGATGATGTCGAATCCGGATTATCTGATCTGCCGGGGCTGGGGCTGCTCGATATTACCACCCGTTTCTCTCCGGAAAAAAATACCACCCAAACCGCCGGTACCGTATGCGGTTCACTGCCGGGGATCTGGTCTGCCTGTCAGAATGAACCGATCAGCGGCTATGAGATCCATATGGGCGTGTCCGAAACCGGCGCGGATGCCATCCCGTTTGCACAGATGCACGAGAAAAACCGTGAACCGTGCAACCATGCTGACGGCGCGGTCAGCCCGGACGGCAGTGTGATGGGTTCTTATCTGCACGGTATTTTTGACCGGAATAATTTCACCCGTCCGCTGCTCAATCAGTTGCGGGAAAAGAAAGGGCTGGCGCCGCTGCCGGAGAGTACCTTTGACTATACGCTGCACAAAGAACAGCAGTTTAATATTCTGGCACAGCAGATGCGGGAACACCTCAATATTGATGAAATCTGTCGTCTGATGTATGCGCATAAGGAGAAAACAGCATGATTTTAATTACCGGCGGTGCCCGCAGCGGTAAAAGCAGTTTTGCCGAAGAACTGGTGGATAACCGCTGTCACAGTGCGCTCTATATCGCCACCTCAGTGATAACGGATGACGAAATGGCCGCCCGCGTGGCACGCCATAAAGCCGATCGTCCGCAGCACTGGCGCACCCAGGAAGGTTTTAAAAACATTGCGCATGCTATCCGCTATGAACGCAAACCGGGCGAGGGAGTGATGCTGGAATGTATCACCACGCTGATTGCCAATCTGCTGTATGACGCATCAGGCGGTGCTGATCCGGACACGCTGGATTATGCCAGGCTGGAGATCGGTATCAACAGCGAAATCGACCATATTATTGATGCCTGTAAAGAGAGCGAATGTCCGGTGTATATCGTCACCAACGAACTGGGGATGAGCATCACACCGGAAAACCGGCTGGCGCGTCATTTTGTCGATATCGCCGGACGCATTAATCAGAAACTCGCCCGTCAGGCAGAACAGGTCTGGCTGGTGATCTCCGGGATCGGAGTTCAGATCAAATGAACCTGAAATACCTGTGGGCCACACTTCAGTTCATCACCCGGATTCCGGTGCCGCAGCGCTGGAGTGAAGGCACGGAATTTCAGCAGTACGGGCGCGGCGTGCCGTTTTTCCCGGTGGTCGGGCTGATTGCCGGGGTCATTGCAGCGCTGCTGACCGTGTGGATTGCCAGTGCGGCACACAGCCCGCTGATCGCCGCACTCGGGTATGTGCTGGCACTGATCCTGATCACCGGCGGTTTTCACCTCGACGGCCTGGCAGATACCTGTGACGGTATTTTTTCCGCCCGCAAACGCGAAAGAATGCTGGAGATCATGCGCGACAGCCGCATCGGTACGCATGGCTGTCTGGCGCTGATTTTTGCCCTGATGGCAAAATCCGCTGCCGCGTATGAGCTTCTCGCCTCCTCTTCCCTTTCTCTGACCACCGCCGCCGGACTGCTGATTTGCGCCCCGGTTGCAGGACGCACCTGTATGTCGCTGGTGATGTACAACCAGCGCTATGCCCGTGAAGGGGAAGGCATGGGCAATATTTATATCGGCCGCATCAGTCTGCGCCAGTTTGCCATCACTCTGGCTACCGGCGCGGTGATTGTGACTGTTGCGGGCGGAATGAAAGCCCTCGGAGCCCTGATTATCACCGCCTTTATGATTTACGGGCTGGGGCGTTATTTCTGCCGCCATCTCGGCGGGCAGACCGGGGATACACTCGGTGCCGCTGAAGAGTGCGGGGAAATTATCTTTCTGCTCGCACTGTTCTGGATGTAAGCGGGATGAGCATCAGCCGCTTTATTCTCGTCCGTCACGGGGAAACCGCCGGGAACAAAGACGGCCTGTTCTACGGCAGCACCGATTTACCGCTGACGGATAACGGTCACCGGCAGGCAGCAACTGTGGCCTCTTATCTGCATGATATTCAGATAGATACTGTACTGATAAGTGAATTGCAGCGGGCAGGACAGACAGCGGAATACATCCGTTCCCCGGAAAATCATCACTACCGCTGCGACCCGCGCCTCAATGAAATGCACTTCGGGGAGTGGGAAATGAAGCATTACAGCGAAATTGCCGCCCGTTTCCCGGCGGACTGGGAGACCTGGATGAATGACTGGCTGCATGCCGCACCAACCGGCGGCGAGCCGTTTCCGCAGTTTGCGGCCAGGGTTCAGGCGGCAGCAGATGAACTGCGCCGGGAAGCATCAGAAACCCCGGCAACCCGGCTGATTGTCGCCCACAAAGGCGTACTCGGGCTTATCATCACCCGCTGGTTCGGCCTGCCCGCAGAGGCCATGTGGCAATTCCCCTGTGAACAGGACAGTTACAGTGTGGCGGAATGCCGCGACGGATTTATGACGTTAGCTGTGTTTAACGGGCGATCATGTTTTACGCCCGTTGTTTGATTATAAAAATATAATGTGAGCATAAAAACAATGACAACACTGAAAGACCTGATCCGCACGATCCCGCCTCTGGATCACGCGGCCATGCAGGCGGCAGAACAACATATCAACGGATTGGCCAAACCGCCGCGCAGTCTCGGCCGGCTGGAAGATCTCGCAGTACACCTTGCCGGTATGCCGGGGATTGACCATCCCGATAATCTGCCGAAAGAAATTATTGTGATGTGTGCAGATCACGGCGTATTTGCAGAAGGTGTCGCCGTCACTCCGCAGGAAGTCACCGCTATCCAGGCCCGCAATATTCAGAAACAACTGACCGGCGTCTGTGCGGTTGCCCGCAGCAACGGCACCAGCGTACTGCCGGTGGATATCGGCATTGACTGCGATCCTATTGATAACATGATTTCCCTGAAACTGGCACGCGGCTGCGGCAATATCGCCAAAGGCCCGGCAATGTCTTACGCCGATGCGGAGCATCTTCTGGTCGCCGGTGCCGAGCTGGTAAAACAGCGGGTCGCCGCCGGGATCCGCGTTGTCGGCACCGGTGAGCTGGGTATCGCCAACACCACTCCGGCCTCTGCTATGATCAGTGTTCTGTGCGGGCTTGATCCGCATGATACAGTCGGGATTGGTGCTAATCTGCCGCTGGATCGTGTTTCGCACAAAGAAGCGGTAGTCCGGCAGGCTATCGCGGTGAATAATCCGGATCCCGCTGATGCCATTGATGTGCTCGCCAAAGTCGGCGGATATGATCTGACCGGAATGACCGGTGTGATTCTGGGTGCCGCTGTCTGCGGTATTCCTGTCGTGCTCGACGGCTTTTTATCTTACGCCTGTGCAATCGCGGCCTGCCGTCTGGCTCCTGCTGTCCGGGACTATCTGATCCCGTCCCACTTTTCCGCCGAGAAAGGCGCAGGTATCGCGCTTGAGCAGCTCGGCCTCAAACCTTTTTTATATCTGGATCTCCGGCTGGGCGAAGGCAGCGGCGCGGCATTAGCCATGTCCGTTATTAATGCCGCATGCAGCATGTATTGTCATATGGGACATCAGGCCGGCAGCGGTTTCACCCTGCCGCCATCCCCCACCCGGTAAAATGGATTATAATTTTAGGGAGTAAAACGCCATGCGAAAGAAGATCCCGAAAACGGATTTACTGATCACCTTCGAAGCTGTTGCACAATATGAGAGCTACACCCGGGCAGCAGAAGAGTTATCACTGACCCAGAGTGCGGTTTTCCGTCAGATTGCCGCCCTGGAAGAATTCCTGAACGTGTCGCTGTTTCATCACGTCCGTAAACGTATTTTCCTCAGTGATGCCGGAAAACATTACCTCGGGCTGGTGCATGACACCCTGGATAAGCTGGAAAAAGACACCCAGGATATTATGTCCTGGCAATCATCACAGCAGTTGTTTGAACTGGCGGTGACACCAACTTTCAGTACACACTGGCTGATCCCGAATTTACAGAGCTTCCGTGAGAAACATCCTGAAATTGCATTAAGTATCAGTGCATTAACCACACCGGCAGATTTTACCAGTCTGAAATACGATGCGGCGATTATGCGCGAGGATTTCTGTAATCCGTGGCCGGATTTTGAATATCTGTTTGAAGAAGAGCTGGTGCCGGTGTGCAGCCGCATGCTGTGGCGGGATGACACTATCAAGCTCACTACCAGCCAGGTACTGGAAGAGTTTACCCTGCTGCATCAGACCACCCGCCTGGATGCCTGGAGTGACTGGTTCCAGCTTTCGGGTATCCATAATCCGAAAACCCGGGTCGGCCCGCGTTTTGATCTGCTCTCGATGCTGATCTCCGCTATCCGGTCAAATCTCGGTGTGGCACTGCTGCCTCGTTTTGCCATACAAAAAGATCTGGAAAACGGCGATCTGGTGATCCCGTGCGACCTGCCGATGAGCACCGGCAACCGCTTTGTTCTCACCTATAAAGAGGATAAAAAAGGATCACTCAACCTGCGGAAATTCAGTGACTGGATCCACGAGAAATCACGGGAAAAAGAACTGATTTTGTCTTAATAAATACTCCCTCTGTTGATACAGGGGGCGTGTTTTCTGTTGCCTGCATTGCCCGGCAAGGTACGCCTTATTTACTTTTTAATATAAAAATATAGTATCATAATTAATAATTATAAATACCTTTCGAAAAGCTATATTTGAACCAGTTATATGTCATCTGCTATATTATTCTGGTAAATACCGAATGTATAAATCTTTTTTATCATCATTTATTTCATTGCCAAACTTACAATCTGATATACTTACCCCATATCACATTATTTTACGAGGCAAACATGAAAGTCAGCATAAACGATTTTAATCAAAACATCATTTCAATGATAAAAAAACCGGATCTGTCAGAAGGTGAAGATATCCTTATTTATGATGATAATAATGAGTTAGCCGGCGTCATAATTCAACCCAAACTTTATCAGTTTATCATTAATAAGATAAATGAAATTGAAGATGCTGAAGATAGTGCTGTCAGTTACAGCCACGATTCAGACACAATATCACTGGATGACCTATTAAAGGAATAACAATGGACAACCCTGAGTTTACGGATGAACACAAAGATAACGAAATTGATAAAAAACTGGCAGAGCAGGCCGAAATGGAAAGGCTGAGTTTTACCAGACAAAGTATCAAAAATTTTAAAACGCTGGAGCAGCTATTAGAGGAGAATAAATAATGTATAACGTTAAATTCTCCCCGAAAGCTGAGAAAGAATTAAAAAAACTGGATAATGTATACCGGAAGCGGCTATTAAATAAATTAGTTCTTTTAAAAGAGAATCCGCGTTCAGGACCTAATATAAAATCAATGCAGGGAACAAGTAACCGCTATCGTTACCGGATGGGAGATATCCGTGCCATATATGATATTATTGATGATGAACTTGTTGTTTTAATAGTAAAAGTTGGCTGGCGCGGCGATATTTATGATTAACCGGAATCTGATTTTGTGAAGACGTGATACCAAACGGTATCACGTCTTTATTATGAGGAATAATTACTTTTTATCTTCCGCGATCCGCTTACGGATATTCTCTGCACGCTCTGTGGTCGGCGGGTGAGAATCAAACATGCTGCTCTGCCCTTTATCCATTTTCGCGATTTTTTCAAAACTGGTAGCCATTGCCCAGGCATTCGGCTCATTGGCCATATAAACTTTATAATTCACTTTTGTGCCGTTTACGTCAGAACCTAATAATTTGGCGATTTTATTCATGCGGACAGTATATTTGCCTGATGCCGGTGCAACCTGGTTCTGAGCATCCATCTCTTTACAGGCACCATCAGTCAGTTTCACCATATCCGCATCAGTTAAAGCTGCCGCCTGAAACAGCTGACCGACGGATTGTGCCAGACTGTCATAATTCATATTCTGGAAAACGGCGATCTGGTGATCCCGTGCGACCTGCCGATGAGTACCGGCAACCGCTTTGTTCTCACCTATAAAGAGGACAAAAAAGGATCACTCAACCTGCGGAAATTCAGTGACTGGATCCACGAGAAATCACGGGAAAAAGAACTGATTTTGTCTTAATAAATACTCCCTCTGTTGATACAGGGGGCGTGTTTTCTGTTGCCTGCATTGCTTATAGCATAATCCGGATACCTACGTAATCATCCGATAGTCTCTGTCTGAACAGTATGATATAACTCAGAATAATCATTTACTAAAGGATAGTTATGTATGTTATATATAGATGACAATGGAGTAGTAAAATCAAATCGTATAAAAACTAAGATATTCAGTCATATTGAACGCGGAAAAATGGATAAAATTAATGGTATTATTGTTCACCAGACTAATACTCCCGCCGAAACACATGTTTTTAATAGCTATAGTCACGCTGGCAGCAATGGTGCTCATTTTTTAATAGATAAAAATGGTGTTATTTATCAAACCGCTTCTTTATCAAAATCCACATGGCACTTGGGAAAAATGAGATCACGTTGTTTAATTACAAAAAAATGTGAGCCTGCTGAGTTATCAAAGATGGCTAACCTAGAAGTAAAAGGAAAAACCAAAGATATTTCTGATATAGAAAAAGCAAGGGGATTCCCTGAGCGTTATCCAAGTAACATTGATAGCATCGGGATAGAAATAGTAGGAAACTCAACCACTAAAAAAGGAGAAGACCCTATTTATGAAGATGTAAATAACAAACAAAACACATCACTTAAATGGCTTATTTCCGAGCTTATTGATACTTTAAAAATTTCAAAATCAGAAGTGTATAAACATCCTGATGTAGCACGGAAAAATATCACTGAAGCGGGCACTGCATCATGGTAAAAAAACTTATCCTTATATCCGTTTTATTAATATTATCTTCAGGCCAGTTACAAGCCAGGGAGATAATAAAATTAGATATTCATGAAACCGGTAGTATTTATAAAAACCACAATAATAAATATGAAATAGCTGCTTGCAAAAAATTCGTTCCAAAAAAAGAACAAATAATCAGTTATTTCAGACTTGCTGAGGAATCAAAAGAAGATAAATGGATGCATGAATATTATTCATCTTGTATATCCAGTGGGTATGTAAAATTTGATGATGGAATTCAGGGTGATTGGACTATTCAATCCAGTGGATTTGGGTATATTACCCTTGAAGATGGCAGTGCTGTTTATTTTTTCCATATTAATAATTCCTGGGAAGACCCGAATGCCGGTACTTATGGATTAGATAACTAATAAAATTTTAGTCATTAGCCTTATCTGTTTACCCGGCAAGAAGTGATACCTTGCGGTATCACTTCTTTAATAACGGGTAATAATTACTTTTTATCTTCCGCGATCCGCTTACGGATATTCTCTGCACGCTCTGTGGTCGGCGGGTGAGAATCAAACATGCTGCTCTGCCCTTTATCCATTTTCGCGAGTTTTTCAAAACTGGTAGCCAGACCTTCAGTGGAAATGCCGCGCTTTTTCAACAGATCATAAGAGTAATTGTCGGCTTCCATTTCCTGATGCTGAGAGAACTGGGCATTAATCAGTTTTACCCCCATATCGGCAAACTGAGAATTACTCAGCTGAGACGCAATCCCTCCTGCTGAACCTGCTGCGGTTTTTGCCGCTATGGCAGCATAATCAACCTGCATTGCTTTCTTCGTATGACCGAGTCCGACATGTCCTAATTCATGCCCCAGAACACCTTCGATTTCATTATCATTCATGATATCCATCAGGCCGCTGTAGACACGGACACAGCCGTTAGCCATCGCCCAGGCATTCGGCTCATTGGTCATATAAACTTTATAATTCACTTTTGTACCGTTTACGTCAGAACCTAATGATTTGGCGATTTTATTCATGCGGACAGTATATTTGCCTGATGCCGGTGCAACCTGGTTCTGAGCATCCATCTCTTTACAGGCACCATCAGTCAGTTTCACCATATCCGCATCAGTTAAAGTTGCCGCCTGAAACAACTGACCGCCGGATTGTGCCAGACTGTCATAATTCATATTCTGGCAACCGGTCAGAATAACCGCGGTTACCACAAGGGCTGAGATCGTCTTTAATTTCATTATATTTTCTTCCGTTTTAGCTGAATATGTTCCCAGCCTGTGAAGGTATCAATTTATATTCATCCGGTACCAGCAGTCTATTCTGAAAAATACAGCGCCCTCCTTCTGCTGCGGCAAAAAAATCGCCCCGTATAAACGGGGCGATTGTCATAACAGATTATATTGATGAAACTGATTACCAATCAATACCTTTCTGTGCCTGAATACCGCTGTCAAACGCATGTTTTACCGGACGCAGTTCACTGACCGTATCTGCCAGATCGGTGATATCGCGGTGACATCCCCGTCCGGTAATAATCACGCTCTGGTTTTCAGGGCGGTTTTTCAGATAACTGATAATTTCATCAAGGTCGATATAGCCATAGCGCACCATGTAAGTCAGCTCATCCAGTATCACGAGGTCGTATGACGGATCCTGTAACATCGCTTTGCCGTACTGCCACACTTCCTGTGCCGCTTTGGTATCACCTTCTTTGTCCTGCGTGTTCCAGGTAAAACCGGTGGCCATAATATGAAACTCAACCCCCAGTTTTTCCAGCACATTGCGCTCGCCGCACTCCCACTGACCTTTGATAAACTGCACCACGCCCACTTTCATGCCGTGTCCGGCTGCGCGGGTTGCCGTACCAAAGGCAGCTGTGGATTTCCCTTTCCCGTTACCGGTGAAGACCATCAGGACTCCGCCGGTCTTCTGAGCCGCGGCAACGCGCCCGTCGACATGTTCTTTCAGTTTCTGTTGCCGTTGTTGATAACGTTCGTCGCTCATGCAAACTCCTCAGGGAAAGTGTTGGTTCAGGCAGGCTGGCCTGCCACGCATTTCTCGCATTTTTTCGTCTGAACCTGTTCGAAGAAGTTGTTCCCTTTGTCATCCACCAGGATAAAGGCCGGCAGCCCTTCCACTTCCATTTTCCAGACTGCTTCCATACCCAGTTCAGGGTATTCCAGAATCGCCAGGCTCTTCACATATTCCTGTGCCAGAATCGCCGCTGATCCGCCGATACTGCCCAGATAGAAGCCGCCGTGTGCTTTACAGGAATCGGTCACCGCCTGACTGCGGTTTCCTTTTGCCAGCATCAGCATACTGCCGCCCTGCGACTGGAACAAGTCCACATACGGATCCATCCGGTTACCGGTGGTCGGGCCGAGAGAGCCGGAGACCAGTTCTTCCGGTTTTTTCGCCGGACCTGCATAGTACACCATATGATCTTTGAAATACTGCGGTAATCCCTGTCCGCTGTCCAGCCGCTCTTTCAGTTTCATATGCGCGATATCACGGGCAATGATCAGCGGGCCGCTGAGAGAAACACGGGTGGAGACCGGATATTTGCTCAGTTCTTTCAGGATTTCCGCCATCGGCCGGTTCAGGTCAATGCTGACCATGTCGCTTTCATTCTCTTTGCGCATGGATTCCGGAATGTAACTTGCCGGGTTGTATTCCAGTTTCTCCAGCCAGATCCCGTCTTTGGTGATCTTCCCTTTGATGTTACGGTCAGACGAACAGGAAAGTGCCAGACCAATCGGGCAGGAGCCGCCATGACGCGGAAGACGGATCACCCGGATATCATGTGCGAAATACTTACCGCCGAACTGAGCACCGAAACCGAATTCTCGGGTGGCTTCCAGCAGTTCCTGCTCCAGCTCACGGTCACGGAAGGCGCGTCCCAGTTCATTCCCGGTATCCGGCAGGTTGTCATAATATTTGGTGGAGGCCAGTTTAACCGTTTTCAGGTTCATTTCCGGTGAAGTACCGCCGATACAGAAAGCAATATGGTACGGCGGGCAGGCAGTGGTGCCGAGATACTTCATTTTGTCGATCAGGAACGCTTTCAGGCGATCATGCTCCAGAATCGCTTTGGTTTCCTGATACAGCGCGGTTTTGTTGGCAGAGCCGCCGCCTTTGTTGACAAACAGGAAGTGATATTCCGCACCTTCAGTGGCGAAAATATCAATCTGTGCCGGTAGGTTAGTGCCGGTATTCACTTCGGTATACATATCCAGCGCCGCGTTCTGTGAATAACGCAGGTTTTCCCGCTGAAATGTGTTGTAAATACCACGGGATAAACATTCCGCATCATTTGCGCCGGTCCACACCTGCTGGCCTTTTTTCGCCACGATGGTCGCGGTGCCGGTATCCTGACAGTTCGGCAGAACCCCTTTGGCAGAAATTTCCGCATTACGCAGCAGTTGCAGCGCGACATATTTGTCGTTTTCGCTGGCTTCAGAATCGCTTAAAATCTGCGCTACCTGTTTCTGGTGTGAGGGACGAAGGAAGTAGGAGGCATCATGCACGGCCTGCTGAGCAATCAGCGTCAGCGCTTCAGGTTCGACCTTAAGCATCTCACGGCCTTCAAATGTCGCCGTGGAAACGTGCTCCCTGCTCAGCAAATAATAGTCCGTTTTATCTTCCGATAACGGGAATGGCTCCTGATACTCAAAAGTTTTATTTGTCATTATATTCACTCGTATTAAATCAGAAAAATGAAGAACGTATTGATGCACAATTTAAAAATAAAATTACCTGTCCCGATTATGGTGGCTTATTATGCACGAAAACAAATGATTAAAATGAAGAAGTTGGTGAATTTCATGAAGGAACAGGCTAATATCACACTGTTTCAACGCAAACAATAAATTCATTTAAAAACAAAACGATAAACCATAAATTAACGATTTTAAAATGAGAAAATAACATATTATCTTTACATTTTATGATTGAATTAAATTTATAAAATAAAAAACCAAAATTTATTTTAAAGAAAATGAGATCTTAATACAGAAATACAGATTAATGAAAATGTAAAAGTGTTAAGCGGGTCATGAGATTCAAATAACGGATATAAAAAAACACAGGTGAAAACCCGCACCTGTGCTTTTTCTCATACGTGGAATATGTTTCTCAGCCAGCTTTTTTCAGCGGTTCCGGTTTTGTCATATCAATCATGCTGACCGGCGGCTTTCCGTGACAACCTTCACCGTAATGCTCGCCTTCCCAGCGGCCGACAATCGCCGCGCCCATGGCGTTACTCATCACGTTGGTCGCAGAGCGGCCCATATCCAGGAACGGATCAACCCCCATCAGCAGAATTAACCCGGCTTCCGGGATATTAAACTGTGTCAGTGTCGCGGCAATCACCACCAGCGAGGCACGCGGCACACCGGCCATACCTTTGGATGTCAGCATCAGGATCAGCAGCATCGTGATCTGATCCCCCATGGAGATCTCAATATTGCAGGCCTGTGCGATAAAGATAACCGCAAAAGAGCAATACGCCATGGAGCCGACGAGGTTAAAGGAGTAACCAATCGGCAGTACAAAGCTGGCAATTTTATTAGAAACACCAAACTGCTCGAGCTGTTTCAGCGTGCCCGGGAAAGCGGCCTCAGAACTTGAAGTGGTAAATGCCAGCAGCGCCGGTTCAGTGATCCCTTTGGTCAGTTGCAGAATACAACGCCCGACAATCAGGACAGCCAACCCGATTAACACCAGCCATAATGTTGCCAGCGTCAGATAGAACTCACCCATAAAGATACCGGCTTCCAGCAGCACCACCAGCCCGCGCTCGGCAATCATGCCGGAAATAGCGGCAAAAACTGTCAGCGGTGCAAACAGCATGACATAGCCGGTCAGTTTCAGCATCAGGCTGACCACGGAATCCAGCAGCGTCAGAATCGGTTTGCCTTTCTCACCGATAGCGGAAAGTGCAATCCCCATAAAAATGGAGAAAACAACAATCTGCAAAATTTCATTACGGGCCATCGCATCAACGATACTGGTCGGGATCAGGTGGGCGATAAAGTTTTTCACCGAAAACGCGGCAGCCGCCACATTGTCCACCACCGTATCAGCCGGTGCCACGAAATTAATCCCCGCGCCCGGTTTGAGCAGGTTTACAATCACCAGCCCGAGTGTAATGGAAATAAAAGAAGCACAAACAAATAAAAACAGTGTTTTGGAGAAAACCCGGCCAAGTGTCCGCGCATCCCCCATTTTCGCAATCCCCACCACCAGTGTGGAAAGGATCAGCGGTGCGATAATCATTTTAATGAGTCGCAGGAAAATATCCGTAACTATTGAGATATCAGCGGAATATTGCTGATTGAACCCGGTAGTGGCCAGATTATTCAGCGCAAAGCCGACAATCACCCCGATTAATAACGCCGCCACTATCCAGGTCGTTAAACTTCTTGACTTCATACTATCTCCATAATGCTGATGTACTTAATCCCCCGGAGACTTTAAAAAATCTGATTAATGTCTTCTGAGCCTGACGGTCGCAGAAAAAATCATGAGCAGAAAGTGAGGGAGTTCAGAACAAAACTGACATCTGCCTTTAACAAAATGATCAATAAAATACACCGCTATTGACATAGTGATGCGCTATTTTACCGGGCGGACTGTACATAATTCCGCTATTACTTTGTTGCAGATAAGGGATTCCGTAACAAGTGTTACGCAATAAAGTGTGTTTTAAACTATTAGTTACATCAGATTAACACTGATGTTGTTTTTTTATACTACCGGCCTGTTTTCAGATGAAAAATACGGCTCTCCTGAAATCATACTCCTTTTTTATTTGATGTCCTTCACTTTATGTTTTAATTTTTTGTTGCTGATAAAACCAGCAATCTATTATTTTTCATTAAAAAAATTAATTAAAAAGGGCGGTGTTATAATGCCGCCCTTTCCGGGACTGAATTAAAAACCGCTTATTTCGGCTGAATACCAAAAGCGCGGAAATTGCTGGTCTGCGTGATAAACGAATTATAATATTCATTTTCCGCCACCGTATTGGATGACGCAGATCCTGCCGAGGCAGACACCAGATCCATAAAGGTCTGGTGGATCTCTTTATTCAGCTTATCGTGAATATCCGGGTTATCAGATTCTTTAATCTGCTTCAGCAGCCCGGTTAATTTCAGTGCCTGTTTCTGCGTTTCCGCATCTTTAAACGTTGGTTCCGGAATAGTGTAATCAAAGGTCATATTAACCGTATCTTTCAGCTCATCCCCCGGCGCAAGCGGCTGTAATTTTTCGCCGTAATCGGATTCGGCATACACCACCAGTTCTGCTTTATCAAAACATTTGGTTTTAATATTGCCGACAGACTGACGGTTACTGGTGGTAATTTCTTCCGGGAACGGCGTACCGACAGGATAACTGCAATTAAACAGATTATGGTCAATTATCGTTGCATTACTGCTGCGTACCGGCATCTGTAAATCATGGCCGTTAATGGTGACATCATACATTGCCGGTTTAAAGCGGTCACTCTGTCCTTCCGCGGCATAAACTTCAGACAGCATATAATAAACGTGATTATCCGGGTTAATAATGCCACCGCTGTTATTGTCATACACCATAAAATTCTGTTTCTCACCCTTCGCATTCTCAATGCTGTGCATACCAGGTGATAATTTCAGTTTCCCGGCAGCCCCCGGTTCCGTGGTGTATTCTTTATCATCCACTTTAAATGTCAGTGTGCTGTCAGTCGGATTGCTGTACCAGAATTCATTTTTGGTGCTGTCCGGATCCAGACTGTCACAAGCGGCCATTAATAATACGGCAGAACCCAATACACTTAATTTTAATGCGGTTTTCATCGGCGCTCTCATTTTATTTTCCCAAACATTCTGCGGATACTACCAATCATTATTTCCGGAGAATAGTATAAATCGCTGCCGGTTCCCGGCGCAAGAAAATACAATAATCAGGAAAAGCCTGAAAATAACAGAATGATAATTTATATAAGCGGGAAATAACGGATTTTTTCCGACGTTTCTTTTTTATTATCACCAATCCGCATTATTACTATCATAAAACATACGACAGTAAAAAAGCAGATTATGTTAATTAATTATTAACCTTTAACTATCACAAATCCGGTGATATTCAGCACATTATGCGCACCCTGACAATATTTCCGCAGGACAATCACCGGTTCGGTGATATGTTTTTTTTCTTACCTTATTTCTGTACCGGATAATCATAATGATGACTTTTTTTGCTGTGGCACTCGCCCGCTTTATTGCTCTGATAAGCCCCGGACCTGATTTTCTGCTGCTTATAAAAAGTACTCTGTGGTTCAATATCCTCAAGAACGGCACTGATTTTCTGCAACTGTATTTCATAACAGTACTTTCTGCTTTTAACGTGGTGATAAAACGTCCCTTTTGTAACCGTGCATTGCGGGCAATTTCATCAACCAAAACGGACTGATAGCCTTTTTCAATAAAAAATCCGTGCGCTGAAATAACGAATACCTGCCGCATCCGGGCTGAATTTTCCTGTTGCCTGGTCAGGGTGACCATGGTAAAAATGCCCTGTTACATACTATCAGTATGTAATCGTATCACGGTATTTTCCGGGGTGCCAAAAAACGGAAATCCTTATGCTGAAACATGATAACACTGTCACGGAATCCGTTAATTTCGTGCCGGTCACAGATAAAGAACAGGATGAAAATACCTTTTATCTCAGTGTGATAAAAGACATTATTTTATGGATTGAGCATAACCTGGATAAGTCACTGCAACTGGATGTGGTGGCTGAACGTTCCGGCTATACCAAATGGTATTTTCAGCGGATTTTTAAACGATTCACAGGGATGACGCTGGCGGGATATATCCGCCGCCGCCGTCTGACAAAAGCAGCCACTGAATTACGGCTGACCACAAAGAATATCGGCGATATTGCCCTGAAATATCAGTTTGATTCCCAGCAATCTTTTGCCCGGCGTTTTAAGGCTGTCTTTAATATGACCCCGACAGAATACCGCCGCAATCCCAACTGGGATCTGACCGCACTGCAACCTCCGGTACAGCTGGAAATGCCGTTGCTGCCACAGCCGGACATTATTATGCTGGACGATATCCCTGTCCGGGAAAAAAGCTATCACTACCAGTCTCCGCTGGATGAAATCGGCCATCTGCATGAAGAAATCCGCACTACATTCTGGCGTGATTTTATCCGTCTTGTGTCACCGGAAATCCCGTACTGCTACGTCCGCACTGCTTATGACAGCACAGCGGATAAACCGGAATGTATTACTATCGGTTATCATATCGGGGTTGATGATCCGGCCTTTATTATGCAGGAAAAAGAATTGACGCCGGCGGTAATCAGCCGCGGGAAATATGCAAAATTCCATTTTGACGGCTTATTTCGTGATTACAGGGATTTTACGTTTAATGTGTATTTATACGCATTACCGCAACTCGGATTATGCCGCCGTCCGGGTCTGGATATTGAAAAATATACCCTTACTGAAGAGATGAGTGATAATCCTCCTGAGCATCTGTGTGTGGATTATTATATTCCTGTACTTTAATTCCCCGAATTTCCTCCCTGTTGTTCATGCCGGTTATTTTCTGTTACAGAAAAATAACCGGCATCTGACATAATATTGATTACGGTCAGTAAATAAGAGCGCTGTTATTAACTTATTGTAATATAATATACCTTGTTATTCAGTATAAATACGTCACCCTCCGGCAGTTAAATACGATTACCACGGACAGACCTATGAATAAACTGACTCCGCTGAAACCTGTTCCTTCCTTAATTGCTGTCCTGATTACGTGTATTATCTGGTTTGCTGTTCCGGTACCGGACGGCGTTGATCCGAATGCCTGGCATCTGCTCGCCCTGTTTGTCGGCACAATTGCCGCCATTATCGGCAAGGCTCTGCCTATCGGTGCTGTTTCCATAGTAGCGATTGCACTTGTCGCCCTGACCGGAGTGACAAACCCCGGCTCAGCGAAAGCAGCGCTCGGTGATGCTCTGAGCGGCTTTTCCAATGAGCTTATCTGGCTTATCGGGGTCTCTATTATGGTCTCCCTCAGCCTGAATAAAACCGGACTGGGCGCGCGTATCGGTTATTATTTTATTTCCCTGTTCGGTAAAAAAACACTGGGTATCGCCTATTCACTGGCGATTGCCGAAACCGTGCTGGCCCCCGTTACCCCCAGTAACACCGCGCGCGGCGGCGGGATCATTCACCCGATTATGCGCTCTATCGCTGACAGTTTCGGTTCGAAAGCGGATGACGGCACCAGCGGGAAAATCGGCCGCTATCTGGCACTGGTTAATTACAATACTAACCCCATCACTTCCGCAATGTTTATCACGGCCACAGCGCCTAACCCGCTGATTGTGACCCTGATTGTGCAGGAAGCAGGAAAAGGGGCTGAACTGAGCTGGTCGATGTGGGCGGTGGCCGCGTTTTTACCGGCGCTGATTTCGCTGATCACCATGCCGCTGGTGATCTATTTTCTGTATAAACCGGAGATCACAGCGACCCCGGATGCCCCGGAATTTGCCCGTGACCGGATCCGCGAGCTCGGCCCGGTTTCCCTGCCGGAAAAAATCACACTCGGCGTCTTTATTTTGCTGCTGGCATTATGGGCCGGTGTGCCGGGCTGGCTGTTCGGCAATGAATATAATGTAAACCCGACCACTGCCGCCTTTATCGGTCTTGCCGCCCTGCTGTGCAGCGGTGTGCTTAGCTGGGATGATGTTCTGAAAAACAAAGGGGCGTGGGATACAGTGGTCTGGTTTGCTGCGCTGGTCATGATGGCGTCATTCCTCGGCAAACTCGGGCTGATAAAGTGGGTCTCCCTGACCGTCGGCAGCGGTATTGATCATCTGGGAATTGGCTGGACGGGCGGAATGCTGCTGCTGGTGCTTTTTTATGTCTATTCCCACTACTTTTTTGCCAGTACCACCGCGCATATCACCGCGATGTTTGCCGCGTTTTATGCCGCCGGACTGGCACTCGGTGCACCACCGATGCTGCTCGGGCTGACCCTGGCGTTCTCCTCCTCACTGATGATGTCACTGACACACTACGGCACAGGCACCGCCCCGATTATTTTCGGTTCAGGTTACGCCACACTCGGTGAATGGTGGAAAACCGGGCTGGTGATGAGTATCGTCAACCTGGTTATCTGGATTATCGCAGGCAGTCTGTGGTGGAAACTCCTCGGATACTGGTAACAGATTGACCGGCATCATCTTCCTGAGCATATTCTTTACCGAATTAAGAATTATCGCATAAAGAATACTTATATACTGATCCCGCAGTTTTTATCAGTGATATCAAGGAAGAATGATGCAAAAGGAGATTGTGAAGCCGGTTTCTGCGGATACCGGTGCGATTGAGCAGTTCGCGGATAATCCGTTGCCCTGTGTGCCGCTGACACCGCCGGCGGAAACCCGTTATCTGAAGGCGATGGAGCAGACTGACAATTATCACCGCCATTATAATCCGTCTTATGCCCGGCTGGATAAAGCGGAGACTGCGCCGGTCATTCCTGCTGCTCTGTTCCGCAGCGGATGTCCGGCCACGCACACTGATGCAAAATACGCGGAAATGATTGAGCGGGTCATGGCGTCCATTCTCCGCCTCAGCGGACTGACCTGTGTCCGTCCGGCCCGTTTTCTGCTGCTTACACCGCAGCAGACCTCTGCGCATAATGAATACGACCCTCCTCTGTTCCCTGAACTGACACAATTTGCCCCGGTGAAAGAGTGCATCACCGCTGTTTTCGCCAATGGCCGGCCGAATACCGTACTGGCCTGGGCGGTACTGATGGAATGGGCACAGGAGAGTGACCCGGTGTATATCTTCGCCGCCGCACACCATACCGCGCAGTTCGTACAGCACAACCCGGCACCTTTTGCCATGAAAGGGGATATCCGTATACTGAGCAGTCACGGCCGGATCAGCCATCGCCGCCTCATCACGGATACACTGCTGAAGACGCTGCTGGCGCCGTCTGTCACCATCCGTGAAATCTACAGTACACCGGCGCACCCGCTGCATTATGTCAGCTGTAAAGAGGGACATTTCCATATTCCTCAGTTTGCCCGCTTTGTGCTGGTCAGCGGGGACGGCTATCCGGCAGCGGCAGGCAAAACCGGTCTGCTACAGCTGAATACCCCGCTGCTCACACCGCTGCCTGCCCAGCGTCTGCTGACGACAGATGTATGTGAACAGGGAACCGGCTGTGCCTGCGGCAACAGGCTGCCCTGGATGCATTACCTGGGCAGTCTCACGGCCCGGGACGACTTCAGCGGGGATGAAATATGATGACAGAAGCTATCCCCTTGCGCATTGCCGCCATCAAAGATCGCCTGTCCGTGATACTGAGCCGGAAACCGGTATTTTCAGCAGATCCGGCCACTCACTCATTCTGTCAGATGCGTCTGCAATGGCTGACGGACACCCGTGCCATTGATACTGCCGCAGACACGGCCCTCAGCGGCACACCATGGTATGCGGCAGAACGGATACTGATCATTGATAACGGCTGTAACCCGCTGACCACAGCGGAGCTGATAATCGCCGCTTATATCACCGGCACGGCTGTCCGCATCAGAACCCGCCATCACAGTGACTGGCTGAGTATGCTGTGCGGGCAGCCGGATACGGATAATATCACCTGCGAGTTTGCCGGTCCGGCACAAAGTGATACCGCATTGCTGCACAATACCGATGTGGTGGTGATAACCGGGACAGATGCCCTGATCCGCCACTGGCGGAAAATCACCCCGCCGCATATCCGTCTGACAGAAAACGGACCGAAGATCAGTGCCATGATCATTTGCGGTGCGGATTTACCCGCCCCGGAACTGATTCTGTGGGATACCTGCCTGTTTTTCCGGGGCGTGAATAACTCACCGCGCTTTATTCTGCTCGACAGCCCGATGATGGCGGAACGGCTGTACAGTTCACTGTCACAGGTACTGAATGAACTGCCCCGCCTGCCGCAGCATACCCGCTTACAGCAGATGGTGAAGGCCCGGGAACTGGCACTGCGGCATGTACTGGCACCGGATTTCCGGCCGCCGGTTTACAGTACGGTGTCCGGCTGGGGGCTGACATTGCAGAGGAATTTTGAACCTGCGCACTGGCTGCCGTACGGCTTTAACCTGATTGCCGGTGATCCGGCGGAACACCTGAAAATGGCTGCGAAATACTGGCCGGGTCAGTTACAGACTCTCGGCTGTCACGGCCGCCCGGATTTGCTGCCGCTCAGGGCATCCCGTTTTCTGCGTCACTGTAACGCCGGGCAGATGCACAATCAGCCGTTCAGCTTTTCCGTACTGATAACCCCGGTACAAAATGATATCCGGCTGCGGTGAAATAACACACGCCGGCTTACGCAGTCTGACATTTGATCTGCTATTATTATTTGTCTCAGCAAAATCACGGATTTGATCGTTATGACCACAGAAGCACCCGTTTTTTTACTCGCCCCGCCTCAGCGTGATGAAGCGGATTATCTGACCCGTTTGTGCCTCCGCTCAAAACAGCACTGGGGATACGATGAAAAATTTATGGCGACCTGCCGGGATGAACTGACCATTACCTCCGCTGATTTTGACCGCTCGCGGCTGATGACAGCACGGATTAACGGAAAAATTGCCGGTGTAGTGCAACTGACAATCAACCGCCAGGAAGAGAACGGAAAGCTTTCCAAACTCTTTGTGCATCCGGATTATTTGCATCAGGGGATAGGCAGCGCGCTGTATGAGTGGGCAGTTTCCTCCGCCCGGACGCAATGTGTCAGCGCCCTGCTGGTGGATGCGGATCCACATGCGGAGGCATTTTATATCCGCCGGGGTGCCATCCGTATCGGGGAGACTCCGTCTGAATCCATTCCCGGCCGGGTTCTCCCGCTGTTACTGATTTCGCTGCACTGAAACCGGTGCCGTTTTTTTATCTTCAGCCGCCGCATGTGCTGTCAGTGCCGGAAAATCAGCTTCGGTAAACGGCAGTGCGGTCACCGGCAGCTTGCCGGGATGATTTGTCCGCCACAGTTCAAATGACGCCAGATCCGCCAGTGACCAGCGCAGATAGTACTGAGGCAGCGCCAGCCTCATCCCGGCAGCGGTTTCCCGCGGCGGCAGGGACGGCAGCCGGTCATCACTTACACTATAATCCCGGCGCAGCACCAGAAACTTCTCCGGCACCCGCTGCCGTTTATCCCACCAAAGCCCGTCAATACTGTCAAACATCTGCCGGGTAACCGCTGCGGGCTGTGCATCCAGTTGTGCCAGTGCCTGCGGGAGAATACCTACCATACCCCGGTTAAAATCAGCCACTGAACCGCTGTGCCCCTGCAACAGCAATGTAATGGCAAGGCGTGCACCCAGCAGATTGGAATAGAGATCTTCCGGGGTAAATGCCGAGATTTCCTCAGAAAAACCGGGAACAGAGTGATAACCATACCACTGGGCAATCTCATGCCATGCCGCCAGACGAAACGCGAGCCGCGCCGCCAGATACACACTCAGGGTATAGCGCTCCGCCGGATCCTGTGGCGGGGTAAAACGGCGGAACTGAATACGGCGGGAAGAAAGTTCATCTGACAGTGTCAGCATCCGAGCGTCGCCGAGGTGCGGATAGATTTGAGTGAACAGATAATAGGTATAATCCGCCGTATCCCGCACATGGGCGATATCGATAAATCCGCCGTGGCGGGAATAAATGATCCCGGGGTTTTCATGACTCAGGCCGATAACCTCTGCCACGCCAAACCAGAAGCTGTCATTATAGACGTGCCCCCCCAAATCACCGGCAGTCAGCACATTACCGATAATATAAAACGGCACCGGAACCGGCCCCAGCTTTGCCCGCAAATCATAGCCGAATGCGCAGCAGGGACGAAGCCCGTCAGGTGCGCTTACCCCGGCCGCAACCGGAAATGCCTGAGCAGCCGTTTCCGTTGTCTGCGGAGAAAGGTCCGGGCGGACAACCGGCACATCCGCCATCCGGCTCTGACAGCCGGATAACAACACTATCATGACAATTCCGGTGATAAATGTCCGCATCAGAATGCTTCCCCGACCTGGAAATAAAAACCGCTGCTCTGTTTCCCGACACCGAAATCGAGCCGTACATTCATCCGGGGTTTGAATTCAAAGCGATACCCCGCGCCAACGTTCGGCAGCCAGTGACCACCACCGGGATGACGTGCACTCTCACTCATCGTTCCGCCGCCTGCCCAGAACACGATGCCGTGCCGCCAGTCCAGCTTGCGCCGGTACTCCACCTGCGAGGCAAAGACATCATTATCCTGATAGCGGCCGTCATAATACCCGCGCATCTGCCGCCCGTTACCGAGGCGGGAATACTGATCCCACGGTACATCACCGGATGCAAAACGCGCGTAGTTATCAAATGCCAGCACTGTTTTGTCATTCAGCGGATAATAATAGTTGTACTGAATTTCAGTGGTATTAAACCGCGTATCACTGCCGAGTGGCGTCGCATACCAGGTATAACGGAGATCCAGCGCCTGTCCCTGACGGGCATTCGGCAGGAAATCACGACTGTCATAACTGAAAGTAGCGCTGACACCGGAACTGACCGCGTGCCGGTCATAATCATGTTCATTCATATAACGGCTGAACGGTTTATCCGGAGAGGCGGCATTCAGTGTACTGAAATCCCACCCTAACCCCAGATAGGTATCATCCGCCACACGGCGCAGCAGTGACGGCGTCAGCCGCAATTGCTGTGACTTATATTCACCGAAATGATCTTTGACACGCCCGGCCTGATAGCCTTTTCCCCAGTAATCCGTCGGTACATTATTGATCGTGCCGCTGAGATAAAAACGCCAGTTATCATTATCCAGATAAGAGTAGTTATTCAGATTCAGCCCGAATGCTCCGGTTGAAGAGGCAAAACCACTAAGGGATAAGGTGGATATTTTACTGTCCGGATTATGATCAGCCTGATACATACCGACCAGCGCCACCCCGATACCGGCTTTCAGCTCAGGGGTATAAAACGGCCCTGGTAACACCCCCCAGTCGATGGTTTTACTGCGATCAAACTGGTTATTACTGCCCAGTCCGGCCAGTGCATCATCAATTTGTTCCCGTGAGGGTAAATAGCCGGCCTTTGCTGTGTGAACTGCCACCAGCCCGGCAAATGCCAGCCCGGCGGCGCAATAACGAAATATCATTAAAAACGGAATTCTCCGGAAATAAAGAAACTGTTACGGTTATTAAAGCCCACTTCTGAAATTATATTAAAATTGCGGGTCACTTCTAACCGGGCTCCGACCAGATTGCTCCATTTATGGGCAAGATGCTGTTCAACATCGAATTTCATATCCGGATCATCCAGCACATTCACAAAATCCTGGAATTGCCCCGGTAAACTCAGCCCGCTGATATCCCCTTTAAAACGCTGGGTAATATCCTGGTACATTGCCCCTGTCCAGACCTGTAACTTGGTATTTCCCTGTCCGGCAATTAACGGTGAAAACACAAATTCATAACCGACACGCGGAGAAATCACCAGTGCTTTAATATCCCCGTCGAGAATATCCAGATTGGTTTTGGTATAATTAAGATCAACCGTTCCGAAAAACTGGTTATATCCACCGGCCAGTGTCATACCGGCACCATAGGTTTTACCTTCGAAATCCAAATCGAACGGCTGCCCTTCCAGAAATTCCAGCGGAAGTTTTGCAAACCCGAGATCAAAGGCTCCGCCATTCAGAATAGTATGGGATTTACCTTTGGTTTTACCGTATAAACCGTACACGTTCATAAACGGAAAAATCCAGGAATCCACTTTCAGCATATGCGTTTCACTTTTTTCCCGGGTATGACCCGCATCGACTGATAATGCACTCGCCGTCTCCGGGTTTTTCGGCATAATAAAACCGATTTTATCCACAACAATATCCTGCCGAAGATTCATATAGTTATAACCAACACCAAACGGCTCGGGAATATCATAACCCCGGGCGCGGGCTTCATCGCCCCAGATAGGCAGAATACGGGATTTGGATTCAGAAGGACGGGTGGCATCAAGAGAGCCATCTTCATTTTGTGCCGAACCACCGGACTGGCTGACACTTAACGACAGTGAAGGGCTGTCAGCATAAGAAAAAGCACTCAGGCTCAGTGAGCCGGTAATAATCAGAGTATGAAGTATCGGGCGTAACATAATATAAGCCGGTTTCGTTTAATTAAATGGTGATGAATTCTAACGGCTAATCCCTCTGAATTACGATCTTTCCGTGCGATAATTAGTAACAATTGCCATGTCCATAACGTTATTATTATTTTTGGTGATAATAACGCAAAAATATATTATAAAAATACACACTGACGATGTAATTTAAATAAAAAATCATCATATTCGTATAACGACATTATATGTGTTATTTTAGATGCGATAAATTAAATAATAAGGTCATTAACTTTCAATATTACGGATACTACACCACTTCCTTTAATTTCTTCTTTAATCAAATGACGCCTGTGTGTTTACCCGGGTGGTGAGAATGAAAATAATAAACATACTGTAACATCAATTAATACTACTTATTAAATTAATCCGTAGTATATTAATATATGTTAAAAAAAGATATAAATTATCACCCGGATTTTTTAATTAATTTTCAGTCAGCAAAATTATTCATTTGTGTAAACCGGATGTGATTGTTCAGGGAACAGAACAACACAGGATGGTAAAGCCGCGTAAACGTATATTTCACATTATTTCTTATCATTCCCCCGGTTTTGCGATCTTCCTCCGGCCTTTTCAATAATTCGCCGCAGCACGTGAAGGAATCCCTCTCTTTCATCATAATCTGTGTTATTTTAGGCATATTAAAGAAGACTGTACCCGGACGGACAGTTGATAAACCGCAACTTTCTCAGTGTGTTAACAGAACCCCTATGACTGACAACCAAAACTTCGACTCCCATACACCTATGATGCAGCAGTATTTCCGGCTCAAAGCACAGCATCCGGATATTCTGATGTTTTACCGGATGGGTGACTTCTATGAGCTGTTCTTTGATGATGCCAAACGGGCAGCACAGTTACTGGATATTTCACTGACCAAACGCGGCCAGACGGCCGGTCAGCTGATTCCGATGGCCGGTGTGCCGCACCATGCGGTTGAGGGATATCTGGCAAAACTGGTTCAGCTCGGGGAATCTGTTGCTATCTGTGAGCAAATCGGCGATCCGGCCACCAGCAAAGGCCCGGTTGAACGCAAAGTGATCCGTATCGTCACACCGGGAACAGTCAGTGATGAAGCCCTGTTACAGGAGCGTCAGGATAACCTGCTGGCGGCTGTCTGGCAGGATGCACGCGGGTTTGGTTACGCCACCCTGGATATCACATCCGGCCGTTTTCGTATCCTCCAGTTAGATGATAAAGACGCGATGTCCGCTGAATTGCAGCGTACACGCCCGGCTGAGCTGCTCTATCCGGAAGATATGGCGGATTTCGCCATTATTCAGAATCAGAAAGGGTTACGCCGCCGTCCGCTGTGGGAATTTGAACTTGAAACCGCCCGTCAGCAGCTGACATTACAGTTCGGCACCCGGGATTTACACGGTTTCGGCGTGGAAAATGCACCGCTGGCCTTACAGGCCGCCGGGTGTCTGCTGCAATATGTCAAAGATACCCAGCGCACCTCGCTGCCGCATATCCGCAGTGTGACACTGGAAAATCTTCAGGAAAATGTGATTCTGGATGCGGCCACACGCCGTAATCTGGAAATTACCCAGAACCTCAGCGGGAGCACAGAAAATACCCTGTCGTCAGTGCTGGATCTGTGTGTGACCCCGATGGGCAGCCGGATGCTCAAGCGCTGGCTGCATTCCCCGCTGCGCGACAGAGCCGTGCTCGCCAACCGTCAGCAGGCCATTTCGGCACTGATGGATATCAGCCCGGATTTACAGCCTGTTCTGCGGCAGATAGGCGACCTGGAACGGGTGCTGGCACGTCTGGCACTGCGTACCGCCCGTCCGCGTGACCTGGCGCGGATGCGTCATGCCTTTTCACAGTATCCGGCTATTCAGACACAGCTGAGCGCGGTGTCTGATCCTTATATTCAGACACTGCAACAGCGTATCGGTCAGTTTGATGAATTACAATCACTGCTGGAGCGGGCGGTTGTTGAAGCTCCGCCGGTGCTGGTGCGTGACGGCGGTGTCATTGCCCCCGGCTACAATGAGGAACTGGATGAATGGCGTGGCCTGGCTGACGGTGCCAGCGATTATCTCGATAAACTGGAAATCCGTGAGCGTGAAAAACTCGGCATCGACACGCTGAAAGTCGGGTTTAATGGTGTCCACGGCTACTATATTCAGGTCAGCCGCGGGCAAAGCCATCTGGTACCAATCCATTACGTCCGCCGCCAGACTCTGAAAAACGCCGAGCGCTACATCATTCCGGAACTGAAAGAGTATGAAGATAAGGTTCTGACCTCCAAAAGCAAAGCACTGGCCATTGAAAAAGCCCTCTATGATGAGCTGTTTGATCTGCTGCTCCCGCATCTGGAAGCCCTGCAACACAGTTCTGATACCCTGGCGGAACTGGATGTGCTCACCAACCTGGCCGAGCGTGCGGAAACCCTCAATTACACCTGTCCGCAACTGACGGATAAAGTCGGAATTCAGATCACCGGCGGGCGCCACCCGGTTGTCGAACATGTACTGACAGAGCCGTTTATCGCCAATCCGCTGGCAATGTCACCGCAGCGCCGCCTGCTGATCATCACCGGTCCGAACATGGGCGGTAAGAGTACCTATATGCGGCAGACGGCACTTATCACACTGCTTGCGTATATCGGCAGCTTTGTACCGGCTGAAAAAGCCGTTATCGGCCCGGTGGATCGGATTTTCACCCGTGTCGGGGCATCGGATGATCTGGCGTCCGGCCGCTCCACCTTTATGGTGGAAATGACCGAGACCGCCAATATCCTGCATAATGCCACTGAACAGAGCCTGGTTCTGATGGATGAAATCGGACGCGGTACATCTACCTATGATGGTTTATCCCTGGCCTGGGCCTGTGCGGAAAGCCTGGCAAACCGTATCAAAGCACTGACACTGTTCGCCACACACTATTTCGAACTGACCACCCTGCCGGAGAAACTGGAAGGCGCAGCCAATATCCATCTGGATGCGGTTGAGCACGGTGATACCATCGCCTTTATGCACAGCGTGCAGGATGGTGCGGCCAGCAAAAGTTACGGCCTCGCTGTAGCGCTGCTCGCCGGTGTGCCTCGTGATGTGATTAAACGTGCAAAACAAAAACTGCGCGAACTGGAATCCCTGTCTTTCAATGCAACAGCAAGCCATGTGGAAACACCGCAAATGAATCTGCTGGATGCACCGGAGGAACCGGCTCCGGTACTGGATGCACTGGCGGGGATTAACCCGGATTCACTGACACCGCGTCAGGCGCTGGACTGGCTTTACCGTCTGAAAGAGATGCTCTGACAGCCGACCAAAAGAAAAGGGGGAGTTGCGTCCCCTTTTACCTGAATAATGTTTGTAACTGTATTGAGAACCCTGTTTTACGGATCACTCAGTTAAACAGTGAATTCTCACATAACCCGTGGTTATGCAGAATATCTTTCAGACGGCGCAGTCCCTCCACCTGAATCTGCCGCACACGTTCACGGGTCAAACCAATTTCACGCCCCACATCTTCCAGTGTCTCTGCCTCATAACCGAGCAGGCCGAAACGACGCGCCAGCACTTCCCGCTGTTTCGGATTCAGCTCATACAGCCATTTTACAATGCTCTGCTGCATGTTGTTATCCTGCAACCGGTTCTCTGGTGTGACATCATTTTCATCTGACAGAATATCCAGCAGTGCTTTGTCTGAATCCGCGCCCACCGGGATATCCACTGAGGTGATACGCTCATTCAGACGCAGCATACGGCTGACATCATCCACCGGCTTATCCAGCTGTTCGGCAATTTCTTCCGCTGTCGGCTCATGATCCAGCTTTTGAGCCAGTTCACGGGCGGTGCGCAGATAGACGTTCAGTTCTTTGACAATATGGATAGGGAGACGGATAGTGCGGGTCTGATTCATGATAGCCCGTTCAATGGTCTGACGGATCCACCATGTGGCATAGGTAGAAAAACGAAATCCCTTCTCGGGATCAAATTTCTCCACAGCGCGGATCAGCCCGAGGTTACCCTCTTCGATCAGATCAAGCAGCGCCAGTCCGCGGTTACTGTAGCGGCGGGAAATTTTGACCACCAGACGGAGGTTACTTTCAATCATACGCTGGCGCGCTGCGGTATCACCCCGCAGGGCGCGCCGTGCAAAAAAAACTTCTTCTTCTGCGCTGAGCAGCGGTGAAAAGCCTATCTCACCAAGATATAGCTGAGTGGCGTCCAGGACACGCTGACTGACATTCTGCACGAACTCAATGTCCGGGCCGGGATCGTCAGATCCGCTTTCCTCTGCCAGTTGTTTCTCATCAAACAGCTCTTCATCTTCAGCCTGCTCGGCGGCAAAATCTTCGTCGTATAACTCGTTAGCGTTCAGTGGATTACGGCTCATCAGCTTGCTCCTACCCCGATAATTCAGGCAGAACAAGCTGTTCTGCCGTTTATCGCTGCGGTAAGTACTGCAGCGGGTTGACTGATTTTCCCTTGTAACGAATTTCAAAATGTAATCTTACAGATGTGGTTCCGCTGCTGCCCATCGTGGCGATTTTCTGACCAGCTGCGACGTCCTGCTGATCTTTAATCAGGATGGAATCGTTATGCGCATAGGCTGTCAGGAAATCATCATTGTGCTTAATGATGACCAGATTGCCGTAGCCGCGTAACGCGTTACCGGTATAAACCACTTTACCCGGTGCTGAAGCAAAAACAGGCTGTCCACGTGTACCACCGATATCAATACCCCGGTTACCGCTGGTAGGTCCTGTATAGTTGGAAATGACTTTGCCTTCCGCTGGCCAGCCCCATTTAAAGGAACCACTATTTACGGCGACAGGCGCGCTGGTTGTTGCTGCCGGAGCGCTAACGGCTGTGGTTGTTGCCACAGTGGTTGCGGCCGTGCCGTTATTCGCTTTTGCCTGTGCGGTGACCTGAGATGAGAGCATCTTACCGCCGGCCGGTTTCGCGCCTGCTGATTCAGAATACGCATTAGTTGGTTGAGAATCAACCACCCCGTTTTGCGGAGTATTCCTATTTGTCGCGACCTGAGTTCCGCTGCTGACCGGTGTAACAGTGTTGCCGCCGCCGTTGCTTAACCGAATCACCTGCCCTTCGTTCAGGCTGTACGGTTCAGGGATATTGTTCTGTGCTGCCAGTTCGCGGAAGTCAGATCCGGAGATATAAGCGATGTAAAATAACGTATCACCGCGCTGAACCGTATAGGTATTTCCGCTGTAACTGCCTTTCGGGATCGCATCATAATTGCGGTTGTACTGAATCCGGCCATCGCTGCTGGTCTGCACATTGGCAGAACGAGGCAGCTGCTGCACATTCCGGCTCACCGGTTGTGTATTATTGGCAGAACTGAGCTGAGGACGTACCGGCATCGGTGTGGACACAGATGAACTGTTGTTGTCATTACCTGCTGTCATTACCGGAGCACTGCTGCTTTCGTCCACACTGCTGATTGGTGCGGCATGATACGGCGTTGAGCATCCGGCCAAAACCGTACTCATCAGTGACCCAATTGCAACCCATCGTATTGTTTTCATAGGGTTTCTTGAGTTCATATTCCTTCTCCCGAAACTGGAAATAGTGCGAAAACTGACAATCAGAAAGTCACCACGCGGCCGCAGACCGCATGGCAGGATTGTATTATTAAAACAGATACTAAGCGAAATGAAAAAGTCTTGTTACCAAAATAGCCATTTTTATCCCAGATCCCCGTGAACCAGGGGAACAAACCGGACAGTTCCGATCGATTGGGTATGAAAATCATTGCCCCGGCGGCGGATCAGTTTGAGCATCTGCTGCTGTTCCCCCACCGGTATCACCATCCGGCCGTTATCCGCCAGCTGACTGAGCAGCGCGGACGGAATATCACTGGCGGCGGCGGTGACAATAATGCTGTCAAACGGACCACGGGACGGCCAGCCTTCCCAGCCATCACCGTGACGGGTGGAAATATTGTGCAGATCCAACTGCTTAAAGCGGCGTTTGGCATGCCACTGTAACCCTTTGACCCGTTCAACAGAGTAAACATGTGCCGCAAGATGTGCGAGGATCGCCGTCTGATAACCGGAGCCGGTGCCGATTTCCAGCACATGCGCCTGCGGAGCCGGTTCCAGCAGTTCTGTCATCTTCGCCACCATAAACGGCTGGGAGATAGTCTGCCCGTAGCCAATCGGCAGCGCGGTGTTGTCCCAGGCTTTATGTGTCAGCGCCTCATCGACAAAATTCTCCCGCGGGACGGCCGCCATCGCCTGTAACAGACGTTCATCGCGGATCCCGGCCTGACGTAACTGTGTAATCAGATCCTGTACCACCCGGCGGATCATTCCTGTATCACCCCTGCTTTTTGTAACCAGACTTCTAATTTTTCCTGCACGCTGTAGGCTGTCAGATCAACATGCAGCGGTGTGACGGAAACATAACCTGCATCCACAGCCGCGAAATCGGTGTCCGGTCCGGTATCCAGTTTTTCCCCCGGAGGGCCGAGCCAGTACAGCGGATTCCCTTTCGGATCCATCCGGGTGTATACCACATCCGGTGCCCGCCGGGTTCCGCAGCGGGTCACTTTCATTCCTTTGATCTCACTGAGCGGGATATCCGGCACATTCACGTTCAGAATATTGCCTGCCCGCAGCGGTACCTGTTGCAGCATGGTCAGCAGACGGCAGGTGATTTCCGCCGCCGTATCATAGTGGGTTTCGCCGTTCAGGGAGACCGCAATCGCCGGTAATCCCAGGTGACGCCCTTCCATTGCCGCTGCAACAGTACCTGAATAGATCACATCATCCCCGAGGTTCGGGCCGCAGTTAATACCGGAAACCACAATTTCCGGACGCGGACGCATCAGCAGATTAGCGCCGATATAAACACAATCCGTCGGAGTGCCTTCCACCAGCGCAATATCGCCGTTCTCATGCACTACCGTGCGCAACGGACGATCAAGCGTCAGCGCATTGGATGCCCCGCTGCGGTTGCGATCAGGTGCAACCACCTGAACATGATAAGTACGCCGCAGCGCCTCAGACAGTGTCCGGATCCCCGGCGCACTGACGCCGTCATCATTACTCACCAGAATTCGCAGCACAACGGTATCCTTTTTTATCAGTAGCAGATCGTTTATCACGACAGAAAACTATTTTATCAAGTTAGCCGCGATAAAAAAGGGTTATGACAGATTTAGTCTGATTGCTTTTTTCATATTCAGCTGCATGATACTTTTATTATTTATGACTGAAAGGATTTCTGCATGGCTATGTGTCAACGACTCACCGCAACCCTGTTCACCGCGCTGACGGCCGGACTGCTTCCGGTATCAGAGGCATTCGCGCTGTCACCTCAGGAAGAGATCCGCACAGAGAATCTGCTGACCGCGCTCGGGAAACAGGAACAACTGATTTTTATCCGCAACGGCAGTGAGCATAACGCCGCCGAGGCGGAATCGCATCTGCGCCTGAAATTAAGCAAAACGAAAAAACGTTTGGATACCGCAGAGCAGTTTGCAGATAAAGTGGCATCCGGCTCCTCCATCAGCGGTAAGCCGTATCAGGTGAAACTACCGGGCAAAGATCCGGTGGATGCCAAAATCTATCTGACTGAATTACTGGCTGAAACAGACAAAGCCGCAGCGGCAAAAGCAGAATAAAAAACAGAACAAAAAAGGGCGGAAATTATTCCGCCCTTTTTTATGTTAATCAGTCAGTTGATTATTCACTGAACTCAGCCGCCTGATCCGCTTCCAGCTCAATAATTTCGCGGATAACACTGGTGGCAAAACTACCGGCCGGCAGGAAAAAGGATAAACGGACGGTTTCGTCATCAATCCATTCAGATTCGAAATGTTCCGGATACAACATCAGCGCACGACGGGCATTATCCGCCCCCTCTTTCGCCGCCAGCTGCCACAGAGACTGCCACGGAACCAGTTGTTCCGTTTCAAAGGCCAGTGCCGTATCCCGGGAGCCCAAATCCCCCCTGCCCGGTAACGGCGCGGTAATACGCAGTTCACGGTTATCCAGACGCTGCTGCACATCGGCCAGTTCATCCGCCTGTACCGCAAACCAGCTGCCGCGCCCGGCGAGTTGTACTGCATCACCCTGCAATGCGGTTGCCTGAAGCCGCTGTGTCAGACGGGCATCCGCCACAGCGTTAAACATTGCACTGCGGGCGGCGGAGAGATAGAAACCGCGTTTGCTGCGATCTTTCACACTGATTTCACCATCAGCCCAGCGCCGGGCGAAATGCAGGTTCTGGCCGTTACGCCCGAAACGCTGCTCACCGAAATAATTCGGCACCCCGGACTGTGCAATCTGTTGCAGACGCAGTTCTGTCGCGGCACGATCACTGATCCGGCGAAGTATAATGGTGAACTGATTGCCTTTCAGTGCGCCGATCCGCAGTTTACGTTTCTGGCGGTTAACCGCCAGCACTTCGCAGCCTTCAGGCTGCATCTGAGCGAAATCCGGTGTCTCTTTTCCCGGCATTTGCAGGCAGAACCACTGTTCAGTGACCGCATGGCGATCTTTCAGCCCGGCGTAGCTGACTGCACGAGCGGCAATTTTCGCGAATTTAGCCAGTTCTTCCGCCACAAACCGCGTGTTACAACCGGTTTTACGGATCCGAACCATCACATGTTCGCCGTCACCGTCCGGTTCAAACCCCAAATCTTCCTGCACCAGAAAATCTTCCGGCTGCGCTTTCAGCACACCGGTTGCCGCCGGTTTACCGTGAAAGTAACTGACCGGGAGACTCATGCTTCAGCCTTCACAAGCAGCGCCACCGCTTCACAGGCGATCCCTTCTTTGCGGCCGGTGAAACCGAGTTTCTCGGTGGTGGTGGCTTTCACATTGATATCATCCATATGGCACTGCAAATCTTCCGCCAGATTCACCCGCATCTGCGGGATATGCGGCAGCATTTTCGGTGCCTGAGCGATAATGGTGACATCCAGATTACCCAATCTGTAACCTTTTTCCTGAATGCGGCGGAAGGCTTCGCGCAGCAGGACACGGCTGTCCGCGCCCTTATAGGCAGGATCGGTGTCCGGGAATAATTTACCGATATCCCCCAGCGCCGCTGCGCCCAGCAATGCATCGGTGGCCGCATGCAGGGCGACATCACCATCGGAATGCGCCAGTAATCCCTGTTCGTAAGGAATGCGGACTCCCGCAATCACAATCGGGCCTTCGCCGCCGAAGGCATGAACATCAAAACCGTGTCCGATTCTCATCATGTTGTCTGTTCCTTATTGTTATTGGACAGGTAGAACCCGGCAAGTGCGAGATCTTCCGGCTGTGTGACTTTAATATTGTCTGCGCGGCCGGGCACCAGCATAGGCTGATAGCCGCAAAATTCCAGCGCGGACGCTTCATCGGTGATCACCGCCTGCTGAGACAGCGCCTGTTGCAGACAGGTGCGCAACAGATGAAGCGGGAAAAATTGCGGAGTCAGGGCGTGCCAAAGCTGTGTGCGCTCAACAGTGTGATCAATACCGGTATAACCGGCGGATGCCACACCCCGCTTCATGGTATCGCGTACCGGCGAAGCCAGAATAGCCCCCTGCATACGGCTATCTGTCTGTATGTCTGACATAACCGCCAGCAGCCGGTTCAGATCCGTGAGCTGCAAACAGGGACGCGCGGCGTCATGCACCAGCACCCAGCTGTTTTCCGGGGTGTGATCAGCAAGATAATCCAGACCTGCCAGAACAGAATCCGCCCGCTCACCGCCGCCGGTGACTGTCCGGATATGCGGGTGATGCGCCACCGGTAATGTACTGAAAACGCGATCCTGCGGATGCAGCGCCACCACCACCTGCGTGATACGCGGGTGTTCCAGCAGGATAGCAAGCGTATGTTCCAGAATGGTTTTTCCGGCAATAGTGAGGTATTGCTTGGGGCACCCGCACTGCATCCGGGTACCGGTACCGGCAGCAGGAATAAGTGCCGTGACCGGAGTATCATCAGAAATACCGGACAGATCCGGTGCCGGTTGTGTGCCGGTCATTGCGGAAGAAAGTATTGTCATAGAAATTAGTTACTGCGACTTTGTGACTGCGCGTTCTGCTGTGTCCGTTTTTCGGACAGAATACGATAAAAGCTTTCGCCGGGCTTGATCATGCCTAATTCACTGCGACCGCGCTCTTCGATGGCCTCAAGCCCGTCATTCAGATCACCAATCTCAGCAAATAACTGTTCATTACGGGCTTTGAGCTTCGCATTTACCTGTTCTGATGCAGCAACATCTTCCCCGACCTGTACATAGTCGTGAATACCGTTTTTCCCTAACCACAATGAATATTGCAGCCAGCCCAGAATAACTAAAAGTAATAGCGTCAGTTTGCCCATCACCGCCCCCGAAAAGATCGGCTAATCTTCCCATAAGATCGGCGCAGATGCTACTGTTCCGTCCGTTATTCGGACAGTTGATCAGTAAACATCCCGCTGATAACGTTTTGCTGTCCGTAATCCGTTCAGCAAAACCTGCGCCTCTTCCGCTGACATCGCCCCTTCACTGCAGATAATATCCAGTAATGCGGCTTCTGCATCTTTTGCCATCCGGAATGCGTCTCCGCACACATAGAGGTATGCCCCCTGTTCCAGCCAGCGCCAGACGGTTTCCCGCATTTCTGACAGTTTATCCTGCACATAAATCTTCTGTGGCTGATCCCGCGACCAGGCGGTTGTCAGTTCCGTCAGCACGCCCTGACGCAGAAACTCTGTCAGTTCAGCCTTATACAGAAAATCGCTTTTTTCATGCGGATTACCGGTAATCAGCCAGTTTTTCCCGCCGGATTGCTGTGCCGCCCGCTGCTGAAGAAAAGCGCGGAATGGTGCAATACCGGTACCCGGCCCTATCATAATCACCGGTTTTTCCGGGTCATCCGGCAGGCGGAAGTGATCATTGTGCTCAACAAAACAGGCAACAGTATCCCCGGGCTGTAACTGATGAGTCAGGTAACGGGTTGCCGCGCCATAGCGGGTGTGCCCGTCAGCCCGGTACTCCACCACCCCGGTGGTCAGATGTACCTCATCCGGCGAAACCAGCGGCGACGAGGAAATGGAGTAGAGGCGCGGCATCAGCGGCGGCAGGCAATTCACCCATGCCTGTGCGGAGGTCTGTACCGCAAATTCACGAACCATATCCGCGACCGGTCTGCGCTGTGCATACGCTGTCAGCTGCTGCGGATCCGCAATCATATCCAGCAGTTCCGGCGCGTGACTGAGACGGGCGTAAGCCGCCACAACCGGCGCGCTGTTGATGGTCAGTTCACACTGCGTCAGCAGGGCTTCACGCAGAGAATACGATTTTCCTTTCAGTGTGACGCGCTCCGTGCCGTCAAACCAGAGCAGTCCCAGCAATTCGCTGACCAGTTCCGGGCTGTTTTCCGGATACACACCCAGGGCATCTCCGGCCTGATACTGTAATCCGGTGCCGCGGATATCCAGCACGACCTGACAGACATGCTTTTCCGATCCCGGCGCGGTCAGGCGTACAGCGCGGCGCAGAACCGCAGACTGTGGTTTATCACGCCGGTGTGGCTGAGAATCAATCTGCACCACGCCATTGTGAGCAAAACGGCTGAGTCTCTCCTCATCTGCCGGGGGTGTCAGGTTCAGCAGTTCAGAAAACGAAGAAAGAGTAACGTCCCCGGCATTCACCAGACGCACCGCCCGCTGCTCACTGAACAGTTGGTCCCGCAGGGATTCCGCCACGCGCCTGACATTACCGGTCCGGGAAGCGGCGATCAGCAGAATATCCGCCGGTTCCTGTACCGCCGCAGACGGCGTTGCCGCTGCCTGTTCGCGGCACCAGGCGGATAACCAGTTCAGCTGTTCCGGTGTCAGTGTATGAAGTAAAGGTTGCAGGTGCTTCCAGTCGGGTGCGGAGAGCGGACAGGTTGTGATCAGCGATGTCATAGTAAACCCGGTAAATTAAGTGTATTCATTATTATTCTGGCGTTCCAACATAGAGAAAAGCGCAGGGTTTGTCGATGGCCAAATCACAGGGAGTTTCTGTTATTTCTCTGTCACTTCGCTGTTTTTTGGTAACATTTACGTTAAATATTGCGTAAAATGACGCTTTTCATCCGCTATATCGTCATTATCCGGAGAGTGTTATGACCACCACGATTTTTAAAGAGTTCCAGTTCGAAGCCGCCCATCGCCTGCCGCATGTACCGGAAGGCCATAAATGCGGGCGTCTGCACGGGCATTCCTTTCTTGTCCGTCTGGAACTGAGTGGTAAGGTGGATGCACATACCGGCTGGCTGATCGACTTTGCCGAGGTTAAACAGGTATTTAAACCGATTTATGACCGTCTGGATCATCACTATCTCAATGAGATCCCGGGGCTGGAAAACCCGACCAGCGAAGTGCTCGCACAGTGGATCTGGCAGCAGACCAAACCACTGCTGCCGATGCTGAGTGCCGTACTGGTCAAAGAGACCTGTACCGCCGGCTGTGTTTACCGCGGTGAATAATCAGGCAATATTGAGATATTTGTGAGTCTGCATCGAGAAACGCCAGTTGCGCGCGATGCAGGTTTCAATACAGAGTGCGGTTGCCGCCGGTTTCTGACTGATCGGCTGCAATGCCACCACCGGATGTTTATCCCCCGGCAGTTTTGCCAGCAGCAAATCCAGTTCGTCGATATCCCGCTGCCGCCCGACAGGGTGTTTTACCTCATCAGCCCGCAGCAGCGACGGTGTCAGCACATCATAGCCACCGCGCATATTCACTTTCGGGGACACCGTCACCCAGGTTTTTTCACTGCACTGTACCGGTTGTGTACCGCTGGTTTCAATCTGGCACTGATAACCCCGCTCTTCCAGTGCTGCCGTCAGCGGCCGCAAATCATATAAACACGGTTCACCGCCGGTGATCACCACATGCCGGGCGGTATAACCTTTCACCCCAAACTGCATAATAATGCTGTCAGCATCCAGAGAGGCCCAGCGTTCGTCCTCCTGTGCTTTATTCATCATGTCTTCCGCTGAACAGGCTTTTTCCGGTAACTGTTCCCAGGTATGCTTAGTATCACACCAGCTGCACCCGACCGGACAGCGCTGCAAGCGGACAAAAATCGCCGGGACACCGGTAAAAACCCCTTCGCCCTGCAATGTCTGAAAAATTTCGTTAATAGGGTATTGCATCACTCATCTGTTCCTTACGTTTAAGGCCGTATTATTGCAGATAATTATCCCGTCAGCATGACTCTTTATGTTAAAGTACCGGGTTGACTCTGACCGCGTTTCACATCAGTAAAAACGCTGCTAATCATGACAGCGACAGGATTAAATACATGAAAGAAAATAATACAGCGCTAAGACGCGGGCTTACAGGGCGGCACATCCGCTTTATGGCTCTCGGATCGGCGATAGGCACCGGCCTGTTTTACGGCTCGGCTGCCTCTATTGAGCAGGCGGGTCCTGCTGTTCTGCTGGCCTACCTTATCGGGGGTGCGGCAGTCTTTATGGTGATGCGTGCGCTGGGCGAAATGGCAGTCCACCATCCTGTCCCGGGTTCATTTTCACAATATGCCAGCCATTATATGGGGCCGCTCGCCGGTTTCCTTACCGGCTGGAACTACGTTTTTGAGATGCTGATTGTCTGTCTCGCAGACGTTACCGCCTTCGGTTTCTATATGAAGCTCTGGTTCCCGGATGTCGATCAATGGATCTGGGTGCTGGGGATTGTGTGTTTCATTGGCGCCCTGAATTTATGTCACGTAAAGATATTCGGAGAGATGGAGTTCTGGCTCTCGATTGTCAAAGTGACCGCAATTATCGCCATGATTGTCGGCGGTGCTGCGATTATGCTGTTCGGCTTCGGTCAGGAAACCGCACATCCTACCGGTATCAGTAACTTATGGGAATTCGGCGGCTTTATGCCGAACGGAATAAGCGGGGTGATAGCCTCACTGGCCATTGTGATGTTTGCCTTCGGCGGCATTGAAGTTATCGGCATCACCGCCAGTGAAGCACAGAACCCGGAAAAAACCATTCCGAAAGCCATCAACGCGGTACCGCTGCGTATTCTGCTGTTCTATGTGCTGACACTGTTTATCCTGATGTGTATCTTCCCGTGGAACCAGATCGGCCATAACGGCAGCCCGTTTGTACAGATTTTCGAAAAACTGAATATCTCTTACGCGGCTAATATTCTGAACCTGGTGGTGATCACCGCCGCGGTATCGGCCATTAACAGTGATATTTTCGGCGCAGGCCGGATGATGTACGGCATGGCACAGGAAGGTCAGGCACCGAAATCCTTTATGAAACTCACCAAAAATGGTGTGCCGTGGATGACAGTTCTGGTGATGAGTGCGGTTCTGCTGGTCGGTGTGGTACTTAACTACCTGATCCCTGAAAAAATCTTCATTATTATCGCCTCTATCGCGACGTTCGCGACAGTCTGGGTCTGGCTGATGATTCTGTTATCTCAGGTGGCAATGCGCCGTCAGATGAAACCGGAAGAGGTCAAAACCCTGAAATTCCCGGTACCGATGTGGCCGGTCGCACCAGCATTAACGATTGCCTTTATGGTCTTTGTGATTGCACTTCTGGGTTACTTCCCGGATACCCGCGTGGCACTGATGGTGGGGATTGCCTGGGTGGTGATCCTGACAGTGGGTTATTTTGCCGGTGTAAAAAAACGGGCATAAACAGACCATTTACTGTTCTGAAAACAATAAACCGGGTGAATAAAACACCCGGTTTTTTATATTCTGTTATCAGGGTTCGCTGTCGATACGCTGAATACGGGAGCCCATAATCTGTAAGGTTCTGAGCACCATATTGATACCTTTGAGCGTATCCTGATCTTTCAGTAATTTATAGGTATTGCGGAAATTATACTTTTCATCACTGTACACCATCTCCATTTTGGCCTTGTTCAGCGCCAATCCGCTTTCCCATAATAATGCGATACCGGATTCCGCATTATCGGCCAGTTTATTGACTTCATTTTTACCGATGATATCGACCAGATCTGATACCAGAGACAGCAGATCAATCACATTATCAAAACGGTTCAGCTGCATTAACACCGCCAGTTTTTCCGCAGTTTGTGCGGATAATTCAGGCTGTGGTACAGCAGTGTGTTCATTCATCTGTTCTGTTGCTGACATTGCACTTTCCTCCGTTATACCAGGCCGCGGACAGTTGACCAGTACAGCCCGCGGTTAAAACCGGTGCGCAGCAGGCCACCCGGCTTTGTCGCCGGTGTCGGTAACACATCATGCTTATAATCATACCAGAGCGGCATTCCCGCATTCAGCCCCATCTGCGCGACAGCCTGAACCCGTCCGTCATAAATGGCCGTGGTATAGCCGAAACACATCTCACCGATAATATTATCCGCCACCACCGCAGATTGGTTATGGCAACTGCCCGCAGCTTTACTGATTGGCAGATCCACGGTATCCCCGAGAACATAGACATTTTTCAGCCCGTACACCTGCAATGTTTCCGGGTCTGTCGGCAGCCAGCCTTCTTCCGGGTCGCCGTCGGATAATCCGGTATTGCGTACCGATTCCACCGCAGAAATCGGCGGCGTGCCTATCAGCAGGTCAAACGGCTGCTCTTCTCCTTCTTTAGAGTAAGCAATTTTTTTCTCAGGACAAACCCGTTCCAGAGTAAAACCGCGCTGCGCCTGAATGTTGCGTTCCTGAAAGACAGACGGCAGTACTTCACAGACATCTTTCTGCATAAACAAACAGTTCCGCAGCAATTGTGACACTGTCGGATAGGTATAAACGATTTCGATATTCTGGCGGACACGACGCTGACGGAAATAATCATCCAGCATCAGCGTGGTTTCCATTGGTGCGATACCGCATTGGTGAGGAACATTCGGGGTATTCGGGAAAGAGACCGTGATAAAAATCCGGCCTTTTTCGAATTTAGCCAGTTTTTCAGCCAGCTGGCGGGCGGGCTGATACTGATAGAAATGATCGGCTGCTTCTTTCATTCCGGAGATCCGGTCAGGTCTCGGCAGGCAGCCGGTTGCGATCACCAGGTAGTCATATCCGTATTTGGTGCCGCTTTTACCCTGTAACGTCTGTGATGCAAAATCAAAATGCTCGGCACGGTCGTGTATAAACTGAATTTCCGGGCGAAGCAGAGAGCGTTGTGACTTCCGTAATTCCTCTTTAAGATACAGATTAAAGGCCACATACATAAACGCAGGTTTATAATAGTGCCATTCACTGTCAGAAATGAGAACAACTTCCACTTTTTTCTGATAAATATCATTTAACAGCTTTCTGGTCAGAATATTTGCGACCATTGTGCCGCCGGCACCGCCACCAACTATAACAATACGCTGCATAGAATCTCCGGTCTTATTACATAATTAGTTATAAGTAATACCAGATAATAACAACCAGATAACTATAGTTAATATAAACAATATTGCATTATTATTATCACTAAATGATAACTGAAATTAATAATACCATTAGATATTTTTACATAAATTCAGCTATCAAAGGATGGTGATCCGACGCATCCGTCTGCATAACATCCGATAAAACCAGTTTAAACCCGCGATAAAACAGGTAATCCAGCGGGTGACCAAATGCTTTTGTACGGATATCATGCGGAAAAAGCACTTCTTTTAGTCCCTGAGCGCGGGCAAAACGTTTCAGGGCATTCATGCGCTGCCTGCTCCAGGCATTAAAATCACCACCGAGGATCACCGGCCCGACATGGCAGCGGATCTGAGAACCGACCGTATTCAGCTGACGACGGTAAACATCCACACCAAAACTGAAATTAATAGCATGGACGTTAATCACCATCAGCTGACGACCGTCCGGTAACGGGTACACAGTGACTAATGCGGATTTAGGCAGGCGCAACAGGGGTTCTTTCTGCTGCAACGGACAGCAATAGATTGGATGAGAGGTTGCCAGTGTCATCACACCGGAAGGGTGCTGCTGAAAATGCAGCGCGGGAACCTGATCGGCAACCAGCTGGTGTTTGCCTGCCAGGCTGACCAGTTCAGGAGAGGGTTGTGCTTCCTGAAGCAGGACCAGTTGTGTGTCATGCAGAATACGATCAAGTGTTTTACGCCAGTCAGGACGCTGTTGTTTGTAGATATTCCAGACCACAACCCGGATAGTTTTATCCGGTGCGGATAATGGTAAACCAACCGGCAATCCGTTACCCAGCATGTCTGCTGACATCGGGCGGATTTGTCGTGCCGGATGCCCTGCGACATACCGGACGGACCAGTTTTTTTTCTCTTTCAACGCTGACCCCGATACTGTTTGCTTCTGTCCGTCACTATCTTAGCAAACTTTGATTCATACTATCCGGTTCCGGCCACGTATTCAGGTGAAAAATATTTTTTTCTTTCCCCCAAACGCAAAAAAG
>NZ_VKKS01000001.1:2788810-3008668 GCF_019402645.1 Morganella morganii
TATCTCAGCGGACTTCGCGTCCTGTGCCGTGACAACGGATGCGCATTATAGGGAGTTTTAATCTGACCGCAAGGGGTAATTTCAATTTTTTTTCCGTTCGCAGATAAAACACCCAATCAGGTTATTTTTTAGGTGATTTTTCGCTTTTTTGTACGGATTTCAGCAGTGCGGGTAAATCCGCAATACTATTAATCACAATATCTGCCGCTGCTTCTGCCTCTTCTGTTACCGGTTTACCGGTACGTACCAATATAGTTGTACCCACTTCGGCTGCCCGCCCGGCCAGCATATCGTCGAGCTTATCTCCTACCATATAAGAGTTACTCATATCGATCTTCAGATATTTCTGTGCATCCAGCAGCATACCCGGTGCCGGTTTGCGGCAGTTACATACCTGACGAAATTCTTCAACAGTGCCTTCCGGATGATGCGGGCAATAATAGATACCATCCAGATCAACACCGCGATCCGCCAGAGACCAGTCCATCCACTCTGTCAGATGCATAAACTGATCTTCGGTATACATTCCGCGGGCAATGCCTGCCTGATTTGTGACTATGATTAAAGCGTAGCCCATCTGTTTAATGGTCTGCATTGCTTCAATCGCGTTTTCAATAAACTGAAAATCATCAACCTCATGAACATAGCCGGTATCAACGTTAATGGTGCCGTCTCTGTCCAGAAATACTGCGGGGATACCCATGATTACACTCTTAGTCCGTCATCAATAATGTATTTAGTATCGCTTATTTGATGAGGAATGAGAATGCGGCCTGATAACTAAATCCTGTTGACTTAGCCGTCCAGACATCTTAACATCCGTGAATCATCTGGTGAACAACCAGTTTCACGTAACAAGGTAATAATAATTACATGATAAAGCTGACGAATATAAATAAGGTTTTTCAGCAGGGTCATCGCGAAATACAGGCACTTTCTGATATTAACCTGCACGTCCCGCAAGGACAGATTTACGGTGTGATTGGTGCTTCCGGCGCCGGAAAAAGTACGCTGATCCGCTGTGTGAACATGCTGGAACGGCCGACATCCGGACAGGTTCTCGTCGGCGGCCGTGACCTCACTAAGATGAACGATAAAGAGTTAACTCGTGCCCGTCGCGGCATCGGTATGATTTTTCAGCATTTTAACCTGCTCTCGTCCCGTACTGTTTTCGGGAACATAGCTCTGCCGCTGGAACTGGATCGCGTACCGGCTGCGGAAATTGAAAAGCGGGTTGTTAAGCTGCTTGATCTGGTCGGCCTGGCCGATAAACGTGATGCTTATCCGGCAAATCTGTCCGGCGGGCAAAAGCAGCGTGTAGCTATCGCCCGTGCGCTGGCAAACGAACCTGAGGTTCTGCTGTGTGATGAGGCCACCAGCGCCCTCGATCCGGCAACCACCCGTTCGATTCTGGAACTGCTGAAAGACATCAACCGCCGGCTGGAGTTAACTATCCTGCTGATCACTCATGAAATGGATGTGGTGAAACGCATCTGTGACCAGGTGGCGGTTATCAGTGGCGGACAATTGATTGAACAAAATACGGTGAGTGAAGTGTTCTCTCATCCGAAAACCCCGGTGGCACAGGCTTTTATTGAGTCCACGCTGCACCTGGATGTGCCGGAAGATTATCTGGCACGGCTGAAACCGGAACCGGCGGAAGGCCTGGGGCCGCTGCTGAAACTGGAGTTTGGTGGTCAGTCCGTCGATGCGCCGCTGATCTCTATTGCATCACGTAAATTCAATATCGATATCAGCATACTGAGCTCTCAGATGGATTACGCGGGCGGTGTAAAATTTGGTGTCATGCTGGCAGAACTTGACGGCAACAGTCCGCAGGATGTTGAAGCAGCTATTACTTTTCTGAAAGAACACCACGTAAAAACAGAGGTTCTCGGTTATGTCTGAAGGAATGATTTTACTGTTAGTCAAAGGCATCTGGGAAACCCTTGTCATGACTTTTGCGTCCGGTTTCCTGGGATTTTTAATCGGACTGCCGGTAGGGGTACTGCTGTACATCACCCGTTCGGGTCAGATTGCGGATAACAAAAGCCTGTACCGGATCCTGTCCGTGCTGGTTAATATCTTCCGCGCGATTCCGTTCATTATCTTACTGGTGTGGATGATTCCGTTTACCCGGTTAGTTGTCGGTACATCTATCGGGTTACAGGCTGCCATTGTACCGCTGACTGTCGGCGCCGCTCCGTTTATTGCCCGTATGGTGGAAAACGCACTGCTGGAGATCCCATCAGGCCTGATCGAAGCATCCCGTGCAATGGGAGCCACACCATTGCAGATTGTCAGTAAGATCCTGCTGCCGGAAGCATTGCCGGGACTGATCAACGCTGCGACTATCACGCTGATCACACTCGTGGGTTATTCCGCAATGGGTGGTGCAGTCGGTGCTGGCGGGTTAGGCCAGATTGGTTATCAGTATGGTTATGTCGGATATAACGCCGTCGTTATGAATACGGTATTAGCATTGCTGGTTGTTTTGGTCTTTATTATTCAGGTATGTGGTGATCGTCTGGTTAAAGCGGTTACCCACAAGTAAGACACTCACCGCGCCGCACTGACTGCGAACGCGTATTACACAGAACGAGGAAAGAAAAATGGCTTTTAAATTAAAATCGCTTGTCGTTGCCGGTGCTTTGCTGGGTTCATTAGTACTGGCGGGTTGCGGACAAAATGAAAAAGATCCGAAAAGTATCAAAGTCGGCGTAATCGTCGGTGCTGAACAACAGGTCGCGGAAGTGGCGAAGAAAGTAGCCAAAGATAAATACGGCCTGAATGTGGAACTGGTCACTTTCAACGACTACGTCATGCCGAACGAAGCCCTCAGCCGTGGTGATATCGACCTTAACGCATTCCAGCACAAGCCGTATCTGGATCAGCAGATTAAAGACCGTAACTACAAACTAACCACGGTGGGGAATACCTTCGTTTATCCGATTGCCGGCTATTCCAGGAAAATTAAGTCACTGGATGAGTTACAGGACGGCGCACAGGTCGCTCTGCCGAATGACCCGACCAACCTCGGCCGTTCACTGCTGTTATTACAGAAACAGGGGTTAATCAAACTGAAAGAAGGCACCGGTCTGCTGCCAACTGTTCTTGATGTGGTTGAAAACCCGAAAGGTCTGAAACTGATCGAGCTGGAAGCACCACAGCTGCCACGTTCACTTGATGATAATAAGATCGACCTGGCGGTGATCAACACCACCTACGCCAGCCAGATCAACTTAACACCGGCCAAAGACGGCATTTTTGTTGAAGATAAAGATTCACCTTACGTCAATATTATTGTTTCCCGTGAAGATAATAAAGACAGCGAAGCTGTGAAGCAATTTGTCCAGGCATATCAGTCAGATGAAGTCTTTAATGAAGCAGATAAAGTCTTCAACGGCGGTGCAGTGAAAGGCTGGTAAAAGACCGGAAATTCAGAATAACCGGTAAATTCTTTTCTCTTCAATCAAAGAATATTACACTGAGGGTGAACAATTGTTCACCCTTTTTGTTTTTTTATGACCACAAAATGCTCACAATATAAATAATAATACTTAATCCACCTTTATTTTTCTGTTTTGTACAGCCAGAGGATTTTTTCCATGCGAGTGCTTATTATCAGCCTGCTTGCTCTTCTCATCGCAGGATGCTCTTTCCGTCAGAGCCATTCTGAGCAGGAACAAGTGCAATATGCCGATATGCGGCTGAAAAAACCGGCCGGTAAAAAAGCCAAATCAACATCCGCAGCATCACACGTCAAACTCTATATCCACCCGGAAGAGCTGCTGGGTAAACCTTTCCGTGACCTTGGCGTGGTTTTGGGTCAGAATTGCCGGGAAGCGGCAAAATCTGCACAGTCCGGTATTCCGGCTGCCCGTAAACAGATGCTGTACCGGGCCGGAAAACTGAAAGCAGATGCCGTGTTACTCCACCAGTGTGCCGTGACACCCGCTCAGGGTTGTAAGCAACTGGCGGTATGCGAAGGTACTGCGATTAAGGTTGATGATGTCTGAGTTTTCATTTTCGCCCGTTGGTTTTATACGTTCACCGTGGCAGGAGAAATTTGCGATTCCGCGCCAGCCGGGACTGGTTGAGGATGGCACAGGTGAGTTGCACTTTGCGGCCCCCTATAATCACGCCGACTGCGTGCGCGGGCTGGAACAATTCAGTCATGTGTGGATCATCTTTGTTTTTCATGATATTCCGGCAGGCAGCTGGCGTCCGCTGGTACGTCCGCCGCGCCTTGGCGGTAATGCCAAAATGGGGGTGTTTGCCACCCGCTCCACCTTCCGCCCGAATCCGGTCGGAATGTCACTGGTTGAACTGAAAAAGGTTTGTTACGACGGTGATACTGCGTATCTCTCCCTTGGCAGCCTGGATCTGCTTAACGGCACACCGGTGCTGGATATCAAACCCTATCTGCCCTATGCTGAGTCAGTCCCCGGGGCACTGGCCGGTTTTGCTCAGGAAGAACCCCCGGCGGATATGCCGGTAGTGTTCAGCACTGCGGCACAGCAATTCATGACAGCTCAGGCCGTCAGGTATCCTGATTTAGCCCGTTTTATCACGCAGGTACTGGCGCAGGATCCGCGTCCGGCGTATAAAAAACAACAGACTGACGATAAAATTTATGCCGTTCATCTGCTGGATTTAAATGTCCGCTGGCATATCCGCGACGGTGTAACCGAAGTCATCAGTCTGGAAAACCGTTAAAACGCGATTCCCCCCCCTTTTGGGGCGCGGCAGTCACTGGTAAACTGTCAGGCTTAATTTCACTTCTGCGCAGAATACTTCTGCGATAAGACATGTTTGTCGTTCTAATGGAACCTAAATAATGCGTACTACCCAATATCTGCTCTCTACTCTGAAAGAGACCCCTGCTGACGCCGAAGTGGTCAGTCATCAGCTGATGCTGCGCGCCGGGATGATCCGTAAACTTGCTTCAGGTCTGTACAACTGGATGCCGACAGGCGTCCGCGTATTACGCAAAGTTGAGAAGATCGTGCGTGAAGAGATGGAAAATGCCGGTTCACTGGAAATCTCCATGCCGGTCGTTCAGCCCGCAGATTTATGGCAGGAGAGCGGACGCTGGGAACAATACGGTCCGGAATTGCTCCGTATCACCGATCGCGGCGATCGCCAGTTTGTTCTGGGCCCGACGCACGAAGAAGTGGTCACAGACATCATCCGTAACGAAGTGACATCTTATAAACAGCTGCCGCTGAATGTGTTCCAGATCCAGACCAAATTCCGTGATGAAGTCCGCCCGCGTTTTGGTGTAATGCGCTCCCGTGAATTTATCATGAAAGATGCATACTCTTTCCACCTGACCCAGGACTCATTGCAGGAAACCTATGATGCAATGTATCAGGCGTACAGCAAAATCTTCACCCGCATCGGGCTGGATTTCCGTGCGGTAATGGCAGATACCGGTTCTATCGGCGGTAATGCCTCCCATGAGTTCCAGGTACTGGCACAGAGCGGCGAAGATGATGTGATTTTCTCTTCTGAGTCCGATTATGCGGCCAATATCGAACTGGCAGAAGCGGTCTGCAATATTACTGAGCGCCCTGCACCGCAGAAAGCGATGGAACTGGTTGATACTCCAAACGCAAAAACCATCGCAGAACTGGTTGAACAATTTAATCTGCCGGTTGAGAAAACCATCAAAACCCTGATTGTTCACGGCAGCAAAGAGAGCGGCCACAAACTGGTTGCTCTGCTGGTACGCGGTGACCATGAGCTCAATGAAGTGAAAGCGGAAAAACACCCGCTGGTTGCCTCTCCGCTGGAATTCGCGACAGAAGAAGAGATCCGCGCAGTCCTGAACGCAGGTCCGGGGTCACTGGGGCCGGTCAGTCTGCCGCTGCCGGTGGTGGCTGACCGCACAGTTGCCATGATGAGTGATTTCGGTGCCGGTGCGAATATCGACGGTAAACACTATTTCGGTATCAACTGGGAGCGTGATGCTGCTCTGCCGGAAGTCGCGGATATCCGTAATGTGGTCGCCGGTGACCCGAGTCCGGACGGCAAAGGCACTCTGATGATCAAACGCGGCATTGAAGTCGGTCATATCTTCCAGCTCGGTAAAAAATATTCTGAAGCACTGAAAGCAACTGTTCAGAACGAAGCCGGTCACAACGAAGTGGTCTATATGGGTTGTTACGGCATCGGGGTAACCCGTATTGTTGCAGCGGCGATTGAACAGAACTTCGATGATCGCGGCATTATCTGGCCGGATGCGATTGCGCCGTTCCGGGTTGCCCTGCTGCCGATGAATATGCACAAATCTTACCGTGTGAAAGAAGTGGCGGAAAAACTCTACGCTGACCTGACCGCTCAGGGCATTGAAGTGATCTTTGATGACCGTAAAGAGCGTCCGGGTGTGATGTTTGCTGATATGGAACTGATGGGTATCCCGCATACCATCGTTATCGGTGATCGCAACCTCGACAGCGGTGTGGTGGAATATAAATACCGCCGCAGCGAAGAGAAATCCCTGATCGCGCTGGATGAGATTGTCAGTGTGCTGAAAGAGAAAATTATCACTGCCTGATTATCAGTGCTGTGAATCATAACCCCCGCATAGCGGGGGGTTATGATATTCCGATGCAGAAACAATTCATCACCCGCCGGGATGCAGTACCTGCAACTATTTCGTAAGCGCCTCTGCAACTATTTCCGCAGACAAAATTCCTGTTCCGGGCAACGATAATTCTCTGTTACAGATTTTTCTCCAGTCATCAGCCCTAAGTCACTGCGCCAAATAATAGCTCACCAGAAGATAATTCAGCCCGGATTGTGCGATCGGATCAATCGCCGAATCAATCAGAATCACTATGCTGACATGGAGAGTTTAAAGATTATTTCCGCATTATTTTTCCATTCTCGCTTGTTAAAGCGACGTTTATTTCTCTTTTTTGGTAAAAAATCTGATTTTCATTGTTCATTTTCAGTAAAAAAATGGCAAGGGTATATTTAGCAAGTGAATATACTTACGCATGAATAATGTATCAGTGTTATTCATATAATTATCTGATTTCAGATTCATCCGGCATGACACATCATATATTAAAATGTAATTATTGATAGAAATATACAGACTAAAAGTATCCTCAGATACTGGGACAGTAATGATTCTAAGGACGGAAAGAAAATACAATGAAAAAGCCGAAAGAAATAGCATCCGATATATTAGATATCATTAACCAGAAAGATATGGGAGGCTTTGAGTTGTTCTTTTATTCTGCCGGTAAGGGTCTCCTGGACGTTGGTACTGACCTTGGTTATATGACATATAATTTTTTAGATACAGAAAACAGATGGCGAAATGAAGGTATAAGAATAAGGCAGGCTGAATTATTTAAACGCGGCATATCGTCTGAAGAAATAAAAACATTGATAACATATATTGTTAAAATATTTGTATCTAAAATAAAAAAACAAAAGTCTGACAGATATCTTTGCAAAAATAACAGGGCGACAGACAGTAAAATATGTTGTAACTGCTTTTATTTATGGTGAAGTAGCCCGTGTACTCGCCCAGCGTTTTATCCCTCGTCTCCTTATCAGGCTTGGTATGGTTGGTATTGTTTCTCTCGCCGGTACAACATCCACATCAATATATGTTTCAGAGGATCTCTCATATCGCCATCCATCAATTTACTCTGGTCTGAAAAACCTCGGTGATTTAGATTTACTATATTTTCTTGTACGTGATTACATGGATCCATTTTTAGAAGCCATAGAGATAAACATGAAAAATAAAAATGACTGGGATACTCTTGTTGCAGAGTTAATAAACGGAATTTGATTATGAGTAAATTTAAATCAGAAGTTACAGGTTTACTACTATTGCTGATATCGTGGATTTTTTTATTGGGCATAAGTAGTTACATTGTATTCATAGCAGAATGGCCGGGCAAATTCACGGCATGGGGTCTCGGAATGATTTCTGTAACAGTTGGTTTGTACCTGATGTATCTTTCCGACAAAATCAGGGATAAACACCGTCGGGATTAACATTGCCAGCTCAGAAAAAGCGGGAACGGAGGCATTTTTAATGCTGACCGTGAGATTATGTGAATAATCGCAGTGTGCTGAAAGAGAAAATCATCACCGCCTGATTATCAGCACGGTGAACAAAAAAAGGCTGAACACCTGTTCAGCCTTTTTTATTTCTGCGGGACTCAGAATAACTTACTGACAGCCGCGCGATTTATCCAGTACGGATTTACCGGTCTGGATCAGCGCCTGATCAAACTGACCATCTTCCATGGACGGACGGATGGTGTAATACCCTTCCACTTCCAGATAGACAGGTTTACCGCCTTCAACGCCAAGCTTACCGTAGCCCTGCTCTAAGCCGATATTTCCCGGCACTGCGTAAACCACGCCGGTCTGGCAATCTTTAAAGGTTGCCGCATCCGCCATATAACGGTATTCACCTTTCAGCTGTGCCGGTTTCACCATTTTCAGGGTGTAGTTCAGATTTGATTTAACCGGGTTGCCGTCAATATCCAGCATCACCAGCGATTTATCCTGCGGATCATAATAGGTGCGCTGCCCGGCAGTATCGGTCAGACGCAATTTTTCGCCATCTTTTGCCCAGGTTCCGGTTTCAAAGAAGGTCTGGTTGCCGTCACGGGTTTCCAGATAAGTACGCTGCATAACATAGGTGCCGTCACCTTCCAGTAAAACTGTCACATCCATGCCGGAGCAATCCGCACACGGAACCACACCGTTATAGGCACGATCAAGAACATGAACTTCCGGCGCAGGTGGTACAACCACCGTCGAACTACAGGCCGTGATGCTGAAAATGCCCGCCGCCAATAAGAGTTTTGTTAGATTTTTCATATTTCCCCCTGAACATCTGATGAGGTAATGTTAGCAAAATGATTGTCAGTTTTTGTATATTCATGCGCTTTCAGACAATTACGCATTTTTATTTTTAAGTTGGCAATGATTTTACTCAAAACAGTGATAAACAATATGTTTTGCCGATAATAAAATGTAATCAGTAATAGCCAATATGATAACTATGATATAGTCTGCTGAGAGCGATGAGGCTATTTGAATAACCATCCGCGGATGATACCGCAAGCGAAAGTATGGTGAGGGAATATGTCTGCAGAAAATGAATATCAACCAATCAATTGTGATGACTATGACAATCTCGAACTGGCCTGCCAGCATCATATGGTACTGGAAGTGACCTTACAGGGGGGCGATGTTCTGACAGGAAAGGCGACCGATTTGGTGCTCCGGAAGAAAGTGGAATACCTTGTTGTCACGATTGACAACAAATTGCGGGAGCTTCGTCTGGACTCCATTGTCAGTTTCAGTCATCCCGAACTGGGAACAGTGGTTATTGATCACTCACCGTCCTGAATAACTGTACAACCCCGTCCGCGGGGTTGTTTTTCCTGTATAATCATCAGTTTTGCCTCATCCGCTTCACCCTCTTTCGTGACAAATACCCCGACCGCCGCAATCAGCGTATCGTTATACCAGAGCAGCGGCGTGCGTTCACGCAGCCAGGGGGCAATACCGGCTTCCTGCCATAACTTTTTAGCTGACCGCCCGCGATCCCGCCCGCAGATATGATAATGACCCTGCAAACCGAAACGGACAGTCACCTGTTCATCCGGCCGCGGCGGACGCACAACAGAAATCATACCCTGAGGGGTGCTATTTCCCGCCACCCGCAAAATTCCCGTATCATCAGGCAATTGCAGTGCAGAATGCAGATCCCACGACAGGCAATATGCTGATAATCCGCCGGTTTTTTCTGTCACATACAATTTGTTCTGATAACGGCGGACGGTGACCGGCTTCAGATAATAACCCGGTTCCGCATCCGGTTTTGCCAGTGCCACTTCCTGCCAGAGCAGAACCAGCTGTTGTTGTGACGGCATCTGCACACCACAGCGTTTCAGCCAGCGGCGCAGTATGCCATTGCGTTTAGCCGTCCCGGCACTGAGCAGCGGAATAAAAGACAAACCATTATCAGCATCAGTTAACTGCGTGAGTTCCGGCAGCAGCAGTTCATCCAGCAACGCTTCCTGTTCACCGCAAAGCGCGGCACTTCGGGAAACGGACTGAGCAAAATGCGGCCAGCGGGCACTCAGTTGCGGTAATACGGTATGGCGCAGAAAATTGCGGTCATAGCGGGTATCCTGATTACTGTCATCTTCCACCCAGGAAAGGTGATGATATTCCGCATACTGTTCCAACTGAGCACGACTGAAGGAGAGTAACGGACGGATCAGCTGATTGGTGCCGAATGCCATCTGTTCCGGCATGGCGGACAGACCCGCAGGACCGCTGCCGCGTTTTAAAGCGAGAAAGAAAGTTTCACTCTGATCATCCAGATGCTGTGCGGTCACCAGCGCCTCATCCGGTGCGATGACTTCACGGAATGCCTGATAACGGGCGTCTCTGGCGGCGGCCTCAATCCCTTTTTTACGGGGATCCACCTGCACACGACACACCTGAAACGGAACAGACAATGAGCAGCAGAATGTCCGGCAGTGTTCTGCCCAGTCATCCGCCAGCGGGTTTAATCCGTGATGAATATAAACAGCCCGCAGCCGGAGCGCCGGGCGCTCTGCGGTTTGCCACTGCCGCAGAGCATGCAGCAGGACAACGGAATCAAGCCCGCCGCTCAGTCCCGCCAGTATTGCCTGCTGAGAGGCAAACACACGGCGGAACACGGCAGATAATGATTCACAAAATGCAGTATCCACAACCGGTTATCAGCAGTAGCCGTAGCTCATCAGGCGCTCATAGCGGCGATTAGCCAGAGACTCGCTGTCCAGTTTATCCAGCTCTTCCAGATCAGACAGGATCTGCGCTTTCAGGGATGCGGCAACCGCTTCATAGTCACGGTGTGCGCCGCCCAACGGCTCAGGGATCACATTATCGATCAGTTTCAGTTCTTTCAGACGTGGTGCGGTGATCCCCATCGCTTCTGCGGCGATCGGCGCTTTATCCGCACTTTTCCACAGAATAGAGGCACAGCCTTCCGGTGAAATCACAGAATACGTGCTGTATTGAAGCATATTCACTTTGTCGCCTACCGCAATTGCCAGTGCGCCGCCGGAACCACCTTCCCCGACCACAGTACAGACAGTCGGAACTTTCAGGCGGGACATCTCGCGCAGGTTACGGGCAATCGCCTCGGACTGGCCGCGCTCTTCTGCGCCCACACCCGGATACGCCCCCGGGGTGTCAATAAAGGTGATTACCGGCAGATTAAAACGCTCCGCCAGCTCCATCAGACGCAGGGCTTTGCGGTAACCTTCCGGTGCCGGCATGCCGAAGTTACGGCGGATTTTCTCTTTGGTTTCCCGGCCTTTCTGGTGGCCGATGATCATCACCGGACGACCGTCCAGACGGGCAATACCACCGACAATTGCTTTGTCATCCGCATAAGCACGGTCGCCTGCCAGTTCCTGAAAATCGGTAAAGATCAGTTTGACGTAATCCAGGGTATACGGACGACGCGGATGGCGTGCCAGCTGTGCTATCTGCCATGCGCCCAGGTCAGCGAAAATCTTACGTGTCAGTTCCAGACTCTTCGCCCGTAAGCGTTCAACTTCTTCGTCCAGGTTGATATCGAGTGATTCATCCTGGCGGCTGACCGCGGTCAGCGAATCAATTTTCGCCTCTAACTCGGCAATCGGCTGTTCAAAATCCAGAAAATTAAGACTCATAATGTTCCTATTTTAGTCAAATTCTAATTCTACCTGCTCATTACCCAGCAGAGTCCGCAGATCCGTCAGAAGGGTATCGGTCGGAGTGACCCGCCAGGTGGCACCGAAACGCATCCGCGCTCTGGCATCGTCCTTCTGGTAATAAAGGTGAACCGGTATTGTCCCGGAGCGGTGCGGTTCAAGTGCACCGCGCAGCCGGTGCAGCAGTTGTTCGTCAATTTGCCTGTCCGTGAGCGATATAGCAAGCCCGCGCGCATATTTTTCGCGTGCTTCGCTGATATCCAGCAGTTCCCTGACCACCATTTTAAGCCCGCCGCTGAAATCATCAAAGCTGACCTGCCCGGAGGCAATCAGAATGCGATCCTGTTCGAGCAGATGCTGGTAACGTTCCAGTGCATCGGAAAATAGCATAATTTCCAGCCGACCGGAACGATCATCAAGGGTACAGACACCAATCCGGTTTCCCCGTTTGGTGGTGATCACCTTGGAAGCCAGCACCAGACCGACCACAGTAGTCATCTGACCACGCGGTGTCGGGTTAACATCTTTCAGACGTAAACCATGAGTATAGCGCTCAATCTCTTTCAGATAACGGTTTATCGGATGTCCGGTAAGATACAGTCCGAGTGTTTCCCGTTCCCCTTCGAGGATAATTTCTTCCTGCCATTTCGGAATATTGGCATAAGAGCGCTCCACCTGTTCCGGTGCCTCTGCCAGGACCCCGAACATATCCGCCTGACCGGTGGCTTCCGCTTTGGCGTGCTGATCCGCTGCTTTCAGCGCATCTTCCAGTGAGGACATCAGCGCGGCACGGTGCGGTCCCAGCCGGTCAAACGCGCCGGACATAATGAGTTTTTCCATCACGCGGCGGTTCAGTTTTTTGGTATCCGTGCGGGCACACAAGTCAAAAATATCCTTGAAATACCCATCTTTACGGGCTTCCAGAATCGCTTCGATTGGCCCTTCACCGACACCTTTAATCGCACCGATACCATAGACTATCTCACCTTCATCATTGACATGGAAGTGATACAGTCCGCTGTTGATATCCGGCGGCAATACTTTCAGCCCCATCCGCCAGCATTCATCCACCAGCCCGACGACTTTTTCCGTGTTATCCATATCCGCCGTCATAACGGCAGCCATAAATTCAGCCGGATAGTGCGCTTTGAGCCACAGAGTCTGATAGGAAACCAGCGCATACGCAGCGGAGTGAGATTTGTTAAACCCGTAACCGGCGAATTTTTCCACCAGGTCAAAGATTTTCATGGACAGCCCGGCATCTATGCCGTTTTTCACCGCGCCCTCTTCAAATACCGAGCGCTGTTTTGCCATCTCTTCCGGCTTTTTCTTACCCATCGCACGGCGCAGCATATCTGCACCACCCAGGGTGTAGCCCGCAAGCACCTGGGCAATCTGCATCACCTGTTCCTGATAGAGAATGATGCCGTAAGTCGGTTCCAGTACCGGTTGCAGGGACTCATGCTGCCATTCCACATCCGGATAAGAGATAGCCTCACGTCCGTGTTTACGGTCGATAAAGTTATCCACCATACCCGATTGCAGCGGACCGGGACGGAACAGCGCCACCAGGGCTATCATATCTTCAAAACTGTCAGGACGCAGACGCTTGATCAAGTCCTTCATACCGCGGGATTCAAGCTGGAAAACCGCAGTGGTTTCCGAGCGTTGCAGCATATCAAAGCTTTTCTGATCATCGAGCGGGATCGCCGCGATATCCACCGGCGGCCTGCCTTTTTTCACGTTGCGCGGGTTAATCATCCCCAGCGCCCAGTCAATAATCGTCAGTGTCCGCAGACCGAGGAAGTCGAACTTCACCAGACCGGCATATTCCACGTCGTTTTTATCAAACTGCGTGACCGGGTTATTCCCTTCCGGGTCGCAGTAAAGCGGGGCGAAATCGGTAATTTTTGTCGGCGCGATCACCACACCACCGGCGTGTTTACCGGCGTTACGTGTTACCCCCTCCAGGATCCGCGCCATGTCGATCAGCGCCCTGACTTCTTCATCGGCTTCATACACTTCACCGAGCTGCGGTTCTGCCGCGAACGCTTTTTCCAGCGTCATACCGGGATCCGGAGGTACCAGTTTGGAGATTCTGTCGACAAACCCGTAAGGGTGTCCCAGCACACGGCCGACATCACGGATCACCGCTTTTGCCGCCATGGTACCAAAGGTAATAATCTGGGAAACTGCATCACGACCGTACATTTCTGCCACGTGATCAATCACGCGGTCGCGTTTTTCCATGCAGAAATCGACGTCGAAGTCAGGCATGGAGACACGTTCCGGGTTCAGGAACCGTTCAAACAGGAGATCAAACTCCAGCGGATCCAGATCAGTGATTTTCAGGGAGTACGCCACCAGCGAACCGGCACCGGAGCCTCGTCCCGGCCCCACCGGCACATTATTATCCTTCGACCACTGGATAAACTCCATCACGATCAGGAAGTAGCCGGGGAAACCCATCTGGTTAATCACTTTCAGTTCAATATCCAGACGCTCATCATACTCCGGGCGTCGCTGTGCGCGCACTTCCGGATCAGGGAACAGGAACGCCAGGCGCTCTTCCAGACCCTCTTTCGAGCGTTTGACCAGATAATCTTCCGTGCTCATGTCCCCGGTCGGGAATTGCGGCAGGAAATACTCGCCCAGACGGATAGTGACGTTACAACGCTTAGCAATTTCAACGCTGTTTTGCAGTGCTTCCGGGATGTCAGCGAACAGCTCACACATCTCGTCCTCACTGCGCAGATATTGCTGAGGGCTGTAGCGTTTCGGACGCTTCGGGTCCGCTAACGTATAGCCGTCATGAATGGCAACGCGGATTTCATGCGCATCAAAATCCCCGCTGCTGATAAAGCGGACATCATTGGTGGCCACCACCGGCAGAGATTTCTCTGTCGCCAGCTGCACAGCAGCATGCAGATAACTTTCCTCATCCTGGCGACCGGTACGGATAAGCTCAAGATAAAAGCTGTCCGGAAAGTGGGTCTGCCAGAATTCCAGCGCCTGATCCACCAGCGCACTGTTACCGCGCAGCAGAAACTTACCCACATCCCCCAGACGCCCGCCGGAGAGAATAATCAGCCCTTCTTTGTGATTAACCAGCCATTCGCGCTGAATGGCCGGCCCCTGTGCGCCGTAGCCTTTCTGGTAGGCTTCGGAGATAAGCAGGGTCAGGTTCTGATAACCGGTGTTATTGCGCGCCAGAATCGTGAGTGAGGCCAGTTCGTCACCCAGAAGTTCGCTTTCCATCAGGAAATCCGCGCCGACAATCGGTTTCACCCCGGCGCTGTGCGCACTGCCGTAAAATTTCACCAACCCGCACAGGTTGGAAAAGTCCGTAATCGCCATCGCCGGCATATTCATCGACGCCGCTTTTTTGACCAGCGGCCCGGTTTTAGCCAGCCCGTCGATCATGGAATAGTCGCTGTGAATATTAAGATGAATAAAACGCGGTTCCGCCATTACGCTATCCTCACTTACTGATACCGGCCAGCGCGCGGCGGACCGGGCCAAAACTGGTACGGTGATGCTCTGTCACACCATACTGCACCAGCATGTTAAGATGCTGCGCTGTCGGGTAACCTTTGTGTTTTGCAAACCCGTACTGCGGGAATTGTTTATCCAGCGCCGCCATTTCGCGATCCCGCGTGACTTTTGCCAGTATCGATGCCGCACTGATTTCCGGTACCAGCCCGTCACCTTTGATCACCGCCTGAGCAGGGACGCCAAAATCCGGCGCTTTATTACCGTCCACCAGCACAAAATCCGGACGCACCGGTAACCCGGCAACCGCCCGCTGCATGGCCAGGAATGTGGCCTGCAAAATGTTGATCCGGTCAATTTCAGCCGCTTCCGCACGGCCGATACTCCAGTACAGCGCCTTTTCCTGAATTTCAGCAAACAGGCGCTCACGTTTTTTTTCCGTGAGCTTTTTGGAGTCCGCCAGACCTTCGACCGGGTTTTGCGGATCAAGAATAACGGCGGCGGTTACTACCGCGCCGACCAGAGGCCCGCGGCCGACTTCATCGACACCGGCAATCAGTGCCGCGTCCGGATAAACAAAATCCATTAATTACTCGCTATATCTGATACGGCTTGTGCGGCCTGATTATCCGCATCAAGACGGATTTTCTGATGTAATGCCAGGAAGGTTTCTCTGAGTTTATCCACGGCTTCGCCACCCTGCAACAGCGGCAACAGTGCATTCGCCAGCAGATCACTGCGGCACTCATCCTGTAAAAGTTCCGGCACAATTTCGCGTCCGGCCAGCAGGTTCGGCAATGATACATACGGCGTTTTGACCAGCCGTTTTGCCAGCCAGAACGTGAACGGCTTCATGCGGTAACCCACCACCATCGGGCATTTCGCCAGCATGCACTCCAGTGCTGCCGTGCCTGATGCCAGCAGTGCGGCATCCGAGGCAATCATCGCGTCACGGGCGCGGCCGTCAAGCAGATGCACATCCAGTTCCGGTGCAACGTCCCGTTTGATAGCTTCAAACTCAGCGCGGCGTTTCGCATTCACCAGCGGCACCACAATCTGTAAATCCGGTAGTGTTTCCCGCAACAGTTGTGCGGTTTTCAGGAAATCGCCACTGAGCATAGAGACTTCCGCGTGACGGCTGCCCGGCAGTATTGCCAGACACGGTGCGGACAGATCCAGCCCCAGAGCTTCACGGGCAGCGATTTTATCCGGCTGTAACGGCAGTGCATCCGCCATGGTATGGCCGATAAAGCGGCACGGCACATTGTATTTGTCGTAGAACGCTTTCTCGAACGGCAGAAAAGCCAGCACCAGGTCGGTCGCTTTAGCTATTTTAAAGACCCGGTTCTGCCGCCACGCCCAGACTGACGGGCTGACATAGTGGATCGTTTTGATCCCGGAGGATTTTAACCGTCCTTCCAGGGTAATATTAAAATCCGGCGCATCAATGCCGACGAACACATCCGGTTTAAGTTCACGGAAGCGCCGGGTGAGATCACGGCGGATGGAGAGCAGACGCGGCAAACGCCCCAGCACTTCCACAATGCCCATCACTGCCAGTTCTTCCATTTCATACCAGGTTTCACAGCCTTCCGCCTGCATCAGCGGACCGGCAACCCCGATGAAACGAACATCCGGATATTTTTCTTTCAGTGCGCGCATTAATCCTGCGCCGAGAATATCGCCGGAGGTTTCTCCGGCGACAATACCTATCGTGAGCGGACGAGGTGATACCGACATGGCAGCCCCCGCAATTACGGACGGATAATCCCGCGTTCAGCGGTATCCAGGAAGTCAGCGAAGGTTTTTACATGGACATTTTCTTTCGCCAGCTCAGCTAACTGCTCTTTGGCTTCCGCCAGCGTCAGATTACTGCGGTACAGGACTTTATACGCATTCTGTAGCGCACTGATATCATCTTTATCAAAACCACGGCGTTTGAGGCCGATAGCATTGAGACCGAAGGCAGTCACATGGTTACCCTGCGCGATTAAGAACGGCGGGATATCCTGTGCCACACCGGAACAGCCGCCGACCATCACATGCGCACCGATACGGCAGAACTGATGAACAGCCGATAAGCCCCCCAGAATGACATAATCATCCAGAGTGACATGACCCGCCAGGGTTCCGTTGTTGGCGATGATACAGTGGTTGCCAATCACACAATCGTGAGCAACATGCGCATTGATCATCAGCAGGTTGTCATTACCGATACGGGTAACGCCGGTGTCCTGCGCGGTGCCGCGATGAATAGTCACACTTTCGCGGATACGGTTACGATCACCGATTTCAACGCGGGTCGGTTCACCTTTGTATTTCAGATCCTGGTTTATCTCACCAATGGAGGCAAACTGGAAAATCTGGTTATCACGACCAATTTTGGTATGACCATTAATCACAACATGGGACTTAATTTCAGTCCCTTCACCGATCTCAACATCCGCACCAATACAGCAGAAAGGACCGATGGTGACATCAGCACCAATAACGGCACCGTCTTCGATAATGGAAGACGGGTGGATCCGGGCGGTTTTATCGATCATTTATTACCCCTCACGGCGGCGTGCGCACATCATGGTCGCTTCGCAGGCAACTTCTCCGTCAACTTTCGCGACACCCGTGAAACGGGCAACACCGCGGCGTTCTTTCAGGAAAGTCACTTCAAGGATCATCTGATCCCCCGGCAGCACCGGGCGTTTGAAGCGGCAATCATCGATTGCGGCAAAATAATACAGCTCGCCGGGTTCTAATTTACCGAGGCTTTTGAATGCCAGAATACCGGTGGCCTGTGCCATGGCTTCCAGAATCAGAACACCCGGAAAAATCGGCTTGCCCGGGAAGTGCCCCTGGAAAAACGGCTCATTAAACGATACGTTTTTAACCGCACGTAAAAAATGACCTTCTTCAAAATCCAGCACGCGATCCACTAATAAAAACGGATAACGATGCGGAAGGAGCTCTAAAATTTCATCAATATTGAGAGTATGGTTGTCACTCATCAGAATACTCTTCCTGTCTCTTTGTCATATGTCTTATTAATAACACGGCCTGCTATACCCGTCACGCGGTTAGCAGGCCGCAAAAAATACCGCAAAATGCGCTGTTATTTATCGTCGTTATCCAGCTGCCGTTCGACCGCCTTGAGGCGTTTATTCATTTCACTGATGTTCATCACCAGCGCGGCAGTTTTACGCCATGTTTTGTTTGGCTGTAACGGGATACCGGAGGAGTATACACCCGGTTCGGTGATAGGCCGCATTACCATGCCCATACCTGTCACGACGACGCGATCGCAGATTTCCATATGACCATTAATGACGCTTGCTCCGCCAATCATACAGTTGCGGCCGATTTTCAGGCTCCCTGCCATAATCACACCACCGGCTACCGCCGTGTTGTCGCCGATTATGACGTTATGGGCAATCTGACACTGGTTATCAATAATAACACCATTACCGATTACCGTATTTTCTAATGCGCCACGGTCGATAGTGGTACAGGAGCCGATTTCAACCCGGTCACCGATAATGACGGAACCCAGCTGAGGGATTTTAACCCACTGACCGCGATCGTTGGCATAACCGAATCCGTCCGCACCGATAACGGTGTTGGAATGAACCAGGCAGCCTTCGCCAATCACAATCCCGTGGTACACGGTGACATTCGCCCAGATACGGGTTTTGGCACCGATCTTGGTATTCTTGCCGACAAACGATCCTGCACCGATGATAACATCATCGCCCAGGATAACGCCGGACTCAATCACAGCATTCGCACCGACCGACACATTCGCACCGAGTGAGACCGACGGGTCAATCACCGCAGACGGATGGATATTATCAGCCGGAGCCGGCGTGGTATCCATAATCTGCGCCATATGTGCATACGTCAGGTATGGATCTTTCACCACAAGAGCGGCAACCTGACAAAACGGTAAATCGTCTTCACGCAATACCACAGCACCCGCCTGACAACCTGCCAGTTTTTCCCGGTAACGGGCATCAGACAGAAAGGTAATTTGCCCGCTGTTTGCTGAATGCATAGGCGCGATACCGGTGATGACGATATCGCCATCACCGTGTAACGTTGCATTCAACTGCTGAGCGAGGTCAGCTAATCGAATGGAAGACATTAATTATTTAACCTGTTTCAGAACATCAGCAGTGATATCAATGCCGGAAACGGAATAAGCAACCGCGTTAGCATCGATTACCACATCATATCCGCCTTTTGAAGCAACAGATTTCACTGCATCTTCAACACGTTTCATCACTTTGTTGCGCTCTTCCATCTGACGTTTCTGGAAATCCTGGTCAAATGCCTGGGCTTTTTTCGCGAAGTCAGCACGTTTGGTATCGAATTCACCTGCCAGTTTCTGACGCTCGCTGTCTTTCATGGTCGCGCCGTCTTTCTGGAGTTTCTGAGCACGGGTCTGCAGATCTTTTTCTAAACTCTGCAATTCAGTACCACGGCTTTTGAATTCGTTTTCCAGTTGTTTTGCTGCCGCTTCACGGCCCGGCATTTTCTGGACAACTTCACCGATATTGACAACCGCGATTTTGTCAGCAGCCTGAGCAGCACCGGCAGACATCGCTAATACCATACCCACGCTGGCAGCAGTTAATAACTTTTTCACAATAAAACCCCTTAAACACCATTTACTGGTTGGATATTAAACCCAATGGTAAAGATTCCCTTTGCACACTGAGCGTACTGGTTATTACGCATGGTAACCCTGTACTGCAATTACCAGGTCTTACCGATATTAAACTGGAACTGTTCTGTCCGGTCACCCTGGTAGTCTTTGATTGGCTTAGCATAAGAGAAGACCAATGGTCCGAGCGGAGAAATCCACTGGAACGCGACACCGGTGGAAACACGGATGTTCCCTGCTTTACTGTAATCAGGAATACCATACTTCTGCATGAGCTCAGTATTGTCCCAATTGGTATCCCATACTGTACCGGCATCCACAAAAAGCGATGTGCGGACAGAATTCGTGTATTTTTCGTCGATAAACGGTGTCGGTGTGATCAGTTCCATACTGGCCACCGCCATCGCGTTACCCCCGATAGCATCACGGGACGGGCTGTCACCACGTAACTTATCGGATGATCCGTCATAATAGACCGCTTTCGGACCAATAGTATTGGAACGGAAACCACGGACGGTACCGGAGCCGCCCGCATAGAAGTTCTCATAGAACGGCAGTTCTTTGCCGCCGAGACCATCACCAAAGCCTAAACGGCCACGCCCCATCAGTACCCAACTACCGTTTTCATCAATCGGGTAGTAACCGGTGGTATCTGCGATCAGTTTATAGTATTCGTTATCAGAGCCCGGAACAGTGACTTTCGCACTCACGGTAGATTTCACACCGGACGTCGGGAAGTAACCACGGTCGAGGTTGTTATAAACCCACGCAGTGGTAAAGGTAAAGTCATCGGCGCGGAATTCCGCACGATCTTTATAGTTCGGATTTTCACCCATTGAGTGCAGATAACGCCACATATTAACCTGTGGTTCCATACGTGACAGGGTGTTATGAACATAACCCAATCCTACGCGGACAGAGTTATTTTCGTTGATCGGGAAGCCGAGCGTTCCGTCCACACCATACGTTTTGTTGGTGTAACCGGACAGATCCGCGTCATCCGCACGGAAATCGTTATAGAAGATACGGCCGCCGAGGCTCACACCATCAACAGTGAAGAACGGGTCAGTCAGTGACAGTTCCGCGTAAGTTGAGTAGTCGTTTTTACTGGCGTTTGCGCCGACCTGATAACCGGTACCTAACCAGTTATCCTGGGTGACACCCACCTGGAAGCTGACACCACTCTCTGTACCGAAGCCCACACCAAAGTTCAGGGAACCGGTGTTACGCTCTTTGACTTTATAGACAACATCGACCTGATCCGGCACACCCGGCACACGCTGGGTTTCCACATCGACCGTTTCAAAGTAACCGGTGCGGTTCAGACGCTCTTTACCGGCTTCAACCAGATCGTTACCTAACCATGCCCCTTCCATCTGGCGCATTTCACGGCGCAGAACGGAGTCTTTACTCACGTCGTTACCGGTAAAGCGGATCTGGCGGACATAGAAACGGTTACCGGCATCCACATTCACATGCAGAATCACGGTTTTGTCGGCTTCGTTAATTTCCGGCTGGGTCATGACGCGCGGATATGCATAGCCGTAACGGCCGAGCATGTTTTTAACATCATTCTCCATTTTGGTGACCTGCGCACCATTATAGAGTGACCCCGGTTCAATCGCAGTCAGCTCGGTAATTTCAGCAGAGTGACCGGCGGTTTCACCCGCAACCTGAACACCGGCAATCTGATACTGATCGCCTTCGGTCACGTTGATGGTGATATAAATACCTTTTTTGTCCGGCGTCAGGCTGACCTGAGTTGAATCAATATTGAATTTCGCATAACCGCGATCCAGGTAGAAACTGCGCAGTGTTTCGAGGTCACCGGCCAGTTTCTGTTTCTGGTATTTCTGGTCAGCCGCCAGGTTCCACCACGGTACATCATCACGCAGCTGGAAACGGTTAACCAGTTCAGCTGTGGTAAACTGTGTATTACCGACGATATTGATCTGCTGAATAGTAGCGGATACACCTTCCGCAAAGACGAATTTCACGTCAATACGGTTGCGCGGCAGTGGTGTGACAACGGCTTTTACCGTTGCGTTGTACTTACCGACACTGTGATAGAAATCTTCCAGCCCCTTTTCAATGTTTGACAGCATCGTCCGGTCAAGGGCTTCCCCGACGCGGATACGGGATGCTTCCAGGTTCTGTTTGAGCATGTCGTCCTTCACGGATTTGTTACCTGAGAAGGTGATATTTGCAATGGTCGGACGTTCCTTCACCTGAACCAGCAGTACATTACCTTCACGCAGGACGCGGACATCTTCAAAGTTACCTGTCGCGAACAGTGCGCGAATGGTACGTCCGATATCCTCATCACTGGCCGTGTCACCGACACGGACAGGCATGTTCAGTAATGCAGCACCAACGGCGACGCGCTGAAGACCTTCAAACTGAATGTCCTGAACCACGAATCCGTCTGAACCGTATGCAGTGAAGCTGCCAAGCAGCAGCGACGCTATGAGCAACTTTTTCATCGCCATCGTTGTTATGCGTTTTCCTTACCGGTCCCGGTCTTCCTTAATCAGAAGCGGGAGAAATCATTGAAAAGTGCAAGCCCCATCAACAGTACCAGTGCCATTACACCAATACGATAACTGAAGTCTTGTACACGCTCGGACACCGGCCCGCCTTTTATCTTCTCGATAAGCAGGAATAACAGGTGTCCACCATCTAAAACTGGCAGCGGGAACAGATTAATGATCCCTAAGTTGACGCTGATGAGCGCCAGAAACATCAGATAATACACTAAGCCGGAATCGGCGGAAATACCGGCACCTTTCGCAATCGATACCGGACCGCTGAGATTATTCAGTTTTACATCACCGGTCACCAGCTTGCCGATCATTTTCACGGTCAGATTCATTAACTGCCAGGTTTTTCCGGTTGCCTCGGCAACCGCTTCCACCGGCCCGTACTGATGTTCCGTAATATACTGCGGATCGAGCGGAATAACCTTTAATTCGACACCGGCAAAACCAATTTGTTTACTGCCGCCGCTGTTTTTTATCTCCGGAGTGAGAGGAACATGAATATGTTCACCGCCCCGCTCAATCAGTAAATCGAGCGTTTTACCGGGGCTATTACGCACAAAGATTATAAACGGCTGCCAGACTGTAAGCGGTTCCCCGCTTACTTTAACGATCCTGTCCCCCGGTTGTAAACCGGCTTTTTCAGCAGGTCCCCCGGGCGTCAGTGCATTAATCTCATTACTGACCTGTGCAGACACCGGCATGATACCCAGAGACAGAACAGCGTCCTGTTTTTCCGGATCAAATTTCCAGCGGGTGAGATCCAGACGTTTTTCAGCCGGTGCCGAACCCGGCTCCGGAATCACATTAAGAATCGTAAAGTCGTCGCCGATTTTACCGATCATCGCCAGACGCACACTATTCCAGTCAGGCGTTTCGATGCCGTCAACGGCATTTAGTTCCATCCCGGGCAAAATATTTGCCTGTTCTGCGACCGATCCCGCGCGGATATCTGCCACGACCGGGCGAACGGCCGGAACACCGATCATGAACACAATCCAGTACGCCACAATGGCTAATAAAAAGTTGGCAATAGGCCCGGCACTGACCACCGCCGCCCGCTGACCGACAGTTTTGTTATTAAACGCCTGATGACGGCGTTCCGGTGCCACCGGTGCCACACGCTCATCCAGCATTTTGACATAGCCGCCGAGCGGGATCATTGCGATGACAAATTCTGTCCCGTGCCGGTCTGTGCGGCGCCACAGCGCTTTGCCGAAACCAACGGAGAATCGTTCGACAAAAATACCGCAGCGCCGGGCCACCCAAAAGTGCCCGAACTCATGTACGGTAACCAAAATTCCCAGCGCGATAATAAATGCGGCTAAGTTCCAGATAAAAGTCATCATGCGTTTTCTGTCTGCTCCCGGTGTGCTTAAAAGCCGGAAAATACTAACAGGATCAGACCGGCAAATACCGGTACTGCCGCGGTCAGGCTGTCAATGCGATCCATCACACCGCCATGCCCCGGAATCAGCTGACTGCTGTCCTTCACGCCGGACTGACGTTTAAACATACTTTCGGTCAGATCGCCGAACACGGAAATCAGAACCACAATCACTGACACAATAATCAGATTTTCCGGCAGTGTCTGTAACGGTGAATAGTAGCTGAACAGCCAGGATACCAGCCCGGCCGTAATCAGGCCGCCGGCCAGACCTTCCAGGGTTTTGCCCGGCGAGACACGCGGTGCCATTTTGTGTTTACCCAGCAGACGACCGAAGGCATATGCACCGGAATCCGCCGCCCAGACCAGCAGCATGACATACAGCAGCCACCAGGCCCCCTGATAGACATCACCGCCCGCATATCCCTGAGTACGCAGCACCATCATGCCGCTGTAAAACGGAACAATGGTCACCACACCAAAAATAAGACGGATAATCACTGAGTCTTTCCACAGCGCGGCTGATTTCGGGAAACTGATCACCAGAAGCACCGCGCATACCCACCAGACCAGAGCAGCCCACAGGCTTACCTTAACAGTGGTATCAGTCACCAGGTTATTCATATCCAGTGTGAGTTGCCACGCAGCCAGACCGGCGGCAAACAACATACCGGTCACAATACGCTGTCCGGCACCTTTCAGTCCCGCAAACTGCGCCCATTCCCAGCCGGCCAGCCCGCATACGGCAATCACCACCCAGCCGAAATGTACCGGTGCGAGCATAAACATCGCCAGCAGTACCAGCGGAATTAAAATAATGGCAGTAATTAGACGGTACTTAAGCAACATTTCCTCCCGGAGCCTGCTCAGACTGATCATCAGGTGTGGTTCCGCCGAAACGGCGCTCGCGCTGTGTAAAAGATGTCACCGCATCACTGAATGCGTTTTCATCAAAGTCAGGCCACAGTACCTCTGTAAAATAAAATTCGGCATACGCAACCTGCCAGAGCAGGAAGTTGCTGATACGATGCTCACCGCCGGTCCGGATCACGAGATCAATCGGCGGCTGATCATGAAGAGAGATATGACGGCTGATATCCTGTTCGCTGACATCCTCTGCGGACAATTCCCCGCGCTGCACCTGCGCTATCACCTGTTTCACACTGTGGGTGATATCCCAGCGCCCGCCGTAGTTGGCAGCGATATTCAGCTGTAAACCGGTGTTATTGGCGGTCAGTACCTGACCGCGGCGGATTCGCTCCTGCAAACGCGGACTGAACCGGCTCACATCACCGATGACGGATAATCTGACATTGTGTTTGTGCAGGCTTTTGACTTCATTGTCGAGCGCAAAGACAAACAGCTCCATCAGTGAATGGACTTCCTGTTCAGGGCGGTTCCAGTTTTCACTGCTGAAGGCATAAAGTGTCAGGGACTTTATCTGGTTCTTGATGGCAAAACTGACCGAGCTGCGGACCGATTTGATCCCTGCGCGATGGCCGGAAACCCGCAATTTTCCGCGTTTTTTTGCCCAGCGGCCGTTGCCGTCCATAATAATGGCGACATGCTGAGGTCCCGGCTTTTCTGAGGCATTTTCACTGGATACTGTCACGCAAGTTAATCCTTTGAGGTATCGGTTAATACATGGCGTCAGACACAAAAACACCGTGCAGGTTCACGGTGTTGTCTCTGTTTGTCAGTGATAACGTCATGGTGTCATTAACCGGTCATTAAAAATCTGATTTACAGAAATCGTAACGCTGAACTATATCACTTGCGCTATTCACCGACAAACGCAACCCGTTAATATAAATTAATTACTTCGCGATTTTTCCGATTGATTTTCGGGTCAGTTCCCGCGCCTGTTTATCAATAATAAGGACATCATCAATTGACTGAGGTTCCGTAAACCGGTGATTTTCCACTACCATACGGTTTATTTGCGCGATATCTGTGAAACGGATTCTGTTTTGTAAAAATGCCTGCACCGTTTCTTCATTAGCAGCATTCATCGCCGTGGTTGCCGCCTGCCCGTCATCACAGGCTTCAATCGCCAGTTTCAGGCACGGGTAACGGTTATAATCCGGTTCAGTAAATGTCAGGCCGCCGGAACGGGTGAAATCCAGCCGCCCGGCACCGGCGGTGATACGTCCCGGGTAACTCATTGAATAGCTGATCGGAGTGCGCATATCCGGCGTACCCAGCTGTGCAATAATACTGCCGTCAGTATAACGGACCATCGAGTGGATCACCGACTGCGGATGCACAATCACTTCCATCTGTTTTTCTGATGCATTAAAGAAATAACGCGCCTCAATATATTCAAGGCCCTTATTCATCATCGTGGCGGAATCCACTGAAATTTTACGTCCCATTGACCAGTTCGGGTGCGCACAGGCCTGATCCGGCGTCATATTCACCAGTTCAGATAAAGTTGTTTCGCGGAACGGGCCGCCGGATCCGGTCAGGATAATAGAATCAATACCGGCGGCATTCAGGTCAGCGTGCCCCAGAGATAACTGCACCCCGGTCGGCAGGGACTGGAAAATCGCGTTATGTTCGCTGTCGATAGGAAACAGTTCGGCGCGGCTTGTGCTCATGGCAGCAAAGAACAGACGTCCGCTGGTAATCAGCGCTTCTTTGTTCGCCAGAAGAATACGTTTGTCCGCGCGGATAGCCGCGAGAGTCGGCAGCAGTCCGGCCACACCGGTAATGGCGGCCATCACCTGATCCACATCATCCAGCTGAACCAGCTCACAGATAGCGGCACTGCCGCTGAGCACTTCTGTTGCACTTCCGTGGAGTTTCAGCTGAATACGCAATTCACCGGCGGCCACTTCATCGGATAACACCGCATAGCGGGGTTTAAATTCCAGACACTGTTCAAACATGGTCTGAACATTTTTCCCGGCTGCCAGAACCACCGCACGGAACAGATCCGGGTGCTGACGAATAACCGAGAGGGTGTTTTTACCGATAGATCCCGTGGAACCGAGAATTGCCAAACCTTTCATGATAAATACTCAATGTTACTTTATCGTTATTTCGAATCGCAAAAGTATAGCACTTTGGTGCATTGAGGGTGAGAAGTCATTTCCGCAACTGATAAGTAAAAAAATAGTGCCCTCAGGCACTATTTCTGTATGTTCTGTTCAGCACCGCATCCGGATCAGAATTCCATCAGCTCTTTTTCTTTTGCTGCCAGTGCATCGTCGATTTTTTTGATAAACAGATCCGTCATTTTCTGAACGTCGTCCTGGGAACGGCGGTCATCATCTTCACTGATTTCTTTGTCTTTAAGCAGTGTTTTGACTTTATCGTTCGCATCACGGCGGACGTTACGTACAGCAATACGACCCTGTTCCGCATCACCGCGGACCACTTTGATCAGATCTTTACGGCGTTCTTCAGTCAGCGCAGGAAGCGGAACACGGATAACCGTACCGGCAGATGACGGGTTTAAACCGAGATCAGAAGCCATAATCGCTTTTTCGATAGCAGGTGACATTGAACGGTCAAACACGGTGATAGCCAGGGTGCGTGAATCTTCCGCAACCACGTTAGCTAACTGACGCAGCGGAGTCGGTGTACCGTAATATTCAACAACGATACCGTCCAGCAGGCTCGGGGAAGCACGGCCGGTGCGCACTTTACTGATTTGGGATTTCAGCGACTCGACGCATTTTTCCATGCGTTCCTGCGCGTCTTTCTGGATTTCATTAATCACGTTATGAGTCCTTGGAAACGGGTAATTTTTCAGACCGTGCCTGTCGCGCGGCCCGCATTATAATTTTGGCGAATCGATTTATAAATGATACCGTCAAATTCCGCCGGTGTCCCGGCGTTTAGTCACGCGAAATCAAGGTACCTTCGTTCTCGCCCATCACGACACGGCGTAATGCACCGGGTTTGTTCATGTTGAAAACACGGATTGGCAGATTATGGTCGCGAGCCAGGGTAAAGGCCGCCAGGTCCATCACTTTCAGTTCGCGTTCCAGCACATCCTGATAGTTGAGCTTTTCATACAGCACAGCATCCGGGTCTTTTGCCGGATCTGCTGAGTAAACACCATCCACTTTTGTGGCTTTCAGCACCACATCAGCTTCAATTTCGATTCCGCGCAGACAGGCCGCAGAATCCGTGGTAAAGAATGGGTTGCCTGTTCCGGCAGAAAAAATAACCACACGACTATGACGTAAAAGACTGATTGCTTCAGCCCAGCTGTAGTTGTCACAAACGCCGTTGAGCGGAATCGCAGACATCAGCCGCGCATTCACATAGGCGCGATGAAGTGCATCACGCATTGCCAGACCGTTCATGACGGTTGCCAGCATGCCCATGTGGTCACCGACAACGCGGTTCATACCGGCTTCGGCCAGCCCTGCACCGCGAAACAGATTGCCCCCGCCAATAACGACACCGACCTGAATCTGCAGTTCAACCAGTTCCTTAATTTCCTGCGCCATACGGTCAAGTACAGTCGCATCAATTCCGAAACCTTCATTCCCTTGTAAAGCTTCGCCACTGAGCTTCAGCAGAATACGTTGATAAACAGGTTTTGCATTGGTAGCCATGGTGTTCTGTCCTAAACAGATGAATTTATTGCCAGAGATACCCGGACGGATGCCCGGATGATAAACAGGGGTACAACAGATAAAACAGAACCGCCTTCCGGCGGCTCTGATATGCAATGATTATTTGCTCATTGCCGCGACTTCTGCAGCGAAGTCAGCTTCAGCTTTCTCGATACCTTCACCCACTTCGAAACGGATGAATGCAGTCACGTCTGCTTTGTTTTCTTTCAGCAGATCGCCGACCGATTTGCTTGGATCCATAACGAACGGCTGACCGGTCAGAGAGATTTCGCCGGTGAATTTGTTCATACGGCCGATAACCATTTTCTCTGCGATTTCCTGAGGCTTACCAGACTGCATTGCGATATCCAGCTGGATTTGTTTCTCGTGAGCAACAACGTCAGCAGGAACATCTTCAGGTTTGGTATATTCAGGTTTGCTTGCCGCAACGTGCATAGCAATGTGTTTGATCAGTTCTTCGTTTGCACCGGTGGCCGCAACCAGAACACCGATACGTGCACCGTGCATGTAAGAACCAATCATGTCGCCTTCTAAGACAGCAACGCGACGGAAGCTGATGTTTTCACCGATTTTAGCAACCAGTGCAACACGCTGTTCTTCGAATTTGGCAACGATAGCTTCTGCATCAGCAGTTTTCTCAGCCATAACGAAGTTCATGATATCCTGTGCAAATGCCAGGAAACCGGTATCTTTTGCAACGAAGTCTGTTTCACAGTTAACTTCGATCAGAGCGCCGAATTTAGCGTCTGCACTGATAGCAGATAAGATAACGCCTTCAGCAGCAACGCGGCCTGCTTTTTTCGCTGCTTTTGCCTGGCCGGATTTACGCATGTTATCGATAGCTAATTCGATATCACCGTTTGCTTCAACCAGTGCTTTTTTACATTCCATCATACCTGCGCCAGTACGTTCACGCAGTTCTTTTACCAATGCAGCGGTAATTCCAGACATGTGTATATTTCCTCGATGAGCTCGCAGAAATGGGTTCTGCGGGGAGTTGTTCGTATATCAGATGCGTATAGGGAGCCATGACGGCTCCCTAACCATTTGCAGCAATACCTGGTTAATAAGAGCGCTCAGAGAGCGGACTCAGATTATTCAGCAGCTAATTCTTCAGCCTGAACAGCCAGATCCTGTGAACGGCCTTCGCGGACAGACGTCGCGACTGCGCCCAGGTACAGCTTGATTGCACGGATTGCATCGTCGTTACCGGGGATGATGAAATCAACACCGTCCGGATCAGAGTTAGTATCAACGATAGCAAATACAGGGATGCCCAGGTTGTTTGCTTCTTTGATTGCAATGTGTTCGTGCTCAGCATCGATAACAAACAGAGCGTCAGGTAAACCGCCCATGTCTTTGATACCGCCCAGGCTATTTTCTAACTTACCAAGTTCACGGGTACGCATCAGCGCTTCTTTCTTGGTCAGTTTGTCAAAAGTACCGTCCTGAGACTGTGCTTCCAAATCTTTCAGGCGTTTGATTGACTGACGGACTGTTTTCCAGTTAGTCAGCATACCGCCTAACCAGCGGTGGTTCACGAAGAACTGATCACAGCCGATTGCAGCTTCCTGTACCGCTTCGCTTGCAGCACGTTTAGTACCTACGAACAGGATTTTACCTTTACGTGAAGCGATTTTGTTCAGTTCAGCTAACGCATCGTTGAACATCGGAACAGTTTTTTCCAGGTTGATGATATGCACTTTGTTACGGGCACCAAAGATGAATGGTTTCATTTTCGGGTTCCAGTAACGAGTCTGGTGACCGAAGTGAACGCCCGCCTGGAGCATATCGCGCATGGAAACAGTAGCCATTTTAAACCTCTGTAAATAATAAGTTGGGGTTATGCCTCCACGGATCCCATGCTGCCGACTCCCTGTCAGCGTTAAGCTTCGGAGCACCCCGGCGCACGTGCCGACCCGTGTGTGTTATAACAGTTGAGTTAGTTAAATTTTCCGGCAACCGGGCAAAATACACGGAATGCCGGCGCGCTTTATACCATAAAAGCCGCAGCGATACCACATTTTCTTCAGTTTTCATGCCGGCGGAAACCCGCCGTCCGCCCGGTTTCCGCGCAATGATTGGCATCCTTTTCTCCGGCTGATAACATACCGCGACTCAGTACCAGTTTCCTAAGTAAAATAACGGGATATTCCCGGTTCGGATATCAATAATTATGGCAATAACAATCAAAACAGAAGACGACATCGCAAAGATGCGCGTCGCCGGTCGTCTTGCGGCCGAAGTACTCGAAATTATCGCCCCGCATGTTGTGCCGGGTGTCAGTACCGGTGAACTCGACCGCATTTGTCACGAGCACATTACTGTAAAACAGCAGGCCATTTCCGCCTGTCTCGGTTACCACGGTTTCCCGAAATCTGTCTGTATCTCCGTCAATGATGTGGTCTGCCACGGCATTCCGGATGAAAATAAGATTTTAAAAAACGGTGATATCGTGAATATCGATGTGACCGTTATCAAAAACGGGTTCCACGGTGATACCTCCGCCATGTTTATCGCCGGAAAACCAACGATTCAGGGTGAACGCCTGTGCCGCGTGACACAGGAGAGCCTCTACCTGGCACTGCGTATGGTAAAACCGGGCATCCGCCTGCGGACTATCGGCGCGGCTATCCAGAAATTTGCGGAAAGCTATGATTACTCCGTCATCCGCGACTACTGTGGCCACGGCATCGGGGAAGGCTTCCACGAGGAGCCGCAGGTGCTGCACTATGACGGCGATGACGGCGGCGTGGTGCTGAAAAAAGGCATGGCATTTACCATCGAACCGATGCTGAATACCGGAGATTACCGAATCCGCACCATGAAAGACGGCTGGACCGTCAAAACCAAAGATCGCGGTTTATCCGCACAATATGAGCACACGCTGGTTGTCACCGATGACGGCTGTGAAATTATGACACTGCGTAAAGATGAAGAAGGCGTGCTTTCCCGCATTCTCGTTGCGCAGTAACAGCCCTGTATTCATGTCCGGCGCAAATGCCGGGCATGATACCCCCCCGCTGCCGGGACGCTGAGGAATGAACGGAATATGACAACATCCCCCCGGAAATCTGCCTGTATCATAATTAGTATCGTCACACTGACCCTGCTTGTCATGCTGGTGCCGTTTTATTTCCTGACCAAATCGTTCGGCTGGTGGCAGAAAGAATTCGTCGCACGCGGCTATGCTGTCGGTGTGCAGATCCACCAGAATGTTTATGAACTGAATCTGTTTGACCTGGCCTTTACCAAACCGGTGTTTAATCACCAGTCAGTGTATGTCCCGGCCGGCCGGCTGGGTTCCTATTTCACGCTGGTTGCCTTGTCACAGCAGTCATTTCCGACCCGGAAAAACATTCTGCTGCCGACGGAAAACCCCTATTTCAACGGACGGATAAGCATCCCGGCCCTGAATATTGATACCTCCTCACTGGTGACCGAGAGCAGACAGTACCTGAATGCCGGGAAAAGCTACCGCATCACCCGTCTGACCGCATCACCTGATCGTTCACTGTTCAGTTTCAGTACTGATGATAATGCACCGGAAATATTGCATTCCTCCCCGTACCTGAAAGATATTGTCAATCAGGGCATATGCCGCACGGACGGGCAGAGCAACGGCTGCGGGATCGCAGAAGATACCTATATTAATCTCAGCGATGTCCTGCATAATTACTTCCGCAGCTGCCTGATCTACCGGGTGGATGACGAAAACAAACGCATTATTCTGCAGTTTATCCCGATGCCGGGATCCCTGCTGATATAACCCCGCCGGTCCGGCAAAAAACTGGTTATTTCCCCGCTGACGCAGTAACCTTGCAGCAGAACGCCTCTGTCACAAGGATCCCGTATGGACAATGCCCGGAATACCGCATCAGCCCTGAAACCCGCCTCTCCGTTATCCTTTACCGATGATGATTTGCAGTTACCTGTGCTGCGGAAACACCTGGAGCATTACCGCTGCTGGCAGGCGGAAGCCTTCCGTGAAGGGCAGCCGGTCCATACCCTGTTGCTGACCCGCAGTGATTATATCGATCAGTTGCTGATCCGCCTGTGGCAATTTTTCAGTTTTGATGATGTGGCGGATTTCGCCCTGGTGGCAACCGGCGGTTACGGGCGCCGGGAACTGCACCCGCTGTCGGATATTGATATTCTGCTGCTGAGCAGAACACCGCTGCCGGAGGCACTCACACCGAAAATCGGTGAGTTTATTGCGATACTGTGGGATCTGAAACTGACTGTCGGCCACAGTGTCCGCACCCTGGATGAATGTATCCGCGAAGGGCTCGGTGATCTGACGGTCGCCACCAATCTGATTGAATCGCGCCTTATCTGCGGCACTCTGACCTTATTTCTGCAATTACAGCGACAGATATTTGATGACAGCTTCTGGCCGTCACCGCACTTTTTTGCCGCCAAACTGGCAGAACAAAAAGAGCGTCACGCCCGCTATCACAGCACCAGTTATAACCTGGAGCCGGATATCAAAAGCAGTCCGGGCGGGCTGCGCGATATCCACACCCTGCTCTGGGTGGCCCGCCGTCATTTCGGCGCGACCTCTCTGTATGAAATGGCCGGTTCCGGTTTCCTGACCGATGCCGAACGGGAAGAGCTGAATGAGTGTCTGGATATGCTCTGGCGCATCCGTTTTGCCCTGCATCTGTCACTGAACCGCTACGATAACCGTTTGTTATTTGACCGCCAGCTCAGCGTGGCGGAGCAGCTCGGTTATGAAGGCGGGAACAATCAGCCGGCCGAACGGATGATGAAAGCCTATTACCGCGTCACCCGCCGGGTGTCCGAGCTCAATGAGATGCTGCTGCAACTGTTTGATGAAGCTATTCTGCACACCGGCCACCATGACACTCCCAAACCGCTGGATACAGAATTTCAGCTTCACGGACACCGCATAGGGCTTATCCGTGATTCGCTGTTCAGTGAGGATCCCGCCGCCATTATGCGGATGTTTTACCGGATGGCCTGTGATGACACCATCACCGGCATCCACTCCGGTACACTGCGCCGGTTGCGTCATGCCCGGCGTCATCTCAGCCGCCCGCTGATGGAATACCCGCAGGCCAGAGAGCTGTTTATCGCGATTCTCCGTCATCCCCGCGGTGTGAGCGCCGCCTTTGTCCCGATGCACCGTCATGGCGTGCTGGGGGCGTATATGCCACTGTGGGGTAATATCGTCGGGCAGATGCAGTTCGATCTGTTCCACACTTATACCGTGGATGAGCACACACTGCGGGTACTGGGGAAAATCGATACATTCGGGCTGGAATCCGAGCGGATGAATCATCCGGTGTGTGTGGATGTCTGGCCGAAGCTCCCTCAGCCTGAACTGCTGCGCCTTGCAGCACTGTTCCACGATATCGCCAAAGGCAGACAGGGCGACCATGCCGTCATTGGTGCGGCGGATGCGCGGGAATTCTGCAAATATCACGACCTGAACGAAGCAGATACCGATCTGGTCAGCTGGCTGGTGGAAAAACACCTGCTGATGTCTGTGACCGCGCAGCGCCGGGATATTCAGGATCCGGAGGTGATCCGTACCTTTGCCGGTGAAGTGCAGAGCACAGAGCGGCTCCGTTACCTTATCTGCCTGACCGTTGCCGATATATGGGCGACCAATGCCTCACTCTGGAACGGCTGGCGGCGCAGCCTGCTGCGCGAACTGTTTATCAGCACAGAGAACCAGTTATTACGCGGTGTGCATAACAAACCGAATCTGCGCCAGCGGATCCGTCATCACCGCGACCGCGCGCTTGCGCTGCTGCGCCAGGACGGTGCCGATGAGCAAAAACTGCGTCAGTTCTGGTCGCGCTGTCATGCGGATTATTTTTTGCGCCATACCCCGGAGCAGCTAGCCTGGCACGCCGGGGCACTGCTGAAAAATGATATGGCATCACCGCTGATCCTTATCAGTAACCAGCGCAGCCACGGCGGCAGTGAAATTTTTATCTGGTGTAACGACCGCCCGTCCCTGTTTGCCTCTGTGGTCAGTGAGCTGGACCGCCGTAATCTCAGTGTCCAGAACGCACAGATTTTCACCAACCGGGACGATATGGCGATGGACTCCTTTGTGGTGCTGGAGCCGGACGGCAAGCCGCTCGCCGCCGACCGCCATGACACCATCCGCAAAGCACTGGCCTGTGCGGTCACCACGGATTATGTGCCGGATCACCGCACCCGGGCCGCCCCCGCCAAACTGCGCCATTTTGATGTCCCGACACGGGTAAAATTTATCCACAATAAACGCGGCCTGCGCAGTTACATGGAATTATATGCTTTGGATAAACCCGGTCTGCTGGCACAGGTCGGTCAGATTTTTGCCGGGCTGGGGCTACAGCTGCACGGCGCACGAATCACCACAACCGGCGAAAAAGTCGAGGATATTTTTATTCTGACAGATAAGGATAATAAAGCGCTGGATAAAAATATTCAGGAAGAACTGACTGAGCGGTTGACAAAAGCCCTCAATTCAAAGGATAAAACAGAGTAAATTCATCAAATCACCAGATAAAAGGAAACTAACACAGATGCAGCAATTACAGGCCATTATTGAATCCGCCTTTGAAGATCGCGCCGCTGTTACACCAGCAACCGCCACTCCTGCACTGCGTGACGCAGTTAATCAGGTGATTGAGTTACTGGACTGCGGCAAACTGCGGGTCGCTGAAAAAACCGGCGGCACCTGGGTGACACATCAGTGGCTGAAAAAAGCTGTGCTGCTCTCCTTCCGTATCAGTGACAATCAGGTGATGGACGGAGCTGAATCCCGTTACTTTGATAAAGTCCCGATGAAATTCGCGGATTACGATCAGGAACGTTTTGAACGTGAAGGGTTCCGTGTGGTACCGCCTGCGGCAGCCCGCCGTGGTGCATTTATCGCCCGCAATACCGTGCTGATGCCGTCTTACGTCAACATCGGTGCGTATGTGGATGAAGGCACGATGGTCGATACCTGGGCAACCGTCGGCTCCTGTGCGCAGATCGGGAAAAATGTGCATCTCTCCGGCGGTGTCGGCATCGGCGGGGTATTAGAACCATTACAGGCCAATCCGACCATTATTGAGGACAACTGCTTTATCGGCGCACGTTCCGAAGTAGTGGAAGGGGTGATTGTGGAAACCGGCTCAGTGATTTCCATGGGCGTGTATATCGGCCAGAGTACCAAAATCTATGATCGCGAAACCGGCGAAATCCATTACGGTCGTGTCCCGGCAGGTTCTGTTGTCGTCTCCGGCAATCTGCCGTCAAAAGATGGCCGTTACAGCCTCTATTGTGCGGTGATTGTCAAAAAAGTGGATGAAAAAACGCGCGGCAAGGTCGGAATTAATGAATTGTTACGAACCATAGACTAATCTCAGAAATAGCGGATAATAACTCCGCTATTTTTTTATCCGTGCATCTTATCTTCCGCCTTTTGCGGCGGGAACAGGACAGAATAACAATCAATAGGTGGCGCACATGTATGACAATTTAAAAAGTCTGGGAATTACGCATCCTGAAGATATTGATCGCTACACACTTCGTCAGGAAGCGAACAATGACATTCTGAAAATCTATTTCCGCAAGGATAAAGGTGAGTTTTTTGCCAAAAGCGTGAAGTTCAAGTACCCGCGTCAGCGCAAAACAATTCAGGATGCACAGGGTTTCAAAGAGATTAATGAGATCAACAGCAACCTGCGTTATGTCATCGAAGAGCTGGATACCATTTGTCAGCAGACCGAAAGCGCAATGCCGGAAATCGATCTGAAACGTAAGATCCTGGACGATCTCCGCCATCTGGAGCATGTGGTGTCCAATAAGATCGCCGAAATTGAAAGCGATCTGGAAAAACTGACCCGCAAGTAACCGGATAAAACGATGCCGCAACGCTGTGAAGCCGCTGCGGCGTCATTTTCCGTGATCAGCTGACCAGCGCCGCCCAGGCCGTCAGCCACGGCTGCGCGAACTCTTCCGCCACAGCAACCTCTGCCCCGTCAATCACCAGCATCTCTCCGATGCGCTGCGCCTGCTGCTCCTGCAATAATTCACCGAACTGGCGGCCACCGCCGGCAAAATTATCATAACTGCTGTCACCCAGCGCGATAATACCGTAGCGCAGTGACGGCTGATAGCCGATGTCATCCCGCAGACCGGCAAACAGTTCGCGGATATTATCCGGCAAATCGCCCTGCCCGGTGGTGGAAGTGATCACCAGCACCACATCCGTGAGATATTCTTTCCACTGTGACAGTTCCGGTTCATCAAATAACACCACATCATGACCGGCTTGTTCCAGAATGGTCTGTGCTTCTTCACCCACAGCCAGTGAATTGCCGTAAACTGTGCCGATAAAAATACCGATACGTGCCATCATCCGTCCTTTTTCATCAGTAAAATCAAATCATTACTACTCATGGTAATGTCCAGCCAAGCTGTTCAGCCACCCGCTGCCAGGATTCGTCGAAACCGGCATGCAACACCAGCGGCTCTCCGCTGACCGGATGCGTCAGCACCAGTTCTGATGCGTGCAGCATCAGCCTGCGGCTGCCGAAATGTTCTGTGAATCCCCGGTTCTGACGCAAATCGCCGTGCGCGGTATCGCCGATAATCGGGTGGCGCAGATGCTGCATATGGCGGCGCAGCTGATGTTTGCGCCCGGTTTCCGGCCTCAGTTCCATCAGGGTAAAACGGGATGTGGGATAGCGCCCGATAGCCACCGGACACTCCACTTTCGCCAGCGGACGGTAGTGTGTCACTGCCGGTTGCGCCGGTTTTTCCTCCGCAAATTTATCAGCGATTTTATCCAGCTCCTCCACCAGCGGGTAATCCAGTGTTGCGGCTTCTTCTATCCAGCCGCGCACCACCGCATGATAGGTTTTCTGCATTTCATGCCGCTCAAGCTGCTGTGACAGCAGGCGGGCCACCTCAGACGATAACCCCATCAGCAATACGCCGGAAGTCGGTCTGTCCAGGCGGTGAACCGGAAAAACATGCTGACCAATCTGGTCGCGCAGTGTCTGCATCACAAATACCGTTTCATGGCGATCAAGCCAGCTGCGGTGTACCAGCCATCCGGCAGGTTTATTCACCGCGATGATGTGTTCATCCTGATAACAGATTTCCAGTAATGGCTGCATCACGCGAAAAGCCCGTCCAGTGCCCGTAAGTGGTTAAGCAGCACCAGATAGCGAGCGGCCTGTTCGTCCCCTCTGTAATGCTCTTCAAAATACGGGGCTATCTGAAAGGCAGACGGTAGTTCCGCGCCCTGCTCAATCATGGCATACAGACGCGGGATAAGGATCCACTGTAACCATTCGTGGGCATTCATGGTATCCACCGCAAACGGCAGTTCACTCTCAAATGCATCTGCCGCCGGAGGCTGCCCCTGCCACAGATCGACGGCACGCATCTCATTCTCAATGACCGTCAGGATCGCAGTAATCTGCTGATGTTTTGTCATAACTAAAACCTGTTTACGCTGTAAAATTCATTTTCCCGCAGCAGATGCCGCTGATGTCTGTAGCGTAACATTGAGGTCAGATAAGTAAAAATCAATTCCTGTCCGGCAGGCATAAAAAGGTATAGCGGGGATTTGCGGGAGGGATTAAAAACGAGGGGGAAAACTTCCCCCTCATTTTTAATAAAATAACATCCTGTCTCTGCTGAAAATACATCCGTGTATTTCCGTCCACTTCCTTATGAACGCAGACAGCATGCCGCAGCCATCAGTGACAGGCAATAATACCGGCCGTAAATCATAGCCGCATAAAAAAACTAACCAACTGAATTTAATAATTATTCTAAGTAATTCATGATTTTCAGGCAATCTGTATTACAGTCATCACCGGTAAAATCCCACACCGCTGTCAGTGATATTTATACCGGGCATACCGCTGTCAGTTGTGACAGAAATGATGCCGTATCCGCTGCCAGCACCCGCCGTTTTGTAGTGCCGAAAGTTTCGAGGAGCACTTCACCGCTCAGGTTACAGACAGAAATCATGTCGAACTCCGATTCCAGTACAGCGATAAACTGTGTCGGCGGCAGTTTCAGGCGGCGCTGCGTGACCAGATGGCCAATCAGGTTTTCCTGTAAGCGGATAAAATCGTTCTCACTCCAGACCTGCACCAGACTGAGCTGAATATCCTCAAAAACAGCCTGCATATCTCCCGCAAACTGCTGTGTGTAAAATTCACTGATATCCGGGTGCAGCTGAATATCGAGGGCTTTTTCAACCGGCTGTAACTGTTTGTCCGCGGTGAATTCCGCCGGTTCCCAATACACGCATTCATCGCCGGTACGGATAATACACGGGGAAGGAATGTCATAAAGATCATGGCTGACCGGCGGTAAGCCTGTTTTTTCCTGCCATAAACCGACATAATGCCGGGTAAACTGATGTAACGCCTGAGAAACTGTCCGGGTCATATCGCAAAACCTGTTAAACATAAAAGTATCATGCCGCTATAGTAACGTATGACAGGCTGTATTGGCGACAGGCGGTACTATTTTATCACCTGATGTAAAAGGGTTATTTATGTCTCTGTATGAAGGAAAAGCTGAACTGGCGTCACTGACGCTCGGTAAAAAAACCGGTTATGAGCAGCATTACAATCCCGCACTGTTACAGGGTGTGCCGCGCAGCCTTAACCGGGATGCACTGCATCTGCATGCGGATAGTCTGCCTTTTCGCGGCGCGGATCTGTGGACACTCTATGAGCTTTCCTGGTTACAGCCGAACGGCGTGCCCTGCATTGCGCTCGGCTATGTTTCCCTGGATGCGGCCGGGCTGAATCTGATTGAATCCAAGAGCTTCAAGCTCTATCTCAACAGCTTCAACCAGACTGTTTTTACCTCTGCGGATGATGTCCGCCGTACACTGGAGCAGGATTTAAGCGCCTGTGCGCAGGGAAACGTAACCGTGGAACTACTGCGGCCTGATCAGTTCACACAACAAAAAATCATTGATTTTACCGGCGAGTGTATTGATTATCAGGATATTACTATTACTGATTATCAGTTCAGCAGTGATTATCTTATTGGTGCCGTCAATGAAAATGACGATGTCGTTGAGGAAACATTAGTCAGCCACCTGCTAAAATCAAACTGCCTGATTACACAGCAGCCTGACTGGGGCTCCGTTGCCATACACTATCGCGGCCCCGGAATTGATCGTAAGAAACTGCTGCGGTATCTGGTGTCATTCCGCAACCATAACGAGTTTCATGAGCAGTGTGTTGAGCGGATTTTTACCGATCTGAACACATACTGCCGCCCGGCTGCCCTGACTGTCTACGCCCGTTATACACGGCGCGGCGGGCTGGACATCAATCCGTGGCGCACTAATACGGACTTTACACCGTCTGCGGACCGTCTCGCCCGCCAGTGAGGCAGACAGCGCGCAACCTGTACGACTACAATTTATCCACGGGATAACAAGGAGTTTTACTTGATCACACATATCAGCCCGTTAGGCTCTATGGATCTGCTTTCCCAGCTTGAAGTTGATGTTCTGAAACGGACAGCAAGCAGTCACCTGTATCGTCTGTACCGCAACTGTTCGCTGGCGGTACTGAATTCCGGCAGCCAGATGGATAACAGCCATGAATTACTGTCCCGCTTCCCGGATTTTGACATTAACGTGCTGCGACGTGAGCGCGGAGTAAAACTCGAACTGGTGAATCCGCCGCAGAATGCGTTTGTTGACGGCAAAATTATCCGTTCACTCCAGGCCAACCTGTTTGCCGTACTGCGTGATATTTTGTTCGTACAGACCCAGATCACCGATGCAGAACGCTGCCGCGGCCTGAACCTGGACAACAGCGCACATATCACCAACCTGATTTTCTTTATCCTGCGCAATGCCCGGGCGCTGCATATTGATGAAGATCCGAGCATGATCGTCTGCTGGGGCGGTCACTCCATCAATGAAACCGAATACCTGTACGGACGTAAAGTCGGTAACGAGCTGGGGCTGCGTGAACTGAATATCTGTACCGGCTGCGGGCCGGGTGCGATGGAAGCACCGATGAAAGGTGCCGCTGTAGGCCATGCGCAACAGGGCTACAAAAACAGCCGTTTTATCGGCCTGACCGAACCGTCTATTATTGCTGCCGAGCCGCCTAACCCGCTGGTGAACGAGCTTATCATCATGCCGGATATCGAAAAACGGCTGGAGAGCTTTGTCCGTCTGGCGCATGGGATCATCATCTTCCCGGGCGGGGTCGGTACTGCCGAAGAGCTGCTCTATCTGCTGGGGATCCTGATGCATCCGGATAACAAAGATCAGGTACTGCCGCTGGTGCTGACCGGACCGAAAGAGAGTGCTGATTATTTCCGCGTGCTTAATGATTTCGTGGTCAATACCCTGGGCGAGGAAGCAACCCGTCATTATCAGGTCATTATCGACGATCCGGTGGAAGTTGCCCGCGTGATGAAACGCGCAATGCCGGAAGTGAAAGATAACCGCCGCAGTACCGGGGATGCTTACAGCTTTAACTGGTCGATTAAAATTGCCGGTGATTTGCAGCATCCGTTTGAGCCGACACATGAAAATATGGCCGCGCTGAACCTGTACCGCAATCAGGAGCCGGAAAAACTGGCAGCAGATCTGCGCCGTGCCTTCTCCGGCATCGTCGCCGGTAACGTGAAGGAAAACGGCATGCAGGCAATCGCAGAACACGGGTCGTTCAAAATCCACGGCGAAGAAGCCATTATGCAACGGATGGATGTGATGCTGCGCGGGTTTGTTGAACAGCACCGGATGAAATTACCGGGCGGCACGGCTTACGAGCCATGCTACGAAATCATCCGCTGATACTTTTTCTCTGAACTGCTTCCCCGCCGCCGGCGGGGAAATTATATATAGCGACTATGATCCATTTACTGATTATCGATGCAATGAATCTGATCCGCCGGGTCTACGCCGTGCAGAGCCAGTCCGGCCTGCTGGTCTGTGAGCAGGCGCTGATGCAGATCCTGAGCCATGCACAACCCACACACGCCGTTACGGTCTTTGATGAAAACGACCGCAGTCACAGCTGGCGTCATCAGCTGCTGCCGGGTTACAAAGCCGGCCGCAGTGAAATGCCGGAAGTTGTCCGGCAGGAACTGCCGCTGCTGCGGGAGATGTTTGCCCGTCACGGTATCAGAGCATGGCATTCCGAAGGGGATGAGGCCGATGACCTCGCCGCCACACTGGCGGATAAAGTCGGTCAGGCGGGACACCGGGTGACAATTGTCTCCACCGACAAAGGTTACTGCCAGCTGCTCTCACCGCAGATTCAGATCCGCGACTATTTCCGGAAACGCTGGCTCGATATGCCGTTTATTGCGGCAGAATTTGGCGTTACCGCGCAGCAACTGCCGGATTTCTGGGGTCTGAGCGGCATCAGCAGCAGTAAAATTCCGGGGATCACCGGTATCGGCCCGAAAACAGCAGCGGCGCTGCTCAGCACCTTTGCCAATTTGGAATCACTCTACAATAATATTGATCAGGTACCGGAAAAATGGCGTCAGAAACTGATCGACGGAAAAGCAATGGCTTACTGCTGCCGTGATGTCGCCACCCTGAAACGGGATCTGCACTTACAGAGTAATCTCAGCCAGCTGCGGTTACCGGCGGGGAACAGTAACCCTTAAACCAGACAAACGGAGTGCCTGTGTTTACTCAGCTTCGCTATATTGCCGGTACTTTCATGGTAATCGGCCTGATTATGCTGCTGGCCGCCGCCGGCCTTGCATACCAGACTTACCATGAGCAGCAGAACAGTATCACCGCCACCGGGCTGATTGCGGATTTCAGCCGATCGCGTTCCTATGAAAATAAACCGGTTCTCTGCCCGGTGATCCGCCATACCGCCAACGGGGATACTTTCACATTTACTTCGTCATCCTGTTCCGGCGGCAACCGGTATGCCGCAGGCGACTTCGCTGAGATCGCGTATTCCCCCGGAGACACACAGAATGCAGGAATATACTCATTGCCCGCTCTCTACGCCCGGCCAATCTTTCTTCTCTTTATGGGGGGCCCTTTTGCGCTGATTGGCTCACTGCCTTTTATTATTATGGCGGTGCGGAAAAAATCCGGAATGCGCCTGCTGCGCGAAGGAATCCCCATTCGTGTGAAAATAACGAACGTGATTTTCAACACAACAATCAGTATTAACGGGCACCATCCGTACCAAATCGAGGCACAGCTGTATAGCCCTGCCGATAATACACTAACTCTTTACTACAGCCCGAATCTCGGCTTTAATCCGGCACCTTATATTCATCAGGAATATGTGACGGTGTATCTTGATCAACGAAATCCCCGCAAATATTACATGGATATTTCGTTTCTGCCACAGCCTGAATAATCCCGGTAAAATTTAGCTTAAGTTAAAATAGTCAGGTAAACCGGAGCTCATCCTCTACACTCAGTTTTATTAATATGTTAATCAGCTGGCGGATAATCTATGTTCACGAAAGCACGAATTATTTTATGGATTTTTACTGTCATTGGTTTGCTGATGCTGATGAGTGGCAGTTACTTATATTTTTCCGGTTATTCACAGGAGAGAAGCGGGATTGTGGTTACCGGGCAAATCGTCGATCTGTCAGTGCATCGTTCGGATAACAGTGTCTCCTACTGCCCTGTGGTGAAATACACTGACGGGCAGGAAGAGTATGTCATGGAATCCACTTATTGCAGCAGCGGGTACCGTAATGCATTGGGTGATGATATTGATATTATTTATCAGTCCGGTAACCCGGATAACGCGGTTATCCACTCCTTCGGCGGTATGTACGGCGGAGCAGTGATTCTCCTCGGCATGGGGACGGTATTTGCACTGGTCGGCCTGCTGCCTCTGGCTGTCATGTATTTGCGGGGAAAATCCGGTCAGCGCCTGCTGCGGGAAGGGATGCCGGTCAAAGCCAGAATCAGTGAAGTGAGCATGAACACCATGGTCAGCATTAACGGCCGTTGTCCGTTTCAGATTGTGGCGCAGGTACACGATAGCGCCGAAAATACGGTGAAACTGTACCACAGCCGCAATATTGCGTTTGACCCGGCACCGTTTATTAATCAGGAGTTTGTCACCGTTTATGTAGACACGAAAAATCCTGATAAATATTTCATGGATATCTCTTTCCTGCCGGAGATAAAGTGACGTAAAAAATAATCCCGGCAATTATGTTGCCGGGATTATTAATCAGAATACCCGATCAGGGTTATAAGCACCCCACACCCGCTGGACATGCACCGTAATTTCCTCTCGGTCATGATACAGATGTTTCGCGTGGATCAGTGCATTCACGCCCTGTTCTTTCATTTCAGCGGCCATTTTTTCGAGGATATGGGATACCTCTTCATAGCGCTTTTTCATCGGCAGTTTGAGGTTGAAAATCGTCTCACGGCACCAGCCGTTAACCATCCAGGTAGTCATCAGCGCGGCTACTTTCGCCGGTTTTTCTACCATATCGCAGACCAGCCAGGTAATGTTTTTGGATGTCGGCACAAATTTAAAGCCGTCTTCACGGTGATGGCGAACCTGACCGGTTTCCATCAGGCTTTCGGCCATCGGCCCGTTATCCACTGCCTGAACACGCATGCTGTGTTTAACCAGCTGATAAGTCCAGCCACCCGGGCATGCGCCCAGATCCACCGCCTGTAATCCGCCTTCCAGACGTTCTTCCCACTCATCATACGGAATAAACATATGGAATGCTTCTTCCAGCTTGAGTGTGGAGCGGCTCGGTGCATCTGACGGGAATTTCAGACGCGGGATCCCCATGTAGAACATGGAGTTATTATTCGAATACGAATAACCGACATAGCAGCAGCCCGGCGCAATAAAGAAGACGTGGATAACCGGACGTCCCCGGTTCTCTTTCGCCAGCAACAGTTTTTCCTGCCGCAGTGCCGAACGCAGCGGCACCGTGAATTTACGGCAGAATTTCATCAGTTCTTTGGCTTCGTTGGTGTCAGGCACCTCGACACGCAGATCACCGGCACGCTCCACCACGCCGGTCAGCATCCCCATGATCGGTGAAATCCGGTCATTTTCGGGTAAGTTTTTCAGCAGTTCGCCGACGACGATCATCTGACGGGCAAAAATCAGTTCTTTAAACGGGATCTCTTTTGCAATGCGATCGGCATCATCCGGCTGATAGCATTCAAAAATGACATAACCGCTGTTCTCTTTAACCCGCGGAAAACCAAAAATCTCAAGACGCCCGGCTTTATCCGTAATCTCCGCCGCACACTCTTTTTCAAACCCCGGACGGCAATATAATGCTATTTTATTCATGGCCGGAAGCCACTTTCCTTAGACGCAACGCGCCGATTAATACACAAAACCAGCCTAACAGGAAACTTACCCCGCCAACCGGCGTAAAATAGGCAAAATATTTCATCTGTAACAGCGCCATACAATACAGGCTGCCGGAGAACAGCAGAATGCCGATCCCGAAAAACAGTCCGCTCCAGTAAAACCACAATACCACTTTGCGCATCAGCACAGCGGCAAGCCCCATCAGGGCGAGTGTATGTGAGATCTGGTACTGGAGACCCAGATTAATCCAGTCCATCTGGTGCTTTGCCAGAACCGGAGTTAAAAGGTGCGATCCGATTGCGCCGAATGCAACATAAAAAAAGCCGCTGAAACCGGCAAAAATTAACATCAACCGACTATTCATTTGCCATACCTTATGTGATGTTCAGGTTAATCCTGCTCACTTGTCATCCAACCTAGTTTTTCCTGTTCACTCGCCGCCTGCGCCATAATCCACTGACGGAATGCTGCGATTTTACCGGAATCAGCCTGACTGTCCTGACACACCAGATAAAACGCATTTTTACTGACCAGAATATCTTTAAACGGGCACACCAGGCGACCGGCATCCAGTTCATTTTTTGCCATAACATTATTGACCAGTGCCACGCCCTGCCCGTGTACTGCGGCCTGAATCACCATCGCACTGTGGCTGAAAATAGGCCCGTGCTGCACATTGACCTGCGGCTGTAAATCCGCCTGGCGGATATACGCCTGCCAGTCACGGCGGGATGAATCATGCAGAAGTGTATGATACGACAAATCGGTCAGCGTTTTGAGCGGCCGTTCACCGGTCATCAGTGACGGCGCACACACCGGTATCAGATATTCCGCATACAGACGGTCTGTGCGCAGACCCGGCCAGTTACCCCTGCCGTAAAAAATCGCCACATCCACATCATCGGCCAGTTTATCTTCTTCGCGGTCAACCGCCTGGATCCGCACATCAATCCCCGGATAAGCCTGATGGAAACCAGACAAACGCGGCACCAGCCACTGAATCGCGAAACTCGGTGACAGGCTGACAGTCAGTGCCCCTTTGGCACTGCGCGCCTGAAGTTTGCGCGTGGCATCGTTTATTGCTGAGAAGATCTCCTTAATATCGAGATAATAACTCTGCCCCTCTTCCGTCAGCAACAACGAACGGTTCCGGCGGCGGAATAATTTCAGCCCGAGGAAATCTTCCAGGCTTTTCATCTGATGGCTCACTGCGGCCTGAGTCACAAAGAGCTCTTCCGCCGCCTTAGTAAAACTTAAATGACGGGCGGCAGCATCGAAGACACGCAGCGCATTGAGCGGAGGCAATCGTTTGGACATTTTCTGGTTTTCTGTCTGATCCGGATACCGGTAACGTAAGTTTAGCTGGGATTAGTTTTTATAATCCGAAGCATTATAAATTGTCCCTTGATGATACACCAGCAAATACCTATAGTATGCCCACTTCCTAAGCCGGAACGAAAAGTTGAACGGTAGCGATACTGCAAAACTTTTGGCTATGTGGTTGTGATGTTGTGTTTGCAAGTTGTCCGGGAGTTCCGGACATAGTAGCTTAAGCTACTGTTTTTTTCACTTCCTGTACATTTACCCTGTCTGTCCATAGTGATTTTTTGAATGCACCGCCGATTGCGGTGCTTTTTTTTGCCTTCCGTCCGCAGATACGTTTCCTTCGTCTGGAAAGCCGTCACGATGTTGATTATAGTAAACCGTCGCCGGCGGTGCTACCCCCGGCGATCCGGCCGGTCACCGGCAGGCTCCTGCCGCTGATGTACCGGATACCGCACTTTTTGCATAAGTTCTGTTTATCTCAGACCGCCGTTGATTATACTGATGAAAACCTTCTCTCCCGATACATTCCGCCGCGCCTTCCCCGGTACTGCCGGCAACACTGTTTTTCTCGACAGCGCCGCCACCGCCCTTAAACCGGAGGTGATGACACAGGCCACCGCACGCTATTATCAGAACGACAGCGGAGCGACCGTTCACCGCAGCCATCACCGTCAGGCCAGAGCTGTCACAGCGCAATTTGAACAGGCCCGTGAAGCCGTGCGGCAACTGATTCAGGCAGAGGATGCCCGCAGCTGTATCTGGACAAAAGGCACTACCGAATCCCTTAACCTGGTCGCTCAGGGCTTTTTCCGCCCGCGGATGCAACAGGGAGATGAAATCATTGTCAGTGAGCTGGAGCACCATTCCAACCTGATCCCGTGGATCATGCTGGCACAGCAAACCGGAGCAAAACTGGTAAAATGGCCGCTGACGGCGGACAGAACGCTCTGCTGTGATCAACTGGCAACCCTGTTATCACCCCGAACCCGGCTGGTGGCGGTCACGCAGATGTCCAATGTCACCGGGTGTCAGCCGGATATTATCCGGGCGGCACAGCTGGCACATCAGCACGGTGCTCTGATTGTCGCTGACGGTGCCCAGGGCGTGGCCCACCGACCGCTGAATGTGACGCTCAGTGATGTCGATTTCTATGCGTTTTCCGCCCACAAGCTGTATGGTCCGAACGGGCTGGGTGTTCTGTACGGCCGCCCCGGACTGCTCAGTGACATGCAGCCGTGGCAGGGCGGCGGCAAGATGCTGACAGACACCGATTTTTTCAGTTTTACCCCGGCACCGGTTCCTGCCCGTTTTGAAGCCGGCACACCGAATGTAGCCGGTGTCACCGCATTCGGTGAAACCCTCCACTGGCTGGATACGGTGGATCTTACCGCCGCCCACGATTACACCGTTGGACTGTGTGACAGTGCTGAGCAGCGGCTCGCGGCACTGCCCGGTTTCCGCAGTTACCGCAGCCCCGGCAGCCCGCTGCTGGCATTTAATATCGATGGTATCCATCACAGCGATATCGCCACACTGCTGGCGGAGAAAAATATCGCCCTGCGCCACGGACAACACTGTGCGCAGCCGTTGTGTCAGGCGCTGGGAACAGAAGGCTGTCTGCGGGTCTCCTTTATGCCGTATAATCAGCCGGATGATATCCGTCAGCTGGTGCAGGCGGTACATTTTGCCCTTAAAATCCTGGCTGACGACTGAGAGAAAAAATGACACACACATTCCCGGCACATCCGTTCGGCCACACCATCCGCCGTGAGCAGCTCACGGAAACCTTTTCCGCCTGCCGCTCATGGGAAGAAAAATACCGTCAGCTGGTAATACTGGCGCGTCAGTTACCGGCACTGCCGCCGGAAAGCAGACATGAAGAAACTGAAATTAAAGGCTGTGAAAACCGCGTCTGGCTGGATGGCACACTCAGCAGCGACGGCACACTGCATTTTTGGGGTGACAGTGACGGGCGGATTGTCAAAGGTCTGCTGGCCGTATTACTGACCGAAGCGGAAGGACTGACACCGGCAGCACTGTTATCCGCTGATTTATCCGCAGCTTATGAGCAGTACGGACTGAGCGCGCAGCTCAGCCAGTCCAGACAGAACGGGATTCAGGCACTGATTGATGCCGCACATGCTGTCGCACGGCGGTTCAGCGCCTGACCGGATTATTCAGCAGCGGCCCGCTCTGCTTTTGCCACCAGTTTTTTCAGTGCATGGGAGACCGCCACAAACCCGAAGGATGCCGTCACCACTGTTGCGGCTCCGAACCCGGCAGCACAGTCCATCCGCATACTCCCTTCCGCACTGTTCTTCATGCCACAGGCCGCACTGCCGTCCGCCTGCGGATAACGCAGCGGCTCTGTCGAGAAGACACAATCGATCCCGAGCCGTCCTTTGCCGTTTTTGCGCACACCGTAATCTGATTTCAGGCGTTCACGCAGTTTCGCCGCCAGCGGATCCTGTAAGGTTTTCGCCAGGTCAGCGACCTGAATCTGTGTCGGGTCGATCTGACCGCCCGCACCACCGGTGGTGACCAGCGGAATCTTGTTACGGCGGCAGTAGGCCAGCAGCGCCGCTTTCGGACGGACACTGTCGATAGCATCAATTACATAATCAAATCCCGGGCTCATCATTTCCGCGACATTGTCCGGCGTGACAAAATCATCCGTGCAATGCACCACACATTTCGGGTTAATTGCCAGGATCCGCTCCCGCATCACCTCAGTTTTCGGCTGCCCGACTGTACCCTGCAACGCGTGGATCTGGCGGTTGGTATTGGTCACACACACATCATCCATATCAATCAGTGTAATAGTACCAATCCCGGTACGTGCCAGCGCTTCCGCTGCCCATGAACCGACACCACCGATGCCGACAACACAAAAATGAGAGCGGGCAAATAAACGGAGAGCCTGCTGACCATAAAGACGCCCGATACCGGCAAAACGCTGCAGATAAGCATCAGATAAAAGGGTTTGCATAATACAGAAACCTGCGGTGAAAAATGACAGAAATGACGGATAAATAATGCTGGTGTATACTTCATTGCGAAGTATACACCTCAGGAATGAAAGACTACAGTACCGGATTCAGGATCGGCGGGATACCTTTTTTCAGCACCCAGACCCGGCCGTAATGGTTGTAGAATCCGGCCATCAGCCCGGCATCGTGGCCGATACCGTGATAAATATCGAAGTGATGCCCCTTGATAGCGCCGCCGACATCCAGGGCAATCATCAGACGCATATCATAACGGCCGGTAAAATTACCCTGATTATCCAGCACCGGCACTTCCGCCAGCAGCGTGGTACCCGGCGGGATCAGTGTTTTATCCGATGCCACAGAGGCTTTGGCAATCAGCGGCACCGCACTTGCCCCTTTCACCGGCGCATACTGCTTCGGGGTGAAAAAGACAAAAGAGGCGTTTTGCTCCAGTAATTCCTGCACTTCCTGCGGAGAATGATTATCAGCCCACCGGCGGATCGCCAGCATCGACATATCTTTCTTCTCCACCTCTCCGCGTTCAATCAGGACACGGCCGATACTGGTATAACCGTGTCCGTTTTTCCCGGCATAAGCGAAAAAATTCAGCTCAGAACCATCACCAAAATCAATATAGGCGCTACCCTGAACATCCATCAGGAAGTTATCCATCAGTGAATTGCTGTAGGCGAGAACATAGTTATCACTCAGCGCACCACGATAGATCTGAGCGCGGCTCGGCAGGCGGCTGCCTTTTTTTGGCGGCATACGGTAAATGGGATACTGAAACTCGCCCTGACGGGTATGACGGGCCTGAACAACAGGTGTGTAATAACCGGTAAACTGTACGTTTCCGTAGTTATCTTTGCCTTCCATCTGATAAGTGTGCAGATTGAACTGCCGCAGCTGAGCGGTATCCGCACCGGCGCGCAGCCAGTTTTCAACAGCACGGAAACTCCCACTGTACTGATTGTACAGGCGCGGTGAGGTTGTCCGGATGGCTTCCACCTGTTTCAGAAAATCAGAACCGTTCACCGGCACGCCGGAGCTGTTGACGTTTGCCACTTCCTGTAAATTCTGCGTCAGATGCCCGTCTTTATACTGCTGACCTTTATCTGTCGGGCGTGATTCACAGCCAACCAATAACGAAAACAATACACCGCACAACAAATACCTGCCGGTTTTGTTCATACCCATCCGCCAACTAATAATTTGAATTAATACAATATGTATGCGAACGATATCAAATCGCTTTTATTATGCAACCGGTTTCATTTTCTCCGCTGAACAATCATCCGGCTGAATGAACAAAAAACCGGCAATAAGCCGGATAATTAACCAAATCGGGGGGTGGGATAGATTTTTATCAAGAAAAAACTTGCATCAGTTCCCATCCTGAGTATAGTGGGCGCCTCACAGACGCGGGATGGAGCAGCCTGGTAGCTCGTCGGGCTCATAACCCGAAGGTCGTCGGTTCAAATCCGGCTCCCGCAACCAATTTTGTTTATAAAATGCGATGTCTGTGAAATACAATTTGATATGCTCAGTTAATGATATCCGGACGCGGGATGGAGCAGTCTGGTAGCTCGTCGGGCTCATAACCCGAAGGTCGTCGGTTCAAATCCGGCTCCCGCAACCAATCTTTATATCATTAACACAATCGGACGCGGGGTGGAGCAGCCTGGTAGCTCGTCGGGCTCATAACCCGAAGGTCGTCGGTTCAAATCCGGCCCCCGCAACCACTCTTCTGACAGATTTCCCTGTTACTTCTCCTGAAAAATTCGCAATCAGTTTCCCTGAAATACTGTTAATTCGGTGCATAACTATATTGGTAACGCTCTGTAATACTGCCTGTTTCACACCACATCCTTGTGATGCATAGCATTTTCAGTTACGCCGCGCGACGGCACCGCCATTGGCAAAATACGCCTTAATCCCCTGGAAAATAGAATTTGCCATCTCCTGCTGGAATTTGGCCGTTTTCAGCAGACGCTCTTCCTCAAGGTTACTGATGAATGCGGTTTCCACCAGAATCGACGGGATATCCGGCGCTTTCAGTACCGCAAACCCAGCCTGATCAACAGTGCGTTTATGCAGTTTGTTGACATTTCTCATCCGATTCAGTACTTCTGAACCGAATTTGAGGCTGTCTTTGATACTCGCGCTCTGCACCATATCAAACATGGTCTGATCGAGGTATTTGTCGCCGCTTTTGCTGACACCCCCGATTTTATCCGCATCGTTCTGGGTCTGAGCCAGATATTTCGCGGTATTACTGGTTGCGCCCCGCGTTGAGAGCGCAAAGACAGACGAACCTCTGGCAGAGCGGTTGGTAAAAGCATCCGCATGGATCGAGACAAACAGATCCGCCCGCATTTTACGGGCTTTGGCTACACGCACCGACAGCGGAATAAACACATCCTCGTTGCGCGTCATATAGGCACGCATGCCCGGTTCGCGGTCAATAAGCGATTTCAGACGGCGGGCAATTTGCAGCACCACATCTTTTTCGCGTGTTTTGTATTTCCCGACAGCCCCCGGGTCTTCCCCGCCGTGACCCGGATCAATCATGATCACGATCGGTCTGTCCTGACCGGCTTTACCCGGTTTCGGCGTTTCACGCGGCAGGCTCTCTTCCAGGTCACCGCGGTTGTAATCTTCCAGCAGCGCCAGCAGCGGATCGTCTTCCGTTGCCGAACCATTTTTCGGATAAAAATCAAGCACCAGACGGTTTTTAAACTCAGCGACCGGCGTCAGTTCCAGCACCTGCGGGCTCATCGCCTGTTTTACTTCAAATACCAGACGGACAGTTTGCGGGTCGTTCTGACCGACACGGATCAGCTTCAGATGCGGATCGCGATCCTGCACCTGTTTATCCATTCCTTTCAGCACACTGTTGAGATGCACGTTTTTCAGATCGACAACAATACGTTCCGGGTTTTGCAGTGAAAACTGCTTATATTTCAGCGGATGATCCGACTCTATAGTCACACGGGTGTAACTGGATGCCGGCCAGATACGCACCGCCACAATCTGTGGCACCGCCGCAAAGCCGAACGGGCTGATACTCAGCAGACAAAACGCCGCAGCTCCTTTCAGTAACAAACGGCGTGACGCATCATGTTCAGAATGACTCATGAAAAAATATCCATAGCGTAAATCAAATCAACAATAACCGGTGCGGGTTATGAAAACCGGAAAATAAGAAAACAGAACAATTTATTCCGTAAATAATTTAAACGGCACTTTATCTAATCATTTGCGCCCTGTCATTATGCATTTTTGGCTTATATGGCGATAACGCGGCATAAAACCCGGAAAAATCTTCACCGGCGGCCAAAATTTGCACTTGCTATTCCCGCCCAAAAAGAATAAAAATACATAAATTTAGAATAAAAATTCACTTGCGAGGAGTGTTATGAAAGAACGCAGTATCGAACTGGTAGACGGATTCCGTCAGTCAGTTCCTTATATTAATGCTCACCATGGCAAAACATTTGTGGTGATGCTGGGCGGCGAAGCTATCGAGCATGAAAATTTTCCTAATATTGTCAATGATATCGGCTTGCTGCACAGCCTCGGAATACGGCTGATTGTCGTGTACGGCGCACGTCCGCAAATTGAAAAGAACCTGCTGGCTCATCAGTGTGAGCCGGTTTATCACAAAAATACCCGCGTGACGGATGCCAGAACCCTCGAACTGGTCAAGCAGGCAGCGGGCCAGTTACAGCTGGATATCACCGCCCGCCTGTCGATGTGTCTGAGTAACACACCATTGCAGGGCGCGCATATCAATGTGGTGAGCGGAAATTTTGTGATAGCTCAGCCTCTGGGGGTGGATGACGGTACTGATTACTGCCACAGCGGACGCATCCGCCGGATCGATGAAGATGCCATCAACCGCCAGCTCAATAACGGCGGCATCGTGCTGATTGGCCCGGTGGCAGTCTCGGTCACCGGTGAAAGTTTTAACCTGACGTCAGAAGCCATTGCCACACAGATCGCCATCAAACTGAAAGCGGAAAAACTGATAGGTTTCTGCTCCGCACAAGGTGTGGTAGCAGATGACGGGGGAATTATCTCCGAGATGCACCCGAATGATGCCGAACATTATGTACAGGCACTGGAAGGCAGCGGCGATTACTATTCCGGGACAGTCCGTTTCCTGCGCGGTGCAGTCAAAGCCTGCCGCCGGGGGGTGAAACGCAGCCATCTGCTCAGTTACCAGGAAGACGGTGCACTTATCCAGGAACTGTTCTCCCGTGACGGTATCGGGACACAGATTGTGATGGAGAGTTCAGAACAAACACGACGCGCCAATATCAATGATATCGGCGGTATCCTCGAGCTTATCCGCCCGCTGGAGCAACAGGGTATTCTGGTACGCCGCTCCCGCGAACAGCTGGAAATGGAAATCGACAAATTCACCATTATTGAGCGCGATAACACCACCATTGCCTGTGCCGCACTCTATCCGTATCCGGAAGAGAAAATCGGCGAAATGGCCTGTGTGGCGGTTCATCCCGATTACCGCAGCTCAGCGCGCGGCGAGGAACTGCTGCACCGGGTCACGCAGCAGGCAAAGCAAATCGGGCTGGAAAAGCTGTTTGTGCTCACCACCCGCAGTATCCACTGGTTTCAGGAGCGCGGCTTTGTCCCCGCTGAAATTGAAAATCTGCCGGTCAAAAAACAGGCGCTGTATAACTACCAGCGGCGCTCAAAAATCCTGATCCTCTGCTTTCAGTAATGCCTTCTGATTAACGTAAACGCTCGCTCAGCCCGCTGTACCGCTGAGTGGGGGTTTTCACCGCCCGTTTCACACACTCTTCCCGGCTGTAGATCGTCAGAAACTGCTTCGCCCGTGTCAGTGCCGTATACAGCAATTCGCGACTGACCAGAGGCGAAGGCTGCACCGGCAGCACCAGTGCGGTATGGGTAAACTCAGAACCCTGCGATTTATGCACTGTCATCACATACGCGGTTTCGTGTGCCGGAAGACGGTTCGGCCGGATGCTCTTAATGGTGCCGTCCGGCAGCCGGAAGCAAACCCGAAGCTCATGGTTTTCATCCGTCAGCATAATCCCGATATCGCCGTTAAACAGCCCCAGCGGACTGTCATTACGGCTTATCATTACCGGTTTACCGTGATAGGCGCGGTGCCGGTGTATCACCGGCCGGCGGATATGCCCCTGCTGATGCAGCAGCCGTTCAATCCGCTCATTCAGCCCTTCCACACCGAACGGCCCCTCACGCAGGGCACACAGCAGCCGGAACTGACTGAAAGCCTCAAGTACCGCAGCCGGTTCTGCATGCTGTTTTACCAGTGATAAAAAGGGTTGATAAGCTTTCATGGTATCCGTCAGTACCTGAGCATACCCTTCCTCATCTTCAAGCGTTACATAACGGACATCCTGCCGTTGTCCGCGGAGAACCACCATGGTTTCCCGGACATCACCGTTGTTAACAGCAGCAGCCAGCTGCCCGATACCGGAACCGGCATCAAAGCGGAAACTTTTGCGCAACAGACAGAGATGATCCTGCACATTCACCGGATATTCAGGTGATTTATCCGGCAGCACACAGCCGGTCATCGCCTCCAGCATCTGCCGCCGCTGCGGTGTATAACCCGCCCCGGCAAATCCGCAGATATCCCCCAGCACCGCCCCGGCTTCTACTGAAGCAAGCTGGTCTTTATCCCCCAGCAGGATCAGTATTGCTTTCTCCGGCAGTGCATCAATCAGCGCGGCCATCATCGGCAAATCAATCATGGATGCTTCATCCACAATCAGCACATCAGACATCAGCGGATTTTTCTGATGATGACGCAACCGGCGGCTGTCCGGCTGAGCCCCCAGCAGGCGGTGCAGGGTTTTGGCCTGACCCGGCATCATCGCCCGCTGTGCATCCGTTAAATCAAGCTGTGCAATTGCCTCCCCCAGAGATTCGGTCAGGCGGGCTGCCGCTTTACCGGTCGGTGCCGCCAGTTCAATCAGCAGCGGTTCAGAGGCGGATTGCACCAGCGCTGCCAGAATACGGGCAACCGTTGTGGTTTTACCGGTACCGGGCCCGCCGGAAATAACCGCTGTCCGGCTGCTGACCGCCACCGCAGCAGCAATTTTCTGCCAGTCCGTTTCCTGTTCTGCCACACCGAATAGTGTATCCAGAACCGGCCGCAGTTTTTCCGTGTCAGCAGAGACCAGCTGAGGCCGGGAGAAAAATTCAGCCACACGGCATTCATACTGCCACATCCGGTGCAGATACAAATTCCCTTCTGACAGCACAACCGGTGCGGGAAGTGAGCCATCACTAACTGCATCCGATGCAGACAGAGCCGCCGTTATCTCAGACAACCCCGGCTCGCCCAGTGCCAGCCGGACAGAACGGATTATCTCAGCATGCCGTCCGCTCTGTTCCGCCGGCGGAATAATCCGCGACAGCGGCAGACAAACATGTCCGGCACCGGTCTGCGCACTGAGCAGAGCAAATACAATTTGCAGCAGCGGATTACCGTCCGGTGCCAGCATCGCCGCAAAGCTGCAGTCCAGGGGACGCAGGATCTGCTCTGCGCACAAGGTTTGTAAGTGAGTATTCATAAACCTTCCTCCCCTTTAAACAGCACATCCAGTTGCTCCGTGAATGCCTGTTCAGGGCGATAAAACCAGATCCCCTGACCGGGATGTTCCGGTGTCATACCGCGCAGAAAAAGGTAATACACGCCGCCGAAGTGCTTCTGATAATCATAATCCGGCAGCCGGTGACGCAGATAGCGGTACAGCGCCAGCGTATACAACTGATACTGCAAATCATAACGGTGTTCCGACATGGCCTGCGCCAGTGCGTCCGGCTGATAATCTGCCGGACTGTCTCCCAGGTAGTTTGATTTATAGTCCGCTATGTAATATTTACCGTCGTGATAAAACACAAGGTCAATAAAACCTTTCAGCATGCCGGTCACAGCAGCAAAATCCAGCTGTGGTGCCTGCGCTGACAACGGGTCATATTGCCGTGTCAGCGCATCCAGTTTTTGTGCGGTCAGGTCGCCGTCTATCGGCAGGAAAAATTGCATTTCATCCTGTTTGTAACGCACAGGGATCGCACTGAGCACCAGCCCTTCTGCGGACAACGGCGTATTAACCAGATCCGTAAACCAGGTTTGCAGGAACGCAGCCCATTCCGCTGAAAATCCGTATGAAAGCAGTTGCTCCGTCAGCCACTCAAGTGAGGGCTCACTATCAAATTCAAGCTCTTCAAACAGACTGTGCAGGAATGTCCCGGCCAGCGCACCACGCGGAAAGGTATAAGCCGTTTGTACCGTTCCTGTTTCGTCCTGCACTTCACCGAGGGTATCAGTATCCAGTGACGGGCTGAAGGATCGGATCATCGCCATCATCTCTTCCTGCCTGTCCTGTGTATATGCACTGCCGCCGGATGATGTGCCGTAGCTCAGGCCGCTGTAACTGGTCACACGCCAACGGCTGCTGACAGTACGGGTAAACGGCTTCACCGCCAGAGACGGCGGCTGTGACATGCCGTGTTGCCACAGTTGCAGTTGTGGTTCTGTTATCCGGGTGACGGCAACCGCGCTGTCGCCCTGACAAAAAGCATCAAGCCGCTCCGCCAGAGCTGTGCTGTCACACGCCTGCCCGTTCTGAAGCAGATAGCCCAGTCCGTTAAGATGCAGATCGGTATTACCCGCTTTTTTGCGGTTCCCTTTGATAACGGGGGCAACCCCCAGACTGCAATGGTAAACGGCACGCGTTACCGCCACATAAAGCAGACGCAAATCCTCTGCCAGACGTTCTTTATCCGCCAGCGCAAGCTGTGTTTCATCCGGTGACAATGTCAGGCACGGCCCGAAGGTGGTTTCATCATGGTAAAGACGCTGTCCGCCCGCCTGAAAATTACAGATAAAAGGCAGCCACACCAGCGGGTATTCCAGCCCTTTGGATTTGTGAATAGTGCAAATCTGAACCAGATGCTGATCACTTTCCAGCCGCATCTGCTGGCTTTCCGACTGGGCATCCGGCCGTAATACCTGCTGTGCCAGCCAGCGCACCAGTGCGTGTTCATTTTCCAGCGTCAGTGATGTTTCCTGAAGTAATTCACTGATATGCATGATATCGGTTAAGCGCCGCTCGCCATCCGGCCCTGCCAGCAGGTTTTCAGCTATCTTCCGCTGACTGAGCACCCGGCGCAGCATCGGCAGAACACCCTGCTGCTGCCATATCTGACCGTAACCGGCGAATTCATCCACCAGCCTGTCACGGGCAGCATCATCCTGATTCAGCGCATCAATCTCTGCAGCATTCAGCCCGAATAACCCGGATGCCAGTGCACTGCGCAACAGCCGTTCTTTTTCAGGATTCAGCACCGCCCGGAGCAGCCACAACAGTTCGCGGGCTTCCGGTGTTTCAAACACACTGTCGCGGTTTGAGAGAAAAACGGACGGTATCGCCCGCTGACTGAGCGCATCTTTTATCAGCTGTGCTTCCCGGCGGCTGCGCACCAGCACGGTGATATCCGCCGCACTGACCGGCCGTTGTTCCTCCGGCGGGCCAATCAGTGCAGTGCCGTTCTGTCCGGCATCCAGCCAGTCGCAGATCTGCCCGGCACACACACCGGCCATTGTCCGTTCATAGTCACCACTACTGACCCCATCCGCTGCCTGCCACCAGAGTTGCATCGCCGGTTGTATCTTTCCTTCAATAACAAAAGCGGCATCATCATTACCGGGCGCGGAACTGACCGGCTGAAACGGAATTTGTTTAAAGCAGAAAGGTTCATCGGCCTGCAAAAACAGCTTGTTGACGCTATCAACCATTGTCTTCGCGGAACGGAAGTTAGTCCCCAGCGTATAATGCGCACTGACATCCTGCCGTGCTTTGATATAAGTGAAAATATCCGCGCCCCGGAAAGCATAAATCGCCTGTTTCGGGTCACCGATAAACAGCAGCCCGTAAGGATCTGCCGGTGTAACGTTATTACCGGCGGTCTCCTGATAGATAGTGCGGAAAATCCGGTATTGCTGGGGATCGGTATCCTGGAATTCATCAATCATCGCCACCGGAAAACGTCTGCGCAGTGTCTGTGCCAGCAATGGCCCGTTTTCCTGATGCAGCGCGTTATCCAGCCGGGTCAGCAAATCATCAAACCCCATCTCGCCCCGGATTTGTTTTTCCTGCGTGATAGTCCGGCGGACTTCATACACAGCCCGGGTAAACAGGACATCCTCCAGCGTCAGTGCCTGTGCCGTCAGTTCTTCAATCGCAGAGAACACCGGATGTGACGGCGGTGTCCCGCCCTTTTTGGTTTTCTCATCCAGCACTGACTGACTGAAACGCTCTATATTTTTCGGCAGTGCGTAGTGCGTGGTTTCCTGTTCCTTCGCCCAGTTATCAATCCCGGCAATCCATCCGGGCACAAGATTGACGCGGTAACTGCTTTTATTCAGGTCAGAGTTCTGAATAAAACTGACAAAATCAACATCACTTTCCCGCCAGCACTGTTTGACCTCATCAATTGCGGCGATAATTTTCTCATGGCGGGAAAGCAATGTTTCATCCGATTCCGGTGCATCCGTAATCCCGGGTAATTCGCCCTGCAACCAGGGGTAAATATCCCGCAGCAGAGCCTCAGGGCCAGACCAAAGCTGTGTAATGGCTCTGGCCAGCTCTACCGGCAGCGGGTAGCAATGACGCCGCCAGAAGTCCTCACAGGCCTGTTTACGGACAGGATGCTCATCCCGGATCAGTGTTTGTTCAAAAAGCACGCCTGATTCAAAGGCGTTGTGTGTCAGCATGCGCTGACAAAAACCGTGGATGGTAAAAATGGCGGCTTCATCCATCTGCCGTTCAGCCAGCAGCAGGCGCTGAGCGGCACTTTGTTTATCCTCAATCAGCGCCAGAAGCGGGCCGAACCCGTAATCCTCACCCGGTTCCCCGCCTTCTTCATGACGCAGACAGGCAATCCGCAGCTTATGGATATTCTCGCGGATACGCCCCCGCAGTTCATTAGTTGCTGCTTCGGTAAAGGTCACCACCAGGATCTCTTCCGCCGATAACGGCCGGACAAATGCCCCTTCACCAATTCCCAGCAGCAGACGCAGATAGAGCCGGGCCAGGGTATAGGTTTTTCCTGTACCGGCAGATGCCTCAATTAACCGCTGCCCCTGCAGCGGTATTGTCATCGGGTTTAAAGATTCAGCCGCCATCGTTTTACCGGATTTCTTCTTTAACTGGTAACAGGGCCTGGAAAGCCGTCACAGACGGATACGTCGTCCACCCTGCCGGTTTCGCGTAATCACCTGCTTTGCCGCCGGTTCCTGTTACCTGAGAGTAAAGTGCCAGTCCGTTTTTCAACATCACCGCATTTTCATAGAATGTCACCACATCCTGTTTGGTCATTTTTTTCACTGCCGCGATAGTCTGCTCACGTGTGTTGAAATCAAAATAATTATTTTTAAAATCAAATGAATAACGTGATGCTTCCTCCTCAAAAGTTTCCGGCGGCTGTGTCATTTCTGTCAGCAGCGCATTGCGGTATTTATCAAATTCCGCATTATCCAGCGCTTTCAGGCGTTTTTCGGCATTGATATAGAAGTCATCAAAACGCTGTGACAAATAAGCCGGATTCTTTTCATTGCTTTGCAGCAGGAAACCGATCCCCCATTGGCGGCCGAAATTCGGGTTAAATGCAAACAGGGCATATCCCAGCTGTTCCTGTGTCCGCAATTGGTCATAGAACCACGGGTGCAGAATTTTCGACAGCACAGACGAGAATGCAGCACCTTCCGTCCGCGAATAACCGGTCGGAATAAAGATATTGGCCAGTGCGTTATCCGTGCTGTTAGCTTTTTCGTCAAAGTTTGGTTTCAGGGCTTTATCAATCACATAATAATCCCCCACCCACCACTCCGTGCCCTGAGAGCCGAGCTGCACCTGTGCTTCCGATGCAATCTTCTCTGCCTGAGGTGCCGTCAGATTACCGAACACAAACATCTGGAGCGCCCCTTCACGGATAAGCCGGTCACGGAACTGCGTGATGTCACTTTCCGTAATGGTATCCAGTGCTGCGAGGCGCTCTTTATCTTCAAAATAAGGGACAAATTTCAGGCGACTGAACGGACGCATTGCCATTTCATAGGCTTTTCCGTTATCAGATACCGCAAGCTGCTCACGATACCAGGATTTCGCCTGTGCCAGTTCAGATGCTGCCGGGGTAAAGGACTGATATTCGGTCACCGCTGTGGTCAGCAGCTCCGGCAGATGCTGGGAATAACCACTGACGCTGATATTCAGACCGTCATCATCACTGATATTGATCCCCATTCCTGCCACACTTGCCTGATAGCTGAGCTGATTCAGTTTCAGTTCACTGACATAGCTGAGCAGCGCGCTGGTGACTGAATCTTTGGCTGTTCTGCCGGTATTCCGGTTACGCAGCTCCAGTGCGATAATCGCTTTCGGCTCATCAGCAAAATAGCGGCTCGGCATATAGAACAGACGCAGTTTTCCGGTGTCTGTCAGCTGTACCGGTTTTTTCTGTTCCTGCTGTTTGATCAAATCAAAATTATCCGGAATAAACGGGTTCAGTGCCGGTAAAGAGAAACGGAAATCCCCCTCAGATTTACGCCATTTATCCAGCTGCGCGGCAGTCACCGCATCCACCTGATAAGGCGCATCAACAAAATAGGCTTTTTTGTTGCTTGGCTCCTGCGGGCTGGTATACCAGACACGGGCTTTTTCCGGTGTTAAATCCGCAAGACGTGCTTTGATGGCGGCAGGATCCCAGTCATCAGCGAGATAGCCGACATTCAGGACATTTTTTACCGGATAGTCCATCATCGTGTTTGCCAGTGATTCCACATAATTCATATCACGGACAACTGAGTTGTAGCGGAACGCCAGCATATTCACACGGGCGATTTCATCGAAATAGTCTTTATTAATCCCTTTTTCTTTGATCAGATTCAGGTACGCGAAAACAGCGGCGGTGATTTCATCCCGCTTCGCCATTCCCTCATCTGTCAGTGAGACGGAGATAATAAACACCCCCTGGTTACGTGCCAGGGTTGAGGATGCTGATGCACTGACATTCTCCGCCAGCCCGTTTGATATCAGCCAGTTTGCCAGCGTGCCTTCACTGCGGCTTCCCAGCAGATACGCAATATAGGTATCTGTCTGCTTACGGAAATCTTTGCTGTTGTTATCGATAACAAATTCAAAATCCAGCGATTTCTGCGGCTGTGCCGGGACATAGTGAATGATTTTTTGTTGCTCTGCTGCTGTGATCAGCGGAACGGTAATCTGCGGAACAACGGCATGACGATCAGGAATCGTACCGAAAGTGTCATTAGCCAGTTTCGCCAGTTCTTCTGCGGACTCCGGTCCGTAGATCACCGCTTTCATCAGGTTGGATGAATAGTATGTATTGTAAAACTTCAGCAGTTCCTCATGCAGGATGCTGCCGGGCTTATCTCTGAGGGTTTCCAGGTTACCGCCGGAAAAACGGGAGATCGGATGAGCCGGATTCCAGGTTTCCGCCCGGATCTGATACATACGGTGCCCGTCGCGGGAACGTGCCATTGTCAGTTCGGCGTTGACCGCATTACGTTCTTTATCGGCATTTACCGGGTCCAGCAACGGTTCTGCCAGAGCGTCCGCCAGCCGTTCTGTCGCACCTTTCAGGGCATTGTTCTCAACTTCAAAATAGAAATCTGTGTAGTTGGAGCCGGTACTGGCGTTATGGCTTCCGCCGTGCTTTGCCAGATAGTCACTGAAATTACCGGGTTCCGGGAAACGTTTTGAGCCCATCAGCACCATATGCTCAAGATAGTGTGCAAGACCCGCCTGGCTCTGTGGCTCATCCATACTGCCGATGTCCAGACTGACCGCCGCCGCTGATTTACGGGCGGTTTTATCTGAAATCAGCAGAACCGTCATATTATTTTTCAGGGTGATCGCCTGATACTGACGCGGATCGTTGGCGCTTTTCTCAATCTCTCCGGGCAGAACCTGCCAGCTATTCTGAGCAAGTGCATTGGCACCGGTAAATAAAAAAAGCAGCGTAAAAATAAACTGCACTAGTTGTTTAGGCATCAGCCTCGTTCTCCCTGTTTTTCTGATGGTGAAACATCGGCAAAAAGAGTTGTTGTGAAAATTGCTTTATCGCGTCCATAAGTACTTCATCAAAATGGCGGAATGCACGGACAACATAATCGTCCTCCGCCTCGCCGGCAGACTGATATCCCTCCTGCAGTGTCTGCATCAGCAGTAAACCGGCTTTATGTTGGAGTGCGTCATCATCAGAGAGTTCACCGGTGTTATCATCCGCCAGCGTAATCAGCCATGCCCAGCCGCTTTTAACAAAAATTGGCAGCGGCTCATTCAGACCACGGACAAACACATCCAGCAGCGGGCGCAGGTAATCCCGCGCCTGCTCCGCCGTCAGCGGTTCAAAGATCCACACCGTATCACCGCGACCGTACATCCGGCTGTACTGCTGCCGTCCGCTCAGGCTGTATGCCAGGTGTTCAATCCACAAACGCAGCCCGTCTGCGGCAGTGAGAGCCGCCGGACGCCAGCGGAGCAGCCCGTTTTCCTGAACACCTGTCAGTTGCCCGCTGAAAGCATACGGTCCGATAACATAGTGAAACGACTCAATATCAGATTTCGTCCGTGCATTGCGGATTTTCTCCGCCAGAACATCCATTTCCTGTAATTGTTCTTCCCAGTAAACCTGTGCGAACGCCCCGGCCGGCAATTCTCCCGCTGCCTTCAGTATGCGGAAGACCCGTTCTTCCGGCTCACCATCCACCAGCGCGTCAAGCAGCCTGGTGTTAAATCCGTAACGCTGTAAATTATCAACACAGAACGGTTCTTCTTCCGGCAGTGCCACATCTTCAATATCAAAATGCACATTCAGACGCTGCTGAAAAAACGCCCTGACCGGATGGCGGTAAAACCGCAGTAGTTGGTCAAATGTTATTTCTGTTATATCTTCTGCCGGAACCGGAACATTAAACGGCCCCTGTGTCTCCCCCTGCCGCTGTGCTGCCGGCAGCCACTGAGGTGCAAAACTCTGAAACTCCGTGCCTTCCCGGTAGTTATCCGCCGCAAACGGGACACGTGTGTGCCGGACAATCAGATGATTCTCCAGCGATTTCCGGCTGGTATCCAAATCGGCAAACCTATCTTTTTCCAGACAGAAACTGAGCCCGGCATATTCCAGCAGTTCACTGACCAGCACTGACGGGTTACGTTCTTCATTATCTCTGATAGATCGGCCGATATAGCTGATATATAAATACTCTTTTGCCGACCCCAGCGCTTCAAGGAAAAGATAGCGGTCATCGTCCCGCCGTTTGCGATCACCCCGGCGGCTTTTTTCCGCCATCAGGTCAAACCCCAGCGGCGGAATTGTCCTCGGGTACACACCATCATTCATACCCAGCAGACAAATAACCTTAAACGGCACAGAACGCATCGGCATCAGTGTGCAAAAGTTTACAGCTCCGGATAAAAAGCGCTGGCTGATTTTCTCATCATCCAGCCGCAGAGAAAGTTCGTCACGGATCAGTGAGAGTGGGATCTCCCCGTCATAACAGGCTTTCACCCCCTGATCCAGTACCTGCTGCCACTGCTGTAACACCATACTGAGCACCGGTTCGGTATCCGGTGTCGTCATGAAAAACGCAGTCAGCAGCTCAGAACCGGTTTCACGCCACTGTACCGGTGTCCGCGGTTCACTCAGTATTTTCTGCCACTGCCGCAGAGTATCAATAAAAGCGGCCAACTGCCCGACCCGGTCCGCTGACATACCGGAAACCTCATCATAAGGCAGGATCCCGCGCCAGGTACCTTCCTCCTCTGCCATTGCATAACCCAGCAACATACGCTCCAGCCCGAATTTCCAGGTGTTCTGGCCAAAAACCGGCAGTGAAAAGGATTCAATATTATGGTCATCCAGCCCCCAGCGGACACCGGACCCACTGACCCAGCGGCGCAGAAGCGGCAAATCGCTTTCATCCAGCCCGAACTGCTGCGCTACCGCAGGAACTTCCAGCAGACTGAGTACATGTTCTGACGTAAAACGGCTCTGAGGTAATTCCAGCAGTGTCAGCACTGCCTGCAATACAGGATGCGCCTGACGGGCTTTGCGGTCTGAAATCGCAAACGGCAGATAACGGTTTTCGTTCCCCTGGCCGAAAACAGCCTGAATATAGGGGGAATAGCTGTCTATATCCGCCACCATTACAATAATGTCACGGGGAGTCAGTGACGGGTCGTTTTCCAGCAGGTTCAGCAAATAGTCCTGCAAAATTTCCACTTCCCGCTGCGGGCTGTGGCAGGAATGAAATGTCAGGGAACGGTCATCATCCGCAATAACCCGCCGCCCTTCACTGGTGGCAAACTCGTCTTTGGTTTTCCCCGCCACACTGCCGTCTTCCAGATTCAGAATATCCTGCTGAACAACAGACAGCAGTGTATCTGCCGGACGATCGACAAAAGCTTTAATGGCGTGAATTTCTTCAATATCTTCCAGAAAAAACAGATTATCCCGGCCGGGACGTCCCCACGAAGCCAGCAGCGGGTTGCCGGTATTCTGTTCCCCGTCAGCCTCAAAATCGAACAGAGAAGATGCATCCTCATCCGATTTAAACCAACTGACGGCTTTTTTATCCCAATAGCTTTGCGGTTTGCGCGCCAGCATACGCCGCAGCGCTGCCTGGCTCTGTAAATCGCCCCAATAATACTGACAGGGGTTGGTAAACATCAGGTGGATATTGGTATGCCGCCCGAGTGCCCGCAGTGCCTGCAGATATACCGGCGGTAATGCGGAGATACCGCAGATAAACAGGCGTGGCGGCAGATTGGATACCACCTCCGGGTCACCGTCATTGAGTACGTCAATAAAACGCTGATAAAGATTGGCACGATGCCATTCCGGTTGCCCAAGGCTGCTGGTCAGTATCTGCAAATCCCGCCACAGACATTTCTGCCAGGACTGATTCTGACTCAGTCCGTCAATCAGCTCATTATTTTCCCAGGCGGTCAGCCAGTCCGGCCGGTAGACAAGATACTGGTCAAATAAGTCCGCAATACGACCGGACAGCTGATGCAGCTTGCGTTTATCCCCGTCATCCTCAAGGTAATGGCACAGCGGTGCAAAATCCGGGTCATCAAGACGCTGCGGAAGCAGTGACATCAGTTTCCAGGTCATTGCCCCCTTGCTGAAAGCACTTTCTTTCGGAATATCCGGTAAAACACGGGTGAACATATCCCAGATAAACGTTGCGGGCAGCGGAAACGTAATATTTGCGGCAATCCCCAGTTTTTCTGCCAGACTGATTTGCAGCCACTGTGACATCCCGGGGCTTTGCACCAGCACAGTTTCAGGACAAAAAGGGTCATTAATTTTATCATTATCAATAATATGGCATATCAGGTCTTTCAGCAGTTCCAGATCATTAGAGTGATAAACCGTAAACATTGTCCCGTCCTTACATACATTGCCATCTGCCGGCGGTTAACCGCCGCTCTCCCGGGGAAAGCAGCCTGATAGTAACGGAAATACAGTCCGGTGACACATTTTCCTGATAACTTTCCCATTTCTGCCGGGGAGATAAATGTGTCTGCATCATTTGCTGTAATATTCCGGGATCAGCCGTAAAACGCATCATCTGATGCAGGTGACGTACCGTGCTGACATCTGTATACTGCCGGTGCTTTCCGTTATGCAGAAGTTGATAATAGCGTAATAATCCTGTTACCAGAACCGCAAAGATAAAGGCGCAAACCATCACTTCCGGTAACGACATTCCGCGTTCATTCATCACTTTCTCCTTTTCCGTCGTGCCGGTTGCAACCGGGTTTTAAATCCGGCGGACAAAAATCACTCCATCCCTGCGGTAATGCCGTCAGTATCATTTTGTCTCCTTCTTCCCGGGCACTGACCAACTGATAATGCGTGATGTTTTGTGCAAACCGGGGAGAAAATATACTGCCCTGTAATAACAACTTATTTGCTCTCAGCCGCCGCAAACAACTTTTCAGTTCCGGGTCCGGTGCCGTCCGGCAGTAAAACTGTGTTTTATTCAGCGCTTTCCGGGACCAGTTCAGCGTCAGCCCCCATTCCAGCGCGGATGCTGCACCGGAATCCGCCCGGTAAAACTCAATTTCATCCTGACCGTTACGCCACTCAGTCTGATAAAAGCGATGCAGAACAGATAACATCATCAGTGAGATACCCAGCAACAGCATAATCATCAGCAACAAGGCATTTCCTCCGGAGCGATCATCTTTTTCCCTGCCGGAGCTACAGGTGGTAATTAGGCATAACAATCAGGCTTTCTCCGGTTCGCTGTATCAGGGGCATATCCTGCCCGGTGAGTGTCAGGGATAAACGCAGACCATTTTTTCCGTGCAGTTTCACCGGCGTGACCAAAAACCGGGAAACATGCACATAGCGGTTATCTGTAACCTTTTCCCAGCCGGATTCCCGGCAACTGAGGGCATTACGTGTCCATTCCAGCGCTTGTTTATTCAGACGGTAACCAAAATGTTCCCCGATTTTGCGGACATTCCTCTCCCAGCGGCCATTATGATTAAGGTCGTAAGCAACAATAATACAACTGCCGTCTGCTTCGCCGCGCCGGGCAGCAATTTGCAGCGGTCTGCCCTGACAGTGACCCCGGCAGAACGCCGTCCGCCGGAGATCTTTTTCCAGCCGCAGCAGGGTTTCCCGCATAATGGTATCCAGCTTATATTGCCGGTATGTGTTCAGCACATCCTGTCCCAGCGCCGGAAAAAAGCGGGTTACCGTTACCAGAAGAACCGCACTGACAGCCATTCCCGCCAGCATTTCAACCAGCAATAAACCCTGCTCCCGTATTTTATTCAGCATGACGGCACTCCGGACATCTTCCCCGGCGTACACAGTCGTATACGGCCGGGAGCTGAAATAATCAGTTTTATCTGTCCCTGTGAATTTTCCAGTACAAAGCTGGCGGCAGAGGCAGTATGCCGGGTTCCCCAGAACAGCACCGTATCTGTGGTGCCGGAAGCAATACGGACACCTTCCATAGGAATGAACTCCGCCGGGTCACCATCGCACTGTACTGCTGATACCTGATGGCAGGCCCGGCTTTTCTCACCAAAGATAACCGCTATTTTCCGCGTTTCATTCAGATATGTTGCTTTCAGTTTATGGCTGCTGAGATATTGCTGAAACAACGCAGCAGTTTCAGTCAGATAACGCCGTTCTCTGTAGCTTTCCCATGAAATATTAATAAATGAAACAGGTAATGCCATAATAAATAAAACAATAATAGCTTCCATCAGCGATATTCCCCGTTCTGTCTGCATGTGCTCATCCGTTCCGGTTCTCTGCTGAAAAAATAACGGGTTTGCCACTTCCGGAAAGACAAAACCGGAAAATATGCGATGCAACAGGAAAAAATGTCTGCGGGATACTGCAAATACATATCCGTTTTTCGGGTTGAGCGGAAAAAAACTATCTGCCTGTTAAAAAAAATGGAGAAAACGAAATCAAGCCGATATAAAGGACAGATATCGCCGTTCTTTAACAATCAGGATATTAACCAATATAAAAACCGGTCACCGGTACTGTATTTAAAACATTTCATTTTTAGTACCGGTGCACCGGCCGCCATAATGTCAATAATAAAAAAATCACCTGTAACATTATTATTAAATAGTAATCATACTCTCTCTGCCAGTAATATAATTAACAAAACAAACTTTAATAAAAATCAGAGTGATATTATTTTATATGAAACAAATAAAAATAATGGTATAATATTAAAACTATATACTGCGTCAACAGGAAAACAAAAGTGGAACAATATTTAGACATTGCAAAGCGAATTCTGGAGGAAGGGAAATGGATTGAAAATAAACGGACAGGTAAGAGATGTCTGACAATTATTAATGCCGATTTCACTTACCACGTTGACAAAAATGAGTTTCCTCTGGTAACAACCCGCAAAGCATTCTGGAAAGCTGCAATTGCGGAAATGCTGGGTTACCTACGCGGATATGACAACTCCGCTCAGTTCAGAGCTATCGGCTGTAATACCTGGAACGCTAACGCCAATGAAAATACCGACTGGCTGGCAAATCCGAACCGTAAAGGTGAGGATGATATGGGGCGCGTCTATGGTGTTCAGGGGCGGCAGCTGAAAATATCCCCGACAGAATCACAGTATGATTTATTATTATCATTAAGTGATTCCGGAGATAAAGAAGGCGTTAAAACACTGATTAATAAACTGCGAGAAAATACATTTGATCAACTCCGTAAAGTATATGATAATTTAAAAAAAGGAATTGACGACCGCGGTGAAATTATCTCATTCTGGAATCCCGGCGAATTTAACCTGGGCTGTCTGAGACCATGTATGTTTATGCATCATTTCTCTGTTCTTGACGGAACATTATATTTAAACAGTTATCAGAGAAGTTGTGATTATGCACTCGGTTATGTTTTTAATGCACCGCAATGTTATTTTTTGCTGGCTATTATGGCTCAGATAACCGGCCTGAAATGCGGTAAGGTTTATCACAAAGTGGTTAATCTGCATTTATATGAAGACCAGCTGGAATTGATGCGTGATGTCCAGATTACACGTAAACCGTTTGCATCACCGAAACTGTATATTAACCCTGAGATTAAAACACTGGATGATTTGATGACATGGGTTACCACCGATGACTTTACGGTGACAGATTACCAGCATCACGATCCGATTAAATACCCGTTCTCTGTCTGATAAACAGTTAAACGGCTCCGGATACAAAAACTGCATCAATGATGATGCAGTTTTTTTGTCACTCACTGAAGCAAAACCTATTCCGGCGTATTCTGTTTTCCGGTATCACTCTGCTTTTTATTACCCGGACATTTGTATGCCCACACCATCATCAGCACACCAATAATCATCATCGGTACAGACAGAATCTGCCCCATACTGATCCCGCCGAATAAACCGAGCTGGGCATCCGGCTGGCGGAAGAATTCGACAATAATACGGAACAGACCGTAGCCAATCAGGAACAGTCCTGACACACTGCCCATCGGCCGGGACTTGCGGACAAATACATTCAGAATGATAAAGAGGACAATTCCCTCGAGCAGCATTTCATACAGCTGTGACGGGTGGCGCGGCAGAACACCATACTGCTCAAGCACCGGCATCAGAGAAGGGTCGGCAGCTGCCAGTTTCACATCTTCACTGTAGGAGGTCGGGAACAGAATGGCCCACGGCGTATCGAGTGTCACGCGCCCCCACAGCTCGCCGTTAATGAAGTTACCGATACGCCCCATACCGAGACCAAACGGAATCAGTGGTGCCACAAAATCAGCAACCTGTAAGAAATGACGCTTCGTGCGGCGGGCAAACCACCACATAGCAATAATAACGCCCATCAGCCCGCCGTGGAATGACATGCCGCCATCCCAGACTTTGAACAGATACAGCGGATTTTCCGCAAACAGCGGGAAGTTATAAAACAGAACATAGCCGATACGGCCGCCAAGAAAAACACCCACAAATCCGGCATATAACAGCGTTTCAACTTCACTGCGTTTCCAGCCGCTGCCCGGCTTATCAGCCCGCCGGTTGGCCAGCCACATGGCAAACACAAACCCGACAAGATACATCAGCCCGTACCAGCGTAATGCCACCGGCCCCACAGAAAAAATAACAGGATCAAAATCCGGAAATGCCAGATAAGTGTTACTCATCGTACCTCACACTGTGTTGTATCCGGCCGCAGACGCTTTTCTTGTCCGTCACTGGCCGGAATATATGACTGTAAGAACGGAACAGCCTCATACCCGTATGTGCCGGTTAAGCACTGCCCCGGATGAGCTGTCCCAGTCCCTTGTTCTCAATAAACTGTTCCGCTTTTTCACGGATCTCAGCCGCTGTCTGTGCATCCAGCAATGATGCCAGCAGCGGCTCCAGCGCTGCGGCATCCAGGTGCCGCAGCAGATACTTAATACGCGGGATGCTCCGCCCGTTCATACTCAGCCGGCGATATCCTAAACCAATCAGGATCATTGCACCTAACGGATTTGCCGCCATTTCTCCGCAGACAGAGACCGGAATCCCCAGCCTGGTGGTTTCCGTCCGGACAAAATGCAGCATACGCAATACCGCCGGATGGAGCGAGTCATATAATGGTGCAACATGCGTATTATTCCGGTCAACCGCCAGCAGATACTGGGTTAAATCATTCGTACCAACAGAAATAAAATCAATATACTGTTTCAGTTCCGGCAGCATAAACAACAATGACGGCACTTCCAGCATCACACCCACCGGCGGACGCTCCACTGTTTTCCCGGTCAGTGCCGAGACTTCCTCACAGGCACGGTCAAGCAGGCGGATGGCCTCCTCAACTTCGGCAAGTCCGGAAATCATCGGGAATAATATCTTCAGATTATTCAGCCCGATATTTGCCCGCAGCATGGCGCGCAACTGGATAAGAAAAATCTCCGGCTGATCCAGCATCACACGGATACCGCGCCAGCCCAGGCACGGATTTTCCTCACTGATAGGCATGTACGGCAACTGTTTATCCGCACCGATATCCAGTGTCCGCAGCACCACCGGTTTCCCGGCAAAGAGTTGCAGCATATCCTGATAACGGACTTTCTGTTCTTCTTCCGACGGAAAACCATTATGCACGAGAAATGGTATTTCCGTGCGGTACAGACCAATCCCGTCAATACTTTTAACGATTTTCTGCTCATATTTCAGGCTGAGCCCGGCATTCAGCTGAACGGAGACCCGTTCGCCGCTTTTCAGTGCTGCTGAACGACTGAGTTCATCCTCAGCCAGCTGACTGATAGCCTGTTCCTGTTCAATAATCTGGCGGAATTCCTGTGCTATCAGCGGCTCCGGTTCGATATAAACCACGCCCCGGTAGCCGTCGAGGATAAGCAGGCGGTTATGCAGCAATTCCGGCTGGATATCTGCCCCCATGATAACCGGGATCCCCATTGCCCTGACCAGAATGGCGGAATGGGAATGTGTCGCCCCGTCGCGTACCACCACACCGGCAAGCTGTTCCTGCGGTAGTTCCGCCAGCAGACTGGCACTCAGTTCATCAGCTACCAGCACAAAGCGTTCCGGCCACTGGTTGCTGCCGGTAAAATTATCATCAAGATGAAACAACAGTCGCTGCCCGAGCGCACGTAAATCCGTGGCCCGCTCCCGCATATAGCTGTCCTGAAGTCCGGCAAACCGTGCTGCGAATTGCTCAATTACCGTTTTGACTGCCCATTCGGCCACAAAACCCTGTTCCACAATACTGTACAACCCCTTTTTCAGTTGCAGGTCGTTCAGCAGATGGGAGTAGAGATCAAAAATAGCGGCGCTCTCTTTTTGTGATGCAACATTAAAACGCTTGCTGATGCGGCGGCACTCTGCCGTGGCATCCTCCAGCGCTTTATTCAGACGAGAGCGCTCCTGCGCGCGATCCAGCGCCGAGGCTTGCGAAACATGTTCAAGCACCGGCTGTGAACGGTCTTCCCAGCCATAGGCCATTACAATCCCGGAAGAAACCGGAATAGCCTGAATCCGGGTCTGACGAAACTGCCCGAACAGCCCTTTGGTTTGTGCCTGTGCCAGTAATACAGCCAACTGCATCGCCAGAGTGACAATAAACGATTCTTCCGTTTCGCTGAACAGACGTTTTTCTTTCTGCTGCACCACCAGCACCCCCAGTAACTGACGGCGGTAAACCACCGGCGCACCAAGAAACGCACGCAGATTGTCTTCTTTTACCTGAGGGAGATATTTAAAACCGGGGTGTTCACGGACATCCGCAATATTGATAAGCTCGGCACGGCGGCCGACATGGCCGACCACACCTTCGCCGAAAGCAAGGCTGACAGCACGACCGCGGGGCTTTTTCAGCCCCTGCGTTGCCATCAGATAAAAACAGTGATGCTGATTATCAGCCAGGTAGATGGAACAAACATCGGTTCCCATCGCCTGACAGGTTTCTTTAACCAAAAGCTCCAGCGCTTCCGCGAGATCAGCGGCGGCAGCCACTTTTTCAATCACTTCACGTAAACGCGTCAGCATCCGTTCCCCCTAATTCTGGCGCCGGCGACGATAGGGAAACGGTGCCCGTACAGCCGTCGCTTCGCTGTTGGCAGGCATCACAACGGAAGAAAACTCTTTCATTACGCGGCGGTACACATCGCGTTTGAAAGAGACCACCTGACGAACAGGATACCAATAGGTGACCCAGCGCCAGCCGTCGAATTCCGGCGACTTGCTGCAGGTCACATTGACCTCTTTGTCCTCGCAGAGCAACTGAAGTAAAAACCAGCGCTGCTTCTGGCCGATACAAACCGGTTTGGTATCCCAACGCACCAAACGTTTGGGTAATTTGTAGCGCAGCCAGTTGCGGGTTACCGCCAGGATACGCACATCTTTACGCGTTAAACCAACTTCCTCATACAACTCACGGTACATGGCCTGTTCCGGTGATTCGCCGGGATTGATACCTCCCTGAGGAAACTGCCACGAGTGCTGTCCGTAGCGGCGGGCCCATAACACCTGACCTTCCTTATTACAAATTACAATCCCGACATTCGGGCGGTAGCCATCATCATCAATCACTCGACTACCTCAGAAAAAAACCAGAAAGATAGCCAATTGTTTCATACTCCCATCATGGGGTAAACCTCTGCACTCAAAATCCTTCAGTCCGCCGCATTTCCGGCTCTGACTGAAGAAAAGTAACACGCTGCGTTAACTGTTCCGGACAGTGGCAAATTCCTGAGAAAAACACTACACTATTCCTCTCTCAACGGGGTGCAGCTCCGGCTTTCCGGCCGGTGTTGCTGAGATAACACCCGAGGAACCTGATCCGGTTAATACCGGCGTAGGGATTTGAGCCGCCACTGCTGACAGCACAGCCTGTCGCCATCATGCTGCACTCAGATCCTTTGCCAATCCGTCCCTTACAGGAGCGCAAAGTGTTACAAAAACTGACCAGAAATATCATCGCAGGCGGCCTTGCCGCGCTGTTCTCTTTCCAGGCGGCGGCAGATAACAGCAAGCCGGTTCTGACTGTCTATACCTATGACTCATTTGTCGCTGAGTGGGGGCCGGGGCCGGAAATTAAGAAAAACTTTGAAACACAATGCAACTGCGAACTGAAACTCGTTGGTCTGAGTGACGGTGTGACACTGCTGAACCGTCTGCGGATGGAAGGTAAAAAATCACAGGCTGATATCATCTTAGGGCTGGATAACAATCTGATGCAGGCCGCGCTGGATACAGGCCTGTTTAAAGAAAGCAATGTTGATCAGTCAAAACTGGTTCTGCCGGTCAAATGGGAAAGCAAAACCTTTATTCCTTATGACTACGGCTGGTTTGCCTTTATCTACAACAAAGACACCCTGCCGAACCCGCCGAAAAGTATGAAAGAACTGCTTAACAGTGATCAGAAACTGACCATCATTTATCAGGATCCGCGCACCAGCACACCGGGACTGGGATTACTGCTGTGGATGGAAAAACTCTACGGTGATGATGTGGCAGCACAGTGGGCCAAAATGGCGAAAAAAACCCTGACAGTCACCAAAGGCTGGAGTGAATCCTACGGCCTGTTCCTGAAGGGTGAGGCTGACCTGGTACTGAGTTACACCTCTTCTCCCGGTTATCACATGCTGGCGGACAACAAAGATAACTATGCTGCCGCGCTGTTTGAGGAAGGACATTACCTTCAGATAGAAATGGCGGGTGCTCTGTCCTCCTCAAAACAACCGGCCCTGGCGGAACAGTTCATGCAGTTTATGCTGACTCCTGATTTTCAGAAAGCCCTGCCGGCGACTAACTGGATGTATCCTGTGATTGATATGCCGCTGCCGCCGGTTTACGGCAAAATGCCGAAACCGGCCAAAACACTGGAGTTTGATGCAAAAGAAGTAGCAAAAGAGCGCAATCAGTGGATCCGGATATGGCAAAACGCAGTCAGCCGTTAATTGCCGCTTACCTGATACCGGGCGTACTGGCGTCCGGTGTCCTGCTGCTTGTTGCTGTCAGTGCCTTCGGGGCGCTGTGGTTTAACACACCTGATACAGACTGGCAGCAGATTTGGGATGACAGCTACCTGTGGCATGTTGTCCGCTTTACCTTTTGGCAGGCTTTTTTATCTGCTCTGTTTTCCGTTATTCCGGCTGTTTTTCTGGCCCGGGCACTCTGGCGCCGCCGTTTCCCGGGACGGACTGTATTTCTGCGGTTATGTGCGATGACACTGGTACTGCCCGTGCTGGTGGCTGTATTCGGTATTTTATCTGTCTACGGACGTAACGGCTGGCTGGCACATATTTCCGGTTTTCTGGATCTGGACTATTCCTTCTCCCCATACGGGTTACAGGGCATTCTGCTTGCGCACATCTTCTTTAATATGCCGCTTGCCACCCGGATGCTGTATCAGCAGCTCGATAATATTGCCACGGAGCAGAGGCAGCTTGCTGCCCAGCTCAATATGAATGAATGGCAGCATTTCCGGATTGTGGAATGGCCTTATCTGCGCCGTCAGCTGCTGCCGACCGCCGCACTGATTTTTATGCTCTGTTTTGCCAGCTTTGCCACTGTGCTCGCACTGGGTGGCGGTCCGGCGGCAACTACCATTGAACTGGCGATTTACCAGGCACTGAACTATGACTTTGATATCGGCCGGGCTGCCCTGCTGGCAATGATTCAGCTGACGTGCTGTATCGGGCTGGTGCTGGTCAGTCAGCGTCTGTCAGGTCATTTTTCTGTCGGGTTTACCCAATCGCTGCAATGGCGAAATCCGCAGGATACACTACCGCGCAGACTGGCTGACGGCCTGATTATCCTCTGTGCTCTGCTGTTTCTGCTGCCGCCGTTTTTCGCTATTGTCGCTGACGGCCTGAATCCGGGATTACTGCCGGTATTGCAGCAACCGGCGCTGTGGCGGGCATTTTTTACCTCACTCGGTATAGCGCTGGCTTCAGGTTTTATCTGTGTGCTGCTGACCGTGATGCTGCTGTGGAGCAGCCGTGAACTGCGCCTGCGGCAGGCGGTCAGAGCCGGACAAGCCATGGAGCTTTCCGGGCTTGTGATCCTGGCGATGCCGGGTATTGTGCTGGCCACCGGGTTTTTCCTGCTGCTCAACAGCACGAACGGTACCACTGATTTGGGCGCGATCCCTTACGGGCTGGTGATTCTGACCAATGCGCTGATGGCCGTCCCTTATGCACTGAAGGTACTTGATAACCCGATGCGCGACCTGGCTGAACGTTATAACCCGCTTTGTCTCTCACTGAATATCGCCGGATTCAACCGGCTGAAACTGGTTGAGCTGCGGGCACTGCGTAACCCGCTGGCACAGGCTGTCGCATTTGCCAGTGTGCTGTCTGTCGGGGATTTTGGTGTGATAGCCCTGTTCGGCAATGAAGATTTCCGCACGCTGCCGTTCTATCTTTATCAGCAGATCGGCGCTTACCGCAATGCGGATGCTGCCGTCACTGCACTGATTCTGTTTTTACTCTGTTTCGGGCTGTTTACCGTTCTGGAACGCCTGCCGGGGAAACACCCATGATTAATCTGGATCATATTCTTTACCGTTATCAGCAACAGACAATGAATTTTGATTTTTCGGTTACCGCCGGAGAGAAAATTGCCATCCTCGGCCCGAGCGGGGCGGGTAAGAGCACCCTGCTGTCACTGATTGCCGGCTTTCAGTTTGCCGAAAGCGGTACGATCCTGCTCAATGGTGAAGATCATACCCGCACGCCGCCCGCCAGACGCCCGGTGTCCATGCTGTTTCAGGAAAATAACCTGTTTGCTCACCTGACGGCAGAGCAGAATATCGCCCTCGGTTTTCATCCCGGCATGAAACTGAATGCGGAGCAGAAAGTGCAGCTGGAGAAAATCGCTGAACAGGTTTCGCTGACACCACTGCTCAGACGTCTGCCGTCGCAGCTTTCCGGAGGCCAGCGCCAGCGGGTGGCGCTGGCGCGGTGTCTGGTACGCTCTCAGCCGGTTTTACTGCTGGATGAACCCTTTTCCGCACTGGATCCGGCACTACGCAATGAAATGCTGGTACTGCTGGAAACAATCTGTGATTCACGGCAGCTGACATTAATGATGGTCTCCCACAATACAGATGACGCTGCCAGGATTGCGCCCCGCGCGATGGTGGTGGATAACGGCACCATCGCCTTTGACGGCAGTACCGCCGCGCTGGTCAGCGGTGAAGTTCCCCAGGCCCGGATCCTTGGTATCCGCCCGTAAATCACACCTTAAATACTGTATATATCCACACTATTCTGCTATAGTTATTTTTTAATCAGCAGAACGGATAAAAATGATGGCAGGGCACAACGGTTCCCCCTCCCGTCAGGTGACAGCACCGGCGGAAGCCGGTTTTATTCTGACCCGTCACTGGTCTGATACCCCGCGCGGTATTGAGGTCAGTTACTGGCTGGCGACAGATAACGGTCCACGGTATGTTTCTGTTCCGCTGCAACAGGCTGTCGGTTTTGTCCCGCACCGGGAGCTTGCTGAAAGCCTCCCTTTCATTAATAACATCCCCGGTGCCACACTGACAGCACGCCCGCTGAAGGATTTTCATCAGGATGAAGTCAGCGCCGTTTACTGTCGCCAGTACCGTCAGTTACAGCTACTGGAAAAACAGCTTGGCGAACAGCATCTCCGTCTTTATGAGGCGGATATCCGTCCGTGTGAACGCTATCTGATGGAGCGCTTTATCACCGCTGCTGTCTGGGTGCAGCCGCAGCCGGATGGTCATGTGCTGATGAAGCCGCATCCGGATTACCGTCCTCAGCTGAAAATCGTTTCTCTGGATATCGAAACCACTGAATTCGGTGATCTTTACTCAATCGGACTCTCCGGTTGCGGGGCTGATACCGTCTTTATGCTCGGCCCGGGAAATGGTATACCGCTGACCAATCCGGATTTCACACTGGAATATGTGCCGCGCCGCCCTGATCTGCTTCACCGCCTGAATCAGTGGCTGGCAGAACATGATCCGGACATGATAATCGGCTGGAGCCTGATCCAGTTTGATCTGCGGATTTTGCAGCGTCATGCGGAAAAGTATCAGATCCCGCTGATTTTCGGCCGCAACAATGCCCCGCTCTCCTGGCGGGAGCACGGCTTCAAACCCGGACAATTTTTTGCCGGTGCCCCCGGGCGGCTGATTATTGACGGTATCGATGCTCTGAAAGCAGCCACCTGGCAATTTCCGTCCTTCAGTCTGGAATCAGTGTCTCAGGCTCTGCTCGGTGAAGGCAAAGACAGCGATTCACCGTATGACCGCATGGATGAAATCAACCGTCGTTTCCGTGAGGATAAACCGGCGCTGGCACGGTATAATCTTCAGGACTGCCGCCTGGTCAGCCGGATTTTTGAACACACCCATCTGACGGAGTTCCTGCTGGCACGTGCCGCCGTGACCGGTCTGGCACCGGATCGCATGGGTGGTTCGGTGGCCGCCTTTACCCATCTTTATCTGCCGCCGATGCACCGCAAAGGGTATGTCGCACCCGATCCCGGCGAAAAGCCCGGTGAACCGATTCCGGGCGGTTTTGTGATGGATTCCGCTCCGGGATTATATGACTCTGTGGTGGTTCTGGACTTCAAAAGCCTGTATCCCTCCATTATCCGTACCTTTCTGATCGACCCGATTGGCATGGTGGAAGGTCTTTCCGCGCCGGAACAAGCTGTTCCCGGGTTTAAAGGCGCGTATTTTTCCAGGGAAACCAACTGCCTGCCGGATATCGTCAACCGCATCTGGCATGAGCGGGATATAGCAAAACTGGCAGGGGATAAGCCGCTGTCACAGGCACTGAAGATCATTATGAATGCCTTTTGCGGCGTACTGGGGGCTGCCGGGTGCCGTTTTTATGATCCGCGCCTGACCTCCTCCGTCACGATGCGCGGGCACGATATCATGCGCAAAACCCGTACCATTATTGAATCTCTGGGCTATCAGGTTATTTACGGCGACACAGATTCCACCTTTGTCTGGCTGAAAAGTGCTCACAGTGAAGCGGATGCGGAACGTATCGGGCGCTGGCTGGTGGATGAAGTGAATCAGTGGTGGCAGACGCATTTGCAGGATGAATACGGGCTGACCTCCGCCCTGGAAATTGAGTACGAAACCCACTACCGCCGTTTTCTGATGCCGACTGTCCGCGGAACTGATCTCGGCAGCAAAAAACGGTATGCCGGGCTTGCCGGGGATAAACTGGTCTTTCGCGGACTGGAGACTGTCCGCAGTGACTGGACACCGCTGGCACAGCATTTCCAGCAAACCCTGTACCGGCTGATTTTCGATAAAATGCCGTATCAGCAATTTATCCGCGATTATGTCCGTGACACACTCGCCGGACGCTACGACGACCGGCTGGTTTACCGCAAGCGCCTGCGCCGCGCGCTGGCGGATTATCAGCGTAATGTACCGCCTCATGTCAAAGCAGCCAGAATGGCGGATGAGTATAATGTCCGCATGAACCGGCCACCGCAGTACCAGCGCGGCGCCGGGATAAGCTATATTATTACCCGCTCCGGACCGCAGCCGCTGGAGATTCTGACGGCACCGCCGGACTATGAGCATTACATTAATAAGCAACTGATGCCGATAGCCGATGCCATTTTGCCCTTCCTGGAGGATGACTTCACCACATTGTTAACCGGCCAATTATTGATGCCATTTTAATTTTGCTATTTTACAGGTGACGATGCGGATCTTATGGATTAACATAGCGCCCCTTTACTGCTTTTAACACCGGAGCAGAGTGATGCAGCTGATGCTGCTGTTCTGACTGACGGTGTTTTTTCCTGTGAATACAATGCCGTCTTTGTATCACCGGTAATGATATCCACAGCATTTGTCTAATTAGCCCTGAATAACAGAATCGAGCCAAAAATATGCCGTTTACTCTTGGTCAACGCTGGATAAGCGATACTGAAAGCGAGCTGGGATTAGGTACAGTTGTATCTGTCGACGCCCGGATGATCACCCTTCTTTTCCCTGCTACCGGTGAAAACCGGCTCTATGCCGCAGCCGATGCCCCTATCACCCGTGTGATGTTCAACGAAGGGGATACCGTTACCAGTCACGAAGGCTGGCAGCTCAGTGTGACCGCCGTTGAAGAGAGCGACGGATTATTAACCTATATCGGACAGCGTACTGATACCGGTGAGGATAATGTCCGCCTGCGCGAAGTGTTTCTCGACAGCAAACTGACATTCAATAAGCCTCAGGATCGCCTGTTTGCCGGTCAGATTGACCGCATGGATCGCTTTGCACTGCGCTACCGTGCCCGCAAATTCCTGAGTGAAGAGTACCGCCGTGCCACAAGCGGCCTGCGCGGCATCCGTGCCAGTCTGATCCCGCATCAGCTGTTTATCGCCAATGAAGTCGGTAAACGCCACGCGCCGCGTGTCCTGCTGGCGGATGAAGTAGGTCTGGGTAAAACCATTGAAGCAGGGATGATTATTCACCAGCAGTTAATGGCCGGACGCGCCGAGCGTGTTCTGGTTATCGTGCCGGAAAGCCTTCAGTACCAGTGGCTGGTGGAAATGCTGCGCCGCTTCAACCTGCGTTTTTCACTGTTCGATGACAGCCGTTATACCGAAGCTCAGCACGAGAGTGATAACCCGTTTGATACCGAGCAGCTGGTATTATGCTCGCTGGATTTCGTCCGCAAAAGCAAACCACGGTTTGAACATCTGGCTGAAGCCGGCTGGGATATGCTGGTGGTGGATGAAGCACACCATCTGGTCTGGAGTGAAGAAGCACCAAGCCGTGAGTATCAGGTCATTGAAACTCTGGCAGAAAGCATCCCGTCGGTACTGCTGCTCACCGCCACCCCGGAGCAGCTGGGAATGGAGAGCCATTTCGCACGTCTGCGCCTGCTGGATCCGAACCGTTTCCATGATTTTGAAACCTTTGTTGCCGAACAGCAGAAATATCAGCCGGTTGCCGATGCTGTTACCCTGTTGCTCGACCGCACGCCGCTGACCAAAGATCAGCAGAATGCTATTCATGACCTGATCACCGAACAGGATATTGAGCCGCTGCTGAAAGCCGCCAATACCGGCAGTGAAGACGGCGAAAATGCCCGCCGCGAGCTTATCAGCATGCTGATGGACAGACACGGCACCAGCCGTCTGCTGTTCCGTAACACCCGCAACGGTGTGAAGGGCTTCCCGCGCCGCGAACTGAAAGCGATTAAAATGCCGCTGCCGGCACAATATCAGACCGCAATTAAAGTTGCCGGGATCATGGGCAGCAAGAAAACCACCGAAATCAAAGCCCGTGAAATGCTCTATCCGGAACAGATTTATCAGGAATTTGAAGGTGAAAACGCCACCTGGTGGAACTTCGACCCGCGCGTTGAATGGCTGCTCGGCTTCCTGCTGGCAAACCGCAATGAAAAAGTGCTGGTGATTTGTGCCCAGGCCGCAACCGCCCTGCAACTGGAACAGGTATTGCGCGAACGCGAAGGTATCCATGCTGCGGTTTTCCATGAAAATATGTCCCTGCTGGAACGCGACCGGGCTGCCGCCTACTTTGCCTCCGAAGAGGAAGGTGCACAGGTACTGCTCTGTTCCGAAATCGGTTCTGAAGGTCGTAACTTCCAGTTTACCAACCAGCTGGTGATGTTCGATCTGCCGTTTAACCCGGATCTGCTTGAACAGCGTATCGGGAGACTCGACCGTATCGGTCAGAAACGCGATATTCAGATTAGCATCCCGTATCTGGAAAATACCGCGCAAGCCGTGCTGCTGCGCTGGTTCCACGAAGGTCTGGAAGCTTTTGAATATACCTGTCCGACCGGCCGCACCATCTACGACCGCTATTACGACAGACTGATTAACCTGATGGCAAACCCGGCGGAGCTGAGTGGTTTTGATGAATTTATCGCCGGGTGCCGGAAGACCCATGATGCCCTGAAACAGCAGCTGGAGCAGGGTCGCGACCGTCTGCTGGAAATGCATTCCAACGGCGGCGAAGCCGGTAATGAACTGGCCGCAGAAATTGCAGATCAGGATGAAGATACCGGGCTGGTCACTTTTGCCCTGAATCTGTTTGATATTGTCGGCATCAATCAGGATGACCGCAGCGATAACATGATCGCCCTGACACCTTCTGACCACATGCTGGTACCGGATTTTCCGGGCCTGCCGGAAGATGGCTGTACTATCACCTTTAAACGTGAGCAGGCACTGTCCCGCGAGGATACTCAGTTTATCAGCTGGGAACACCCGATTATCCGTAACGGACTGGATCTGGTACTGTCCGGCGATACCGGCAGTTGTGCGGTCTCCGTGCTGAAAAATAAAGCCCTGCCGGTCGGCACACTGCTGACAGAACTGATTTATGTGGTGGAAGCACAGGCACCGAAGAATCTGCAACTGACCCGCTTCCTGCCGCCGACACCGGTACGTCTGCTGATGGACGTAAAAGGCAATAATCTGGCGTCTCAGGTAGAATTTGAGAGCTTTAACCGCCAGCTGAATGCGGTGAACCGCCATACCGGCAGTAAGTTTGTCAATGCGGTGCAAAATGAGGTGCATCAGGTTCTGCGTCTGTCTGAAGACGTTGTTGCCGGTCAGGCCCGGGAGCTGATTACCGCAGCGAAAGCGATGGCAGATCAGCACCTCACGCTGGAACACAATCGCCTGCTGGCACTGAAATCGGTTAACCCGAACATCCGTGATGATGAGCTTGATGCCATTGAAGAAGAACGCCGGCAGATCCTGTCACATCTGGATGATGCTAACTGGCGCCTTGATGCTATCCGCCTTATTGTCGTTTCGCATAAGTAACCTGTATCCCGGCAGAGATTGTCTGCCGGGTCTCTGATTTGGTGATCCCCATGCTAATGGAACCCTATAATCCTCCCGCCGATCCCTGGCTGAATATCCTCTGGCAGGATGAAAGTATCATGGTGGTGAATAAACCAAGCGGGCTGCTTTCCGTTCCCGGCCGTGCGCCGGAACATAAAGACAGTGTGATGACACGCATTCAGCGTGATTATCCTTCCGCCGAATCTGTTCATCGCCTGGATATGGCCACCAGCGGCATTATTGTGGTTGCACTGACCAAAGCTGCCGAGCGGGAACTTAAACGGCAGTTCCGCGAACGGGAACCGAAAAAAACCTATGTTGCCCGTGTATGGGGACGAGTGGAGCCGGAAACCGGCATGGTGGATTTACCGCTGATTTGTGACTGGCCGAACCGGCCGAAACAAAAAGTGTGTTTTGAAACCGGCAAACCGGCCCGGACAGGTTATGAAGTGCTGGAATATGAGGAAAATGCCACCCGGGTGAGACTGTTTCCGGTCACCGGACGCTCGCATCAGTTGCGGGTACATATGCTGGCGCTGGGACACCCGATTTTAGGTGACCGCTTTTATGCGCATGATGAGGCAAGAACCGCAGCGCCCCGGCTGCAGCTTCATGCGGAGGCGCTGTCTGTCACACATCCGGCAAACGGCATACCGATGCATTTTACTTGTAAATCAGATTTTTAGTGGATTAACACGGTCACCGAATTCATTGAGGCAAGAATCAGGCAAAGTGCTAATCCCGCTACTCCGATAAGAACACGGGCATTGGCCATGGATCATATCCTTAACATATTTAATAAAATATTTACGTAAATTTTCAACTGCATTTATATTTTATAGCAATTATATGAAAAGAGTATGATCCGCCCTGCACTTTCCCGGCAACACGTTTTACACCTTAAAAACGGAATTAAACCAGATTATTTAAAGCCTTTCTCTTTTTTAATGAGATCATATGCTGCCTGGATAGATTGCGCTTTCTCTTTCGCCAGCTCCATCATTTCCGGCGGTAACCCTTTTGCCACCAGTTTATCCGGATGATGTTCACTCATCAGCTTACGGTAGGCGCGTTTGATAACAGTGCTGTCGTCACTTTCTTTCACGCCCAGCACCCGGTAAGCTGCGGCAAGGTCAGCGGTCTGATCACGATAGTAGCCCTGCTGAGACTGCTGCTGCCAATGACCGCTCTGTGCTCCGCCATGCATCTGCGCCTGCATCATCGCCAGTACATTTTCAAACTGATGACGCGGGATCCCCAGCTCTTCGGCGATCACCAGAAGTACCTGCCTCTCGTTCGGATGCAGTTCCCCGTCACCGAACGCCGCCTGAATCTGGATCTCCAGAAACATGCGCAGTAAATCCGCCCGTCCGTAGCAGGCCCGCCGTAACTGGCGCAATGCATCACGCAGCGGGAAACCGGCAGCTTTACCTTCGCGGAACGCATTCTGTGCCTGTGTCCGCGCACTGCCGTGCAGTTGCATACGATCCATCAGGGCGGTGGCCAGATAGATGTCAGATTCCGTTACCCGGCCTTTTGATTTGGTCAGATGCCCCAGAATCTGAAAGGTAGTGCTGAAAAAAAGTGCCTGTCTGGACTGATTGTTGCTGAATGAACCACCCAATTGCTGACTGCGGACTTTATCAATCGCATGACCAATAAGAAAGCCGAGAAAAATACCCCAAAAACCGGCCCCGGATGCCATGCCTAATAAAATTCCGATGATTTTTCCCAAATAGTGCATATACTCCTCAATTCAACAATGCCCTTGGCGCAATTTTGCATTATCATACTACCCATTCTGTACGATGCCTAACGCCATTTGGATACGTGAACGTGTTTCACGCATGCTCTTTTTTCGTGTAAATTAGGCTTTTGGCGTTCGGGCAATGTGCTACCGAGGACGGAATTGCAGACATACTTATGAAGAAGAGTTATCCAACCCTGCTGGCCACCATTATCTGGGCAGCGCTATACAGTCAGGCTGCACAAGCCACCACACTTGCCGAGCAGTGTATGCTGGGTGTTCCGGTGTATGATGAGCCGGTTGTTGACGGGAAACCCGGTGATTTTCCTGTCAATATCACCGCAGAAGGTATGTCAGGCGAATATCCGCGCGCGGTAAAATATGCCGGTGGTGTGGATATCCGCTCAGGTAACCAGAATCTGAAAGCGGATGAAGTGGAAGTTATTCAGAGCGGTGAAGAAACCGATCCTGTGCGTATTGCAACAGCAACAGGTGATGTCCGCTATTCTGATCCGCAAATCCGTCTGAAAGGCCCGAAAGCCTGGCTGAATCTCAATAACAATGATGCCGATGTTGAGAAAGGCGATTACCAGATGGTCGGCCGCCAAGGGCGCGGTGATGCCGACAAAATGAAGCTTCGCGGCGAAAACCGTTATACCATTCTCGAAAACGGGGTCTTTACTTCCTGTCTGCCGGGCAATGACAGCTGGAGCGTCAAAGGTTCAGAAGTCATTATTGACCGGGATGAACAGGTTGCGGAAATCTGGAATGCCCGCTTCCGTGTCGCCAATATCCCGGTATTCTACAGTCCGTATCTCCAGTTACCGATCGGTGATAAACGCCGCTCCGGTTTTCTGATCCCGAATGGCAGCTATTCCAAATCTTCCGGCCTGGAATTTACCCTGCCGTATTACTGGAATATTGCCCCGAATTATGATGCCACTATCACGCCGCACTATTTCAGTAAACGCGGCCTGAAAATGGACAATGAGTTCCGTTACCTGACACAGTTCGGTACAGGAACACTGGCATTTGATTTCCTGCTTGATGATGCGCAATACAAAAAAGACAAAGAAGCTGCCGGTAACGCAGAGTGGGCAAAACGTGACTCGAATGACCGCTGGTTATTCTACTGGGGTCACAGCGGATCATTTGCACAGGACTGGTGGTTCGCCTCTGACTACACCAAAGTCAGTGATTCTCGCTATTTTACTGATTTCACATCAGCTTACGGTAACTCCACTGATGGCTATGCCACTCAGAAACTGGCCGTTGGTATCCGTAAATCAAACTGGAACGCCACCGTTACCGCTAAACAGTTCCAGATCCTGACCAACAATGACAACGCGACATCCTACCGCGCTGAACCGCAGTTGGATCTCAACTATTACAAAAACGATTTGGGTGTGTTTGATTTCCGTACCTACGGTCAGGTCGCCCGCTTTACCAGTGTAGGTAAAAATCATCCGGATGCCACCCGTATTCATGCGGAACCAACCATCAGTATGCCGCTTTCTAACGGCTGGGCCAGCTTCAGCACCGAAGCAAAACTGATGGCAACTCATTATGATCAGGATATTCCTGAAGCACTGAATAACACCGAACTGGAAAAAAATGTGACCCGGGTGCTGCCGCAGTTTAAAGCTGATGCGAAGATGGTCTTCGAACGGCCGATGTTCTTTAATGAGAACTTCACCCAGACATTAGAGCCGCGCGCACAGTACCTGTATGTCCCGTATAAAAACCAGGACAACATCAATAACTTCGACTCCACCCTGATGCAATCCAGCTACAGCGGTCTGTTCCGTGACCGTATGTACAGTGGTCTGGACCGTATTGCATCCGCCAACCAGGTAACCACCGGGCTGACCAGCCGGATTTATGATGATGAATTAGTTGAACGATTTAACGTTTCTGTGGGTCAAATCTACTACTTTGAACGTCCGCGTACCGGTGACTCTCAAAACACGGTGGTGGATGAAAAAGATGAAACCGGCTCGATGGTCTGGGCAGGTGACTCCATGTGGCGTTATAACGACAACTGGGGCCTGAAAGGCGGTATTCAGTATGACCGCCGTCTGGGTAGTGTCTCCATGTCCAATGCCACGCTGGAGTACCGCCGGGACGCTGAACGACTGATTCAGCTGAACTATCGGTATGTGGATCGGGACTATATTCAGGCGATGCGTCAGCATACCCAATATGGTGAAAAATATGTTTCACCACCGAATCAGCAAGGCATCTCTCAGGTCGGTATCGTGGCCAGCTGGCCGGTTGCAGAACGGTGGGCATTTGTCGGTCAGTATTACTATGACACCAAAGAGAGCCAGCCGGCCAGCCAGTTAATCGGTCTGCAATACAATACCTGCTGCTGGGCGGCAAATGTCGGTTACGAGCGCAAGATTATCGACTGGAAAAATGATGCCAGTGAATACGACAATAAACTGACGTTTAATATCGAATTACGCGGCATGAGCAGCAATTACAGTCTGGGCAGCCAGAAAATGCTTGAGCGCGGTATTCTGCCGTATGTTCCGGCATTTTAACCGCCTGAGCTGACACAATTTTCACATGCCGTACCGGCGGTACGGCGATACGAAACATGATGGGATAATTATGAAAAACTGGAGAACACTCATTCTCGGCCTGATGTTTACGGCAAGCACAGCATCATTTGCAGCACCGCAGCAGCTTGATAAAGTCGCGGCAGTGGTGAATAACGGTGTGGTTCTGGAGAGTGATGTCAATAATATGCTTCAGACTGTCACCATGAATGCCCGCAATGCCGGTCAGCAGATTCCGGATCAGGCAACACTGCGTCAGCAGATTCTTGAACGTCTTATCATGGACAATATCGTGATGCAGATGGCCGGACAGATGCAGATCACTATCCCTGACCAGGCTGTTGATGGCGCAATCGAAGATATCGCCCGTCAGAACAACATGACGCTTGCTCAGATGAAAGAACGTCTGAAACGCGACGGTATGAGCTATGACAAATACCGCAGCGATATCCGCAAAGAAATGATGATGGCGGAAGTGCGTAACAATGAAGTCCGCCGCCGTGTGGTAATTCTGCCGCAGGAAGTTGACTCTCTGGCAAACCTGATCAGTACACAAAACGCCGCAGATACCGAACTGAACATCAGTCATATCCTGATCCCGCTGCCGGAAAACCCGACAGAAGAGCAGATGAATGCCGCGAAAGAAAAAGTCACCACCATCATGAATGAACTTCAGCGTGGTGCGGATTTCGGTAAACTGGCGATTACCTATTCTGCAGATCCGCAGGCACTGAAAGGTGGTAATATGGGCTGGAGCCGCTTACAGGAGCTGCCGGGTCTGTTTGCCGAGCGTCTTCAGTCTGCCAAAAGCGGTGAGATTGTCGGGCCGGTACGTTCCGGTGTCGGCTTTCATATTCTGCGCGTGAATGAAGTCCGCGGAAACAGTCAGCCGATTTCTGTGACTGAAGTCAAAGCCCGTCATATTCTGATCAAACCGTCACCGGTAATGACCGATGACCAGGCACGCAGCAAACTGCAACAGATTGCCGCTGATGTGAAGAGTGGTAAAACTTCCTTCGATGCTGCGGCAAAACAATTCTCAGAAGATCCGGGTTCAGCCCTGCGCGGCGGTGAGTTAGGCTGGTCAATGCCTGATATCTACGACCCGGCTTTCCGTGACGCACTGATGAAACTGAAAAAAGGCGAACTGAGTCAGCCTGTCCGTTCATCTTTCGGCTGGCATCTGATCCAGCTTGAAGATACCCGCAACGTGGATAAGACCGAAGCGGCTCAGAAAGAACGCGCTTACCGTATGCTGTTTAACCGTAAATTCAGCGAAGAATTACAGAGCTGGATGCAGGAACAGCGTGCCGGCGCTTATGTGGAAATTTTAGATGGCAGTAACAAATAAGCTGAAACCTGTCGTTATTACCCCCGGCGAACCTGCCGGGGTTGGTCCCGACCTGACAGTCGCGCTGGCACAGCGCGACTGGCCGGTAAAACTGGTAGTTTGTGCCGATCCGCAACTGATGCAGCAACGCGCGCATACCCTGTCACTGCCGCTGACTCTTGAACCTTACTCACCGGATACCGCCTGTCAGCCGCAACGCGCCGGAACACTGACGATTCTGCCTGTTGAACTGAAAGTCCCGGCTGTCGCCGGTGAGCTCAACGTAGCGAATGCCGCCTATGTGACCGAAACACTGGCACGTGCCTGTGACGGCTGTTTACAGGGGGAATTTGGTGCGCTGATCACAGGCCCGGTACATAAGGGCATCATTAACGATGCCGGGATCCCGTTTATCGGTCATACAGAATTTTTCGCGGATCGCAGCCACTGCAGGCGCGTAGTAATGATGCTGGCGACGGATGAAATGCGGGTGGCGCTGGCCACCACACATCTGCCAATCTTACAGGTTCCGGCCGCAGTCGACCGCACCTGCCTGCATGAAGTGATCACCATCCTCAATCATGACCTGCGCACCAAATTCGGTATCGCACAGCCGCATATCATCGTCTGTGGTCTGAACCCGCATGCGGGCGAAGGCGGTCATATGGGGCATGAAGAGATAGACACCATTATTCCGGCGCTCAATGAGCTGCGGGCACAGGGGATTTCCCTGGAAGGCCCGCTGCCGGCAGACACGCTGTTCCGGCCGAAATACCTGGAGCGCGCGGATGCCGTGCTCGCCATGTATCACGATCAGGGCCTTCCTGTGCTAAAATATCAGGGATTCGGCCGTGCCGTGAATATCACGCTGGGACTGCCGTTTATCCGGACGTCTGTCGATCATGGCACAGCCCTGGAACTGGCAGGCACCGGCAAAGCAGATGCGGGAAGTTTTATTACCGCATTAAATTTAGCGATTACAATGATTAAAAACAGTCAATGAATACACGAGTCCATCAGGGGCATTTTGCCCGTAAACGTTTCGGGCAGAACTTCTTAACCGATCAATTTATTATCGACAGCATTGTCGCGTCGATTAACCCGCAACCCGGTCAGGCGATTGTCGAAATCGGGCCGGGACTGGCTGCACTGACTGAGCCGGTCGCTGATCGCATGGACAAAATGACGGTCATTGAAATCGACCGTGATCTGGCAGCACGTCTGGCCAGCCATCCGTTTTTGCAAAGCAAACTGACTATTATTCAGCAGGATGCTATGACCGTGGATTTCACGGCACTGGCACAGGAGCGCGGTCAGCCGCTGCGTGTATTCGGTAACCTGCCGTACAATATTTCCACGCCGCTGATGTTCCATCTGTTCACTTTCACTAACGCAATCAGTGATATGAACTTTATGCTGCAAAAAGAAGTGGTTAACCGCCTGGTTGCAGGTCCCGGCAGCAAAACATACGGCCGTCTGAGTGTGATGGCACAGTATTACTGTCAGGTTGTTCCGGTTCTGGATGTGCCGCCGACGGCATTCCGTCCGGCACCGAAAGTCGATTCAGCGGTAGTCCGTCTGATCCCGCATCGCGAAAATCCGTATGTGCTGAAAGATGTCGCGCTGCTCAGCCGTGTGACCACTCAGGCCTTTAACCAGCGCCGCAAAACGATCCGCAACAGCTTAGGTGATCTGTTCAGTCCGCAGACACTGACGGAGCTGGGTATTGATCCGGCCACCCGTGCAGAAAACATCAGTGTTGCACAATACTGTCTGATGGCCAATTACCTGGCGGAACATCCCGCCTCATAGGGGATTCATCATGAATAACGATCCGAGAATTTGTATTCAGGTTCAGAGTGTTTATATCGAAAGTCAGTCTGAACCGGATGCGGAACGCTATGTTTTCGCTTATACCGTTTCTATCCGTAACCTGGGTCGTGATCCTGTGCAGCTCATCAGTCGCTACTGGCGTATCACCAACAGTGAAGGCCGCCAGACAGAAGTTCAGGGGGAAGGTGTCATCGGTGAACAACCGGTGATCCGGCCCGGTGAAGAGTATCGTTATACCAGCGGCACAGTCCTGGAAACACCGCTGGGCACCATGGAAGGTTACTACACTATGGTGGATCACGAGGGTGCGGATTTCATCAGTGAGATCCCTGTTTTCCGGCTCGCAATACCAACCTTTATTCACTGATTTTCTATGGCAACCTATCTTATCGGCGATGTTCACGGCTGTTACCGTGAACTTCGCGCATTACTGGCTCAGGCTGATTTTGATCCGCAGACCGATACTCTGTGGCTGACCGGTGATCTGGTCGCCCGCGGCCCGGATTCTCTTGATGTGCTCCGTTATGTAAAAAGCCTGGGTGACTGCGTCAGACTGGTGCTCGGGAACCACGATCTGCATCTTCTGGGGATCTATGCGGGGATCAGCCGCAATAAACCGCGTGATCATCTGAATAAACTGCTCAGTGCACCGGATCTGGATGAGCTGATCAACTGGCTGCGCCGCCAGCCGATGTTACAGGTTGATCATGAGAAAAAACTGATCATGGCGCACGCCGGGATCACCCCGCAGTGGGATCTGGATACGGCCGCCACATGTGCACGCGAAGTAGAAGCTGTTCTCAGCAGTGATACCTACCCGCTGTTTATTAATGCTATGTATGGTGATTTGCCGAATGACTGGTCACCTTCCCTGACAGGCCTGCCACGCCTGCGCTTTTCCACCAATGCACTGACCAGGATGCGCTACTGCTTCCCGGACGGACAATTGGATATGGTCTGCAAAGATAAACCGGATCAGGTTTCCGCACCGCTGAGACCCTGGTTTGCCCTGCCGTCAAAACTGCCGGAAGGCTATAGTGTGGCTTTTGGTCACTGGGCTTCACTGGAAGGCAAAGGTGCGCCGCGTGGTATTTATGCACTGGATACCGGCTGCTGCTGGGGCGGACAGCTCACCATGCTGCGCTGGGAAGACCGCTGCTATTTCTGGCAGGAATCTTACGCGGTCCGGGATGAGGATGACGACTGACCGGTCATCCGGAGCAGAAAAGAAAAAAGCAGAGCCCGCAGCTCTGCTTTTTTATATTAATATTATTTATGAAAAAATACGAATCAACTGATTAATCAGCTCTTGCGGCGCTCTAAGATTTCAAAGCAGAAACCGTGAGAGTTTGCTTCATCCGCATCATGATATTCCATAAATGTGGAGTCCCACTCATCCGGCTCATAGTCCGGGAAGTAAGTATCTCCGCTGACTTCTGCATCAACATGCGTCAGATATAAACGATTCGCCAGCGGCAGGAATTGTCCGTAAACTTTACCACCACCCATCACCATGATCTCACCGTCTGTTTCTTTCTGTGCAATGGCCAGCGCTTCTTCCACAGACTTAGCCCAGACTACGCGATCATCGTTGCCCGGTGTGCGGCTGAGCACGATATTGAGACGATCCGGCAGGGGACGGCCGATGGATTCATAAGTCACGCGACCCATGATCACCGGTTTATTCACGGTATTACGTTTGAACCATGCCAGGTCTTCCGGCAATGTCCATGGCATCGCATTTTCCATGCCAATAACCCGATCCATAGCTAAAGCAGCGATCAAGCTAATGTTCATTCATTTCACCTTAGGGCTGAGAGAAATTTTGCCGTCACTATACGTAAACTACTCAATGCCGTCGACTGAATTCAGTGTTTCATCAATACAAATAATTTATTTGTCTTCACACTTGAAGGTGAGTCATACTTTTCCTCTGCTTTCAGGTCTTTTTCAGCAAGGATATACCACATGTATGACGCCACTCTGATGGTCACCACCATCGCCGCGCTCGGTATGATCTCCCCGGGCCCGGACTTCTTTCTGATTGTGAAAAATGCGGCCCGTTACCAGCGCGCTGCCGCGATGATGACTGCGCTGGGTGTCCTGTCTGCAATCGCTGTTCACATGACCTACTGCGTGGCCGGGCTTGCCGTGATCATCACCACCACACCATGGCTGTTTATGATCCTCAAATATGCCGGGGCGGCTTATCTTATCTGGATAGGGATCAACAGTCTTCTGGCGCGGGCCGGACATACCCTTGATACCGGAGACGGATCACATCAGCGTATCACCTTTAAGAAAGCTTTTATGCAGGGATTTCTCTGCAATCTGCTTAACCCGAAAGCCACACTTTTTTTCCTTGCTATTTTTACCCAGGTACTGGATATCAATTCAGGATTTGGTGAAAAACTCTGGTATGCTGCTATTGTAATGGGACTGGCGGTGATTTACTGGCCATCGCTGGTACTACTGATTCAGAGTGATCCGGTACGCCACGGATTGGCGAAAATTCAGAAGTATATCGATAAAGTCCTGGGCGTCGTCCTGATAGGCTTTGGTGTCCGGGTCGCAATGAGCTGATGATTATGATAATGAGAACAGATAAATACACTTTTCAGCCGGAATTTCAGGATGTGATACAGGATGCCGTACAGTCCCTGTATACTGCACTGCCGGGTGTTTTGCACAGCATCTATGTTTACGGCAGTGTAGCGGAAGGCCGCGCTGTCCCGGGCCGTTCTGATCTGGATTTAACCCTGGTTTTGCACCGGTCTCTCAGTGCGGCGGAAAAAACCATTCTCCGTTGTCTGGATAAAGCACTGACCGCCCGCCACAGCAGTGTATCAAAAATAGGGTTTGATACCGGTCTGCTGTCAGAAGTGATTTCCGCAGAAGAGCAGCCGGTCTGGTCTTACTGGCTGGCACATTTTTGCCTGCCGGTCTGGGGCGATGATCTGACACTGAAACTGCCTGTCGTGACACTTAATCGTGAGATTATACACGGCATTAACGGTGATTTTCCGGTATTAGTCCGCACCAATCTGATGCAATTACAAAAAAGCCCGCCGCTGGCTGAAATACGGCGGATAAAACGGGAAACCGCGCGGCGCCTGCTGCGTGCCACGGCACTGGTGTGGAATGATTATGAAACCTGCACTTATCCGCTGCCGTTGCCGCAGATGGCCGGAAAAGCTATTGCGCTGTATCCGGAAAAGCGCCACGCGATCACCTTCCTGCAGGGGCAGACCGAAGAGCCGGATACCGGGATTATTCAGTTTATCGCTGTTGCCGGGACATTCTCCCGCTGGCTGCGGGATGAAGAAAAACGGCTGCTGAGCCGCTGAAATAACCATAAAAAACCGCTGATTATTCAGCGGTTTTTTATATATGGCATTTTAATACCGGGAGGACGGTTCAATTTCCAGTTGCCCGGTCACGCCTCTGTCCGCCTGCTCCAGGAACTGGCTGTAATAGAAGAACGGGAAGTGAGAATACGAAGGCTGCATCATCTGCACCAGCAGTTCACTGCGTCCGTCAATCCAGACAGTGTCTTTCCAGCCGTAATCCTGCGGCTGCGGTGACTGGCCGTTATGATTAATCACCTTAAAGCGTACACCACTGATATGGAACGGCTGCGGGGTATCGGTTGTGACAACCCAGCGCTCCCAGTTGCCCTGCTGTGTGCGGATATCCGTGCGGCTCATATCCCACATCGCGCCGTTAATCCCCGGCGGTGACAAACTGAGCGACACGTCGCGGTTACGGATACCGGTCGTGATTTGTGTCGGATCCTGAATCAGCGTGGCCGGTAAATTATCCGTCACCAGCGAAATCAGACCGGTTGCACGGATCGTCAGGACATTGGTATTCACCAGTGTGTCCGATGTCTCAAACAGGCTTTTAAAACGCTCTGTCAGGGTGGCTGATTCCCCGGCCGTGATAGTCAGTGTTTCTGTTTTTGACATATCAATCAGCACTTCACGCCGTTCACCCGGCGACAGGGACAACACCTCAACCGCTACCGGTGACGGCAGCAGGCCCTGATCAGACGCGATCATATAGAACGGACGGCCGTCACTGAGTTTCAGTTCAAAGCGGCGGGCGTTTGCGGCATTGACCATGCGCAGCCGGATCCAGCCTTTCGACACTTCCAGATACGGATCTTCCGCGCCGTTGACAATCAGCCGGTCACCGATAAACATACCGCCCTCTTCTGTGCGGTACTCCGGAGAACCGAAGGAATCCAGGCGCTTATCCTGAATGATCAGCGGGAAATCATTGACACCGTACTCTTTCGGCAGCGGCAGATTACGGCTTTCCTCATCATCCACAATCCACATCCCGGCGAGCCCGTTATAAACGTGCGGTGCCATCCGGTTCGGGGTATTCGCGTGATACCAGCAGGTTGCTGCCGGCTGACGTACCGGGATCACCGGTGACCACTCAGTATTCGGTGAAATCAGACGTGCGGCTCCCCCGGCAACCGTTCCCGGCACCAGCAGTCCGCTGACGTTAACCGCAACCGGTTCTGACAGGCGGTTGCTGTATATCATTTTGATATCATCACCATTGCGGACACGGACGGTCGGCCCGAGATAACGGCCGTTAAAACCCCAGACACTGACCTGATTTTTACCGTTAAATGACCAGTGTGTGCGCTGCATCGTCAGAAACAACGGCTGCCCGTTGCGGCTTTCCAGCAACGGCGGAACAGGTAACGGCTGACTGCCGCCCTCATCTGCCGCACGGACAGACAGAGGCAGTGAACCTAAACACACCGCTAAGCCGGATGCTTGAATAAACCGGCGCCGACTCAGTGTCATAGCATCTCCGAAAAAAACGTTTCCATGGTTTTTATGATTTGTGCCGAACACCCGTATGCCGGTGAGCAGACAGAGACATCCGTGTTATCTTTTCATGAAGGGCATACGCTTAACAACGGAGTGTTAAGCGTATGATATAGCGGATGAAGAGCAATTCCTAAACTTATCTATGATAAGTTGCAAAATAATAAGGCCAGTATTGTATGATAAGCGTGATAATCACGGAATTAAGCGTCTTTACGACCCTTTTGTTTTTCCATTTCAATCACTTCCTTATCCAGTTCCGCGATACGTTTGATCATCATCTGGCGGCAATCTTCTGCCAGTTCACGCACCTGTTCGCGGGTATATTTTGAGGTATCGATCGGCGGCAGCATTTCGACAATTACCACGCCGTTATTCCGGCGGTTCAGTTTAACCCGTCCCTGAGTGGTGGACACACACACCGGCACTACCGGCACACCGGCAGCCATCGCCGCATGGAAAGCCCCTGTTTTAAACGGCAGCATACCACGGCCGCGGCTGCGCGTACCTTCCGGGAACATCCAGACAGAGATATTGCGCTTTTTGATCTGATCCGCCACCTGAGTAATCGTGTTATGCGCTTTGCTGCGGTTACTCCGGTCAATCAGGATATTCCCCGAGATCCAGTACAGTTGCCCGAAAAACGGGATCCAGATCAGGCTGCGCTTACCGACAGTCACTGTGCGCGGCTGCACCGCATTGGACATAGTGATCATATCGTAGTTGTTCTGGTGATTCCCCACATACACACAGGAACCGTAGTGTTTCGCTTCTTCCGGAATGCGGTACACCATTTTGATACCGAAAACATAAGAAAGCTTTCCGTACATGCGACCGAAAGTCATCACGTGTTTCGGGTTACGCGGACTGGTCAGGCAGATAAGAATGCCAGCCAGACTGCCGAAAATACAATAAATAATAACGATAATGATACGTAAAATGGCTAACATGCGTCCCCCCGCAAAATGGCCTTTTATGAAAAGCGGGGCAATCATTGCCCCGTGAATAGTCTCGCTGCTGATACCGGATATTACGCCTTTGGCACCGGCTCAGAAATATCAATCCGTTCGATCTTTTTCTGCATACCGCGCGGCAGTGCCGTGCCCCGGCGTCCGCGTTCAGCACGAAATTTTTGCAGATCTTCAGGACGCAGCATCAGTTTACGCTTACCGAAATGCAGTATCACACTGGCATCCGGCCGGATCACAAACAGATGTGCCAGACCATCTTCACCGACTGCGGCGGCCGCAGACGTGATGGAGATAATTTTGTTCCCTTTTCCTTTTGACAGCTGCGGCAAATCGCCGACAGGGAACAGCAGCATCCGCCCTTCCTGCGATACCGCCAGCAGAAGGTCGTTTTCCTCGTCATTCACCTCAATCGGCGCCATGACTTTCGCGTTATCCGGCAATGTGATCAGCACTTTTCCGGCTTTGTTTTTCGCCACCAGGTCACTGAATGTACAGATAAATCCGTAACCGGCATCCGAAGCCATCAGGTACTTCTGATTTTCATCATTCATCAGCACCTGTTCAAAAACAGCGCCCGGCGGCGGTGTCAGCTTACCGGTCAGCGGTTCGCCCTGACCACGGGCCCCCGGCAGTTCCAGCGGATCGAGCGAGTAACTGCGCCCGGTGGAATCAAGGAACACCACCGGCTGATTACTTTTACCCCGCGCCGCGCCGAGGAAGGTATCACCCGCTTTGTAGTTCATACCGGACGGGTCGATATCATGGCCTTTGGCGCTGCGCACCCAACCCATCTGTGACAGCACAACCGTCAGCGGCTCAGACGGCAGAATGTCATGCTCGCTCATCGCTTTCGCCTCTTCGCGCTCATTGAGCGGGGAGCGGCGATCATCACCGTACTGTTTCGCGTCTTCCTCGATCTCTTTTTTCAGCAGCGTATTCATGCGGCGCTCAGAACCGAGGATTGCCTGTAATTTATCGCGCTCTTTAGCCAGATCATCCTGCTCACCGCGGATTTTCATCTCTTCGAGTTTGGCTAAATGACGTAATTTCAGTTCGAGGATTGCTTCCGCCTGAGTATCACTCAATCCGAAACGTTCCATCAGCACCGGTTTCGGCTCATCTTCCGAGCGGATGATCTCAATCACTTCATCAATATTGAGATAGGCAAGCAGCAAACCGTCGAGAATATGCAGACGACGCAGCACTTTTTCCAGCCGGTGATTCAGGCGGCGGCGTACCGTTTCGCGGCGGTAAATCAGCCACTCATTGAGGATCTCAATCAACCCTTTAACCGCCGGACGTCCGTCCAGGCCGATCATATTCAGGTTGATACGGTAGCTTCTTTCCAAATCAGTGGTCGCAAACAAATGCGTCATCACCTGATCAAGATCGATTCGGTTACTGCGCGGCACAACCACCAGACGGGTCGGGTTCTGATGATCCGACTCATCGCGCAGATCTTCCACCATCGGCAGCTTTTTGGCCCGCATTTGTGCGGCAATCTGCTCCAGCACTTTCGCGCCGGAAACCTGGTGCGGCAGCGCAGTGATCACCGCATTGCCATCCTCAATTGTCCACACCGCGCGCATACGCACAGATCCGCGGCCGGATTTATAGATCTTACGGATATCTTCCGGCCCGGTGATGATTTCCGCTTCTGTCGGATAATCAGGGCCCGGGATAAACGTCATCGCCTCTTCAAGAGACAGAGCCGGTTTGTCGATCAAAGCCAGCAGAGCCCCCGCCACTTCACGGGCGTCGTGCGGCGGAATATCAGTCGCCATACCGACCGCGATCCCGGTGGTACCGTTAAGCAGGATGTTCGGCAGACGCGCCGGTAACATTTTCGGTTCCTGCATCGTACCGTCAAAGTTCGGCACCCAGTCTGCGGTGCCGTGTCCCAGTTCACTGAGCAGCACTTCCGCGTATTTTGACAAGCGCGATTCGGTATAACGCATAGCGGCGAAGGATTTCGGATCATCCGGTGCCCCCCAGTTCCCCTGACCGTCCACCAGCGGGTAGCGGTAAGAGAACGGCTGCGCCATCAGTACCATCGCCTCATAACAGGCGCTGTCGCCGTGCGGATGGTATTTACCCAGCACGTCACCGACAGTACGGGCGGATTTTTTATATTTGGCGGAGTTACTTAACCCCAATTCAGACATGGCATACACGATACGCCGCTGAACCGGTTTTAACCCGTCGCCGATAAAAGGGAGTGCCCTGTCCATGATGACGTACATGGAATAGTTGAGGTAGGCATTCTCTGTAAAATTATGAAGCGGCTGGCGCTCCACACCGTCATGAGTTATTTCACTCATTCACTCTGTTCCTCTGACCTTTTGTGCCGTCACGGGTGACATCACACATCCAATTCCACCCGATCGCCTTTTTCCTGCAACCAGTTCCGGCGATCTTCCGCACGTTTCTTCCCGAGGAGCATATCCATCACCGACATCGTTTCCTGATAGTTTTCCTCACTGATAGTGAGCTGTACCAGACGACGGGTATTCGGATCCAGGGTTGTTTCACGCAGCTGGCCGGGGTTCATTTCTCCCAGCCCTTTAAAACGCTGCACATTCGGTTTACCGCGCTTGCGGCTTAATTTATCCAGAATCGCATTTTTCTCACTCTCATCAAGGGCATAATGCACCTCTTTGCCGAGGTCGATACGATAGAGCGGCGGCATCGCCATATAGACATGGCCGGCTTTCACCAGCGCCGGGAAGTGACGCACAAACAGCGCGCACAACAGAGTGGCGATATGCAGTCCATCCGAGTCCGCATCCGCGAGGATACAGATTTTGCCGTAACGCAGAGTGCTTAAATCGTCGCTGTCCGGGTCAATGCCGATAGCCACGGAAATATCATGCACTTCCTGGGAGGCCAGCACTTCATCGGAAGAAACCTCCCAGGTATTCAGAATTTTACCGCGCAGCGGCATAATGGCCTGGAATTCACGGTCACGCGCCTGTTTGGCTGAGCCGCCCGCCGAGTCCCCTTCCACCAGAAACAGTTCGGTCTGATTCAGATCCTGGGATGAACAATCCGCCAGTTTCCCCGGCAATGCCGGGCCTGATGTCAGCTTTTTACGCACCACTTTTTTCGCGGCACGCAAACGACGCTGGGCGCTGGCAATCGCCATTTCCGCCAGTTGTTCCGCGGCCTGCACATTCTGATTGAGCCACAGGCTGAATGCATCCTTCACCACCCCGCTGACAAACGCTGCACACTGACGTGATGAAAGACGTTCTTTGGTCTGACCGGCGAACTGCGGATCCTGCATTTTCACGGAGAGCACATAAGCACAGCGCTCCCAGATATCGTCAGCGGATAATTTCACGCCGCGCGGCAGGATATTACGGAATTCGCAGAATTCACGGATACCGTCGAGCAGCCCCTGGCGCAGACCATTGGCGTGAGTACCGCCCAGCGGGGTCGGGATCAGGTTAACGTAACTTTCGGTCAGCAGTTCGCCGCCTTCCGGCAGCCACAGCAGCGCCCAGTCCACCTCTTCATTATCCCCGGCATGTTTGCCGGTAAACGGCGCTTCCGGCAGGGTCACCAGGCCGTTGACGTTTTCCATCAGGTAATCGGTCAGGCCATCCTGATAGCACCAGCGCTGTTCGGTATCGTTCACATTATCTTTGAAAAGGATCTCAACACCCGGGCACAGTACGGCTTTGGCTTTCAGCAGATGCACCAGCCGGGAGACAGAGAAGCGCGGACTGTCAAAAAACTGCTCATCCGGCCAGAAATGCACACTGGTGCCGGTATTGCGTTTGCCGCACTGCCCGATGACGGCCAGTTCACTGACTTTGTCACCATTTTCAAAGGCAATCTGATAAACCTGCCCGTCACGGCGGACCGTCACTTCAGTGCGTTTTGACAACGCATTGACCACGGAAATACCTACCCCGTGAAGACCACCGGAAAACTGATAGTTTTTATTGGAGAACTTTCCCCCGGCATGCAGGCGGGTCATGATCAGTTCAACCGCAGACACTTTCTCTTCCGGGTGAATATCCACCGGCATTCCGCGCCCGTTGTCAATCACTTCAACAGACTGATCTTTATGTAAAATAACTTCGACAGATTTAGCGTGACCGGCTAAAGCTTCATCGACGCTGTTGTCGATAACTTCCTGAGCAAGATGATTCGGCCGCGTCGTGTCCGTGTACATACCCGGACGGCGGCGGACAGGCTCCAAACCACTGAGGACTTCAATATCCTCTGCGTTATAAGATGATTGCGTCATGTTGGATTATCGGTTTTTCGCTAAAAAATAAACAAAATACGTGAATGATACTGGCGATAATACCAGTCCCTGATAAATTTAAATACGATTTTTCATTGGCGGCTGAGGCCGAGGAACTCAATTATCTGCGGAAAATAGCGCTGAAATCCGGTAAATGCGTGGTTTCCGCCGGATTCAATTGTTTGTTTGCATGCCACCAGATGCGTGACAGCCTGACGGTAATCCAGCACTTCATCGCCGGTCTGCTGCAATAACCAGATCAAATCCGGTGATTCGACAGGATCCACAAAAATCGCCCGTAAATCCTGCATATGATGCGGTTCAAGTGTGTAGCGCTCGCCGGTATAGGGGTTTTCATTTTCCCCGAGATAATCCTGAAGAAGATCAAACGGATACACCGCCGGATTGACCACCACTGCGGGGACATCAAATGCCTGTGACAGCCAGAGGGCAAAATACCCGCCCAGCGACGACCCGACGATTCCGGTGTCCTCACCGGCCAGCGAGTTCATCAGATCTTCCAGAAACAGCGAAGCGTCATCCGGATAGCAGGGGAGCTGCGGCTGTAACATCCGGATGTCCGGATAGTGTTCCGCCAGCCACGTTTTCAGCATTGTCCCTTTTTCTGACAACGGGGAACTGTTGAAACCGTGCAGATAAAGGAGCGTTGCCATCAGTAACCGTCCGAACCCAGATCGGGGCTGAATTCATCTGTATCCAGCCGGAACAATTGTGTACTCAGCGACGGATGATCACCGGTGGTCAGTTCCAGATAACGCCAGCCCGGAGCGACGGTATCCAGCGTGAAATTGGTACAGTGCGGTTTGAACTGGACACAGGTTGACGGCGTGGCCAGCATGCGGATGCTGTTCCATATCACATCCATATCCTGGTGGATATGCCCGCACAAAATGGCATCAATATTCTGATAGCGGGTCAGAACCTCTGCCAGCATATGCGAATTGCGCAGACTGTGCTGATCAAGCCAGGTACAGCCGGACGCCAGCGGATGGTGATGCAGCATCACAACAGTGTGGCGATCAGGCTGCTGCGCCAGACAGTTATCCAGCCAGATAAGCTGATCATCACTCAGTTCGCCGTGCGGCACACCCTGTACCTGACTGTCCAGCAGCAGGATCTGCCACTGGTTCCCGAGCAGTACCTGCTTGGAGGATGAAATACCGGCTGCTGCCAGTTCCTTTGCCATCGACGGCTGGTAATCATGATTCCCCGGCAGCCAGACACACGGCGCCGGTAAACGGGCAATACCGTCCGTAAACCGCTGATAGGCCCGGATGCTCTGATCCTGAACCAGATCACCGGTGGCAACAATCAGGTCAGCCGGTAACTGCTGTTTTACGATAGCATCCAGCACGGCGTGGTAACTGTTCAGGGTATTAATTCCCAGCAGCGTGTCTGTTTCGCCGGCAAAAAGGTGCGTATCGGTAATCTGTAAAATTCTGACCGCAGCGCCGTCAGCCACGGGCAAGTGCAACGGGATTTCCAATCGATGTCCTTGTTATTTTAACAACTAACATATAATGATAACGTGTTTCGGCGAAGAAGATCTGCAAACTCGCACACAATTCCCCGGTTGCGCGTAAAAAAATCCGGATTATTTATCCCGCCACATTGTGCGTATACGTTCATAATGCAATGTAAGCCACTGAATTGCAATGACAGTTGCTGCGTTATCTATCACACCTTCTTCAACCCACCGGTACGCCCGTTCGCGGCTGACCGCATGAACACGGATATCCTCATTTTCCTGCGCCAGCCCGTGAACACCGCCTGCGCCCGTGGTATCCGCTTCGCCGATATACACATACATCCGTTCAGAAGTTCCCCCCGGACTTGAAAGATAACTCAGCGCAAAAGTACAGCGGCCGATTTTCAGCCCCGCTTCTTCTTTCGCCTCACGCCGCACCACATCTTCAGCTGATTCCCCGCGTTTATCGATCATCCCGGCCACAGCTTCCAGCAGCCAGGGGGTCTGACTGCTTTCTATCGCCGGTAAACGGAGCTGTTCAATCAGCACGATTTCATCACGGATCGGGTCATACGGCAAAATCACGCCGGCATTTCCCCGTTCGAATACCTCACGGCGGATTTCCGGACTCCAGCCGCCTTCAAATAATCTGTGCCGGAAGCGGTATTCATTAATCTTAAAAAATCCTGAAAACAGGGTTTTCTGACTGATTATCTCCACATCATCACTGCTGAATGCAAAAGGTAATCCGGATGTGTGTTTCATACTATTTTCTCCGCCGGTAAATCAATTCTGTATGATAAAGGCCTTTTTCATCATTTGAGATAAAGAAATTTTCAGCCTGTTGAGGTAAAGTTAAGCTAATTTAACGCAGAAGGCACAAACGGCTACCTTTATTAGCGAGCGGACTCTGCTAGAATTAGAGCCATTTGGTGCTTCCCGTGAGGCAACTGACAGATTAGCGCTGTGCAAAAAGGAATCCTAATGAAGAAACTGCTTTCTCTTCTCATTGCTGTGAGTGTGGCAGGTTTCAGCTCTGTCACCCAGGCTGAAGACCTCCTCCAGGTTTATCAAAAAGCGAAAGAGACCAACCCGACCCTTCGTCAGACTCAGGCTGAACGTAACCAGGCTTTTGAGAAAATTAACGAAGCCCGCAGCCCGTTACTGCCGCAGTTAGGTTTAGGCGGGGGTTATGACTATACCAGCGGTTACCGTGATAACAGTAACCAAAGCAATAATGCACTGAATGCACAGCTGAAACTGACCCAGACTATTTTTGACATGAGCAAATGGCGTCAGCTGAACCTGCAGGAACAAACTGCCGGGATCAGCGACATCACATTCCAGAGTGCTCAACAGCAACTGATTGTCGATACTGCCGTTGCCTATTTTAACGTTCTGCGTGCGCTGGATACACTGTCATTCGTACAGGCGCAGAAAGAAGCCGTATACCGTCAGCTGGATCAGACCACTCAGCGTTTCAATGTCGGTCTGGTAGCGATTACTGACGTGCAGAACGCCCGCGCCAACTACGACAGTGTTCTGGCTCAGGAAGTGGCGGGCCGTAACGATGTCGAAAATGCGATTGAACAACTGCGCCAGGTGAGCGGTATTTATTACAGTGAATTAGCCTCCCTGGATGTAAACCGCTTTAAAACCAATGCGCCGGATGCCATCGAAGCCCTGCTGAAAGAAGCACAGGAACGTAACCTGAATCTGCTGAGTGCTACTCTGAGCCGTAACCTGGCAAAAGAACAAATCAGCCTGGCAGAATCCGGTCACTATCCGACGGTGGGTCTGACTGCCGGTACCGGGGTAACCAACACAGACTACAGCGGCAACGGCTATCCTAATGGTCGTCCGGATAACAGCTATGCGGGACAGAGCACTATTGGTGTGAACGTGAGTATCCCGCTGTACACCGGTGGTGCCGTGTCATCACAGGTTGATCAGGCTCAGTACGGCTATACCGCGGCCAGTGAAAAACTGGAAGCAACACTGCGTCAGGTTGTTCAGACCACCCGTTCTTCTTATAACAATATCAACGCCTCAATCAGCAGCGTGAACGCCTACAAACAGGTTGTGACCTCAGCGGAAAGCTCACTCGATGCAACCGAAGCCGGTTATCAGGTGGGTACGCGTACGATTGTGGATGTGCTGAATGCCACCACCATCCTGTATGACGCGAAGAAAAGCCTGTCTAACGCCCGTTATGACTATCTGATTAACCAGCTTTATATCGGCCAGGCCCGCGGCACACTGAATGAAGACGATATCCTGCGCCTCAACCAGGTACTGGGCAAAGCGATTTCCACATCGCCGGCATCAGTGACAGCCACTACCCGCTGATTTTAGTCTCTGTATGATAAAAAAACCGCCGGAAGGCGGTTTTTTTATGCTTTTACTGTTTATGAGGACAATAATTCTGCCGGGTAGTGAAATATCAGGTTATATAGTGTAATCCGCAATATAATTACACCGGACGGACGTATTCCTGTCTGTAAAAATACCGCGTGACCGGCATCTTTTTTTTCTGTTAATCTGATTTAATTCACATCAGACGCAAAAAGCAGATTATTGCTTTAATTTCACACAGTTTTCCCCTATCCTAGACAATTATTACCTCTCCATGAAACCGTTTCCGGATATAACGACGATGACAATGAAACGCACCAAGAATATTAACCGCGACGCTTTCCGCAAGACCTGGCGTCAGTACCGCCTGGCGCCTGTTGCGGCTGCTGTCGGCGCTGTTCTGATGTTAACCGCCTGCGATGAAGCCGATGAAACCGTTGCGCTCTACACCACCGCAGAGCAGTGCACCACCGCAAACCCGTCACAGGCCGGTGAATGCACCACTGCCTATAACAACGCACTGGAAGAAGCGGCGAAAACCGCACCGAAATATGCCACCCGCGAAGACTGCGTGGCCGAATTCGGTGAAGCTCAGTGTACTCAGGCGCCAACTGATCCGGCAAACAACAGCCAGCAGCAGCCGGCTCAGGCATCCGGCAGCTTCTGGATGCCGCTGATGGCCGGTTATATGATGGGTCGTATGATGGGCGGCGGTGCCGCAGCCTCTCAGCCGCTGTTCACCTCCCGTAACCCGGCAAGCCCGGCTAACGGTAAGTTTGTTGATGCCACCGGTAAGAACTACGGTTCTGCCACCGGCGGGCGCAGCATGACAGTACCGAAAACCGCCATGGCACCAAAACCGGCCACAACGACCACCACCACGCGCGGCGGGTTCGGTGACAGCGTAGCGAAACAGAATACCATGCAGCGCTCATCCGGCAGCAATTCATCATCCCGTTCAATGGGCGGCTGATTTGCATGAAACGCGTACCGATTAGCGAGCGCCCTGACTGGCGCGGGAAAGCCGAGGAATTCGGCTTTCATTTTCATACCATGTACGGCGAACCGTACTGGTCAGAAGATGCCTGTTATCAGTTCACTCTGGCACAAATCGACGAAATAGAAGAAGTGACCAATGAACTGCACCGGATGTGTCTTCAGGTGGTGGAAAAAGTCACACAAAGTGACGAACTGATGGCCCGTTTCCAAATCCCGAAACACTGTTGGGATTTTGTGCGTGAGTCATGGGCAACACGTCAGCCATCGCTCTATTCCCGTCTGGATCTGGCCTATGACGGCGTTAACCCGCCGAAATTACTGGAAAACAATGCGGATACCCCGACGTCACTGTATGAATCCGCCTTCTTCCAGTGGATCTGGCTGGAAGACCAGATTGCCGCCGGTAACCTGCCGGAAAACGCCGACCAGTTCAACGGCATCCAGGAAAAGCTGATTGAGCGTTTCGGGGTGCTGGCGGAAGAGTCCGGGTTCCGTTACCTGCATATGGCCTGCTGTCAGGATTCTGTGGAAGATCGCGGCACCATCCAGTATTTGCAGGATTGTGCACAGGAAGCCGGTGTCACCACCGATTTTCTGTTTATTGAAGATATCGGGCTGGGTGATCGCGGTGAGTTTACTGATCTGCAGGATCAGATTATCAGCAACATGTTTAAACTCTATCCGTGGGAGTTTATGATGCGGGAGATTTTCTCCACCAAGCTGACAGATGCCGGTGTACGCTGGCTGGAACCGGCCTGGAAGAGCATTATCTCCAACAAAGCGCTACTGCCGATGCTGTGGGAAATGTTCCCGGATCACCCGAACCTGCTGCCTGCTTATTTTGCGGATAAACCATACCCGGAAATGGAGAGCTACGTCATCAAGCCGCTGTTCTCCCGCGAAGGTGCAAACATCCGTATTATCGAAAACGGCAAAGAAATCGCCGCAGCAGACGGCCCTTACGGCGAAGAAGGCATGATTGTTCAGCAGTTCCGTTCTCTGCCGAAATTCGGCGACAGCTATACCCTCGTGGGCAGTTGGCTGGTGAATGATGAATCTGCCGGGATTTGCATCCGCGAAGACAAAGAACTGATCACACAGGATCTCTCCCGTTTCTATCCGCATGTCATTATTGACTAACGAAATAGTTAACGACTGATACAAAAATCCCCGCCACATCAGGTGTGCCGGGGATTTTTTTATAGCAAAAGAAATAGTCAGCCAACTTTCACTGTCAGCATACTCAGTGATGCGGATTCAATACCATCCACCGGTACTGTGACAGGCTCGCTGCCCTGCCGCATACCGAGGATATAGAGCAGCGGCAAATAGTGTTCCGGTGACGGATTCGACCGTTTGCCGTCTTCTCGCTCAAGGGCATTCACCAGCGGGTGCGGCCGGGCTTCACTCTCCAGGTTGTCCCGCACGAAATTATTAAAACTTTCCGCCCACGGATAAGGTTCCGCCTGTGCATTCTGCCAGTCCATCTCGCGCAGATTATGCACCACATTACCGCTGCCGAGGACCAGCACACCCTCATCACGCAGTGCCGCCAGTTTACGCCCGGTGTCATAATGCCATTGTGCCGGTTTGCTGCCGTCGAGACTAAGCTGCACCACCGGGATATCCGCATCCGGATACATTTTCACTAAGACCCCCCAGCTGCCGTGATCTAACCCCCACTCGCCGTGATCTTCCCCGATATTGGCATCACTCAGCAGATCTTTTACCCGCGCCACCAGTGCAGCTGACCCGGGAGCCGGATATTCCGTCTCATGCAGTGCAGGAGGAAAACCACGAAAATCGTGGATGGTGCGCGGATGTGCGGCGGATGTCAGCCATGCCCCCTGTGTATACCAGTGGGCGGAAATCACCAGAATGGCGGACGGACGCGGCAACTTTTCTCCCAGCTGCCGCCAGGTTTCAGTATAACGGTTGGTTTCCAGGACATTTATCGGGCTGCCGTGACCCGCAAACAGAGCCGGTAATCGTTTCATTGCTGACCTCACACAAAAATTGTTCACTGAGATCAGTGTATGCCATTCCGGGATTTATCACGCAGGGTAATCATGATGAAGTTATTCAAAAAATATGACGGGAGTGCGGATACAAAAATGCCGCTGTGTCAGCAGCGGCATCTCAGGATTTCAGTCTGTTCAGTTACTGACCCTGTCAGTGATGTCAGCCCGCTTTCGCCATTAACTGCTCGCGGTACTGCACCAGGTCATCAATGGTGACCACCGGCATATTATGTGCCTTTGCAAAGACAATAACTTCCGGTGCGCGGGCCATTGAGCCGTCATCGTTAGTCAGTTCACACAGCACACCATACGGCTTCAGGCCGGCGAGAGCCGCCAGATCAACAGACGCTTCGGTATGACCACGGCGGGTTAATACACCACCATTCTGTGCCCGCAGCGGGAATACGTGACCGGGACGGTTCAGATCTCCCGGTACAGCCCCATCGGTTACCGCAGCGCGGATTGTGGTGATGCGGTCAGCCGCAGAAACACCGGTGGTCACACCGTGTGCGGCCTCAATAGTGACTGTAAAGCCGGTTTTAAACTGGCTGGAGTTGTTCTCCACCATCATCGGCAGGCCGAGTTGCTGACGGCGTTCATCAGTCAGGCACAGGCACACAATACCGCTGCCGTAACGGATGGTCAGTGCCATCTGCTCAACGGTCATGGTTTCAGCGGCGAACACCATATCACCTTCGTTTTCGCGGTTTTCATCATCGAGTACCATCACACCCCGTCCCTGACGGATAGCTTCAATGGCACGTTCTGCACGTTCAATCGGATTGCCGTAATCTGATAGCAGCGTCTGATTCATGGTAAATAAACCTCATCGTGATTAAAAATGATTACCAGAACCAGGGCAGTCTTAGGAGTTGCATGCATATCATAAAGCAGTGCCGTAACAGGTTTTCACCTGTACAGATAATTGATGATATACGATCGGACGGGCGGATATTGCCCGGCTGATGCTGACTCTCTCCCATCCGGACTATAACCGTCGGCCCCGGAATTACACCGGATCTGCTGACCTTCACCTGAGTGAAGCGCTCGCGGGCTTCATTCGCACCGGAATGTTTACCGCCGGTGGGGACTTTCACCCCGCCCTGAGATAGCGTAATTACTATACCCCCAACGAGTGAGCCCGGCCAGTGGTTATTTTTACCGGGGGCTCAAAATGAGAACTCAGACTGGTTCAGAATCGCGTAACAGGTTACTATTTGCGGCATAACGATCCTCCGGCTCAGAAAGGAAAAACCATGATTGACCCGAAAAAAATTGAACAGATTGCCACACAGCTGCAAAGCGCGCTGCCGAAAGGTGTGCGGGAGATCGGAGCGGATATCGATAAAAAAATGCGTGCCATTTTACAGTCACAACTCGGCAAGCTGGATTTAGTCAACCGCGAAGAGTTTGATGTGCAGACGCAGGTGCTGCTGCGCACCCGCGAAAAACTGTCTCAGATGGAAAAACGTCTGGCAGAGCTGGAAGCACGCCTGGCGGAAAAAAGCGGCGGGTAATGACAACAGGAGATACGCCGTGCGTATCTCCTGCATAATCAGTCTGTTACTTTGATTTATTGATAGTATTAATGATATTGGTAGTGGAAATACCATCCTCAAAATTGAGGACTTTCACTTCACCGCCTGCTGCCCGCACTTCCTCACTGCCGGCGATCTCTTCCGGACGGTAATCCCCGCCCTTCACCAGCACATCCGGCAGGACAGAGGCTATCAGACGCTGCGGCGTATCTTCCTCAAACGGTACCACCCAATCCACAGCACCCAGCGCACCGAGCACAATCATGCGCTGATCCAGCGGATTAACCGGACGACTTTCCCCTTTCAGACGTTTGGTGGACGCATCACTGTTCACCGCCACAATCAGGCGATCTCCCAGTTTGCGGGCATTGGCAAGATAAGAAACATGCCCGGCGTGCAGAATATCAAAGCAGCCGTTGGTCATCACCACTTTCTCACCGCGCTGACGGGCATCAGCCACTGCCTGATGCAACTCTTCTTCTGTCATCACGCCAAAACCGTTATCACTGCGGCCGCGCACAGCATTTTCCAGTTCAACCGGCGACACCGTGGATGTCCCCAGCTTACCGACCACCACGCCCGCAGCAGCATTGGCCAGCACACAGGACTCATCCAGGCTTTTTCCGGCTGCCAGCGAGGTTGCCAGCACACCGATCACCGTGTCACCGGCTCCGGTCACATCAAACACTTCCTGAGCCAGTGTCGGCAGATGCAGGGCAGGCTGTCCCGGACGCAGCAGGCTCATGCCCTGCTCAGAACGGGTCACCAGCAGTGCCTGCAAATCAAAATCACGGATAATTTTCAGGCCTTTTTCTTCGATATCAGCATTATTAGTGCATTTCCCGGCCACAGCCTCAAACTCAGACATATTCGGCGTCAGCAGGGTTGCGCCGCGATAACGGGCAAAATCGGTACCTTTCGGATCGATCAGGATCGGCACACCTGATTTACGGGCCAGTGCGATCATCTCTTCCACATGCGCCAGTGCGCCTTTAGCGTAATCCGACAGCACCAGGGCACCAATATGCGGCAGCGCCTGTGCGATGCGTTCAAGCATCGGCTGCGGGTCAACATCCGAAAAACCCTCTTCAAAATCCAGGCGGATCAACTGCTGGCTGCGGGATAACACGCGCAGCTTGGTGATCGTCGGGTGTGTCGGCAGGCCGACAAAATCACAACGGACTTTCACATCATTCAGGCGCTCAGTCAGCGCACGCGCCGCATCATCAATACCGGTCAGACCCACCAGGCGGGAATTAGCCCCCAGAGAAGCAATATTCATCGCTACGTTTGCCGCGCCGCCGGGACGCTCTTCAATTTCAGTGACTTTCACCACCGGCACCGGGGCTTCCGGGGAGATCCGGCTGGTCGGCCCGTGCCAGTAACGGTCTAACATCACATCACCGACGACTAAAACTGCGGCATTCTGAAAATCCGGGAGTGTTACTTTCATTCCCTGCTCCACCTTATGAATAACGAAATTGTTGCTGATAATATCACAAACCGGCCACCGGACAGAAAATCCGCATGCGGCTGCCGGTGCTTATTCCCCGAGCCAGTGCTGCCAGCGGGCACGGACAAATTCCCGCTCAGCGGCAAATTTTGTCAGTGGCACCACGCCGGATTTATCCTGCAAAGAGAGATGATGCAGCCTGTCGCGCATCATAATATAGGCCGCAGTCAGCCGCAGAGATTCCTCTTCCGGCATCACATCATAGTTTGCCATCAGTTCAAAAATCCGGACATTATCCGGCCAGCGGATCAGCGCTTTATTTTCCGGTGCAAAGCGCAGCACCAGATACTGAGCGATAAATTCAATATCCGTGATCCCGCCGGGATCCGTTTTGATGTTAAACATATGACTGTCACGGCCGCCGAGATGCTGATACATTTTTTCACGCATCTCACGAACATCCTGTTTCAGTTGCGCGTTATCACGCGGACGGCACAGAATGTCACGGCGGATGCCGTCAAAACGGGCGGCTATAGCCTCATCACCGTACACCTGGCGGGCGCGGATCAGCGCCTGATGTTCCCAGGTCCAGGCGCTGTTCTGCTGGTAATCCGCGAATGCTTCCAGAGTACTGACCAGCATCCCGGCCTCCCCTGACGGACGCAGACGGGCATCAACTTCATACAAAACGCCGGACGATGTGCGGGTGCTGAACAAATGCATAATGCGCTGTGCCAGCCGCAGATAGAACTGCCGTGCGTCGATTTCACGCGGGCCGGTGGTTTGTGTGCCTTCCGGGCAATCCAGCAGGAACACCAGGTCGAGATCAGAGCTGTAGCCCAGCTCCCGGCCGCCCAGCTTGCCATAGCCGATTACTGCAAATCCTTTGTCCCCGTCGCGGGTCAGATGCGCGGGCTCACCGTAACGTTTGGCCATCTGCCCCCATGCCTGCTGTACCACTGCGGCGATCATGGCTTCCGCCAGCCAGGTGAGGTGATCACTCACTTTCATCACCGGCAATATGCCGGTAATATCTTCTGCCGCAATCCGCAGTAACTGCGCCTGTTTAAACTGGCGGAGTGCCTCAAGCTGCTGTTCCTCATCTTCCTCCGGAACCCGCATCAGATACTGGCGCAGCTCATCACGGTACGCGTTCAGAGGCAGCGGCTGATAAAGTGATGCCGGATCCAGCAGTTCATCGAGCAGCAGAGGATGGCGTGCCAGCTGTACTGCAATCATCGGGGATGCAGCACACAAACGCACCACGTGTGTCAGTACCACATCGGATTCCAGCAGCAGTTCCAGATAGGTTGTCCGGCTGACAATACTGAGCAGCAGCGGCGTCAGGCGTTGCAACACGCGCAGCGCATCCGGCCGGGCCACCAGTTTCGCCAGAAGTTTGGGCAGCAGGTGATCAAGCACATCCCGCCCGCGCGGCCCGATAGTCCGTTTGCCGAGATCCTGCCGGAACCCCTGTAAATCCGCCAGAAACTGTGCAGCTTCTTCCTCATTCAGTCCAAACAGAGAGGTAATATCAGTCAGTTCCGGTTCACTTTCCCACAGCGGGATAAAGGGCTGTAAAGCAGTTTCGTCTTCACTTTCCTCATCATCCTCACCGATAAGATCGGTAAAAATCTGATGTACCGCCGCCATTTTACTACCCAGCACAGTTTCCAGATCCGCCCACGAAGCAACATCCATTCCCTGCGCCAGCCGTGCCTGATCAACCGGGGAATCCGGCAGAGTCTGTGTCTGGCTGTCATTAATGGCCTGTAACAGATTTTCCAGCCGCCGCAGATACGTATAAGCATCCAGCAACTGTGTGACCAGCTCCTCACTGAGCAGCCCCAGCCGGGCAATTTCCGCCAGCGCCGCATGCAGGGATTGTGTCTGTAACCCCGGTTCACGCCCGCCACGGATCAACTGAAAGACCTGCGTGATAAACTCCGCTTCCCGGATGCCCCCCGCACCGAGCTTGATATTGTTTGTCAGCCCTCGCCGCCGGACTTCGCGGCCAATCATACCTTTCATATTGCGCAGAGACTGAATCACGCTGAAATCGATATAACGGCGGTAGACGAACGGGCGCAACATCCGGCGCAGCGTCTCACTGTGTGCGGAGTCATCACGGCCGAGAATACGCGCTTTGACCATTGCATAGCGCTCCCAGTCCCGTCCCTGTTCCTGATAATAATCTTCGAGGGCGGAAAAACTGAATACCAGCGGCCCGCTGTCACCGAACGGCCGCAGACGCATATCCACGCGATAGACAAAACCGTCCGCCGTGGTGTGATCCAGCATTCTGATAATCTTTTGTCCCAGACGGGTAAAGAATTGCGTATTTTCCAGCTCGCGGCGGCCACCCTGTGTGACACCGTTTTCCGGATAGGCAAAAATGAGATCAATATCGGAAGAAAAATTCAGCTCGCCGCCGCCCAGTTTGCCCATGCCGAGGATCAGAAGCGGCATCGCACTGCCGTCTGCCGAACAGGGGGTACCCCAGTCCGCACAGCAGCGCTGATAGAGCCAGTCACGGGTAGTGATAATCAGCACTTCCGCCAGTTCACTGAGCTGACGCAGCGTCTCTTCTGTCGTGCTCCGGCGCAGGATCTGCATGACTGCAATACGCATCAGCATCTGATAACGGAACAGGCGCAGCACCCGCATCACATCCTCTTCCTGTCCGGCATCCGCCATCATCTCTGCCAGCCGGACGGCATAATCCTGCCATTCATCAGGCTGCGGCGGCATGTTGCGGAGAGCTGACAACCAGTCCGGATGGCGGACACACTGCTCTGCCACAAAATCACTGCCGGCAAAAATTATCTCTTCCTGTTCAGAGTACGGCGCCAGACGGGTATCAAGCCGGGCGATTACCCGCTCAGCGATTTGCCGGAGTATCGGGGTCAGCGGCAGCATCAATGTTCCTTTTGTTATCAGATTCACATAACAGCTCAAAAACCGGTTATGGCATGGCGGGAGCCGACATCCACAGGGCGAAAACCCATTGTGTGAAAGCCAGTTTACACTGCAACCATACCGGACTGAAACAGACATCCGCAGATTCTGCATCCGCCGGAACCAATGCCGCCGCCACATCCGGCAGCGGGCAGTCGCGGACAAAATCAGGCACTGCACCGGGATATCTGTCCGCTATTGTCAGCAGCAGAGAAATGGTCTGCCGCAGTGCCGGTAATGCGCCATCCGCATTCAGCAGCCAGATTTCTTCCAGGTTCTGCCACTGTTTGATCAGACGGACAACCACATCCGTCAGCGGCGTCTGCGGACCCCATTCTGTAAACAATTCAGGCAGTTCCGGTACCGGTGCGCCCTGTGCCAGCCAGTAACCGCGCGCCGCTTTACTGCGTCCGGCAAGGCGCAGTCCCGGCAACTCCGCCAGCGCTTTGGCCGCTGTCAGCAGATCACCGGCAGTGCCTTCTTTCAGTTCCATCTCAAATTCACAGATAGGATACTCCGCCTCACCGGCGACCACACTGCCCTGATCCAGCACGGCTTCCACCACGCTGTGGTTCACCGTCAGCAGCCACTTTTCACGGGCAAAATCCGTGGAAAAACGGGCGCGTAATGATGATTGCAGTGCCGCAACATCGGTTTCCGGCGGCCAGACGTCCGCAGGCAGTGCCGCTAAATCCAGTTCCGGGCGGGACAGCGGAATATTATATTCAGGACGCTGATGCAACCCACCAACCTCATTTCCGGCAGTTTTCAGCGTCATTTCATATCCGGTATCACACCCCCGGATCCGCAATCCCATATCCCACTGCCGTAATGTGTCGTCAGCCGTTTCAAAATAGCTGTTGGTCAGACGGACAGCACGGAAATGCTGATGAGGAAAGGCGGTCAGCGCGGTGATTACTGCTGCAATTGCCTCTGGTTTTACTGCAAATTTCAGTTCTGTTTCGTAGTCACTCATAGACAATCCCGTAATCTTATACCGTTATTTATCGTCAGTCTGACCCTGCTTTCATCATAAAAATAACACTAATTTGTTATAATTAGCCGGATTTTTCGCTGTTTATCCACTTTATCCCGTCATTTGTTCCGCTGTTAAGAGTAATCTCATGGCTGTTTACCGTTTGCACCCGCACACTTAACTCATTAGTATGCTATGCATAACCAACGATTGATAAGCTTATGACGATGAAAAAACTCGCCTTACTCCCTTTGCTGTTCGCAGCAACCGTCAGCATCACCGCACATGCTGAAGAAACCCGTTACGTCTCTGATGACCTCTCCACCTATGTCCACAGCGGTCCGAGCAACCGCTACCGCATCGCTGGCTCACTCAATTCCGGTGAAAAAGTCACGATGCTTGATGTGAACAATGAAACCGGTTTTGTCCGGGTCCGTGACAGCAAAAACCGCGATGTCTGGTTGCCGAAAGAGCTGCTGAGCACAACACCGAGCCTGAAAGAGCGTGTTCCGGCCATGGAAGAAGAAATTAAAACACTGCGCGGCAAACTCGCTAATATCGACGGCACCTGGAACGACAAAACGGCAGACATGCAAAACCGTGTTGCTGCCAGTGATGATATCATCAATAACCTGAAAAAAGAGAATGACAGCCTGCGTAATCAGGTTGTGGTTGCAAAGAAAAAGCTGGATGCCATCAGTGTGCAGTTAGATGACAAACAACGCGATATTATCCTGCAATGGTTTATGTACGGCGGCGGTGTAGCCGGTGCCGGTCTGCTGCTGGGTCTGCTGCTGCCGCATATGATCCCGCGCCGCAAGAAAAAAGATCGCTGGATGAACTGAGACTCACAGTAACCGCAGCACGGAGAAACATGTGGATATTTATCTGGTCGGCGGCGCAGTCCGCGATGCCCTGCTGGGATTGCCGGTCTCGGACAGAGACTGGGTGGTGGTTGGCGCCACCCCGGACATGATGCTGGCGCGCGGCTATCAGCAGGTCGGGCGCGATTTTCCTGTTTTTCTCCATCCGGATACCCGGGAGGAGTATGCTCTGGCGCGGACAGAGCGAAAAACCAGTTCCGGATATACCGGATTTTCCTGTTACAGTGCACCGGATGTCACGCTGGAGGATGATTTACAGCGCCGTGATCTGACCATCAATGCGATTGCGCAATCGGCTGACGGTACACTGTATGACCCGTATCACGGGACGGATGATCTGAAAAACCGGGTTCTCCGTCATGTTTCTGCGGCGTTTACGGAAGATCCGCTGCGTGTGCTGCGGGTGGCGCGCTTTGCTGCCCGCTTTGCAAAACAAGGATTTACCATTGCGCAGGAAACTCTTGAGCTGATGTCTGCTATCACGCAACAGGGAGAACTGGCTCACCTGACGGCAGAACGGGTCTGGAAAGAGACAGAAAAAGCCCTGAACGGCCCGCGCCCGGATATCTATTTCTCTGTACTGAGACGCTGCGGCGCGCTGGCAGTGTTGTTTCCGGAGCTGGAAACCCTTTTCTGTGCCACTGACGGGCAAACCGGTTATGACATCCTGACGGCCTCACTCCTGTGCCGGACAGTATTCCTGACGGACAGCACCGATATCCGCTTTGCCGCATTATGTCTCTATCTGAGCTATCATAGTACCGAAAAGGGAACAACTGCCATTCAGCGTCTGACAGAGCGGTTACGGGTACCGAACCCGGCACGGGATCTGGCCCTGCTTGCCACCCGGAATTACCGGATTGTTCATGACATCAATCATCTGACCGCAAACGATATTGTCACCCTGTTTGATTCACTGGATGCCTGGCGCAAGCCGGAACGCATCACACAGCTGGCAATCCTCTGCGAAGCCGATTACCGCAGCCGGATAGCACCGGATGCAACAAATTATCCGCAGGGACAGTTACTGGCGGACGCCTTCACCCTTGCACAACATGTTGCCGTCAAACCGGTTATTGATGCCGGTTTTAAAGGTGCGGACATCAAAGCGGAACTCACCCGCCGCCGCGCTGAGGCTATCAGAGAATGGCAACAAAAAAGCCGTTCATGATGAACGGCTTTCTTTATTCCGGGCTGCGGATAACTATTTCTCCGCAGACTCCATACCGACTAACCCGACTTTCAGATATCCCGCTTTGCGCAGAGCATCCATAATGCCCATCAGCGTTTCATAATCGACCGTTTTATCCGCCTGGAAAAAGATCGTGGTTTCCTTATTGGATTCCGTGGTCTGATCCAGGATCTGAGCCAGTGTTTCTTTTGTAACTTCCTGCTCGCCCACCAGCAGCTGGTTATCCGCCTTCACCGTCAGAAAGACCGGTTTTTCCGGACGCGGCTGTGGTTTTGCCGTTGAGGCAGGCAGATTTACTTTAATATCAACAGTTGCCAGCGGCGCTGCCACCATAAAGATGATCAGCAGAACCAACATCACATCAATAAAGGGTGTGACGTTAATTTCATGCAATTCGCCGCTGTCATCCAACTCTTCGTTAAGACGCATTGCCATCAGATATTACCCTGCTTTGCTGTCTGCCAGGTCGAGATCACGGCCCAGCCATAAAATAGTGTGTGCTGCGGTATCCCCCAGATCACCACGGTAAGCGGAAATCATACGGGCAAAGATGTTGTAGATCACCACAGCAGGAATTGCCGCGACCAGACCCAATGCTGTTGCCAGCAGTGCTTCCGCGATCCCGGGAGCCACGACCGCGAGGTTAGTGGTCTGGGAATGGGCAATACCGATGAAGCTGTTCATGATACCCCATACAGTACCAAACAGGCCGACAAACGGTGAGATAGCCCCGATAGTAGCCAGATAGCCGTTACCGCGTCCCATATGACGCGCAACACCCGCAACGATACGCTCCTGGCGGAACGTCACACGGTCTTTGATACCGCTCAGGTTATGGCTTTTTTCTGACATAGCCCGCTCATTTACGGCATCAAGCACCAGCATCCGGGTAACGCTCTTTTTCCCGAACGTATCAGCAATCGCGGAGGCTTCATCCAGCGAGCGGGCATCTTTTATCGCATCCGCTTCACGGCGGATACGGCGGCGGGAAACGAGTAAATCCGCGCCCTTGGCAAAGAATATGGACCAGGTAATCACTGAAGCGATAATAAGGCCGATCATAACCGATTTAACGATAACATCCGCGCCCTGATACATGGAAATCACGGACAACTCCGCCGCAAAACCACGGTTAGCGTCTGCCGGTGCTGAACTGATTTCCTGAACAGGAACATCTGCTGCGGGCGCCGGGACGGCCGGTTGTTCAGGTGTCTGAGCAGGCTGACCGGCGGATGCTGCCGGCGCGGTGACTGGTGTTGTTGTCGCTGGTGTGACAGCAGCAGTGTTATCTGCGAATGCACTGCCGGTTAAACATAATGCCAATAGCACAGAAACGGTCAAATTACGCATCAGTTGGCCTTCAACTCTCTTTTGTTATGAACTTTTTCTCAGCAAAAAATAAATTGTGTTATTCATCGCTACCCAAAAAACGAAACCTGTTGATCATACCAAACCCTGAGTAATTTGATAGTAATTATCATTACCGTTTACCAAAAAAATGCTTTCCCGGGGGGAAATTCCACACATAACGCTAAGTGTTTACAGTAATCAATCCGGAGACACTACGGATAAAACGCACAAAAACCGTACACAGAGGCATGGCCACCAACCTCTCTTTATACCTTTCGTTAATCGGAAGAAAAACCCGATCAAATCAAACGAGTGAGCAATTTTTGCGATACACTGTCTGTACCATTGTTCCGGATCTCGTTTTACAGGAAATCTAATGTCTAGTTTATCAGAGATTGTGAGTGCGCTCTGGTCTCACGATTTTGCCACACTCTCTAATCCCGAAGTCCTCTGGCTGGTTTACGCTATCCTTTTCACCGTCATTGTGCTGGAGAACGGTATTCTGCCCACGGCATTCCTGCCCGGGGATACCCTGCTGATTTTGTCAGGCGCACTGATTGCGAAGGGCGTGATGGATTTCCTTCCGACGCTGGTGATTCTGACCGCCGCCGCCGGTATCGGCAGCTGGCTGGGCTTTGTTCAGGGGCGCTGGCTGAGTGATACCAAAACCGTCAGGCGCTGGATGACGCAGATCCCGAAAAATTATCATCAGAAAGCCGAAGTGATGTTTAACCGCCACGGTCTGTATGCCCTGCTGATTGGCCGTTTTCTCGGTTTTGTCCGTACCCTGCTGCCGATGCTGGCGGGTCTGTCCTCACTGCCGAATCGCCGTTTTCAGTTCTTTAACTGGCTGAGTGGTTTTCTCTGGGTGGCGATTATTACCACGTTTGGTTATGTGCTCAATCAGATCCCGTTTGTCAAAGCACACGAAAAAACCGTGATGACCGCGCTGCTGCTGATCCCGGTCTTTTTCCTGATTGTCGGTATCGGAGCGTCGCTGTATCTGTTAATCCGTCACTACCGCAGACGCCGCGCCCTGCTCAACCGCAGACGTCACCGCGTCCGTAAGAAATAAGATAATGGCTCCTCCGGGAGTCTCTTTTCCGCATGTATGCCGGAAAGCACGATCCGGTTCGCTACCACACCCGGCCTGATTTACACTACACTTAATAGCTATGCGCTTCATTTTTCCTAATCTTACCCGGAGAAATAATGAACAACTTCACTCTTTTTACCCCGACAAAAATTTGTTTCGGCAAAGACCAAATCGCTAAGCTCAGCAACGAAATCCCGGAAGATGCCAAAGTATTGATGCTGTACGGCGGCGGTAGTATTAAGCGCAATGGTGTGTACGGGCAGGTACTGACCGCACTGGACGGTTATGATATTCATGAATTTTCAGGTATTGAGCCGAATCCGGCTTATGAAACACTGGTAAAAGCTATCACGTATATCCGTGAGCATGGTATCAGCTACCTGCTGGCAGTCGGCGGCGGTTCGGTTATCGACGGCACCAAGTTTATTGCCGCTGCCGTGGATTATCCGGGCGACCCGTGGGATATTATCACTACCGGAGGCCGTAATATCCGCAGTGCTCTGCCGATTGCCTGTGTACTGACACTTCCGGCCACCGGATCTGAAACCAACTGTTTTTCTGTTATCAGCCGCCGTGAAACCGGGGATAAACAATCATTCGGTCACCCGCTGGTACACCCTAAATGTGCCATTCTTGATCCGCAGACCACATATACCCTGCCGCCGCGCCAGACAGCCAACGGTGTGGTCGATGCCTTTATCCACACCCTCGAGCAGTACCTGACTTATCCGGTAAATGCCAAAATTCAGGATCGGTTTGCTGAAGGTATTCTGCTGACACTGATTGAGGAAGGCCCGAAAGTGCTGGCAAATCCGGAAGATTATGACAGTCGCGCCAATGTGATGTGGGCAGCCACCCAGGCACTGAGCGGACTGATTGGTGCCGGTGTGCCGCAGGACTGGGCCACTCACGCGCTGGGACATGAAATTACCGCGCTGTACGGGTTAGATCACGCACAGACACTGGCCATTGTGTTACCGGCACTGCTGCGGGAAAAACGCAAAACCAAGCGCGAAAAATTATTACAGTATGCTGAACGCGTCTGGCATCTGACAGACGGCTCAGAAGAAAGCCGGATTGAGTGCGCTATTGAAGCAACCCGCGTTTTCTTTGAAGAGCTGGGTGTTAAAACCCGCTTCTCTGATTATCAGATTGATGACAGCGGTATTCACAAGCTGATTGCCAAACTCACCGAACACGGCCAGACCGCCCTGGGTGAACAGAAGGATATTACACCGGAAGTCAGTGAACGGATCTACCGGGCTGCCGTCTGATACTCCCCTGAATACTGACCGGAGGCCATATGAATAAACCCGCATTAGTTACCTTATCTGACGGACACTTAATACCGCAACTGGGGCTGGGTGTCTGGAAAGCCGGGAACGACATTGTCGGCTCTGCTGTGCAGACCGCACTGGAAACCGGTTACCGGCTGATTGATACTGCCGCGATTTATCAGAACGAGGAAGGTGTCGGTGAGGCACTGAAAACCACCACCGTTCCCCGCGACGAGTTGTTTATCACCACAAAACTGTGGAACAGTGATCAACAGCATGCCGGTAAAGCGCTGGAAGAGAGCCTGAAAAAGTTGCAGCTTGATTATGTGGATCTGTATCTTATCCACTGGCCTGCACCGGCAGAAGATCACTATGTTTCCGCCTGGGAACAACTGATTGAATTACAGAAAGCCGGGCTGACCCGCAGTATCGGTGTCTGTAATTTTGATATCGGGCATTTGCAGCGCATTATCCACAAAACCGGCGTAAAACCGGTGCTCAACCAGATTGAACTGCATCCGCTGTTGCAGCAACGTGAACTTCAGGCCTGGAATGCGACCCATTCCATTCACACCGAATCCTGGAGTCCGCTGGCACAGGGTGGTGAAGGTGTCTTTGATACTGATATCATTCAGGCACTGGCAGCAAAATACCAGAAAACACCGGCACAAATTGTCATTCGCTGGCACCTGGATCGCGGGCTGATTGTAATACCAAAATCAGTCACTCCTTCACGGATTCAGGAAAATTTTGATGTCTTTGATTTCCGTCTGGAGAAAGAAGAAATTTCGCAGATTCAGTTACTGGATTCCGGTACCCGCTTAGGGCCTGATCCAAAAGAATTTAATTAATTTATTGCCTGAAAGTCATCAGTATAAATCATACTGATGGCTTTTTATTTATACGATAACTATTCCACTAATAAATAGTTTACGAATAAATAAAAAAGGGAAATACACGAACGCAATATGTATTTCCCAAAGCATGGCAAATATAGCAGGATTAATTATCTTAATTTCAGTCACCAGGTCATTACTATAATTAATTCACTACTTATTAAAATGAAATTCAAACGCCAATATGAAAGGAGGAGTATATGAAACATGACCTTTCAGTCACAATTACACAGCATTACCACTCAAGGTTAACTGCCATGTTGTACATCACATCGTTAGAACCGGTGTATGCCACACCTGTCTTCACGGCGATGTTCTCGTTGAACCGGTAACCGGTTCCCACCGCCAGCGCCTGAGTGGACTGGTATCCGCCCATGGCCGCAGTGATATTCAGTTTGCCGATACCATACGGCTGGAATAAACCGTTTAGTGCGGCGCTGGCTGCCAGGCCGTTATCAAGACGCTCATTAGTTTCACGCAGGTCGTTTTCCAGCGAGCGCAAATCCTGACGGTTTTTCAGGATATCAAGGGCATTTTTATCAATTTTAGTTGCATGTTTATCAATATCTTTTTTGTTGGCATTAGCCACGTTCGTTGTCGTGTTACTTTTTTTACGAACATCTTTTAAATCTGTTGTCAGTTTGTCTGAACCTGCTTTCAGTTCAGAGACAACTTTTCCCTGTTGCCGAATTTCATCACTTTGTTCAAAATTTACGTTATCTGTTAGTTCGATAGCTGATTCCAGGTTCTTAATTTCCTGCTCACGAATTTTATTATCTTGTTTCAACTGATAAAGTTCACTATCCGTATAAATAGTTTTGTCAAATAAAAAATCAAGATTATTTTTTATTATTTTATTCTCTGAATTAATTTCTTCGAGTTTATCATCCTGCTCTTCATTCACAATTTGAACTGATGAGATATCAGTATTAAGTTCACCTACAGATGAAATGACAGATTCACTCTGAATTTTGATATTTTCAGCGTCCTGTTTTAATTGAGAAAAATCATCGAATAGCGGTAATATTTTCTCATCTATCTCATTAATTTTAACTTCTGAAGAGAAGACGGTAGCACCCAGTTGATCCAGCTTAGCATTTTGCTTTTCATTATCATCCTGAATTTTTTTGATATCATAATTAAATTCATCAATTGTCTGTGATAATGGCTGATTATAAACAGGAGAATTATTTTGAATATCCGCAAGGTCATTAATGGCGAGATTAATCTTTTCATTTAAAAAATTATAGGTCTGGATAACTTCTGAAATACCCGCACTACGGTCATACTCATTTTTTGTTTCAGATGTAATCAGTGGTTGATATTTATTTCCCACAAAATATAATTTTGTACTATTTTCTTCTGTCAACACCGGAATATCATTTTCCGTTACCTTTTTATATTCAGATAAATCAATCGGCGTTCTTGCATAATAAAAATCACCGCTATCATCAGCAAATGAACAGGAGAAAGGCAACATAATAAGCAGAGAAATTAATTTTTTTTTCATTTATTAGCTCTCAATGTAGATAAAACAGAATTTAAAAAAATATACCTGTATTTTCACTAAGAAAAAATAAACAGAATATAAACATAAAAAAAAGTAAAAATAATAATTAGATAACTAATGAAATGTATACTATTCGGATATATTTAATTCCCCTGAAAAATAAAAAATCCGCCGCAGCGGATTTTTTTAACGGCAGTGATTATTTATCAGTAATCAGACTATGCATTTCCTGTACTGAAATCACCCTTTCTGTCGGATCCATATTCAGGGACAGTGTGGTGGCAAAACCGCCATTCATGGTCGTGTCATAATGCACCTTATATTGCAGGGCACTGCGGCGGATCACTTTGGAATCCTCAATCGCCTGACGTCCGGCGGTGGTATTCACAATGTAATCATATTCGCCGTTTTTAATTCTGTCCTGAATATGCGGACGGCCTTCATGCACCTTATTCACCAGACGCGGATTAATACCTGCCTCACCCAGCACAATCGCCGTACCGTGTGTCGCATCCAGCTCAAAGCCCTGCTTCAGCAGTTTTGCTGCCAGATCCACCACCCGCTCTTTATCACCTTCGCGGACAGAAAGCAGCGCGCGGCCTTTTTTCTTCAGAGAAGAAGAACTGCCGAGCATCGCTTTGGCAAAGGCTTCCGCAAAAGTACGTCCCACCCCCATCACTTCCCCGGTTGAACGCATTTCCGGCCCTAAAATCGGATCAACGCCCGGGAATTTGTTAAACGGCAGCACCACTTCTTTCACAGAATAATACGGCGGGATAACTTCTTTTGTCACACCCTGCTGCGCGAGCGTCTGACCGGCCATCACGCGTGCCGCCACTTTCGCCAGCGGCACACCGGTGGCTTTGGAGACAAACGGGACAGTCCGCGCCGCACGCGGGTTCACTTCAATCAGATACACTTCGTTGTCTTTGACCGCAAACTGGGTATTCATCAGGCCGCGCACGCGCAGTTCCATCGCCAGTTTTCTGACCTGGTCACGCATCACATCCTGAATTTCCTGACTCAGCGTGTAGGCCGGTAAGGAGCAGGCAGAATCCCCGGAGTGAACCCCCGCCTGTTCGATATGCTCCATAATGCCGCCAATCAGCACCTGTTCGCCGTCACAGATAGCATCGACATCCACCTCAATCGCATCGTCGAGGAAGCGGTCGAGAAGCACCGGCGCATCATTGGAGACACTGACAGCATTCTGGAAGTAGCGGCGCAGATCAGTTTCGTCATAAACGATTTCCATCGCCCGCCCGCCCAGAACATAAGAAGGACGTACCACCAGCGGATAACCAATCTCTTTTGCCCGTTCAACCGCCTGCTCAATATTAGAGACCGTGGCGTTTGCCGGTTGTTTCAGACCCAGGCGGACGACCGCCTGCTGGAAACGCTCGCGATCTTCCGCACGATCAATAGCATCCGGGCTGGTACCGATAACCGGCACACCGGCAGCTTCCAGGCTGCGCGCCAGTTTCAGCGGAGTCTGACCGCCGTACTGAACAATCACACCCGCCGGTTTCTCGACACGCACGATTTCCAGCACATCTTCCAGTGTCACCGGCTCGAAATAGAGGCGGTCAGAAGTGTCATAGTCGGTAGAGACCGTTTCCGGGTTACAGTTGACCATGATGGTTTCGTAACCGTCTTCCCGCAGCGCCATCGCCGCATGCACACAGCAGTAGTCAAATTCGATACCCTGGCCGATACGGTTCGGCCCGCCGCCAAGCACCATGATTTTCGGTTTGTCCTGATTCGGCTGCGCTTCGCACTCTTCTTCATAGGTGGAGTAGAGATAAGCAGTATCAGTGGCGAATTCAGCAGCGCAGGTATCCACGCGCTTGTAAACCGGCCACAGCTGATAGCTGTCACGCAGTTTGCGGATTTCAGCTTCCGCCACACCGACCAGTTTTGCCAGCCGCGCATCTGCAAAGCCTTTGCGTTTCAGGTGACGCAGGAATTACGGGGTCAGGCCGTTAATCCCGACATCCGCCACCTGTTCTTCCAGACGCACCAGTTCCTCAATCTGTACCAGAAACCAGCGGTCAACGTTAGTCAGGTTAAATACACCATCAACAGACAATCCGGCGCGGAATGCGTCCGCGATATACCAGATCCGCTCGCCGCCGGCTTCTTTCAGCTCACGGCGGATGCGGGTCAGTGCATCCGGGTCGTCCAAATTCACTTTCGGGTCAAGGCCGGTCGCGCCCACTTCCAGGCCGCGCAGGGCTTTTTGCAGTGACTCCTGCTGGGTACGGCCGATAGCCATTACTTCACCGACAGATTTCATCTGTGTGGTCAGGCGGTCATTGGTACCGGCAAATTTTTCAAAGTTAAAGCGCGGGATTTTTGTCACGACATAGTCGATAGACGGCTCAAAAGAAGCCGGTGTCAGGCCGCCGGTAATGTCGTTTGACAATTCATCCAGAGTGTAGCCGACCGCCAGTTTGGCCGCGATCTTGGCAATCGGGAAGCCGGTCGCTTTGGAGGCCAGCGCAGAGGAACGCGACACACGCGGGTTCATCTCGATAACAATCAGGCGGCCGGTTTTCGGGTTCACCGAGAACTGCACGTTGGAGCCGCCGGTTTCCACACCGATTTCACGCAGTACCGCCATCGAGGCGTTACGCATGATTTGGTATTCTTTGTCTGTCAGGGTCTGTGCCGGGGCAACGGTGATGGAGTCACCGGTGTGGATCCCCATGGCGTCGAAGTTTTCGATGGAGCAGACAATGATGCAGTTATCATTTTTGTCACGCACCACTTCCATTTCATACTCTTTCCAGCCAATCAGAGATTCATCAATCAGCAGTTCGCTGGTCGGGGAGAGATCCAGGCCACGGGTACAGATTTCCTCAAACTCTTCGCGGTTATACGCGATACCGCCGCCGGTACCGCCCATGGTGAATGACGGGCGGATAATGCACGGAAATCCGACATCATCAGCTACGGCAAAAGCTTCTTCCATGGTGTGTGCAATACCGGAACGCGCCGTATCCAGGCCGATTTTTTTCATCGCCTGGTCGAAACGGCGGCGATCTTCCGCTTTATCAATCGCATCCGCTGTTGCACCAATCATTTCGACACCGAACTCCGCCAGCACGCCGTGGCGTTCCAGATCCAGTGCACAGTTCAGCGCGGTTTGCCCGCCCATGGTCGGCAGAACGGCATCCGGGCGCTCTTTCTCGATGATTTTGCGCACCACTTCCCAGTGAATCGGCTCGATGTAAGTCGCATCCGCCATTTCCGGGTCGGTCATAATGGTTGCGGGGTTGGAGTTAACGAGGATGACACGGTAACCTTCTTCGCGCAGGGCTTTACACGCCTGGGCACCGGAGTAGTCAAACTCACAGGCCTGGCCGATAACAATCGGACCGGCGCCTAAAATCAGGATGCTGCTGATATCTGTACGTTTTGCCATTTTTCTGCTCCTGATCAGTGACGGGCGTTTTTCATCAGTTCAATAAAGTGGTCGAACAGCAGGGCGGCGTCATGCGGGCCCGGGCTGGCTTCAGGGTGTCCCTGGAAGCTGAATGCCGGTTTATCATTGCGGTGAATACCCTGCAATGTGCCGTCAAACAATGATTTATGCGTGACGCGCAGTGTGGCGGGCAGCGTCGCTTCATCCACCGCAAAACCGTGGTTCTGCGCGGTGATCATCACCACATTATTTTCAATATCTTTGACCGGATGGTTGCCGCCGTGATGACCAAATTTCATTTTGATGGTCTTTGCACCGCTGGCAAGTGCCAGTAACTGGTGTCCCAGACAGATGCCGAACAACGGGATATCCGTTTCCAGGAAGCGGGTGATTGCCTCAATCGCATAATCACACGGAGCCGGGTCACCCGGGCCGTTGGAGAGGAAAATACCGTCCGGTGCCATTTTCAGCACCTCTTCCGCCGGAGTCTGTGCCGGAACGACGGTCAGGCGGCAGCCGCGATCCGCCAGCATACGCAGAATGTTACGCTTGGCACCGAAGTCATACGCCACCACATGAAACGGCAGCTCTTCCGCTGTTTTATCCGCCGGTAAACCACCGTCCAGTGTCCGGGAACCCTCCGTCCAGCTGTATGGCTGCGCCGTGGTGACTTCTTTCGCCAGATCCAGTCCGTTCAGCCCGCCGAAACTCTGTGCATTTTTCAGCGCCAGTGCCGCATCCGGGTTTTCACCGGCAATGATGCAGCCGTTCTGAGCGCCTTTCTCGCGCAGTAAGCGGGTCAGTTTGCGGGTATCAATATCGGCGATAGCCACGACGTTGCGGCGTTTCAGGTATTCGGAGAGGCTTTCTTCACTGCGGAAATTACTGGTGGTCAGCGGCAGGTCGCGGATAACGAGGCCTTGTGCATAAACATCCGGGGATTCTTCATCAGCACTGTTAGTGCCGGTATTACCAATATGGGGATAAGTGAGAGTGACTATCTGGCGGGAATAAGAGGGGTCGGTGAGAATTTCCTGATACCCCGTCATCGAGGTATTAAAAACAACTTCGCCGGTGACGGCACCCTCTGCGCCGATGGCGCGTCCGTGAAATGTGGTTCCGTCTTGCAGAACCAGGATTGCTGACTTAAACAAAACACCCTCCGGAGGAATAATAAATCACAATTAGTGCATATTAATTCAGATTTGGGGCTATAAAGCAATGCCAAAATAGAAATTTAACCAAATTTTGACAAATTGCGGCGCATTCTAAAGATCGAACGGGCAGTTGTCCAGAAAAAATCGACTTTTTTATATTTTTTTACTCATCATAATCAAAAAAAACTGACTGACAGGGATAAAACATCTTCATTGTCAGATTTATGCTGAATTTTTGATAAGATTACTGAAAAAAAGGCTCACAGCCGGAAAAACAGGTAAGAAAGGCAAAAACAGAGATAAAAAAGAGATCAAAATGAATGATAATAATAGAAAATATGACTCAGGAATAAAATCATGAAAAAAAGAGACTTAAAGCAGTGATAACTTAAAATATCACTGCCTTATCAGCTCATTGTGATTTACATTTTTATTATAAATTTTCCAGATCAAGCACATCCTTCATAGTGAATAAACCATTCTTTTTATCACTCAGCCAGACAGCTGCCTTAACCGCACCATTTGCGAATGTCATCCGGCTTGAAGCCTTGTGGCTGATTTCAACACGCTCGCCGACATCCGCAAACATCGCTGTGTGTTCGCCCACAATGTCCCCTGCGCGGACAGTGGCAAACCCGATAGTGTTCCGCTCCCGTTCGCCGGTATAGCCTTCACGGCAGTATACCGCGCAATCCTTCAGGTCACGCCCCAGCGCCCCGGCAATAGACTCACCCATCGCCAGCGCCGTCCCGGATGGTGCATCCACCTTGTGGCGGTGGTGAGCCTCAATAATTTCAATATCGGTATAGTCGCCCATGACTTTGGCTGCCTTTTCCAGCAGTTTCAGCACCAGATTGACACCAACACTGAAATTAGCCGCAAAAACCACAGGAATTTGCTGTGCAGTCTGTGCAATGGCTGCTTTTCCGGCATCATCAAACCCGGTAGTGCCGATAATCATACCTTTGCCGTTGGCGGCGCAGAAAGCCAGATGTATCAGGGTGCCTTCCGGACGGGTGAAATCAATCAGAATATCAAAATTGTCTTTCTGACTGTTCAGGTCAGCCGTCAGAATCACACCATTACGGCCGGTGCCTGCCAGTTCACCGGCATCTGTCCCGGTGAGTGAGGAACCTTCGCGCTCAAATGCCGCCCCAAGGACCACATCATCATTTTGTGCAATTGCCTGAATCAGCTGGCGTCCCATGCGGCCACCGGCACCCGCTACCGCGAGCCGTAACTTACCCATGTTTGTTATCCTCAGTTTTCTGTCTGTATGTCAGCAGATTAACGGCTGTCCGGCCGGATTACCAGTTACCCGCCATTATCATCAGAAAATCACAATATAGCCCGCCGATTATCAGTAAAACTGTATTCACCGGGCAGCAGACAAAAAAAAGCAGAACCTGCGTTCTGCTTTACTGTGTCAGACCTCTTTGATATCCACCCGTAACTCTTTCGGGACTTCAAAAATAATATTTTCCTCACGCCCTTCCAACTGACTGATTTCATCCGCCCCCAGCTCCTGAAGACGGCTGATAACCTGCTGCACCAGCACATCCGGCGCGGATGCGCCGGCTGTCAGGCCGATGGTATCCACATCACACAGCCAGTCCGGGTTGATGTCATCGGCAGAATCAATCAGATAAGACGGTTTTCCGACCCGCTGCGCCAATTCTGCCAGCCGGTTGGAGTTTGATGAGTTTTTAGAACCGACCACCAGCACCAGATCTGCCTGACCGGCCAGATCCCGTACTGCTTCCTGGCGGTTGGTGGTGGCATAACAGATATCATCTTTGCGCGGCCCGATAATTTTCGGGAAACGGGCATTCAGTGCATCAATAACTTCAGAGGTATCATCAACAGACAGTGTAGTTTGCGTCATAAAGCTGAGGTTTTCCTCATCTTTGACATTCAGTTTCCACACGTCTTCCGGGGATTCCACCAGATACATACCGCCTTCCGGGTTGTTGTACTGCCCCATGGTTCCTTCCACTTCCGGATGCCCGGCGTGGCCGATAAGAATCGCTTCTTTGCCTTTGCGGCTCGCGCGGGCCACTTCCATATGCACTTTAGTGACCAGCGGACAAGTGGCATCAAACAGCATGGTGAGATTGCGGGAACGCGCTTCCTGGCGGATTGCCTGAGAGACACCGTGAGCGGAGAAAATCAGAATGGCGTTATCCGGCACTTCGGCGATTTCCTCAATAAAAATCGCACCGCGCTCACGCAGATCATTGACCACATAACGGTTGTGTACGACTTCATGACGGACGTAAATCGGCGCACCGTATAACTCCAGCGCCCTCTCCACAATACTGATTGCCCGGTCAACACCTGCACAGAATCCCCGCGGGTTAGCCAGTAAAATACGCACGTTCAGCCTCCAGACCACCACCCGGCCGGGCAGTAAAACAAAAATTCAACATTTGCGCGCTACTATACCAGAGCCGTCTCCCGTACCGTAATGCTAATTATTGCTCTGTGTATCATGCAGTGACGTCACAGACACTGATATCAAACGTCACATCCTGCCCGCACAGCGGATGGTTAAAATCCACTTCGACGGAGTCGTCGGTGACTGATTTGATAATTCCCGGCATTTCGCTGCCGTTCATAGCTGTAAACAGCATGATCGTACCTGTTTCCGGCAGACCGGTTTCCAGGAAATCGGCGGCGGAAAAAAACTGAATCAGATCCGGGCTCGGTTTGCCGAATACCGCCTCTCCGGGCAGTGTGAAGGTTTTTTTATCCCCGGCAGATAAGCCCAGTAATTCCTGCTCCAGCGCCTCCGACAAACTGCCGTCGCCCAGGCGGAATAGTGCCGGTTTGCCCTGTGCTTCCGTGGAATCAGCCACAGAGCCGTCAGACAGTTTTAAAGTGTAGTCCAGTAATACGCTGTGATGTTCTGCAACCTGCATGTGATTATTACTCTCTGTATCGGATAAAAAATATCCGCCTGGCGGCGGATATCCGGGTTATCAGTCTGATGATGTTTCGTTCTTCGGTTTGCCGCTTTTCTTACCGTCAGGGATAAAGCTTTCAATAATGATAAGCCCCGCCCCGATGATGATCCAGCTGTCCGCCAGGTTGAACGTCGGCCAGTGCCAGTCACCGACATAAAAGTCGATGTAATCCACCACAAAGCCGTGCATCAGGCGATCGAGCAAGTTGCCGATCGCCCCGCCGATAATCAGTGCATAGGCAATATTGCTGATTTTATTGCGTGCACTGGTACGGTACATCATCACTAATAACGTCACGGAAATACCGATAGCCACCGCTGTGAAGAACCAGCGCTGCCAGCCGCCCTGAGACGCGAGGAAGCTGAATGCGGCACCGTAATTCCGCACATAGGTCAGATTAAAGTACGGTATCAGCGATGTGGATTCATGCAGCCCGTAATTCGCTAAAATCAGCTGCTTTGAAATCGCATCCAGAACCAGTACCAGGACTGCCAGCCACAGCCAGCGTAATCCGGTCGAACACAGTGGTTTTTTCATTTATCAGGCAAACTTACGTTCTTCACCGTTTCCGGCTACGTTAGTCACACAGCGACCGCACAGTTCAGGATATTCACTGTCCTGACCAATATCGGTCGCGTAATGCCAGCAACGCGGACACTTACTGCCTGCCGCTTTGCCGAATCCGATGCGCAGGCCGTCCAGCTCACTGTTTACCGCACTTTCCGGTGCCGCAGACAGCGGTTTCACATCTGCCTGAGAGGTCAGCAGTACGAAACGCAGTTCATTACCCAGGCTGTTCAGCTGTGCCGCCAGAGCATCATCCGCATACAGGGTAACCGCAGCTTCCAGCGAACCGCCGATAAGTTTATCGGCGCGGGCCTGCTCCAGCACTTTGTTGACTTCACCACGCACTGCCAGCAGCACAGCCCAGTAATCATCATTCATGCTTTCCTGTGCATTCAGCCCGAACAGGCCGTCATACCACTCTTCCGTGAAGACGTACTGCGGACGTTTGCCCGGCATCACATTCCAGATTTCATCTGCGGTGAAAGACATGATCGGTGCCATCCAGCGAACCAAAGCTTCCGCGATATGGAACAGTGCGGTCTGGCAGCTGCGGCGTGCCAGGCCATCGCTTTTCGCGGTGTACTGGCGGTCTTTGATGATATCCAGATAGAATGACCCCATTTCCACAGAACAGAACTGCATCAGACGCTGCACCACTTCATGGAAATCATAGGCTTCATAGGATTTCACGATATCCGCCTGTGCAGCCAGCGCGCGGCCGACAGCCCAGCGGTCTGCCACAATCATCTCTTCCGGTTTTACCATATCGGTTTCCGGATTGAAACCATTGAGGTTGGCCAGCAGGAAACGTGCGGTGTTACGGATACGGCGGTAAGAATCCGCAGAACGTTTCAGGATTTCGTCCGAAACAGCGATTTCACCGGAGTAGTCAGTCGAAGCGACCCACAGACGCAGAATATCCGCACCGAGTTTGTTCATTACATCCTGCGGACTGATAGTGTTCCCCAGCGATTTGGACATTTTGCGGCCCTGACCATCCACGGTAAAGCCGTGAGTCAGTACTTCGCGGTACGGCGCTTTGCCTTTCATCGCAGTGGAAAGCATCAGTGAAGACATAAACCAGCCGCGATGCTGGTCAGAACCTTCCAGATACATGTCCGCTGAATTACCATGAAACTCAGGACGGGCATCCACAACGGCGAAATGTGTGGATCCGGAGTCAAACCAGACATCCAGAGTATCCGGGACTTTTTCATAGATATCTGCATCATCACCCAACAGGTCGCGCGGGTCGAGATCCCACCACGCCTGAATGCCGTGCTCTTCCACACGTTTGGCGACGTCTTCCATCAGCTCCAGTGTGCGCGGATGCAGTTCCTGGGTCTCTTTATGGACAAACAGTGACATCGGCGTGCCCCAGGTGCGCTGGCGGGAGATGCACCAGTCAGGACGGTTTTCCACCATCGCGGTAATACGTGCTTCGCCCCAGCCCGGAATCCATTTCACGCCTTTGATTTCATTCAGAGACTGCGGACGCAGACCGTTCACATCCATCCCGATAAACCACTGCGGCGTGGCACGGAAAATGACCGGCGTTTTGTGACGCCAGCAGCACGGATAGCTGTGCGAAATATTTTCGCTGTGCAGCAGTGCGCCTTTCTCTTTCAGCAGTTCCAAAATGATGTCATTGGCTTTCAGCACAAACACACCATCCAGTGACGGATAAGTGCCGCTGACATAACAACCGTTCGGGCCGACCGGGTTGGCGGTTTCCAGGCCGTATTTCTGGCCGATCACATAATCGTCAGGGCCGTGGCCGGGCGCAGTATGCACAGCACCGGTACCCGCATCCAGAGTGACGTGGTCGCCGAGAATAGCAGGGACATCAAAGCCCATAAACGGGTGACTGAAACGCAGCAGTTCCAGGTCACTGCCTTTGCAGTCCGCTTCAACAATCCAGCTGGTGATACCGGCGCGTTTCATCACGCTTTCCACCAGGTCAGCGGCCAGAATCAGGCGCTCGTCGTTCACACGGACTAACTGATAATCAAATTCCGGATTCAGGGAGATAGCGCGGTTCGCCGGTAATGTCCACGGAGTGGTGGTCCAGATAACCAGAGAGACCGGCAACCCATCATTTCTCACGCCGAATTTGCCGTAAACGGCATCCGCATCAACGGCTGTGAAACGCACGTCAATGGACGGAGAGGTTTTGTCGTAATATTCCACTTCCGCTTCCGCCAGGGAAGAGGCACAGGATGTACACCAGTGAACCGGTTTTGCCCCTTTGACCAGATGGCCGTTGGCAATGACTTTTGCCAGTGCACGGATAATATGTGCTTCAGTTTTGAAGTCCATGGTCAGGTACGGATGATCCCAGTCACCCAGCACGCCCAGACGGATAAAATCTTCTTTCTGGCCTGCAATCTGCTCTTTTGCGTATTCGCGGCAGGCGGCACGGAACTCAGCCGGCGTGACTTTGTCACCCGGTTTGCCAATCACCTGCTCTACTTTGTGTTCAATCGGTAAGCCGTGGCAGTCCCAGCCCGGAATATACGGGGAGTCGAAACCGGCCATGCCTTTGGATTTAATAATAATATCTTTGAGAATTTTATTGACTGAGTGACCAATGTGAATGCTGCCGTTCGCATACGGAGGGCCGTCATGCAGGATAAATGTTTTTTTACCGGTTTTGGCTTTACGGATAGCCTGGTACAGACCTTCTTTGTACCAGCGTTTCAGCATATCAGGTTCGCGCTTTGCTAAGTCCCCGCGCATAGGGAACCCTGTCTCCGGGAGATTCAGGGTATTTTTATAGTCACTCATTCGATTCTCAGTTCCAATATTATTCCGTTAAACACATAACGAGGGGTTGGATTGTAAAAATTCCCTTGCCGCAATCTCATCCCGCGCGATTTGCGCTTTCAGCTCATCAAGTGAGGCAAACCGCTGTTCATTTCGCAATTTCTTGCGCAGTACCACATCCGGATGCTGCCCGTATAAATCCATTGCCGCATCAATCAGATGAACTTCCAGTTGCCGGCCCTTACCCTGTACTGTCGGGCGGGAGCCGATATTGGCCACACCCGGCAACGGATGCGGCCCGAGGCCGTATACATCTACGGCATACACACCGTTTACCGGTGCTGCCAGACGTTTCAGGGGGATATTGGCGGTCGGAAAACCGATGGTACGCCCGAGTTCATTGCCGTGTACCACCCGCCCGCTGATGCGGTAAGGGTGCCCGAGCAGTGCTTCGGCCTGTGCCAGATCGTCGTTTTCCAGCGCACGGCGGATTGCCGTGCTGCTGATCCGTTTGCCGTTATCACAAAAACTTTCCGTGCTGCGGACCGTGAAACCATACTGTTTCCCCGCCTCACACAGCCCGTTAAAATTTCCCTGACGATTTTTTCCGAAACGAAAATCATCCCCGACCACCAGAAATTTCACCCCCAGCTGCTCAACCAGCAGATGTGAGATAAAGGCATCCGGTGTCAGCGATGCAAATTGTTTGCTGAATTTAACACACAATAAGTAGTCCACACCGTACTGCGCAAGATATTTTACCTTATCGCGCAGCCGGGTCAGGCGTGCCGGCGCTTTATCCGGTGCAAAAAATTCCAGCGGCTGCGGTTCGAAGATCATGACGACCGACGGCAGCCCCAGACGTTTTCCTTCCTGTGCCAGATGTGACAGTAATGCCTGATGTCCGCGATGAACGCCATCAAAATTACCGATAGTCAGCACGCAACCATGGTGACGCGCACGAATATTGTGAGTACCGCGAATTAGCTCCATAGCCGGCTCAATACAGTCAAAATTAGTCCGATTATACCTTGTCCGCCGCGTCAGGTTAACCCACTAATGCGGCTGAATCGCGAATTCTCTGTACAAAAAGCGAAGTATCCCCCTCTCCGGAAAGTGAAAAATAAATTTTTTCGTCAGAATCTTACCATCCGGACGACTTTTTTCCGTGTAAGGGCTGTATTCCCGCCGCGTAAACTGATAAAATCCCCGCCCATCACAACGTACATTTGCGTCGCTGTACAACGACGCATATTTGCACAAATCCATTGACAAAATAAAGCGGAGCAGGCATATTCCTCCACCTTTGTATTGTCCTCGAAGAATATATTTGGGAGTTGGACCTTGGCTAATATCAAATCAGCTAAGAAACGCGCCATTCAGTCTGAAAAACGTCGCCAGCACAATGCTAGCCGTCGTTCTATGGTGCGCACCTTTATCAAGAAGGTTTACGCTGCTATCGCTGCCGGCGACAAAGAAGCTGCTCAGAACGCATTTAATGACATGCAACCACTTGTGGATCGTCACGCTGCAAAAGGCCTGATCCATAAGAACAAGGCTGCCCGTCATAAGGCGAACCTGGCTGCTCAGATCAAAGCAATGTAATCTGATTGTGCAGACATAAAAAAACCGGCTCACGCCGGTTTTTTTATGTCCTTTTTCTGCCTTAGTCCGGCAACCCGATATCCGCCGCCGACTGCGAACCGCTGAACAGCGCGGAGAAATCCTTGTTACACACCCGCTGAACTGCCGGATGCTGGATCATGCGCTCGGCAAAAATCACATAATACTCTTCTTTGATGGTATCCACCGTTCCCAGCTCGACAACATCACTGTCCGCAAAAATGCCTTTGGTGTAAAGCGACGGCGCCACAAAAATCGCATTGTGATACATACCGAATGCTTTCATCAGTGCTGCATCATCAAATTCACCCAGAATTTCCACTTCCAGATTTTTATTGCGGATCCAGGTCAGTAACTGACGGCCAAGCATTGAGCGGCGGCCGGGCACCAGCAGACGACGCTCTTCCAGGCATTCAGGAAACGGCTTCTGCGGCGCGGGCTGGCGGCAATAAAAGCTCATACTGCACTCTCCGAGCTTCACGGAGAACAACCCTTCCTGCTGGGTGGAATCTACCGGGCAGTCGGAAAGGATCATATCCAGCTTGTGCTGACTGAGCTGCTCCAGCAGCATTTCGTGGGTGGATTCAAAACAACGCAGATGGATTTGCTCATGTTCCATCACCGCTGTTTCCAGCACTTTACTGACCAGGCGTTTAGACAACGCATCCGCAACCCCGACATCAAACAACAGATTGGATTCGCGGCTGTAGGTGACAATATCCAGCATTTCCTGGCTCAGCATAAACATTTTATCCGCATAGCGGAACACCAGCTGCCCCAGCTCTGACGGCACCAGACCGCGCCCCTGCCGCTTAAACAGTTTGCCGTCCAGACGTTCTTCCAGCGCCTTGATTTGGCCGGTAATGGTTTGCGGGGTCAGATAGAGAGCTTCTGCTGCCCCCACCACCGAACCTTCTTTGCAGACGTGCCAGAAATAATAGAGGTGATTGTAGTTTAAATGGGAGACTCGCATAGTTTTTCCCGGTACATACCTTATCTTTTTTGATGATTAACTCGGAAATTCTGTTGTATTCACCAGCCGGAGAGGCCGGTGAATACCGGGTTACTGCCGGACTGTTTTCTTCGGTAAGACAGAATGGAGCAGGAACAACCCGATGACTGCCGCCATCGTGGAACCAATCAGAATTCCCAGCTTAGAGTAGGTGTTAAATGCTTCCGGAAGTCCGGTAAATGCCAGTCCCGCGATAAAGATAGACATTGTAAAACCGATCCCGCATAACACCGATACGGCAAATATATGATTAAGAGTAATCCTCTCCGGCAGTTTTGCAAAGCCCAGTTTTACCGAAATCAGACATGCGGTGAAAATCCCCAGCGGTTTCCCGATAAACAGACCAAGCAGGATCCCCAGCGGCAGCGTACCCATCAGCGCGTCAAATGAAATACCCTGAACACTGACACCGGCATTGGCAAAGGCGAACAGCGGCAGGATCAAAAACGCCACCCACGGATGCAGCACGTGCTCCAGTTCCTCTGACGGCGAATGATCTCCTTCTTTATTGCGCAGCGGGATCAGGAACCCGACGATCACCCCGGCCAGTGTTGCATGCACACCGGATTTAAGAATACACACCCATAATATCAGTCCGGCAATCATATACGCGGCGGTGTTACTGACATTGCGCCAGTTCATCACACACAGCACCACCACCATCAGCGCGGCCAGCAGCAGTGCTGTGAGTGAAACGGTTTTGGTGTAAAACAGCGCGATAATCACGATAACCCCAAGGTCATCAATAATCGCCAGCGCCAGCAGAAAGACTTTCAGCTCTGTCGGCACCCGTTTGCCCAGCAAAGCCATCACGCCGAGAGCAAATGCAATATCTGTTGCTGCCGGAATTGCCCAGCCCTGTGCTGCGGCGGTATCCCCGCCGTTAAACAACAGATAGACCAGCGCCGGGGCTATCATACCGCCGAGTGCGGCAATCGCCGGAAACATTGCTTTGTCACGCCCGGCCAGTGAGCCGGCCATCAGCTCTCTTTTCACTTCCAGCCCGACGACCAGGAAAAATATCGCCATCAGAGCGTCATTAATCCATAATAACAATGGTTTATCAATTTCCAGTGCCGCAAATTTTACAGAAACCGGAATATCAAGAAACGACTGATACAACGCAGACAGCGGCGTATTTGCCATTACCAGCGCAATCAGTGCAGCTATAATCAGCAGTATGCCGCCTGCGGCTTCGAGTTTTAAGAACTGTCGGATAATTGCGGTCATGGGTTAACTCCTTTGAGACTATCGGCGTTAATATTATGCAAACAATTAACTCGAAAAAAGCAGATTATTTAGCGGTAACAACTCGTATATTCCTTGCAATTCAGGGTTTGTATCACAGAATATCCTGACAAATGCGCTTTAATTAACCATATATTAACATTTTGTTTTCGATCAAGTATATCTATCTCATGATCCATTATATCGGCAGATATTCTGCTATCGTTACCGATGTTCACTGAATAAAACAGGTTATCCCATGTACGCCACGCTGTTTTTCCGGGTATCGCAGTGATGACCATCTACTCCGGCGTGGTGTCAGTTCCCGCTCTGCTTTGACCCGGCCTGACCGGCGGGATCCTGCAAATTTCAGCTACGGCATTGTGATATGGGCGATGAGACAGGCACCGATTATGATTGTCGCAGCGTTACGGGAGACCAGCGTGCTGTTCGCATTGCTGCTCTCCGTGTATTTCCTGAAAGAGAAGCCGACACCCGCCCGGATTCCGGCCGCCTGTATTATTGTGGCCGGGGTGATTGTGACAAAACCGGGCAGTTAGTCCGGATTGTTATCATACAACCGGTTCAGTCCGGCAAGGTCAATTTCACCGGCAATGATTTCCACCGGTGTTCTGAGAAACGGTTTTGCATGGTTCTCCGCGATCTTCTGTATATGCCCCGTCATCTGATCTTTACTGAATTTCAGCTGAGTCAGTGTATCCGCCAGCCGGGTATTCTGCTGCCGATCGGCCTCCGTAATTGCTTCATTAAATTCCCTGTGCGATGTTGCAGCAATATCCCGGGCGGAAAGATACGGACTGAAGGCCGAAACCTGCTGTGCTGTATTCTGCACACCCAAAATCAGCAGGCCGATCAGCCGGTGACTATCACCACCTGCTGTACTGCTGATAAACCGGGAAACAGAAATATCCTGTGATACGGAAGATGAGGTGAGAACAGGTGTATACATATCATGATCCTTATAATGAATTGATAAGAAACAATAAAGTAATACCGCCGGATAACCTGCAAAAAAAACACAAAAAACCGGCCGGGAAGATGACCCCGGCCGGTTATTATATCGCTTATCTGACAATGACTTATTTGGTCAGGTCATCAAAGAATTTTTTCACGCCGTCAAAGAAGCGTTTTGCTTTCGGGCTGTTGTTATGACCGCTCTGGCCTTCAACAGATTCACCGAACTCACGTAACAGTTCTTTCTGTTTTTCGCTCAGTTTCACCGGGGTTTCCACCACCACACGACACATCAGGTCGCCCTGAATTCCGCCGCGCGCCGGTCTGACACCTTTGCCTTTCATGCGGAACAGTTTGCCGGTCTGAGTTTCTGCCGGGATTTTCAGCTTAACGCGCCCGTCCAGTGTCGGTACTTCAATCTCACCGCCCAGCGCCGCAATGGCAAAGCCAATCGGCACTTCACAGTAGAGATTGCTGCCGTCACGCTCGAAGATGCTGTGCTGGCGGACATGAACCTCGACATACAAATCGCCTGCCGGAGCGCCCATTTCGCCTGCTTCACCTTCACCGGTCAGACGGATACGATCGCCGGTATCCATCCCCGCCGGGATTTTAACTGACAGGGTTTTATAGCGTTCAACACGCCCGTGACCATGACACTTACTGCACGGATCTTTAATGATTTTACCGCGGCCGTGACAGGTCGGACACGCCTGCTGCACCGCAAAAAAGCCCTGGCGCATCTGCACCTGACCCATACCGTGACAGGTCGGACACTCCTGCGGTTCAGTACCTTCTTTCGCCCCGCTGCCATGACATTTATCACAGGTCTCCAGGGTCGGAATACGGATCTCTTTGGTCACACCACGAACCGCTTCTTCAAGGGTCAGTTCGATATTGTAACGCAGGTCTGCTCCGCGTGCCGCGCGTTGCTGACGGCGACCACCACCAAAAATATCACCGAAGACGTCACCAAAGATATCACCGAAGTCAGCACCGCCGAAACCGCCGCCGCCGCCACCCATACCGCCCTGCTCAAATGCCGCGTGGCCGTATTGGTCATAAGCCGCACGTTTCTGTGCGTCGGTGAGGATCTCGTAAGCTTCTTTAATTTCTTTGAATTTATCTTCCGCGTCTTTATCACCCTGATTACGGTCAGGGTGATATTTCATCGCAAGGCGTTTGTAGGCTTTTTTAATCTCTTTGTCATCCGCAGACTTCGAGACGCCCAACACCTCGTAGTAATCTTTTTTTGCCATCCGTTTTGTCCCTTAACACAAGCACACGGGCGCAGAGTTTCCTCAACGCCCGTGCCGGTTTTCAGTGATTAATAACAGTCATCACCGCGCCCGCTAAGGGCCTTATTTTTTGTCTTTGCTGTCGTCAACTTCTTCGAATTCAGCATCAACAACATCATCATTTTTACCTGCATCCTGCGCGGCATCAGCACCTGCTGCACCTGCCTGCGCCTGCTGCTGGGCAATTTCCATCAGTTTGGCAGAAGCGTCGATCAGCGCTTTCGTTTTCTCTTCGATAGCGGCTTTATCTTCGCCTTTCGCTGCGATTTCCAGCTCACTCACGGCCTGCTCGATTTTTACTTTATCGTCGCCCGGCAGTTTGTCGCCCGCTTCTTCGATCTGTTTACGGGTGGCGTGAACCAGCTGATCGGCCTGGTTACGAACCTGTACCAGCTCTTCGAATTTACGGTCAGCTTCGGCGTTAGCTTCTGCATCACGTACCATTTTCTGGATCTCTTCTTCGTTCAGACCGGAAGAGGCCTTGATGGTGATATTCTGCTCACGGCCGCTGTTTTTGTCTTTCGCAGACACATGCAGGATACCGTCGGCATCGATGTCAAAAGTGACTTCGATCTGCGGCATACCGCGTGGTGCAGCCTGAATGCCATCCAGGTTAAACTGACCCAGTGATTTGTTGTCACCGGAACGTTTACGCTCACCCTGCAGAACATGGATAGTTACCGCAGACTGATTGTCTTCCGCTGTTGAGAATACCTGGCTGTGTTTGGTCGGGATAGTGGTGTTCTTCGCAATCAGCGGAGTCATCACGCCACCCATGGTTTCGATACCCAGAGACAGCGGGGTAACGTCCAGCAGCAGCACATCTTTAACATCACCACCTAACACTCCGCCCTGTACCGCAGCACCAACCGCCACAGCTTCGTCCGGGTTCACGTCTTTACGCGGTTCTTTACCGAAGAAATCAGCAACGGTTTTCTGAACCAGCGGCATACGGGTCTGACCACCTACCAGGATAACATCATTGATATCGTTCACTGACAGACCGGCATCCTGTAATGCCACTTTGACCGGATCCATAGAGCGTTTAACCAGATCTTCAACCAGTGATTCCAGTTTCGCACGGGTCACTTTGATGTTCATATGTTTAGGACCGGTCGCGTCCGCCGTGATGTACGGCAGGTTAACGTCAGTCTGCTGAGCGGAAGAAAGCTCGATTTTCGCTTTCTCGGCAGCTTCTTTCAGACGCTGCATTGCCAGCGGGTCGTTACGCAGATCGATACCCTGTTCTTTCTTAAACTCTTCAACCAGATAGTTGATCATGCGGCTGTCGAAGTCTTCACCCCCTAAGTGGGTGTCGCCGTTCGTTGCCAGCACTTCATAGGTTTTTTCGCCATCCACTTCATCGATTTCGATGATAGAGATATCGAAAGTACCACCACCGAGGTCGAATACCGCGATAGTACGGTTACCCACTTCACGGTCAAGGCCGTAAGCCAGTGCCGCAGCAGTCGGTTCGTTGATAATACGTTTTACATCCAGACCTGCGATACGGCCGGCGTCTTTGGTTGCCTGACGCTGAGCGTCGTTAAAGTAAGCAGGTACAGTGATAACCGCTTCGGTTACCGGTTCGCCGAGATAATCTTCAGCAGTTTTCTTCATTTTTTTCAGGACTTCAGCAGAAACCTGTGGTGGTGCCATTTTCTGGCCTTTTGCTTCCACCCATGCGTCGCCGTTATCAGAGCTGACAATTTTGTACGGCATGATATTCATATCACGGCGCACTTCTTCATCGTCAAAACGACGACCAATCAGACGTTTGATTGCAAACAGTGTGTTCTGCGGATTGGTAACAGCCTGACGTTTTGCCGGCTGACCGACCAGGATTTCACCATCCTGTGTATACGCGATGATTGACGGCGTTGTGCGGTCGCCTTCTGCGTTCTCCAGGACACGTGCCTGATTACCATCCATTACAGCAACACAAGAGTTGGTTGTACCTAAGTCGATACCAATAATTTTACCCATCTAAAGGCCTCCGAATAATTCTGTTCGTCTTACGCTACCGATATATATGAGGTTCAATTTTCACTTTTCAAGAAAAAATTTTTCACTCACCCGTCACCCGGAACATTTCCGGCGGTACCGGATATCCGCAGCGTTAAAAGGGATTCAACTGAGTTTCAGTTTCCGATGACAACTAGATGGGGCCATAAATACATTCATCAAGGGGAAAATGAAAAAAAAACAGATTATTTAAAAGAAAATGATGAAACACTGAAAAATACCGCGCTGACAGTCATATCAGCACGGCACTCACACAGCACGGACAGCAGGGTTTATCAGGAGCTGAAAACCGTCATCCGCTGGCGCACCGCAGCTTTCCTCATATACAACCCCAGCAGCAGGCCAATCAGAGAGAGCCCCAGCATATAATACGCCGGTGCCAGCGGTGTCCATTTCAGGAACAGGGTAACCACCACCGGCGTCAGTCCGCCGAAAATGGCATAGGAAAGGTTGTAGGAGAACGAAATACCGCTGAAGCGGATCTCCGCCGGATAGCTGTTCACCATCACAAACGGTACCGCGCCCACCACACCGACACTGAATCCGGCCAGTCCGTAAGTCAGTGACAGCGGCGTGCCGGGCTCACCGGCGGTAAGATAAAAATACCCGGTGCAGACCGCCAGCAGCAGGCTGCCGAAGGTAAATACCAGCGGGGAGCCCAGCTTGTCACACAGATAGCCGGCGACCAGACACCCGGCGCACAGTGCCAGAATCGCGGTCATATTGGCGACGGAAACCACCGCTTTCGCCAGGCCGAATTCCGTCTGCAAATAAGCCGGGGTCAGCAGGATCACCACCACAACCCCGGCGGAGAGCAGCCAGGTCAGCAGCATGGAGATCACAATCGCTTCTTTGTGATTCATCACCACGGTCTTCAGCGGCAGTTCTTTCGCCAGCGCTTTTTGCTGCTTCATCTCCTGAAAGACAGGGGTTTCTGCCAGCCAGCGGCGCAGATAAAGCGCCACAAACCCGAAGATTCCCCCGAGGAAGAACGGCACGCGCCAACCCCAGGCAAGTTGCTGCTCTTCGGTAAAGAATGTTGCCATCATCATCGCCACCAGCGAACCAAGCAGGATACCGACGGTCAGCCCGGCCGTCAGCGTGCCGCAGGCAATGCCGATACGGTGCTTCGGCACATGCTCGGAAACAAACACCCACGCCCCCGGCACTTCCCCGCCGATCGCCGCCCCCTGCATCACCCGCATCAGCAGAAGCAGTAACGGCGCGGCAATGCCGATAGAGTCATAAGTCGGCAGCAGGCCGATGCAAAGTGTCGGCACCGCCATCAGCAGAATGCTGAGGGAGAACATTTTTTTGCGCCCGACCAGGTCGCCGAAGTGAGCCATCACAATGCCGCCCAGCGGGCGCACCAGATAACCGGCAGCAAAGATCCCGAAAGTCTGCATCTGCACCAGCCATGCGGGGATATCCGGCGGGAAAAACAATTTACCGATAGTGACGGCAAAAAAGATGAAAATAATAAAATCGTAAAATTCGAGTGCGCCACCCAGGGCCGCGAGAGAGAGAGTTTTATAATCCTGCCGGTTGAGTGTCCGGGGAATGGTCTGTGCCATGGGTTCACCTTTCCTGTCTTTACATTGCCGTTATCTTAACTTTACATAAGTGGATAACCGCATCATAGGACAAGAAAGGTGTCCGGGGAAATGTTTTTTATTTCTGAAAACTCAGTATTAGTGCGGCGTTATTGCTGATTTCGGACGGAATGCCGCAACAATTTCAGGGTTCGTTTCAATATAAGGCCCATCCAGTAACTGTATACAATACGGTACACTTGCGAAAATACCTGAAACGATCACCTTACCGTTTTCATCTTTCAGCCCTTCCAGGGTTTCGGCAATAGCTTTCGGCTGGCCCGGAAGATTGAGGATCAGCGACTGATTGCGGATCACCCCCACCTGGCGGGATAAAATCGCGGTCGGCACAAATTTCAGGCTGATCTGACGCATCTGTTCACCGAATCCCGGCATTTCACGATCCGCCACCGCCAGTGTTGCATCCGGAGTCACATCACGCCGTGCCGGGCCTGTTCCGCCGGTTGTCAGCACCAGATGGCAGCCGGATTCATCCACCAGTTCACACAGTGTCTGGCTGATCATCGCTTCTTCATCCGGGATCAGACGGGTTTCTGTCTGAAAAGGCGTGGTGATGGTTTTTTCCAGCCATGCCTGTAAGGCCGGAATACCTTTATCTTCATAAATACCACCGGATGCGCGGTCAGAAACCGAGACAAGACCGATGCGCAACATATTGTTCATAGTCACCTCAACGTCATTTTGACTCCGGGGCACAGCATAGCATTGCCGCCGGAAACAAAAAAGGCAGCCTCCCGGCTGCCCTTTTTATCTGACTGTTTTATAACGATTACAGCAGATCTGCGATCATTTTTTCCAGTTTGCCCTGGTCTACCGCAAACTTACGGATACCGTCCGCCAGTTTCTCTGTTGCCATCGCATCGCTGTGGTGACCCCAGTAGAATTCAGCTTCTGTCAGCGGTGCAGGACGCGCTTTCACTTCACCTTTGTATTCCAGTTTGCGTTCAACCACGCCGGTCGCTTCTGACAGCTCTTTGAGCAGAGCAGGTGCGATAGTCAGGCGGTCACAACCGGCCAGTTCCAGGATCTCACCGGAGTTACGGAAGCTTGCGCCCATAACCACAGTTTTGTAGCCGTGTTCTTTGTAGTAATTGTAGATTTCAGTCACTGAAATCACGCCGGGATCTTCTGCCGGTGCGAACTCTTTTTTGTCGCCGTTTGCTTTGTACCAGTCGAGGATACGGCCGACAAACGGAGAAATCAGATACACGCCTGCTTCCGCACAGGCACGTGCCTGAGCAAAGGAGAACAACAGTGTCAGGTTACAGTTGATGCCTTCTTTTTCCAGCTGTTCCGCCGCGCGGATACCCTGCCAGGTGGATGCCAGTTTGATCAGGATACGGTCGTTGCTGATACCGGCATCGTTATACAGTTTAATGAGACGTTTTGCTTTGGCAATACTTGCCTGTGTGTCATAAGAGAGACGGGCATCCACTTCTGTGGAGATGCGGCCCGGGATCAGTTTCAGTATTTCCAGACCGATATTCACCGCCAGATTATCACCGGCATCGATAATCTGCTGTTCGCGTGAATCGCTCTGTGCACGTGCCCGGGTCACCGCATCATCAATTAACTTACGGTATTCCGGAATCTGCGCCGCATTGAGGATCAGAGAAGGGTTGGTGGTGGCATCCTGTGGTTTGTAAAGCTTCATCGCTTCAATGTCACCGGTATCGGCCACGACCGTGGTCAGATTACGCAGGGAAGTTAATTTATCGGTCATTTTCGTCTCTCATCTTATGTCAGAAGATACTCTAAATAATTCGGGATGCCGGAAAGCGACAAACGAAGACTGGCGGGGAGCATAGATAAACTATGTGACCCGGCGAGCTTTGCGTAGTCAACACCCCGGCATTCTGAAGTATGACGAGTACAGATGGCAATATGCCGCAACTGCATCCGATAATATCACGGACAGCCTGCCGCGCAAGCAGGGAAAATCCGGTGCCGCACCGGTGATCCGCCGTTATTCTGCTGTAATCCGGAGAGTTTCCTGTTTTCTGCGCAATCACCGATTACAGTGATTTGCCCGCTCTGCACTTTTTTTTGTTAGAGTAACCTTAATAATGACAATATCAGACCGGAGCCGACTATGCTGCTGACCATTTCCCCTGCCAAAACCCTCGATTATGACAGCCCGTTAGCCACTGAGCGCTATACACAGCCAGAGCTGCTGGCGCAGTCAGAAGCCCTGATTGAAACCTGCCGTAAACTGACTCCGGCGGATATCGGCTCGCTGATGCATATCAGTGACAAACTGGCGGGTCTGAATGCCGCCCGTTTCGGAGAATGGCAGCCGGATTTCACGCCGGACAATGCCCGTCAGGCAATTCTGGCATTTAAAGGAGATGTGTATACCGGGATGCAGGCAGAAACCTTCAGTGACACCGATTTTGATTTTGCCCAGCAGCATCTGCGTATGCTCTCCGGACTGTACGGTGTGCTGCGCCCGCTGGATCTGATGCAGCCTTACCGTCTGGAAATGGGCACAAAACTCACCAATCCGCGCGGCAAGGATCTGTATGCGTTCTGGGGCGATATTATTACAGACAATCTTAATCAGGCGCTGGCCGCACAGGGTGACAACGTACTGGTGAATCTGGCCTCTGATGAATACTTTAAAGCGGTGGATCCGAAGAAACTGGATGCGGTGATTATCAAACCGGTTTTCCTGGATGAGAAAAACGGTAAGTATAAAGTGATCAGCTTCTATGCGAAGAAGGCCCGCGGGCTGATGAGCCGGTTTATTATTCAGAACCGCCTGACACAGCCGTCTCAGCTGACAGAATTTAACCTCGACGGCTACCGTTTTGATGAAAGTCAGTCCGGTGAACGGGAACTGGTGTTTACACGGCCGGAAAGTGCCGGTGCTGATAACGGGTAAAACAAAAAGTCGCGGTAAATACCTCCCTGTACGCTCAGCTGCGCCATCCCCGGCGCAGCCTGCCTTACATTACGGCTTCACCGTCTTCAGCAGATAGTCCCGCAGTGCCGCAAAATCCGCCGGTAACACGGCAGACAGCAGCGGCAGAGAGGCCCGCTCTGCCAGTTCCGGCGGTAACGGTAGTTTGCGATCCAGAATCGCTTCCACACTTTCCGGGAATTTGGCCGGATGCGCTGTGCCGAGGAAAATACCGTACTCACCCGGCTGCAAATCACTGCGCAGCAGACGATAGGCAATCGCGGCATGCGGCTCGGAAATATAGCCTTTCGCGGCCAGATCCCGCATCGTTTCACGGGTTTCGTCGTCACTCACCGCACCGGAACGTAACGCTTTCAGTGACCAGCCTTCACGCGCAAACAGGGCTTCAATACGCGGCCAGTTGTTCGGCTGGCTGACATCCATAGCATTAGATAAGGTTGCCACTGTCGCCGCCGGTTTCCACTGCCCGTCCGCCAGATAGCGGGGCACCGTGTCGTTGGCATTGGTCGCGGCGATAAAGCGTTTCACCGGCAGCCCCATCGCTTTCGCCAGCACCCCGGCGGTCAGGTCACCGAAGTTGCCGCTCGGCACCGAAAACACCAGTTCACCGCGTTTTTCAGCCGGAACCTGTGCCACCGCTTCAAAGTAGTAGCAGATTTGCGCCAGCAGGCGGCTGATATTAATGGAGTTTGCCGAGTTCAGATGCAGTGTCTGTTTCAGTTCCTCATCATCAAACGCCTGTTTCACCAGCGCCTGACAGGCATCAAAATCATCCTGCACTGCCACAGTGTGAATATTACCGCCAAGAGTACAAAACAGTTTTTCCTGTAACGGGCTGATTTTCCCCTGCGGATAGAGGATCACCACCTGCACATTTTTCAGGCCGTAAAAGGCGTGCGCGACTGCTGCTCCGGTATCCCCGGAGGTGGCAGTCAGAATAGTGACCGGTTTGTCACCGGCAACGGCTGCCAGTGCCTGCGCCATAAAACGCCCGCCGAAATCTTTGAATGCCAGTGTCGGGCCGTGAAACAACTCCAGACAGGCCACATCCGGCTCCACCGGATTCAGCGGTGCCGGGAAAGCAAAGGCAGCACAGACTCGCGATGCCAGCTCAGCTTCCGGAATTTCATCACCAATCAGTGCATGCAGAATGGCGGTACTGCGGCTGACAAAATCCATCGCCAGCAATCTGTTCATCTCCGCCGTATCAAAAAACGGAATCTCACGCGGGAAGAACAACCCCTGTCCGCGTCCCAGCCCCTGTTTTACCGCCTGTGCAAAACTGACTTTCTCACTCTCATCTTTTAAATTGTACAGTTCCATTTTTTACCTTTATGCACTTATCTGACGTGCGCCTTTGAGATCGAGACGACACAGATGGACAAACCCTTCGCTGTTCTGCAAATACTGTGTGTTAAAGACATCCGCCACCAGCTCCGCTGCTGATTTGCTGTCACAGACCGCAAACAGTGTCGGCCCGGAGCCGGAAATGCCGCATGCCTTCGCGCCGCAGGCAAGCACCTGCTCACGGACAGCATCAAAATTCGGCAGCAATTCACGGCGGTACGGCTCCGCCACCACGTCGCGGATCATGGCCGCGGCCAAATCGGCCTGCCCGGTATGGCAGGCATGGATAAATCCGGCCAGATTGCGTCCGTGACTGACAATATCCGCCCGCGAATAGGTAGCCGGTAAAATTGCCCGTGCCTGCGCCGTAGAGACTTTAATCCCCGGATACGCCATCACCCAGTACCAGTGTTCAAACCCCGGTACCGTCTGGCTGACACTGCTGCCGGTTTCAATGTTGAGCTGTAATCCGCCCAGGAAACAAGGTGCGACATTGTCATAATGCACACTGCCGGAGATACGCCCTTCCATTTCCCCCATCAGGCGCAGCAGTGATATCTCATCCATCGGCCTGCCGGTGTATTCATTCAGCGCCACCAGCGCGGCCACCACAGAGCAGGCGCTGGAACCCAGCCCCGACCCCACCGGCATATTTTTTTCCAGCACCATGGCAACCGGCAGATCATCATTAATAATCTCACTGAACCGCTCACGGCACTGATACACAATATTGTGCTTCGGATTCACCGGCAGTTTACCGGCAAAACGCCCGCTGTTTCTGAGTGAAAACGTCTCTGCTTTCGCGATGGACACACAGTCGCCGAGCAGTGCCCCGCTGACCGGAAACACTGCCGCACCCAGCACATCAAACCCCACACTCACATTCCCGATTGACGCCGGTGCATAAATTTTTATCACGTTTTACACTCCCAGTTTCCATGACATTGTCCGCAGCACGTCCGCAAACACCCCTGCCGCTGTCACATCATTCCCCGCGCCGTAACCGCGCAGTACCAGCGGAATAGGCTGATAGTAGCGGGTATAAAACGCCAGGGCGTTTTCACCGTTTTTCACTTTATACAGCGGATCATTACCGTCCGCTTCTGTGATTTTCACCTGACAGCAGCCATGATCAATGATGCCAACATAACGTAAAACGCGGCCTGCTTCTGCGGCTTTCGCCACACGCGCAGCAAAGGCTGCATCCAGAGACGGCAGGTTCGCCATAAAGGTGTTCACATCCCCGGAGGCATCAAAGTCCGGCGGCAGCACAGAATCCACCTCAATATCCGATAATTCGAGGGAGAGCCCGGCTTCACGGGCGAGGATCAGCAGTTTGCGCGCCACATCCATCCCGGAGAGGTCATCACGCGGGTCCGGCTCGGTAAAGCCTTTGGCTTTGGCTACCGCCGTTGCCTCAGACAATGACATCCCTTCATCCAGCATACCGAAAATAAAGGAGAGCGAACCGGACAGAATGCCGCTGAACTGCACCAGCTCATCCCCCGCATTGAGCAGGTTTTGCAGGTTTTCAATCACCGGCAGCCCGGCGCCGACGTTCGTGTCATAACGGAACTGACGTTTTGAGGCCGCTGCTGCGCTGCGAAGTTCATGGTAATAATCCATGGACAGGGTGTTGGCTTTTTTGTTCGGCGTCACCACGTTGAAACCATCTTTCAGGAAAGATGCATATTGCAGGGCGATTTCCTCATTCGAGGTACAATCCACAATCACCGGGTTGAGGAAGTGATACTCTTTTTCCAGCCGGATAAGACGGCTGAGGCTGAACGGCTCTTTTGCCTGCGACAGTGACTGACGCCAGTCCTGTAAATCAATACCGCGCATGTTGGTCAGCATAGCTTTTGAGTTGGCAATGCCGCACACCCGCAGATCGATACTCCTGGCTTTCAGCCAGGCCTGCTGGCGGTGGATTTGCTCCAGCAGCGCACTGCCGACCCCGCCGGTGCCCACCACAAAGACCTCCACAATACGGTCAGTGTTAAACAACATCTGGTGGCACAGGCGCACACCGGCGGCGGCGAGGTCATTATCCACCACAGCAGAAATTGAACGTTCGGACGAGCCCTGCGCGATCGCGATGATATTGATGTTGGCGCGGGTCAGTGCCGAAAAGAAACGCGCGGAAATACCTTTGAGTGTCCGCATACCATCCCCGACCACGGAGACGATTGCCAGGTTATCCAGCACATCCAGCGGGTCGAGCACACCCTCTTTCAGCTCCAGATAAAACTCTTCTTCCAGTGCCTGCTGAGTGCGGGCTTTATCTTTCTGCGCCACACAGAAACTGATACTGTATTCGGAAGATGACTGTGTAATCAGCACAATGGAAATATTACGCCGCGACATCACGGTAAACACCCGTGCCGCCATCCCGACCATCCCTTTCATACCCGGCCCGGAGACGTTAAACATCGCCATATTATTCAGATTGGTGATCCCCTTCACCGGCAGGCTGTCATCACGCTGACCGTCACCAATCAGTGTGCCCGGCGCGTCCGGATTGAGGGTATTTTTAATCAGGCACGGGATCTGGAACTGCGCAATCGGCGCAATAGTGCGCGGATGCAGAACTTTTGCCCCGAAATAAGAGAGCTCCATCGCCTCCTGATAAGACATGCCTTTCAGCAAACGGGCATCCGGTACAAAACGCGGGTCACAGGTATATACGCCATCCACATCAGTCCAGATCTCACAGCAGGAGGCGCGCAGACATGCCGCCAGTACCGCCGCAGAATAGTCAGAACCGTTGCGCCCCAGCACCACCAGTTCGCCGTTTTCATTACCGGCCGTAAATCCCGCCATCAGGATGATGTGATCTGACGGAATATTCAGCGCAGCAATACGTTTTGTTGATTCATGGATATCAACTGTGGATTCCAGATAACCGCCGACCGCCAGCAGATTGGCCACCGGGTCAATCACCGTGACCTTATGACCCCGGGCTTTCAGCAGTGATGCCATCACCGCAATGGAAAAACGCTCGCCGCAGCTGATCATATTGGCATTGATGCTGTCCGGACACTGCCCAAGCAGTGACACACCGTGCAGTACCTGACGGATCCGGCTGATTTCCTGCTCAGTTTCGTGCTTCAGCCGGTCATATTCAAAGCCCGGCACGGCATCACGTAATCCGTCCAGAATCGCCCCGAGAATGGCGGCGGCATCGTGTACCAGAGTATTTGCTTCCTGTCCGCTGACGGTCTGTTCCACCATCGCCACTAAGTAATTAGTGATTTTCGCCGGTGCGGAAAGCACCATCGCGAGCTGTCCCTGCGCGAGTTTTGTCTCTGCAATTCCTGCGATGTTCAGTATACGATCCGCATTTGCCACGGATGTTCCGCCAAATTTAAGTACACGCATGTGTCACCTGCTCCTGCCGTTTTTAGTCCAAAAAAAAGCCCGCACAGTCATTGTGCGGGCTTTTTTCGTGATTTCAGATATGCGTCAGCCCGCACCGCCGGTGGTAATGGTGGTGGTCGTAATAATAATCATGGTCAGGCTGTGATTACGCATGGGGTTCCTGTCTGTCATTTGTCTGATTAACCCTATTACGGTTAAAGGAAAGGCGGGTTGATGTCAAATTATTCTTCAGATTTGCCTGCAGAATCAGACAATTTGAATCTGATCACATATCAGAATAAAAAGAAATTACGGCAAATTAACACGGTTATCATCTCATCAACCGGCATTTAATTTTACAGAACCGGGAGTTTCTGTACTTTTTCACTTTTATCGTACAGGTTGCATTTTTCGCTGGTTATCCGGCATAAAAATGTACAATAATCAGACAAATCAGATATAATACTTAACATTGTATTTCTATTTATTTGACAATCATTAAAACTGGCAATTAACAATTGAAAGTTGTGTTAACGTGCTACAATTGATTTTGATATGTATCAACAAAGGTTAGATTTCCGGATGGTAAATGATTGGGTTGCTGTTATATTGGTGTTAATAGACTAATATTGGTACGAATCGTTTCAATTCTTTACGTTCTGAGTTGAGTGATTGTTAAAATGCGGTCTGAACAAGATTTTTTTCTGTTCGTGGTGATATGCCGGACATAACCACAACGATACCGGCACAGGTTACACGGACAAATAATCAGATTTCTTATTATTCTAAGTAATTTAGGTAGCGACTATGCAAACCCCGCATATTTTAATTGTTGAAGATGAGATCGTCACACGTAACACCCTGAAAAGTATTTTCGAAGCAGAGGGTTACGTGGTACATGAAGCCACTGACGGTGCAGAGATGCACAATGTGCTGTCAGACCATGATATCAATTTGGTTATCATGGACATCAACCTCCCGGGAAAAAATGGTCTGTTGCTGGCGCGTGAGCTCCGCGAACAGGCAAATGTGGCACTGATGTTCTTAACCGGCCGTGATAATGAAGTGGATAAAATCCTCGGTCTGGAAATCGGTGCTGATGACTATATCACCAAGCCGTTTAACCCGCGTGAACTGACTATCCGCGCACGTAACTTACTGTCACGGACAATGAATCTGGCCGGCGGCAGCGAAGAGCGCCGCAGTGTGGAAAGCTACAGGTTCAACGGCTGGGAACTGGATATCAACAGTCGTTCATTAATCGGACCAACCGGCGAGCAGTACAAACTGCCGCGCAGTGAATTCCGTGCGATGCTGCATTTCTGTGAGAATCCGGGCAAAATTCAGACCCGTGCTGAACTGCTGAAGAAAATGACCGGCCGTGAACTGAAACCGCATGACCGTACTGTGGATGTCACCATCCGCCGTATCCGCAAGCATTTCGAGTCCACACCGGATACACCGGAAATCATCGCCACTATCCACGGCGAAGGTTACCGGTTCTGTGGCGACCTCGAAGAGTAATCTTCCGCTGCGGTAACACATATACAAAATCCCCGGCGCCGCTCTGCGTCACCGGGGATTTGTTGTTGCTGTTATCCGGTTATTTATCCCACGGAATAATCGGCACCGCACTCAGGGCATTCTTCGGCGAACCATCGACCACTTTGTCTGAATAGGCCAGATAAATCAGCGCGTGTCGTTTCTCGTCATAGAAACGAACAACCTGTAACTTCTTGAATACCATTGATGTTCTTTTCTGAAACACCACCTGACCTTTATCTTTACGGCCTTTTTTCACTTTGTCACTGACCGTGACCGGTCCGACCTGCCGGCAGGAAATCGCAGCATCTGAGGTATCTTCCGCCAGACCCAGCCCGCCTTTGATCCCGCCGGTTTTTGCCCGGCTCAGGTAGCAGGTAATGTTTTCCACGTCAGGATCATCAAAGGCTTCCACCACAATTTTGTGGTCCGGCCCCAGAATTTTGAATACGGTGTCCACAGAGCCGATTTCTTCACCATGACTCAAAAAGGATAACGAACTCAATGAAATAGCTGTAATAATTCCCAGTATAGACCGGCGAGTCTGATTCATAATCTTAATAGCCCAAGAAAATCATTTGAAAATTGTATGATTTTAAAGATAATCCATCTTACGAGTTTATGATAGTCGCCCTGTTCTTAAAACATTTTTCCGGCCAAAAGTAAGAATTGGTAAATGATTATCTCGTTGATAATCACTCAGGTTAGAATATAAATTCGTTATATCTTTTTCAGAACTTCATCAATCCAATAAGGGAGATGTATGGATCAGACCAGCATCATTCGCGATTTGCTCCGTTGGTTAGATGAGCATTTAGATCAGCCACTTTCCCTCGATAATGTCGCTGCGAAGGCGGGCTACTCCAAGTGGCATTTACAACGAATGTTCAAGGACGTCACCGGTGAGGCTATAGGTGCTTATATCCGGGCACGTCGTTTGTCACGCGCAGCTATTGCACTGCGGCTGACTGCCCGTCCCATTTTAGATATCGCATTACAGTATCGTTTCGATTCTCAGCAAACCTTTACACGCGCATTCAAGAAACAGTTTAATAAAACACCTGCGCTGTACCGCCGTCTTGACGAATGGTGCTCTGACGGAATTTGCTCTGCAATCCGGCTTGATGACACGCCGCTGCCTGAGCACGAGTTTGTCACTCTGCCGGCACGCACAGTAACCGGTATTGAACACAGTTGTTCACACCGTCTGGAAGACTGGGCAACTGCCTGTACGCATATGCGTCAGGAGTTCTGGCTGCATCATATTTCTGTGGCGAAAACTATCCCGGATTATGTTTACGGGCTTTACAGCACCACCCGCAATCCGGACAAAGAAGATGAACAGACTGTCAATTACACCACTGCTGTGGATACTGAATTTGCTGCCTTTACCACTGAGGAAAATGTTCACGAACTGGAGATGCCCGGCGGTGAATATCTCTGCTTCACCTTCAGCGGTATTCCTTACCGCGGTGCGATGCAGGAATTTCTGTTCACCATTTACGGCCAGTGCGTACCGCACCTGGGGATCACCCGCCGCCGCGGTTACGATATTGAGTGTTATAAACTGAGAAAAGGAACTGATATCCGCTATCCGGATGACGCTGATGCGGATGAGACAGACCCGCGCCATCACATCGGGGAATTTAAATACTACATTCCTGTCAGACGTAACCCGCAGCCATAATACTGCCGCAGAACAAACACCGCCGCCGGTGGTGTCTTGTTCACCCGGGCGGTGTCTGATTCACCGGTTCACTCAGCGCTGTACTTCATCCAGCGCCTGCAGACTCAGATGTGTGGTGTCACCGGCCGTCTCAACAACCCAGCCATCTGCCAGCCACGGGCTTTCCTGATACTCCAGCACGGATAATGAACAATTGCGCAGACGCAGACGGCGTTCCGCATAAGCCGGCAGTCCGAGCACGGAGCCAATCAGGCATCCCAGTGCAATACCGTGACTGACCAGCAGGACTTTGCTGCCTTCCGGCAAATCCAGAGTGCTTTCCAGCGCTGCCCGCATCCGGCTTTCCAGCTCCGCGAGTGATTCACCTTCCGGGATACGCCCGTCTTCCGCACCGTTAAGCAGACTCTGACGCCAGCTCTCTTCTTCTGCGGTCAGGGTATGAATCTGACGTTTTTCCAGCACGCCCATATTGAGCTCACGCAGACGCGGGTCGGCAAGCACCTCACAGCCGCAGACCGCAGCGATCAGCTTCGCGGTCTGCTGTGTGCGGCTCAGATCACTGGCAATAATATGAGTGATACCCTCATTTTTCAGACGTGCGGCAACCTGCTTCGCCTGATCAATACCATTTTGTGTTAACGGGCTGTCAGAATGACCCTGGATGCGGCGCTGAACGTTCCATTCAGTTTCACCGTGACGGACAAGAAATACCTGTGACATAACTATCAATCTCTGCTTTTACTGTGTGAAAGTCTGATTACCCCGCTACCATACCGTAAAAACATTCCCGGGATCACGCTTTATCCCTGAAACAATTTCACTGCACCGCTGCGTCTAAAAAAATCTGCGGAAAGCCGCCAATATTCGCTATACTGCGGCAAACAAAATTACGTGGATAGTTTAATTATCATGTTTCATATTATCGCAGCAACGACTAATCCGGCCAAAATTCAGGCTATCCGTTCCGCTTTTGACGTGGTACTGGGTAACGGCAATTTTGATATTGAAGATGTGAATGTGGACAGCAGTGTGCCGCAACAGCCTATCGGGAATACCGAAACCCGTACCGGTGCCCGCCAGCGCGTCAATGCTGCCCGTCAGGTCAGACCGGAAGCGGATTTTTGGGTTGGTGTTGAAGCGGGTATTGAAGGCGATATGACTTTTGCCTGGATTGTGGTCGAACACCGCCAGTTGCGCGGGGAATCCCGTTCTGCCAGCCTGATGCTGCCGGAAAAAATTCTCGCGGGGATCCGCGAAGGGCGCGAACTGGGTGATGAAATGGCCGACCTGACCGGAGTGGAAGATATCAAACAAAAAGGCGGGGCGATCGGTTTCTTCACCGGCGGCGCGCTGACCCGGACCAGTGTCTATGAGCAGGCGATTATCCTGGCGCTGGTACCTATCCGGCACGAAATTTATAAATCACTGAATACCAAAGAATCCTGATCTGAAAAACCGGACCGGCAGCAACCGGCCCGGTGACCTTTCCGGCACATCATGCAGCGTAATCATTTACAGAATCTGTTTTTACAGATAGCAGAACGAATGCCGCCGGATACCCTTGCCGCCACACAGAAGTACAGCAGGAAAGAGATGCTGTGCCGGCAGTTCCGGGATATACAGTTCTATGCACGGCAGTTAAATATCACACCATTTTATCTGTCACAGCTGACCAGAACGTTTTTCAGTCATTCGCCCAAATCGCTGAGCAACTCCTGCTCCAGCCAGGCTTTTACCTCTTCCGGGGCATATTTCAGGCTGTTGGAGCCGCGGGTAATAGTCGCAATTCCGACTCCCAGTTCACTTTTCAGTTCACGCTGACTCATTTTACCGCGCAGCAGTTCCTCGACGATCCGCACACGCGTGCCGAGCGCCGTGCGTTCATCCGGGGTAAACAGCAGCTGAAAAAGGTGAGATTCAATATCCTGTGAATAGGCATTGCGCAGCAGGCTGACAAATCGCTGCCAGTCGCTGTCCTGAAGTTGGTCTGTCGTCATGTGTCACCCCATAGGATCCGGGAGTACAAAAAGTACCCGTTAACTAGTACACACAGGATAACATAAGCCCGGTACAGCTGTCTTCTGCTGAACCGGGCGGGAAAGGAACGATCAGTAACGCATTGATTGTTCAGAAGGTGTCAGCACATCCGCCGGGCGCTGCCCTTTCAGGAAGTTCTGATAAAAAACATCAAACGCCAGTACATTCTTCACATAACCCCGGGTTTCAGCGAACGGGATGGTTTCCACGAAAGCAACCGCATCCAGCCGGCCGCCGCTGTTGCTCAGCCAGCGGGTTACCCGGTTCGGACCTGCATTGTAAGCCGCACTCGCCAGGATCCGGTTCTGACCGAACTGGTTATACACGCCGTTGAGATACGCCGTACCTATCTCAATATTTTTGCGCGGATTAACCAACTGCGCGGTATTGCTGTAATCCGCAATACCGTTGTCGCGGACAGTCTGGTTTGCCGTTGCCGGCATCAGCTGCATCAGCCCGGTCGCACCGACCGGTGAACGCGCCTGCGGGTTCCAGGCGCTTTCCTGACGGGCTATCGCCATCGCATAGCTTTTACTGATATTTTTATTCCGCGTAAATTCATCAAACTCACTCTGCCAGGCCAGCGGGAAGCGCTCTTCCAGATGATCCCACAGCTTGCCGTTGATCGTCGCCTGTACACTCAGATCCGCCCAGCCCTGTTCCAGCGCATAACGCGCCAGCTGTGCTTTACGGGCCGGGGTCTGACTACCCACCAGATTCAGCCACTCGGTGCGGGCCAGCCCTTCCATCTGCCAGTACAGCAGCTCACGGACACGCTGAATTTCCGGCAGATTGCTGATGCTGTTATCCGGTTTATCGGCGGCATTAATCATCATGACATACGGCTTACCCAGGCGCTGTGCTGCCACCATCGGATAGAACCCGCGGCCCTGCGTGATTTTTTCCAGAATAGCATCAGCGGCCTCTTTATTTCCGCCTTTTTCCAGCAACACAGCACGCCAGTACTGCCATTCCTCTTTCTTCTGTGCATCTGCCGGTAACCGGGTCAGCCAGCGATCGAGATCACGGTCATCCGCGTTGCTCAGTGCCAGGCGCACGCGGCGTTCACGCAGGGTGACAGAATCTGTTTCCTGAATCACTTCATCGCGCCAGACGGCCTGTTCCGGAGTGACATCACTCCCCATATACTGCCATGCAACGGCATCTTTCAGTTGCTGACGCTCGCTGTCATTCATTTTCTGGGCACGTGCCACACTGTTCAGATCAGCCCGTGCCGCATCCGGTGATTTGCGGGCATAAGCTGAAAAAGCGGAAATTGTGGCCTGACGCGTAAAATCGGTCGGGCTCAGCTGTGCAAATGTCACCACCGATGCCGGGTTTTTCTGTAAATTTATCAGCCCGTTGCTGATGGTCTGATAAGACGCGGGCAGGCGTTTGGCCAGATAACTGACCAGAGAGGAATTACTGTTTTTCAGTGCCAGGCTGATACGTTCCAGGGTACGTTCCGGTGTCAGTCCGCCGGACTGATCCCAGATATCAAATAACTTATCACAGGAGGACGGCAGAGAATTTCCCGCCAGCCAGATCGACTTAGCCCCGTCCAGAGCCGCCTGACGGTTTCCGGTCTGCCAGTGGGCATAATAGTAGTCACACTTCGCACTGACCGGTTTCGGTTCAGTGGTGCTGAAGCTGATCAGCCCCTGCCAGTCATTGCGTTTGGCCAGTTCACTGATAAATTTATTTTTCAGACTTGCCGCTGACGGCAGGTTCGGATGAGTGTCCGTAAAATTTTTTATCTGACCGGGTGTCAGCAGGCTCATATCCTGTGTCAGTTCGCGGTATTCCAGATAAGGATAAAGCGGATAGTCCCGCAGTGACGGCATCAGGCGTTCCACTTCCGCCATATTATTGGCATCCCATGCGGATTTGACATCCTGATAGCGCTGACGCTGCTCACTCAGTGAATCCGCTGACGCCAGTGCTGAAAACATCAGCATGCTGAGGGCTGCCACGCCCGGCCATATACATTTCCTCATGATCTGCTCCTGTCTCCTTAATTCCGGTTTATCGGTATAATACCTCAGGCTCTGACGCACAGTGTAAGTGCCCTGCTTCGCAGACACAAATCATACCGTGGTGCCGGATAACCAGATACCAAAAATTATATTATTCAGAATATACGTCTGATTATTCTTATTGTGTATTCCCTTTGCCATAAATGATGATTTACTCAATAAACAGCAGTGATATCATCTGGCATATACATTGTTATTAATATATAATAAAGCCAATTTTGAAATTATAACGATAACAATTCGGGAAACTAATTGACATTGTAAACGGGTTCCTGAGCGCTACCAACAACTCTATAAGAAGTGAATACATTTCAGACGACTCCGGTCGTCTTTTTTTTGCCGGTTTATCTCCGGCTTCTTAGAAACAAATCGTTTTAACTAATTTTATAATTATATTTTTACAACATCTTTATTTTTCAGATTACAGTCAGAAATCATAAAATATATGATACATATCACTTGCCGTCTTTCTGATTTCCATTAAAAATATTCTCAGATTCTTTTACATCACATCCGGTTTAATGATAACTATAAAGGACGTAATATATTATGAACAATATGAAAAGCACAATAATCATATCTGTGTTATTTGCTCTGACAGCTTGTGCATCCCGGCAAGCGCCCTATGAAAAAATCACCCGCCACTATGTCTACCAGCAGGCGGCAGAGGATTCTGACCCTAATTTTCATACGCACATAAATGGTTCCGTTAAACTCATGACACCTTTTTTTAAACAGTTCTATGATGCCGGTATAAAAGATAAAACAAACGGAATAACACAGCAGAAATATAAAGAGCGAATTAATTATTTTAGAAGCAATGAATTTCTGAGCACGATTACCGGCACAACACAGTTTATTTCTCCAAAAATACATACTGAGAAAGTAAATGAAAGTGAGCGTCCGGACCGGCAAAAAAAGATACTGACCGATAATATTATCGCAGCTTATGAGGCAGGGTACAGCAGCAGGCAAAACACCGATACCGGTTCATTATGATGCGGATCCCGGCACCGGCATGATCACCGTGAGAATAAATCAGACCGGTGTTAAAATGAGCACTTTGCTGGCCCCGCCGCGCCGGCCGCTGCCGGCAACACTGACACCAGAGTGGCTTTAACTAAACGTAAAACTTAGTCATAATGCCCCACAGATGCCCCATAAACGAAAAAAGGTATACAACATTGGCTCAATACGTTTATTCGATGTTGAGCCATGATTTAAACAGCCTACACAGTTACGCATACTCTATATAAATCAATAAGTAACCAGCTTTTTTAAAATCACACACCCGCACTTTCGCGCACACTTGCGACAACTCTTTGCCCCACTGGTGCCCCAAAGATCAGAGTCGGTCTTGACAGCATTATTCTGTCCCGTTAATTTAAACTGTATATTTAACCAGTAAATTAAGAGGTGATCGCATGCTCCGTATTGCGTGGGGAACCAATGCGTCGATGTCAGTAACCGGCGGGAAAAATGATAAGGACAATAAAAAAATAAAAGAGATAATGCAGGAGATTTTTGAGGATGGCAGCTGGGTGCCGGAAATGGAAGGTGTCTCTGATGATATAGAATATTCTGATAAGTAAGGGGCAAAACAGTATGATATCTTATCGATCCGGCGTAAAAACTGGTGAGTGAATAAGTAACTATCCCTGCATGGTTATATTGTGTGTGTCCGTGGAATTTTATATAAAATTAAAGATGATTATGAGTGACAAAGTAACCATGTCATTAGATGCTAATGAAATAGCTAGCGTATATGATTTTAAATCACCATTAGCTGCGAGCGATTATTTTTCGTTTGAACTAACTGGTCAGATACTACCAAACGCTATCCCTGTAGTTGATGAAAGTATAGCTATGTGTATTGGTTATTTGAGCGGATTTTCAGGTGTTTATGATGTTTTCGATGCTCATGGTGTATATGTTGGTAAATATGAAATCCCTTTAGAATCACCAATGATTGATCCTTTAGATTTTATTTTAATTGGAGGTTGGTTTTTTAAAAATGGTTCTAAGCTTGGTCATTTACTTAAGGTTAGCACGGGGTCTATAGTTAAGGCTGGAACTGTAAAGCTTACTGGCTATTTAATTTCACTATTACGAGGTCGGCTAAAAATAGGACTGTCGCCACGAACATTGAAGTTTTTGCCTCAAGCCGCCGCTCATATGAATGATATAAATAGATACGTTCCAGTTACTATACTTGAAAGAGCAATAAGGTATGGTAAAAAAGGTGCTGATTTTAAAGCAGTTATTGATAAAAATTTCGTGCGATATGAAATAAAAATGATTAAATACAGGCTAAAGGATAAAGGAAAAGGGATTTACGAAAAGCAAGAGTATATACTTGAAGTAATTGTAAATGAAAAAGATTGGATTATTAAACACTTCCTCTATAAATAAAATGGTGACATATGATTTGTTTAAGTGATAATAGTAAGTCTTTATCTATAAAAGAAAACTCATTTCATCGTAATTTCGAAAAAAAAATAGATCCATATGACTATTTTGACGTTGATATCTCACTTGTATCTGACAGATTCACAGGTTGCATTAGCAATGTCGAATTTTATGTGCATGAAATAAATGAAATGATTGAGTCATTAAAGAAAATCATAAAAAATGAAATATCAGAATTTAATTTATCTATAAGTTGTGGTGTTTTTATTATAAAATTTAAAAAACCAGAAGAGTATTCATCATACGATGCTTATTTCGAAATGAAACCATCGGATGGATCGTTGTTTGTATTGCAAGGAAAGTTAGATATAACTAATGAATGTATCGTTGAGATTTTAAATGATTTAAAATATTTCATAGATTCCTATTGTTTTGTTGAGTAAATAAGATTTTGAACGGAAATTTTTTTGTAACCACATTTTGTTTTTTACTGGTAATTTGTTACTAAAATAATGGTAAACGGCTATTTTCCAGAATTGCCGATGATGCGTCTTGTACGAACGGCTAAAATGATTAGCTCTGAGTAAGCGACAGCCGCGCCGGATATCCACCAGCGCGGCTTTGTTTTATTTCTCTGAGTCCACGGCCTGCTCTACTGCTTCCTGCGCCTCACGCTCTGCCCGCTCACGTTCCATCTGTTCGGCCGGTTCACGCTGCTTCACATTCCACACAGAGCCCCATTGTTGTGACATTCGCATCTCTCATATACGGATTCACATAAACATCTCTGCCAGCCGCCGCCCCTAATTTATTGGCATCCGCCTTTTTACCCGGCGCATCACTGATCGCTTTCTCATGCGGCACTTTTGTTGTTGATGTGCCAACTGTTGCCGTCAGCTGAACGATGCCCTTTTCTGTCGTTGTCGCATCTCCTGGTTTTGCTGCCTCTATTGCTTTGGTGGCTTCTTCCTGACTCATAACATCCATTTTCGATTCACCGGGTTCCTGAACCACTTTTGGTATTTTGCTGATGGCGTCATTCAGAGCTTTCACACTCTCCAGCGTCACCTTCTGCCCGTTCGGCCGTTCAATTTCCACCTGGCCGGTGTCTGTCATCCACTGCTGCATTGCCTGGAGAAAATAAACGATATAGCCCTGATTTGCTGACATGGTGCGGGCCGCATCTGAAATGGTATCCGGTACCGTGGCGGCGATAGAGTATTTCGCGCCGCTGAGTGTTACCGGGGCATTGAATGACAATACCAGTTCGGTATCACTGTTTACTGCGCGGATCATCATGCTAACGGGCGCTGCGCCATTCCCGATGCTGATAAGCTGGCCGGGGGGCCACACCGTGAAGCGGCTCATTAAAACGCCGGTGAATTTCATCTGGGGAAATATCACTGCCGGCGATCCGTATCTGGTACCAGCCGTCACGGATACGCTGACGCAACTGCGGAAGCTGGAGCAAAAGCACATGAATACCTTCAGCAGCCGTTCTGACACTCAGATCAAAACGGCGTCCAAATCGTTGCAAATCCCCGTAAAACCCATCCTTTATTGCTTCGCAGATGGGCCATACATCAGCACAAATGATTTTTAGTGTTTACGGGAACTGGATGCAGGGCAATAATGAAACTCAGGTGGCTTTACTAAATGAGAAACTTAGTCATAATGCCCCACAGATGCCCCATAAACGAAAAAAGGTATACAACATTGGCTCAATACGTTTATTCGATGCACCGTGTCGGCAAAATTGTGCCGCCGAAGCGTCATATACTGAAAGATATCTCACTGAGTTTCTTCCCCGGTGCCAAAATCGGCGTTCTTGGCCTGAATGGTGCCGGTAAGTCAACCCTGCTGCGCATTATGGCAGGTGTGGATACCGAAATTGAAGGTGAAGCACGTCCGCAGCCCGGCCTGAAAATCGGCTATCTGCCGCAGGAACCGAAACTGAATCCGGAACATACTGTCCGTGACGCCGTTGAGGAAGCTGTTGCTGAAGTGAAAAATGCCCTGACCCGTCTGGATGAAGTATACGCGCTGTATGCAGACCCGGATGCGGACTTTGACAAACTCGCCAGAGAACAGGGTGAGCTGGAAGCGATTATCCAGTCCCATGACGGCCATAATCTGGATAACCAGCTGGAACGTGCGGCAGATGCCCTGCGTTTACCGGCCTGGGATGCCAAAATCGGTAATTTGTCCGGGGGTGAGCGCCGCCGTGTGGCTATCTGCCGCCTGCTGCTGGAAAAACCGGATATGCTGCTGCTCGATGAACCGACCAACCACCTGGATGCGGAATCTGTCGCCTGGCTGGAACGCTTCCTGCACGACTACGAGGGCACCGTTGTGGCAATCACCCACGACCGTTACTTCCTCGACAATGTCGCCGGCTGGATCCTCGAACTTGACCGCGGTGAAGGTATTCCGTGGGAAGGTAACTACTCCAGCTGGCTGGAACAAAAAGATGCCCGTCTGGCACAGGAAGCTTCTTCTGAAGCTGCCCGCCGCAAGTCTATCGAGAAAGAGCTGGAGTGGATCCGTCAGAATCCGAAAGGCCGTCAGTCCAAAGGCAAGGCCCGCCTGGCCCGCTTTGAAGAACTGAACAGCGTTGAATACCAGAAACGTAACGAGACCAACGAACTCTTTATTCCGCCTGGTCCGCGTCTGGGTGACAAGGTGCTGGAAGTGGAGAACCTGACCAAATCCTACGATGGCCGTACCCTGATCGATAACCTGAGTTTCGCCCTGCCGAAAGGGGCGATTGTCGGGATTATCGGCCCGAACGGTGCGGGTAAATCCACTCTGTTCCGCATGATAAGCGGTAAAGAACAGCCTGATTCCGGCAGCATCACCCTGGGTGATACCGTAACTATCGCGTCAGTTGATCAGTTCCGTGATGCCATGGATGATAAAAAAACCGTCTGGGAAGAAGTTTCCGGCGGGCAGGATATCATGCGCATCGGCACCACTGAAATCCCGAGCCGTGCTTATGTCGGACGTTTTAACTTCAAAGGTGTTGACCAGGGCAAACGTGTCGGCGAATTATCCGGTGGTGAGCGCGGACGTCTGCATCTGGCGAAACTGTTGCAGGTCGGCGGCAACATGCTGCTCCTCGATGAACCGACCAATGACCTGGATATCGAAACCCTGCGCGCACTGGAAAACGCCCTGCTGGAGTTTCCGGGCTGCGCTATGGTCATTTCCCATGACCGCTGGTTCCTTGACCGTATTGCCACCCATATCATTGATTATCAGGATGAGGGGAAAGTGGAGTTCTTCGAAGGTAACTTCAGTGAATATGAAGATTACAAGAAACGGACTCTCGGCGAGGCCGCTCTGGAGCCACACCGCATCAAGTACAAACGTATGACCAAATAGGTGATACAACGGAAAATGCCGCGAGGTGAGGAACCCCGCGGCATTTTTTGGTTGGATGGATAAAAGAGTGTCTTTTGTTACGGGTATTACATTGAACCTGGTACTTAAGGTACAACCGAAGCTGACTTAACACTTCATATTTACCGCTTTCATAACACTAACAACTGACAAACAAATCAATCAGTTAACACCATCAGTAAAGGGATCCTTTACTCTTCATCTTTCCTCCCTTTGTTGCCCTGAATTCTGCCGGACGCTGTGTGTTGTCCTTGTTCTTTCAGTATAGAAGAGAAAAATAATTTCTCACGGGAATTACCCGATTAATTTCCGATTCAGGCAACATTCTTTATTTTTGCTGATCCCCGTCACGAATTTCAGGGGTATCCAGCATCAGCATGCGCTGAACCAACCCGACGCATTCGAGAAAACGGGTATCATAATCCGACGATGTCACATGGACAAACCTGATACCGTTTTTCCGCAGCATATCGATAAGCAAATCCTGAAAGGCTTTGCGGTCATTATCACTGCCAAGGCTGCGCAGTCCGTCCGCCACCCACGGAGTATTATTTTCCAGCAGGATCACCAGATCAAACCGGTATTCCGCAATTAATGCCTGCACAAACGGGTGCTCTTTACCTTCATAGCGTTTGCAGAAAGCCTGAGTCGTGACAAAATCCGTATCCACAAACGCAACTTTATTCGCATATTTCACTGCAAAATCAATGTATTGTGCATGTCCCAACGCAATTTTATCATAATCGGAATATTGCAGCGCCATTTCATCGCCGCCCAGGTGGGAAAACACATAGTCCCGTCCGTATTCCCAGGCACTGGTGGTGTTAAACATATTCGCCAGTTTATTGACGAGTGTCGATTTGCCGCTGGATTCCCCTCCGAGCACCGCGACTGTCCGCACAAAGAAAGGTTTGACCTCTGTCGGAATATAATCCCAGTAGCGGAACGGTGCCTGACGGATCTGACGTCCGCTGATATTCATAAAGGTTCGTTCCGGGTCAATAAGCACCGTTTCGATGCCGAACGACTCGCGGTAACGCGGCACATCCGCTTTCTCACCTGAATAAATAAAATCCGGCGTGATCCCTTTTTCCCGCATAAACTGGCACACCCCCTGACTCCAGTGCTCCCAGCCATGCGGATACGGGTCATAGGCATGCTCATCAAACGAATGAATGCGGATATTTTTCTGATACTTAAAGGTTTGCAGCAGCCAGCGCAGACGGTCACTGACTGTCGGCTGCTGAGACATCGAGCTGTTGATAAACAGCGCTTTATCACGCGGTTCGTCATGACAGAGGATCACATGCAGCTCATCCACCTGACTGCACGCACGCTGGATCAGGTAGATATGTCCGGTGTGCAGCGGGTAAAATTTTCCGAACACCACCCCGGTGCTTTTTTTCTTCAGCGGATAATCCAGCCCCAGCGCACTATGCAGCCCGGCCAGCTTCTGACCGCCGGGACTTTTGATTTTGTTGTTTATCAGCTGGCTGAGATAGCCTTTGGTCACCCCGCACTGATCCGCCAGTTGCTGGAGTGTGACACCTGCCTGCTTAATGGCTTGTTTCAGATAGGAAAAATCACTCATTATCCGCCTCACTTATTCCAGTTCATCCAGCACAGACAAGGCATCCGCCAGTTTTTTCACACCGAACACCTGCATACCCGGCGGCGGGTTTTTCGGACGATTGGCATTCGGCACAATCGCCCGTTTAAAACCATGTTTGGCCGCTTCTGAGATCCGCTCCTGGCCGCTCGGTACCGGACGGATCTCCCCCGCCAGCCCGACTTCGCCGAAGATCACCACATCACGCGGGATCGGCCGGTCACGAAAACTGGAAACCAGCGAGAGTAACAATGCCAGATCCGCACTGGTTTCAGTTACTTTCACACCACCGACCACGTTGACGAACACATCCTGATCCGACATCTGCAATCCGCCGTGACGATGCAGTACCGCCAGCAGGATCGCCAGCCGGTTCTGCTCCAGCCCGACGGCCACACGGCGCGGGTTCGACATCATAGAGTGATCCACCAGCGCCTGAATTTCCACCAGCAGAGGACGTGTCCCTTCCCAGACCACCATCACCGAACTGCCGGACGTAATTTCATCCCCGCGGCTCAGGAAAATGGCGGACGGATTACTCACCTCACGCAGCCCCTGCTCCGTCATGGCAAACACGCCCAGTTCATTCACCGCACCAAAACGGTTTTTATGGCTGCGCAGCGTACGGAAACGGGAATCGGCTTCGCCATCGAGCATCACCGAACAGTCAATACAGTGCTCGAGCACTTTTGGCCCCGCCAGAGAACCGTCTTTGGTGACGTGACCGACCATAATGATCGCCACGCCCCGGGTTTTGGCGAAACGGGTCAGATACGCAGCGGTTTCGCGCACCTGTGCCACACTACCCGGCGAGGACTGAATATCCGCCATATGCATCACCTGGATGGAGTCGATCACCATCAGCTTCGGTTGTTCCTGCTCTGCGATCAGGCAAATCTGCTCAATCGCCGTTTCCGACAGCATATTGAGATTATCCATCGGCAGCCCGAGACGATGCGCCCGCATCGCCACCTGCTGTAATGATTCTTCCCCCGTGACATACAGGGTTTTCATCTGCGCGGCAAGCTGACACATCGTCTGTAACAGCAGAGTACTTTTCCCGGCACCCGGATTACCACCGATCAGAATGGCACTGCCCGGCACCACGCCGCCGCCCAGCACACGATCAAACTCTTTGAAACCGGTAGAGAAACGCGGCAGTTCCTCAAGACTGATTTCCGACAGTTTCTGAACTTTGCTGACGCCGCTCTGCCCCGCATAGCCGCTGAGGCGGTCATTACGCGCCGCAGAAGATGAGACAGAAGCCAGCCGGACTTCCGTAATGGTATTCCACGCCTGACACGCGGTGCACTGCCCCTGCCAGCGGGGATAATCCGCCCCGCACTCGTTACAGACAAAGGCGCGTTTTGCTGGTTTTGCCACTCGTGACCCCGTAATAACTGATAAATTAACGTTCTTCGTGTTTCAGACCACCGCTGAGGGTACACATCACCCCCATCAGGTCGGCGTGACGGATAGCCACTTTCGCCCGTGCGTAGACTTTCGGTTTGGCATGGAAAGCAATGCCCAGACCAGCTTTTTTCAGCATTTTCAGATCATTGGCACCATCACCGATAGCCACGGTTTGTTCCGGCGGAATATTGAGAAACTCTGCCAGCTTCACCAGTGCCTGAGCTTTGTATTTGGCATCCACCACCGGGCCTTTCACTTTGCCGGTCAGTTTGCCGTCTTTGACTTCCAGCTGATTAGCATAGACCGCAATCAGGCGCAGGGAATCTTTTAAGTGATTGGCGTAGAAGGTGAATCCACCTGAGGCAATCGCGACATGCCAGTCCATCGCCTGGAGTTTTCGCACCAGGCTGGTCAGCCCCGGCATCAGCGGCAAAGTATCCAGTACCTGCTGTAAAACAGCAGCATCCGCACCGGCCAGCAGGCCGACCCGTGCTTTCAGGCTTTCGCTGAAATCCAGCTCGCCCTGCATAGCTCTTTCCGTCACCTCCGCGACTTCATCACCGACACCGGCCAGTCTGGCAATTTCATCGATACATTCGATTTGGATCGCGGTGGAATCCATATCCATCATCAATAATCCGGGGGAACGCAATTTCGGAATGTTACCCAGAGGCACCACATCCATCTGAAATTCATCCGCCACCCGCTTGATGCGACCGGTCAGGCTGCCCGCAATCCGCACCACCTGATAATCGTCGATCCGCCATGACGAAACCACCACAATTGCCGCACCCAGCCGGTGCTGGAAATCGCTGATCCGCGCCTTATCCAGCCCGCGCCCGTACAGCAGCCAGCCGCTGTCACCCGCCCGGTAGTCCAGCGGCATCACTTCATCACCGCTCAGGGAAAGAGGAAGGCCCGGCCACTTATGGATTTCATTCGGCAAATAACAGTAGGTCAGACTCGTCGACATCAACAGATACTCCTATAATCCCTGATAATATTCATGATGGTAGCAGATAAAAATTCCCGCTTCTGGCAATATGGTGGCGACAACGGAAAAACGGATAAACAATGGCCAAAACGAAATTAACATTCCGGCTGCATAAAACAGCCATTATTCTGATTTGTCTCGCCCTGATGGTGTGTCTGTTACAGGGCGTGTCTTATTTCAGCCGCGTACACCAGCAGTCGTCAATGGATCAGTTTAATGAACTGGCCTATTCGCTGGCACAACAGGTGGCGTTTAACCTTTCCGGTGCTATAGACGATAACGGGAAAGTGCTCAATAAGAAACAGATTATGGCAAATTTAGCGCAACTGACCACCAACAGCCGTATTCTCGATGCCACAGTATATCAGGATGACGGAGTACAGATAGCGGGCAGCGGCGAGAGTATCACTGTCCGTGACCGGCTGGCGCTGGACGGACAAAAAGCCGGCAGTTATTTTAATCATCAGATTGTCGCCGCTATTCCCGGGAAAAAAGGCCCGAAAGGCTTTCTGCGCCTGACCATCGATACTCACCGGCTGGCCACGGAATCCACTCAGGTGGATAACACCACGAACCTGCTGCGGGTAATGTTACTCCTCGCCCTCGGCATCGGCTTTGTGCTGGCCAACAATCTGCTGCAACTGACCCCCAGCCGCTGGCAGCAATCCCTGTATCTGCTGACCGCCAATCTGAAAAATGAAGATGAGAAGCAGGGGAAGAAAACGGAAGAGAAAGAAAAAGGGGAATAATTTTCCCCCAAAAGCGGCGTTGAGTGCTGAAAGTCTGCCGGTGACTACCTTCCCCGACAAATATGATTGTTCAGTATATACTCTGGTATCCGGCGTACTCACTAAGCTTGCAGAATCCGATAGATAAAATAGTATCCGGAATGATTAAACTACCACAATCTTGTTAAAACGGATTTTTACGGAAATAGCTCTGATAGAACTTCTCTTCTGCTTTTTGTATCCAACAGTTGGAAATCATTCGAAAATTTTCTGTTTTTAATATATTTTTCTTTTTCCGTTTGATATTTCTGGCTCTCTGAAAAATATAAAGCCATTATATAATCAATGTTTTTTTCTTTCTTTTTATTTTTAATTTCTATATATGATGTATAACAGTCAGCAGCCTTCTTGCCAAGTCTATCCGTTAATATGCATTTTTAATAATAAAAACCGGCTTTCTTTGTCATTATTACTTATTTTATTTATTTCTGATAATGCGAGGTTGTATTGTTTTTCCCCAACCAATCCACTGATATAAATATTGGCTACATTCATATTTGTTGGATTTCTTTCCTTTATTTTCTTTATTTCATTTAAAATTTTATTTTTTCATCTGCACTGTCTGCAAATGTTAACTTCATCATTAAATCAGATGCAATTTTTACGCTATTGTTATCATGTTCATTTGCGAGTGATTTATTTATACTTATTGATAATATAAATAATGAAAACACCAGAGCTATCCATTTTGATTTTATCAAAATCATATTGTCACCATTTAAATTTATTTAATTTTATGTTTTTTGTTGATCTCCCTGGGAAAGGAACCACATTCCCCATGTAACCCGCGTCGTAAACGTAGCCGAATTCAACTGTTAGTTCCGGCGTTATAGCTGACTTTTAAAATCAATGTCAACACTACCAATAGGTATATCATCTATACCTATTGCCCATGATTCACCTTTCTTTATTTCCAGAATATATTTTTTATTATTTAAGTTATTTGATATTATACACCAGAATAATAACTTTCCAGAACCAGCTGCTTTTGCGGCATTACTTTTACCTAATGCTGATATTATTATTTTCTTTCCATTATTATTATCTTCCTCATTTACTATTAACGTTATTGCGTAACTGGCGTGAATACCAACGTCTTTTATTCTTAAGTCAGCGAGCTGAGAAAAATAAAATCTTTTTATAGCCATGTAAAACCCTTATTAGTGACTGATAAATCGACTTAAATGAAATAATAAGTATAAATCGCTGCTATTAATAGGGTGATTTATCTTAAACTAAAGTGAGCATCGCATTAATAGTGCGGGTGAGGTTTTTTGGCTCTGTCTGCACAATACTATGCCTTTGTTTTTTAACAAGAGACGACGTTCAGGGCTGTTTTCTTAAGGCCGGAAAATCTCTCCCGGCCTGCCCCTCTCTTTGAATATCCCTTTTTACCGGTGCTGCAACACCTGCCAGGTCAGCAGGCCGAGCCAGGTCATCAGCAGGGAACTTATTACATGCAGGGCGATTTCTGCCATACCGTGATGGATGCGCCCGGCCTGAAAGGCCTGCACAATCTCCAGAGAGAAAGTCGAGAATGTCGATAACGCGCCGCAGAATCCGGTGACAATAAACAGCCGCCATTCTGCCGGGAGTGTCGGGTGAGAGGAGAAAAACGCTACTGCCAGCCCGATAATATAACCGGCAATAATATTGGCGAGATAAGTCCCCAGCGGCATCATTGCCAATACCGGGTTGAATTTATTACTCAATACCCAGCGGCCGAGGCCGCCGAGCACTGATCCTGCGGAAATGCTGAGAATCACATTTAACATAGAAAAACCTTACGTCATTTTTATTTCAATGTTTCTGTGTTTATGCGCATTTCTTTAAAATGTCAATCTGAACCAGTCCGCACACTTCATCCAGCAGCTTGATAACTTCCACACTCATCCCGACCATCATGGCATCCGCAGAGTTACTTTCCGGCTGCGCATTGATCTTCTGATGCAGCTCGTGTGTGCTGGCACGCAGAGCCTGAAGTTTCTCCGTCGTGTCATCATCTTTCCCCTGCACAAAGATATCGGAGAGGAGTTTCATGATCTCGCTGTTACTTTTCTGCAACTGCACAATGTAAGGATTCTCCGTGTTCAGCGCATGGGTGAAGTAGTTTTTACTGAAAGTATCCGTCAGCAGTTCCAGTATCGCCACCAGCCGCCGGATGCGCCCGTGAATAGCGGTAAAAGTGGCAGCAGGGACATGAGTCTCTTTGACTGACGGCGCAATGTAGGTATTGCAGGCCAGCAATGTTGATAAAGTATCTTTCAGCTGATTGTCCCATCGTTCCGGGTCGGTACTGCTCAGTTTCATGATGTGCTCATCATATAATCTGGCGGTATCCCGCAGAATGGTACTGATGTTCATCCGCCAGAACACAAACCCCTTCAGCGGCAGAATCGCCGAGAACACCAATGCCAGAATAGAGCCGCCCACGGTCTGCGCCGAACGGATAAGCGCGGAGTCCATATCCCCGACAGGTGCAGTGGCAACAATACTGATGGTCATCCCGATCAGCATCCCGACATACATGTTTTTGCCCAGCGCGATCAGGCCGCAGACAAACATCGCAATAGTCGCCATCGCCAGCATCAGCGGAAAAGAGCGGGTTTCTGTGTACAGCAGCAGCATCCCTATCAGCGAACCGATAACCGTGCCGAGAGTACGCTGCATCGAGCGGATCAGCACATTTCCCCAGTACGGCATCGGCATCAGAATAGAGATAAGTGTCATGATGATATAATCGAGCTTATCGCTGTGTAATTCCCGGAACACCATAAACGTCAGTGTAAACGCCAGTGCAATGCGGATGCCGTGCAGCTGTTTAAACCGGGAATAGAAGAATGACTGAGCCCGGGAGATCCCGTGGCTCAGATTTATTATTTTTTCTTTATGCTTCACAACCGGCTCTGCTTATGGCGCTTTGGCTAATAAGATATCAGCCATAACGCTGTTATCAATGTTCTCACCACACAGCATTTTCATCAGTACTTCACTGCCGAGCTGTGACAGGGAGAAGGTCATATCCGCATGCAGCAGGCGCATTTTGTCGCGGTTTTCCTCCTGATTCACCACTGTCACGGTTTTCACTCCCTCACCGGCCAGCTGTTTCACCGCCAGCAGCGCAAAAGTGTTATCCGCGTCATTATCACTGATGGCCATCACACAGCGGGCATCTTTCACATTGGCGTCATTCAGGGTCACAGCATCCGCACTGTCACCGGCAACAATCACTGTACCGTCAGGGAAGTGAGCTTTATCCTCATCAGAGCAGATCACCACCACCTGCAAACCGCGTTTTTTCAGTCCTTTATAAATATTGACAGCCAGCGGATTCGCGCCGATAACAACATAATGCTCTTTCATGTGTAACAACCTCTTTTTGACAATCTCGCGTGTGCCGCGCAGGACGACACCCACAATGTACACAATGGATGTGGTGAAGATAGTGATACCGAACACCACCACCGTCAGGGTAAACATCCGCGCTTCCACGCTGATCGGGACAATGTCCCCGAAGCCGACAGTGGTCATACAGACCAGGGCGAAGTAGAAGGCCGCCGAGATATCGGTGACATGCGGCTGGAACTCATTGCCGAGATACAGGGTGCCGAAGACGGAATACACCACCAGCAGGATAATACTGCTGATCGCCACCACCCCGGCACTGGTCAGACTGTGATGCGGAAACTGCCGCCACAGACAGCCGGAGACAATCAGCAGCGCCAGCGAGAACATCCCCTGAAGCGAGTATTCACGGGCCAGCCCCAGATCCACCAGTACCATAATGAGCAGGATAAACAGGGAGAACAGCCAGGCGATGCGTGCACCGGTCAGCATCAGCAGCGCCAGCAGCGCCAGCAGTAACCCCAGCATAAAGCGGGGAATATCCAGCAGTTTTATAAACCCGAGTGACTGTAACCACGCGGTGAAACCGCCGCCCTGCCAGGCAATATCCCCGCTATAGGAAAACAGCACCGGCGACAGGATCATCACCCCGTCAATAAACAGCAGCAGCGACAGGATCACCCGCAGACTCAGTAATTTATGTAACCCTGTCTTCAGTAGATTACTCTGCATATTTCTCCCCTTTTACTGACGGTGTTCCGGCATGATGTCCTGATTCGGCACCAGGAACAGCCAGGAAGCCAGAACAAACGGCATGGTCAGTGTCGGAATGCCGAACGGCGATACCACCACATCCAGAGCGCCCTGGACAAACACCGTGAAAATCACACCCACAACGGTATACACCAGCACTTTGAAGCTCGGTTTGTTAAATGTGGAGCCCAGCGCAATCGCAGTTAAAACGGCACTGAATGAGTAAAGCCCGGTATGTACGCTGCCGAAATCGGCTTTCAGGAATGACGCCACACCAAAGGCCAGCAGTGAGCCGAGCACCGCAAAAACCGCCGCCCACACAGAGCTGACCGCCAGGCCGATCACAAACAGGATCCCGACGGTAATACTGCTCAGCAGGAATACCTCTGACACACCGCGGAATATATCCGGGATCAGATCGGAATACGGGATGCCCGCGATCGGCGCCACATACTGATCCGGCAGTGCCGGCCCCGGCAGGCTGACGCCCTTGATGCCAAAGAAACTGTAACTGGCCAGCAGGATAGTCCAGGTCACCAGCACGAAAGGCGCGGTCAGTGCCGCTACTTTCCAGTTTTTCAGAAAATCGGTCAGCGAGATGGTGGCGATCACCGCCACGATACTGCCAAGCACAATGGATGCCCACATAAACGGTGAGTTTTCCAGAAAGGTCGGCAACGCAACACCGACCAGACAGCCGTTATAGCCGTACAGCCCGGCACGCAGTGAGGTGACATCCATTTTGCTGACATACGCGGTCAGTGTGGACACCACTGTGCCGAGCAGACAGCCCCAGCCGACCGCCGGAATGCCTTCACTGTATGCACCGGTAAAAATAGCGGCGAAAAAGAACAGCCCGGTCAGCGGGTTGTTCTGAAACATCACCTGTGCACAACCGCGCAGCGTGATATCAATAAAATGTATGACAGGATTGGATCCGGCCAGTTTATTCCAGCCGTTCTGACTGACTGTTGAAGTTGCCATCGTCTTTCCCCTGAAGGTGAACCGGACAAAGGGACTGATTATGCAGATGATAATCAGTCCCCTGAGTAACCACTGGTGTCATCCTGCGGCGCATCAGCGCCACAGGAACGGTTTCTGCAATGTGATGCCGAGGATCTCTTCCCGGGCGATTTGCCAGAAATAACGGACAGCTTCTTTGGTTTTCGGGCTGTCGATTCCCAGCACTTTGAAGACCAGACCACACTCGTTCGGCAACTGCGTTGCCCCGAATGCAACCTCTTCATCCGTGTCATAACGGGCTTCCAGGCGCACCAGGATACGGGCATGATGCTCTTTCGGTGTCAGTAAAATCACATTACCGAAGACATCAAATCCCCCCATCACGCCGACCACATTCAGTGCTTCTTTTTTTGGTTCCAGAATGTATTTCTCAACAAATAATTCTTTTCCCTCACTGTTTTCCGCCCGGATTTTTGATGAAAAAATATCAAACCCGAACTGTTCGTCCGGATGGTGATATTTCCGCCCCGACATCAGGATCTCGGAATAAATCAGTGTTGCCGTCGGATCAATCGTTATCTGTGTATCCGTTAAAAAACGGGCATTACGGTGCGGGATAATCGGATCCGGCATAAACTCCAGATAACCGCCCGCTTCCACCACCACATTCTGGTACTGTGTGGCGTAGTTCGCCTCCATCATATGGATTTTGGTGGCGGACTGTGTGGTGACATGGGCGCACGCCCCTGCTTCCACAATCAGATCCAGCGCCTGGCGGTCGCCCTGTAACAGGCAACCGGAGGTTGAAATCATGGTGACACACGGCATCTGCGGCATCAGTTCATCCCAGTACAGCGCGCGCTGTACCAGAGAGGGTACCCGGCGCTCCATTTCCACCATTTCACTGCGGTATTCCCGTTTGGCAAACCGCAGTTTCAGATAGCCACTTTTCCCGATGGCACCACTTTGCATCTGCTTTGGCTCATCCTGGTAAGGCGCCATTTCCGGCGCCTTTTCCCCTAAGAGATGAGCCCGGAGGCGCGTGGGCGTCCCCGCGATCTCAGCCCTCAGTTGTGTCATACTTTTGCTCCCGCCTGATGAGTGAACAGGAATTTATCCATGATCATATCCACCAGCTCAACCACGCCTTCGCCGGTTTTGCAGTTGGTCATGACATACGGACGGTTGCCGCGCACCACTTTGGTGTCACTTTCCATGACTTCCAGGCTGGCGCCGACATACGGTGCGAGATCGATTTTGTTGATCACCAGGATATCCGCCTGCACCAGGCCCGGACCGTTTTTACGCGGGATTTTCTCCCCTTCCGCCACATCGATAACATAGATATAGAAGTCAGCAAGTGCCGGACTGAAGGTCAGTGTCAGGTTGTCGCCGCCGCTTTCGATCATAATGACGTCACTGTCCGGGAAGCGCTCTTCCATATCTTCCACCGCCGCAATGTTCATACTCGGGTCTTCACGTACCGCGGTGTGCGGGCAGGCACCGGTTTCAACGCCGAGAATTTTCTCTTCGTCGAGGATACCTTTCAGGGTGCGTTTGACCTGCTTCGCATCTTCGGTGGTTACGATGTCGTTGGTGATGATTAGCGGCTTGATTCCGCGTTCAATCAGGATCGGGGTGATCACCTCAATAATCGCCGTTTTACCTGAGCCAACAGGGCCGCCGATACCGATCCGTGTCATTTTTTTCATCAATATACTCCCGGAAATAAGTCAGCCGCCTGTCAGTTCATAAACAGGCGGACAAAAGATTTGGTATGAACTGCCGCAAGGACGTCGATCACCGGCACATAGGAAGACATTTGTTCAATGTCACCACAGGCTGCAATATCGCAGAAGGTTTCAATGTCGTTGTTCAGCTCAAATAAAATGTGCTGCGTTTCAAAGTGCGTGATCCGCATCAGGCGCATGGCGGCGCTGAGGATCGTCATTGCGATCCCGTACTGATGCATGACCACCACTTCGCGCTCGCCGATGCCCTGTACCGCCATCACAATAGCCTGAGTGACAGGTTGCGTGCCCGGGGTGTCCCCGCTTTTAATCTGTGCCAGCCACCGGGCCACGAGCGGGTCGTCAAAAATATGGACGGAAATCTCCGCCAGTTTTTTCCCCATCCGCGTCGCCATCAGGCGGGCTTCTTCATTCAGTTTGCGGTTATTCACCGCCCGGTCCACCCGCAGGATGGCATCATTGTCCCCCGCCAGCACCGCGCGGTGTGCCGCGACAACGGCAATACCGTCACCGCTGGCCGCCTGTTTCAGCGCCGTGCGGACAAAGCCTTTCAGAGTTTCGGCATCATGTACCACGCCCGTCTGAATCGCCGATTCCACGCCGTTCGAGAAAGTAAAGGCGCCGACGGGAAGTGCCGAATCACCAAACTGCATGATCCGGATAAGATCAGCCGCTTTCATCACACGTTCTCCCGTTCCGGTCTGTCAGTGTTTGTGGTCATGGTCGTGATCGTGGTGATGATCATGACCGTGGTCGTGACTGTGGTCATGATCATGGCTGTGCCCGTGATTATGAGCCACATGCACGTGAGTATCTGTTTCTTCCGCGCCGCCGAACAGCAGACGGGATTCTGAGTTGGTCAGGATTGGCAGAATGGTTTCGCCTTTGACGAAAGCAAACGTATCATTGCCGAAACCGTGGGTGCGCATCACGGATTCCATCACTTTTTCACTGACGGTCAGCGGGACATACACCTTGTTTTCTTTGATAACGGCTTTCCAGTGCTGGTTACCGAGCGCATGACCCAGTTCAAAACTGATGCGGATCTGCTCTTCCGGCGTGCTGCCCTGAAGACGTTTAAGATCAACAACCATGACATCACGCAGATCGATCCGGACGACAACCATGGTATTGGTGGTGTCATCGGTATGGATCACATCTCCGTCAGACAACAGCACGTTGCGATCCAGCGCGATCCCGATATCCAGCCCGTTTTGGGTGTGTTTACGGCAGCGGCTTTTCTGGGCTTCCCGCTGATCGAGGGTCAGCATATCCACCGTCATGTCGTTCGCTTTATCAGCCCACGCCTGATCTTTTCTGACGTTGCCGAGAATGTGCTCAATGAGGATCATGGAATTACCTTTTTGTTATGCCCGGCGGGCTGACAGCGCCCGCCGGGGAAGTCAGTTAACCAAAAGCGTTTAGCCGAAGAAATAACGCTGGTTCATCGCTGCCACCGAGATTGGCTGGCAGGTAGCGTGTTCCCCGTTGACTTTCACCGCGAAGGTTTCCGGATCCACTTCGATATCCGGGGTTTCGCCGTTACGGATCAGGTCGCGTTTGGTGGTGGTACGCATGCCCTGAACCGCGACAACTTCGCGCTCCAGACCGGCTTTCTCTTTCACTCCATCTTCCAGTGCAGCCTGAGAAACGAAGGTCACACAGGTATCCTGGAGGGTTTTACCCATCGCACCAAACATCGGACGATAGAAGACCGGCTGTGGTGTCGGCAGGGAAGCGTTAGGATCACCCATCGCTGCCCAGTTGATCATGCCGCCTTTGATAACCAGTTTTGGTTTCGCACCGAAGAAACGCGGATCCCACAGTACCAGGTCCGCCATTTTGCCGACTTCGATTGAGCCGAGCACATGGCTGATACCCTGAGCAATTGCCGGGTTGATAGTGATTTTTGCCACGTAACGCAGAACACGGAAGTTATCGTTACCCGCCGCATCTTCAGGCAGTTTACCGCGCGCTGCTTTCATGGCGTTAGCGGTCTGAATCACACGCAGCCAGTTCTCACCGACACGCCCCATTGCCTGGGAATCACTGGAGAACATGGAGATGGCACCCATATCATGCAGTACGTTTTCTGCCGCAATAGTTTCCGGACGTACACGGCTTTCCGCAAAGGAAACGTCAGCCGGGACATTCGGGTTCAGGTTGTGACACACCATGATCATGTCAAACAGTTCTGCCTGACTGTTGATACCGTATGGCAGTGTCGGGTTAGTGGAGCTCGGCAGCACGTTCGGCTGGCTGACCACCTTGATGATATCCGGCGCGTGGCCGCCACCCGCACCTTCGGTGTGGTAAGTGTGGATAGTCCGGCCTTCAAAGGCTTCGATGGTATCTTCCACATAACCGCCTTCGTTCAGACTGTCTGTGTGTACCGCAACCTGAATATCATAATCGTCTGCCACACGCAGTGAATGACGGATAGCATTGGAGGTTGCACCCCAGTCTTCGTGTACTTTCAGACCGGCAACACCGGCAATAATCTGTTCAACCAGCGGATCACGGGCAAAGGAGTTACCTTTACCGAGCATCCCGACGTTGACCGGTAAACCTTCCAGTGCACGCAGCATGGCGCGGATATTCCACGGACCCGCGGTGACGGTTGTCCCGTTGGTGCCGTCTGTCGGCCCGATACCACCGCCGAAGAAAGTGGTGACACCGTTAGACAGCGCTGCATAGGCCTGCTGTGGTGAAATCAGGTGAATATGGGTATCAATACCTGCTGCGGTCAGGATCAGATGTTCACCGGAGATAGCATCGGTTGATACACCGGCAACCATCCCCGGAGTGATACCGTCCTGAAGATTCGGGTTTCCGCTCTTACCGATACCGACGATTTTGCCGTCCTTCACACCCACGTCCGCTTTGATGACACCCAATTTGGCATCCAGGATAGTAACGTTGGTGATAACCAGGTCGAGCACACCATTGTCACTGGTCAGTGTGTTATTCGCCCCCATCCCGTCACGGAGGGATTTCCCGCCGCCGTAAACAGATTCTTCGCCGTAGCCGCGTAAATCTTTTTCAATTTCAATATAGAGGTCGGTATCACCGAGACGGATTTTGTCCCCGGTGGTCGGCCCGAACAGGCCGCAATATTCTTGTCTGGAAATCTGTGGCATAACGTGTTCCTCATTTCGTTCAGGATGCCTGTGCATCACTGCCGGAAAATCGTGTCAGGGCGGAGAATTACTTCTTCGCTTCTTCTTTATGGCTGAAACCGCGGGCAATTGCCTCGTTCAGGGCAATCGCTTTTGCCGGACGTTCGCTGGTGGCCACATTATTACCGGCCCAGCCGTCCACCAGGTTGTTAAACCCGTACACTGTCTGTTTGCCGCCGTAAGGAATAAGAGAAACTTCAGTTTCATCACCCGGCTCAAAACGGATTGCGGTGGTGGATGAAATATTCAGTCGTTTACCGTAAGCCGCTTCGCGATCAAATTCCAGGGCATGGTTCACTTCAAAAAAGTGAAAATGCGAACCGACCTGAATCGGACGATCCCCGGTATTGCGGACTTTAATTTTGGTTTCCGGCTTACCGGTATTAAATTCAATCGGGGTATCCGCAAAAATGACTCCGCCTAACGGCGTAGGTTGTTTTGTATTACTCATAATCAGAAACCTCACCTTTTTGCTGTACGTTTATTTGATTGGGTTATGAACTGTCACCAGACGGCTGCCGTCCGTGAAAATCGCCTCAACCTGCACATTCGGAATTAAATCATCCACCCCTTCCATCACGTCGGCTTTGGTCAGCACGGTGGCAGCTTCTTTCATCACGTCTTCCACTGTTTTGCCGTCGCGGGCGCCTTCCAGTGCTGTCACAGTGATAATCGCGACCGCTTCCGGGTAATTCAGTTTTACCCCCCTGTCACGGCGTCGCTGCGCGACATCCGCCAGGGTATATATCATCAGCTTTTCAACTTCTCTCGGGGTTAATTGCATAACGCCTCCACAATTGAATGAAAACAGAGTCATCAGACAGCAATCCGGGAATTTACGGTTTCCGGATCACCGTGATTTCAGTTTTTATTTCAGTGACGCATCGCTGAATGCAGGCACAATCCGCCACTGACCGCCGGACATGCGCAGTCGCACACCCGGAAATACTAAAGTGTGAAAAATATAAGCTGTTAATCAGCCGTAAAAAAATAAACCACTCACCGCTGTTCTCCTGATAAGAAAACGATGTTCAGATCCCTTTCAGACTATGCGGTGTATCCGTTACCGCATATAAATGAATTACTATCAGCCACTGTGTAAATATAAAATAAATAACTATGCTTATTTCCGGTTAATAAATAAAAAATACTCAGATAAAGACTAAATAAAACGGATTATCACCTGAACTCAACCGTCACTTTTATTACTCCTCACCCGGGTATATTTCTGCCCGTCAGAAAACGGTGTTCCGGCAGCGCATCCCACAGTGACTGTAACCACCGACTGCCTTCCCCGTTCAGCAATGCCTGCGATGTCAGTGTTTCCTGTAAAACCCCGTGGCGCAGCACCGCTATCCGGTCAGCAAACCGGGCTGCCATCGCCAGATCATGCGTGACCCATAACACGCCGCGCCCGTCCGCACACAGCACTTTCAGGTGCGTGAGTAACTGCCCTGCATGTTCGTCATCCAGCCAGGACGTAATTTCATCCGCCAGGATATACTGCGCCCCGGTCAGGGTCGCACCACAGGTCAGCACCCGTTTTGCCATCCCGCCGGACAGCCGGTTCGGAAAAGCGTCCGTCAGCTCCGGCCGGAGGTTATAACGTTGCAGTTGCCGCGCCACGTCGTGCATTTTCACATGCATGCCGCTGAGTGTGGCGGCGCGTTCCAGTTGCGGGCCAACCCGCACCAGCGGATTGAGCGCACTCACCCCCTGCGGCACATAACACAGGGTATTGCCGCGGTGCAGTTGCTTGCTCTCTTCCGTCAGAGTTTCCCCCGCGAGCGAGATAGCCCCCCGGCAGCGCATATTGTCCGGCAACAGACCCAGCGCACTCTGCAGCAACAGGCTTTTGCCTTCCCCGCTGCTGCCGACCAGCGCCACCAGCTCACCGGGCTGAACCACCAGGGAAATATCCGTCAGCAGCGGCTGCCAGCGTTTTTTCCGCAGCCAGCTGAACTGTGCGACATCAATGGCAAGCCGGTCAAATTTCAGCATTATGCGATCCTCAGCCAGAGCTGTTGTAAGGCTTTCGCAAACTGATCAAACAGCAACACCAGTCCGACCAGCACCAGTCCCGGGAAAAATGCCAGCCACCAGGCGCCGGTGCTGAGATAACGCAGCGCATCTGACAACAGGATCCCCAGTGATGCCTCATGCGGCGCAAGCCCAAAGCCCAGAAAACTGAGCGCCGCACTGTGCAGTACCGAATGCGGGAACATCAGCAGTGTACCGACAATCCACTGCGGTAATAACATTGGCAGATAATGATGACGCCAGCAATACAGCCGTGAATTTCCCATCCGGTGGGCCAGCATCACATAATCCGTTTCCCGTACCCGCAAAATTTCCGAGCGCAGGATCAGCGTCAGTTTCGGCCAGTGTGTCAGCGCTATCGCCCAGATCACACCGGATTTTCCGCCGCCCAGCGTGAAACAGATTAAAATCAGCAGCAGCAGGTGCGGCAGCGCCAGCAGCGTATCAATCACCCCGCGCACCAGATAATCTGTTCCTTTGTTAATCGTTGATAACCCGGCCATGGTCAGCGCCACCAGTCCGCTGGTCAGGGCGGAAATCAGTCCGATTTGCAGACTGGTTGCCATGCCCTGAAAGGTGCGATCCCACAGGTCGCGCCCCAGGCTGTCAGTACCGAACCAGTGCGCGGCAGACGGTGCCTGCCGCCGCGCCAGGAAATTCATATCAATATCAGTGTGTGTGATCCAGATGGCATACACGCCCAGCAGGATCAGCATCAGTAATGTGCCCGTCAGTTTTAACAGTGCGCGGTTCGGGTTATATGTCATGACTCGCGGATCACTCCCTGATTCACACGACGCAGTAAAATATCCGCCGTGCTGTTACCGATAAAAATCAGGATCGCGCAAAACATCACAATACCCATCAGCAGCGGAATATCCCCCCGCAGCCCCGCGTCTATCGTCGCCTGTCCCAGCCCGGGATAGGCAAACACTTTCTCCGCCAGCAATGAACCGCTCAGCAGTTCCCCCACAGAAGCAAACTGTAAACAGAGTGCCGGCGTGATGGCGTGACGCAGCACATGAAATTTAATCAGCGGCCAGCCTTTATCCCCCTGCGCTTTGGCATAACGGATAAATTCTGTTCCCATCACTTCCGCCACTTTTGCCCGTGTATGCAGGGCAATATTACCGACGCCGAGTAATCCCAGTGCCAGCACCGGCAGGATCAGGTGATGAATTTTCTGCCCGAATGTTGCCGTGTCCGCATCCTCACCCATCGGCCAGGCACAGCAGACCGGCGCCCAGTTCAGGGAAACCGCAAACAGTGACAGCAGCAGCAGCCCTATCCAGAATGTCGGTATCGAGGCCAGCAGATACGACAGCGCCGATATTATTTTATCCGGCCAGCGGTTCAGATAGCGCCCGGCCACCAGCCCCAGCAGCAGCCCGGCAATTCCCGAGAACAGCCAGGCGCTGATAAGCAGCGCCAGTGACGGCCCGAGCCGTGCCGAAATCACCTCTGAAACCGGCGCGTTATACAGCATGGAGTAGCCGAGATCGCCGCGCAGCATCTGCGAGAACCAGATCCAGAACCGCTGCCACAGCGGCTGATCCAGTCCCCAGCGGGCGGCGATCGCCGGATACTGCTCCGGCGGCACATGCAGCAGATCATTTCCGATATAGGCTCTGATCGGGTCAACCGGCGAATAACTGAGGAGGATAAAAACCCCCGCCGCTGTGACCGTCAGCAGACAAACGAACCGCACGAAAAGGAACAGGGCACTGCGCATTATTTACAGGTCCAGGCCCAGTCATCCACGCTGTTGAGCAATGACCATGATCCGTGGATTTCCGGTGCGCCCCTGCCCAAATCCACACAATCATTCACCACGTAAGTATGCTGCACATTCAGCAGCCACGCCCAGGCAGCATCCCCTTTAATCCCGGTGCCGGTTTTACCGTTCCAGTCCACCTGCTGCCAGACAGGAATTGCCGCTTCCTGATCCGGCGCACTCATCGCCTTCTCAAGAATGGCATCCACCTGCGGATTTTTGTAATAACCCGGATTGTAGAATTCCACGCCTGCCGCTTTGCTGCTGTAGTGATGGACTAACTCCATCGGATCCAGACTGCCCCAGCCGAACAGGGTCGGGTTTGCGTGCATATGACGTTCGACGGTTTCCCAGCTGCCGGACTGTAAATCCAGCTCAATGCCGATAGGTTTCAGGAATGCGCGGACAGCCTGTGCCAGGTCACGGCGGGTGGTATCCCCGCTGGTGTACCACAGCGTCAGTTTAGCGACTTTGCCGTCTTTCTCACGCAGACCGTCTTTATTAAGTTTCCAGCCTGCCTCTTCCAGAATCTGTTTTGCTTTTTCCGCATCACCATCTTTAAAGGCTGCTTCCGGATTGTTCCAGGGCAGGCCGTGAACACCGGTAAAGGCCGGTACGGCGTACCCTTCCATCACCTGCTCAGCCAGTAATTTCCGGTCAATGGCGTAGTTAATGGCTTTACGGATGGCCACATCAGAAGTGATATCGTTACCGATCGGATTACCCTGTGCATCCTTTTCACCGGCTTCAGGGATAGGGAAAACAATCCCGCGGTTTTCCACACTGGCGCGTTCCGTCAGTTTCATCCCTTTGACATCACCGGCAGTTGCGGCGATCACCGGCGGAATGCGGACAACCTCAAGCTGGCGGCTCTGTGCGGCAGCAAAAGCGGCATCCTCATCCAGGAACACAAACACCAGTTTGTTAAAATCGTTTTTCGGACCGGCGTAGTACGGGTTAGTCTCAACAATCAGCTGCTGACCGGGCTGGAAGGCCACCAGGCGGTACGGCCCCGCACCCACCGGTTTTTGGGCATACTCTCTGGCATCATATTTATCTGCGGAAACAATTCCGAGGGAACCGAGCACGTTGATAAAGGTACTCTGTGGTTCGGATAGAGTGATTTTCACTGTCAGCGGATCAATTTCCTCCGCTTTGGCAAAGTTACCCATGTCGATTTTACCGCCGGCGGCGGCGGCATTGTTATAGGTGAACGCCACATCTTTGGCGGTCAGCGGGGAGCCGTCAGAGAATTTCAGATCTTTTTTCAGCTTCAGCGTCCACTCTTTGCCGTCGGCATTGTGGTCGTAGCTGTCCAGCATATAGCTGTGCCAGGAAAGATCGGCCTTTTGTTTGAGCAGCGGGCTGTGCAGTAACAAATAACTGCCGTGGCTCCAGCCGAGCATCGGGTCAAACCCTTCTGTCGGTTCTGCGCCGATGGCCAGCCGCAATGTATGACCAGTATTTTCTGCCGCAGCCAGCGCTGAAGCACTAATTGCTGTACCTAATAGCATAGAAACGAGTGTTCTTGCAAAAACCGACCTTTTAATCATTATTCACCCTTACCTGACCAGAATTTACAATGTTTAATTTTGAGTTAATCCGGTGTTACACAAAATCACCTGTGAAAAATTAATCTACCAAAGAAAACAGAGTTTATATAACTAAAATCACGTCCGAAAATGATGCATATTAATGAATCATGGTAAAAATCGGATTTCTCATATATTAAATTCTTTTATTAAATCCTGATTATGAATAATAACATTATTACATATTTTTCTGATAATTCCCGCCAGAAACATATTGTAACAACTTACCCGTAAACAGACTAAAACCAATTATCTGACAAGGTATTACATCACTGAACCACAAGCTCTGCAACGCGATTACCAGTACCTCTGCCATATGTTTTTTTTCAGTGTAACACACTCTTTTTAGTTATCACTGTTGAATTCCATCCGGCAAAAATCATTAATTAAATTAATTATTTTCTCTTCGGTAATTTTATCATGACTGGTATTAACAGAATTTTACCCATGTCTGAACCGGAGTTACTGCACTTGTTGCAATATGAGTGACTGAAACTCATTTAGATACATTAAGAAAACCCATGGGAAAACCGAAATATTAAGCAGGGAAAAGATAAACAGGGAAACAAAAACACAGGAAATACAGACAATTCCTAATTAAAAAAACACAATTTCGGGAATTGTCTGCTGGTTACAGGTAAAAGCCGATGGGAGTGATTATCTCAATATGACCATTTCTGTTGCGCTCCTGTGGCGGCAGCGGGAAAGGAGACGCCCGTTGCACTGTAGCAAGTGCTTCCTTATCCAGCAGTTTTGTACCGGATGAATTGACCAGCTCCGCAGAGATAACATTCCCTTGCATATTGAGTGTCACTTTTACATGAGAAACACCGGTGGATTTATAGCGCAGCAGTGCGCGCGGATAGCGTTTGTATTTTGCCAGATGCGAATGCACAGCGCTCTCCCAGCCGGTACTGCCGCTGACCGGCTGCGGTGCATGGCTGGTAAAATCCGCGCGGCTGGCGGAACTGTCCCCCTGACGCGGTGCTGAAGTACTCTCAGCCAATACCGGTGACGGAGTGTCCGTTTCCGGCATTCTAATCTCTGTTACCGGCTTTTTCTCTGCTTTTTTCTTTATTTTCTCCGCTTTTCGCGTCCAGGTCCCCTGATCAGAGACCGCCAGTTTATCAACAGCAGATTCCCGCTCCGGCTCAGCCACCGGTTGCGGTGCCGGTTGTGACATCACCTGTCTGATCCCTTCCGCCTTTTCCGGCGGTGCACTTTCCGGCTGATAAACCCCGGGCATCAGTACAAATGCCGGGGGCAGCATACCTTTCTGCTCCTCAGCAGAAAAGCTCAGCCAGCCCAGAAACAGTGCCGGCAGCAGCGCATGAACTCCCACACTGGCAGCTGTGCCGCCGACTGAATATCGCCTGTTCTGATAACAGGCCGCAGCCACATTCAACATAACTCAACTCACTTTTTTTAATCGTTATTCACGTATTTCAATTTGTAAAATTACAGGCATAATGATAACGCAAATGATATTGCTTTTTATTATTAAATAATAATTCAAATAACAACAATGAGATTTTTTGGATTTCTCTAAGCAATGCGTAATGACTCCTTCAATTACGATGACTTCGATACACACCAGAAAAATGACGACTGAAAAATCGGTAAGCAGGCTTATTGCCGGAGCTTATCACTCAACCTACCATCAGCTTGTCCGCTTCTTCCATAAGCGGCTGGGCAACAGTCAGGATGCACGGGATTTGTCGCAGGATGTGTTTGCCCGCTGGCTGAAAGGCGGCAACGAGACCTCTGTGCAGGAAACCCGCGCGTTCCTGTTTAAGATCGCCAACAATGTACTGACTGACCACTGGCGTTACAGTCAGCGCAAGGGCCGCGACCGGGTCAGTGAATGGGATGATTCACTGACTGCGGAAGTGGCTCAGGAGGAAGCCGATCCCCGGGTACAGCTCGAACACCGTCAGCGACTGGACAGGCTGTATCAGGTGCTGAATGAACTGCCGCCCCGTCAGCGGGAAGCCTTTGTGCTTTACCGGTTTGACGGACTTTCGCAAAGTGACATTGCCGAACGGATGGATATCTCTGTCAGTATGGTGGAAAAGCACATCGCCCGTGCCCTGCTGCAATGTAAACGCGCCATGAATGCCGCAGAACAAAAGGACGGGGAATGACAGACCGGCGGGAGCAGGACGAACGGGAAGAGGCCGCTGCGCTGTGGTTTACGCGCTGGCACAGCCAGAGCATGACGTCACAGCAGCAGCGTGAGTTACAGACATGGCTGGCGGCCTCTCCGGAAAACCGGCAGGCATTTGATGATATGGCGCTGTTGTGGGGGGAAATGTCAGTCCTGCCGCGTCCGGAGGTCACTGCTCCGGCACCTGCCCGGGCCTTTCCGCTTCTGCGCCCGCTGCGCCATACTCTCGCCGGGCTGTTTATCCTGGTGATGCTGTTTCTGCCCTACAGCCAGTTACCTGCCCTGCTGATGGATAACCTGACACTCGCCACTGCCGCAGAGAGCAAATCCATGATTCTGCCGGACGGCAGCCGTATTTTTCTCAACCGCGACAGTGAGGCGGATATTGCCTACGAGCAGACACATCGCCGCATAACCCTGGTGCGCGGCAATGCTTTTTTTCAGGTGAAATCCAATCCGTGGCGACCGTTTGTTATTCAGGCGGACGGTAGGGAGATAACGGTTGTCGGGACAGAATTTGATGTCAGCCGCCGGGGTACGGAAGTAGCGGTCTCTGTGGCGAACGGAATTGTCGCCCTGCGGGATACGGCAGACGAAAAACCGGTATACCTCCGCGCCGGGGATAACGCTGTCAGTCCCGCACAGGGACAACCGCTGCTGCTCAGCCGTATCCCGCCGGAACAGGCAGGGGAGTGGCACAACGGACAAATCACCCTCACAGATACCCCGCTGCACGATGTTGTTGCCCGTCTCGCGCCTTACAGCAACCGCTCCGTCTCACTTGCCGCCAATGCTGCGGATCTGACCGTTTCCGGCCGGGTCACCCTTTCCGAAACAGATGCCTTTTTCACGGCACTGCCACTGCTGTTACCGGTTGAGGTAACAGAATTGCATGACGGCAGCCTGTTGATTGTGAAGAAAAATAAAAATAAATGAAAAAAAGAATAATTATCATGTGAGGATAATTCTCATTTCCGCGTCTTCTGATACAGGGGATAACTACGACACTTCCGGAAATGATAAAAATGACAATAACACCATCACCATTCAGTATCAGGGCCGTCAGTTCTGCCATTGTGCTGGCACTCGGACTGACAGCGGCACCGGCAGGGGCGGCGGATCTCACACTTGATCTGCCGGAACAGGCACTGACCCGTTCACTGAATACCATCGCGCAGCAGGGGCAACTCCAGTTACTTTATGATGCGGGACAACTCGGCGCGCTGCGTGCGCCCGCACTGCACGGCAGCTATTCAGCACAGACCGCGATTCAGACACTGCTGGCAGGCTCCGGCCTGACACTGGTGCAGCAGGGCAGCAGTTATGTCATCCGGCCGCTGACCACAGAAGCAGAAACGATTTTAATTCCGGAAACCCGGGTTCAGGGCGAACTGACTTATCATCCGGCCACCGATGTGATGTCTGCCCCGCAATACATTACCTCTGAGGAGATCCGCCAGCGCAATACCGGTGACGGTAACGTTACGGAACTTCTGCGTACCAACCCGGCGGTGCAGTTTGCCGGAAACGACAGCTCTTCCCTCAACCAGGGCGAGATCAAGCCATCGCGGATTTCCATTCACGGTGCGTCCAGTTTCCAGAACGCCTATAAACTCGACGGTATCAGTTTTAACAACGATTTCGACCCGGCAAAAGATACCCTGGGCGAAACGTCCACCCGTCTGGACAGCGGCGATCAGGGGATGTACATCGACAGCCGCCTGATCGACAGCGTGACGGTTTACGATAACAACATTCCGGTGGAGTTCGGCGGCTTTACCGGCGGCAGTGTGGATGTCACCAGCCGCCGCTGGAACGGCGAAAACAGCGGCCATATGTATTACCGCACTACCCGCTCCTCCTGGAATCATCTGTTTGAGGATTCCTCACAGCCGATTGATTCATCAAAAAATGATATCAGCCACCCGGCACGTTTCCAGAATGAATATAACAAACACGATTTCGGCGGCTGGTTTGAAGTCGGCGTGACAGAGAACAGCGGCCTGACAGTGTCCGCTTCCCGCCGTACCTCCACCATCCCGGCTAATACTTCTGTTCTGATGGCGGTGATGGACGGCGAAGACCTCGTCGGTTATGAGTTTGATAAGCGCAAACGCAACCAAAAACGCACCTCAGACAACCTGTTTGTGAAGTACGCGATGGATCTCTCGCCGGTCACCACCGCCGATATCTCGCTGAATTACTCCGATTACAAGGCGCGCTTGTTCGCATCCAATATTGCCAACTCCGGTTATGACAATAACCACAAAGGGTTAGGTGTAACCGGTGTTCTGAAACACCGGACCAGCCTGGCCGATCTGGAATTCACCCTGGGTTATCAGAAACTGAAAGATAACCGCGTGAATGACGAGCAGAATTTCTATGAAATGAAGGATAAATTGCCGGACGGCAAAACGATTATTAACACTAAAATGGGCGGGCTGGGTGATCTGCGGACAGAGCAGGACAATGTCACCACCAAAGCCGTCGCCCGTTTCCTGCCGTCAGAAGGCTTCGGGATGATACACCGCCCGACACTCGGCGCGGAGACAACACACACCAAAGGCCGCTATATCCGCGATAAGTCGCACTATCACACCAGTGATGACAGAGCCACTTATGCGGATATGGGCATGGAGATGACCAATATCCACCGCTTCCTGCCGGGAACAGCCTCTGTCAGTTATAACAACTACTCTCTGTTTGCCGATGACAATATTGAGATTGGCCGCCTGACACTTCGCCCGGGTATCCGCGTGGATCGCGATGATTTTGTTCAGCGCACCAATGTCGCACCGCGTCTGGCCGCCACTTATGATCTGTTCGGTAACAAAGAGACATTGCTGATCGCCGGTGCTAACCGCTATTACGGCCGCTCCATGCTGACTTACGCCCTGTACGGCGCGCAGAATGCCGGGCTGGAAAAATGTTATATGTGCGGCTTTATGGGGATGGAGCCGACCTGGGATAAAACCAATGATTATGAAGGTCTGGATTCACTGAAAACCCCGTATAACGATGAGATTTCCCTCGGCCTTCAGCAGGAAATCCTCAGCACTACCTGGCGCCTGACGTATGTTCACCGCGAAGGCTATGATGAAGTGCGCAGCCGTACCAAATACAACAACCTGACCGGGTCGGATAAATACTCCGATAAAGGCAAAATCCGCACCTTTGATAATGCCGGACGCAGCAAACATGACTCCGTCACCCTGGCCGTCAGTAACAGTCAGCCGTGGGAATGGGGACAGGCAAGCCATGTCTTTACCTCTTCAATCGTCTGGCAGGATACCAAAAGCAACTTCCCGTCTGACCAGGGTTATGCCTTCTTTGAGCCGGGCACTGCCATTAACTCCGACAAAGTGATGTACGGCGGCAAAGTGATCGATGTCAGTGACCTGCCAGCCGGCAACTTTAACTCGCCGCTGAAACTGAACATTGAACTGACCAGTGACTGGGATAACTACAACATCTCCTGGTACAACCGCCTGCAATGGTGGGGAGCACGTAACCAGGCAGTCCGTCATGACAATGAAGTGGTCCGTGATCCGCAGTACGGCGAATTACGTGTCTATCAGAAAGAGCATTTCGCATCCAAATTCACCTGGGATACCCGGGTGAACTGGAAACCGGAGTTTGCTTACGGCGCGTCCGTCTCGCTGGAGGTGAATAACGTTCTGAATAACAAAAATGTCGCGGATACCTTTATCTACGCCGGTAACAAGGTGATTGCCTATGATCCGGGCCGTCAGTTCTGGTTACAGCTGAATTACGATTTTTAATCTGAGCATATGAGCAATGTCTCTTAACGTTATGAATAATCAATGAAAACAATAAAACAATTTATCTGGCTGGTAACGCCGTTCTGGGGGCGGCGTGCCGCCCTGTTTTGCTGGTTCTTACTGTTGTTGTCTCTCGGGCTGACACTCTCTTCCGTCTGGTTCAATATCCGCATGAACCAGTGGAACGGGGATTTTTATAATGCACTGCAAAAGCTGGACGGCGCGACACTGTATCAGCTGATCAAATTTTTCGTCGTCCTGGTCAGCGGACTGATCCTGGTAGTGGTTCTCGGCACGTATTTCCGGCAGAAACTGGCTATCCGCTGGCGGGAGGGGATGACAAAACAGATCCTCAGCCGCTGGCTGTCGCCGCAGAGCCGCCATTACCTGCTGCGTCTGACTGCACAGGAGCCGGATAACCCGGATCAGCGGATTGCCGAAGATGTCCGTCTGCTGGTGGAATCCACCCTCAGCCTGCTGATCACCTTTCTGCACTCGCTGCTGACCCTGATTTCCTTTGCCGCCATTCTCTGGCAACTCTCCGGCAGTATTCTGCTCTCTGTTGCCGGTACTGACTGGCGCATTAACGGCTATATGTTCTGGGCCTGTATTGCTTACACCCTGGCCGGTATCGCACTGACACAGCTTATCGGCGGGCCGCTGCGCAAACTGAATATGGAAAAACAGCAGCGCGAGGCGGATTACCGTGCGGCACTGATCACCCGCAGGCAGCACGGCGATGCTATCGCAGGACAGCGGGGAGAGTTACAGGATAAACAACAGCTGCTTGCCCGTTTCGCCCGTGTGGCGGCCAACTGGAATCAGTTGATCCGCTGCGAACGGAATTTATCATTTTATACAGTGGGTTATCAGCAGGTTACCGCACTGGCGCCGATCCTGTTTGCCCTGCCGAAATTCCTCGCCGGTGAACTGATGCTGGGCGGATTAATGCAGCTGCGCCAGGCCTTTACCAGTGTCGCGACCTCACTCGGCTGGTTTATTTTTGCCTATAAAGAGATTGCCGCCTGGCAGGCGACAGTAACCCGTCTGTACCATTTTGTCCGCCTGCTGGAAAATGACGCAGTGTCTGATGTCACCGAAACCCGCCAGTCCGCAGTACGCCTTCAGGTATCGGCTGATATTCTGCTGCCGGATAACCGTCCTCTGCTGGAAAATGTCACACTTTCCCTGCGCGCCGGGGAATTTGCTATTATCAGCGGCCGTTCCGGGCTGGGTAAATCCACCCTGCTGCGCGCACTCAGCGGCCACTGGCCTTACTACCGGGGAAATATCAGCCGTGAACAGGATGTGATGTGGGTTCCGCAATCACTCTATCTGCCGTCCGGGACACTGAAATCGCTGCTGGCGTATCCGCATGCCGCCGGACAATTCAGCCCGGAGGCTTACCGGGATGTTCTGGATGCCACCGGACTTGCTGCGCTGATACCACAACTGAATGTCGATGCCGACTGGCGCCAGCGCCTGTCCGGCGGCGAACAGCAGCGCCTGCTGATCGCCCGTCTGCTGCTCAGTCAGCCGAAGCTGATGCTGCTCGATGAAATTACCTCCGCACTGGACGATGATAATTCTGTCCGCATGATCCGCCTGCTCCGCCGGTGCCTGCCGGACAGCACGCTTTTGCTGGTCAGTCACCAGCGTTTTCTTCAGCAGGAAGCGGATCGTGTGATCGCTCTGTCCGCTCCTGTAACCACCTGCACATCAGGAGCCCGATATGCTTTATAAAATGACCTTCGCCGGTGCGGTGCTGATCCTCACCGGCTGTACCGCTGTCAGCACAACCGGTACAGATAACCATCCGCTGCCGCAGCGCAGTGATTTACAGCACATCCGCCTGGCAAACGGGATGAATGTGTATCTGCTGTCACGCCCGCAGCCGGGCGCGGAACTGCGGCTGCTGGTGGAAAGCGGTTCATTGCAGGAAACAGAAGAACAGCGCGGTCTGGCACATTTCACCGAACATATGGCCTTTAAAGGCACCACTCATTTTCCGGACACCCAAAGTTTTAAACAGCTGGAAAAACAAGGGCTGAATCTCGGCAGCCACGTGAATGCCGCCACCAGCCTCAATTCCACTGTCTATAAACTGTCATTACCGCAGGCCACGCCGGAACAGATTCAGACCGGTTTACAGGTTCTCGCCGACTGGGCGCAGGGCATGACTTTTGACCCTGATGCCTTTGATAAAGAACGCTCCGTGATTATTGAGGAGTGGCGTCTGCGCCAGGGCATCGGCTTCCGCATCAATAATGCCCTTGAACAGCTTCGTTATGCGGGCAGTCTTTATGCGGAGCGTGATCCGATCGGGTTACTGGATGTGATCCGCCATGCGCCGGTCAGTACGGCAAAAGACTATTATCAGACCTGGTATCAGCCGCAGCGCATGAGTCTGGTGGTTATCGGACAGTTTAACCGCCACGACGTCAGCAATCTGGCGGAGGCGTATTTTAATCAGCCCGCAAAAAAAGATGCCGCACAGGATGATCCGGCCCGTCAGCGTTTTGCTCCGCAGCCGGGACTGCTGGTAAAACCCATCTTTGATAAAGAACAGGGGCAGCGCATCATGCAGTTCGCACTGCAAAGAGATATCTGCGCTCCGCTCAACACCCGTGACGGACAGTATGACGACCTGCTGGATAATCTCTGGGTGACTATTCTCAACCAGCGCCTGACTGCGCTGGTGGATAACGGGCAGTTACCGGCTGCCAGTATCAATCCGCAGGGAGCCATGCTGGACAGCCGCCGCCTTCAGCAACTGATGATAGTGCATCCGCAGGGCGGGGATTACCTCGGCAGTATCACCTTATTGTGGACAGAAATTCAGCGCCTGGCGACACAGCCCGTCACACAGGCAGAGCTGGACGATGCCCGGCAGAGCCTGCTGGCAAAACTCAGTCAGCAGGCCGCCGGGGAATCCCGCTACGGCAATGATTATCTCGCCGATACCATCACCACCGCACTGGAATACCGGATGCCGGTTCAGGACAAGCGTCAGCAGCTCACCACGGCATGGGAACTGCTCAAACCGGTTACGCCGGACACCCTGAAAACCCACGTGAGCGGATTCCTGAACCAGGCATCATCGCGCCTGGCATTGCTCGGGCCGGACACCGAACAGGCGCGCTTTGATGAGAAAGCCTTCACTGACCGCTGGCAGCAGATCCGGCAGTCCGCCCCGGGACCGTTCTCCCTGACAGTGCGGCAGGTCGCGCTGAATGTCACCCCGGCGGCGGCCGGCACCATTGTTCAGGAGCAGACATTGCCGCTGCCGTCCACGGAATCATGGCAGTTATCCAACGGTATCCGGGTGATTGTCCATCAGGATAAAAGCCTGAAAGATAATATTCAGATCAATCTGCGTATTCCGGGCGGCCGTTCACTGGAACCCGCCGGACAGGAAGGTTTGACCGACTGGGCACTGAAACTGCCGGAAAGCAGCGGCTATAGTGAACTGAGTGCCCGCGAACTGACGTTATTCAGCAAACAGCACAGCCTCTCGCTGCGGCCGTACAGTGAGCTGCTGAATCACGGTTTCCGTGGCGAAGCCCCGCCGGAAGAATTAGACACCCTGCTGAAACTGCTGCATCTGAAGATCACACAGCCGCAGTTCAGCGGCGAAAAATTACTCCGTAATCAGCAACTGACGCTGGAGAGTCTGAGCAGCACCCCGGTGGAGCGCCGCTTCCTGGATGCCATTAACCGCGAAAGCCATACTAACGGTGAACGTCTGGTGATAAATGAAAACGGCGGCTGGCGTCAGTTTACTGCCGCACAATTACAACGTAATCACCGTCTCCTGCTCAGTCCGGTACAGGACATGACACTGGTGATCAGCGGTGCGGCGGATAAAAAACAGATAAAACAGGCTGTTGAGAAATGGATCGCCACCCTGCCTGCTTCCGGGCAGCACCTGCAATGGCGGGATCCGGCTATTGCGCCTAAAATGCAATCCTTCAGCCGGACTTACCCGATAGCCAGTTCCGATAAAACGATGGTGAGTATTCAGTACGCCGCCCCGGCACAGTGGTCACAGAAAGAAAGCCTGACGCTGCAACTGGCCGACAGCATCATCAGCAAACAGTTGCGTGGTGCATTGCGGGAACAGGCGGGCGGTATTTACGCCCTGAGTTTCTCCTCCATGCTGGCAAAACTGCCCGCGCCGTACTACAGTGCCCGGCTGAATTTCACCACAGATCCTCAGCGCGCCGCAGAGATGACCGTATTAAGCCGGAATGTGCTGAAAGCGCTGAAAACAGACGGTGTGAGTGACAATGCCCTGAAAGAGGCTAAAGCCAACTGGTTACTGGAAAAACAGCAGGCTTATCAGAGTGCGGCTTTCTGGACAGAATCACTGTCTCAGATTGCCGGGGATGACAATGAATTTCCCCGGATAACCGCAGAAGAGGCGTTAATTAATCAGATTACCACAGAGGATATAAACCGGGCATTATCCCGCTACAGCGGTGAGAATGAAAAATTATTTATGCTCACGCCGCCATAATATAATAAAGCCTCTTAACAGAGGCTTTATTATTTCCGCTGACTGACAAAAATAACAATCATTGTATTAACGGATAGTGAGAATATATTTTGTGATATATCTCCGTATTATCCCCCGAATGGGGCAGAGATAAAAACCACTGCCGGGAAATAACACCGGCAGTGGTTTTATAATGACTGAAATTAATTACTTCTTATCACCCAGTAAAACAGATTCCAGCGCGATAGTGATCATTTCATTAAAGGTGGTCTGACGCTCTTCGGCCGGTAAATTTTCACCGGTACGGATATGATCAGAAACAGTGCAGATAGTCAGTGCTTTCGCGCCGAATTCAGCTGCCACACCATAGATACCGGCAGCTTCCATTTCCACGCCCAGGATGCCGTATTTTTCCATCACATCAAACATTTGCGGATCCGGTGTATAGAATAAATCCGCAGAGAAGATATTACCGACGCGCGCCGGAATCCCGGCGGTTTCTGCCGCTTCAACCGCATTACGTACCAGACCGAAATCCGCGATAGCGGCAAAATCATTATCTTTGAAACGCAGACGGTTTACTTTGGAATCCGTACTTGCGCCCATACCAATAACCACATCACGCAGCTTAACATCACGGCTGACAGCCCCGCAGGAACCGACGCGAATAATAGTTTTCACATCAAACTCGGTGATCAGTTCTTTGGCATAAATGGAGCAGGATGGGATCCCCATACCGTGACCCATCACGGAAATACGGCGGCCTTTATAAGTACCGGTAAAACCCAGCATGCCACGCACATTGTTAACTTGTTTAATGTCTTCCAGAAAGTTTTCAGCAATGTATTTTGCACGCAGCGGATCACCGGGCATCAGAACAACATCAGCAAAATCACCACGTTCGGCATTAATGTGAGGGGTAGCCATAAAAAAATCCTTTCAGTCAATCCAAAGGGAAAGGGCAGACTGACTGTCTGCCCGAAAAAAGAGACACATTACAGCATGTTTTTACCGTAATCCATCGGGGATAAATTAAAATAAGATGCAACTGTCTGCCCGATATCCGCGAACGTTTCACGATAGCCCAGTGAACCCGGTTTTACTTTTGGTCCGTAAACCAGAACCGGAATATGTTCGCGGGTATGATCAGTGCCCGGCCAGGTCGGGTCACAGCCGTGGTCAGCGGTCAGGATCAGAATATCGTCCTCTTTCACCAGCTTCAGCATTTCCGGCAGACGACGGTCAAACAGTTCCAGCGCAGCGGCATAGCCCGCCACATCACGGCGGTGGCCATAGGAGGAATCGAAGTCAACAAAGTTGGTAAACACGATGGTGTTATCGCCCGCCAGTTTCATCTCTTCCAGTGACGCGTCAAACAGAGCATCAATCCCGGTTGCTTTCACTTTTTTGGTGATACCGACATGAGCATAGATATCCGCAATTTTACCGATGGACACCACTTCGCCCTGCTTTTCCTCCGCCAGTTTTTGCAGCATGGTCGCTGACGGTGGTTCTACCGCGTAGTCGTGGCGGTTACCGGTACGTTCAAATGAACCGGCTTTCTCTCCGGTAAACGGACGCGCAATCACACGACCGATGTTATAACCGCCTTTGGTCAGTTCTTCACGGGCGATTTCACACAGCTCATACAGTTTTTCCAGGCCGTAAGTTTCTTCGTGGCAGGCAATCTGGAAAACGGAATCCGCAGAGGTATAAAAAATCGGTTTGCCGGTTTTCATATGCTCTTCGCCGAGCTGATCGAGGATCACGGTTCCGGATGAGTGGCAGTTACCGAGGTAACCCGGCAGAGCGGCGCGCTTAACGAGAATATCCAGCAATTCCTGCGGGAAGCTGTTTTCATGATCACTGAAATAGCCCCAGTCAAACAAAACCGGAACCCCGGCAATTTCCCAGTGGCCGGACGGGGTATCTTTACCGGAGGATAATTCCCCGGCGTAGCCGTATGCGCCGATAATTTCCGCATCTTTATCCAGACCTTCCGGGAAGTGTCCGGTGGATTCTTCCGCTGCTTTACCCAGCCCCAGCCGGGACAGATTCGGCAGATGCAGCGGGCCTTTACGGCCTGTGTCTGCTTCACCGCGGGCACAGACCTGTGCAATATGACCTAACGTGTCAGCACCGGTATCGCCGAAATCAGCGGCATCATGTGCTGCGCCGATACCGAATGAATCCAGCACCATAATAAATGTACGTTTCATACTTCTCTCCTGTGTCAGATCACGCCGGTATACAGGGCTCCGCGTGAATAACAAAATTGTTCTTATTCGCTGATACGACGGTAAATCAGCGGGGTATCTGTAACCGGATTTTCGCTGAGTGTGACAGCCTGACGCACCGCCTGAGCAGCTTCATTCCACGCGGCTTCGTTGTTGGCATGGATCATCGCCAGCGGCATCTGTCCGTCAGCAACACTGTTGATCGGCGCGATATCGCTTAATCCGACGCTGTAATCAATCGGGTCGCCGGCCTTACGGCGTCCGCCGCCCAGTGAAACAACCGCCATACCCAGTGCGCGGGTATCCATCGCGGTTACAATCCCTTCTGTCTCAGCATAGACCGGCTTACTGAGTACTGCCGATGGCAAATAGTGCGAATAGCGTTCGATAAAATCAGCCGGTCCCCGCTGTGCGGCTACCATCCGGCCGAAAATTTCTGCCGCTTTACCATTATCCAGCACCTGCTGCAGTTTTGCTTCCGCCTCTGTGCGGTCATCTGCCAGGCCGCCGGAAACCAGCATCTCTTTACACAACGCCATGGTGACTTCATACAGACGCGGATTACGGTACTCTCCGGTCAGGAAACGTACCGCTTCACGTACTTCCACCGCATTACCGGCGCCGGATGCCAGTACCTGGTTCATGTCGGTCAGCAGAGCGGTCGTCCGGCAGCCCGCGCCGTTGGCAACCTGTACGATTGCCTGCGCCAGCTGCTCTGATAATTCATATGCCGGCATAAATGCACCGGAGCCGACTTTCACATCCATCACCAGCGCATCCAGGCCTTCAGCCAGCTTTTTACCGAGGATAGAGGCGGTGATCAGCGGGATGGAATCCACGGTTGCTGTAATGTCGCGGGTAGCATAGAAACGCTTGTCCGCGGGTGCCAGTGAGTTGGTCTGGCCGATAATCGCCACACCGGTCTCTTTGATGATACGCCGGAAGGTTTCATCATCCGGGAAAATATCAAAGCCCGGGATCGCTTCCAGTTTGTCGAGCGTACCGCCGGTATGTCCCAGGCCGCGGCCGGAAATCATCGGGATATAGCCGCCACAGGCAGCCACCATCGGCCCGAGCATCAGGGACGTCACATCCCCCACACCGCCGGTGGAATGTTTATCCACAACCGGTCCCGGTAAATTAAGGTTTTTCCAGTCCAGCACCGAGCCGGAATCCCGCATCGCCAGTGTCAGCGAGACACGCTCCTGCGGGTTCATATCATGGAAACAGATGGTCATCGCCAGCGCGGCAATTTGTCCCTCAGAGACTGAATTATCACGCACGCCGTTAATAAAGAAACGGATTTCTTCATCAGAGAGCGGATGTCCGTCCCGTTTTTTGCGAATGATTTCCTGAGCCAGAAACACTGTAATCTCCTTAAAATACCGGGTCCGTCCCGGCACCTCCGGTACCGGGGTAATCAGGGAACCGGGCAGCAAAGGCTGCCGGTAAGCGTGATTAATACTTGCTGTCAGATTTGGCGTCTGCGTAGCCCAGCGCGTTGAGCAGGCTGGCTAACAGGCCGGATGCGCCAAAGCGGAAATGACGGGAGTCGGCCCAGCCTTCACCCATGATACGGTCAGCCATCGCCAGATACTGCGCAGCTTCTTCCGCAGTGCGGACACCACCGGCCGGTTTGAAACCAACGGTTTTACCAGCGCCCATATCACGGATCACAGTCATCATGATTTCCGCTGTTTCCGGCGTTGCATTAACCGGCACTTTACCGGTAGAAGTTTTAATAAAGTCAGCACCGGCTTTGATGGCAATTTCGGATGCCTGACGAATTAACGCCGGATCTTTCAGCTCACCACTTTCGATGATCACTTTCAGCAGCACATTGTGTTTTGCACAGGCTTCTTTGCAGGCTTTCACCATGTCAAAACCAACCTGTGTATTACCGGCCATCAGAGCGCGGTACGGGAACACCACATCCACATCATCTGCGCCGTAAGCGATCGCGGCATTGGTTTCAGCCAGCGCAATCTCAATATCATCATTACCATGAGGGAAGTTGGTGACAGTTGCGATACGCACTTCCGGCGTACCCTGCTCACGCAGAACTTTACGGGCTAACGGGATAAAACGCGGATAAATGCAGACAGCCGCAGTCTGGCCTGCCGGGCTTTTCGCCTGATGACACAGTGCAGTGACTTTCGCGTCAGTATCATCATCATTCAGGGTGGTTAAATCCATTAAAGACAGCGCACGCTGCGCTGCGGCGGTTAAATCGGTCATAAAACTCTCCAACGTATGTCTGCGCCGTTACCGGGCAGACGCAATATCTGAACGATGCAAAATGTGTTGGCGAGCGGGACTTGGTTCCGTGAAGACGTTGCCTCTCCTGTAATAAGAGTTAACGCTGAGATCCTTCTCACCGCGCTGTAATACAGGTGACTGATAAACAGAATCACCGAATCCGTTACATGGTATCCATGCCTTATTGGAGCATGTCTTGGCGCTATAATACGCGCCTTTCATCACGTTTATATAACAGCATTTACATCAGTACATATAATTGTGTGATTAATATCACATTAATAACCCGATATGCACAAAACGGCAGCACATATTCACGGCATAGTATAGCGCAGGAAACAAATAAACAGGGAGAGACAGAAAAACAAGTACACTAAATCAGTGAAGCGCACAGGTGAACCGGGTTCACCTGTGCAGGAAGCGCAGTTACAGCGCCAGGAAGAAACCGGCGATAGTTGCACTCATCAGGTTGGAGAGTGTACCGGCCATCACAGCTTTCATACCCAGACGTGCCACGTCTTTACGGCGGTTAGGCGCCATACCGCCCAGCCCCCCCAGCAGGATCGCGACTGAAGACAGGTTGGCGAAGCCGCACAGAGCAAAGGAGATAATCGCTTTGGTGTGATCAGACAGCGGCTGTAAACCGGCAGCAATGACCTGTGCATCCGGCTTCATGTATTCACCGAAGTTCATATAAGCGACAAACTCATTCACCACAATTTTCTGTCCGATGAAAGAACCGGCTGTCATTGCCTCGCTCCATGGTACACCGATCAGGAAGGCAATTGGTGAGAAGAGCCAGCCGAGGATCAGTTCCAGTGATAACTGCGGATAATCAAACCAGCCGCCGACACCACTTAAGATCCCGTTGATTAAGGCGATCAGTGCGATAAACGCCAGCAGCATTGCACCTACGTTCAGTGCCAGTTGCATACCGGAAGATGCACCACCCGCAGCCGCATCGATGAGGTTTGCAGGGCGTTCTTCTTCTGCCATACCGGCCATTGCTTCACGACGGTCATCGAAATGCTCGGTTTCCGGCACCATCAGTTTTGCAAACAGCAGACCACCCGGAGCCGCCATAAAGGATGCTGCGATCAGGTACTCCAGCGGTACCCCCATCTGCGCATACCCGGCGAGAACAGAACCCGCCACAGATGCCAGACCACCACACATCACCGCAAACAGTTCGGAGTTGGTCATCCCGGAGATATACGGACGTACCACCAGCGGGGCCTCGGTTTGTCCCACAAAGATATTGGCTGTCGCGGACAGAGATTCGGTACGGGATGTGCCCAGCAGTTTTTGTAAGCCGCCGCCGAGAATTTTAATCACAAACTGCATAATACCGAGGTAATACAGAACGGCAATCAGCGAGGAGAAGAACACAATAACCGGCAGAACACGCAGGGCAAAGACAAAACCACCGCCGCCGAATACCTCAAACATTTTGTCAGATACCAGACCGCCGAAAATAAAGTCCATCCCTTTCTGGCCGTAGCCAATAACGCTGGCAACACCGTCAGACATTGCAAGAAGGATTTTGCGTCCCATCGGGACATAAAGAACCAGCGCGCCGATCAGCACCTGAATAATAAAGGCACCGGTGACAGTCCGCAGTTTGATTGCCCGGCGATCACTTGAAAACAGCACTGCGATAAAGATCAGTGCTGCCATCCCGACCAGACTCATAAGGAGTTGCATGGAAGTATCCCTGTTCACGATAATGTAGATTAATAGTCCTGTTCCGCATGCAGCTCAGAGCAGGACCCTGTGGCGCTGATTATACCCGGTCAGTCCGGCCAACAATCAACTTGCGTCACAAATAACGACTGAAAAAAGTAACAAAAAATACAAAAACATGATGATAATCACATTATTCAACTGTTTTACCCTGAAAATCAGCCGTGCAGGCCGGGAATTGACGGATATTTGACCAGATAACTAACATGAAATAACATCCGCTTACAATTGTAGGTGATTTCAGATGTTTTGGCACACAAAATGCAGGCTGCAACAGAACAAAATCGCGGAAAAATCGATTCAGAAATTTTAATCAGATAATTGCAGGGAAAAAAGTGTACAACTATTGCGATAAATCTGAGCAGCAATGTCCTCCGGGGACTCACTGCGCAGTGAGCAGAGCACCTCAAATGTACGGACAATCCGCTCCGGCCGGTTTGGTTCGCCCTGAAAACCACTGAGCGGCATATCCGGGGCATCGGTTTCCAGCAATAACGCAGAAAGCGGGAGCTGTGCGATTGCCCGCCGGGTCTTCTGAGCCCGGTCGTAAGTAATTGTACCGCCGACTCCGATGTAATACCCCAGTTTCACAAAGGCATCCGCCTGGGAAAAACTGCCTGCAAAGCCGTGAACCACACCACAGCGGGGAACCGGGTGGCGCCGGAGGATGGCCGCGAGTGTGTCATGGGTTTTGCGGGAATGCAGAATAACCGGTTTATCCGCCCGGGCGGCCAGTTTCAGCTGAGCGATAAAAAAAACGAGCTGCTTGTCCCACTGCGGATCCGCCATATAGCGATCCAGACCGATTTCCCCTACCGCCACACATTCTGCCCCGCTTCCGGTGATCAGCGACTCAAGCTGTTCCAGATGTACCGGAGCATGTTCCGCAATATAAAGCGGATGCAAACCAAATGCAGCATGTAACCGGGGAGATGAGCCACCGGATGACCGGCACAGTCCGGCCACCGTACCGAGGTTCCGATGACTGACCGCCGGGATAATGATATCTGTCAGCCCGGCCTGTACCGCAGCAGTTTTATGGCGGGTAAGATCATCCGTAAAAAACGGGAAATCGAAATGGCAGTGGGTATCAATAAATTGCATTTATTCAGTCCGCAGGTTTTTCCGGTGAATGTTCCGGTAAATGTGATACAGCTGCGGTGCCGTCGGTCACCGGCAGTTGTGAATCATTGTCGTTGGATGCGGGCGGGACACGCAGTACAGACGTCCGTACCGGCTCATAAGCCGCCCAGCGGTTACCGAGTGTTGCCAGGAAATAACGCCCGCTGCGGCGGCCCAGCCGGTAATCCTGCATCAGAGTTTTAACCCGGCTGCCGAGCGCATTGCTCGCCAGTGGCGCATTGGGATAAATCTCTGCAATTTCGACCCCGGGCGGCGGTGACTGAATAAATTTTTGTGTCCGGTAATAGGTCCTGGCGTGCTGCTTCATCATGGCAACCATCCGTTTCAGATGGCTTTTTTCCAGCCAGCGTTCCATTCTTTTCATCCACTCCGGGGTGTAATAAAGCTGCGACGGAACTGTCCGGATCACCACAATCCGGGTCGCGCCGCGCCGCCACGCTTCAATAACCGGGACGGCGTCACTGATACCGCCGTCATGATAAGTAATGCCGTCAATCTCCACCCCTTCGCGATAGAATCCCGGGATAGCACTGGAGGCTTTGATATATTCCAGCCAGTCTTCTGCCTGCGGACTGAAATAAGCGGCATTCAGATTATCCGCCCGGCTGGCACACATATAAAACTCCTGCCCCTGATCAAAGCGCCGCAGTGCATGTGCGATATCCAGCGGGCATTCCGCAGAGGTGGCATCAATCAGCCAGTCAAGATCGATAAGATTTCCGCCGCGGATAAAACGCAGCGGATTAAAGAACTGTTTGTCAGTGGTGTAACGAATGATGACATGACGGGCGTAACCACGCTGACCGCACAGATACGCCGACAGGTTCTGCGCGCCGGCAGAAGTGCCTATCAGCAAATCAAACGGGTTAAACCCGGCTTTGAGAAACTCATCCAGCACACCGGCCGTAAAAATCCCGCGCTGGCCACCGCCTTCGCAGACCAGTGCCAGTTTTCCGGTTGCCTTAAGCGGATCAGGCAACCAAGCCAGTGGTGCAATTTTCCCGGGCGTTACCGGGATATACGTTCCCATCCTGTCATCCCCCGGCGCAGATTATCTGCCGGTTATTTATACTGACCGATACTGACTTCCACAGCACGCACGCCGGGGATGCCTTTGGCAATATTGATAATTTCTGTGCGCTGGGCATCCGTGGTGACAAACCCGGAGAGATATACAGTGCCGTTAATGGTTTTCACGGCGATATCATTGCTGTCAATATCATCCGCACTTAACAGCTGACCACGGATTTTAGCGGTGATGGTGCTGTCATCCACCAGCAGTGAGGCATCTTTTACCGCACCATCAAATTTCTGCTCTGCTTTTTTGCCCAAATCTTCCGCAGACTGAGACGCACTGTCCCACGCCTGTCCGGCTTTCTGACTCAGGGATTCTTCCGCCAATGCGGATGCACTGAACAGTGCACCGCTGATCAGCAGGACAGCCAGTGATTTCATGGTATTGTGCATTATCTTATCCTTCTTCATTTTCATGATGAACATAATCTGTCCGTCAGTGTATCTTAACTCCGCCATAAAAAAAACGCGCCCAGAGGCGCGTTCTGTCAGTGTTCACGGGTTTTGTGGAAACTCACATCCGGATAGCGTTCTGCAGTGAGATTCAGGTTCACCATGGTCGGTGCGATATAAGAGAGGTTATCGCCGCCGTCAAGTGCCAGATGCAGCTCGTTTTTGCGTTTAAACTCTTCCAGTTTCTTCACATCATCACATTCCACCCAGCGGGCGGTAGAGACGTTAACCGCCTCATAAATAGCTTCAACGTTATACTCGCTTTTCAGACGGGCAACCACCACGTCAAACTGAAGCACACCTACAGCTCCGACAATCAGGTCGTTGTTTGCCAGCGGCCGGAAGACCTGTACTGCGCCCTCTTCAGACAACTGAACCAGCCCTTTGAGCAGCTGTTTCTGTTTCAGCGGATCACGCAGACGGATACGGCGGAACAGTTCCGGAGCAAAGTTAGGGATCCCGGTGAATTTCAGAATCTCGCCCTGTGTGAAGGTATCACCAATCTGAATAGTTCCGTGGTTGTGCAACCCAATAATATCGCCGGGATACGCGCAATCCACATGAGCGCGGTCACCGGCCATAAAGGTCAGCGCATCGGAAATTACCACATCTTTTTTGATGCGTACCTGATGCAGTTTCATACCTTTTTCATACACACCGGACACAATCCGCAGGAAAGCCACGCGGTCACGGTGTTTAGGATCCATATTGGCCTGGATTTTAAAGACAAATCCGGTGAATTTATCTTCTTTTGCTGTCACTTCGCGAACATCCGTCTGACGCGGCATCGGCGCCGGTGCCCAGGAAACCAGGCCGTCCAGCATATGATCTACTCCGAAATTCCCCAGCGCAGTGCCGAAGAAGACCGGCGTCAGTTCACCGGCAAGGAACAGTTCCTCATCAAATTCATGGGATGCGCCCTGCACCAGTTCCAGCTCATCGCGCAGCTGTGCAGCCAGCTCTTCACCAACAGCGGCATCCAGATCCGGGTTATTCAGCCCTTTCACAATACGGACTTCCTGGATGGTGTGCCCCAGGCCGCTCTGATACAGATAAGTTTCGTCGCGGTACAGGTGATAAACCCCTTTGAACAGTTTACCGCAGCCGATAGGCCAGGTGATTGGCGAGCAGGCAATTTTCAGCTCGTTTTCCACTTCATCCAGTAACTCCATCGGGTCACGGATATCGCGATCGAGTTTGTTCATAAAGGTCAGGATCGGCGTGTCACGTAACCGGGTAACTTCCATCAGCTTACGGGTACGATCCTCGACCCCTTTGGCCGCATCAATCACCATCAGACAGCAGTCAACGGCGGTCAGGGTACGATAGGTATCTTCGGAGAAGTCTTCATGGCCCGGGGTATCCAGCAGATTCACCAGGGCATCGTGATACGGGAACTGCATCACGGACGTGGTGATTGAGATCCCGCGCTGTTTTTCCATCTCCATCCAGTCAGATTTAGCGTGCTGGTTAGAGCCGCGCCCTTTGACCGTACCGGCTTTCTGGATAGCCTGCCCGAACAGCAGGACTTTTTCGGTAATCGTGGTTTTACCGGCGTCGGGGTGCGAAATGATCGCAAAGGTGCGGCGCTTGGCCACTTCCTGTAAAAATGCATTATTTGACATCTGAGCGTTCTTCTGGGGCTGCGAGGCAGAAACACGCGGTTTCCGCCTCTGATTTCTCATTAATGGCGCTTATTTTCGCCCGGTTTGCCCCGTGAAACAACAAAAGCTTGAAAATCCGGCTCTGTCAGTTATCCAGCAGGCAGATACAGGCGATTGCATCACTCATCTGACAACGCTCCATCAGTGCCAGCAAATCCGTATTAATATCACTCATATGCATTTTCAGTGAAAAATACGCCCCCAGCAGCAACTGCGCATCACTCTCTTTCAGTACCCGTTCTTCTGTTGCCGCCAGTGCCGCCAGATTAGTGCGCAGATAAAAATAGTCCATCACCAGCAGACTGAAGTGAGACAGTGCATTCCGGGAACCGGTGACACCACCGGTAAAATTATCCGCATGCGGAAACTGACTGTGATACAGCAGATAAGAGAACAAATTGCGCAGTGTGTACGGCTCAGTCAGACAACTTTCCTGCTGCTGAACTTTCCATTCCGCCCGCAGACGTGCCATATTTTCTTCCGTGCGTTCTGCGGTTTGTTGTTCGTTCATCCCCAGTTGTGTGAGCGTATTGATATAAGCGGAAAGTAAAAAAGTGCCGCTGCGGGACAAGGTCGGAATAAATTTGCCGTAAACACTCAGCACCGCCGTCTGAAAACTGACCGGGTGCGGCAGCGCTCTGCGTTCTGCTGTCAGTTCCCCGTTTTCCGTTGCATTAAGCAGAAATTCATACACGCCCTGAATACGATCAAAATTCGGTTCAATGTCATAATTAAGTTTGCTGATAAATGTCAGCAGTTGCATGGCAGCATAGAGGTTGTCCTCAAATTCCGGTGAAGGCGCCTGTACCAGATTCAGACACCAGAGATACATCAGGTATTGCGGATCGGTCAGCGCCGCGTCCTGCGGTGCTTTCTTCAGGTACTGGTCTTCTTCTGTCAGTTGCATCGCATCGGCAGAAAATAACAACTGGCGGACAACCTCCGGACAAGAGAGAGACAGACGTTTAAAGGTCGCATTCCGATATTTTGCTTCACTGCGCGGATACTTGCGGCAGGTATCACTCATCGCTGAAGGCCCGAGCTTGCTGTAGACCCCGCACAACCGTTTTTCCGTCAGAAACGGACACTGTTTTTCGCCGGTCAGCCGGATATAAGCATAGGTACCGGCACGCTCCGATTTAAGCACATGATCCTGAGAAATCTGTTTAATTTCAATGCTATCTGCACTGTGATATTTTTTATAGGTTTTCTTATCAATACTGATAAACCAGTCCTGACAGCAATGCGACAGGCATTCAGAACCAACGCATTCAAAGCGCCGGATAAACATCGGTGTGATAATTTTATGGATAAACATGACAAGTCGCGCCTGTGATAAATGTATACCATCACAGTAACACGCAGAAAATTGCCGAAAGGGATAAAAAACCGCCGTTTTATCTGACTTATCACTCTATTACATGCCGAAACTCAGATAAAGCGCCATAATCAGTGCATCTTCTTTACCCTGCGCCGCCGGATAATAGTTCTTCCGCACAGAGACTTCATTAAACCCCAGTGATTCATACAGCGCAATTGCCGGTCTGTTTGATGCCCTGACTTCCAGCCAAAGCGTCGCTATCCCCTTTGCTGTCAGGTCTCCGATCACTTTTTCCAGCAACTGACGGCCATAGCCTTTTCCCTGATGCTCCGGAGAAACCGCAATATTAAACAGTGTTGCTTCGTCCAGTACCGTCTGATTGATGGCGAACCCGGCCAGTTCCCCGTCTGTTTCCAGTTTCAGGTTATGGTAGCGTTCGCCGTGATTGCTGCGGAATGTGGTTTCACTCCAGGGATAAGCGTGAGCAGCCTGTTCAATCCGGAATGCGGCGGCAAAATCAGCGGGAAGCAGCGGTGACAGAGTGATCATAGTGATAAATTTGTGTCCATAATCCGCGTTTTGCCTGCGCATCCTGACAGAGACCGGCAAGACGGGGAGAGTGTATTGAAGGCAGTGAATCCGGCAGTTCGGCTTCCGTTCCCGGCAGCCAGCAAAGACAATTTGTCTGCGCCGGGATACTCTGTACGTTATCCGGCGTGATGCAGTAAACATCATCCGCCGTGATATTCAGGCTGCGGAATATATCGCTGAGTAAATCACAGGTGAGATCTGCCGGCTCATCGGTTATGATCAGCAGACGTGCCGAAGCCGGGATCTGTACAGACAGTTCCCCTTTCAGGCGCTGCGGCTGACGCAGTGTCCACCGGGTGATCCCCATTTGAGCCAGCATTCTGTCTCGTCGCGTCATAATGTATCCCTGAAGTAACAAACGACACTATCTTAGCAAAGCGCACTGCCCGCGCCAATGCTGCCGAATTATGATTTACAGGAGTTAAACGGATGTCCATGCTTACCCCGGCCAGTGAAGTGATTTTACGTCATGCAGACGAATTTACCGGAAGCCATGTCCTGCTTGCCGGGGACATTCAGGATCCCCTCGCTGCACAGCTCTCCGCGCAGTCAGTGTATGTCAGTACCAGTCAGTATCATCAGTGGCAGGCGCTGCGCGCTGCGCTGGGTGATCGTGCCGCATTTGCGCTGACAGTCAGCCCGGAAGCCGCCGCACAGTGCGACACACTGATCTATTTCTGGCCGAAGAGCAAACAGGAAGCCCTGTTCCAGCTGACACAGATTTTTTCCTGCCTGCCGGTTGGCAGCAATATTTTTATTGTCGGTGAAAACCGCAGTGGTGTCCGCAGTGCGGAAAAAATGACAGAACCGTTCACCGCACTGAGAAAAATTGACAGCGCTCGCCGCTGTGGTCTCTATTACGGCGAACTGACCACCCCGGCACACTTTACCCTGAAAGACTGGGTCGGCAGTTATACGGCGGAAGGCGCGCAAATCGTCACCCTGCCGGGCGTGTTCAGTCAGGACAATATTGATGCCGGAAGTGCTCTGCTGCTGGAATCACTGAACCAGCCGGTGACCGGTTCATTGCTGGATATCGCCTGCGGCAGTGGTGTTATCGCGACCGTACTGGCAAAACGTAATCCGGAACTGATCCTGACACTCAGTGATGTGTCTGCCGCCGCCATTGAAGCCGGACGCGAAACCCTGGCACGTAACCAGCTGGAAGGCCGTGTGATTGCCAGTGATGTGTATTCGGATATCAGTGACCGGTACGACTGGATTGTCGCCAACCCGCCATTCCATGACGGGCTGAACACCAGTTACAGTGCCGCACAGCGCCTTATCTCCGGTGCCAAAGCCCGCCTGAACCGTGGCGGAAAGCTCTGCATAGTGGCAAACGCCTTTTTGCCGTATCCGGATCTGCTGGACAGCACGTTTGGTCAGCATAAGGTACTGGCACAAACCGGCAAATTTAAGGTTTACCTGGCTACAAATGCCTAATAATTAAGCGAAGTCACCAATTTTGATAAAAAATTATTGACGACGCGGATAAAACCGCTAAAATCCGCCTCCATGCTATCAGTTACAAGATAGTTCTGAATTGCGAGGGTGGCGGAATTGGTAGACGCGCTAGCTTCAGGTGTTAGTGTCCTTACGGACGTGGGGGTTCAAGTCCCCCCCTTCGCACCAATCAGATCTTATCACATAACTGACAGCGGATTGAATGACAGTACCTGCGAGGGTGGCGGAATTGGTAGACGCGCTAGCTTCAGGTGTTAGTGTTCTTACGGACGTGGGGGTTCAAGTCCCCCCCTTCGCACCACTGTTATGACAATCTTCACTTCCCGGATATCACATCCTCAGATGCTCGAACCAGAGCAGACTTCCCAGAACAAATGCAATCCCTGCCGGAATCAGCAGGAAATGACGCAATACGCGGTTATACAGCATCGGCATTGTCAGCAGAATCACCACCGCTAATGCAATGCGGGCAGCGTCCTGTTCATGTCCCTGTGATAATCCCTGTGATAAAAACAGCAATACCGGTATCAAAGCCAGCATCATCCCGGCGACCCCGGTTAACTGCTGCCAGAAGAACGATGAAAGCGGGTGTTTAATTTGCATAACAGCCACTCCTTACAATAACGAAATGATAATCATTCCTGTTATCATAAATAATCTGCCGTCTGTTGCAACTGCTTTTTCGCATAAAATGCAAAAAAGGTGCATGATTATATACCTGAAAATCATACACCTATAATTAACACGTCTATAAATTGAACTGATATTAATGTGTTAAATCATACGTCGCGGAAAAGATACACGAAATGAATATCTTCCGGTTCAAGGGCAAACAGCACCGGGTCCGGCTTTGCAATCAGTCTGCATCCCAGATGCTGATAAAAGTGTACGGTATTTTCTGACGGAATGGATGAAACATAAAATCCCTTCGCGCCCATCTGTCTTGCGGCGGTTTCACAACAGGCAAAGAGCTGACGGCCGATTCCCCTGCCACGATAAACCTTGCTGATATGCAGGAATGAGAGCTGACGCAGCGCCGTCTCATCGTCATAAAATGCTACCGGGCGCGGATCGACACTGGCGGCAGCCACCAGCGTATCTCCGTCAAATACCCCGAAAAACGGTGCGCCGCGATCAAAACTGTCCAGCAGGATCGGCGTGTAATGCTCAGCTTCACCCTCCGGCCAGTCGCGCATATCAAAACGCTGCGCGGAGAGCACCAGTTCCCCGTTCTGATGCAGATACAGATGCTCAATCAGTTCAGTCCGGTCGATTGACCAGACCCGTGTAATTTCCTGCCGTTCAAGCTGTCTGGTGAGAAGTGTCATCATTTGTTGCCTCTGTTTTTATATCTGCGACACCTTCTAACACATGGTAGGCCACAGAGCAAAACAGAGAGTTCAGACGTTTCATATCCCCCAGCAGTCCGATATGTAACCGGCTGCTGCCGATACTTTGCAGATTATTGACATGCAACCGCTCCACGTGGGCAAAAGAGTAACGCTGATTCAGCAGGCGGAAACGATGTTTTGCCCGGCGCAGCCGCCGCGCATTATCCACATCTCCGGAAACAAATACCGACATCGCCAGATTAAGGTTATTCTGCAGCCGCGACATCATGGTGGTCAGTTCGCTGTAGCCGTCTTTCGAAAAAATCCGCTGCGGGTCAGCCGTCTGATTCGCCACATCGTGGGACATCCGCCCGATAATAAGAGAAGACTGCTGAAGCGACATCGCAGTATCGATCACCTCCGCCCAGCGCCGGGAATCACTCTCCCCCAGCTCAGTTTGCTGTAGCTGCGCCAGATAGAGCTTGATACTGCTGTGCAGCAGCTCCGCTTCTTCCTCCAGGTGGCCTATCAGCCGTTTCTGCTCACCTTTCCCCGCGAGCTGGCTGTCAAAACGCTGCAACATCTGCTCAAGCACATCCCCCAGCCGCAGGGTTTCGCGCACCGCATTGGCCAGTGCAAGAGATGGTGTGTCCAGTGCGCTCTGATCCAGATAACGGGGAGCAGCACTGTCCTCTTCTGCTTCCGGTTCAGCTATCAGCCGCTGACACAACCGCGCCATCGGTCTAACCAGAGTCAGCATCAGCACGCAGCGGATCAGGTTATACACCACATGGAACCAGATCACGACTTCCGCCGCCGGCAGATTATACTGCCCGATCCAGAGCGCCAGCGGTTTTACCCACGGAAGAACCAGCACACACCCAATCAGCTTGAACAACATACTGCCGAGTACCACCTGACGGGCAACGGCATTCTGACCCCGGCTGCTCAGCATAGCAAGGAAACCACTGCCGAGATTGGATCCGATCACTATCGCCAGGCTGATATGCAGCGGCACAAGTCCGGTCGCGCTCAGTGTGGCCGTCAGCAAAACAGCCGCCAGGCTGGAGTAGCTGATCATGGCAAACAGCGCCCCCACCAGCAGAGCCAGCACCGCATCTCCGCTCAGTGATGTGAAAATAGCCTGAACAGCGGAGGCCTGTGTAATCGGCTCTGCGGAAGCAACAATCAGCTGAAGCGCCAGAATAATCAGCCCCAGCCCTATGCCGACCCGTCCGAGCTGCCCTGTCCGGCTCTTTTTCTGACTGAGAAATACAGTAACCCCCGCCAGAATCAGCAGCGGTGAAAGCCAGGAGAGATCAAACGTCAGCACCCGCGCCATCAGTGCAGTCCCGACATCCGCCCCCAGCATAATCACCAGTGCGGGCGGCAGCGCTATCATGCCCTGGGCAACAAACGAGATCACCAGCAATGCGGTGGCATTACTGCTCTGCACCAGGGCAGTCACCCCCAGACCGGCCAGAAACGCCCGTGATGTTTTCCGGATACTTTTTCCGAGCAGCCGCCGCAGATCGGCGCCGAAAACACGCATAATCCCTGTCCGGACAATGTGTGTCCCCCAGACCAGCAGCGCAACCGATGAAAGAAGATGGAGTAATGTCAGCATAGTGTTTTCGTCAGCATTAATGTTCCCGTTAAAACGATCAGATCAACGGTATATCACACGATCATCGTGTCACAATGTGATAATAGTAATAAACACCGCCGCCATCAGAAGAAAAAAATCGCATAAAACACACAGTTTTACGGAATACAGGATGTTCATCCCGGAGCCGGGACATCTGACAAGTATACCTCACGGTAAATATATTTCAAAAATCATCATGTTACAAACAATAATAAAAAACCGCCGGCACAGAGTACCGGCGGCAGCCACTGCTGGAATCAGCAAAATGATGCAATCAACATGAAGAAAAGTACTCAGGAACATTGTGAATATCAGGTACTGCGGATTACTTCAATTCCATCGCGTCCCGCATAGTGAAGAACAAATCTGTCTGATCCGTCAGACCTGCCACATTCGCCGCCCCCGGACCGTATGCTGCCACCCGCAGCTGGGCACCGGTATGCTCCTGCGAATCTGATTCCGAGTTACCGTAGTTAACTGCCATCACGCTGCCGTCTTTGGTCCGCAGTGACTGAGTCAGACCCGGTGAAACCACATCTGCTTCAATAATCTGGCTGGAATGGGCATGGTCGGCGGTCACAATCACCAGCGTATCACCATATTTTTTCGCGTATTCCATACCGATCTGCACGGCTTCATCCAGCGCAACAGTTTCGCCGATCTGACCGCAGGCGTTTGCCGCGTGATCCTGTTTATCGATAGAGGCGCTTTCCACCTGTAAGAAGAAACCGTTTTCATGATCTTTCAGCAGATCAATCGCTTTTTCAGTCATCTGAGCCAGTGTCGGGGCATTCGGATCCAGTTTTGAATTTGGTTTACACTCCACCACCGGCTTGTCGAGATTGCCGCGGTAAGAGGCTTTCGGGCCTTCCCATGCCACTTCCATATTACCGTCACTGAATAAGCCGAGTACCGGTTTATCCTGGTTTGCCGCTTTCACATCCGCCAGTGATTTGGCATCTTTTACGATCAGATAACCGCGTGCTGCTGCCTGCTCTTCCAGGGTTTTCCCGGTATACTCTCCGGCTTTGGCTGTCTGGCGGAAACTCTTCGCCCCGCCGCCGAGAGTGACATCCGCACGGGCATTCAGCAGCTGTTCACTGATAGAGCCCAATCCGCCGTTTTCCAGAGCATCCGCACTGCAACGCTCAGCGGTTTCTTCCGGGCCATAGCATTTACGCTGGCTGATATGCGAGATCAGTGCTGCCGGTGTGGCATCCTGAATTTCAGATGTGGTGACATTTCCGGTCGCTTTACCGTTTTTCTTTGCCAGTTCGAGAATGGTGGTGTGCGGTTTGCCGGTAACATCAATGCCCAGCGCGCCGTTATAGGTTTTCACCCCGGAAGCCCAGGCGGTAGCCGAAGCAGCGGAGTCAGTAACATAATTCGGTTTCTGTGTTTTCTTGTCGAGCGCATACGTGGTGTACTGGCCGGTCAGCGGCAGAGCATCAATCCCTTTAAATACACCACCCGCACCTTCTGCGTAGTTACGCGCCACGGTAATTTCGGAGTCCCCCATACCGTCGCCGATAAACAGAATCACATTTTTTGCTTTGGTCTGACCGATAGCCGCTTTCAGCGCCTCAGTCTGGTCGGATGACAGACGGCGCGCACCGCCGAATTCCGTGATATTGCCTTTGGCGGCACGATCCTGTGCCGGAATGGCATCTGCATTACCTGCTGCAACTGCCGGTAATGCAGAGCCTGTCAGCAGTGCCAGAACAGCAGCTGCAACCCGTGTTTTCATCGTCGCATGAAGCATGAGCAGAATCCTTGTCATTAATAAAGTTGTCAGTTATCAACGCAGGACAGCCTAATCCGCTTTTATGACATCAGCGTGACACTATTGTGACCTCTTTGTGTCAGTCAGGTGCATCAGCCCGGAATGCAGCGTTTCACACCATGAAACATAGTCATGCCCGCTCGGGCGCTCCTCACGGGTAACGTCATAACCTTTCTCCCGTAAAACCTGATACAACGCCCGGTTGTTATACAAAATCCCGCCGGCACCGGCCCGGGTTTCAAAAACACCAGCCTCAAGGAAAAACCGCAACGGAAGTTTGTGAGTACCCGCAAACTCACGAACCAGCCATTCCGGAGGCTCCCCCTCCGGTGACCACCAGTAAGAGCCGGACATACTCAGCACATTACCGAAACGATGAGGTAATTTCATGGCATTCCAGGAAGATGCAAGGCCGCCGTAGCTGCTGCCGGAGACAATTGTCCGGGCCGCCGGAATATCTATACCCTGCTGAGCAAGCCACGGCATCAGTTCCTGATCCAGAAACTGCGGAAACGCCTCATTCGGCGGCAGCTCTTTGCCGCGCTGCTCACTGCTGATACTGTCCACCATCACCACATACAACGGCGGAATATCGCCACGATTTATCCACTGGCCGGTGAATTCAGCGATATGATAATTTTTGCGATATGTCTGCCCGTCAAACAGCACCAGCAGCCAGGGCTCCGCGCCCGGCGCCGGCGGGGTATACACCGCAATTTCCCGCTGATTATTCAGGATATGACTGTTCAGCTGATGCAGTGTTACCGTACCGGAAACCGGTTGTTGTCCGGCCGTCCGGAAATCACATATTCTGTTGTTATCTAACGCAATAATGGCATGGCGGTTAAACTCATCCGCCCCGCTGGCTCCCGCACTCAGCGGATTACGCGGGTCAGTCTGTGCGGTACTCAGAAGCGCTTTACGGCGGGCACCGTCAACGGCGCTGTCAATCTGCGGAATATCCGGGGCAATTTTATACTGACTGAGTGTTCCGGCAGGGACAATATAAGAGCGATACCAAATATCGGTATCATTCAGTCTGGCCATCGGGTCATGCTGCCCGGAAGGCGCGCCAAGTATGTAAGCATTCACCTTTGCACCACGCCAGAGAAAGGTGATACGCTTATGGTGCTCATCATACTCCTCAACCAGCGGGGTTTCTGTCACGGCCTGCCAGAATGCGGAGGTATCACGCCCTTTAACCAGGGTTATCAGCTGCTGCAAACGCACGCTGTCCACCGGCAGGGAGATATTTTCAGCCACCGGCTGATACGGATAGTTTGTAAGTGCTAACTTCCATTCAGAACCCGGTACACCCTGTGAGGTCAGCGTCCAGGTGTCATCAAACGGTAATGTGAATGTCACAGATTGCATTTCGGTGACAGGATTATCTGTAAGCAGCGTCCGGCGGGGAGTCATCTGACTGTCATAAAGTGACAAATCACGGATATTCTCACTTTCCGCAATCACAACCTGTTTTTCAGACAGCGGCAACTGCACACAGGCCTGCCCGTTGTGATCAAAAGTGCCGGTGATAGTCATTGTCTGCTTCTCATCCGGAGCAGAGAGCGACTGGCAGGAGGAGGAAGAGGCCTGCGCGGAAAATGCCGAGAATGCCGCGCAGCAGAGTAGAGTTTTTTTCACGTCGCTGATCCTTTAAAAACAGTAATAATTATCATTATTATTTAACAGCTTCGTATTTTTATGTCACCGGCCGGAAAAGTCAAACCGCTAAATCAGACAACTGACTTTCTTCCGGTTCCCCGGCAACCCATACTGATGTGCATACCTTTTCCAGCAGTGCCTTATTATGACTGAACACGACCAACCCGAGCGGTCGTTTTTCCGATTCTTCAATCAGCACCTGCCAGATCTGCGCCTGAATATGCGCATCCAGCTGCGCGGTCACCTCATCGGCAATCAGGAAGCGGGTGCGCGGATCTAACGCCCGCAGCAGTGCAATTCTCGCCAGCTCGCCGCCGGACAGTTCATCCGGACGCCGTTCCAGCCAGTGAGGCTCAACGCTGAGCCTCTCCAGCCATTCCGCATCCGGTTTCCAGGCATCATATAACCCGGCACCGGTTGTACGGTACGGGTTAAAGCATTTTTCCGGATGCTGAGGCACCAGTTGTACCGGACAATAGCCGGTTTTCGGCACGGGCTTGCCATCCAGCAGCAGCTCCCCGGAATGCGGCTGTTGCCACTGTGCCAGAATCCGTCCCAGTGTTGTTTTACCAAACCCGCTGGGTGCGGAAATCCCCAGACGCTCACCGGCATTCAGCCGGAAAGAAAAGCCATCCCACAATGTTTTTCCGCCCTGGATAACCTGTAAATCGCGGATTTCAAACATACGCGCTCCTCTCTGCTGATTAATCCCGTTATCATAACAACTAATTTCCCGCAGACACACGGCTTTCCGTCAGCAGCCCGATGCACTCCTGTGCACCGCGTTTAAGCACATCCCCTTTCCGGCTGACGATATGCACCGGCAGCACCAGACCGTTGCGGGTATTACGGAATGACAGCACTTTCAGTGTACCGTCAGTGACTTCCGCGCGGATCATAGATTCCGGCAGATTACCCCAGCCGATACCCGCCTTAACCAATCCCAGCGCCATGGCAAAATTATCTGTCTGCCAGGTTTTTGTCGACATTTGTGAACGCACATCACTGAGAGAATGATGAAGACTGGCGATAACGATTTGTTTAGCCTGCACCAGATCCTCAATATAAACAGATTGTTGCTGTGAAAGAGAAGGGTGTGCGGCTGAAATGGTGGCCACCAGGGATTCATGGCCGATACAGTGAAACTGCTCACGCGGATCAACATACAGCCCGCCGAAGACCAGCGCCAGTTGGATCCGTCCCTGATGCAGCAACGGCAGAATGTCATCCTGTGATCCGGATAAAATTTCTGTTTTCAGCAGCGGATAGCGCTGATTCAGTATCTGCAGTGCAGAAAACAGGCAATGCGGATTCACACTGGTTGCAACACCAACCGCCAGTGTACTCTCCACATCCTGCGTCAGCTCGCGGGTAAAAACATTCAGCTGATGAATTTTACCGGTTATTTCTCTGGCATACGGAGCCAGCGCCAGAGCTCTTTCTGTCGGCACAGGCGCCCTGCCAGATCGCTCAAACAGCGCAAATCCCAGTTCAGCCTCCAGATTACTGACTGCCATACTGACCGCTGATGGTACGCGGTGCAATGCTCTTGCTGCGGCCGAAAATGAACCTTTCTCCAGCACTGTCAGAAAAAGCTGCAAATTATCACTGTTAAATGGCATATAGCCTCCGGCCTGTCAGAAAATCTGATAGTAGCTGACTTTTATTATCATCTCTATTGATTTACTTTCCCTGCATTCTTTACAGCAAACAGTAGCAGGATATAAATATGCAGGGTTTAAAACGAAAACTGGTCTTTATCACCGCCTATGAAGTTATCGGTTGGGTCATTTCATCCTTAGGGCTGGCGTTGCTTTCCGGCAATTCTGCCGGTGTAACCGGGCCTCTGGCACTGGTGATCACCACAATCGCTGTCAGCTGGAATTTTATCTTTAATACGCTGTTCGAGTTCTGGGAGTCCCGGCAAATCTCCCGCATCCGGACATTCCGCCGCAGACTGGTGCATGCCGTTCTGTTTCAGCTGACACTGGTGGTCTTCCTTATTCCGCTGATTGCATGGTGGTTATCAGTCAGTTTATTACAGGCTTTCCTGCTGGATTTTGCCCTGATTATTTTTATCCCGATCTACACTTTTTTCTTTAACTGGGCATTTGACAGACTCTTTGGTGTTCCGGCCTCCGCATTACCCCTGAAAGAGACTGCCACACATTAATAACGATATTAAAAAAGCCATACCGGAGAAACGGTATGGCTTTTTGCCTGATGAAAACAGACATTAAAAACTGACTTTTAATCCGATATAAGCACTGAGTGGTGATTCATTTTTGTCACCATGACGATAACCCAGACTGCCGGTTATCCGGGTATCCGGTGTTAACGCAATGGTTGCACCCATCTGATATTTGCCGGTGGTGGTTTCATTTTTTGCAGAAAAATCTTTTTTATTCAGCGTTACTTTATTGTTTTTCACAAATTCATGTGAAACACCAATATTCACAAAAGGGCTTATTTTAATATCATCAATTTGTGTATCCATACTGAGACGCGAACCAATTTCACCGTTCATACTGTCACTGTTATGCGCATGAATATTCATTCCGTTAGATAACTGATATTTTGCCTCACTGAAACGACTGTAATCTATCCGGCCATAAGGCGTTAAACTGATTTCCGGTGTGATATGCAATTTTTTTCCGGCTTCTGCGCTGATCGTCAGTGCATTTTGCTTAAATGAGCCATTAACTGCCCCGCCACCACTGCTTTGAGTATTAACGTGATTTTTAAAATGTGAACCTTTCAGCATACCGGCAGTATACCAGTCCTGATATTGCCAGTGGGCATATCCGCCGATAGCGAAACTGTCAGTATTTCCCTGTCCCGGCGTATAATCAAAGGTAGATTTGGTTTTTCCAGCACTGGTAAATAAGCCGAATGCAATATCACCATAACGTGCTTTATTTACTTTATCGTAACCAATTTCCAGAATATTCAGGCTGTTTTTGAATGCACGACTTTTACTGTCACTGAACTTTGTATTGTCATAGCGGTAATTTGCCCAGGCGCCATATTTTTTGTCTGACAAGTCATCAGTGATATGACGTCGTGACGGGCCGGACATATTCTCACTGCGCAGTATCTGACGATTAACAGACGCCATTGATAACCCGGCCAGTGCACTGTTAGACAGCACATCCCGGAGCTCAGGTGTGCTGATATCATCAGTAACATCTTTTCCGGTTTCCGTATCAATTTCCTGAACATACGCGTCATTTTTATTAATATCAGGTTCACCCTGAATTTCTCCGCCAGGATCAATATCCGGATACGGAATATGATCAGCTTTAGTCGCTAAATACCATGTTGATTTCCCGTTACTCTTTATCCCTTTAATCAGACGGTACTTATAAATTCCCAAATCAACCACACCACTATTCCCGGCTAGTTTAAATTCAGCATCTCCTTTATTAATTTCAATCAGCTCTACTGTTTCATCAGAATCAATAATATCTTTTCCGGTATCATAAACATTAACCTTAAAATCCCCGGTTGCATTATTAGTTACCACTAATTTATCACTAACATCATCCGCTATCTGAGAGTGAAATGAAAATGTTCCCTGCCCGCTGAGATCTTTTACGACTAATTCATTAAATATTGCATTCTTACCATCTATTTTCGGTTTCAGGCTGACGAAACCATGATCTAAATGAAGTTTATCTATATTTGTAACCTGAAAATAGCTAACCGGATTAACATTAATATCCCGCCCTTCCCATTCGAAACCAAAAAGTGCGTTTGTTCTCTCAGTCGAGATATCCTGAATAAAAAGACTCCCTGCAAGATCCATACTCTCTATTGTGGTCTTTTTTCCGGTGTTATGGGAATCATCATTATCCACGACAACAAATGCTTTGCGTTCAACATTCAGCGCACTGCGACTTTCACTGCCGATATGAAAACGGAGAACCCCCAAATCTTTGACAGATGTATTACTGACAATACCCCCTTCATGAACATTAACAATACCTTTACCGATAATTTGTGTATCCGTTGCCTTTCCGCCACTATATACATCAACCTGACCATCACGGACTCCCGGAAGATATAAATCAGACCGGCTTTCATTATTCAGTTCAAAAGCTGTTCTCGGCGCACCAACTTTTGCCTTATCCAGTATACCGCCATCATTCACATCAACAGTACCGTGATCAAAAATCCAGCTGTTGACCGACTTTCCACCCTGATTAATATTCTGATGACCATTATCACCCGAACCCGGCTTAATACCGACCTGATTATCAGTCACTGCCCGATTAGTGACATCCTTTTCATATTGATAAGTTATCGCCGCTGAAGCTGTCACTGAGTTCACTAAAAGTACACTGCAGATTGCGTTTGCCAGGACTGTCTTTCGCATTATCTTTTGATTTCCTTTTCTGTATGTTATATCTTTCTGATAAACAGAAATTAAAACAAAAATACACCGGTAAACACCATCAACATAAAAGGAATTATTAGCAGTCTGATAAATTAAAAAATAAAAATATCCGGCAATAATAAACAGCCGGAAGAACATTATAAAAATGATGTCATTATGAAGAAAATCACACTGTTATTTATATCATTATTCAGCTTTCCGCTCATCGCTGCACCACTGACACCTTCAGATATCGGTATATTGCAAAAAAATTCTGATCAGGCAGCAAAAAAAATTGTTGTTTCGATGAGTCAGACAGAAAAGATCGGTCAGCTGATAATGCTTGATTTTCGTTATTGGGATATGTTCCGGAGCCCTGTTTCCATTCCTGTTATTAATATAAATAACGATATTAGAAATATTATCTATCATTACAGATTAGGCAGCGTTGTATTATTCCATATCAACCTGATTGACACATCACAAACAGTAAAATTAATCAATGATATTCAATCTGCACGCTACCGTCTTCCGTTATTTATCAGTACTGACCAGGAAGGTGGCTATATAATCATAACCACCCGCATAGCGGGTGGTTTGCTTTTGCCCTATAAGGGCTTGTTACCGACCGCGCCTAAATGACGCTGCTTTCTCTTCGTTCAAGCTAAGTGTCTTTGCTACTTTGACTTACCCCTTGAAGGGGTCTGTGTACTCTTTACTGCTCAATTTGTCTGAGAGTAAATCTGACTTCTCTTGCTCTCTGATATATTTCTGGGTTGTCGCTTCATTTAGCCCTACTGTACTCACATAGAAGCCTTCGCTCCAAAATTTCCTGTTGCCAAACTTATATTTTAGATTGACATGCCTATCAAAAATCATCAGCGAACTTTTGCCTTTCAGATACCCCATAAACCCTGAAACACTCAATTTCGGCGGGATACTCACTAACATATGAACATGATCCGGCATCAGATGACCTTCTATTATTTCGACTCCTTTAAAGCCATAACACGATTACGGACAGATACAGAAATGTCCGGTAATATGGCTCTTGGTGCGCCAGGGACCCGGAATTAGCAAGACTGACCGGTGATATTCATAGCAGTGAATTATCTGCCCTGGATTTTAATATTAATTATGATCCGGTCGTGGATATCAACAATAATCAGAATAACCCGGTTATCGGAGTACGGGCTTATTCTGACAAAATTACCGTCATTTATTTATACACTGCAACATGATGAACAGGCACAGAAAAAACCCGGACCGACAGCAGCGTATCGACGAATCGGTAATATATATTGATAAGATCCGTTCGGACTATTTCAGGAAAAAGAATCCGGAGGATATTCGGATATTTCAGCTGAACATGTGACTTCGGAGGAGCAGGGAAAGTATCAGAAAAGTAGATAATTCAGACCTGCTTTTCTTTTCCCCTAAACGCAAAAAAGCCACCCAACGGGTGGCTTCTTCACTTTATAATAACCTGGCGGTTCCCTACTCTCACATGGGGAGACCCCACACTACCATCGGCGCTACGGCGTTTCACTTCTGAGTTCGG
>NZ_VKKS01000001.1:3008718-3081736 GCF_019402645.1 Morganella morganii
CTTTCTGCCGGAACCGCGTGTCAGCGCGTTGTTCCGTGTCAGTGGTGGCGCATTATAGACACTCGCTGAGATCACGCAAGTGTTTATTGCAAAAAAATGTTTGTTCGCCACTTTTTTCACCACAACGGTGTTTTATCCGGCAGAATATCTGTAATCAGCTTTAAATTTGAACGAATTCTGCAGCAAATGCTTCAACTTGCTGCCAATCCGTGTATTCCACTTCTTTGGTTGTATCTGTTTCGCCTTTTGTCATCTTCATAATCAGGCGAATCATCATCCGGTCAAACCAGCCGTAACGCGGATACAGCAGCGCCCCGGCAAATACAGTACAGGCAGTCGGCTTCCAGGGTGTCGCAGCAAGGAATTTCCGGACATACACATTTGTCTCCGGAGTCCGCTTTTCCGGTTTACGTGCCGTCAGATTCACGCCAAAGAATGCAGTTTTCATCTGATTCAGTTGTGCCGCATGCAGCTTCGCAAATTTATCCAGCGCACGGTTAAAGTGACCGTAACGGATAGATGCCCCGACGAGCACCTTTTCATATGGTGCCAGATTCAGCGGCTGATTTTCCTGCAAAGAGCGGACATCACATTCCGCTCCGGCTTTACGCAGATGCAAGGCAATTTCAGTAATAATCTTTTTTGTCTGCCCGTCATGGCCGGAATAAAGCAACAAGTACGACATGAAACACTCCGTTTAATCACGCCAGAAAGTCGGCGTCAGCAATACCAGCAAAGTAAAGACTTCCAGACGACCAAATAACATCGTCACGACAAGAATCCATTTCCCGGCCGGATTCAGGGTAGTAAAGTTCTCACCCAGTGTTCCCAGCCCCGGTCCCAGGTTATTCAGTGTGGTGGCTATCGCAGAAAAAGCGGAAAACTCATCAACACCTGTCGCTATCAGCAGCAGCATACTGACCACAAAGACCAGCGCATAAGCGGAGAAAAATCCCCAGACGGCTTCGATGATTCGTTCCGGCAATGCCCTGCGACCCAGTTTGATTGTGTAAACCGCGTTCGGATGCACCAGGCGTTTCAGTTCACGTGCCCCCTGAAGGAACAACAGCATAATACGAATAACCTTCAGACCACCGCCGGTTGACCCTGCGCATCCGCCGACAAACGCCGCACACAGCAGCAGCATCGGCAGAAATAACGGCCATTTATAGAAACTGTCTGTGGAGAACCCGGCCGTCGTCGCCATTGAAACAACCTGGAAAAATGCCTGGTTGAGGGTTTGCCCCTCCGTAGCATAAACACCAAACTGCCATAAAACCAACGCACAGATCACGACCAGCACAAACTGGAGGGAAATAAACATCCGGAATTCCAGATCCCGCCAATAGACGCCCAGACTGCGCCCGGTCAGTACCGCAAAGTGCAGACCATAGTTACAGCCGGAAATCAGCAGAAAAATGGCAATGATAGTATTAATGGCCGGACTGTTAAAGTAACCGATACTGGCATCATGGGTGGAAAACCCGCCGATAGCGATGGTGGAAAAGCTGTGGGAGATTGCATCAAAGACATCCATCCCCGCAAACCACAGAGCAATTGCGCAGACGATAGTGAGGAAGACGTAAATAAGCCAGAGAGTCTTTGCTGTTTCCGCAATCCTCGGACGCATTTTATTGTCTTTCAGCGGACCCGGCATTTCCGCCCGGTACAACTGCATTCCCCCGACCCCCAGCAGCGGCAGGATAGCAACAGCAAGTACGATGATCCCCATTCCGCCAAGCCACTGCAACATCTGACGGTAGAATAGAATCGCTTTGGGCAATGTATCCAACCCGACCAGCGTAGTGGCACCGGTTGTGGTTAACCCGGAAAATGACTCAAAAAACGCATCTGTCACCGACAGATTAGGGCGTTCTGAGAAGATAAAAGGTAATGCCCCGACGCTGCCCAGCACGGTCCAGAACAGAACTACAATCAGAAAACCTTCTTTTGGTTTTAACTCACTTTTTTTATTGCGGTTCGGGATCCATAGCAGCAGGCCGATAATCAGTGCTGCCAGGAATGTCTGACTGAATGCTTTACCTGCACCGTCTTTATAGATAAGCGCCACAATCCCGGGGATGATCATGGTGACAGAAAAAATAATGACAAGTAACCCGACAATACGGGTTATGGCGCGAAAATGCATTACAGCAGAGTCCTCAGAAATCAGTTTCCGGTGGCATCGTCAGAGCATTTTAGCTCAAACATCCCCCGGCTCAGGTCACGTAATTTATCACTAACCTCACTCAGTAAGGTAGCAGGAATCGAAATACGTAACGTCACATCCGCACCGAAATCACTGTTGATTACTGTGCCGTCCACCTGCCGGACCACTAATTCTGCCTGGCTGATAAAGCTGTAATCACAGGTTATTTCACAAATGACCTGCGGGATTTTTGTTTTGGTCACCAATAATTTCAGTGCCTGCTGAACCCCGCTGCCGTATGCACGAACCAGTCCGCCGGTACCTAATTTTATTCCGCCGAAATAGCGGACAACCACCGCCGTAATTTCCCCGATACCGCTGCCGAGCAGCGGGGCAATCATCGGCTTTCCGGCTGTTCCGGTCGGCTCACCGTCATCAGAAAAACCCAGTTGCTGCGAATCATCCGGACGCCCTGCAACAAATGCCCAGCAATGATGCCGGGCATCCGGGTATTCATCTTTGACAGACTGAATAAATTGCTTTGCTTCATCCACCCCGTCCGTATGCTGCAACAGGGTGATGAAACGGCTTTTTTTAATCTCTTCAGTAAACATAACCGGCTCAGCCGGTATAAGGTACGATTTCATTACGGCAGATTCAGATCCCGCGTCATATTTTCCACACTATTGTCATGGATAATAATGTTATCCTCAATGCGGATACCGCCACAAGGTTTAAACTGCTCAATGCGTTTCCAGTCAAAGTGCTGACTGAACTTCCCTTCACGCCACGGAGCCAGCAGAGACTCAATAAAATACAGTCCCGGTTCGATTGTCAGCACCATACGTGGTTCCAGAATACGGGTACAGCGCAGAAACGGATACATTTCCGGTGCCGCCAGATGTTTACCCCGGTCATTCTGCATAAATCCGGCAGCATCATGAACCTGAAGACCCAGCGGATGCCCCAGACCGTGCGGCAGGAACGGCGTGGTTACCCCTTCACTGACCATGGCTTCCTCAGACATGCCGGTGATGATCTTATGCTTTTTCAGCAGCTTCGCAATGCGGTGATGCATCTGAATATGGTAGTCGGTATAGCGGATCCCGGCTTTAATATCACTGATCAGTGACTGCTGCTCATCATTCAGATCCGAGACCAGCTGTGCGAAATCACTGTCAGCATCAGCAGCATAAGTCCGGGTTAAATCTGCAGCATAACCGTTGAACTCCGCGCCGGCATCGATCAGGAAGCTGTGCCGTGTACGCGGTGTATTTTTATTCAGTTTGGTGTAGTGCAGAACGGCTGCGTTTTCATTGAGAGCAACAATATTGTCATACGGCACATCTGTATCACGATGCCCGGTTGCCATCAGATACGCCATATTGATATCAAACTCGCTCAGGCCGGATAAAAAAGCCTCATGTGCGGCAAGATGCCCGTTAACAGCCATTTTTTGTGCTTCACGCATGCAGGCCAGTTCATAATCTGTTTTATACGAACGGTGAAACGCGAAGAAATCCAGTACAGCTTTCGGGTTAATATGGCCGCTGCTGATCCCCAGAGCACTGGCACGGCCGGCATCCGGCCCGATATACGCAGTACGGGTTTTATCCTGTGATGCCAGCATTGATGTAATATCACCGGCATTCTTCAGATGAATAACTTCAACATCATTTGTCCAGAAAGAAGAAGGCAGTGCCTCAACACTGTGCCAGTAATCAACCGGGGAATAGAACCATAACTTCGGCTTATTCACGCCATCAGTCCACAACCAGCAATGCGGTACATCAGTTACCGGAACCCATGCTTTGAAATAAACATTACTTTTAAATGGATAGTCACGATCATCAAGGAAAATGCGTATCGGTTCGCCGGAATGGATCAGTAACGAGTCCAGTTTCTCACGCGCAAAAATCTCGCGGGTCCGCTGTAATAATGTTGCGATATGCTCACGGTAGAGGGATGCCATTTTTTCCATGGGAATTGACCTTTTTTCATTATGATAGTGACAAAAGCTTAGCATGATCTCCGCAATTATGGATATGGCAGTCTATATCATCCCCGGTTATTTACCGGGAATCTTCGGTGCGTCACGACGTTTTTCTTTTCTGTTTCTGCATATTACGACATTTTACGTGATCTTTAGCGCAAAAAATCATCATTTCATTTGCTTTTGTTAACAAAAAAATCACAATTACCTCATCTGGTCATACCACCTGGTGTTCTCATCCTTTACCGGAACGATGCAAAATTAAGGAGAACCGTATGCTTTATCACAGTGAATCAATGAAGGTCAGCTGGGAAAAAGAGGGAATTGCAAAGCTTGTTTTTGATGCACAGGGAGCGATAAATAAACTGGATACCCGGACAATTGCCTCACTGGATGAAGCCATTGCCTGTCTTGAAAAAACGCCGCAGCTGAAAGGCCTTATCATTACCTCCGCCAAAGAAAGCTTTATTCTGGGGGCGGATATTACGGAATTTATCTCTCTGTTTAATGCGCCGGCTGAACAACTGACTGAGTGGCTGAATTTTGCCAACAGGTTGTTTAACCGGATTGAAGATCTGCCGGTACCCACGGTCTCTGCACTGCGGAAATTCACGCTCGGCGGAGGATGTGAATGCGCACTGACAACAGACTACCGCCTCGCGACCGATGATCTGCGTATCGGTCTGCCGGAAACCCGGCTCGGTATAATGCCGGGCTTCGGCGGCTCAGTCCGGCTGCCCCGTCTGATTGGCTGTGACAATGCCCTTGAACTTATCACACAGGGGAAGATTGTGACTGCCGGAGAAGCACTGAAACTCGGCCTGGCTGACGGCATTGTGCCGGATGATGAACTGATCAACGGTTCACTGATGCTGCTGGAACAGGCTGTCAGTGGCCGGATTGACTGGCAGACACGACGGCAGCAGAAAAAAATGGCGTTACAATTACACCCTGCAGAACTACAGATGAGTTTTATCACCGCCAAAGCCCTTGTCCGGCAAAAGGCCGGAAAACATTACCCCGCACCAATGGCGGCGGTAAAAGGAATTGAAGCCGGTGCCGGACTGCCGCGTGATGAAGCACTGCTCTGTGAAACCGCTCATTTTGTTCCGCTGACCCGGACACTGACAGCCCGGGCGCTGGTTTCACTGTTTCTGAATGAACAGTATGTCAAAGGCCTTACCCGCCAACAGACAGTATTACGTGATGCCCCCGGACAAGCCGCCGTTATCGGCGCAGGAATTATGGGTGGCGGTATTGCTTACCAATCAGCTTACAGCGGCATACCGGTGCAACTGAAAGATATTCAGCCCGCAGCTCTTCAGGCCGGAATTAATGAAGCCGTAAAATTGCTGGAAAAACAGTGTCAGCAGGGAAAAATGACATTGGTTCAGGCCGCCGGAATACGGGCTGCTATCCATCCGGTCCGCCACGATGACGATATCAGTGACTGTGATATTGTGGTTGAAGCTGTTGTTGAAAATAAAGCCGTCAAACAAAAAGTGCTGGCGGATATTGAACAACAGGTCAGTGAACACTGCATTCTGACATCAAACACCTCTTCTATCCCCGTCAGCGAACTGGCTCAGGCGCTGCAACGCCCGCAAAATTTCTGCGGAATGCATTTTTTCAATCCCGTTCCCAAAATGCTGCTGGTTGAAATTATCCGCGGGGAAAAAACCGCAGACAGTACAATTGCCGCTGTGGTGCATTACGCGCACAAAATGGGAAAAACGCCTGTTGTGGTGGGAGATTGTCCGGGGTTTTTTATCAACCGGGTGCTGTTTCCGTATCTGAATGCCTTCTCTATGCTGGTTTCCGCCGGAGCTGATATTGAGACAGTGGATCGCGTGATGGAACAGGAATTCGGCTGGCCGATGGGGCCGGCGTTATTGCTCGATGTTGTCGGGCTGGATACTGCCAATCATGTACAGCACGTTATGGCAGAGAGCTATCCGGAACGGATGGTCGTTGCTGACCTCAATGTCATCAGCCTGTTTGCCGGGCTGAAACGGCTGGGGCAGAAAAACCATCTCGGTTTTTACCGTCATACCGATGACGGCAAAGGCCGCCAGCAAAAGCAGCCCGATGAACAGCTTGAAAAAGTACTTGCACCGCTGGGGCGAATACCCCGCAATTTTACGGCGGACGACATTATCGACCGCCTGATGATTCCGATGGTGAACGAAGTTATCCGGTGCTATGAAGAAGGCATTATCAGCAGCCCGGCCGAAGCTGATCTGGCACTGGTTTACGGTCTTGGTTTCCCGCCATTCCGGGGCGGTATTTTCCGTTATCTGGACGACATAGGCACCCGGGCTTTCTGTGAAAAAGCAGAACAATACAGTGCGCTTGGTCCGCTTTATACCATTCCGGACAGCCTGCGGGCGCATGCTGTTAATAACACGACCTATTATCCGCAGCCGGATAGTCACCCTGTTACTGTACAGTGAGGTTCATATGGAAAAGGTCATGGTAATTGATGGTCTCCGCACCTCAATGGGTCGCTCAAAAAACGGTATATTCCGGCATGTCAGGGCGGAAACACTCTCAGCGGAAGTCATGAGCGCAGTGATAAAACGTAACAATGTCAATGCAGAAGATATTGATGACATTATCTGGGGTTGTGTGCAGCAGACAGGGGAACAGGGATTTAACATTGCCCGTCATGCGGCTCTGCTGACGGATATTCCGCATACTGTACCCGCAGTCACGGTTAACCGCCTGTGCGGTTCATCAATGCAGGCGCTGCATGATGCTGCCCGTCTAATCCAAACCGGGGATGGCAAACTGGTTCTCGCGGGCGGTGTTGAACATATGGGTCATATCCCGATGGCACACGGTATCGATATCAATCCGGCAGCCGCGTTGCACACGGCCAAAGCTTCCGGCATGATGGGATTAACCGCTGAAGCTCTGGCGCGTCAGTTTTCTGTCAGCCGTGAATCACAGGATGAATTTGCATTGCGTTCTCATCAGCGGGCTGCGCAGGCATTCCGTGACAACAGATTCAGCCATGAAATCCATCCGACTCAGGGACATAACCCTGCCGGAGTGCCTGTCACGGCCATCCGGGATGAAACCGTGCGGGATAACAACAGCCTGGCTGAGCTGGCGGCATTGCGTCCGGTGTTTGATCCGGTCAGCGGTACCGTTACTGCCGGTAATTCCTCAGCAATTTCAGATGGCGCATCAGTGACTCTGCTGGCCGGAGAGCACTATGCCCGCGAGTATGGCTTGTCTCCGAGAGCAGTTATACGGGCAATGAGCGTTACCGGCTGTGAACCGGCGCTGATGGGATACGGCCCGGTACAGGCAACACAGGTGGTACTGAAAAAAGCCGGGCTGACACTGACTGATATTGATGTTATCGAACTGAACGAAGCATTTGCCGCGCAGGCACTCGCCTGTCTGAAAGGTATGGGATTATCTGATCATTATGATGACAAAGTGAATCTGCATGGCGGCGCGATCGCACTCGGACATCCTCTCGGCTGTTCCGGAACCAGGATCATTAATTCACTGCTGACTGTCATGGAACAGCGGGACGCACAGTTTGGCCTGGCAACGATGTGTATTGGTTTCGGTCAGGGGATCGCAACCGTGATTGAACGTGTTCCCGGCTGATCACTGAGGGCTTTATAAACAACAGCGACATTTTCTGCTTCATCACACTGCACAATACGTCGCTGACACTGTTTTAATCGTTTAGCTGACCCGTTATCAGCATACTCCCGCCGTCAGGGGGCGGGATTTTCTTTAAATAAATTCGAACGCATCACCAAACAGACGGGCAGCATCTGCACCACGCTCCTGACAGAAACGTTCACGGGCGATTTTGGCCATTTCAAAACGACCGGCAATATAGATATCTTTTCCGGCCAGTGAACCAAAGTCATCCAGAACAGCACTGAGTACAGTACCTGTCCGTCCGCGCCAGGTATCATCCGGCTGTTCAACAACAGGGATGACTTTCAGGTTAGGATGTGTTTCGGCAAGAGCCTGTAATTCGCCAAGGTCATAGAGATAAACATGCTCTCTGGCACCCCAGTAAAAAGTAATATCACGTTGCGGTTTTTCTTCCAGTGCAGCCAGCAGAACAGAACGGGTGTAAGAAAAACCGGTTCCTCCGGCAATCAGGAGCATCGGTGCATCACTGTTTTCCCGGAACCAGGCTTTACCGTGCGGGATATCAATGGTTACCCGACGGTTATCCAGGATCCGATCCATCACTGCCATCGCATAAAGATTGAATTCGGATGCACCGATGTGCAGCTCAATTTCTTTCTGTGATGACGGCGCGGATGCCATTGAGAACGGGCGTTTATCACGTTCATCCATTACTACCATCAGGTATTGCCCGGCTTTGAATGAAAAATCGCCATCCGGTAATAATTTTATGCGGTATACCGTATCCGTTATAGATTCAACAGAGGTAACTTTGCAGTTTAACGTTGCCATGTGCTCCCTCAATTATTGAGAATATTTAATTCATCCCATAAGGCGTCAACGCGTTGTCTGACTTCATCGGTCATGACAATCGGTTTACCCCATTCACGCGAGGTTTCGCCGGGCCATTTATTTGTTGCATCAAGCCCCATCTTCGACCCCAGCCCCGATACCGGAGACGCAAAATCGAGATAGTCAATCGGGGTATTCTCCATCATCACCGTGTCCCGGGCCGGATCCATCCGGGTGGTAATCGCCCAGATCACATCATTCCAGTCACGGGCATTGATATCATCATCGCAGACAATCACAAATTTAGTGTACATAAATTGCCGTAAATACGACCAGACACCCATCATGACCCGCTTTGCATGTCCCGCATACTGCTTTTTCATGGTGACAACGGCCAGGCGGTATGAACATCCTTCCGGCGGCAGATAGAAATCCACGATTTCCGGGAATTGTTTCTGCAGAATCGGCACCAGCACTTCGTTCAGTGCCACACCCAGTGTCGCCGGTTCATCCGGTGGCCTGCCGGTATAGGTTGAATGATAGATAGGCTCATCACGCTGGGTAATATGTGTGACAGTAAAGACAGGGAAATCATCAACTTCATTATAATAACCGGTATGATCCCCATAAGGCCCTTCCGGTGCTGTTTCGCCCGGTTCAATATACCCTTCGAGGATAATTTCAGCGCCGGCAGGAACTTCCAGGTCATTCGAAATGCATTTCACCACTTCGGACTTATTACCGCGAAGTAACCCGGCAAATGCATATTCGGACAGTGTATCCGGAACCGGTGTCACCGCCCCGAGAATTGTCGCGGGATCAGCACCCAGAGCCACCGCAACCGGGAAACGTTCACCAGGATGTGCCTGACACCATTCCTGAAAATCGAGTGCGCCGCCGCGGTGCGATAACCAGCGCATAATCAGTTTATTTTTCCCCAGCACCTGCTGGCGGTAAATACCTAAATTCTGACGATCTTTAAACGGCCCCCGGGTGACAGTCAGCCCCCAAGTAATAAGCGGTGCCGCATCATCCGGCCAGCAGTGCATAACCGGAATTTTTGTCAGATCCACGTCATCGCCGGTGAAAACATGCGTCTGACACGGCGCGGAACTCAGCCGCTTGGTCGGCATATTCAGAACCTGCTTAAACTTCGGCAGCTTATTGATAAGATCGCGGAACCCTTTCGGCGGATCAGGTTCTTTCAGGAAAGCCAGTAGTTTGCCGACATCATGCAGTGCTTTAACATCCTCCTGCCCCATTCCCATCGCAACCCGTTTGGTTGTGCCGAACAGATTACAAAGCACCGGCATTGCATAACCTTTCGGATTTTCAAACAGCAATGCAGGGCCGCCTGCACGCAGGGTGCGATCAGCAATTTCCGTCATTTCGAGGTAAGGATCAACTTCAGTTTTGATCCGTTTAAGCTCGCCCTGACTTTCCAGAATGGTGAGAAAATCTCTCAGGTCCCGATATTTCATTATGTTATTAATCTGTCAGCAGGTGGAAGGGACTCCATTATAGGAATCCCGCCCACTGTTACAAGTACAGGGATCAGCAGCAGCGGAACGGAACCCATTCCGTCAGAGCACTGGTATCAAATTGTTCCGGGAATGTTTTGTTGTGCTGAAAGAGTTTAAATCCTTCATTTTTGCCGCTGAAATAATGCAGCTCATCTCCGGTAATATGGAAGCCGCTGCCTTCACGCAGCGCCACAACAATCTCATCCGGGTTGATGGCGCAGAATTCCGCAATCCGCTCATCACGGGTTTCCCCCATTTGGCCACTGATGACAGCATCAATATAATGGGGGTTAATCTGGACAGGAAACAGCCCCAGAGACGGCATCACCACACAGTTACGCACCGGCATATCATTGGTGGTCCGGATACTCGGTGTGGCAACATTACATCCGGCACTCCAGCCGATATACGGAATATTTCGTTCACGGACCGCGCGCTGAATAGGAACAACCAGGCCATTTTCATGCAGTAACTGATTCAGCAACCAGGTATTTCCGCCGCTGACAAGAATACATTCTGCATTTTCGACAGCCCGGACCGGGGAATCAAAGTGTTCAATGCAGGTAACATCAATACCCAGTGCTTCGGAGAGTTCACGGGCACGCTGGTCATGATCGGCTCGGATAACCGCATACGCAATCAGCACCGCAGAGCTTATCCCGCGGGTTTGTATCATTGCCCGAATGCGATCCTGTGCATAGCTCAGCCATTGCGGATTACCGGAAAGTTTGCCGTTACTGAGTAAAAAAACGTCCATCAACATTGCCCTTATTATTCTGTCATTATAAATGGATAATTAGTTTATAACCCATTAAATGACATCATTCTACGGCAAAAAGCAACTCAAATAAGGGACTGAATTCACACTCATTTGTCTTAAATCGTCATTTGCTGCATTCATAGTAAAACAAATTTGTTATTATCAGGCTTTATATAAGCCCCGTCTGTGTTGGATAGAGTAATGAAGGATTGGTATTTATTGTACTGCAAACGCGGACAACTTCCGCGGGCAATGGAACATTTGCAGCGGCAGCAGGTGGAATGCCTGACACCTATGGCGAATATTGAAAAAGTGGTTCGCGGCAAACGTGTGACTGTCAATGAGCCCTTATTCCCGAATTATCTGTTTATCTCTTTTGATCCCGAAACTATCCATACAACCACGATTAATTCAACGCGTGGTGTAAATCATTTCGTCCGTTTCGGGCGGCTGCCTGCGGTTGTTCCTGCATCATTGATTGAAGAGCTGAAAAATGCCGAATGTATCAGCTTGTCAGAGCAAAATGTTCCTCAGCCCGGGGATATTGTGGAAATCACCGAAGGGATGTTTAAAGGCCTGGAAGCTATTTATCAGGAACCGGATGGCGAAACCCGTTCAGTACTGTTACTGACACTGATCAGTAAGGAACTGACCAAAAAAGTGGACAACTCCAGCTTTATCAGGAAATGCTGACCATTTGCCACGGCTCAGAAACAAAAACCGCCCCGTTGTTAAGGCGGTTTTTATCTGACACGGTATCGCGTTACTCTTCGGCTTCTTCATCCTGTGGTTGTGCTTTACTGCGCGGTACATAGAAACGGGCAAAGAACACACCAACTTCAAACAGCAGATACATCGGGATAGCCAATAGTGTCTGCGAAAATACATCCGGCGGCGTCAGCAGCATTCCCACCACAAAAGCCCCGACCAGAATATACGGCCGCTTCTGCTTCAGTGAGGCAACGGTTGTTGCACCACTCCAGCACATCAGAATGATGGCTATCGGAACCTCAAAGGAGATACCAAACGCCATGAAAAGCGCCATAACAAAGCTGAGATAGTTATTAATATCCGTCGCGATGACCACATTCTGTGGTGCTGTCGAGGTAAAAAAACCAAACGCCAGAGGAAAGACAACAAAGTACGCGAATGCCATCCCCATATAAAAAAGCACGGTGCTGAAAAACAGCAGCGGCATTAATAACCGGCGTTCATGCTTATACAACGCCGGTGCGATAAAAGCCCAGACCTGATACAGAATATACGGTGCCGAAATAAAAATAGAGACCATAATGGTCAGCTTAATCGGCGCCAGGAACGGTGATGCAACATCCGTTGCTATCATGTTCGAGCCCTGCGGCAATTTGCTCACCAGCGGCGATGATACCAGCTGATAGATGTCATTTGAGAAATACGCCAGCGCAACAAACACAACAAAGACAGCAATCAGACTGTTGAGGATGCGTTTTCGTAATTCAATTAAATGAGCGATCAGCGGTTGCGTGTCTTCAACAGCCATAACGTACTTTTACCGTAATCTATTAATGTTTCTGTGAATCTGACGCGGCAACAGTTACCGGTGACTGTACTTGTTCAGTGTCACTGACTTCCGGTGATAGGCCGGCAGGGAATTTCTCAGCAGCAGCCGGAGCCGGATTTTCCGCCGCCGGTATGCCGGCTGAAGCCGGACGGGCAGGCGGGATTTCAATTTCCTGGTCAGCCAGTGCTTCCGGATCAAGCTGCTTTTTCAGTGTATCCACCGGTTCCTGATAAGAGCGGCGCAATGTATCCGCTGCCTCTTTCAGTTCATCCATCGACGCCTTCAATTCAGGTGAAATCGCTTTACCGGCCTGCTCTTCCATCTTTTTCAGGTTATCCTGCAATTCCTGAAGCTTGAGTTCCTGAGTCAGTTCATTCTGCACATTAGCAGCCATTGAACGCATCACACGGATCCAGCCGGCTACTGTTTTCACAGCAACCGGGAGACGCTCAGGTCCCAGAACCACAAGTCCGATAACCAATACTAAGATCAGTTCACCAAAACCGATGTCAAACACGGGTTATACCTGCTCTTTGTTTTTATTCTCTGGCTGCTCAGCTGAATCAGCTTTCTTTTCGGCGATATTTTTTTGTTCAAAATCCGCGTCTTTTCCGGCTGTTGTTGTATCTGCTTTGTTCTGATCGTCATCACCGATTGCTTTTTTGAAGCCTTTGATAGATGCGCCTAAATCAGACCCCAGTGTACGGAGTTTGTTTGTTCCGAACAGGAGTACAACAATCACAGCAATAATTAACAATTGCCAAATATTAATACCGGCCATTAGTTTTACCTCAAATTGATATGGACCTACTTATTTCATTATATACAACCACAGCCGTATACGGAAATACACAACACAGGTTGAAACTTTGTTTTAACTCAACCTTTACTTCATTTTACCGGATTGCCACCATCCTGTTACCCAGGTGAGCGCACCAAAAAACATCAGAATCCATGGCGCAACAGGTGCACCGGCCAAGTAGAACAGGCTGGCGCAGATAAACAGTGTTGCCCCTATTCCCAGCGAAAAATTCGCTTTCCGCTGAACAGACTGCTGCTGTTTCATCTGTTCTGTCAACCGTTCAACACCGGATTGCAGACGGCGCTGCTGTTTCAGGCTGTCATACACCAGCTCCGGTAATTCCGGCAGCTTTTCTGCCCAAAATGGCGCTTTTTCTTTGATTCCGCGGATCACCGCTTTCATACCAATCTGACTTTTCAGCCACGATTCAAGAAACGGCTTCGCGGTTTTCCACAGATCCAGTTGCGGATAGAGCTGACGTCCCAGCCCCTCAACATACAACAGAGTTTTTTGTAATAAAACCAGTTGCGGCTGAACTTCCATATTAAAGCGCCGGGCAGTATTAAACAGATTCAGCAGCACATGACCAAAAGAGATCTCTGCCAGCGGTTTTTCAAAAATCGGCTCACATACCGTGCGGATGGCGAATTCAAAATCTTCCACATTGGTATCCGGCGGCACCCAGCCGGAATCCACATGCAGTTCAGCCACCTTACGGTAGTCCCGGTTAAAGAAGGCAACAAAGTTTTCAGCGAGATAGCGCTTATCTTCTTTATTCAGTGAGCCGACGATACCGCAGTCGATGCCGATATACTGAGGATCTTCCGGGTGCTCACGACTGACAAAAATATTGCCCGGATGCATATCCGCATGGAAGAAGCTGTCGCGGAAAACCTGAGTGAAAAAGACCTGCACGCCGCGCTCGGCCAACAACTTCATGTTTGTGCCCTGCTCATGCAGAGCCGCAATGTCGGAAACCGGAATACCGTAGATTCTCTCCATGATCAGCACATTCTCACGGCAGAGATCCGGATAAACCTCCGGCACATAGAGCATCGGACTGTTTTCAAAATTGCGCCGCAACTGAATGGCATTAGCCGCTTCGCGTTGCAGATTCAGTTCATCCAGCAGCGTTTTTTCATACTCGCGGACAACCTCTTTCGGCCGCAGACGTCTGCCGTCCGGTAACAGCGGAACCATATTCGCCAGCCGGTACATCAGATGAATATCAGCCTGAATCACCGGCAGAATATCCGGACGGATCACCTTCAGCACCACAGCCTGCCCGTTTTCTTTCAGCACCGCAGTGTGTACCTGCGCAATCGAGGCGGATGCCAGCGGTGTGATATCAAAATCATCAAACCAGGTTTCCACCGGCCCTTCCAGGGCATCCTCAATAGTTTTTTTCGCCAGGTTACCGTCAAACGATGAAACACGATCCTGCAACAGCGCGAGCTGATCAGCAATGGCCGGCGGGAATAAATCCCGGCGGGTGGAGAGCATCTGCCCGAATTTTATCCATACCGGCCCCAGTTCCTGCAAAGCCAGACGCAGACGCTCCCCCAGCACTTTGTCTTTATGCTTGTTCGGTATCCAGAACAGTGAACGGCGCCAGAGACGAATTGCCCAGCTCAGGCGGTTTTTAGGGATCAGTTCATCCAGACCGTAATTCAGGAGAGTACGGATGATAAAATAGAGGCGTTTTATTTCACTCGGTCTCATACCCGGTTCCTGCTCTTTTTTCCAGACGGGCGAGGCGTGCCTCAAGTTCATCTGCGATTTGTGCAACATCTGCAACTTCATCACAGAAATGGGCGGCTTCCAGGACGGAAGGTGCCAGCGCCCATTCGCGGGTGACTGCACCGGTCAGATACTCCTGCTGACGACATACCGCCCTGCGGATAAACTGCCCGCCTTTTACCGCAATCTGTGTCACTGTCTGCGCGGCAATATCACCGGTATACGGCGCCAGATAATGTGCCGGGTCCCATTCCGCCATATCCAGCAATGCTGAAAAATGCTGAATAACCTGCATATCGCCGTCAATAATGACATCACCCTGCCGGATCAGGGCTGAAAGCTGTTGTTTATCTTTCAGTTTCAGCAACGTGAGAAAACGGGTTTGCAGCACACAGTCTGCCGGGTCTTCCCGGCAGGAAATCACATCCAGCTGTTTTTCACTGAAAATCAGCGTGAACTGCACATCCGGCTCTGTCAGCCGGAGTGTCAGTGTTTTTCCGGTCAGACGGGCACGGGCCGGTTTCAGTACAGCTTCGCTGTACAACAACCGGTTGAGTACTGTTTCCAGAAATCCGGCAACCACAGGATAAAGTACCTGCGGACTGACAGGAGACGGAATATTTTCTGCAAACGTATCAGCCATATCAGAATTTGAATCCTTTATGCAGCGCCACAATGCCGCCGGTCATATTGGTGTAGGAAACATACTCAAATCCGGCATTTTCCATCATACCTTTCAGAGTTTCCTGATCCGGATGCATGCGGATAGATTCAGCAAGATAGCGGTAACTGTCCGCATCATTTACGACCGCCTGCCCGATACGCGGCAGTACGTGGAAGGAATACGCGTCATACACTTTGCTCAGCGGTTCAAGCACCGGTTTGGAGAATTCCAGCACCAGAAGACGACCACCCGGTTTTAACACACGGAACATGGAGCGAAGTGCTTTGTCTTTATCGGTAACATTACGCAGCCCGAAAGAGATAATGATGCAGTTGAAGTAATCATCCGGAAACGGCAGTTCTTCGGCATTCGCCTGAACATAGCTCACATTGCCGACAACCCCGTGGTTACGCAGTTTTTCCCGGCCCATTTTCAGCATGGAGTCGTTGATATCCGCGAGGATCACCTGACCGTTTTCACCGACCATACGGGAGAATTTTGCAGTGAAGTCACCGGTTCCCCCGGCAAGATCCAGCACCCGCTGGCCACGGCGAACACCACTGGCATCAATAGTAAAACGTTTCCAGACACGGTGGATGCCGAAAGACATCAGGTCATTCATCAGATCGTATTTTGCAGCGACAGAATGAAAGACGTTCGCCACCATACCTGCTTTTTCGTTTCTGTTAACAGTGCGAAAACCAAAATCGATTGTATCCCGTGATTGCTCTTCCATTCTCTTCTTGCCTGTTTTGCCTGAGTGCATGAATTAGTGATCGGAAAAGTGTATCAGCCTTTACCGCAAAACCCTATGCCCATTGTGTTGTTCTGCGAAATTAGCCGGCACCTCCGGCGGTTCATCCGCAGCTGTGTCTTGCTGTTCACTGAGGCGGGCTTTTTGCACCAGAATGTCATCCAGCGGACGTTTTACCTCAACCCCCAGTTCACGGAAACTTTCTGCCTGTGAGAGCAGGTTTCCCCGTCCGGTGGTCAGTTTTTTTATTGCCCCGTGGTAAATGCTCTGAGCTTTATCCAGCGCCTGGCCGATACCGTCCATGTCTTCCGTGAACAGCCGGAGTTTGTCATACAGACGGGCAGCCCGCTGTGCAATCGCCTGACTGTTTTCATGCTGGTGTTCATAACGCCAGAGATTGGCAATTGTCCGCAGTGCTACCAGAAGTGTGGACGGACTGACCAGCATAATATTGCTTCTGAGTGCTTCATCCAGCAGCACACTTTCCTGTCCGACCGCTGCCAGAAACGCAGGTTCAACAGGGATAAACATCAGCACATAATCCAGTGAGTTAATACCGTTAAGTTCCTGGTACGCTTTGCGGCTCAGACCCCGGACATGCTGGCGCACAGAATTAATATGCTCTGTCAGTGCAGCCTGCCGTGCTTCCGGGGTGTCGCTGTTAAAGTAACGCTCATAGGCCACCAGTGACACTTTGGCATCAACAATCACCTGCTTATTCTGAGGCAGGTAAATTACCACATCCGGTTGATAACGGCTCTGTTGTTCATTTTTCAGGCTGACCTGCGTGGCAAATTCATGCCCTTCACGCAGACCGGAGGCTTCCAGGATTCGGGCAAGAATCGTTTCCCCCCAGTTACCCTGCATTTTGTTGTCGCCTTTCAGGGCATTGGTGAGATTGACCGCTTCCTGCGCCATCCGCAGATTGAGTTGTTGCAGGCGCTGAATTTCATGTGTCAGGGTGTGGCGTTCGCGACTTTCCTGGCTGTAACTTTCCTGCACCTGCCTGTTAAAGTTATCCAGTTGTTCACGGAACGGACGCAGCAGCATAGACAGGCTCTGCCGGTTGAGTTCATCCGTCCGGCGACCGCTCTGTTCAAAAATGCGGGATGCCAGGTTTTCAAACTGGGTATTCAGGCGCTGCTCACTGTTAAGCAGCAACCGCTGTTTTTCTTCGGCAGCCAGGCGGCTCTCTTCCAGCCTGGTAGTCAGTTCACGGATTTCTGCTTCCTGCTGTGTACTGATATGACGTGCGTTTTCCAGTGACTGTTCACTCTGTTCTCTGGCCTGCTGCCAGTACGCGGCCTGACGCCGGGTTTCATCCAGCAGAGCAAGTTGTGCAATATTGTCCTGTAACAACCGGTTTTTGTCCGCCAGCCGCTGTTGCAGGCTGAACCAGACCGCACCGCCACCCAGCAAAATACCGCTAAGAATGCCGATAAAACCATAAAGCCACTGAATATCCACGATGGCCGTCTCCTCCGCGAGTCACTTACGCCGCTTACGGTAAAATAGCACTGTACAGATGTCCACTATCTTTTTGCTGTCCGCCGTTTTTTTCGGCGCGTCACGCAAAAATCAATGTAATCCGGTGAAAATCCGGCCCTATCCGCCCATCAGCCCGGGCATCCATTTCAGCCCGAAGAAGACACCCCATACTCCCCATTTTTCAAAGAACTGATGCCCTCTGGCCAGGGTTTGCGGGGAGCAGAAAATTCAGCCCGCCTTCCCCGATCAGCGCCCTGACCCCGGGCTGGATCACCGTCGCCGGGAACAACAGAGAAAGAAATGCGAGAGATTCACCGAATGCCAGCACAAAAACGATCGGCAATGCCCAAAACTCATGTTCACAGACAAATGCGGTGACGGTGGTTGTGATATTTGCCGGTGCCGGAAAATTCTCCTTACTATATGATATTATTAAAAGAACCTGATATTACTCAAGGAAATGGTTACGGATTTTATCGCGGACTGCGGTTGTCAGCCCGATATCTTTCGCCAGCCAGTTATCAATACTGCCATAATGCGAGTGAATACTTTTCAGCGCAGTATTCAGAAAATCAGGTTGTACGGAATAGACATAGGCAAATTTTTCCACCACTGCGTCCGGCATGTTTTTCGCGTGCTCCGCCAGCAGTTCATGGCGGTACGGTGCCAGCGTGTCATTGGTCAGCAGGTAATCCTCCATCACCATATCAGTATCCGCGCCGAGCGCAAAAAGTACCAGAGCCGAGCCTACCCCGGTCCGGTCTTTGCCGACCGCACAGTGCTGCACAATCCCGCCTTTTTCCGGGTTGCACAGCATATCACCGAGTGCATGATAAGCCGGGTTTTCCAGCGGCAGCAGTTCATAGAGACGCAGCATAAAAGCTTTCGGATCAAATTCTGTCAGCGCCTCATTGCCGAGCTTCTCAAGATTGGCATCCACTTCTTTTGACATCGGATTTGCCGGTGCGTTCGTGTACAGCGCACCATTCCACAAACGATCCGGTTTATCAGCAATTTCACCGCTGTCACGGTAATCCAGGATCTGAAATAAGTTTTGCTCTGTCAGGCGGGTTAAGTCGTTATCGCTCAGGCGATCAAGCGCCCCGGCGCGGTACAGCAGGCCGGGTTTGATTTTACTGCCGTCCGGCAGCACTTTGTTTCCCAGGTCACGGAAATTGATCCCGCCGTCGAGCGGCAGTACAGAAGGATGCGGTAATGGCTGTCTGGTCATTGATACCTCTTTATCATTATTATCAGTATGTTCAGCACGATCACTGTATCAGATTTACAGAATGAATGATTAAAAAAAAGCCGCATCACCGGAAAACCCGGTGAGACGGCTGATTCATGAAACCGGTAACGATCAGATGAGATGACGGGCGGCTTCCACCACGATGTCCAGTGTATTGGATTCTGTTTTCTTCATCTTCGCTTCGTCAGGAATTTCCTGCTGGGTACGGTTAACGATAACCCCTGCAACCATACCGGCACGCAGCCCCTGGCTGGCACACATGGTCAGCAGTGTGGCGGATTCCATTTCAAAGTTCATTACGCCCATTTCCTGCCATTCTTTCATCGATCCTTTGAACCGGCGGGTCACGCGGCCGCTGAAAGTATCATAACGTTCCTGACCCGGATAGAAAGTATCAGAAGAAGCGGTCACCCCGATGTGAACGGTGGCTTTGGCTTCTTTCGCCGCATTCACCAGTGCGGTGGTGCATTCAAAATCAGCCACGGCAGGGAATTCCATCGGTGCAAAGTGCAGGCTTGCACCATCCAGGCGCACGGCCGCAGTGGTAACAAGGACATCACCAACATTAATGTTTTCCTGAATCGCGCCGGTGGTGCCGATACGCAGGAACGTGCGGATCCCAAGCTGTGCCAGTTCTTCAACCGCGATAGAGGTGGACGGGCCGCCGATACCGGTTGAGCAGACAATTACCGCTTTGCCGTCCAGTTCGCCGCGCCATGAAGTGAACTCACGCAGAGACGCGAGATGAACAGGGTTGTCCATCAGGCGGGCAATTTTTTCGACCCGGTTCGGATCGCCCGGTACGATAGCCAGCGTCGCACCCTGTAAATCTGCTTTAGTCAAACCTAAATGAAATACATCAGCCATCCTGAACTCCTTAGCGAAAAAATGATTATTGAGGACACTGTAACGTGTCATCAGGCAAAATTTAGTGATTATCATCACTCCATTGAAACACACCAATGAATCAATTACATAAAGATGAGAATTTTATCACACAATGAAGAAGCCGGTCATATTACTGACCGGCTTATTTCTTCTTTGTATAACGCTATTATAGAGAGGGATTTCACTCAGCGGGATGTCAGCGGGTTTTCCCGCAGACGGCGTGCCGCTTCCACCATGTTCGCCAGGGCTTTGCGGGTTTCATCCCAGCCACGGGTTTTCAGGCCGCAGTCCGGGTTGACCCACAGACGCTCAACAGCAATCTTATCCGCCGCTTTACGCAGCAGGGCTTCAATCCACTCCACTTCCGGCACATTCGGTGAGTGAATATCATAGACACCCGGCCCGATTTCATTCGGATAATCAAAATGTTCAAATGCTTCCAGCAATTCCATATCTGAACGTGATGTTTCAATGGTGATCACATCCGCATCCAGCGCTGCAATGGAATCCATGATGTCATTGAATTCGCAGTAACACATGTGGGTGTGGATCTGAGTGTCATTCTCCGCAACCGCCGCATTCAGCCGGAAGGCATCCACCGCCCAGGTGAGATACTCCGCCCATTCTGCCCGGCGCAGCGGCAGCCCTTCGCGCAGTGCCGGTTCATCTATCTGGATAATACCGATCCCGGCTTTCTGCAAATCGTCCACTTCATCACGCAGTGCCAGGGCAATCTGTCTGGCAATGGTTTCACGGCTGACATCCTCACGCGGGAACGACCAGCAGAGGATCGTGACCGGTCCGGTCAGCATGCCTTTCACCGGCTTGCTGGTAAGGGATTGCGCGTAAGTTGCCCAGTCAACGGTGATCGGTTGCGGACGGCTGATATCGCCGATAATCACCGGCGGTTTCACACAGCGGGAGCCGTAACTCTGCACCCAGCCGTTCTGGGTAAAGACATAGCCGTCGAGATGCTCACCGAAATATTCCACCATGTCATTACGTTCCGCTTCACCGTGAACCAGAACATCCAGTCCGAGTCGTTCCTGCTCATTAATTGCCTGCTTAATATGTTCAGAGATACTGGTGCGATAGAATGCTTTATCGATATTCCCTTTTTTGAAGTTCAGGCGCAGCCCGCGGATTTCCGTGGTTTGCGGAAAAGAACCGATCGTGGTGGTCGGCCACAGCGGCAGACTGAAACGGCGCCGCTGCGCCTCTGCCCGTTCAGCATACGGTGCGGCGCGTTCACTGTCACAGTCAGTCACGGCAGTCAGGCGGGCGGCCACTGCGGCATTATGCACACGGGAAGAGTGGCGGCGCAGCGTGATTGGTGCGCTGTATTCCTCCAGCGCAGCGATGTCATCCGCCGTACCGCCGTTGACCGCACGGGTCAGCAGTGCCAGTTCCTCACATTTTTGCTGTGCAAAAGCAAACCAGCTTTTTACTTCTTCATCCAGTTTGGTTTCATCGCGCAGGTCAATCGGACTGTGCAGCAGCGAACAGGATGTACCGATCCACAGATCGCGTTTTCCGGCCAGCGGAGCGATCACATCATATTTTTGCCGCAGATCTGCACGCCAGACATTTCGTCCGTTGATAAGACCGGCAGAGAGCAGCCAGTCTGCCGGTAATGCGTCATGAACCGCCTGAATATCATCGCGCCCTGCGACAAAATCGACATGCAGCCCCTGCACCGGCAATTCACTGATAAGCGGTAAGTGATGACTCACTCCATCAAAATAGGTGGTCAGCAGCAGTTTTCCATGTCCCTGCAAGGCGTCATACGCGGTGCGGTAAGCATCCTGCCACTCCGTCGGCAAATCCAGCACCAGTGCCGGTTCATCAATCTGGATCCACTCAATACCGCGTTCCGCCAGTTTTTCCAGCACTGTTTTATAGGCTGCCAGCAGTGACGGCAGTAATGATAAGCGGTCAAACTGAGCACCTTTCACTTTCCCGAGCCACAGGTATGTCACCGGCCCGAGCAGCACCGGTTTAACCGCAAAACCCTGTTGCAGTGCTTCATCCACTTCATCAAACAACTGCGGCCAGCTCACGGTGAAGGTTTGCCCGCGCTGAAATTCCGGCACAATGTAGTGGTAGTTAGTGTTAAACCATTTGGTCATTTCCGCTGCGGCGGCCGGTTCCCCGGAAGGGGCGCGGCCACGCGCGATACGGAACAAGGTATCAAGGTCAATTTTCCCGTCCGCTCCGGCATGACGTGGCGGCACATTACCGAACAGCAGGCTGGTGCCGAGGACATGATCATACCAGGCGAAATCCCCGACCGGTAATAATTCAACTCCGGCCTCTTTTTGCAGCTGCCAGTGGCGACGGCGTAATTCGCGACCGGTATCGCGCAGTTCATCCTGTGAAATCTGTCCTGCCCAGTAACCTTCAAGCGCTTTTTTCAGTTCTCTTTTCAGACCGATACGCGGAAAACCCAGAGTGTGATTATGTGTCGTCATAAAAAATCCTATCATTTAGCCATCCAGATGTTTACACATCCATAATCAACGGGTACTGTATAAGAAACAAGCGCAAATTCTTCATCGCTAACCTGAAGGTTCCTCATGATAGAAATAAAACATTTAAAAACGATTCAGGCACTGAATCAGTCAGGATCGCTCGCGGGTGCGGCAACTACATTGCATCAGACACAATCCGCCCTTTCCCATCAGTTCAGTGAACTGGAGCACCGGCTCGGCTACCGGGTTTTTATCCGCAAAACCCAGCCGCTGCAATTCACCCCGCAGGGACAGGTACTGTTACAACTGGCAGAGCAGGTGCTGCCGCTGGTGAAAGACGCTATCCGGGAGTGTAATGAACCGGGTCTGACCGCACTGCGTGTGGCGATTGAGTGCCACAGTTGCATTCAGTGGCTGACCCCCGCACTGGCGCATTTCCGCGAGAGCTGGCCGCAGATTAATGTCGATTTCACCTCAGGGGTCAGTTTTGATCCGCAGCCGGAGCTGCTGAAACGCGAACTCGATGTGGTGCTGACATCTGATATTGATGAACAGCACAACGGAAAGCTGACCTACACACCGCTGTTTGACTATGAAGTGAAGCTGGTGGTAGCACCGGATCATCCTCTGGCCCGCCGTCTGCATATTCAGCCGCAGGATCTGACGTCGGAAACCCTGCTGATTTATCCGGTACAGCGTCAGCGCTTTGATATCTGGCGGCGTTTCCTGCAACCGGCAGGCGTTTCCCCGCAGATAAAAACCGTGGATAACACCCTGCTGATGATCCAGATGGTCGCCGCCCGTATGGGGATCGCCGCCCTGCCGCACTGGGCGGTGGAAAATTTTGAGAGACAGGGGATGGTGGTGACCAAAACCTTAGGTGAGGGGTTATGGAGCCGGCTGTATGCCGCAAACCGCAGCGGGGAACAGCGTCAGCCGGCTGTGGAGTCGTTTATTCGCGCGACGCGTCAGCACGCGGTGGACAATCTGCCTTTTGTAAAGACGGCTTCAGTATCCATACCCGGTGCACCCACAGGGATGCCACAATCAGAGTTGCGCCAATGCTGAAAGTAAGCCAGTCCGGGTGCTCCTGCCAGATGGCAAAATTCACCAGTAACCCCGCCGGAACCATCATGTTGTTCATGATCGCGAGTGTTCCGGCATCTACCTGCGTGGCACCGTAATTCCACATAAAGTAGCCTATCCCGGAAGCCCCGACCCCCAGCCACAGCAGGACACCCCACTGTAACTGCGTGGACGGCATTTTGGCGAAATTACCGAACAGCAGCCAACCCGCCAGCGCCACCACACAGGCACCGAGGTAGAACCAGGAAAACGCCGTGCGCTGCACCAGCGGATACACTTCCATCAGCCGCTTGTAACCGACCTGGCCGATGGCAAAGAAGATATTCGCCAGCTGCACCAGGATCAGTCCTGTCCAGAAAGAATCGCTGAGATGGTCATAGCGGATCACCGCCGCACCAATCACCGCCAGCAGCGAGCTGAACACATAACCCCGGCGCAGTCCGCGCCGCTCCAGCAGATCGTAAATCAGTGTCACATACAGTGGTGTCAGCACGGTGAACAACAGAAATTCCGCGACCGTCAGGTAGTTGTAGGCATGGAAAACAAAGAGATACATAATGCCGAGCTGACAGGCACCCACCGCCATATACATCAGAATGACTTTCGGGGCGATCCCGCGCCAGCGCAGAAACGGCAGAAAAACCAGTGCCGCCAGCGACACACGGACTAACACAGAGAACCAGCTGTCCACCTGACCGGCGAGATACGCGCCAATCAGGCTGAACGATGCGGCCCACAGAATCGTGGTAATAATCAGTAACGGCATCGGTTATGTTTCTTTCTCAACCAGCAGAGCTTCCAGCAGATCCAGGTCATGCAGCAGCAATTGCAGGGTTTCATTACTGATATTACGGGTCGCACGCTGGTGATACAGCTCCCCGCGCTCAGCACGCAGTGCCGTCAGACGGAAGCGACGCTCAAGATCTTCCACCTGGAGGTTATATTCCATCTCATCATCACCGGCGGTACGCCGCCTGAGGTGCCCGGCCACCCGTGAAGCCACCTCACTGATGGCTTCCGCATCCAGCGCCTCGTCCGAGCTGGCGGACAAACGCTCTTCCATCTTGCCGATGCTGACAATCGCCACTTCCGCCATGGCCGATTTCGCCGCGCGGATTTCATTGGCATCTGCCTGTTTATCCCCGACATGCATTCCTTTGAGCAGAAACGGCAGTGATACCACCCCCATAAAGAGCGAGAAGATAATGACTCCGGCGGCGATAAACACCATCTGATAACGGGCCGGGAATGGCGTGCCGTCCGGCAGAAACAGCGGGATAGAAAGCACACCCGCCAGGGTTATCGCTCCGCGCACCCCGGCAAATGACGCCAGCCACAGCTCACGGGTAGTGTAGAAAGTGAAATCCAGCGGTTTGCGTTTTAAGGTCAGGCGGCTGACGGTTTTCATCATCCACAGCCAGCAGAAACGCAGCACCAGCAGGGCAAAATAGATAACGATAACAGCGGTAAACAGCATCCAGGTTTCCACTGTCGGATCCAGCTCCGCCTCAATCACCGACACCTGCCAGATCCCCGGCAATTGCAGGCCGAGCATAATAAAGACCAGACCGTTAAAGACGAATTCCAGCATCCCCCAGACATTATCCGCCCGCAAACGCATGGCCAGCGGCGCATTGCGGATAACCCCGGATTTACTGATAGTCATCCCCGCCGCCACCGCCGCCAGAATACCGGACACACCGATGTGCTCCGCAATCAGATAAGAGGCAAACGGCAACAGTAACATAAAGACGATTTGGGTAGCCGGGTCATCCCCGCTCCAGCGGCTCATCAGACGCAGCGATTTACTGTACAGCCAGGTGACAGCCACCCCCGCCAGCAGGCCGCCGATAGCCACTTTAAAGAACTCCAGCGTGACACCGGTGACGGAGAAAATCATCGTGCCCATAACAATCGCCACGGCAAATTTCAGCGCCACCAGGCCGGAGGCGTCATTCATCAGCGCCTCCCCTTCCAGAATACCCATCATCTGTTTCGGAATGCGCCCTTTACCGACAATCGACGACAGTGCCACGGCATCTGTCGGTGACAGCACCGCCGCAAGGGCAAAGGCCGGAATCAGCTCAATCCCCGGCATCAGCCAGTAGATCAGATACCCGATACCGATAACGGTGACCAGCACCAGGAACAGTACCAGAATGAAGATTTCCCGCCCTTTTTGCATAAATTCCCGGGTCGGGGTTTTCCAGCCGTCAACAAACAGCAAAGGCGGGATCAGCAGGACGAGAAACAGTTCAGGATCGAACGTGACATGCAGACCAAACTGCGGGAAGGCAAGCAGTGCCCCTATCGCGATCTGAATGATGGGTAACGGAATACGATACGGGATCATTTTGGTGAGAACACCGGACACCGACACGACCAGAATCAAAATAAGAATCGTAAAGAATATTTCCATATTACCCTTACTGAACTTAGGGCTTAATCAGCCCGCTGACAAAAAAAGATACTGTTAATAACGGCAAAAAAACCGCAATAAGACCCCGGAGGAGAAAAAATTACCGCCGGTTGCCGTTATCATACAAAAATAGCAGCGGCGGATAACGTATCCGCCGCTGCTATTTTATCTTCTCATGCCATTAATTCGGGCAATTAATTAGTATTTTGAGACAAATCGTATAAATAAAGCGTATCGTCACCACCTGCTTCCGTTAAGCGGTGATTTATAACTTAAATTGCCCAGCCACCAGCATAAAATGCCACCAGTGCAGCCGCGATAAGAACGGTACCGATATTCAGCTTACACCATTCCCCCCCGGCGATACGACCGATAACCAGTGAGGCAAAACCCAGCATAATCCCGGTCACAATGTTACCGGTCAGGACAATAAATACCGCACACAGCAGACCGGACATTGAGCCAACAAAATCACTGAAATCCAGTTTACTGACATTACTCAGCATCAGCAGGCCGACATACATCAGTGCCGGTGCCGTGGCATACGCCGGAACCAGATAAGAGAGCGGCGAGAGGAACAGGATCAGCAGGAACAGCACCCCGACCACCGTTGCGGTCAGCCCGGTACGGCCGCCCGCTGCCGCCCCGGCAGCAGATTCGATATATACCGCAGCAGGTGCCGCACCAACAACACCGGCTACGATACTGCTGACAGAGTCTGTCGTCAGCGCTTTGCCGCCGTTAATAATCTGATTGTCTTTATCCAGCAGATTCGCCTGACCGGCGACAGCGCGGATGGTGCCTGTCGCATCAAACACCGCCGTCATCACCAGTGCCAGAACCGTCGGCAGCACCAGCGGTTTCAGTGCGCCCATGATATCCATGCTGAAGAAAAGTGACAGCCCGTCATCACCGAGAGACGGTAATTTGAAGAAGCCCTGATATTTCACGTTCGGGTCAAAAATCAGCCCGATAACTGAAATCGCGATAATCACCAGCAGTACCGCACCCGGTACTTTCAGACGTTCCAGGCCAAAAATCACCGCCAGACCTGCCAGCGCCATAATCACCGGAAAGGAGGTAAAATCACCCAGCACCACCGGCATACCCGCCCCCGGATTTTTGATCACAAGGTCAATATTAGTGGCAGCGATCAGCAACAGGAACAGACCGATACCAATCCCTGTGCCGTGGGCAATACCCAGCGGAATATTGCGCAGGATCCACGTCCGGACGCCGGTTACGGAGATCAGGGTAAACAGAACCCCCATCAGGAAAACTGCGCCCAGCACAACCGGGATAGGGATATTCTGGCCAATCACCATACTGAATGCGGTAAAGGCTGTCAGAGAGATAGCACAACCGATCGCCATCGGCAGATTAGCCCACAGCCCCATCAGCAGGGAGCCGAACCCGGCCACCAGACAGGTGGCGATAAAGACTGCCGTATGCGGGAAACCTGCCTGGCCCAGCATACCCGGCACAACAATCACGGAGTACACCATCGCCAGAAATGTGGTCAGCCCGGCCAGAATCTCACGGCGGACTGTAGTTCCGCGCTCAGTCAGTTTAAAAAATTGGTCTAATTTGCACCCGCTTTGCGGCTGTGTCGCAGACATGTCATCACCTGTATTAATGAATTTTGTGTCACATCGCGTAAACGATTGCGTTTTCAGAAAAAACCTGCCGGTTTCCGGATAAAAAAACCGGATACACATGACGCAAACGTTTGGTTTTTTACAGAGAAAAGATGTGATTTTTTGAGGCAAACGATTATCTTAGGAAAAATCCTGATAATCAAGGCCAAATCCGGGAATTTTTTCACCTTTGTGCCGCTGACGGGTTATCATCATCCGTCCCGGAGCCTGATGACGGAATTTATGATGAAACCGACTGCTTTTCTTCTCTCAGTGAGCCTGCTCTGTTCTGCTTTACCGGCAGCACAGGCGGCGATCACTCCGCTCAGCCCGGACACCTGCCGTGCCATGACAACTCTCAGCATCATCACACCGGAAAACCCGGTCCCCTGTGAACGGCTGGTCAATATGAATGTCCGGTTTATCACATTTGAGGGTGAAACCCGTACCGGAACCATTACTGTCGCCGATATTATTGCCCCTGAAACCGGGGCACTGTTTGACGATTTATACCGGCAGAAATTTCCGCTGCACAGTGTGCTGCCGATAGAAACATTCGGCGGTGATGATGAAGCATCCATGGCCGCCAATAATACCTCTGCATTTAACGGCCGCCGCCAGGCAAGTCAGAACGCCTGGTCAAAACATGCTTACGGCATGGCAGTGGATATTAATCCGCAGCAAAACCCTTACCGCTTCCGCGATAAAAACGGCAGTGTGACCATCAGTCCGCCGCAATCCGCCGCTGCACTGACAAACAGAGAAGCCATTCGTGACGGTAAAATGGAAACCGTGCTGCCGCTGGTCTTCAGCCATGGTTTTCTCCGCTGGGGCGGAGAATGGAAAAATCCGGTGGATTATCAGCATGCGGAGATCGGCAGTTTTACCTTTATCAACCATCTGTTGTCTCTGCCGCTGCCGGACGCACAGGCGGAATACAGTGCCTATGCCGCCCGCTACCGTGACTGTTTCAGCAAAAGCAAAACCACAGACGAGCTGCTGCGCGCCCGGCAGTGCGCTAAAAAAGTGCTGCGCTGACAGTTGTCAGTGAACCAGATTGCTGATCAGCAGTGTCAGCCCGGCCAGCAGGATCACCATATTCAGGAAACGGAAAAATGCCTCTTTCGGGATACGCATCGTGATATGCCGCCCGGAAACAATTCCCGCCACCATGGCGGGCAGGAACAGCAGCGCGGTAATGGCAATTTCGCTGTTCCAATAAATCCCCATAATCAGGAAAATAATAACACGGGTTAATGTACTGAAGCCGATCAGAGTGGTCTGCGTGATCCGGAAACGGTTTTTATCCTCAATCCGCCCGGCAAAATAGATGGCATAGACAAATCCGCCTGCCCCGAACAACGCACTCAGAATGCCGCCGCCGATACCAAACGGAATAATGTATTTCTGCGGATAGTGCCGCACGGCCTTCCTGATAAAGAGGGAATAAAGTGCATAAAGAACAATAAAGGCTCCGAGGAATACCGCCAGCAGATCAGGATGTGTTTTCAGCAGAATTACAGCACCAATCAGGCTGCCGCCTATCATCAGCGGTACCATCCACTTCAGTTCGGCAAAATCCGCTTTGCGCCCGTCGCGGGTGACGTTGATCACCGCCGCTCCCAGATCCATCAGTGCCAGCATCGGCACAATATGTGAAACCGGAATAAAGAAGGCCAGCACCGGGCTTGCGATCAGCGCAGAACCAAAGCCGACCATACCGAAGACCAGGTAACCGAAGAAGAGAACCGTAAAACAGATGAAAAAATCTGCCCATGGCAGGGTGTAGATCATGGTGAGCACTCGTTTAATGACATATGTTAATTATCACCATGCCGGATACTTTCATCTGATAACATCATGTATCAGACCTGTTTTTCCGGAAAATCACGGCTTATCGTTGTACAACAAGTGTGCAATACTAACAGGATTTCCCTGTAAACTTCATTGGTATCAATTACATTATGCTTAAAACCAGTGCCCATATCGGCCAGAAAGTAAAACTGCTGCGTCAGGCGCGTAACCTGTCGCTCAATGATCTTTCAAAACTCTCCGGCATCTCGAAAGCCGCGCTGTCCAAACTGGAGTCCGGTGATTCCAATCCGCGTATCGATACACTGGAGGCCATTGCTGTTGCACTGCGTTTTCCGCTGGGGGATCTGTTTACCGCCAGTAATGAAGGTTATCCCCGTTACGAAAAAAATAAAGTCTTTAAAGGGGAATATGCGGAAGATTTTAAATTCCGTGTCGGCATGGGTAATATTTCGGAAATCTGGCACCTGAAGATGATCCGCGGCGCGATTATCAACAGCCCTGCACACAGTACCGGCACCCATGAGCATATTCTTATCCATCAGGGTACGCTGATGATGCGCTTTAATGAAGATCAGACTGTGCTGCTGGAACCGGGGGATTTCTATGCTTTCTCCTGTGATATTCCCCACTCTTATATCTGCATGGAAGGCGGGCTGAGCGGCACGCTGGTTATGTCCTATTCCCATATCGGCCAGACATCGCCGTAACCACAGACAAAAAACCGGGCAAAATCGCCCGGTTTTATCATTCTACTGAATGTATTTATTCAGTTGCTCAAAGATACTGATATCTTCGTTGTATTTCACGTCCTGCACGTCTTCCAGTTTTTCCACCTGACTGACCATCTGGCTTAGCCGGTCATCCGATTTCACCAGCAGCCAGATATGGCTGTGATCCTGTCCCGGCAGCGGCAGACACAGAATGCCGTCCACATTAAACGCCCGGCGGGCAAACAGACCGCAAATGTGCGTCATAACACCGGGGTGGTTGCGGACAACCAGTTCCAGAGCGATAGGCTGATTATTTTTTTCCATGATTCTGTTCTCCGTCATCAGGCTGTGACCATATCGATATTGGCATCACCCGGCAATACCATCGGCCACACTTTTTCACTGATATCGATTAATGCGTGGATCAGACACGGCCCGGGACGCTCAATCGCCGCCTGCAATGCAGCAAGCGGATCACTCTCTTTATTCAGATCACAGGTATGCAATCCGAAACCTTTAGCAATCGTAACAAAATCAGTCTGATACGGATATGCAGATGCCACAATATGTTCGTTGAACATCAGTGTCTGCTGCTGATGAACCATCCCCAGCGCCTGGTTGTTCATCAGAATAATTTTGATATCCAGATTATGCTCGGCGGCAGTCGCCATTTCCTGGATATTCATCATAATACTGCCGTCACCGGTAAAGCAGATAATCTTGCGTGAAGGCTCTGCCAGTGCGGCACCAATCGCCGCCGGTAAGCCGAATCCCATGGTTCCGAGTCCGCCGGAAGTCAGCCACTGACGCGGACGGCATAACGGATAAGCCTGTGCCACCCACATCTGATGCTGACCGACGTCTGTGGTGATAATGGCATCATTATCCACCGCGTCCGCCACAGCGGCGATCAGCCCGAAATGACTTAACGGATCGGCTTTGTTGATCTGCTCCAGCGGGAATTCCTGTTTGATCTGCGCGATATGATTATTCCACGCCTGACGGCTGTTTACTTCGATCTGCGGCAGCAGCATGGCAAGAACTTGTCCGGCATCCGCATTGATCGCGATATCCGGCTGTTTGATCTTGCTGATCTCCGCGCGGTCGATATCCACATGAATAATTTTGGCATCCGGACAAAACTGTTCGGCCTTGCCGATAGCACGGTCGTCAAAGCGTGCCCCGACCACAATCAGCAAATCAGATTCCTGTAAAATCATGTTGGTATAACGGGCGCCGTGCATCCCTAACATCCCCAGATAGAGCGGGTGCTGCTGCGGAATAGTGCCTAACCCCATCAGTGTCATAGTGGTCGGCAACCCCGCACGCTCAGCAAAACTCTGCACCAGCTGCTGGGACTGCGAGGCCACAATACCGCCGCCGATATACAGAATCGGGCGTTTCGCCTGATTAATCATAGCGGCAGCTTCGGTCACTTTTTCAGCATCAAACAGCGGTAACAAATCTTTCGGCATGATTGGCGGCAATTCATCAATTTCAATGATGGCTGCCTGAACATCTTTCGGCACATCCACCCAGACCGGTCCCGGACGGCCGGATTCCGCAATACGGAATGCATCGGCGATAATGCCCGGCAGATCCTGAACATTGCGCACCAGGTAGTTGTGTTTGGTGATAGGGATAGACATGCCGTAAGTGTCCACTTCCTGGAAAGCATCGGTGCCGATCATCGGTGAAGACACCTGAGCAGTGATACAAACCAGCGGAACCGAATCCAGTTTGGCATCCGCAATCGCAGTCATCAGGTTGGTTGCCCCCGGTCCGCTGGAGGAGATACACACTGCCGCTTTGCCGGTTGTACGGGCAATCCCCTGAGCGATAAACCCCGCCCCCTGCTCGTGACGGGCGAGGATATGCCGGATCCGGCTTTTGCCCAGCGCATCATACAACGGCAACGCCGCACCGCCCGGAATACCGGATACGGAGGTGATCCCGTGCTGTTCTAACATGCGGATAATTAATTCCGCCCCCGTCATCCGGGTTTTTGCCTGAGTCTGCTGTGAAGCTCCCATAACATCATCCTTTTCTTAACAACCGGTTCAGTTTCGCGGAGCCTGACATAAAAAAACCCCGCTCGGTTTACGCCGGCGGGGTTAGTGATCCTGTTGCTGATCCCTGCCCGTTACGGCGCACTGCCGACGACCACCACCACTACCACACGCACGACGACAACCGCGTCTGATAGCGCGGTTGTTAGTAGTACGTTTTGCGGACGGGTGAATGGTTTCACGGGGTATCTCTCAACAGTAAATCGTGTCTGAATAAATTCGGTTCGTACTTTAAAAAAACATAAGAATGAAATCTGTACAAGCCTTTTTTCATTTATTTTTTATAAAGCGGTTAAAATGTGATCATCATCACTGATAAATCACTGACATAAAACTCAAAAACAGATAATCAATTGATTTATAATCAGATATTAAAATATTCAATTTACTGCTTCAGCGTGAAATAGCACTATTACACGGGAAAAACAGCGATAAAAAAGGGATAAATAACTATTATCCGGAGCTATAAAAGTTAATTTACTGAAACAGAAGAAGAATATATTGCAGCAAAATCACCGGAAACAGCACCTGTTCACATTATCGCTGTCAGTCACTAAAAATAATTTTTTTATCAGTTTTATTACTCAGTGCGATAAAAAACAGGATTTATTCAAGTACCGAGCCGATTAACAGAACACGTTAAAATGTGATTATTTGGTTAAAAACAACCTGGTGAGTTACATTAAAATTACAAATACAGCTAAAACAGACGTTTTTACGTGATACTTATCACATATAATTACTACTGTGATTGTCACGTTTCAGGTTTACCGATAAAACGTAATCCGACACATGCTCTTTAAGCCTCTTATCATATTTTAATAAAAAATTTAGCTCATAACTTATTGATACCCAATGATTTCATTGGGTATTCCTTTAAAAAAGAGTAAACACATATCCGATTACGATAGCCATTTATAATAAAAATACCCGTTATGATAAAAAATCAGACGAAAAGGATAAAAACAGGACTTATAAAAACATAAGCTGCACTGCCTGTTAACCCCGGGCAATCTCATGTGTTCATCCAACGGCATGAGACATCACCCCTTACTGTCATCCGATTGTAAGGGGTATTTTTTTATCACTGACTATGCAGAACTACGCAGAAAAATAATTTTTCCTTATTTATTCTGAGCTGATAACACCTTATTTTCATCTGTGATATTTCAGCAAAGTACATTTCATGTTTCATATGCAGACGATATGCATGAAAAAATAAGATTAAGATTAATCATTATTTCGCTTTCCGGATAAAAAAATACATTTAACACTCAGTTAAAAACAAGGAGTGTTACATGTTAAAAGTTTATATCTGGCTGCCGGAAGGAAAATATATCGGACATGCATCTCTTTCGTTTCAGGGAAACTACGTCAGTTTCTGGCCAAAAGACAGTGCGGGAAAAAAAGATCTGAAAATTAAATCCAATAGTCACCCCGGCGCCTTTATGGGCGCTTTAAAGGAAGACATTGAAAATGAAGGCAACAGACAACCCCGGGTTGTCACTATTAATGAAATCAATGAAGAAAAACTCGCATTTCATATCGCAGAACTAATGAGTAACACACCGAGATATCAGCTGGCCCGCAATAACTGCTCTCATATTGTTGCTGAATGCCTGACTGTTGCCTGTGATAAAAAACCCGGTTTTACACCATCAGCCAGTAATTATTCCAAATATTTAGGTTCAACTCTGGGTAGAGGGATCTGGACACCTCATGATATCTTACGGTATGCACAGGAACTCTCGGTAAATATAGTATGAATGTAATCTATAGTGAGAATTATAATTTTGACATCGGACTTTTGGGTTACTTTCATCCGTTTTACGGAATGAAATTCAAATCTATTTTTAATGATTTGAAAAATAACAGTAAAATCCGGTTTCACATGCCTGATTCCGCTATAGATGAGCAGATCATAGAAGATTATCTTTCCGGGATAATGAAATACAGAGTCAAAAATAAAAAGGGTATCCTGAGAGCACTTGAGTTTCCCCCGGTACCCTTCCTCAGCTATTCATATCTGGATAAGCATGTATTAACCCCCATGCGTTTTGGTATCGCCGGCACACTGCTGGGAGCACAAAAAGCGATACAGGAGAACACTATTTTCTGGAATCTTGCAGGTGGCTATCATCACGCATCTCACCAGAATATGGAGGGGTTCTGTATCTATAATGACATCACGATTTGCTATCAGGAATTACGCCGGAGAAATATCCTGTCTGCGGATGACAGAATATTAATTATTGATACGGATGCACACCACGGCAACGGTAATGCTGCTGATTTTATGGATAACAACAGAGTGACGATCCTTGATATTTATAACCAGGATATTTATCCGCAGTCACACTATACACGCGAACGTGTTGATATCCCTGTTCCGCTTCCGGAGAAAACCCGCGGTAATCATTATCTGAGCCAATACGGTGATGCCTTAAATAAGATAAACGGTAACTATAAAATAGCATTTGTCATTACCGGCACAGATCCGCTTGAAGCAGATAAACTCGGCGGCCTTTCACTGACAGTCAGTGATATTGCAGAAAGAGATAAAAAAACCTGGCAGTTCCTGTCAGAGAAACTGATCCCCGCTGTTTTTCTCGGCGGAGGCGGTTACTCAAAACTCAGCGCAACCTGTGTCACGCGCGCCATTAATGGCATTATTACCGACGCCGCGGACTGATTTCAGATCACACATATAAAAAATCCCGCGTTGGCGGGATTTTTTATATGAAATAACAGATATTCAGATCAGAACGGAATATCGTCATCAAAATCCATTGGCGGTTCATTGCTTTGCGGGGCTGCTGCCGGTTGTTGTGCCGGGCGCGGGTTACCGCCGCCGCTGAACTGCTGGGATTGCTGTGGCTGCTGTGGTTGTCCCCAGCCACCGCCCTGTGATGCATTATCACCGCCACCGCTGCGGCCGCCCAGCATCTGCATGCTGCCGCCGATATTGACCACAACTTCTGTGGTGTAACGTTCCTGGCCGCTCTGATCCTGCCATTTGCGGGTCTGGAGTGAACCTTCGATATAAACCTGTGAGCCTTTTTTCAGATATTCACCGGCAATTTCTGCCAGTTTGCCGAAGATCACCACACGGTGCCATTCGGTTTTCTCTTTCATTTCGCCGGTTTGTTTATCACGCCATGATTCTGATGTCGCCAGTGTGATGTTGGTAACCGCACCGCCGTTAGGCATGTAACGCACTTCCGGATCCTGACCCAGGTTCCCGATAAGAATGACTTTGTTGACGCCTCTGCTGGCCATGAAATGCTCCCGATGAAATTGTGTAAAACATATAAGGATCTAGTCTAACACGTCTGAGTGACTTTTTTGAATCGGTAATCTTTTGCCGCGATCTGCTTTTCAGATTTGCGTGTCTTCTCTAAAATCTGCTGCGCAAAATGCAATCAGCTGTCAGGCAAATGCTGCTGAGATTATACACAGATTTCTTCTGATACTGGATATCCAATCAGTAAATTATGTGCAATAATATCAGGCTGAATAAATTGTTCGCTATCTGAAACTCCCGGGAAGTGGTACATGGATAATATCGATATACGGGGCGCCCGCACCCACAATCTGAAGAATATCAACCTCATTATTCCGCGTGATAAACTGATTGTTATCACGGGGTTATCCGGCTCCGGGAAGTCGTCCCTCGCCTTTGATACACTCTATGCCGAGGGCCAGCGCCGCTATGTGGAATCCCTTTCCGCGTATGCGCGTCAGTTCCTGTCGCTGATGGAAAAACCGGATGTGGATCATATTGAAGGGCTTTCCCCTGCGATTTCCATTGAGCAAAAATCCACTTCCCATAACCCGCGTTCCACCGTGGGAACCATCACCGAAATCCATGACTATCTGCGTCTGCTGTTTGCCCGTGTGGGTGAGCCGCGCTGTCCGGATCACGGTATTCCGCTGGCGGCACAGACCGTCAGCCAGATGGTGGACAATGTTCTGACCCTGCCGGAAGGCAAACGTCTGATGCTGCTGGCGCCGATCGTCAAAGAACGCAAAGGCGAACACACCAAACTGCTTGATAACCTGGCGGCACAGGGCTATATCCGTGCGCGGATCGACGGAGAAATCTGTGATCTCTCTGATCCGCCGAAACTGGAATTGCAGATCAAACACACCATCGAAGTGGTGGTTGACCGTTTCAAAGTACGGGATGATCTGACACAGCGACTGGCAGAATCTTTTGAAACCGCACTGACACTGTCCGGTGGTACCGCTGTTATCGCCGATATGGAAGATAACAGCGCTGAAGAGCTGGTATTTTCAGCTAACTTCGCCTGTCCGGTCTGCGGATACAGCATGAGTGAGCTGGAACCGCGCCTTTTCTCCTTCAACAACCCGGCGGGTGCCTGCCCGACCTGTGACGGCCTGGGCGTACAGCAGTTTTTCGATCCGGATCGCGTGGTGCAGAATCCGAATTTGTCACTCGGCGGCGGGGCTATCCGCGGCTGGGATCGCCGGAATTTCTATTATTATCAGATGCTGATGTCCCTGGCGGATCATTATAAATTTGATATTGAATCCCCTTATTCCGAATTACCCGCCAAGATTCAGAAAGTGATCCTCAATGGCTCAGGCCGTGAGTCGATTGAATTTAAATATTCCAATGACCGGGGTGATGTGACTGTCCGTCATCATCCGTTTGAAGGTGTGCTGCACAATATGGAACGCCGTTATAAAGAAACGGAATCCATGGCAGTGCGCGAAGAACTGGCCAAATATATCAGCAACCGTCCGTGTATTTCCTGCGGCGGTACCCGTCTGAAAAAAGAAGCCCGCTTTGTGTTTGTCAATGACACCACACTGCCGCAGATTTCTGATTTCAGTATCGGGCATGCAATGGACTTCTTTAATAACCTGAAATTCAGCGGCCAGCGCGCGAAAATCGCCGAAAAAGTGCTGAAAGAGATTCAGGATCGCCTGAAATTCCTGGTTAACGTCGGCCTGAATTATCTGACCCTCTCCCGCTCCGCAGAAACCCTGTCCGGCGGTGAGGCACAGCGTATCCGTCTTGCCAGTCAGATCGGCGCCGGTCTGGTCGGCGTGATGTATGTACTGGATGAGCCGTCTATCGGCCTGCACCAGCGTGATAATGACCGCCTGCTGGAAACCCTGGTTCATCTTCGCAATCTCGGCAATACCGTGATTGTGGTTGAGCATGATGAGGATGCTATCCGTGCCGCTGATCATATTATCGATATCGGGCCGGGCGCGGGTGTTCACGGCGGGGAGATTGTCGCTCAGGGATCGCTGGACGATATTATCGGCACGCCGGAGTCTCTGACCGGGAAGTTCCTCAGCGGCGAACGGCGGATCACCATCCCGGAAAAACGTAATGCGGCAGACCCGGCCAAAATGCTGACCATCACCGGTGCCAGCGGCAACAACCTGAAGAATGTGACACTGAATCTGCCGGTCGGGCTGTTTACCTGCATCACCGGGGTTTCCGGTTCGGGGAAATCCACCTTGATCAATGACACCCTGTTCCCGATCGCCCAGACACAGCTCAACGGTGCGACTACCGTCACCCCGGCACCGTATAAATCAGTCGAAGGTCTGGAGCATTTCGATAAAGTGATCGATATCGACCAGAGCCCTATCGGCCGGACACCGCGTTCAAACCCGGCGACTTATACCGGCGTGTTCACCCCTGTCCGCGAACTGTTCGCCGGGGTACCGGAATCCCGCTCACGCGGCTACACACCGGGGCGGTTCAGTTTCAACGTCAAGGGCGGGCGCTGTGAAGCCTGTCAGGGTGACGGCGTGCTGAAAGTGGAAATGCACTTCCTGCCGGATGTGTATGTGCCGTGCGATCAGTGCAAAGGCAAGCGCTATAACCGCGAAACCCTGGAAGTGAAATACAAAGGGAAAAATATCCACGAAGTACTGGATATGACTATCGAGGAAGCCCGTGAATTCTTCGATGTGGTTCCGGCACTGGCACGTAAATTACAGACACTGATGGATGTCGGCCTCTCTTATATCCGCCTCGGGCAGTCGGCAACGACACTCTCCGGCGGTGAAGCGCAGCGGGTGAAACTGGCGAAGGAACTGTCCAAACGCGGCACAGGGCAGACACTCTATATCCTTGATGAACCGACTACCGGTCTGCACTTCGCGGATATCGAACAACTGCTGGCAGTGCTGCATCAGCTGCGCGACCAGGGCAACAGTATTGTGGTTATCGAACATAACCTGGATGTGATTAAAACCGCAGACTGGATTGTGGATTTGGGCCCGGAAGGCGGCAGCGGCGGCGGTGAAATCCTTATCGCCGGTACACCGGAAGAAGTGGCGGCATGTGAACGCTCACACACCGCCCGCTTCCTGAAGCCGATTCTGAAAAGAGGATATTAATCTTCCCCCGCCTCTGAAAATACCGCAGCAAAAGCTGCGGTATTTTTTTGTCCGTCCGCCGGATTGGTGAAATAATAAGCGATCCATGATAAAATCGGGTTCTCTGACAACCACCGGAAACAGGAGGCGAAAATGGCAAGCGGATGGGCAAGTGATTCTGCTGTTCAGGAGCAGATTGATGCCACACTGGATGATGCGGTTGCGCGGGTACGCAGTCAGCTGGCGACAGGGGAAAGTGCGTTGTTTTGTGAAGAGTGCGGTGACCCGATCCCGCAGGCGCGGCGTGAAGCGATACCCGGCGTGCAGTTGTGTGTGAATTGTCAGGCAGAAACGGATAAAAAACAGGCCGCATTCAGCGGCTATAACCGGCGCGGCAGTAAAGACAGTCAGTTGCGCTGAAAAAGGCGCGGAACAACATTATTCCGCGCATTATCATTTCATTGCTGAGGATTAACGGCTTACCGCCGCAAAAGCCTGTGCAATCGCATCCACATTATGATGGTTCACCCCCGCCATACAGACACGACCGGAGCCGACCAGATACACCGCATGCTGCTCACGCAGTGCCGTAACCTGTTCCGGACTGAACCCGGTGTAACTGAACATCCCGCGCTGATGCAGCAGATGATCAAAGTTTTTCTCCGGCAATGTGTTTTTCAGAGTATCCACCAGCACTGTCCGCATATCCGCGATCCGGCTGCGCATGGTGTCGACCTCCGCCAGCCATTGTGCTTTCAGTGCGGTATCGTTCAGCACTTCAGACACCAGTTTTGCGCCGTAAGACGGTGCACTGGAATAAACACGCCGCACGCCCGCTTTCAGCTGACCCAGCACACGCTCTGCTTCCTGCTGTGACGGACAGAGGACAGACAGCCCGCCGGCGCGCTCACCATACAATGAGAAAATTTTGGAGAATGAGTTACTGATAAAACACGGCACATCTGCCGCCGCCATCGCGCGGATAGCATAAGCATCCTCCTCCATACCGCTGCCGAAACCCTGATAAGCAATATCAAGGAACGGGATCAGCTCCCGCTTTTTCACTACCGCGACAACTTTATCCCACTGTTCCGGTGTCAGATCAGAACCGGTCGGGTTATGGCAGCACGGATGCAGTAAAATGATGCTTTTTGCCGGTAACGCCTCAAACGTTGCCAGCATCTCATCAAATTTCACGCCTTTGGTCTGCGGATCGAAATACGGGTAATAATGGGTTTTAAATCCTGCACCGGCAAAGATCGCCTGATGGTTTTCCCATGTCGGATCACTGAGCCAGACATCTGATCCCGGAAACCAGCGGTGCAGAAAATCCGCGCCGATCTTCAGTGCACCGGAACCGCCCAGTGTCTGGATCGTTGCCACGCGGCCTTCGCGGATCAGCGGGCTGTTATCACCCAGCAGCAGAGTCTGTACCGCACTGCGGTAAGGGGCAAAGCCTTCCATCGGCAGATACAGGGAAGCCCCGGTATCCTGCGCGTTATAGCGCTGTTTCGCCTGAGTGATGCTGTTAAGTTGCGGAGTCACCCCGGAATCGTCGTAATAAAGGCCAATGCTGAGATTGACCTTCTCCTTCCGGGGATCCTGTCTGAAATGCTCAACGAGCGTTAAGATCGGGTCGCCGCCGTAGGCGTCTACATGTTCGAACACAAGCGATACTCCTGATTGTTATTTTTATCACTATCAGAACATATCGCGTCACATTTTATTCGTCCAGATATTCCATTGCCACGCGGGAGGTCAGTTTGGTGATCAGTTCATAGGCGCTGATACCACTGGCTTCTGCAATTTGCTCCACCGGCAGTGAATCACCCCATAAAATGACTTCATCACCCGCTTTATCACTGCAATCCGGCCCCAGATCGATAGTTATCATGTCCATGGAAACGCGGCCGGCGACAGGAACACGCCGTCCGTTAATCATCACCGGTGTACCGGATGGCGCACTGCGCGGATAGCCGTCACCGTAACCGACCGCGATCACCCCCAGACAGGTGTCACGATCACTGACCCAGGTACCGCCGTAACCCACCGCCTCCCCAGCATTATGTTTGCGCACGGCAATCAGACGGGATTTCAGGGTCATCACCGGTTTCAGGCCATAATCACCGGCTTCGGTACCGCTTTTTGGTGATACGCCGTAAAGAATGATCCCGGGACGCACCCAGTCGAGATGTGCCTGAGGCCAGTAAAGGATACCGCCGGAAGCAGAAATCGATTTTTCCCCCGGTTTATCGGCAGCAAATGCCATAAAGCGGGCAATCTGGGCTTCTGTCGGCTGTGCATCATCCTCATCAGCACGGCTGAAATGGCTGATGATATTGACCGGTTGCTGCACATTTTTGCAGTTGCACAGCCGCTGATAAAACGCTTCGGCTTCTTCCGGACGCACGCCGAGACGGTGCATACCGGTATCAATTTTCATCCAGACTTTTACCGGGTCGGATAACTGCGCCTGCTCAAGCGCCACTAACTGCTCTTCAAAATGAACTGCCACTTCCAGACGACTGGCAACAATGACCGGCAAATCGGTTGCATCGAAAAAACCTTCCAGCAGGATGATAGGTTTGACAATACCACCGGCGCGCAGCGCGTGCGCTTCACTCAGACGCGCCACCGCAAACGCGTCCGCCTCATTGAGTTCACGGGCGATTTCGACTAATCCGTGGCCGTAGGCGTTTGCTTTGACCACCGCAACATGACGGCTGTCCGGCGCAAGTGCCCGGATCCGCTGCCAGTTGTGGCGCAGCGCACCACGGTCAATGACGGCTGTTGCCGCTTTCATAGAGGTTCCTTGGTTATGGGTTGTTGATGTCTGGTTTGCTATCTGGGTTATTATGCCGCCCGTATTATATTCAGGCGGTTTATTCATCGTCATAACTCGGCCCTGCATAGTTATCAAAACGCGACCACTGGCCGTTGAAGGTCAGACGGACGGTTCCGATAGGGCCGTTACGCTGTTTACCGATAATAATTTCGGCAATCCCTTTTTTCTCACTACCCTCGTTATACACTTCGTCACGGTAAATAAACATAATCAGGTCAGCATCCTGCTCGATAGAGCCGGATTCACGCAGGTCAGAGTTTACCGGGCGCTTGTCGGCACGCTGCTCCAGACTACGGTTTAACTGTGAAAGTGCGACCACCGGCACCTGTAATTCTTTGGCCAGCGCTTTCAGTGAGCGGGAAATCTCTGCAATTTCCAGAGTACGGTTATCAGAGAGGGACGGTACACGCATCAATTGCAGGTAGTCGATCATGATCAGACTTAATCCGCCGTGCTCGCGGAAAACCCGCCGTGCCCGGGAGCGCACTTCTGTCGGTGTCAGGCCGGAAGAGTCATCAATATACATATTGCGCTTTTCCAGCAAAATCCCCATGGTGCTGGAGATCCGCGCCCAGTCCTCATCATCGAGCTGTCCGGTACGAATTTTTGTCTGATCAACACGGGAGAGAGATGCCAGCATACGCATCATGATCTGGTTACCGGGCATCTCAAGGCTGAAAATCAGCACCGGTTTTTCTTCGGTCATAGCAGCGTTTTCACACAAGTTCATGGCGAAGGTGGTTTTCCCCATGGACGGACGCGCCGCAACAATAATTAAATCAGATGGTTGCAGACCGGCTGTCTTTTTATCCAGATCCTGATAACCGGAAGATACCCCGGTCACCCCGTCATGCGGCTGAGCATAGAGCTTTTCGATCTTCTCGACAGTTTCTTCCAGAATCGCCTCGATCCCTTTCGGCCCTTCATCTTTATTGGCACGGTTCTCGGCGATCTGGAACACGCGGGATTCTGCCAGGTCGAGCAGATCCTCACTGGAACGCCCCTGCGGATCGTAACCAGCATCGGCGATCTCGTTGGCAACAGAAATCATATCGCGGATCACTGCACGTTCACGGACAATATCAGCATAAGCATTAATATTCGCCGCACTTGGCGTATTTTTCGAAAGTTCCGCCAGATAAGCAAACCCGCCGACATTTTCCAGCTCCCCGCCGGTTTCCAGTGCTTCAGACAGGGTGATCAGGTCAATCGGCCGTCCCTGCTCCAGCAGGCGCTGCATCTGACTGAAAATCGTCCGGTGCGGACGGCTGAAAAAATCCTCGCCGGTCACACGCTCAGAGACATTATCCCAACGCTCGTTGTCCAGCATCAGTCCGCCGAGAACGGACTGTTCGGCTTCCAGGGAATGCGGCGGTAATTTCAGCCCTTCCATCTGATGGTCACGGGGTTTGTTCGTCTTGGTGTCCTTGGGATATTTGGCCATGAAACTCTCTTACTTATCAGTGCGTCGCCGGGGAGAATACCTGCGTCCCTGAACGGGACAGAGCGGGTAGTATAGCCCTCCTTTACCGCTGATTGCACGAAGCTTGAGTAATTTTCAGTGACATGCAATTATGCCAAATACAATAAATCATATGATTATCTGTCCCGCTTACTGTTTCTGCGCTGTTTGCAGGTAAGTGGTCACTCTTTTTTCCGAATGAGGTTCCCTCCATGGCTAAACGTATTGAATTTGATGCACCCGGCGGCACCGATGTGCTGGTTTATCGTGACTTTACGCCGGCAGACCCGGCACCGGGTGAAGTCCAGGTGGAAAACAAAGCAATCGGCGTGAACTATATTGATACCTATTTCCGCAGCGGTCTGTACCCTGCGCCGGTATCACCTTCCGGTGTCGGCTCTGAAGCGGCAGGTGTGGTGGTGAAAATTGGTGCAAACGTAAAACACATTAAAGTCGGTGACCGCGTGGTATACGGGCAGTCCCCGCTGGGCGCGTACAGCGAAATCCATAATGTGCCGGAAGAAAAACTCGCCGTTCTGCCTGATGGCATCAGCTTTGAAACGGCCGCCGCCTGCTTTATGAAAGGTCTGACCGCGTTTTACCTGCTGCGCAAAACCTATGAGGTAAAAGCCGGGGAAATCTTCCTGTTCCACGCCGCCGCCGGTGGTGTCGGACAAATCGCCTGCCAGTGGGCCAAAGCACTGGGCGCGAAGATGATCGGTACCGTGGGTTCTGATGAAAAGGCGCAGAAAGCCAAAGCAGCCGGAGCCTGGGAAACCATCAACTATAATAAAGAAGATATCGTTGAGCGGGTACTGGCACTCACTGACGGTGAAAAAGTCGGTGTAGTGTATGACTCTGTCGGCAAAGACACCTGGCTGCCGTCACTGGACTGCCTGAAGCGCCGCGGCCTGATGGTCAGCTACGGCAACGCCTCCGGCCCGGTAACGGGTGTCGACCTGGGGATCTTAAATAAGAAAGGCTCGCTGTATGTGACCCGCCCTTCCGTCTTCGGTTATATCACCAACCGCGAAGAGCTTAACGAAGCCGGCAAAGCTATTTTTGATCTGATCTTGAGCGGCAAACTGACTATTTCCATCCCGGCGGATCAGGTTTATCCGCTGAAAGATGCTGCCCTGGCACACAAACGCCTGGAAGGCCGTGCGACGACAGGTTCCAGCATCTTAATTCCTTAAGATATATATTATTTAATTAATATTAAAAAACCCTCGTTATTAAATGAGGGTTTTTATTAATAACTGAGTCTGATTCATATTAAATTTGTATATTTATTTTTATTGATTGTTTCACGCCGGATATTTATTCTTATTTTTCTGTCACAGAAAAAAGGAATGATTATGAATAATACGGAAATAAACCATCTTGTTAATTTTATTTATCAGGATGGCAGAATTACAAATGCTGAGTTCCAGATGATTCGTGATGAAGCAGATAACCGTTTTGATGCTCTTCTTGAATGCTATGGTAAGAACAATAGCTTATCTGCATTTCAGAAATCTGCGGATGTCACTGTACAATTAATGCAGGAAAGCTTTTTTATTCTGAAAAAGAAAGCTGAAACACCAGAACAAAAAGACCAAATCAAAGATGCATTTAATGCGCAAATCAGTTATATCATCGCATGTTATAACCGTTTCTTTGATTCATTATAATTGAACAAAATGAACTCTCTGAATAGAGAGTTCATTATTCATCTAATAATTATTCAATTATATTTTTTCGGGTAACAAATGCCAGCGCCTCTTCGATCACACTCAGATCCGCCCCGGCTTTATGGGCATTTTCACTCAGATGACGCCGCCACTGGCGTGCCCCCGGAATCCCCTGGAAAATACCCAGCATATGGCGGGTGATATGACCAAGATAAGTACCTGTCGTCAGTTCAGCCTCAATATAAGGATACATTGCTTCCACCGCCGCAACCGTATCGGTCACCGGTAGTGCAGCATCGAACAGTGCATTATCAACCTGTGCCAGGATTGACGGATTCTGATATGCCTCACGCCCTACCATCACTCCATCCATATATTGCAGATGGGTTTTCGCCTCTTCCAATGTTTTAATGCCCCCGTTGAGCGCCATGATCAGGTGCGGAAAATCTTTTTTCAGCTGATACACACGCGGGTAATCCAGAGGCGGAATTTCCCGGTTCTCTTTCGGGCTCAGACCGGAGAGCCAGGCTTTACGGGCATGGATGATAAACATTTCACAGCCGCCGCGATCGGCCACCGTACCGACAAAATCACACAAAAATTCGTAACTGTCCTGATCATCAATCCCGATACGGGTTTTAACGGTGACAGGAATATTCGTCACATCCCGCATCGCCGCCACACAATCCGCCACCAGTGAGGCATTCCCCATCAGACAGGCACCGAACATCCCGTTTTGCACGCGATCAGAGGGACAGCCGACATTCAGGTTAATTTCATCATAACCCCGTTCCTGTGCGATCTTTGCGCACGCTGCCAGCGCCGCAGGATCACTGCCGCCTAGCTGCAATGCAACCGGGTGCTCCGCCTCGTTATACGCCAGATAATCCCCTTTGCCGAACAGAATCGCCCCGGTTGTCACCATTTCGGTATACAGCAGCGCATGACGACTGAGTTTGCGGTGGAAATAGCGGCAATGACGATCCGTCCAGTCCAGCATGGGCGCAACAGAGAATCGGTTAAGGTTCTTATAGCCGCTCACAGCGCGTAACTGCCGGGTTTCAGTGATTTTTTCTGTTGGTGTATTTTGGTGCATATTTGTGCTTTTGGTGTGTTTTCTCTTTATCAGGACACCGGCAGGGACTCCGCAAAGCAGTGTTCTCAATAAATGATACAGAGAGGGTTATAAAATGATGGGCGATTATACCACAGAGAAATGACCGTGCGCTGATGGTTCGTGCCGCAGCAGGTATGCGGCAGGGAAAGGGGACGATCTCTGCATATACCGGCAAAAAGATAAATTCTGCCGGAGGCGTGCATTTTTTTATTTATAGAGTGATTCTTCACCCGGCGGTCTTGTCTTAAACCGTCTGTGAGCCCATAGATACTGTGATGGTGCCCGCATAATTTCTGCTTCGATAATCCGGTTAAGTTTGTTTGCATCAAGCTGATCGCTATTACACGGAAAATCTTTAACTTCCTCACCGATAATCAGCTCGTAGGGTTTCATATTTTCAGCCGGATTTCTTATCATTGTGACAGTCAGCACCGGAGATTGCGATAACCGTGCAATCGTTGATACCCCTTTTGAGGTTGATGCATTTTCTACTGAAAAGAACGGCGCAAAGACTGTTCCTTTAGTTCCGAAATCCTGATCCGGGGCAAACCAGATTGCTTTTCCGTGTTTTAATTCAGATACCATAAACCTGAGGTTTTTTCTGTCAATCATGCCGGTTCCGGACCGGCTGCGGTATCTTGTCTGTATATATTCCATCGCTTTATTATTATGCGGCCGATACATGGCATTAACCGGAAAACACAGCCCCATTACCCGGCCACCTAACTCCAGTGACATAGCATGAATACCAATAATTAAAACACCCTGTTTCCGGCTGTTAAGGTTAATAAAGTTATCACTGCCGGTTACAGAAAATAGGGTCCGAATCCGCTTATCACTCCAGAACCATGCAATACCCGTTTCGAACAGGGCAATTCCCAGAGAGGACAAATTAGATACAACCATATCATTTATTTGAGCTTTATTTTTATCCGGGAAACATAATTCTAAATTCCGCTTAATTATAGATACCCGCCTTTTTAAAAACAGACCGGAAAAACGCCCCAAACGGCTGCCAATGCAAATAAGCCACGGGTAAGGCATTTGTACCAAACAAAAAAGCAGTAACATACCGAGCCATGTCACAGCATATCTCGGATGTACAAGCCTGATAGAAAAACCATTCCGTGAATACATTTTTTTCCTGAAAAAAATTTCATTGCGGATAATAAAAAAGCCCGATATCGCTATCAGGCTCTGAATTCTGTCATTTTCTATCGTTTGGACAACAACATAACCGTCTTACAAAAAATACATCTCACACCATGCGGATTTGACGGGGAGATATCAAAATGAGAAGTCCGGTATTGTGTTCCGCAACAACAAGGACACTGAAAAAAAAGTGCCTTCATGATGAAGTTGCCTCAGAGTCCCACTACATTTACAGCAGACGGGCCTTTAGCACCATTTTCGATAGTGAAGGTTACATTCTGGCCTTCATATAATGTTTTAAAGCTGTCGCTCTGGATTGCAGAGAAGTGTACAAACACATCTTTGCTGCCATCTTTAGGGGTGATAAAACCAAATCCTTTGGATTCGTTAAACCATTTTACTGAACCGGTCATTGTATCAGACATATAAATTCCTTTAAATTTTAGTTGCCACAGGCATAATTATGGTTTGTTCGATTTTACTTATGGTGACTTATCTGAAGGAATTCGCAATGAAGGGGTATCAGTGATAGCACTAAACAGTGAACTTCTTTAAATTGACTGGCATAAATAGGTTCGTTACCAAACCGCTGAACACATTAACTCATATAACAATCTGCTAAGCAAATCATATTTATCACATCACTGAATAAATTACAAAAAATGACAAACATACACTGCCTGTTTCCATCCTCTAAAAATAAAATTAATTCAATATTTTCATGGAGTTGAGCTTAATTACTTTCCATAAAATACGATAAATACGCCGACAGTAAATAGTAATTACTGAAATAAAAAATATATATCAATCTGATACGTAGTACTATAGATACTCATCAAAAGGGGGCTTTGATTACCATTTATTTCTGCACTATCACGTATAAAGGCCGGATGGTGTACTCACCTGATAAATAATATTGACGATTCAAAGTTTTTTTCGTCATTATCTGTTTCTGTAAAAATGAGAGCATCGTCTCTTTTGTCTGGCTATTACGTTAATTTTATAAAAGAATTAACTCATTAAACGCTATATCCAATCAAAAATATTACTAGTTAAATAATCGTTTGAAAATATAAAAAATTACAAATAAATTAATCAATGAAAAAACCTTATCTCACCTGACATATAAAAATAATCGCTTATATTATGGCAGCAACTATAAAACCGGCATCTCTGCTGATGTACAACAATAACGTCAGGAATATCTGCCAACGACAGTGTAATTATCAGCTCCGGTGAAACGGATAATGGCACGATGCAGGCAGGTCTGACGTATTCTTTTCACTGGTAATAGCAACCCCGCCCCGGAACCGGTTCCGGAGGGGATTATCAGGTATTCAGGTTCTCATTTTTACTCACCCGGTACGCATTCCATGCCAGCAGAGCACCGCACAGCATCACCACTGCCAGAGCAGCTTTCGGTGGCAACGGTGATGCAATAGCCAGAAGTCCGAAGACAGCTCCGCCGGCCATCTGCACAAATCCGGCCAGAGCCGAAGCAACACCGGCATTATCAGAATAAGGTTCCAGGGCATAGCTGGTTGCCGGGCCCATAATAAATGCGAGCCCCGCACAGGCACCTGCCACCGGCAGCATATAGACCAGCCAGTGATACTGTATTTCGGCCGGCAACAATGTCAGACCCGCAACCAATCCGGTACATCCCAGTGTCATTAGTATACCGCCGGAAACCAGACAGACAGGCCGCCCTGCACTGCGGATCACCCGGTTGGCAATCATACTGACCGCCATGATCCAGAATCCGTTAGCGCCGAACACAACAGAAAACTGCAACGGACTGAGTGCCGCATCCCCCATCAGAACCGTTGGTGCCAGCGACACATAAGTCAGCGCCATCCCCATCGTTCCGGCGTTTACCAGAGAAAATATTAAAAACCGCTTATTGAACAACACAAAAACGAGACTCTTCAGCGGATTCTCTTTATGCTGAGCACCGCCTTCCGGCCGGGTTTCCGGCAGATACTTTGCCGTCAGAATCAGAAGAATAAAGGCATATAATGCGAGGAAGCCAAAAGGTACCCGCCAGCCGTAATATTCAGCCATAATACCGCCCAGCAGCGGAGCCAGTGCCGGAACAATATTTAATGTGCCGTTTAAAAAGCCAAAAGCACGTGCCGCGTCATTGCCGTTAAAACAATCCCGGACACAGGTAAAGGCCACCACGGAGGTACAGCAGACCCCCACGCCCTGAATTAGCCGGGAAGCAATAAACATCGGCGGGATGACAGCAAATGCCGCCATCAGGGAACCGGCGATATACAGTACTATCCCCGCCATCGCCATTGGTCTGCGGCCGAATTTATCCACCAGATGTCCGGAAATCAGCTGACCTGCACCTAATATAAGAATAAACAAAGAGATGGTTGACTGAATCAATGATTCACTACTGCCCAGGCCTTTTGCAATTGCCGGAATAGCCGGTAAATAAAGATCAATACCCAATGGCCCCAATAACACGATAACTAACAATAAAAGCAATAAATTCCGCATACCGTTGAACTTCACTCATCATCCTGCGACAAAAGAAAATACACGTAATTGTTGTTTTTTACAACTATCCCCCATAACTAACATCGTGAATTAAAAGAAAATAATTCGGTATATTTCGTTATATAGTGAAATTATAATCAACCGTCATTTTTGTTATTAAATCAGAAAAGAGATTTCCGCCAACATAACTTATTCCATAAGTAAACAAAATAACACAAATCAATACAATTTCTGACAAGTATTACCGTTGTATTTTATGTATTTTAAGGAAATATTCAGATATTTTAACCTTTCTTTTTTCTCAAATGTAATCAGAAAATTTAACAAACTGTCTCCTGTCATATTGTAAGACGATAGTCACACCTCCGGCTTACCTATCATTCCGTTAAAGCACAAGAAGACAGTTAAATTACCTATTTTTAACTCAAAATTAGCATCAATATCTTTATATTAGGCATAATCACAACTAAATATCAGAATATTCCCCTTACTCATCATTCATGTAAGATGTTAAAAACCGGGTGTCATTTATAACAACATGAAATCACTGAGGTTATAGTGTTTATACGTAGCTACATCGTCTTTATTGTTTCTTATTTGTTGATTTTTTGTATCTATTACATATTAAAAGGGTATCGATTATACTTTTTAAAGAAACTATTTGAGGAAATAAATACGTCAAGTTAAATTTTAATATCATTAATGACAACCGTTTATCTTCATAATTTATGACAATATATGATAAATATGAGTTGGCAATGTTTATTGGCGGCAGAATAAAATGTCAGCGACTGAAAAATTGTCTGACAGGCAAAGAGCTTTCAATAAAAATTAATATCTCACAACAGCAGTTATCCCGCTATGAAACGGGAGCGAGCTTAATCCCTTTGGATAAGCTGTTAATGCTCGCGGACGTCCTGAATATTAATGTTAATTATTTTTTTGATGAAATTGGTTGTGATGAAGAATAAGTTTTAATTTGACAAACATTAATATGTTATTGTTTAACCAGACTGACAGATGATAATGAGTAATAAAACAGATAATAACCTGAACACCAGCATTAACGAGATGTACAAGATCATCGGCGGGCAAATCCGCAAAATACGCAGGATAACCGGTGTCACATCGACAGAACTGGGCAATCTTATTGGGGTATCACAACAGCAAATCTCCCGTTACGAAATCGGCAGCACAAAAATTTCCCTGGATATCATTCTGAGGATTTCTCAGGTCTTCGGTGTTTCACCCTATTACTTTATAGAAGACAGCCTGCTTTTCTTTACCCGTCATCATCTGCCTGATGATAACATTATTCCCCGCAGCACCGACTCCGGCGTGAATACTGAACCGGATGCCGGGCATCCGGAATACTGAGTGTGTTACAGCACCGCTGATGCGGTGCTGTCTGTCTTTCTTATACCGGCAGAGTCGTGACGTCCAGCCACTGCGCGTTTGTCAGCGCTGCCAGTCGCGCAGGTGTCAGCCGGACAGCGGAATTGGCCGACCCTGCCGCCGGTAATACGGTGTCATACTCACGGAGTGAATGATCCGCATAAACGGTCAGCGGTACCGGCAGCCCGAACGGACAGACGCCCCCGACCTGATGGCCGGTAAACTGCATAACTTCCTCTGCATTCAGCATTTTGGCTTTGCAACCGAACTGTGTTTTGAATTTTTTATTGTCCAGCCGGGCATCCCCCGCCATCACAATCAGAATAGCGCTGTCATCCGTCAGCTTAAAAGAAAGTGTTTTACAGATTTGACCGGGCCTGACACCATGGACTTCCGCAGCCTGAGTGACCGTGGCAGTCGGCTGTGCGGTTTCAATAATCGTGACATCCGGGGCATGCGTGCCGAACCAGGCACGAACCGTTTCGATACTCATTCAGAACTCCGTTTTATTATCATGTGCTTTTTGTGTGTTTGCACCAACAGCTCACCATAATTTGCCCTGAATTGGCAGCCCTTTTTTGACAAAATAGCGCGGATACCGGTTATTCTGCCGGAATTCATGCTAGAGTGGGCTGTTCATATATTTATTGCTTAGCAGAAGGTAATGTCATGCAACCTGTTGATATTCAGACTTTATTAAAAAAAGCAGAAGCGCTGTGTCTGTCACGCAGTGTGCGCATGACTTCACAGCGGAAATCAATTCTGCAACTGATTGCCGGTCAGCCCGGTGCTATCAGTGCTTATGAGCTTCTGGATCTGCTGCGTGAAACAGAACCACAGGCAAAACCGCCGACAATCTACCGCGGCCTCGAATTTCTGCTGGAGCAGGGATTTATCCACAAAATTGAGTCCACCAACAGTTTTGTGATGTGCCCGCATTTTGATAAACCCAGCCATACATCCGTGCTGTTTATCTGTGATCGCTGCAACAGTGTGACGGAACGGGATGGTGAGGCGATTGATTCACAAATCAATCTGCTGGCGGACGCCGCACAGTTTCATATCCGCCACAGTGTGATTGAGGCGCACGGATACTGCCGCCCTTGTTATGATATTGAATCCTGCACCCGCAGAGATAAATGTCTGCATGACCATGAGCATGACGAACCGCGTAAACGCGGACGCTGAAAAACAAAAACCACAGTGTCCGTCTCCGGAGTACTGTGGTTTTTAAGAGGATACCGTTTCAGGCAGATATCCCGGAAATCAGTGCCAGTCGTTATTACGAATCACACCCACTGCCAGACCCTCGACAGTAAAGTTTTGTTCCCGTAAATCCACCACAATCGGGCTGAATTCCTCATTTTCTGCGTGCAGCTCAATCTTGCTGCCCACTTTCTTAAACCGTTTGACCGTCACTTCATCTTCGATACGGGCAACCACCACCTGGCCGTTATGCACGTCCTGAGTTTTATGCACCGCCAGTAAGTCACCGTCCATAATACCGATATCTTTCATTGACATACCATTTACCCGCAGCAGGAAATCTGCACTGGGTTTAAACAGCATCGGGTCAATCTGATAACGGCTTTCGATATGTTCCTGTGCTAATAAAGGCTCACCCGCCGCCACACGGCCGATTAACGGTAAACCTTCATCTTCTTCTTCTTCCAGAAGCAGACGGATCCCCCGGGATGCCCCGGAGACAATCTCAATGACGCCTTTACGCGCCAGGGCTTTCAGGTGCTCTTCCGCCGCATTCGGAGAGCGAAAACCCAGCCGTGCCGCAATTTCTGCACGCGTCGGTGGCATGCCCGTCTGCGCAATATGGTCACGAACAAGGTCATAAACCTGTTGCTGCCGTGCCGTCAGTGCTTTCATTTCGCCCCCTGTTTGTTTATACAGTCAGACTGTGAGTATATACAGGTATTCGGGGATTGGGAACCATAACATGAGGAAAATACGCGTTACGCCGCAGGTTTCACAAAAAATCGTCTGTTAAAAACGGAGGAACCAGCTGATAAACAGTATAATCCAGACAAACAACCCCAGTAATGTGGCGATAAGTACTGCGGCTGACCCCATATCTTTAGCCCGGCCGGACAATTCGTGATATTCTGTACCGATGCGGTCAACCACCGCCTCAATCGCGCTGTTGATAAGTTCAATCACCACCACCAGCACCACAGAACCAATCAGCAGCACCCGCTCAACCGCCGTAAAAGAGAAAGAGAACGCAATAATGACGGCCGGGATCAGCGTCAGCAATTCCTGCCGGATTGCCGCTTCATTTTTCCATGCTGCAATGAGCCCTTTCTTTGAATAACCTGCTGCTTTAATTAATCGTGTAAATCCGGTATTTTTTTTCATTTCGGTCACTGTTAATAGTGTGATTATCTGACTGGCCGCCGCCGTTTTTCCGCGATTTTATTGCTGCCGCAACACAGATCTGGCTCCGCCTTTCTGGTATGCTGAACGCGAATTGTCAACAAGAGGCTTCATACATTTATGTCACTTTGGCGTAAAATATACTATAACGTATTGAATTTACCATTAAAACTATTGGTGAAAAGCAAGCCGATCCCGACGGATCCGGTCAATGAGCTGGGGCTGGATACACAACGTCCGACACTCTATGTTCTTCCTTATCACTCTAAGGCGGATTTGCTGACACTGCACCGTCAGTGTCTCGCACAGGGCATGCAGGATCCGCTGAAAGATAACGTCATCGGTAATACCACATTACCGGGCTACGTCTTTATTGATGACGGCCCGCGTGTGTTCCGTTATTACTCCCTGAATCCGCGTAAGGATTCAGTCCATATTTTCCACGCCTATCTGGATCTGCACCGCAATAATCCGGAGCTGGATATTCAGATGCTGCCGGTTTCAGTGATGTTCGGCCGTTCGCCGGGCCGCGAGGGGCACCATGGTGTACCGCATCTGCGTCTGTTAAACGGGATCCAGAAATTTTTTGCGGTACTCTGGCTGGGACGTGACAGCTTTGTCCGGTTCTCACAGCCGGTGTCCATGGGTGCAATGGCCTCTGAACACGGTACTGATACTATTATCGCCAATAAACTGGCCCGTGTCGCCCGTATTCACTTCTCCCGTCAGCGTATGGCCGCTATCGGCCCGAAACTGCCGGTGCGTCAGGTGCTGTTCAATAAGCTGCTGAAGTCCAAAGCAATTGAAAAAGCCGTTGAAGATGAGGCTAAAACCAAAAAGATCACTATTGAAAAAGCACGTCAGAATGCAGTCTCAATGATGAACGAGGTGGCTGCCAACTTTACTTATGACGCCCTGCGTGTGGCTGACCGTGTCCTCGGCTGGACCTGGAACCGCCTGTATCAGGGGCTGAATGTCCATAATGCGGAGCGGGTGCGCCAGCTGGCACAGGACGGCCATGAGATAGTGTATGTGCCCTGCCACCGCAGTCACATGGATTACCTGCTGCTCTCCTATGTGCTCTATCATCAGGGCCTGGTGCCGCCGCATATCGCAGCCGGGATCAACCTCAACTTCTGGCCGGCGGGGCCGATTTTCCGCCGCCTCGGCGCTTTCTTTATCCGCCGCAGTTTCAGGGGTAATAAGCTGTATTCCACGGTTTTCCGTGAGTATCTGAGTGAATTATTCTCACGCGGTTATTCCATCGAATACTTTGTCGAGGGCGGCCGTTCCCGTACCGGACGTCTGCTGGAACCGAAAACCGGCACACTATCGATGACTCTCCAGGCCATGCTGCGCGGTGATTCACGGCCAATCACCCTGGTGCCGGTGTATATCGGTTATGAGCATGTGATGGAAGTGGGTACTTACGCCAAAGAACTGCGCGGTGCCACCAAGCAGAAAGAAGGTTTTATGCAGATGGTGCGCGGCCTGCGAAAACTGCGTAACCTCGGTCAGGGTTATGTGAACTTCGGGCAGCCAATCCCGCTGTCACAGTACCTGACAAAACAGGTGCCGGAATGGCGCGAGGCGATCGATCCTGTTGAGCCGCAGCGTCCGTCCTGGCTGACACCGACCGCTACATCACTGGCTGATAACATCATGGTGAGCATCAATAATGCCGCTGCCGCTAACGCTATCAACCTGTGTACCACAGCTCTGCTGGCCTCCCGTCAGCGCGCCCTGACCCGCGAACAGCTGATTGAACAACTCGACTGCTATCTTCAGCTGCTGCGTAATGTGCCGTATTCTCCGGACAGCACCACCCCGGCGAAAAGTGCGGAAGAGCTGCTGGAACACGCATTGCAGATGAATAAGTTCGAGGTCGAGAAAGACAGCCTCGGGGATATCATCATTCTGCCGCGTGAGAACGCGGTACTGATGACATACTACCGGAATAACATTCTGCATATGCTGGTACTGCCGTCCCTGGTGACCAGTATCCTGATCCACCACCGCCGAGTCAGCACAGAGATGCTGCGTGCGCATGTCGGAATGATCTATCCGCTGCTGAAAGCGGAACTGTTTATGCGTTACAGTCAGGAAGAGCTGCCGGAAATCCTCGATACCATCATCGATGAACTGTGCCGCCAGCAACTGATTTGCCGCCGTGATGACAATATGCTGGTGATCAACCCGGCCCGCATCCGTCCGTTACAGCTGCTGGCAGCCGGGATCCGTGAAACATTACAGCGTTATGCGATCACTCTGTCGCTGCTGAATGCCACTCCGGAAATCAGCCGTTCAGCACTGGAAAAAGAGAGCCGGATGCTGGCACAGCGTCTGTCTGTTCTGCACGGCATCAACGCACCGGAATTCTTCGACAAAGCCGTGTTTGCCACCCTGGTCAGCACGCTGCGTGAAGAGGGCTATATCAATGACAATGATGATGTAATTGAAGCTAATGCCGGTGAGTTCTACAATGTGCTGGCAGAACTGATGTCGCCGGAAGTCCGTCTGACTATCGAAAGCGTCAGTCTGGAGCCGGAAGAAGCTGTACCGGCGGAAAGTGACGACAGTAATCAGTCCGCCTGATACCGGTAAACGCTGAGTACAAAAAAAGGAGATTGGGTAACCGGTCTCCTTTTTTATTGCCGGTTAACAAACGGAGGAAATGCAGATATTATCGGTCTGCCTTCAGACGGAATACCTGCCGCTCATCCGTGAGTAACGGGTATCCACCTTAATTTCATCCCTGATAGAAATGAGTTACCACTTATCGCGATAATCGAATGACACCTGATAATCGTATTTACTCAGATCAATTTTATTAGCCAGATGCTTCTGAAGGTAGGGAACCCACGCAGAAATAACATCAAAACTACCTGTATTGATGATATTTTCATTTGGATTAACTGTTTGATTAATAACGGTATCGTCATCACCAAGATCTTTCGAATATTCATCATTAATAAAATCTCCTGTTTTTTTATCAAACCACTTTACATATATCTTTAATCCCATGATTGATTATCTTCTTATAAATATTTTTTGATATTACGTTTCGGGTCTGCCGGTTTCAGTTGATTGCCCGTTTTCGGGTCAAACACACCAAGATGCTGCCCATCACTGGCCCGATAACCTTCGATTTCACCATGCTGATAGTCCCATTCGTAGATTTTCCGGCCTTTATCCCCAACCCAACGAGCTCGTTTACCAGATCCGCCTTGTTTGGGTGTTTTTGGCTTACTTTCCTTTAACTCACCCAATCCTTTAATATCCTGCTCAGCCTTAACCTTATCCCCGGAGATTTTTTCCTTGTCTTCCGCTTTCTTTCGACTTTCCATCGCATCCGACAGGGCTTTTTCCAACTGCCCTATTTCCTTTTCCGTTGCCACGGCTCCGGCAACTACAAGCTCTTCCTCTGCCACCGCCGGGAATTTTTTTGTTTCTTCCGGGATTTTAATCTGATTCCGCGCATCCGGAATCCAGCGATAAGACGGGTAAGACTTTTAAGTATAAATTAGTTAATAAATACATTATTTAAATATACTTATGATTTTCTTGTGTTCCGAATGATAACTATTGAATCAGTCTATATATAAGATGTTTGTTAGCTAAGTTCCTCCGGCAAGAAAAAATTATTACCATATGAAAAATATAACTTTTTATTCCGCATCGTGGATTTACCGCCAAACTCACCTTCATTAAATAAAATTAACGATTGATTGGTAAAAATAGACAATCTATTATTTAAGAATAATTATCCCAGAGAAATTTAAATATTAAAAGGAATACAATGTCAGACATAATTTATTTGACGTTAAAGGGGCGTAATCAGGGATTAATTTCGGCAGCTTATTCAAGCTACGACTCCATTGGCAATAGGTATCAGGATGGACATACCGATGAAATACTGGTGTATTCTACAAACTATGATATAAACCGACAGCAGAATATCTCTCATGCACCTTTCATATTAACAAAAGCAGATGATAAATCAACACCCCTCTTACTAACCGCCATATCTGGTAATGAAATTTTAGACTGTGAGTTCAAATTTCATCGTGTTGATAAGAACGGAGGACTACAGCACTATAAAACTATCAAATTGGGTAAGGCTTCAATTATCAGAATTGCAAATGAACATCCAAACTCACAATTGAATAATGAATTGCAACCATTCGAAATGGTATCATTACGATATGAAAGTATTACAATAAATCATATTACAGCAAGCACATCAGGTTACAGCATTAGCCAGACGGCAGGTAAATAATGGTCAGGGCTATTATCGATGTTCATAAAAATAGTTATGACGTGCCGGTAATCATAGCATCAGATCCACTCTATACTGCAATGATTGCAGATCCTGTAAATATTTACGTTATGGTAGATAATGATTATTTAGGCCACGTTGGATTAGTCATTGGTGATGGGGAACAGGCCTTGTTATATGACCCTTCAGGTGGTTATATAGGATGTGGAGAGAAGTGCCTCGCAAACGAGATCGCTCGTCGTGGTTCCGGAGAATTTATGCCATATCCTGATTTTGATTGGGATACTTACCTTTCCTATCATCGTTGGAGTAGCGACGATATTGTCGTAATTCAATTCACTATACCTGAAGAACATGCAGAGCGGCTCAGGAAGATCATTCTTAATAATGACTATTCATATTACTTTCATTGTGCAACAAATGTCGCCAGGGTGCTGAGAGAGTGGAGGCATATTTGAAAATTTAGAGGATGGCTTCAGGGCTCCATGGGGTGTAAAAGAAGAGTTGTTAGGTATGAAACCACCAGAGGTTCTATTCCCAAATGCCAAATAAAAAAAGCACTGTGTACATCAATGGATTATCAGGGATTATTGGTTCTATTGCATATTTTATAGTAGTAGTTAATCAGTCATTTTTTCGGGTCTATGGTTATTATGGAGACATGTATGAGGCAGTGTCTGACTATTATAACGGGATGGGCTTATTTTATTTATTTTATTCTATCATTTTTATTTTCTTACTACGATTTCAGACAACAAAATTATCCCTTTTCAAATGGAGAGCTCTGTATATTGTTTTCCCGATTTTGATACCAATGGTAGCCTGGTATTTCTATACGTGTCTGAAACAGTCAATTTACCAAAAATCGTGCTTTGATATGTCATTGTATGATTTTATGATAAGAGTATTAGTCTCATTTATAGGCTCTTATTCCTATGTTTTTGTTATGTTCTCCGTTGCCTCTTTCACATTGCTTGTGACAATAAAAAAATTGGTTTTTAAGTACGATAATAAGAAATAAACGTACTATATTACGCCTCTGAAAAATTAATCCGGGACGCCCCCATCGATATCGTTCACCAGTGTTGAATCAACAATGCAGTTGTCAACTTGTGGTGGCCAGCTAAAACCAGCCACCGTTTTAGTTGACCACTACAGAATTTTGACCGAACAGATGGTTACGCTTGAGCACTGTAAATGAGTGCCTGCATGGTACCGTAAAAGGCTTCACACAGGCGGATACCAAAGCGCTTATCCGGATTTACAGATAACTGACCAGCATGCCGAGAAACAGAATAAACCCGACATAGTTATTATTCATAAACGCCTGGAAACACGGGTCGCGCTCACGGTCGGCCATCAGACGCTGCTGATAGACAAATAATGCCCCGGCCAGCAGCAGAGACCAGTAGAAGATCCCCGACAAATTCACCATCATACCGACCCATAACAGCATCAGAATCATCACCAGCTGCAATATACCGATAATGATCTTATCAAAGCGCCCGAACAGGATAGCCGTGGATTTCACCCCGATTTTCAGGTCATCGTTACGATCCACCATTGCGTACTGAGTATCATAAATCACGGACCAGATAATATTAACCGCAAACAGCAACCAGCACTCTGCCGGCAGTGATTCGCCGACAGCCGCAAACGCCATCGGAATTGACCAGCCGAATGCCGCACCCAGCACCACCTGCGGCAGATGACTGACCCGTTTCACAAACGGGTACACCCAGGCCAGCACCAGTCCGGCAACTGACAGCCAGATGGTCATGGTATTCAGTGTCAGCACCAGCCCGAATGACACCAGCACCAGCACCACGAACAGAATTTTGGCTTCTTTTTCTGTAACATCACCGCGCGGCAACGGTCGGTTTTTGGTTCGTTCCACCGAGCCGTCAAATTTCCGGTCAGCGAAATCATTAATCACACAGCCGGCGGCACGCATACTGAACACACCAATGGTAAAGATGATAAGAATATGCCAGTCCGGGACACCTCTGGCGGCTATCCATAACGCCCAGTAGGTCGGCCACAGCAGTAACAGTGAGCCAATAGGGCGGTCTGTCCGCATCAGACGGCTGTATGCCTGCCATTTGCTGCGTACCATGCTTCGTTCCACGTTATTCTTCTCCGAGATATTCACTTATGCGGGGTATGCCGGAGAGGCCGGCAGAAAAACCTCAGTCAGCAGCAGCGGTTTACCGGCCAGACACAGCCGCGAACAGCGGGCCCAGTTTGTCTCTGACAGTCCGAAGCGGATATAGTCCCGCGTCAGACAACCGCTGGTAAAAAGATAGCGCCCGAGCGGCACATTTCCCATTTTCAGCAACTGCTCCTCCTCCTCTGTCAGCGTTTCCTCCGGCACGACTGTCCGGCCGGTCAGCCAGGGAACCCCGTCACCATATAACACCACCTCCCGTAACCAGTAGCGGGCACTGCCGGGCAGATACATCTGCTCTTCTTCAGTCAGCGCTTCACGGGAGATATATTTTTCACAATACGGTTTAACCGTCACTTCATTACAGTGCTGTTCAAAGCGCCGCGTCATTGACCCTAATTCTGATAACCAGTCCAGCACCATTACGGGGATCGTCTCCGCATTATCAAACCAGCGGATGGGTGGTGTTATCACTGTTTTTGGCATGAATGTATCCGATCATCAGAGAGGCATGATAAGTGTTCTGATACACTTTAACAAAACCCGGCGGGAAATGAGCGGGTTACTGACAATTTTTTGTTAAAAATAAAGCCGCCCTGCACAGTACAGAGCGGCTTTGTTCATAAAACAGGCTTTAAAGAGAACTCAGCGCTGACGCCAGTTTTTAAACCGGTTAATCAGACCATTAGTTGAACTGTCATGGCTCTCAACCGGTTTATCATCCGCCAGTTCCGGCAGAATGCGGTTTGCCAGCTGTTTGCCCAGTTCCACTCCCCACTGATCAAACGAGTAGATATTCATAATCACGCCCTGAACAAAAATTTTATGCTCATACATGGCGATCAGTGCCCCGAGGCTGAACGGGGTGATGGATTTCAGCAGGATAGAGTTTGTCGGGCGGTTACCTTCAAAGACTTTGAATGGTGCGACATAATCCATTTCTGCCGGATTTTTGCCCTGTGCGGCAAATTCCGCATCCACCTGTTCGCGGGTTTTACCGAAGGCCAGCGCTTCTGTCTGCGCAAAGAAATTCGACAGCAGTTTACTGTGATGATCCCCCAGCGGATTATGGCTCTGCGCCGGTGCAATAAAATCACACGGAATAAGTTTTGTGCCCTGATGGATCAGCTGATAAAACGCGTGCTGTCCGTTGGTGCCCGGCTCGCCCCAGATAACCGGCCCGGTCTGATGGGAAACCACTTTGCCGTTACGATCCACATATTTTCCGTTGGACTCCATATTTCCCTGCTGGAAATAGGCTGCAAAGCGGTGCATATACTGATCGTAAGGCAGAATTGCTTCCGTTTCCGCGCCGAAGAAATTGTTGTACCACAGGCCGATCAGCGCCAGCAGCACCGGGATATTCTGTGCAAATTCAGTTTCTGTGAAATGTTTGTCCATGGCATATGCGCCATCAAGCAGTGCGGTGAAATTGTCATAACCAACGGAGAGCACGATAGACAAACCAATCGCCGACCACAGGGAATAACGCCCGCCGACCCAGTCCCAGAACTCAAACATATTTGCGGTATCAATGCCAAACTCTGCCACAGCCTCTGCGTTAGTGGACAGCGCCGCAAAATGTTTCGCTACATGTGCAGAGTCTTTGGCCGCAGCCAGGAACCAGTCACGCGCGGAATGGGCGTTGGTCATAGTTTCCTGGGTGGTAAAGGTTTTGGATGCGATGAGAAACAGCGTAGTTTCAGGATCCAGGTTTTTCAGTGTTTCAGCGATATGGGTGCCGTCAACATTGGAGACAAAATGCATCCCCAGATGATTTTTATACGGACGCAACGCCTCTGTCACCATATAAGGACCGAGGTCAGAGCCGCCGATACCGATATTCACCACATCAGTAATCGCTTTTCCGGTATAGCCTTTCCACTCACAGCTGATGATCCGCTCACTGAACACGCGCATTTTTTCCAGCACGGCGCGAACCTCCGGCATCACATCCTGCCCGTCAGCCATCACCGGTGTATTGTCACGGTGGCGCAACGCAGTGTGCAGAACAGCACGGTTTTCTGTCCGGTTGATTTTCTCACCGGAAAACATACTGCGGACAGCCCCGCGCACATCACACTCTTCAGCCAATGCCAGCAGTTTATCAAGGGTTTCCTGTGTGATCCGGTTTTTGGAATAATCCACCAGCATGTCTTCGCCGAACGAAGCAGAAAAACGGCTGAACCGGTCGCTATCCTGCGCAAATAAGTCGCGGAGATGCACAGTTTTCATTGTGTTGTAATGCTGTTCCAGCGCCTTCCAGGCCGCAGTATCAGTGGGGTTAATATTTTTCATTGCAGCTCTCTTTTCATTGAAAACCAAAACTGAATCGTGTCAACAAAGTGTACTCGGTCCTGACGATAAAGGCGTTATGCATCTGTCATTCCGTGATATTGCTCAAAAAACAGAAAGAAAACCAGCGCCTGAACGGAATATCGCAAAAAACGATAATTTGCCTGTCATTATGAAAGATATTGATTATCCGATAATCAATATTGACTCATTCCGGCAATCCCGATAATTCTATCAGTGTAACACAGCTCACATTTTTCACTTTACGGGATAAGGAATTCATTATGGCGTCAGCATCTTCCGCCCCTGCTCAGCAGGTCATCGCAAAATTCGGTGGTACCAGTGTGGCAAATTATGATGCCATGCAGAAAAGTGCCGGGGTCGTTCTGCAAACCCCCGGTGTGGTACTGGTGGTGTTATCCGCCTCAGCCGGGATCACCAATGCATTAATCGAATTAGCTCAGGGATGCCCGCGCGCGCAACGTGAAAAATGTCTGAAACAGATACGCAATACACAATATGAAATCCTGTCTCATCTGCCGGAGAACGCGGCAGTGCAGGCTGAGATTGACCGACTGCTGGGTAATATCACCACGTTATCGGATGCGGCCGCACTGGCAACATCCAGCGCCCTGGTGGACGAAATTGTCAGTCATGGTGAAATTATGTCGACACTGCTGTTCACCGAAGTGCTCCGGGAACAGGGCGCACAGGCGCAATGGTTTGATGTCCGCGATGTAATGCAGACTGATGATAATTTCGGCCGGGCAGAGCCGGATACTACCGCACTCCGCACACTCAGTGATCAGTACCTTGCCCCGCGCCTGACTCATGGCCCGGTGATAACCCAGGGATTTATCGGCCGGGAAACGGCAGGACGTACCACCACACTCGGACGCGGCGGCAGTGATTACACTGCTGCGCTGCTGGCAGAAGCACTCGGCTGTCAGCGTGTGGATATCTGGACGGATGTGCCGGGGATCTACACAACTGACCCGCGCATTGTACCGGATGCCTATCCGATTGATCATATTACCTTTGATGAAGCGGCTGAAATGGCTAACTTCGGAGCAAAAATCCTGCACCCGGCCACGCTGCTGCCCGCCGTACGCAGCGGCATCCCGGTGTTTGTCGGTTCCAGCAAAGAGAGTGGCGCAGGCGGCACGCTGGTGTGTGACAATGACCCGAATCCGCCGCTGTTCCGTGCCCTGACATTACGCCGCCAGCAGACCCTGCTGACGCTGCACAGCCTGAAAATGCTGCATGCACGCGGCTTTCTGGCGGAGATTTTTACTATCCTCTCCCGCCATAATATTTCCGTGGATGTCATTACCACGTCCGAAGTCAGTATTGCCCTGACACTCGATACCATCGGTTCCACACATACAAACGGTACATTGCTCAGTGATGAACTGACTACTGAGTTATCGGCCCTGTGCCGTATAGAAGTGGAGCAGAATCTGGCGCTGGTTGCCGTTATCGGTAATGAGCTGACCCGTGCACACGGGCTGGGTAAAACGATTTTCAGCGCGCTTGAGCCGTTTAATATCCGCATGATCAGTTATGGTGCAAGCGGACACAATATGTGCCTGCTGGTGCCGGGCCATGATGCTGAAGATATCATCCGCGCTCTTCACCGCGATTTGTTTTGACCCCCTTCTTTTTCAGATAAAAAAAACGCCTGACGCAGTCAGCGTCAGGCGATCAAATCACACGAAACAGAGATCAACATGAAACACAAGTGACGAGTATTGCCGATACATGCATACCGTATACTGTCCGCTGTATAACGATATTGAAAGCTCCTGAACATAAAGAATAGTAAGACAGTTATGGAAGAAAACATAAGCAACAATGAATTATTTTCATCGTTAATCATGCCTCTCGCAAAAAATTATACGGTAGCCGGATAATCTTTCCATTAATAAAATTCACATTTCCACAGAACAACATAAACATAATTAATCAATAAAACCCGGAGTTATTTATACTGATTCCGGTGATAAATTATGTATTTTTACTGTAAAGAAAATTAATTTTATTTACTAATAAAGCAAAGTAATAATTCATATCTGCCATGTTGTCCTGCATCAAGCATGATTGAACCATCAGCAAACCTGATATCCGCCATGTTTTGCCGCGAATAAATTAAATTCCCGCCAGCCTCTCAGAGCGTATTCCAGCGTTTTATGACTGATTTTACACAATGATGCGATGTTACTGACCACCATATTGTTATCTTCCAGCATGTGATCCGTCAGAACACCGGCAATAAGAAGACATTCTTCCGGCATTATCCGCCATGCATCCTGTGTGGCAAATTTATGGACAGGCACATGTCCCTCTTTCGGGCTGCGCTGGCTCAGCAATGCCAGCTCATCTGCCCGCGCCTGTTTAAAGGCCGCAATTTCATCCGGTGACGGCACTGGTTCCGGCAGTTGCTGCTGATATAAGAAGTGATAAACCTCTGACGCCCGGGCGGGGGTCAGCTCGCTTTTCAGCCAGATACGGTTAAAGCAATCATCATCCGGTATGTTATCGGTATCCAGAATATCCGTGATCTGCATGATATTCAGTGCGGCGTTAATGATGCTCTCATCCAGTTCATAATAATGAGGCTGATCTGCTTTCGGCAGCGAATACGCGGGCAGGCACCCGGCAGGTAAAGCATCCTGAATATAGAAACGGTACATTGTCTCATCACTCCCTTTTATGGCTGAATCTGATATGCCCGGTCACGGCTGTTGTCAGCCATAGTACGGGATAATTGCTTATCTATAAATGGGGATGAAAAAAACAATGACAAGAGTAGTCTGTCACATTACGTGATAATTGAGGATAAGAGGTAAAAGGATCCCGGCCGGTTATCCTGTTTCGTTTCAGATTATGGTGTGGTGTCCGGTGAGACATTCACAGGAAGTATTATTTCACAGGCCTGCGGAATTGTGACGGTCGCTGACGTGTCAAAAGGTGAAAGTTCTCCCGGACGAAAACAATAAAACGGAACCTTTTTTTTCTCAACCACTGATGGCTGGCACAGAACCAGACAGGCAGGTAACCGCCTTTTACTGAAGCATGTCGCATCATCCAGCATTATAACTCTGGTTTGCAGGCTCATTATAGTACATGGCAGATCAGTCTCCGCCCGGCAATTACCGGTAAATGCACTGCATAATATAAAAGTGGCAGATATGCTCAATGGCCTGAAAGCGGGGAATGTCATATAGCATCCCCGGCCCGGCCGTTAACAATATTAAATATTAAACTCATACGATTCTCCTTCTGTTCTGATAATGGCGTACAGTGATACTGCGTGATTCACTACACAGAACAGATACCGGCAGTTAACGCAAACCGGAACAGGAGACTGACACCCGATAATACTCAGTCTTCCGGGTCATACCCCAGATTGGGTGCCAGCCAGCGCTCAAGCTCTTTCACCGGCATGCCTTTACGGGCGGCATAATCCTCAATCTGATCTTTCTGAATCTGAGCCACTGCAAAATAGCGGCTCTGAGGATGACTGAAATACCAGCCGGAGACCGATGCCCCCGGCCACATGGCATACGATTCTGTCAGACGCATACCGGTATGGCTTTCCACATCCAGCAATTCCCAGATTTTGCTTTTCTCCGTATGTTCCGGGCAGGCAGGATAACCCGGAGCCGGGCGGATACCCTGATAGTTTTCCCGGATCAGCAAATCATTATCCAGGTCTTCATCCGGACTGTAGCCCCAGACCGTTTTGCGTACCTGCTCATGCAGATACTCCGCAAAGCCTTCCGCCAGCCGGTCTGAAAGTGCTTTTACCATGATTTTATTGTAATCATCGTGTTCCGCCTCAAACTGTGCAGCCAGAGTATCCTCCTCAAGCCCGCCGGTGACCGCAAATGCCCCGAGGTAATCCGAAATGCCCGGCGGGGCGACAAAATCCGCCAGACAGGCATTCGGGAAATTATCTTTTTTCTGTGTCTGCTGACGCAGGTGATGACTGTATAACAGAATCTCTTCACGGGATGCATCACGGTAAACCGCAATATCATCACCGATCCGGTTAGCCGGGAAGATACCGGCCACACCGCGCGGTGTCAGCGTGCCGGTTTTATCCAGCTCGTCCAGCATCGCGTTTGCATCCTTAAACAGGCGGCGGGCCTCTTCACCGACAACATCATCTTCCAGAATGCGCGGGTATTTACCGGCCAGCGACCAGGTCATAAAGAAAGGTGTCCAGTCAATATAACGGCGCAACACCGAAATGGGTGCGCTGACTGTTTTTACCCCGGTAAACGCCGGGCGCGGCGGTGTGTAGTTATCCCAATCAGGCGTAAAGGCATTTGCCCGCGCCTGTGCGAGTGTCACCGGGGCTGAACGCGGCTGACGACGGGCAAACTGGTCACGGACAACTTCATATTCTTTGCGGGTGCGGGCGACAAATTCATCCCGCTGCTTATCCGACAGTAATGCCGCCACTACACCAACCGTCCGCGATGCATTTTGTACATACGTCACCGGCCCGCTGTAGTTCGGTTCAATTTTAACTGCCGTATGTGCTTTGGATGTGGTGGCACCGCCGATCAGCAACGGCAGAGAAAAACCCTGCCGTTCCATCTCTTTGGCCACATGCACCATTTCATCCAGCGACGGTGTAATAAGCCCGGACAACCCGATAATATCCACCTTTTCCTCAATCGCTGTCCGCAGGATCGTTTCACAGGGCACCATCACCCCGAGGTCAATAATTTCATAGTTATTACACTGCAACACCACGCCGACGATATTCTTGCCGATATCATGCACATCGCCTTTGACTGTCGCCAGCAGGACTTTCCCGGCACTGGTACCGCTGGTTTTCGCAGCCTGAATATAAGGCTCCAGATATGCCACTGCCTGCTTCATCACCCGCGCGGATTTCACCACCTGCGGCAGAAACATTTTACCCTCACTGAACAGATCACCGACCACATTCATGCCGTTCATCAGCGGGCCTTCGATCACCTCAATCGGACTGTCAGCCCGCAAACGTGCAGCTTCAGTATCTTCAACAATAAATTCCGTGATCCCTTTCACCAGCGCATATTCCAGGCGCTTTTCCACATCCCACCCGCGCCATTCCGCAAGCTGCTGCTGATCATTCTCCCCTTTGCTGCCACGGTACGCTTCCGCCAGCGCCAGCAGCCGGTCTGTGGCATCCTCACGACGGTTCAGAATGACATCTTCCACCGCGTCACGCAGTTCGGACGGTAAATCATCATAAATGGCCAGTTGCCCGGCATTCACAATCCCCATATCCATGCCGTTACGGATGGCGTAATAGAGAAAAACAGCGTGAATCGCTTCCCGTACCGGATCGTTGCCCCGGAACGAGAAAGAAACGTTGGATACCCCTCCGGAGATCAGTGCATGCGGCAGTGTGGCTTTAATATCCTTACAGGCTTCAATAAAATCAACTGCATAGTTGTTATGTTCCGGGATCCCGGTTGCCACCGCAAAAATATTCGGGTCAAAAATAATATCTTCCGGCGGGAATCCCACCTGTTCAGTCAGAATGCGGTAAGCCCGCTGACAGATTTCTGTTTTGCGCTGCCGGGTATCCGCCTGGCCGGTTTCATCAAAGGCCATCACAATCACAGCAGCGCCGTAACGCAGCACTTTTTTGGCATGATCGATAAAGGCTGCCTCTCCCTCTTTCAGGGAAATCGAGTTCACAATGCCCTTACCCTGAATACATTTCAGCCCGGCTTCGATTACTTCCCATTTTGAGGAATCAATCATAATGGGTACGCGGGCAATATCCGGCTCGCCGGAAATCATATTCAGGAAGCGCACCATGGCAGCCTGTGAATCCAGCATGCCCTCATCCATGTTGATATCAATGATCTGTGCGCCGTTCTCCACCTGGTTGCGGGCGATATCCAGCGCTTCCTGATAATTTCCTTCTTTAATCAGCCGCTTAAACCGTGCAGAGCCGGTAATATTGGTTCGCTCCCCCACATTCACAAACAGGGAATTTTTGTCGATGGTCAGCGGCTCAAGTCCTGCCAGACGGCAGGCCACCGGACGATCAGGAATAACACGCGGCGAAATATCCGCCACAGCCTGTGCTATTGCACGGATGTGATCAGGCGTGGTACCACAGCAACCGCCGACAATATTCAGCAGACCGGACTGCGCCCACTCGCTGATATGATTTGCCATATTAGCCGCGTCCAGATCATAACCACCGAAAGCATTCGGCAGACCGGCATTCGGGTGAGTGCTGACATAACAATCTGCCACACGGGACAGTTCCGCGACATACTGACGCAGTTCGGCAGGCCCCAGAGCACAGTTCAGCCCGAAAGAGAGCGGACGGATGTGCCGCATAGAGTTATAAAAAGCTTCGGTTGTCTGGCCGGTCAGTGTCCGGCCGGAAGCATCCGTGATAGTGCCGGAGAGCATGACCGGCAATTTAATACCCAGCGCCTCAAATTCATTTTCAACAGCATAAATCGCAGCCCTGGCATTCAGGGTATCGAAAATCGTTTCGATCATAATGATGTCAGCACCGCCGCGGATCAATGCCCGTACAGAACTGCGGTAAGCCTCAACCAGCGCATCATAGGATACATTGCGGTAAGCAGGATCATTCACATCGGGAGAAATTGATGCCGTCCGGTTGGTCGGCCCCAGAATCCCGGCCACATAACGGGGCTTTTCGGGTGTTTTACGTGTCCACTCATCGGCACACTCACGTGCCAGTTTTGCTGCCGCTTCATTAATCTCATCAGACAGGGATTCCATCTGATAATCTGCCATGGAAATAACGGTGGAGTTAAAACTGTTGGTTTCAATAATATCCGCACCGGCTTCCAGATAAGCACGATGAATTTCGCGGATAATTTCCGGCTGCGTAATGGATAACAGATCGTTGTTTCCCTTCAGATCCACCGGCCAGTCAGCGAAACGCTCACCCCGATATTCCTTTTCGTTCAGTGCATAGCGCTGGATCATCGTTCCCATCGCACCATCAAGAATCAGAATCCGTTGATTAAGCGCTTCTTTTAGTACACTGATTTTATTATCCATTTATCTGACTCCGCTCTGCTAATGCCCATTTAAATAGCCGTCTGAACGTCTATGCTACCACAACTTTCCCTGAGTGCATTAAAGCGCAACCTGAGCGTTTTTCATGTTGATGTGATCCGCATAGGTACTCAACCCTCTTTTTCCGGATATTCGATCCGCGCCGAAAGCTTTCTCGTTTCAGCTAAATTTGAAGTGGATCATATTCAGGTAAGAGAATTGTTCATAAAAGTTGCAATCCGTTGCTGATCTATGACAATGTTACCGGTAACAAATAAGTTTATGATACTGCAACAGGCAGATAATCAGCACGGAGCCATGACAATGACACATTCTGCGTACCCGCCGGTTCATCCGCGACTTTCAGAAATTACCGCCCGCATTGCGACGCGCTCCCGTGTATCCCGTGCCCGGTATCTGGAAAAAATCAGCACCGCTCGCAGTAAAACCGTTCACCGTGCTCAGCTTGCCTGCGGTAATCTGGCTCACGGCTTTGCAGCCTGCCAGCCGGATGAGAAACAACAGCTGTGCAATATGGCGCATAACGATATTGCGATTATTACGGCTTACAATGATATGTTGTCAGCACATAAGCCGTATGAATACTATCCTGAACAGATTAAAGCTGCGCTGCACAGCGTGGGTGCAATCGGCCAGGTTGCCGGAGGGGTTCCCGCCATGTGTGACGGCGTGACCCAGGGGCAGGATGGTATGGAGTTATCCCTGCTGAGCCGTGATGTGATTGCGATGTCAGCCGCTGTCGGGCTTTCCCACAATATGTTTGATGGCGCACTTTACCTCGGGATCTGCGATAAAATCGTCCCGGGGATGATGATGGCGGCACTCTCTTTCGGGCATCTGCCGTCAGTATTTATTCCGGCGGGACCCATGACCAGCGGTCTGCCGAATAAAGAAAAAGTACATGTTCGCCAGCTATTTGCCGAAGGAAAAGTCGATCGTCGGGCGCTGCTGGATGCAGAAGCGGCCTCTTATCATTCTGCCGGAACCTGTACCTTTTACGGTACCGCCAATTCCAATCAGATGGTGATGGAGATTATGGGGTTACATCTGCCGGGTGCGTCCTTTATTCATCCGGATACTCCGCTGCGCACCGCGCTGACAGATGCCGCCGCCCGCCAGGTTGTCCGCTTTACCGAAAACAGCGGCAATTATCTGCCGGTCGGGCAACTGGTGGATGAAAAAGTCGTCGTTAACGGCATCGTCGGTTTGCTGGCAACAGGCGGCTCCACTAATCTCACCATGCACCTTATTGCGATGGCCGCTGCTGCCGGCATTATTATCAACTGGGATGATTTTTCTGAGCTGTCGGACATTATCCCGCTGCTCAGCCGGATCTACCCGAATGGCCCGGCAGATATCAACCAGTTCCATGCCACAGGCGGGTTACAGCTGATTATTCGTGAGCTGCTCAGCCAGGGGCTGCTGCATGAAGATGTTCATACTGTCTCCGGTTTCGGTTTATCCCGCTATACACAGGAGCCATGGCTCGATAACGGTGAACTGAAATGGAGGGAGGGTACGCTCAGTACCCTTGACAGCAGTGTGATTGCACCCGGAAATGCGCCGTTCTCCTCTCACGGCGGCACCAAAGTACTGACCGGGAATCTCGGACGTGCAGTGATGAAAACCTCGGCAGTGCCTGCTGATAACCAGATTATTGAAGCACCTGCCATCGTGTTTAACAGCCAGCATGATATTGTCCCCGCATTTGAGGCCGGAAAACTGAACAAAGATTGTGTTGTAGTGGTACGTTTCCAGGGACCACAGGCTAACGGTATGCCGGAACTGCACAAACTGATGCCGCCGCTGGGTGTGCTGATGGACAAAGGCTACCGTGTGGCACTGGTAACAGACGGCCGTTTATCCGGCGCATCCGGCAAGGTGCCTTCCGCTATCCACGTCACCCCGGAAGCTTATACCGGCGGGCTGCTGACCAAAGTCCGCGACGGTGACATGCTCCGTGTGAACGGGCAGACAGGCGAACTGACACTGCTCGTTGATGAGGCTGTTCTGGCAGACCGCGATAGCATCATCCCTGATCTCAGTGCAGAGCGGGACGGCTCAGGCCGCGAACTATTCAGTGCATTACGCACGCAACTCTCAGGTGCGGAAGAAGGTGCCTGCTGTATTCGTTTTTATATAAAGTGAGAATGACGATGAATGATCAGATGTTAAATGCACAATCCGTTTTAAATGCAGGACCGGTTGTGCCTGTCATTGTTATCCGTGAACTGCATCAGGCAGTACCACTGGCCCGGGCACTGATCGCGGGCGGGATCCGCGTTCTGGAAGTCACATTACGTACTGAATGCGCAATTGAAGCTATCCGTGCCATTGCGGAAGAAGTGCCGGAGGCGATTGTTGGTGCAGGCACGGTGATTAATCCGGAACAGCTGAAAGCTGTCACCGACGCCGGTGCGCAATTTGCTATCAGTCCGGGTCTGACAGAATCACTGTTGCAGGCCGCAGCTCAGGGCGGTATTCCGCTGATCCCGGGGGTAGCCACGGTTTCCGAACTGATGGCAGGTATGGCTTACGGCCTGAAAAACTTTAAGTTCTTCCCGGCAGAAGCAAACGGGGGTGTAAAAGCCCTGAAAGCGATTTCCGGCCCCTTCCCGGATATCCGTTTCTGCCCGACCGGCGGGATCTCCCTGAATAACTACCGGGATTACCTTGCTCTCAGCAGTGTGGCCTGTGTCGGCGGTTCATGGCTGGTGCCGGAAGAGGCACTCCGTGACGGAGACTATGACCGTATTACTGCACTGGCAGCACAAGCCGTTGCCGCTGCATAAAGACATCGTGAATTAAGTCTGCCTTTTGCCACCGTTCGCGGTGGCTTTTTTTATCAGTCCGCTGTCGGATTCATGACACTCAGGTCATACGGTGTTATCTGGTAAACACAATAATTCAGCCAGTTAGCGTAAAGCAGATGCCCGTGTCCGCGCCAGCTGGACACCGGTGTTTTCGACGGATCGTTATCCGGAAAATAATTAACCGGGATAGCAGGATCCAACCCGGCATCCGAATCACGCTGATATTCCCCGGCCAGCGTATCCGCATCATATTCAGCATGGCCGGTCACATAGACCTGGCGCTTATCTTTACTGGCAAACAGATATGCCCCGGCTTCTTCGGAAGCCGCCAGAATATCAAGATCAGTATTATCCCGGATCATGGCTTCAGGAAATGCCGCATAACGGGAGTGGGGAGCGAAAAACTGCCCGTCAAAACCTCTGGTCAGCAAAGCATGCGGCATCCGTGTTGTGTGAGTATACACCCCGGAGATTTTTTCCCGCAGTGTTTGTTTGGGTATACTGTAAAGCGTGTTCAGTCCCGCCTGTACCGCCCAGCAGACAAACAGTGTTGATGTGACGTGTGTCTGCGACCAGCGGATAATTTCATCCAGTTCCGGCCAGTAATCCACATCCTGAAATTCAATCAGACCGAGTGGGGCTCCGGTGATCACCAGACCATCAAAGTTCTGTTCTTTTATCTCATCAAAATCACAATAAAAAGCATCCAGATGCGCCTTCGGTGTGTTCTTTGATTCATGGTGACTGATACGCAGCAACTGAATATCAACCTGAAGCGGCGTATTGGAGAGCAGACGCAGAAATTGTAGTTCTGTTTCAATCTTCTTTGGCATCAGATTTAAAAACAGTACTTTCAGTGGCCGTATATCCTGAAATTGTGCCCGTGATGATGTCATCACAAAGATATTTTCACCACGCAGATCGGTGACAGCAGGAAGTTCATCAGGGATACGGATTGGCATAGCAGTGGGCTCTCCTCGTTATTTTAGACATCCGGACATCCAAAATTAACGAAAAAGAGATGTGCTGTCGAGAGAAAAACAACAAGATGAATTTATTTCATACAAAAAACAAAACCCCGACAGTTTCCTGTCGGGGTTAATGTTTGTTGGCGGAACGGACGGGACTCGAACCCGCGACCCCCTGCGTGACAGGCAGGTATTCTAACCAACTGAACTACCGCTCCGCGTATCTCTGTGTGACCGGATGCAACTCTGCACCCTCACTTAATAATAACCTGGCGGTTCC
>NZ_VKKS01000001.1:3081786-3328919 GCF_019402645.1 Morganella morganii
TTTCTGCCGGAACCGCGTGTTATCGCGTTGTTCCGTGTCAGTGGAGGTGCATTATAGGGGGTCGCTTTCAGAAGACAAGTGTTAATTTTATATTTTCTGACTGTTTGCTGCATTCCCCAGCAAAACCCCTGTTTATACCGGGTTACACACAAAGTTATCCACAGATGGTAAAAAATCACAAAATTCACAAGCAACACGCAAACGTTTGCGTTACAATCTGCAGCATTCGTATACCGTTGCTTTTTACTCCGGGTTTTGAAATCTTATGAGATACACCGATTTCACCTGCAACCTATTGTCATTTATTCGTTGAATTCAAGGGATCCAAACTCATGCAACAGCTTCGCCCTATCCGTCGCGCCCTGCTCAGTGTCTCTGACAAAACCGGCATCACTGAATTTGCTCAGGCACTTTCCGCCCGTGGTGTTGAGTTGTTATCAACCGGCGGTACTGCCCGCCTGCTGGCTGACGCCGGTCTGCCGGTGACTGAAGTCTCCGATTACACCGGTTTTCCGGAAATGATGGACGGACGTGTCAAAACCCTGCATCCGAAAGTACACGGCGGGATCCTCGGCCGCCGCGGTACGGATGATGAGATTATGGCGAAGCATCAGATTTCCGCTATTGATATGGTGGTTGTGAATCTCTATCCGTTTGCGGAAACCGTGGCAAAACCCGGCTGCACATCGGAAGACGCGGTTGAAAATATCGATATCGGCGGGCCGACCATGGTGCGCTCCGCCGCGAAGAACCATAAAGATGTGGCGATTGTGGTAAAAAGCAGTGACTACAGCAATATCATTGCGGAGATGGATGCCGGACAAAACAGCCTGAGTTTCGATACCCGTTTTGATCTCGCGATCAAAGCCTTTGAGCATACTGCGGCCTATGACAGCATGATAGCCAACTATTTCGGTCAGAAGGTAAAACCGTACTTCGGCGATACCACTCAGCCTTCCGGTCAGTTCCCGCGTACCCTGAATCTCAACTTTATTAAAAAGCAGGACATGCGTTACGGCGAAAACAGCCATCAGAATGCGGCCTTCTATATAGAAGAGAATATTCAGGAAGCGTCCATCAGTACCGCGGTGCAGTTACAGGGCAAAGCCCTCTCTTATAATAATATTGCAGATACTGATGCCGCTCTTGAATGTGTAAAACAGTTTGATAAGCCGGCCTGTGTGATTGTTAAACACGCCAACCCGTGTGGTGTGGCCGTTGCGGATACCCTGCTGGCCGCTTATGACAATGCCTTCAAAACTGACCCGACCTCCGCATTCGGCGGCATTATCGCCTTTAACCGCGAACTGGATGCCAAAACCGCGGCAGAAATTATTGAACGCCAGTTTGTGGAAGTGATTATTGCCCCGTCAGTCGCGGAAGATACACTGCCGGTTCTCGCGGCAAAACAGAATGTCCGTGTACTGACCTGCGGTCAGTGGCAGCATCCTGTTGCCGCCCTTGATTTCAAACGGGTGAACGGTGGCCTGCTGGTACAGGATCGTGATCTCGGGATGGTCGGTGATAACGATCTGAAAGTGGTCAGCAAACGTCAGCCGACAGAGAAGGAACTGAAAGATGCCCTGTTCTGCTGGAAAGTGGCGAAGTTTGTTAAATCCAATGCCATTGTTTACGCTAAGAACAATATGACCATCGGCGTGGGTGCCGGCCAGATGAGCCGTGTTTACTCCGCAAAAATTGCCGGGATCAAAGCCGGAGACGAAGGACTGGAAGTGGCGGGATGCGCCATGGCATCTGATGCCTTCTTCCCGTTCCGTGATGGAATTGATGCGGCAGCCGCCGTCGGTATTACCTGTGTGATTCAGCCGGGCGGCTCTATCCGTGACGACGAAGTGATTGCGGCGGCAGATGAACACAACATCGCGATGATTTTCACCGGCATGCGCCATTTCCGTCATTAATACCCGGAGCTGACTTATGAATATCCTGATTATCGGTAATGGCGGACGTGAACACGCGCTGGCCTGGAAAGCCGCACAATCCCCGCTGGCAGCTAATGTTTATATCGCGCCCGGCAACGCCGGCACCGCGCAGGAACCAAATCTGACCAATGTGGATATCAGCGCGACAGATATTGACGGCCTGGTGGCATTTGCCCGCTCGCATAATATCGGCCTGACCATTGCCGGCCCGGAAGCGCCGCTGGTGATGGGTGTGGTTGATGCATTCAACGCAGCCGGTCTGACTATCTTCGGCCCGTCAAAAGGTGCTGCACAGCTGGAAGGCTCCAAAGCATTCACCAAAGATTTTCTGGCACGCCATCATATTCCTACAGCGGATTATCAGAACTTTACTGAGGTTGAACCGGCACTGGCTTATCTGGACAAAACCGGTGCCCCGGTAGTGATCAAAGCTGACGGCCTGGCGGCCGGTAAAGGTGTGATCGTCGCCATGACCCTGAAAGAAGCACAGGATGCGGTACATGACATGCTGGCCGGTAACGCTTTCGGCGATGCAGGACACCGCATTGTGATTGAAGAGTTCCTGACCGGCGAGGAAGCCAGTTTTATTGTGATGGTGGATGGCAAAAATGTGGTGCCGATGGCAACCAGCCAGGATCACAAACGGGTCGGTGATAATGATACCGGGCCGAACACCGGCGGTATGGGCGCTTACTCCCCGGCACCGGTGGTAACCGATGCCGTTCATCAGCGTGTGATGGAGAAAGTGATTTACCCGACAGTTGAAGGCATGGCGGCGGAAGGTCACACCTATCAGGGCTTTTTATATGCCGGGCTGATGATTGATGAACAAGGCGAGCCGAAAGTGATTGAATTCAACTGCCGTTTTGGTGATCCGGAAACCCAGCCGATTATGATGCGGTTACAGTCAGATCTGGTTGAACTCTGTCTGGCCGGTGCACAGGGGAAACTGGCCGGGAAAACCTCACAGTGGGATCCGCGTCCGGCACTCGGTGTGGTCATGGCGGCCGGTGGTTATCCGGGTGATTACCGTAAAGGTGATGTTATTGAAGGTCTGGATATTCAGGAAGCTGACTGCAAAGTCTTTCTGGCCGGTACGGCACTGAGAGAAGGTGCCGTAGTGACTGACGGCGGCCGGGTATTGTGCGTGACTGCATTGGGTGAGGATATTGCTCAGGCACAGAAACAGGCCTATGCCGCACTGAAACACATTCACTGGAATGATGCTTTTTGCCGCAGTGATATCGGTTACCGTGCTATTGCCCGTCTGAATAAGTAAACCGCGTTAATAACCTGCGGGAGATTTACAGAGAATCTTCCGTAGGTTCCCACTTACAGAAGTTATCATTTGCCGCCAGCAGAATTTCCCGTCCTTCCGGTGAATCCAGCCATGCTATATAGATAGGTGATGCGCTGCTGCGCTGACGCTTCGCCAGAAACTGCTCCGTTTCCGCATCAAATTCAATATAGGATTTATTGCCCCGGCAATCCGTGACATAGCTGTCACGCCACTGTCCCTGTTTCAGGCGGATATCACCGATCACCAGTGCACTGTTGAGCATCAGCTGTCTGTCAGCCACAAAGGTCATTCGTGTGATTTCATCCGCTGTCAGCGGGGATTTCTGCCCGTTTTTATCACGCTGCATAAAGATAGTATTGCCCTCCTGATCCAGCCGTATCTGTTCAGAAAAGCCGTTATCGCCCAGATATTCTGCGCGGATCTGCCAGAGCTGGCCTCTGCGGTATTCATAAACGGTGACGACAGTTTGTTGCCCGCTGCGATAGGGACTGAAAACGCTCATCAGGACACGGGGCTGATTGTCAGCGTTGAGACGCCACATTCTGACAGCGCCATCGTCCGCGATATAACCGGACGCGCTGAAGGGAGGAAGATCAGGCTGAACAGAACAGGCGCTGAGCAATGAGCCAAAGCCCAGTGCAAGCAGCCCCTGTCTGATCAACAAAAGGGGACGAAATCCCCCTCTATCAATCTGCTTTTGCAACGCAATTATTTTACTGAATCTTTCAGTGCTTTACCGGCAGTGAAAGCAGGCACGTTTGCTGCTGCAATTTTGATTTCTTTACCGGTTTGCGGGTTACGGCCAGTACGCTCTGCACGATGGTTAACTTTAAAAGTACCGAAGCCAACTAATTGTACAGCATCGCCTTCTTTCAGAGAGTCAGTGATGGCCGCCAGAGTTGATTCCAGCGCTGCTTTAGCTTGTGCTTTAGACAGCTCTGCTTTTTCTGCGATAGCATCAATCAATTGAGTCTTATTCATAAAATATCCTTACAGTGTGTTTATCGTTTGCAAAGCATCGAGTGCGTCGGATGTGCCATTTGACAGCCCTGATACACGCGCCCCGATAGCCACTTCTTTTCGCCCCCCACTGTAGACCAGAGACGGGGCAATTGTGAAGCCTTTAACACCGGCATTTATAGGCTTAAATCACGTTTTTTGATTTAATCGCCTAAACTAACGCCAATATTGCTGATCCCCGCATCCCGGAGATCAGATTTCAAGCCTTTTATCAACTCAATATCGCGCTCTTCGCAGGCGGCCAATAAGCGGTAAATTTCCCACTGAATGTCCCACTCTTCTTCAACAGCGGGTAATTCATTTAATTCGTCGTCGGACATTTCGCGTCCGGCTTGTGTCATTTCCAGTACCGCGACAGTGCCGACTGAAATCTCACTGACCGCAATAGCATGCTCCAGTGTTTCCCCGCTCAGGCGGGTATGGATAAGCTCACTGAGTGCCGCGCAGGCATCAATTGCCGGATACACACCGTAGATATCATAGTCGTCTGCATCAGGGATAACGTCTTCCAGCTTTTCCAGCTGGTTATCAAAGTTCACTTTTGCGTCTTTGACAGTCAGGATTTCCCAGATGAGATCCAGAATACGCCGGTAAAGTGACGGATCAGCAAACCCGGTCTGCTGACAAAAAACGGCATAATTCGGGTACATTCTCTCGCACAGACAGGCCGTGAAGGTGAGATGCTGCCAGCTTTCCAGTTTTTCCAGCCGTAAGTGGATCGGGTTCTTTAACATTCCGCTTTACTCGTTACTCTGACGTGAGCCGCAGTTTACCTGAAAATCCGTGATATCCACATCTTTACGTGGAAAATCGGGAAATTTCTGCGTCAACCGGACAAAAAATGTTCGATTTGAGGCAATACCATCAGCCCAGCGGGTCGGTTCAGGCAGGCGGTAGCCGCGTGTCAGCGCTTTTACCCAGGTCAGAGCAGTGTCAATACCCATATAATGACCGGGTGAAATGAACAGCGGATTACACCGGTTTTTACTGCGCCAGACCCAGCCGAGCGGCTCGCCTTTATCAGTCAGCAGCGACTGCGCCCCGGCCTCTTCCGCCAGCGGTTCAAACGTACCGCATAACCGGCTTTTGGCAACACCAATCGCAGGTAAGTTCAGCAGCACCCCGAGATGACCGGCAACACCGAGACGGCGCGGATGGGCCCGGCCCTGGCCGTCCACCAGCACCAGATCCGGCTTTAAGGTCAATTTTTCCCAGGCAGCAAGTGCCGCGGGAATTTCACGGAAGGAAAGCAGCCCCGGAATATAGGGCAGTTGTGTGGGAATGCGGGCTGTCTGATACTCCGCCACTTCCAGTTCAGGCCAGGTGAGGATCACCACAGCAGCCCGGGTGATGTTCCCCCCATCCGCAAAGCCGACATCCACTCCCGCGATATAGCGGGGATTGAGTGCCACATCCTGTAAACTGACCTGTTGTGCCAGTTCCGTCTGCCGGGCTTTCAGTGCGCGGGTGTCAATGGCTGTCATGATGACCTCCGTGGTCTGTCAGTGATCAGCCCTGGTGATATTTGGCTGACAGGCGGTGAACAGATTCAGTGAATGCTGCGGCATGCTCAGGCGGAACATCCTGGTGAATGCCGTGTCCGAGGTTGAACACATGGCCTTCACCCTGACCGAACCCGGCCAGGATGGATGCCACTTCCGCTTCAATACGGGTTGGCGGCGCATAGAGCATGGACGGATCCATATTGCCCTGTAATGCCACTTTGCTGCCGACCCGGCGGCGGGCATCCGCGATATCCGTGGTCCAGTCCAGCCCCAGTGCATCACATCCGGTTTCTGCCATGGCTTCCAGCCACTGTCCGCCGCCTTTGGTGAACAGTGTGACCGGCACACGGCGGCCGTCATTTTCGCGGATCAGACCATCGACAATCTTGTGCATGTAATTCAGTGAAAATTCACGGTAATCACGCCCGGTCAGTACGCCGCCCCAGGTATCGAAGATCATCACGGACTGCGCACCGGCTTTAATCTGTGCATTGAGATAGAGGATCACGCTGTCAGCCAGTTTATCCAGCAGCAGGTGCAGAGTCTGCGGTTCGGCGTACATCATCTTTTTGATTTTGGTAAAGGCTTTGCTGCTGCCGCCTTCCACCATATAGGTTGCCAGTGTCCACGGACTGCCGGAGAAACCAATCAGCGGTACATCACCGTTCAGGGCTTTGCGGATAGCACGCACGGCGTTCATGACATAACCGAGTTCCTGCTCCGGATCCGGCACCGGCAGTTTTTCAACATCAAGGGCATTCTGGATCGGATGCACAAAGCGCGGCCCTTCGCCGGTCTCAAAATAGAGCCCGAGCCCCATGGCATCAGGGATGGTGAGAATATCGGAAAAGAGAATTGCCGCATCCAGCGGAAAACGACGCAGTGGTTGCAAAGTCACTTCACAGGCCAGTTCGGTGTTTTTGCACAGAGCCATAAAATCCCCCGCCTGTTCGCGGGTGGCTTTATATTCAGGCAGATAACGCCCGGCCTGGCGCATCATCCACACGGGGGTCACATCTACCGGCTGACGCAGTAATGCCCGCAGATAGCGGTCGTTTTTCAGTTCACTCATGACAGACTCCAAAAAGTTGATGGCCGCGTAACGTATTGACGTCCTGAATAAAACCCATTGTAGCACGCCTGCCGCCCCGGGTCAGGGCAGTGTTACACGTCTTCGTCATCCTGACGGCACAGTGCGACCGTATCTTCAATCAGACGGCGGGCGATAGTATCCGGCGGCGGAATAACCGGCAGATTATCATGCCGGAACCAGTCTGCACTGAGCAGCTCTGACGGATCGTGATGAATTTCACCATCCGCGTAATCCGCCAGAAAGCCCATCATCAGTGAGTGCGGGAACGGCCATGGCTGCGAGGACACATAACGGATATTCTGAATCTCAATCCGGCTCTCTTCCATTACTTCACGGGCAACCGCTTCTTCCAGAGTTTCGCCGACTTCGACAAACCCGGCGAGCACCGTAAACAGCGGCGCACTTTTGTGGCGGCGGTGCTGTGCCAGCAGAATAGAGTCATGACGGCGGATGCCGACAATAATACAGGGCGCTATCTGCGGGTAATAACGCTCGCGGCAGCTGTCACACAGACACGCCCACTCACTTTCACTGTATTTCATCGCCGCGCCGCAATAGCCGCAATAGCGGTGCGAGCGGTAGAATTCCGCCAGCTGCACACCTCGTCCGGCCATTTTGAAGAGATCGTCATTCTCTGCGGCAATAATACGCGGCGAACACATATCGGAACGCATTTTTTCGCGGATAAGCCAGACCGGCAGCCCCTGCCACTCACCGATACGCACCGCCGGTTTTCCGGTCAGCATCCATTGTGCCGCACTGCCCTCCGGCAGCTGTCCTTCCGGCAGCCAGACGCGGTTATCCGCGCTGATAACCCAGTAGCCGGTTTCATTGCCTGTTAAAATCTGCTGCATATATAGAGACATCATGTTAATGAAATAATTAATGGATTAAATCATACTCCCTTTGCCGAGAGAATACTCAGCATTACGCGGGATGCTTTTCCCTGTCACCCGGTTGTCAGAAAAGTGTCACACGGGTGTCAGTTGCCTGTCACAAACACGTCATACCCTAGCCTCACCACTGATACTGAATCAGTTAACTGACGAGGGTTTTATGACACGTTTTCCTGTTGCCAAAATATTGCTGACCGCCGTTGCTGTTTCCGCCTCTTTTTCTGCGTTCTCTGCCGGGCAGAATACCATTCCTGAAGAACTGATTGCCGCCGCCAAAAAAGAGGGCGTGGTTTACAGCGCCGGGATGCCGGATACCTGGGCCAACTGGAAAGGCACATGGACTGATCTTGAAAAACTCTACGGCATCCGCCATCAGGATACCGACATGAGCTCTGCTCAGGAAATTGCCAAATTCGCCGCTGAAAAAAGTAATGCCACTGCAGATATCGGGGATGTGGGTGCCGCCTTCGGCCCTGTCGCCGTTCAGAAAGATGTGGTGCAACCTTATAAACCAACCACCTGGGATCAGATCCCGGACTGGGCAAAAGATAAAGACGGTAACTGGGCACTGGCCTATACCGGCACCATTGCATTTATTATCAATAATGATCTTGTCAAAGAACAGCCGAAAAGCTGGGCCGATCTGCGCAGCGGTAACTACCGTGTGACAATCGGTGATGTCGGTATCGCGGCACAGGCTAACAGCGGCGTGCTGTCGGCGGCCTTTGCTCTCGGCGGTAATGAAACCAACATTCAGCCGGCGATTGAATTATTTGCAGATCTCGCCAAACAGAAACGTTTATCCCTGAATGACCCGGGTGTGGCAAATCTGGAAAAAGGGGAAGTGGAAGTGGCAGTGATGTGGGATTTCAATGCCCTTAACTACCGCGACCAGATTGATGCCAAACGCTTTACCGTGGTGATCCCGTCTGACGGCTCAGTCACCTCCGGTTACACCACTATCATCAACAAATACGCGAAGAACCCGAATGCCGCCAAACTGGCCCGTGAATTTATTTTCAGTGATAAAGGACAGCTCAATCTGGCCGAAGGTTATGCCCGCCCTATCCGCGCCGCACATCTGACCCTGCCGGACGATATCAAAACAAAGCTGCTGCCGGAATCCCAGTACAGCAACGCAAAACCGATTACCGATTTTGACGGCTGGGAAAAAACCTCCCGCCAGTTGCCGAAACTGTGGCAGCAGAACGTTATCATCAACATGAATTAACGGAATGACAATGAATAACCCTGTTATCCTGGTTGTTCTGGATGGCTTAAACTACCGCACCGCCCATGACTGCATGGGCTTTATGCAGGGGTTAGCCGAATCCGGAAACGCCACACTGTACCGGATGAACTGTGAACTGCCCTCACTCTCCCGCCCGCTTTATGAATGTATTCTGACCGGCGTGCGTCCGGTTGACAGCGGCGTGGTACACAATCAGGTGGTACGTCTGTCACACAATGACAGTATTTTTTCCCTGGCACAGAAAGCAGGAAAAACCACTGCTGCTGCGGCTTATCACTGGGTCAGTGAGCTGTATAACCGCGCACCGTTTAATGCCGTCCGTGACCGTTTCACTCACGATGATTCGCTTGCGATACAACACGGCTGTTTTTATCAGGCGGATCACTATCCGGATGATCATCTGTTTCTCGATGCTGAGTATTTACGGCGTCAATACCACCCCGACTTCCTGCTTATTCACCCAATGAATATTGATGATGCCGGCCATAAACACGGTGCCGACTCCCCGCAGTACCGCAACAGTGCCCGCCGTGCAGACGGCCTGCTTTCCGCCTATCTGCCTGCATGGCGGGAGGCGGGTTATCAGGTGATAATCACGGCTGACCACGGTATGAATAATGATCGCTCTCACGGCGGGATTCTGGATGAAGAGCGCACTGTGCCGCTGTTTGTTGCCGGTGATGCCTTCTCACACGAGGCGGATATTCAGGTACAACAGACACAGCTGTGCGGCACCATCTGCCGGTTGCTCGGCCTGAGCAGACATGACAAAGCTGCTGCGCTGCGCCTGCTGCAGGAGACACACCATGGCTGATATTCTGCCGGAGCTGACCGCGATGAAAAGTAAGCAGCATACCCGCCCCCTGTCACGCCGTCTGCCGCTGAAACCAATACTATTACTGCTCCCTGCCGCCATGCTGTTCCTGCTTTTCCAGCTTGCGCCGATGTTATGGGTGATTATTAACAGCTTTGTGTATGAAGATGCCTGGTCATTGGGTAATTTTGCCGAAATCTTCAGCAGCCCTTTTTATATTCAGTCTTTTGAAAACACCCTGTGGATCTCCGGGATATCGGCTGCCGGCGGGCTGATCCTCGCGGTACTGTTTGCCGTCTCCTTGCAGCACACCCCGCCGCGTCCGCGCCGCTGGCTGATTGCCTTCACTAATATGACCGGCAATTTCAGCGGTGTGCCGCTGGCGTTTGCTTTTATCATCATTCTCGGCATCAACGGAGCTATCACTCTGCAACTGAAAGCCTGGGGAATGATTGAGGATTTCAATCTCTACAGCGCCGCCGGGCTGATGCTGATTTACCTCTATTTTCAGATCCCGCTGGGGATCATGCTGCTCTATCCGGCGTTTGATGCCCTGAAACCGGAGTGGGAAGATGCCGCCAAAACCATGGGCGCCGGGCGTCTGGCTTACTGGCGTTATGTCGCGCTGCCGGTGCTTTCTCCTGCTCTGCTCGGCACCTTTATCATTCTGTTCGCCAATGCCGCCGGTGCCTACGCCTCCGCCTATGCGCTGACCACCGGGAACTACAACATGGTGACCGTCCGTATCGCCAGCCTGGTGTCCGGCGACCTGTTCCTGGAACCGAATATGGCAGCGGCACTCTCTGTCATGCTGATGGTTATCCTCGGATTCATCACTGCTGTCTATCACCGGCTGCTGAAACGGAGTTACCATGCCACGTGCTGATCTCACACTCAATCCGCCGTCCATGGCGCGTTATCACAAAATCATGCTCAGCCTGATTGTGATCCTGCTGCTGCTGCCGATTATCGCAACACTGGTATATTCCTTCTCCACCCGCTGGGGTGCCACAGTACTGCCGGACGGCCTGACGTTACAATGGTATCTGAAGCTATGGCAGGATCCGCGTTTTCTTGCTGCATTCGGCCGCTCGCTGTTTATCTGTTTTGTCACCCTCGCTATCAGCACCCTGGTGATCCTGCCGCTGGTGTTTGCCGTGTTTTATTACTTCCCGCGGCTGAAAGGGCTGATGGAGATCCTGATTATTCTGCCGTTCGCCGTGCCGCCGGTGGTCTCTTCTGTCGGACTGCTGCAACTGTTTGCTGACGGGCCGCTGCCGATTGCCGGTACCCCGTGGATTCTGATCGGCACCTATTTCACTATCACTCTGCCGTTTATGTACCGGGCACTGGCCAACAGTCTCAGCGGCGTGCCGCTGAAAGATTTACTGGATGCCGCCCATCTGCTCGGCGCAAGTACCTTTAAAGCGTTTTTGCTGGTGGTGGTGCCGAATATCCGCAAAGGGTTGCTGGTATCGCTGCTGATCACCTTTTCCTTCCTGTTCGGCGAATTTGTGTTTGCCAATATTCTGGCCGGCACCCGCTACGAAACACTGCAAATCTATCTCTATAACATGCGCCAGACCAGCGGCCATTTCACTTCTGCCCTGGTGATGAGTTACTTTATTTTTACCCTGTTCCTGACCCTGATCGCGACACGCTTAAGCCGCTGAGGAATCACTGATGAGCTATGTAATTGCTGAAAACCTGACAAAATCCTTTGCTGCCACCCCGGTCTTTTCCGGCCTGAATTTTTCAGTCAGTAAAGGGGAATTTATTACCCTGCTCGGCCCGAGCGGCTGCGGTAAATCTACTCTGCTTCGCTGTCTCGCCGGGTTGGAACCGGTCAATGACGGAAAAATTTATGTGAATAAACAGGATATTACTTTATCCTCACCACAGCGGCGGGAAATCGGCATGGTATTTCAGAGCTATGCCCTGTTCCCGAATATGACTACCGAACGCAACATAGCCTTCGGCCTGAAGATGCAGAAAGTCGCAGCAGATGAGCAGCGCAAAGCCGTTGCGGATGTGATTGAGCTGGTGGGTCTGAAAGGAAAAGAGCAGCATCTGCCGCATCAGCTTTCCGGCGGCCAGCGCCAGCGGGTGGCGCTCGCCCGGGCACTGGTGATGAAACCACGCATTCTGCTGCTGGATGAGCCGCTCTCTGCGCTTGATGCGCAAATCCGCAAACATCTGCGCCGGCAAATCCGCCAGATCCAGCGGGAACTGAACCTCACCACGATCTTTGTCACCCACGACCAGGAAGAAGCAATGCAGATGTCTGACCGCATATTTCTGATGAATAAAGGTGAAATCGTGCAGAGTGATACTGCTGAAAACCTCTATACCCAGCCCGCCAATGAGTTTGTCGCGCGCTTTATGGGACATTACAATCTGGTCAGTGCGCACAACGCCAACAGCCTGCTCGGCCTGAATCTCAGCGGTATCGTGGCGATCCGTCCGGAATCCATTTATGTCCGCGAGGCCGGAAGACAGTACGGAGAACACATTTCCCGTCCGGTTTCAGGTACAATCTGTGACAGTCAGTTACTGGGCAATATTATCCGTTATCAGGTAGATACCGGACTGGGCGCGCTGACAGTGGATCTGCTGAACCGCTCCTCTGAGCGGCTGTTTGAACAGGGCACACAGCTGGAGCTGATGTTCAATAAAAATGAAATCCGCGCCCTTGCCCCATCAGTCAATTAAAGGAACGTCATGTCAACATTAGCGGTTTTCGACCTCGATCACACCTTAATCGCAGCGGACAGCAGCCTGTTATGGACAGACTATCTGTGGGAAAAAGGCATTATCACCGACCCCGCCTTTCTTGCCGCTGATAAGCAGATGATGGCGGATTACAGCGCCGGAAATCTGGATATGGCCGCGTATATGGCCTTCAGCCTGCAATCTCTGAGAAATGCGACGACCGGACAGATTGACGAATGGGTAGCTGAGTTTACCGAAAGCAAAGTACGTCCTCTGGTCTATCCTGATGCCATCAAAACCCTCGCATTTTACAAAGAGCACGGTGTGCCGGTGATTATTATTTCCGCCACCGCCGATTTTATTGTCAAACCGGTGGCGAAAATGCTGGGGGTGAATCTGGCGTTTGGTATTGAGCCGGAAGTCAGGGATAATCACTACACCGGTGCATTACAGGGGATCACTACCTTCCGTGAAGGTAAAGTGGAAAAACTGGCTAACTGGCTGGATATTCGTCAGTTTTTACCGGAGCGTACGATTTTTTATACCGACTCTGCCAACGATTTACCACTGTGCCGTTACGCCACCGATGTTCTGACCGTCAACGCTGACCCGGTATTGCAGGCAGAAGCAGAAAAGCAGGGATGGACACAGCTGAAGTGGGTGCTGCCGGGGTAATATCAGACGGCGTAATACAGCATCCTGTTGCTGCTGCATTACGCCAGCTAAATTGGGTCAGGCAGCGCTGCTTCCCAGCCTGAATTGAGTCATGGCCTGCATGAGTTGCCCCGCCTGCTGATGCAGGCTTTCCGCTGCAGCCGCATTTTCAACCACCAGTGCGGCGTTCTGCTGTGTGACCTCATCAATCTGCTGTACGGCAATCCCGACCTGAGAAATCCCCTGAGACTGCTCATTCGCCGCCAGTGTCAGCGCGTCAATCATCTGACTGACGCCCTGTGTCTGAGTGACAATCACCTGCATCGACTCACCGGCTTCTGCCACCAGTTTACTGCCTGCGTCCACCTGCTCAACACTGGCATTAATCAGATTTTTTATTTCACCGGCAGCCTGTGCACTCCGCTGTGCCAGTGTCCGGACTTCGCCGGATACCACAGCAAAACCGCGTCCGTGTTCACCTGCACGTGCTGCTTCCACCGCCGCGTTCAGTGCGAGGATATTGGTCTGGAATGCGATGGAATCAATCACACCGATAATGTCAGTGATTGTCCGTGAAGAATGTGCGATATCCTGCATAGCATGAACAACCAGATCGACCTTCTCACCACCATGACGGGCCGTTTCGGAAGCTTCCGCTGCCATCATGTTCGCTTTGGCGGCAATCTCCGCACTGCTTTTCACAGTGGCAGACAACTGTTCCATTGATGCCGCAGTCTGTTGCAGACTACTGGCCTGGGATTCAGTCCGCTGGCTCAGATCAGCATTACCGCTGGTTATCTGCATTGTGCCGGTCACGATACTGTCACTGTTATTACGCACCGTGCCGACAATACCGGCCAGATTCCTCTGCATTGCTTTCAGTGTACTCAGCACACTGCCCTCCGGAACCGGGTGAGTTTCGCAGGACGGCGACAGATCACCGGAAGCGACACGTTCAGCCACTTCTTTCAGTTGTGCGGGTTCAGCACCCAGCGCACGGGTCAGATTCCGGATAATCATCACCCCGGAAACAATCGCCAACGTTAATGCCAGCAGTGTGAACACCAGAATAATGTTGCTCTGACGCTCAAAATTCGTATTAAACTGCTGAATGAGCTGATTACCGGTTTCAGTGCCGTGGTCTCTGCTGGCACGAAATGACATGATATAGGCATCCGATGCGGCATATTCCGCATCCATCATTTTCGCAACAGCCTCCTCATGCCGGCCCTGCTGATCCAGTTCAAGTACTTCCCGGGTCACTGCGGCATACTGTTTTTCATCCGCTATCATCTTATCAAGCAAGGCCCGCCCCTGCGGATCCATGCCGAACTCATTCACCATATCCAGCAGTGTCTGAGTTCTTTCACTCACTTTCCCGTCCTCTTCTTTAAAACGGTTAAGTTCTTCTGTTTTATCTTTCTTATCAGTCGCATTGATCATATCCCGCAACATGATCGCCCGTTCTTCCGTTGCATGGCGGACTTCATACGCCTGAACCTGAAGTGCATATGTCCCGTTAACGTAATTCGTGAACATCTCTTTGTCTTTATAAAGGTTCATAACCGCCATCCCGGAAACCAGAGCCAGAATGGCGATCAGAATACCGAATGTGACAGATAACCTGACACGAATCGTCGTATTTTTAAGATTCATATTTTTTCCTGATGCAAAAAGCAATCAATAAGGCCAATAAATAACCAAATGTCTTTTCTTATATGCCGTAATAAGGCACGCCGACAAAAAACATCGGCAACTGACCGGAAATTATCAGTTTTAATTTAATTTTTTTATATTTAGCCGCTGCGGTGTAATCGGTGAATACTGAGATGACAAATTACCGGCTTTTGTGTTCTGAATATCAGGGAGGATAACCGGAGCACTGCAAGTGAGCGAATGATGTTATAAAAAGGTTGTAGTTTCCGGGCAGCTTCTTATACTGAAGTCTTTCTTGTCGGAGTGCCCAGCATTTATCCCCGTGATAAATCGGGCTGAGACCGTTAATTCGGGATCCGCGGAACCTGATCGGGTTAGTACCCGCGAAGGGAACAAGAGTAATCTTTTCTTTTTTTAACCACTGTTTTCAGCCGCCGCAGTGCGGATGTTGTGTACAGCCGGTTATCACGCATTACTCCTGACGCACCTCCAGACAAGCAATTTCTCACTTTTTCTTCCGGCTTTGCCGGTTTCACTGTAAGGAATTTGCTATGTCCCGTGAACAACGTATTGATACCACTGATCTCTCCCCGGGTACGGAAACCGCTGCCGCCCCTTCCAAAGCCCGTACCCGCCGTGAACAGCGCGATGCGGCAGAGGAATATATCAGTACCCTGAAAGGGGTGAACTTCCCGAACTCCTCCCGTATTTATCTCACCGGCTCCCGTCCGGATATCCGTGTACCGATGCGGGAAATTGCGCTGTCTCCTACGCTGATTGGCGGCGATAAAGCCAATCCGCAGTATGAAGAGAACGAGCCGGTGCCGGTTTATGACACCGCCGGGCCGTATGGTGACCCGCAGATCAAACTGGATGTCCGCGCCGGTCTTGCCCGTTTGCGTGAACAATGGGTCACAGAGCGCGGCGATACCGAAGCGGTGACACAACTGAGTTCTGATTTCACCCGGGATCGGCTGGCCGATAACGGCCTTGACCATCTGCGCTATCCAAACCGCCCGGCGCCGCTGAAAGCCAAAACCGGAAAACGCGTGACTCAGCTGCATTATGCACGGAAAGGGATTGTTACCCCGGAGATGGAATTTATCGCCATCCGCGAAAACATGGGGCGTGAACGCATCCGGGGCGAAGTCCTGCTGCAACAGCATCCCGGACAACATTTCGGTGCCAATCTGCCGGATAATATCACCCCGGAGTTTGTCCGCGATGAAGTCGCCGCCGGACGCGCCATTATTCCGTCCAATATTAACCACCCGGAATCCGAGCCGATGATTATCGGCCGCAATTTCCTGGTGAAAGTGAATGCCAATATCGGTAACTCCTCTGTTACCTCCTCCATTGAGGAAGAAGTGGAAAAACTGGTCTGGTCCACCCGCTGGGGCGCGGATACAGTGATGGATCTCTCCACCGGCCGCTATATCCACGAAACCCGCGAGTGGATACTGCGTAACAGCCCGGTGCCTATCGGTACCGTGCCGGTGTATCAGGCACTCGAAAAAGTGAACGGTGTAGCCGAGGATCTGACCTGGGAAATGTTCCGCGATACCCTGCTGGAACAGGCGGAACAGGGAGTGGATTACTTCACTATTCACGCCGGGGTTCTGCTGCGCTATGTACCGATGACAGCGAAACGGCTGACAGGTATTGTGTCACGCGGCGGTTCGATTATGGCGAAATGGTGTCTGTCTCATCATCAGGAAAACTTCCTCTATCAGCACTTCCGTGACATCTGTGAAATCTGTGCGGCCTATGATGTGGCACTGTCTCTCGGCGATGGCCTGCGTCCGGGGTCAATTCAGGATGCCAACGACGAAGCCCAGTTTGCTGAGCTGCATACCCTCGGCGAACTGACCAAAATCGCGTGGGAATACGATGTGCAGGTGATGATTGAAGGCCCGGGTCATGTACCGATGCAGATGATCCGCAAAAATATGACAGAAGAGCTGGAGCATTGCCACGAAGCACCGTTCTACACGCTGGGGCCGCTGACCACCGATATCGCGCCGGGTTATGACCACTTCACGTCCGGTATCGGCGCGGTGCTGATCGGCTGGTTCGGTTGTGCGATGCTCTGCTATGTCACGCCGAAAGAGCATCTCGGCCTGCCGAATAAAGAAGACGTTAAACAAGGACTTATCACCTATAAAATCGCTGCGCACGCCGCCGACCTTGCCAAGGGACATCCGGGAGCCCAAATCCGCGATAACGCGATGTCAAAAGCACGTTTCGAATTCCGCTGGGAAGATCAGTTCAATCTGGCGCTGGACCCGGAAACTGCCCGGACTTACCACGATGAAACGCTGCCGCAGGCGTCCGGAAAAGTCGCGCATTTCTGTTCAATGTGCGGGCCGAAATTCTGTTCAATGAAAATTTCACAGGAAGTGCGCGACTACGCCGCCGGGATGGAAGAGATGTCTGACGCCTTCCGTGCCAAAGGCAGCGAGCTGTATCACAGTGCAGAGGGGCGCATCAATGAATCTGCCTGACGCGCCGTTTGCCCGGACGGAACAAAAATTAGGGTTATATCCGGTGGTGGATTCCCTGGTGTGGATCGAACGGCTGCTGGCATACGGTGTGCGGACGATTCAGTTACGTATCAAGGATAAAACCGATGCACAGGTGGATGAGCAGATCCGCACCGCCGTTGCGCTGGGAAAACAGTATCAGGCGCGGCTGTTTATCAATGATTACTGGCGCCCGGCCATAAAGCACGGCGCTTATGGTGTGCATCTCGGCCAGGAAGATCTGGATATTGCTGACTTGCGGGCCATTCAGCAGGCCGGGCTGCACCTCGGGATTTCCACTCACGATGACACCGAATTGCAGCGCGCCAAAGCGCTGCATCCGTCCTATATCGCGCTGGGGCATATTTTTCCGACACAGACCAAAATTATGCCCTCTTCCCCGCAGGGACTGGAAAACTTAACCCGCCAGGTGGTAGCCACGCCGGATTTCCCGCTGGTCGCCATCGGCGGTATTTCCCTTGAACGCGCCCCTGCCGTGGTTGCCACCGGGGTCGGCGGCATTGCGGTGGTCAGTGCGATCACCAAAGCCGCTGACTGGCAGGCCGTCACCCGGCAACTGATGATACTGACCGGGGAAATCACAGAGCATCAGGAGGTTAAGTATGCTGAATGATCATGACTTTATGCGCTACAGCCGCCAGTTGCTGCTGGAGGATATCGGCCCGGAAGGTCAGCTGAAACTCAAACAGTCTCATGCGGTGATCACCGGCCTCGGCGGACTGGGTTCACCGGCGGCGCTGTATCTGGCCGCAGCCGGTGTTGGTGAACTGACACTGATTGATGATGATGAAGTGCATCTCTCCAATCTCCAGCGCCAGATTTTATATACCGAAGCTGATGTGCCGGACAATAAAGCCCGCACAGCGGCGGCGCGTCTGCGGGCGCTGAATCCCGCACTGACACTCAATGTGATTACCGAACGCCAGACCGGGGAAACGCTGCAACATATTGTACAAACAGCGGATATTGTCCTCGACTGTACCGATAACATGGCGACCCGCCATGCTATCAATGCCGCCTGTGTCACGCAGCAAAAGACGCTGGTCAGCGGCAGTGCGGTCGGATTCAGCGGGCAACTTCTGGTGTTGCAGCCACCGTTTGAGCACGGCTGTTACTGCTGTCTTTATCCGGATGATGTGATTCCGGAACGTAACTGCCGCACCGCCGGTGTGCTCGGCCCGGTTGTCGGGGTGATCGGCACACTCCAGGCGCTGGAAGCCATTAAATTGCTGGCCGGATTGTCTTCCCCGCTGAACGGAAAATTACGCCTTTTCGACGGCAGACAGCAGAGCTGGAGCACATTACAACTCCGGCGGGCGGCAGACTGCCCGGTGTGTCAGGAGGCAGACGCATGCGCATAACCGTTAATGACGAGGTGATGAATTTTGATGCACCCATTACCGTCAGTGAACTGCTGACCGCCCTCGGTCGCCCGGTGACGGGTATTGCTGTCGCAGTCAACCAGACCATTGTTGTCCGTGGCAGCTGGTCAGAACATGTTGTCCGCGACGGCGATCAGATTTTACTTTTTCAGGCTATCGCAGGAGGTTAATGATGCTGACGATTGCAGATACCACATTTACATCCCACTTATTTACCGGCACCGGAAAATACACCAGCGGCCGGGTGATGCAGGAAGCCATTGCTGCCTCCGGCAGTCAGCTGGTCACCATGGCGATGAAGCGCATCGATCTCACACAGGGACATGACGATATCCTTGCCCCGCTCCGCGAGACGGGTATTAAACTGCTGCCGAATACCTCCGGAGCGAATAATGCCCGGGAAGCGGTATTTGCCGCACAGCTGGCACGGGAAGCACTCGGTACCAACTGGATCAAGCTGGAGATCCACCCCGATGCCCGTTACCTGCTGCCGGATCCGGTTGAAACCCTGGCGGCGGCGGAAATTCTGGTCAAAGAGGGCTTTGTTGTCCTGCCTTATTGCAGTGCAGACCCGGTGTTATGCCGCAGGTTGCAGGAGGCCGGATGCGCTGCTGTCATGCCGCTGGGAGCGCCTATCGGCTCCAATCAGGGATTACAGACCCGCGGGATGCTGCGCATTATTATTGAGCAGGCAACGGTTCCGGTGGTGATTGATGCCGGGATCGGCGCACCAAGCCATGCCCTGGAAGCTATTGAACTGGGCGCGGATGCCGTGCTGGTCAATACCGCCATGGCCGTCGCCCGTTCACCTGTCACCATGGCAAAAGCGTTCCGTCAGGCCATTGAGGCCGGGCTGCTGGCGCGGGAGGCAGAACCGGCACCGAAGCAGCAACAGGCATCAGCATCCAGCCCGCTGACCTCATTCCTGGGAGCCTTGTGATGAGTGAAAAAACCTTCAGCGATCGCTGGCAACAGCTGGACTGGGATGACCTCACCTTACAGCTCAACAGCAAAACCGCACAGGATGTTGAGCTGGCTCTGAGTGCGGATACACTGACTCCGGCCGGTTTTATGGCACTGATTTCTCCTGCCGCCCGGCCGTATCTCGAAGTGATGGCGCAGAAAGCACAGGCGCTGACCCGGCAGCGTTTCGGCCATGTCGTCGGGATGTATGTCCCGCTTTATCTCTCTAACCTGTGTGCCAACGATTGTACTTACTGCGGTTTCTCCATGAGCAATCACATTAAGCGCAAGACTCTGACACCGGAAGAAATCCATACAGAATGCAAAGCAATAAAAGCACTCGGGTTTGACAGCCTGCTGCTGGTCACCGGTGAGCATCAGCGCAAAGTGGGAATGGATTACTTCCGCGAAACCTTCCCGCTGATCCGCAACTATTTCAGCACCATGATGATGGAAGTGCAGCCGATGGCAACAGAGGAGTACGCCGAGCTGCGCACGCTGGGACTGGACGGTGTGATGGTGTATCAGGAAACCTATCATGAGAGCACCTATCAGCGGCATCATCTGAAAGGTAAAAAACAGGATTTTCACTGGCGGTTACAGACACCGGATCGCCTCGGTCAGGCCGGGATCAGCAAGATCGGGCTCGGCGCGCTGATCGGCCTGTCCGGACAGTGGCGGACAGACTGCTATATGGTCGCGGAACATCTGCATTATCTGCGTCAGCGCTACTGGAAAACCCGTTATTCCATCTCTTTCCCGCGTCTGCGCCCGTGTGCAGGCGGTATTGAGCCGGAATCCCTGATGAATGAAACGGAGCTGGTGCAACTTATCTGTGCATTCCGCCTGTTCGCGCCGGATATTGAGCTGTCACTTTCCACCCGGGAATCACCGTATTTCCGTGATCATATGGTGCCGGTGGCGATAAACCAGGTCAGCGCCGGTTCCCGTACCCGGCCCGGCGGCTATGCTGAAGAGGATGACCCTGAACTGGAGCAGTTCAGCCCGCATGATAACCGCTCGCCGCAGCAGGTTGCGGATGCCCTGCTTGCCGCCGGTCTTCAGCCGGTCTGGAAAGACTGGGATAAATATCTGGGAAGGTGATATGAAAAAAGGCCGGAATTACCGGCCTTATTTTTTATTTGTGTTCTGTTATCTGTCTACCACAATATCCTTATTCACCACTTCCGGACCACTGTTACCAATCATTGTGGCAAATTTATCAATCGGATCGGTGCGCAGTGCATAGAGACGCTTCAGGGCATACGGATTATCGCCAAGGCGGACTTTCCCCTGAATAGTGGTGACTGCCAGAGTCATTCCGGCCTGCTGTGCAGCATCCATAGCATCCTGATTATATGCCCCGAAAGGATATGCCAGGTAGTGCTGCTGCGGATTCAGTTTTGCCAGCACCCGCTGTGAACGCTGGTAATCCAGCAGGATCGTGTGTTCCTTGCGGCTGAAAATAATCGGGTTTTTCCGGTTATCGAGGCGATGCAAAAAATGAGTATGTGACTGAATATAAAAGGTATCCCGTGACTGCATCAGCTCCGGCCAGCACATAAACTGCAATCCGTCAGGTGCCCATTTTTGCGGCTTTGATTTCACCCGCGAGGAAATCACAAACAGCGTGGCTTTTTGGTCATTCTGTTTCAGGATCGGATAAGCATAGCGGTAAACCGATTTCAGACCATCGTCGAATGTCAGCACTACTACTTTACCCGGCAGGTTATTTTCTTTCTCCAGATAACCGGCCACATCATCAGGGGAAATCGTCCGGTAACCGGCCTGCTTCAGATAGTCCATCTGCGCTTTAAAAGCTTCAACCGACGTTGTGGTCGAAGTATGGCGGAAATTCCTGTTTTCACTGTCCTTCAGGATATGGTGATAAGTCAGGATCGGGATCCCGTTATCCAGCTCCACATCCGATAAACGGATGTATGCGAGTCTGTCCGCCAGGCGGATAGTCAGCCAGACAATTTTCTCACCTTCCCGGTTTTCCCTGATCATTTTGGCCAGAACCGGATAACGCAGATCACCAAACAGTGTGGCAACCGGCGTTTTTTCATCATCCGGCGTACCAAATACATTGGTGTTACTGATGGTTATCAGATAATCATAAATCGGATTATTCAATTCATTCAGTGTATCCAGCGGTGGCACGATTTTCGGTTTTTTATCTGACAGATGCCCGCTACCGACAAAACCCCGGTCATTACCAAACTGTAATTCACGAAATTCTCCCTTCATCGGGTAAATATAAAAGCCGTATGACGGATTCAGTTCCGCAACACCCTGTATCACACCGGCAACCGGTGCAAAAATTACCTGCGGTTCTTTTACCTGAATCAGTAGCGGAGGTTCATCTTTCAGTAACCATTCCTGTGAGTCAGAAGGGATTTCCGCCGCCCCGCTGATACCAGTGGCGGAGAATAACACCATGAGAATAAAAAATAAATTGCGCATAATATGCCCATTTTTCTGCTAAACTGAACAAAAAAGCCCTCCTTAAAAAGGAGGGCTGTTCAGTCAGTTACATCGCTGTATCACTTACTCTTTGCTGCCACCGAAGCCGGCGTTCAGGAGCTCAGCTAAGTTAGCTGTTGCTTCATCAGCGCTGACCTGCTGTGGTGCTGCTTCAGCAGTTTCTGCCAGATGGCGGCGGCGGATACGCTCCTGGTGGTACGCGAAACCGGTACCGGCCGGGATCAGACGACCCACGATGACGTTCTCTTTCAGACCGCGCAGTTCGTCGCGTTTACCCGCAACGGCCGCTTCGGTCAGAACGCGGGTGGTCTCCTGGAACGATGCCGCAGAGATAAAGGATTCTGTTGCCAGAGACGCTTTGGTGATACCCAGCAGATCACGTTCGAAGGTTGCAGGGATTTTACCTTCCTGCTCCAGCTGACGGTTTGCCACTTTCACACGTGCATATTCAACCTGCTCACCTTCGAGGAATTCAGAGCTTCCCGCAGAGGTGATGGTAACTTTACGCAGCATCTGACGAACGATAACTTCAATGTGTTTATCGTTAATCTTAACGCCCTGTAAGCGGTAAACTTCCTGGACTTCGTTCGCGATATAACGGGCAACCGCATTCACGCCACGCAGACGCAGGATATCGTGTGGTGATTCCGGACCATCGGATACGACGTCACCACGTTCAACCATTTCACCTTCAAACACGTTGAGCTGACGCCATTTCGGAATCATCTCTTCGTATGGATCGCTGCCATCGATTGGTGTGATCACCAGACGACGCTTACCTTTGGTCTCTTTACCGAACGAGATGATACCGCTGATTTCAGCCAGGATAGCAGGCTCTTTCGGACGACGCGCTTCGAACAGATCCGCAACGCGCGGCAGACCACCGGTAATATCCTTGGTACCAACAGATTCCTGCGGGATACGTGCCAGCGTGTCACCGGCGGTAATTGCCACGCCGTCATCCAGCTGAACAATCGCTTTACCCGGTAAGAAGTAAGCGGCAGGCATATCCGTGTTCGGGATCAGAACATCATTACCCTGTGCATCGATAATTTTCAGTGCCGGACGCATTTCTTTCGCACTGGTGGTACGTTCTGCAGAATCCAGAACAACCAGTGAGGACAGACCGGTTAATTCATCAGTCTGACGGGTAATGGTCTGACCATCGTGCATGTCGGTAAAGCGGATGATACCGGAAACTTCACTGACAACCGGCATGGTATGCGGATCCCAGTTAGCCACAGTTTCACCGCCGTTGACGGCTTCACCGTCACCTTTGGAGAGCTGGGCACCGTAAGGTACTTTATAGCTCTCTTTGGTACGGCCGAATTCGTCGATCAGACGCAGTTCAGTGTTACGGGACGTGATAACCAGTTTACCCGCAGAATTCATGATGAACTTCGCGTTGAACAGTTTCAGTGTACCCTTGTTACGAACCTGAATGCTGGATTCCGCAGCAGCACGGGATGCCGCACCACCGATGTGGAACGTACGCATCGTCAGCTGTGTACCCGGTTCACCGATTGACTGTGCCGCGATAACACCCACCGCCTCACCGGCGTTGATGATGTGACCACGTGCCAGGTCACGGCCGTAGCATTTCGCACAGACACCGAAGTCAGTTTCGCAACTTACGACGGAACGCACTTTCACGCTGTCGACAGAGTTTTCTTCTAACAAATCACACTGTTTTTCGTGCAGCAGGGTGTTACGCGGGATAAGAATATCCGCAGTACCCGGCTTCAGAATATCTTCAGCAGCCACACGACCTAATACGCGGTCGCGCAGAGGTTCTTTAACATCACCACCCTCGATAACCGGGGTCATAACGATACCTTCGTGCGTACCACAGTCATCTTCAGTGATGACGAGGTCTTGTGCCACATCAACCAGACGACGGGTCAGGTAACCGGAGTTTGCTGTTTTCAGTGCGGTATCCGCCAGACCTTTACGCGCACCGTGGGTTGAGATGAAGTACTGGAGTACGTCAAGACCTTCACGGAAGTTCGCAGTGATTGGCGTTTCGATGATGGAACCATCCGGTTTCGCCATCAGACCACGCATACCGGCCAGCTGACGAATCTGTGCGGCAGAACCACGCGCACCGGAGTCGGCCATCATAAAGATACTGTTGAAAGAAACCTGCTGTTCTTCTTCGCCGTCACGGTTAATCACGGTTTCGGTAGACAGGTTTTCCATCATCGCCTTGGCAACACGTTCGTTCGCCGCAGCCCAGATATCGATAACCTTGTTGTAACGTTCACCGGCGGTAACCAGACCAGACTGGAACTGTTCCTGGATTTCTGCCACTTCCGCTTCAGCTTCCGCGATGATCCCGGCTTTTTTCTCCGGAATAACCATGTCATCGATACCAACAGATGCACCTGAACGGGCAGCGTAGGCAAAACCGGTGTACATGATCTGGTCAGCAAAGATAACGGTCGGCTTCAGACCCAGAATACGGTAACAGGTGTTCAGCATTTTGGAGATTGCTTTTTTGCCCAGCGGCTGGTTAACCAGTGAGTAAGGCAGACCACGCGGAACGATGCGCCATAAAATGGCACGGCCGACAGTGGTATCAATCATGCTGGTGCGTCTGGTGATATTACCTTCGCCGTCTTTCACTTCTTCCGTGATACGGACTTTCACACGGGCATGCAGGGATGCATGACCGGCGCGGTATACACGCTCGGCTTCAGTTGAACCATTCAATACCATGCCTTCGCCTTTGGCGTTAACACAGTCGCGGGTCATGTAGTACAGACCCAGAACAACGTCCTGAGAAGGTACGATAATCGGATCGCCGCTTGCCGGTGACAGGATGTTGTTGGTAGACATCATCAGGGCACGGGCTTCGAGCTGTGCTTCCAGGGTCAGAGGGACGTGAACCGCCATCTGGTCACCATCGAAGTCGGCGTTATAGGCCGCACAAACGAGCGGATGCAGCTGGATAGCTTTACCTTCGATAAGAATTGGTTCAAACGCCTGAATACCCAGACGGTGAAGTGTCGGTGCACGGTTCAGGAGAACCGGGTGCTCACGGATAACTTCATCCAGGATATCCCATACAACGGCTTCTTCGCGCTCAACCATTTTCTTGGCGGCTTTGATGGTGGTTGCGAGACCACGCAGTTCCAGCTTGCCATAGATGAATGGTTTGAACAGTTCCAGTGCCATTTTCTTAGGCAGACCGCACTGATGCAGACGCAGGTACGGACCTACGGTGATTACAGAACGACCGGAATAGTCAACACGCTTACCAAGCAGGTTCTGACGGAAACGACCCTGTTTACCTTTGATCATGTCTGCCAGTGATTTCAGCGGACGCTTGTTAGAGCCGGTAATTGCACGACCACGACGGCCGTTATCCAGCAGCGCATCCACGGCTTCCTGCAGCATACGTTTTTCGTTACGTACAATGATATCAGGAGCAGCCAGATCCAGCAGACGTTTCAGACGGTTGTTACGGTTGATTACACGACGGTACAGATCGTTCAGATCTGAAGTCGCAAAGCGACCACCGTCGAGCGGAACTAACGGACGCAGATCCGGTGGTAACACCGGCAGCACTGTCAGGATCATCCACTCAGGTTTGTTACCGGACTGAATGAAGGCTTCCAGCAGCTTGATACGCTTGGTCAGTTTCTTACGTTTGGTTTCTGAATTGGTTTCATTCAGTTCTTCGCGCAGGTTTTCGACTTCCTGTTCCAGATCCATCGCTTTCAGCAATGCCTGGATGGCTTCCGCTCCCATTTTCGCGTCGAACTCATCACCGAACTCTTCCAGAGCGTCGAGATACTGTTCTTCTGTCAGAATCTGGCTGCGTTCCAGGCTGGTCATTCCGCCTTCAACAACAACATAAGATTCAAAGTACAGAACACGTTCGATATCACGCAGCGGCATATCCAGCAGCAGGCCGATACGGGACGGCAGTGATTTCAGGAACCAGATGTGCGCGGTCGGTGATGCCAGTTCGATATGACCCATGCGCTCACGGCGCACTTTAGTCTGAGTCACTTCAACACCACACTTCTCACAAATCACACCACGGTGTTTCAGACGTTTGTACTTACCGCACAAACATTCGTAATCTTTTACCGGCCCGAAGATACGCGCACAGAAAAGCCCGTCACGCTCAGGTTTGAACGTACGGTAGTTAATGGTTTCCGGCTTTTTCACTTCACCAAATGACCATGAACGAATCATGTCAGGTGAGGCCAGACCAATTTTGATCGCATCAAACTCTTCGGTCTTGGTTTGCGCTTTCAGAAACTTTAATAAGTCTTTCACGAAATGGCTCCTGTCGGAGTTAGACCTGTGAGACAAACGGTCATCTGTTTGTCCCTTAAACCAGATTTACTGGTGCTGCCCGTGTATCACGGGCAGCCACAACGGTAATTACTCGTCTTCCAGCTCGATATTGATACCGAGTGAACGGATTTCTTTCAGTAATACGTTGAAAGATTCCGGCATTCCCGGCTCCATCTGATGACTGCCGTCGACGATGTTTTTGTACATCTTCGTACGACCGTTAACGTCATCCGATTTCACAGTCAGCATCTCCTGGAGGGTGTAGGCGGCACCGTATGCTTCCAGTGCCCACACTTCCATCCCCCCGAAACGCTGACCACCGAACTGCGCCTTACCACCCAGCGGCTGCTGGGTAACCAGGCTGTAAGAACCGGTAGAACGCGCATGCATCTTGTCATCAACCAGGTGGTTCAGTTTCAGCATGTACATATAGCCGACGGTAACCTGACGCTCGAACTGCTCGCCGGTACGGCCATCAAACAGAGTGATCTGACCGGAAGTCGGTAAGCCACCCAGAGTCAGTAATGCTTTGATTTCCTGCTCTTTTGCACCATCGAATACCGGTGTTGCTGTCGGCATACCTTTTTTCAGGTTATCCGCCAGGCGCAGAACTTCTTCATCACTGAAGGTGTTCAGATCCACTTTCTGACGCGGGTCGTTACCCAGGTCATAGGCTTTCTGGATGAATTCACGTAATTTCGCGATTTCCTGCTGCTCTTTGAGCATCTGGTTGATTTTGTCACCGATGCCTTTCGCAGCCATACCCAGGTGGGTTTCCAGAATCTGACCGATGTTCATACGCGATGGTACGCCCAGCGGGTTCAGTACGATGTCAACCGGGTTACCGTTTTCATCGTATGGCATATCTTCGATAGGGTTAATTTTGGAGATAACCCCTTTGTTACCGTGACGACCCGCCATTTTATCACCAGGCTGGATCTGACGTTTAACAGCCAGATACACCTTAACGATTTTCAGCACGCCCGGTGCCAGATCATCGCCCTGGGTAATTTTACGGCGTTTCGCTTCCAGTTTCTTGGCGAACTCAGATTTCAGTTCGTCATACTGTTCTGCCAGCTGTTCTAACTGATTTTGTTTCTCTTCATCAGTCAGAGCCAGTTCTAACCAGCGCTCACGCGGCAGTTTGTCCAGTTTGTCTGCTTCCATACCGCCGTTGATCAGAACGGAACGGATACGGGCAAACACACCGGCTTCCAGAATCTGGAGTTCTTCAGTCAGGTCTTTCTTCGCGTCACGCAGCTGCATCTCTTCGATTTCGAGAGCACGCTTGTCTTTTTCCACGCCATCGCGGGTAAAGACCTGGACATCGATAACAGTACCGGAAACGCCATTCGGCACGCGCAGAGATGAATCTTTCACATCTGACGCTTTTTCACCGAAGATAGCACGCAGCAGTTTCTCTTCCGGGGTTAACTGTGTTTCACCTTTCGGTGTCACTTTACCGACCAGAATGTCGCCGCCTTTCACTTCCGCACCGATATACACGATACCGGATTCATCCAGTTTGGAGAGAGCCGCTTCACCCACGTTCGGGATATCCGCAGTGATCTCTTCCGGCCCCAGTTTGGTGTCACGGGACACACAGGCCAGTTCCTGAATGTGGATAGTGGTGAAACGGTCTTCCTGAACCACACGCTCGGATACGAGGATGGAGTCTTCGAAGTTGTAACCGTTCCATGGCATGAATGCCACGCGCATGTTCTGACCCAGTGCCAGTTCGCCGAGATCGGTTGACGGACCATCGGCCAGCACATCACCGCGTTCAACCGGTTCGCCCAGCGATACGCAAGGAGTCTGATTGATACAGGTGTTCTGGTTAGAACGGGTATATTTGGTCAGGCTGTAGATGTCGATGCCCGCTTCGCCGGCATACATTTCATCTTCATTTACCTTGATAACGATACGTGATGCGTCAACGTACTGAACAGTACCGCCGCGTTTGGCTACGGCAGTAACACCGGAGTCAACCGCTACCGCACGTTCCATACCGGTACCAACCAGCGGCTTGTCAGCGCGCAGAGTCGGAACCGCCTGACGTTGCATGTTCGCACCCATCAATGCACGGTTGGCGTCATCGTGTTCCAGGAACGGAATCAGGGATGCACCGACAGAAACCACCTGCTGGGTGGAAACGTCCATGTACTGAACCTGATCACGGCTGAATAAGCTGGATTCACCTTTGTTACGGCAGGTGATCAGTTCATCAACAAAGTGACCATCGTCATCTAATACGGTGTTTGCCTGTGCAATGATGAAGTTACCTTCTTCAATTGCAGACAGGTAATGGATTTCATCGGTAACAACATCGTCACGCACTAAACGGTAAGGGGTTTCCAGGAAACCATATTCGTTAGTCTGTGCATAAACAGATAAGGAGTTGATCAGACCGATGTTCGGACCTTCAGGGGTCTCGATAGGACAAACACGGCCGTAGTGAGTCGGGTGAACGTCCCGGACTTCGAAGCCGGCACGCTCACGGGTCAGACCACCCGGGCCTAATGCTGATATACGGCGTTTGTGCGTGATTTCTGACAGCGGGTTGTTCTGGTCCATAAACTGAGACAGCTGGCTGGAACCAAAGAACTCTTTAACCGCAGCAGAAATAGGTTTGGCGTTGATCATATCCTGAGGCATCAGGTTATCCAGATCACCCAGAGACAGACGCTCTTTCACCGCACGCTCAACACGGACCAGACCAACACGGAACTGGTTTTCTGCCATTTCACCGACAGAGCGGATACGACGGTTACCTAAGTGGTCGATATCATCGACTTCGCCGCGGCCGTTACGGATGTCGATCAGTTTCTTCATGACATCAGTAATGTCCTGCTGGCTCAGGATCCCGGTACCGTCAGAGTCATCACGACCCAGTGAACGGTTGAACTTCATGCGGCCGACCGCAGACAGATCGTAACGATCTTCAGAGAAGAACAGGTTCTCGAACAGATTTTCAGCAGCTTCGCGGGTTGGCGGCTCACCAGGACGCATCATGCGGTAGATTTCTACCAGCGCACTTAAACGATCGTTGGTCGGATCCACACGCAGAGTTTCTGACATGTAAGCGCCGTGATCCAGGTCGTTGGTGAACAGCGTTTCAATGGTTTTGTGACCGGACTGGCTCAGACGCGCCAGCAGATCCAGTGACATTTCCATGTTCGCCGCACAAATTAATTCGCCGGTCGCTTCATCGATGTAATCACGCGCAACCACTTTACCTGCGATATATTCAACAGGAACTTCAATCTGGTTAACTTCGTCTTTTTCCAGCTGGCGGATATGACGGGCAGTGATACGACGACCTTTCTCAACATAAACTTTACCGTTCGCTTCGATATCGAAGGAGGCAGTTTCACCGCGCAGACGCTCAGGAATGAGAGTCATGGTCAGTTTATTGTTGCGGATCTCAAAGGTAGTTTTTTCGAAGAACAGGTTCAGAATGTCTTCGGTGCTGAAATTCATCGCACGCAGAATGATCGATGCCGGTAATTTACGGCGGCGGTCAATACGGACAAATAAGTTGTCTTTCGGATCGAATTCGAAATCCAGCCATGAACCACGGTAAGGAATGATGCGTGCGTTATACAGCACTTTACCGGAAGAGTGTGTTTTACCTTTGTCACTGTCAAAGAACACGCCCGGGCTGCGGTGTAACTGAGAAACGATAACACGCTCAGTACCGTTGATAACGAACGTTCCGTTTTCGGTCATGAGCGGAATCTCGCCCATGTAAACTTCCTGTTCTTTAATATCTTTAACTGTGCCTTCCGGCGCTTCACGCTCGTAAACAACCAGACGCAGTTTTACGCGCAGTGGTGCGGAAAAGGTAACGCCGCGGATCTGACATTCTTTAACGTCAAATACCGGCTCACCCAGACGGAAACTGACATATTGCAGTTCAGCATTACCACTGTAGCTCTGGATCGGGAAAACGGAACGGAACGCAGCTTCCAGGCCGTTCTGACCGTCCGGATCGAGTTCAATGAATTTCTGGAATGAATCCAGCTGGATAGAAAGGAGATAAGGTACATCCAGCACTTGCGGACGTTTACCAAAATCCTTACGAATACGTTTCTTCTCGGTATAGGAGTAAACCATAGGGTTCCTCAGCTCGCTTGATCAGTGACCCGGCCTGCCCGTATTGACGGACAGTCGCTACAACTATCTAATTTGGACAGAAAATTGAACATTTTCTGTTAATACCCATTGCTATTACTCTTAAATCATTTCATTGCGCTGCTGACTACCGAGCTACCCGAGCGAATCGCAGTCATCAACACAGTATATTAAGTCGTCAATAGCAAAAAATATTCGGAGAGTTTGCGCATGTCAGATAACACAACTGTTACCCCGAAAACACACGCATGCGCATCAGCGCAAAAAGGCTGGTGACCAATAAGTCACCAGCCATCAGCCATTTTCAGGCTGCTACTGCAAAAAGTGGCTTATTTAACTTCAACTTCCGCGCCAGCTTCTTCCAGAGATTTTTTCAGAGTTTCAGCTTCATCTTTGCTCACACCTTCTTTCAGTGCAGCAGGTGCGCTTTCAACTAAGTCTTTAGCTTCTTTCAGGCCCAGACCGGTTGCGCCGCGAACAGCTTTGATTACTGCAACTTTGTTAGCGCCGGCAGCTTTCAGAATGACGTCGAACTCAGTTTTCTCTTCAGCAGCTTCAGCAGGACCAGCAACTGCAACAGCAGCAGCGGCAGCAGAAACGCCGAATTTTTCTTCCATCATGGTGATCAGTTCAACAACGTCCATTACAGACATTTCAGCAACTGCGTCCAGGATTTGTTCTTTAGTGATAGACATACGATATGTTCCTAAAATTCAGAATAAGTTTATACGTTAAAAAGCAACGAAGAAAAGAAAGGGCAATTAAGCGGCTTCTTTCTGATCGCGTAACGCTGCCAGAGTGCGAACCAGTTTGCCTGCAGCGGCTTCTTTCATGGTTGCCATCAGGCGCGCGATTGCTTCTTCGTAAGTCGGGAGTGTTGCTAAGCGATCGATATCTTTCGCTGCAATTAACTCACCTTCAAAGGCTGCGGCTTTTATCTCGAATGCAGGGTTCGCTTTCGCGAAATCTTTGAACAGACGAGCAGCAGCGCCCGGATGTTCATGAGAAAATGCAATCAAGGTAGGGCCGGTGAATACGTCTTTCAGGCACTCATAAGAGGTACCTTCAACAGCACGACGCAGCAGGGTGTTACGTACTACACGTACAGTAACGCCAGCTTCACGACATGCTTTACGCAGACCGGTCATTTTATCTACAGTTACACCACGGGAATCCGCGACAACTGCAGACAGCGCACCTTTGGCAACTTCGCTGACTTCAGCAACAATCGCTTGTTTGTCTTGAAGATTTAATGCCATTAGCTTCTTGCTCCTGGTTTAGCCGGGTATACAACCCCGGAACTCACTTCACTCAGCACCGGAAGGTGAAGAGCGCTAAAACACGGTGAGCAGAATACTCGAATAAAATTCTTGTGGCTCTGTCACCGTCTACGCAGGAAAATTAAGTAATCACTTACACCTGCGGTCTTGGACGGGGCCCGGAAAAGGCCGGGCTCCAACCGAAATTCTGAGCTGTTCCTGATCCTGTGATAATTTCACAAATCAAATACAGCAAACATTGGGCGTCAGATTCTACAGAAACCTGACCCCAATGTAAAGCGCTTACTATCAGCAGATATTAAGCAGCAGCAGTCAGACCAGCCTGGTCGATTGCGACACCCGCACCCATGGTGGTAGACAGGCTGATTTTCTTGATGTACACGCCTTTCGCTGAAGATGGTTTTGCTTTTTTCAGCGCAACCAGCAGAGCTTCCAGGTTTTCTTTCAGTTTATCAGTATCAAAATCTACTTTACCGATAGTGGTGTGGATGATCCCGTTTTTGTCGTTACGGTAACGAACCTGACCCGCTTTAGCGTTGTTCACAGCTTCAGCAACGTTAGGAGTTACAGTACCCACTTTCGGGTTTGGCATCAGGCCGCGCGGGCCTAAGATCTGACCTAATTGGCCAACAACGCGCATTGCATCCGGAGATGCGATAACAACGTCGAAGTCCATTTCGCCGGCTTTGATTTTGTCAGCCAGGTCTTCCATACCAACCAGTTCTGCGCCTGCCGCTTTAGCAGCTTCAGCGTTAGCGCCCTGTGCGAACACAGCTACGCGGACAGAACGACCGGTACCGTTTGGCAGTACAGTTGCACCGCGAACGTTTTGGTCAGATTTACGTGCATCGATACCCAGGTTAACAGCAACGTCAACGCTTTCAACGAATTTAGCAGTTGCTAATTCTTTCAGCAGGGCTACGGCTTCATTGATGTCGTACTGTTTGGTAGCATCAACTTTTTCACGGATATTGCGCATGCGCTTGGTCAGTTTAGCCATTGATTAACCCTCCACTACCAGGCCCATGGAACGAGCAGTACCTTCGATAGAACGCATCATAGCTTCTACATCGGCACCAGTCATATCCGCTGCTTTAGTCTCAGCAATTTCACGAACCTGAGCAGAGGTAATTTTACCTACTTTCTCTTTGTTCGGCTTGCCGGAACCAGATTTCAGACCTGCAGCTTTCTTCAGTAAAACTGCCGCCGGCGGAGTTTTAGTGATGAAAGTGAAAGAACGGTCAGCGTAAACAGTGATAACAACCGGGATTGGTAAACCTTTTTCCATGCTGTCTGTTTTGGCGTTAAACGCTTTACAGAATTCCATGATGTTCACACCCTGCTGACCCAGTGCAGGGCCAACCGGCGGACTTGGGTTTGCCATACCAGCTGCAACCTGCAGTTTGATATAGGCTTGTACTTTCTTAGCCATTTAAAAAATCCTCAATGTGGGTAATAACGCCGGTTATCCCGGCTCCCCTATGAATACAGACCCGCGTAAAAACGCGAGCCCCTGAAAAACAAAAGGCGCGAAATTGTAGATAAATTTCCCGCCCTTTGCAAGTCCGGAAAAGAAACCGTTACGGTTTTTCGACCTGACTGAAATCCAGTTCGACCGGTGTTGCGCGACCAAAAATAGAGACTGATACCTTCAGGCGGCTCTTTTCGTAGTCGACTTCTTCAACCACACCGTTAAAGTCTGCAAACGGACCATCGGAAACACGGACCATTTCGCCCGGCTCGAACAGCGTTTTCGGACGCGGCTTATCACCCACCTGCTGCAGGCGGTTCATAATCGCATCAACTTCTTTATCGCTGATCGGTGCAGGACGATCGGATGTTCCGCCGATGAATCCCATTACACGCGGCACATTACGCACCAGATGCCAGGATGCATCGTTCATCACCATCTGAACCAGAACATAGCCCGGGAAGAATTTGCGCTCACTTTTGCGGCGCTGACCGCTGCGGATCTCGACGACTTCTTCCGTTGGCACCATGACTTCGCCAAATGAATCTTCCATCCCGTTGATTTTGATATGTTCACGCAGAGACTGCGCAACCCGGCTCTCGAATCCGGAGAAAGCCTGGATGACATACCAACGTTTTTTAGGAGAATCCGACATCTTTAGAACCTCAGAAGGATGTTATATAGGAAACAAGACGGACAAGGATACCATCAAGGCCCCATAACACTAACGACATAACCGCTGTGACTGCCGCAACGATAAGTGTTGTATGCAGTGTTTCCTGACGTGTAGGCCAGATCACTTTACGCATTTCAACCCGTGCTTCGCGGGCAAAAGTCAGTGTCGCTTTGCCTTTCGTTGTCCACAGTGCAATACCACCGGCTAATGCGATGACGACAACAACTGCCAGCGCACGCAATGCAAGATTAAATTCGCGGAAGTAGTAGTTCCCGCCGATGGCAACGATCAGCAGAACTGCGACCACCAGCCATTTGGCAATGTCAGCACCACGGCCGTTTTGTTGAGCTTCGCTATTCGCACTCATAAACCAACCTGTAACCATGAAATAAAAAAGTCAGCCGGACTGCCTCGCTGTCGCAAAACAAATCAGACCAAAATTAGGGACAGATGCAATTGTATCTGACTTGGCGTCATAATCCAGCATGAGTTTCGTATTCTTCGAGATACTCACCATTCGTTGCGTGAGAGCCTATCTCACCAGTAGTTGATGATCAACTAGTGATGAGATAGGTTCTTCATAAAACAACGCAGAAAAAGGGCATCAAATGATGCCCTTTTTAGGATTATTACATCCGTAATTAACTCATCACTTTCGCTACAACACCCGCGCCAACGGTACGGCCGCCTTCACGGATTGCGAAACGCAGACCATCGTCCATTGCGATTGGGTGGATCAGGGTAACGATCATTTTGATGTTGTCGCCCGGCATTACCATTTCCACGCCTTCCGGCAGTTCGATGGTACCTGTTACGTCAGTTGTACGGAAGTAGAACTGAGGACGGTAGCCTTTAAAGAACGGAGTATGACGACCACCTTCATCTTTGCTCAGAATATAAACTTCTGATTCAAATTTGGTATGTGGCTTGATTGAACCCGGTTTAGCCAGAACCTGACCACGTTCGATTTCTTCACGCTTAGTACCACGCAGCAGAACACCAACGTTCTCACCCGCACGGCCTTCGTCCAGCAGTTTGCGGAACATTTCAACACCAGTACAGGTGGTTTTCGTAGTATCTTTGATACCCACGATTTCAACTTCTTCACCAACCTTGATGATACCGCGCTCAACACGACCGGTAACAACAGTACCACGACCGGAGATTGAGAATACGTCTTCGATTGGCAGCAGGAACGGCTTGTCAATTGCACGCTCTGGTTCAGGGATGTAAGAATCCAGGAAGCCTGCCAGTTCAACAATTTTCGCTTCCCACTCAGCTTCGCCTTCCAGTGCTTTCAGCGCTGAACCGCGAACGATTGGGGTGTCGTCGCCCGGGAAATCGTACTGAGACAGAAGTTCACGAACTTCCATTTCTACCAGTTCCAGCAGCTCTTCATCATCAACCATGTCACATTTGTTCAGGAATACGATGATGTAAGGAACGCCAACCTGACGACCTAACAGGATGTGCTCACGGGTCTGCGGCATAGGGCCATCAGTTGCAGCAACAACCAGGATAGCGCCGTCCATCTGTGCAGCACCGGTGATCATGTTTTTAACGTAGTCGGCGTGCCCCGGGCAGTCAACGTGCGCGTAGTGGCGGGTCGGAGTATCGTATTCAACATGAGAGGTGTTGATGGTGATACCACGCGCTTTTTCTTCCGGCGCATTATCGATCTGATCGAATGCACGGGCAGCACCGCCGTAGGTTTTAGCCAGTACGGTAGTGATTGCAGCAGTCAGGGTAGTTTTACCGTGGTCAACGTGGCCGATAGTACCAACGTTAACGTGCGGTTTCGTACGTTCAAATTTTTCTTTAGACACGACTCTATTCCTTATGGAGTCCCTTCTTCACTGTGAGAAGGGACTGAAATTAACGAGTTAAACCGGTAAATACCGATTATTTTGCATTACGAGCTTCAATAACAGCCTGAGCTACGTTATTTGGCGCTTCATTATACTTCAGGAATTCCATGGAGTAAGAAGCACGGCCCTGGGTCTGTGAACGCAGGTCAGTTGCATAACCAAACATTTCAGACAGTGGCACTTGCGCACGGACGATTTTACCGGTAGGCATGTCATCCATACCTTCAATCATACCGCGACGACGGTTCAGGTCACCAATGACGTCACCCATGTAGTCTTCCGGTGTTTCCACCTCAACTTTCATGATTGGTTCCAGCAGAACTGGTTTCGCTTTTTTGAAGCCGTCTTTAAACGCCAGAGATGCTGCCAGTTTAAACGCCAGTTCAGAGGAGTCAACATCATGGTATGAACCGAAGTGCAGACGAACACCCATGTTAACAACAGGGTAGCCTGCTAACGGACCAGACTTCAGCTGCTCCTGGATACCTTTGTCAACTGCAGGGATGTATTCACCAGGAATCACACCACCTTTGATTTCGTTGACAAATTCGTATTCCATGTTGACGCCTTCTGCGTCTTTCTTGTTCAGCGGGAACATGTCGATAACAACATGACCGTACTGACCACGACCACCGGACTGTTTAGCGTGTTTACCTTCGATATCAGTCACTTTAGTAGTGATTGCTTCGCGGTAGGCAACCTGTGGTTTACCCACGTTCGCTTCAACTTTGAACTCACGACGCATACGGTCGACCAGAACGTCCAGGTGTAATTCACCCATACCGGCGATGATAGTCTGGTTAGTCTCTTCATCACTTGATACGCGGAATGACGGGTCTTCCTGTGCCAGACGGCCCAGTGCGATACCCATTTTTTCCTGGTCAGCTTTGGTTTTCGGCTCGATTGCAACAGAGATTACCGGCTCAGGGAATTCCATACGCTCCAGGATGATTGGTGCTTCAATCGCACACAGAGTATCACCTGTAGTGACGTCTTTCAGACCGATAGCAGCCGCGATGTCACCAGCGCGAACTTCTTTAATCTCTTCACGTTTGTTAGCGTGCATCTGAACGATACGGCCGAAACGTTCTTTCCTGGATTTAACCGGGTTCAGTACGGTATCACCGGAGTTAACAACACCAGAGTACACACGGAAGAACGTCAGGTTACCCACGAACGGGTCGGTTGCAATTTTAAATGCCAGAGATGCAAACGGCTCTTCGTCAGAAGAGTGACGCTCAGCAGGAGTATCTTTACCGTCGTCCAGAATACCTTTAATTGCAGGAACTTCTGTCGGAGATGGCAGGTACTCAACAACCGCATCCAGCATCGCCTGAACACCTTTGTTCTTAAATGCAGAACCACAGGTTACCAAGATAATTTCGTTCGCCAGTACGCGCTGACGTAATGCTGTTTTGATTTCAGCTTCAGTCAGTTCTTCACCGCCGAGATATTTTTCCATCAGCTCTTCAGAGGCTTCAGCTGCGGCTTCAACCAGATTCTGGTGCCATTCGTCAGCTAATTCCTGCATGTTTGCCGGGATATCTTCGTAAGTGAAGGTAACGCCCTGGTCTTCTTCACTCCACTGAATAGCTTTCATTTTAACCAGGTCAACAACACCGGTGAATGACTCTTCAGCGCCGATAGCTAACTGAAGTGGTACCGGGTTGGCCGCTAAGCGGGTTTTGATCTGCTCAACAACTTTCAGGAAGTTTGCACCCATACGGTCCATTTTGTTAACGAACGCGATACGCGGTACATGATATTTGTTTGCCTGGCGCCATACGGTTTCAGACTGTGGCTGAACACCACCAACGGCACAGTAAACCATCACAGCACCATCAAGAACACGCATGGAACGTTCTACTTCGATTGTGAAGTCAACGTGCCCCGGGGTGTCGATGATGTTGATGCGGTGTGGTTCAAATTGTTTACCCATACCAGACCAGAACGCTGTGGTTGCTGCGGAGGTGATAGTAATACCACGCTCTTGTTCCTGCTCCATCCAGTCCATCGTTGCTGAACCTTCGTGGGTCTCACCAATTTTATGGTTCACACCTGTATAGAACAGAATACGTTCTGTTGTGGTGGTTTTACCGGCGTCGATATGTGCACTGATACCGATATTACGGTAACGTGAAATGGGTGTTTGACGAGCCATTTTTTCCTCTCTCTTGGACGTTCGTTTAATTTGGTCGGGCAGCCTTACGGCTACCCTATACACAATTCACTACGGTTTGATTACCAACGGTAGTGTGCGAACGCCTTATTAGCTTCTGCCATACGGTGAACGTCTTCACGTTTCTTAACGGCAGTGCCTTTGTTTTCAGCTGCATCGGATAATTCATTTGCCAGGCGCAGAGCCATGGACTTATCACCGCGTTTACGGGCAGCTTCAACGATCCAGCGCATTGCTAATGCATTACGGCGGACCGGACGAACTTCAACCGGCACCTGGTAAGTAGAACCACCAACACGGCGGGACTTAACTTCGACAGTCGGACGCACGTTATCCAGTGCGATTTCGAACGCTTCCAGGTGATCTTTACCTGAACGCTGAGCCAGGGTCTCAAGCGCGGTATATACGATTGATTCTGCAGTAGATTTTTTACCGTCTACCATCAGGATATTTACAAATTTAGCCAACAGCTCTGATCCGAACTTAGGATCTGGCAGAATTTTACGTTGACCAATTACACGACGACGTGGCATGGAAATACTCCGTTGTTAATTCAGGGTTGTCCAAAACTCGATGAGTTTATTTGACATTAATGCGATAAATGTTTGGCCTTACTTAACGGAGAACCATTAAGCTTTTGGCTTCTTCACACCGTACTTGGAACGTGCTTGTTTACGGTCTTTAACACCGGAACAGTCCAGTGCGCCGCGAACAGTGTGGTAGCGAACACCCGGTAAGTCTTTAACACGACCACCGCGGATCAGGATCACGCTGTGTTCCTGCAGGTTATGACCTTCACCACCGATGTATGAAGAAACTTCAAAACCGTTGGTTAAACGTACACGGCATACTTTACGCAGTGCTGAGTTAGGTTTTTTAGGTGTGGTGGTATATACACGGGTACATACACCACGTTTTTGCGGGCATGCTTCCAGAGCAGGAACGTTGCTTTTCACAACTTTCGAGCTACGGGATTTGCGAACCAGCTGATTAATCGTTGCCATTATAAAAAAAGCTCCTGGTTTTTTGCTTCGTAAACACGGATTTGTGCCTCGTGTCTGTCAAAGACAAAACACGAGGACGCGAAATTTTATTGCTGACGCAACAGGGTGTCAAGAAATATACAATGATATTTGCTATTCCCACGCAAAATGTTGCGTGTGTGTGACAGTGAGCTCCACAAAACCAGTATAGTCTGTGATTTTCACTTTGCCCGAAAGGAACGGTAATAAACCGCGTGCTTCGGCATCCTCCCGCAGCACACAGGGAATATGACCCGACTGAATAAGCGCCTGCAACAACGGGTTACCTTCTGTTGCTGCGATTACGCCATCTTCGGTAAAAAGGATGTCATCCTCCGGGGATAACAGATTCAGTAATGATTGAATATCAGTACGAAATGGCGATTGGCTGACAGTATATAGCATCTTGCTCACCGTAAGTAGATCAAAATGACACTACGGCGTCAAATGCCGCCAGTTTCCGGGCCAGTTCCGCCGCACTCAGGCAGGTAACCGGCAGGATATATGGCGTCTCCGGGGATAATCCCCGCGCGGCCATATCCTCCGCACAGCAGTAGCACTCTTCGATATCGTAAAGCGGCAGGACTTTGAAGGTGGAGATATAATCACGGGCGAGGATTTTCGCCGGTGCCTGTTCCGGTAATAACTGCAATACACCGTCAGACACAAAAAAGGCCGCGACCTCTTCCGTATAATTACTGGTCGCCAGCAGTGCATCCAGCCCTTCCCGGCCGCTGTTACTGCCGTGGGGGGCGCTTCTGAAAACAAATGCGATACGTTTCACCGGACCTCCCTAAAACTGGATGACACGATCACAGGTCATCATGGCTTCCGCCAGAGTTCCCAGGCCACTGAGAGCAAACCCGTCCGCCAGATTAGCCGCCGCCAGTTTCAGCGACCCGGCCTGTACGGCATCAGTGACGCCACGACGCAGCGCTGCCGCCACACAAACCGCAAGCTGAATGTCATTATCACGGGCAAGCTGCTGCCACTGACGCACCATATCGGTTTCGTCTCCGGCCGGTGATGTCAGCACATTGGCGTTGCTGACCCCTTCGCGGTAAAAAAATACACACTGAATCCGGTGACCTGCCGCAATCACATGCTGTGCAAACAACAGCGCGCTGCCGGCACGCTGTGTGCCGTAGGCCGGGCCGGTAACCAGCAGGCAGTAAGATAACGGTGTCATCACTGCATGCTGCCTTACTCGCCGTTTTTAAACTGGCGGATGTACAGATAAACCGTATGTTTGGAGATATTCAGACGTACCGCCACAAGGTTGATGGCATCTTTGATATCAAATATTCCTTTCTCATACAGGTTCAGCACCACCTGTTTGTTCTTCGCGTTGTTTGCCACGTTGCGGTCGGCATTCACTTCTTCGATAGTCTGTTCCAGCGTTTGTGCCACCAGGTCTTCAACAGAAGAAGCGAAGTTCACATTGGACGTTTCTTCCGCCAGCTCTTTCGGAATAAAAGTCTGAACTATCTGGGAGAACGGCACATCCAGGTTCATGTTAATACATAATAACCCGATGATACGACGTGATTTATTGCGGATAGCAATAGTCAGTGATTTCATCAGTGCCCCGGTTTTCGCCCGGGTGAAATAGGCCTTCGAGGTGCTGCAATCTTCATCAGTAATGTCGTGCAGCATTCGCAGTGCGAGGTCTGTGATCGGGGAACCGACTTTACGGCCGGTATGGTGACCGTTTGCGATCTTCACCGCTGAGCGCTTCAGGTCTTCCAGTGAGTGGAGAACGATTTCACAGTGCTCACCGATGAGCAGCGCCAGGCCATCAACAGCCGCCTCATAGGACTTCAGGATTTCATAATCCGTTTCAGTAAACGGATGATTTACAATGTAATCCGAATCATTGTCATTAAATAATACTGGGTTAGACATTTAATACACCACTCTTTGTAACGTGTGAACGTCGTTGGTTTTACTCATCTGTAATCTTTCACTGCAGGAGGAGGATTACCCTGTCATCATCTATCAATTATATACCCGGATTTTCCGGGTGCAGGAAAGCGGCAAATGACGGGTTTCCGGTTCTGTGCAGGTACCCGCAGGTTAAGTTATAGCGAAAAACAGGCCGTTTTGCGCCTGAGGTGATCAAATTCTGGTAAAAAATACAAAAAAATACGGATATTTTGCAAATTTTTCATAATCCTGGTCGTTACGGAAATAAAAACCCGCACAACAAGGCGCGGGTTTTGTCAGTTTCCGGTATCAGCAGGACTTATTTGGCCGCAGGTTTGATATCCAGTAACTCGACGTCAAAGACCAGGGTGGAGTTTGCAGGGATCCCCGGAACACCATCGGTGCCGTAAGCAGCTTCCGGCGGGATAACCAGTTTGGCTTTACCGCCTTTTTTCATCTGCTTCAGACCTTCGGTCCAGCCTTTGATTACGCTGTCCAGACGGATAGTCAGCGGCTCGTTACGGTCGTAAGAGCTGTCAAACTGAGTGCCGTCGATTAATGCACCTTTATAGTGAACAACAACGGTGTCTGTTTCTTTCGGAGATGCGCCGTTACCGTCTTTCTCAGATTTGTAAAGCACACCGCTTTTGATTTTTTCAACACCTTTTTCTTTGGCAAATGCCGCACGGTATTTGTCACCGGCTGCTTTGTTCTCAGTAGCCTCGCGTGCCATTTTTTCCTGAGCGGCGCCTTTCACCTGTTCTTCAAAACCGCGCAGAGTCTGGTTGATCTCTTCATCACTCAGTTTACTTTTGTTATTGAATGCATCCTGAACGCCTGCCATCATCTGGTCACGATCCAGATCCAGACCAATGGATTTCTGCTCATTCAGAGCATTTTCCATATAACGGCCCAGTGACGCACCCAGCGCATAAGCATTCTGCTGACTCGCGGTTTTAAACGCGCTGTTCAGTTTCACTTCTTCTTTCTTCGGCGCGGTATCCGCGTAAGCCTGTGACATACCTAATGTCATTGCCAGTGAGGTTGCGACAACAGTCGCTTTAAACAGTGATTTCATCCTTTTCTCCATAAGTTTTGCAACAGTTACAGGACATACCGCACAGCAAATCACGCCAGAGAGTCCTTGCAGCCGTCACCGGGCGACATCATAATGTCACGGTTTTGTGATGCTGAGACAACCTTAGCAAAAAGAGGTTTCATAGTAACCCCCCAATAAAAGATATCCTCCCACACTAAGCGTATTTCGCAGGAATATTACATACTTTTACACAGTAATCCCCGTCTCAGACAGGAGAAAACGATGGACCTTTTAGAACTGGAACAACGCCTCGAACAACTGGAAAGCAAAACCGCTTTTCAGGATCTGACCATTGAGGAACTCAATCAGGTGGTGACACAGCAGCAGATGGATATCACCCGGCTGAATGAAAGGCTCCGCCTGCTGACCGAACGCCTGAAAGCCACCCCGGGCTCAAATGTGGCACCGCTGTCAGAAGAAGTGCCGCCGCCGCACTACTGATAAACAGCAGACATAAAAAAAGCGCGTCCGGCAGGAATGCGCTTTTTTTGTCCGGTTCAGACGCGGGTTATCAGTGACAACCACAACCGCCGTGACCTTTACCGTGACCACCGCCACCGCAGCAGCCGCTTTCACCGTGTTCGTGATCATGGTCGTGGTCGTGGTCGTGACCACCTCCGCAGCAACCGCCTTCTTCGCCGTGGTCGTGACCACCGCAGCAGCCGTTTTCTTCACCATGAACATGGCCGTGTCTCAGTTCGTCTTCAGTCGCTTCACGCACACCGATGACTTCGACATGGAATTTCAGGTTCTGACCAGCCAGCATATGGTTGCCGTCGACGATCACTTCATCGCCTTCAATACCGGTGATTTCAACCGGCACAGGACCCATATCGGTGTCTGCCAGGAAACGCATACCGACTTCGAGCTCATCAACACCGACGAAGACATCTTTCGGTACACGCTGAACCAGGTTTTCGTCATACTGACCGTATGCATCGTTTGCACCGACATCAACGTCGAACACATCACCGGCAACACGACCGTCCAGTGCACTTTCCAGCCCGCTGATCAGCGCGCCGCGACCGTGCAGATAGTCTAACGGAGCACTTGCCGGAGACTCATCAACTAATACACCGTCTTCTGTTCTTACCTGATAAGCCAGGCTCACTACCAGGTCTTTTGCTACTTTCATGGTATCTCCTACACATCCGCGGGGGATAAGATTTTAATTAACGCGCCGATTGTAACGGAATTTACAGCCACTGTATCTGTTTTGGGACAAATTCCCCCAAATTCTCTGTGAAAAACAGCCGCCTGTTATTCCCCCGGTCTGAAGATACCAATTACCTGTTCATCCTTGCGCACATGCTGCTCTGCATGCGCGTCCGCCCGGCGCTCAAGATGGCCGCACTGCACACACTGCACCACATCCACATTATCCTCACGCCACATGGCGAGTGTGTCCTGTGCCTGGCACTCAGGGCATACCGCGCCTGCAATAAACCGTTTCCGGTTGCTCATTTTTCAGCTCCTGTCATCTGTCCGTCCGCTGCCCGGGGAGTCTTCCGTCAGATTCCAGCTGTCCGGCAGATGTTTTTCCCGTTTCATTTCATTATCAAACAGATTTTCCAGCTCGCGCCGTGCCTCTTTGACGCGGGAGATATGCGAGATTTCCTCTTCCGCCTGCGGGATAAGCTCACGCAGCAGCTGCATATCCAGCCTGCGGAATAACTGCTGTGCCCGGTGAGCTTCCGCCGGATGTGTACCCAGCCCGATCAGGGTTTTGCGCGCCAGCTCCAGTGCCGACGAAAAAGTTTCGCGGCTGAACTGTGTCACACCATGTGTGAGCAGCTCGTGCGCTTCCACCCGTCCCCGTGCGCGGGCAATAATTTGCAGGTGCGGAAAGTGCTCCTGACATAACTGCACAATGGTCATGGTATCTTCCGGCTTATCGCAGGTAATGACAATTACCTTTGCCGTCTCTGCCCCGGCAGAGCGCAACAATGCGAGCCCGGTCGCATCCCCGTAATAAACTTTATAGCCGTAACGCCGCATGGCACTGACCGCGCTGACATCTTTTTCCAGCACCGTCGGATGAATTTTGTTGGCCATCAGCAGGCGGCCTATCACCTGCCCCATCCGCCCGAAACCAACCAGAATCACATGCGGATGATTATCCGCCACAAACGGTGTTTCACCTGTTCCCGGCTCTGCATTATTGTAACGGTGCGCCAGAATCATATCGATCCCCTGCATCAGCAGCGGCGTGGTCATCATGGAGATAGTGACCACCACCAACAGCAGTGCCATCTGATGATCCGTGATGACACGGCTGGCCAGTGCCGCCGAGAACAGCACGAAAGCAAACTCCCCGCCCTGACTGAGCACTCCGGCAAACTGTAAGCGCCCGCTGCGCCGGCAGGTCAGATGTGCCAGCAGATACAGCACCGTCATTTTGACACTCACCAGTACAATCACACCCAGCAGAATTTGCGGCAGATACTGCCACAGCACGCCGATATTCAGCGACATGCCGACAGAAATGAAAAACATCCCCAGCAGCAGCCCTTTAAACGGCTCAATAGTGATTTCCAGCTCATGGCGGTATTCCGTATCCGCCAGCATCACACCTGCAATGAATGTCCCGAGCGCCATGGAGAACCCGAGCTGCTCCATAAATACCGCCGAACCGATCACCACCAACAGAGAGGCGGCGGTAAAGACCTCACTGACCCCGGATTTCACCACCAGCCGGAACAACGGCCGCAGCAGATAGCGTCCGCCGATCAGCAGTCCGGCAAAAGCCAGAATTTTGATGCCGATTCGGTACCAGTCACTGCCCGCCGCTTCTCCGCCCAGCAGAGGAATAACCGCGAGGATCGGGATCACCGCCATATCCTGAAACAGCAGCACAGAAAATCCCATCTGACCGCTGTCGTTGTTGGTCATGCCTTTCTCGTCCATCAGCTGTAATGCCATCGCGGTGGACGACATTGCCATCCCCAGCCCGCCGACGACTGCTGCCTGCCAGGAGAAATCCGTCAGCCAGAGCAATACTCCGAGGATCAGGGCGGAGAAGACCACCTGTGCCGTGCCGGTACCGAAGATGGATCGCCGCAGTTTCCACAACTCACGCGGATTCAGCTCCAGTCCGATCAGAAACATCAGGAACACCACACCAAGTTCGGAGAAGTGCAGTAACTCATTGACGTTTTTGATAAATCCCAGCCCCCACGGCCCGATAGCAATCCCCGCCAGCAGATACCCCAGTACCGCGCCGATACGCAGCCGCTGTGCCACCGGTACCATCACTACAGCCGCCGCAAGGAAAACAATGCCCGCGTGCAGCAGGTTGCCGTCAGTCGGTTCCATATTTGCGCCCTCCGGTCAGTTGCGGTGCCCGCAGCCAGTCACAATACGCCTGTACCTGTTCATGCAGCATGGCTTTCCCCTGGCGGCGCGCGGCATAAAGGATCACCGGTGCCAGCCAGTGCATTTCACACAACGCTGCCGTCAGTTCAAAAGGCCGCAGTAACTCGCTGAGCGGGAAGCGGTTATAGCCGCCGTGCCGGTAAGCCTCTGCCGGTTCACCGGTAGTGATCACCTGCCGCCAGTATTTACCGGACAGCTGTCTGCCGCCCTGCTCACCGGAGAAATCACGGGTCAGCACCCGGTCAAACCACTCTTTCAGCAGTGCGGGGCAGCTGTAGGTGTACAGCGGATGCTGAAACACAATAATGTCATGCTGCCGGAGCAGTTCCTGTTCATGCCGGATATCGATAAAAAAGTCCGGATAGGTGCCGTACAGGTCGTGCACCGTCACATGCCCGAGTTCAGACGCCGCAGTGACAAGCGCCTTGTTGGCGATGGAGTGATGCGGTTCCGGATGGGCGTAAAGCAGTAATATGGTCGGATTATTTATCATCACTTCCTCTTAAAAACGTGAGAATCTTTGTGATTTTCGCTACTATGCCCGCTGCAACGATACTCCTCGCCTGCTGACGGGTGATTTGCTGCTGACAACGCACGAATTACATTAATTTTACTCTCAATTACTTACCCTATCGATATTTATGATTGTTTTCTCTTCACTTCAGGTCCGCCGCGGTGTCCGTATTCTGCTCGACAACGCAACGGCCACCATCAACCCGGGTCAGAAAGTCGGCCTGGTGGGAAAAAACGGCTGCGGTAAATCCACGCTGCTGGCGCTGCTCAAAGGCGAATTACAGGCCGAAGCAGGCAGTGTGGCCTTTCCGGGGAACTGGTCAATGGCCTGGGTTAACCAGGAGACCCCGGCACTGGATGAGCCGGCGATTGAGTATGTCATTGACGGTGACCGCGAATTCCGTGAGCTTGAGGCAAAATTACAGCAGGCGAATGAACAAAATGACGGCCATGCGATTGCCGTGATCCACGGCCAGCTCGACATGCTCGATGCCTGGACCATCCGTTCCCGTGCCGCCACACTGCTGCATGGACTCGGATTCTCACAGGAACAGCTGGAAACACCGGTGCGGGCCTTCTCCGGGGGCTGGCGGATGCGTCTGAACCTGGCACAGGCACTGATTTGCCGCTCTGACCTGCTGCTGCTCGATGAACCGACCAACCACCTGGATCTCGATGCCGTGATCTGGCTGGAAAAATGGCTGAAAAGCTATCCCGGCACTTTGATTCTGATCTCCCATGACCGCGATTTCCTCGACCCGATCATTGATAAAGTGCTGCATATTGAGCAGAACGGCCTGTTTGAATACACCGGCAACTATTCCTCCTTTGAGATGCAGCGCGCTGAGAAAATGGCACAGCAGCAGGCACAGTATGAAAGCCAGCAGTTACGCCGCGCGCACCTGCAAAAATATGTGGATCGTTTCCGCGCCCAGGCGACTAAAGCCAAACAGGCGCAAAGCCGCCTGAAGATGCTGGAGCGTATGGAGCTGATTGCTCCGGCACTGGCGGATAACCCGTTCCGTTTCAGTTTCCGCCCGCCGGAAACTCTGCCGAACCCGCTGCTGAAAATGGAAAAAGTCAGTGCCGGATACGGTGAGAAAGTAGTGCTGGATAATATCAAACTGAACCTGGTGCCCGGCTCACGTATCGGCCTGCTGGGCCGTAACGGCGCAGGTAAATCCACCCTGATTAAAATGCTCGCCGGTGAGCTGGAACCGTTACAGGGAAAAATCGGTCTCGCAAAAGGCATCAAACTGGGGTATTTCGCCCAGCATCAGCTGGAGTTTTTGCGGGCGGATGAATCCCCGTTACAGCATATGGTGCGCCTTGCACCGGATCAGACAGAACAGCAACTGCGTGATTATCTCGGCGGCTTTGGTTTCAAAGGTGACCAGGTGACCGACCCGACCGGACGTTTCTCCGGCGGGGAAAAAGCGCGGCTGGTGCTGGCAATGATTATCTGGCAGCGTCCGAATCTGCTGCTGCTCGATGAACCGACCAACCACCTGGATCTCGATATGCGCCAGGCGCTGACCGAAGCCCTGATCGAATTTGAGGGCGCGATCGTCGTGGTTTCGCACGATCGTCACCTGCTGCGATCCACCACCGATGATCTGTATCTGGTGCATGACGGCCAGGTCGAACCGTTTGACGGCGATCTGGATGATTATCAGCGCTGGCTGGCAGACAGCCAGAAACAGATGCGCCAGAGCGCGGAACCGGCTGCGGAAAACGGTGAGGAAAAAAATACTGTCACCGCGCAGGATCGCAAAGAGCAGAAACGCCGCGAGGCAGAATTCCGCCGGCAGACTCAGCCGCTGCGCAAAGAATCGGAGAAACTGGAAAAAACCATGAGCCGGTTATCAGATGCCATCGCCGCGATTGAGGAAAAACTCGGTGACAGCGGCCTGTATGATCAGTCCCGCAAAGCCGAGCTGAACACCTGCCTTCAGGAGCAGGCGCAATTCAAAGCGGAGCTGGAAGAGGCGGAAATGGCCTGGATGGAGATTCAGGAAAACCTCGAAGCCATGACTCAATCATTTGAAAACCCGTAAGTGATGGAGAGCGGCGGATGCCGCTCTCAGACCGTTGACTAACCCCGCTTTTCTACGCGGGGTTTTCTTTTATGTGCGACAGAAGGTCATAATCGCGATATTTTTCAGTAACCTGTCATTTTTACCCGACGATGATTCAGGTACATCCCAGCCTGCTATTACCCTGTATATCACCATAAAAAAGTGATAAAGAAGCGCTGGCAGCGTCATCTTCTTGATGTTCTGCGCGGTGGCTGCCAGCAGGTACTGCATTAGCACTTTCATCAGACCACGGAACCCCGCAATAACTCAGCACACCGTCACCCCGCCGGTGCGCAGATATCAACTGAAGCACAGATGTGTGGATTAACCTCGTCGCCGGGGCAGATATTGCTGATGCTTTAATGCATTGAAATATAATAATTATTTTTATATTTATAGAGTACTGCAAACAAGTCAGCACAATATTTCATCTTAACGCCTTTATTATTTATTTTTCAGAACAAAAATACAGCGGACTTTCCTTTTTTGTCAGTGATGTGATTTTTATCATTGCTGTTCAATGAGTTACAGTTAATTTGTATTTGGTTACATATTTATTTTTGTGATCACAAGGTAAATTCCAATTTTCTTTTTTATTTTCAGTTTGTTGCGGTTAAATGTTAAAAAATATGAGTATTTGTATTTTTTATGATCTGACATATTTCACTTCATCAACCGGTCATTCGTGCCCCTGCGGGTCAGATATCCTGTTTTTGCAACGATTTTAACTTAAGTGACTGATCCTGTGAGATACAGCCCCTCCTGCAGCCTTTACAGACCGGTAAGTGAAACTTATGCTTTCTGCATTATCACCATGCGCACTGGCTGATGACGAAGTCACTCGTCCGGTAACGAATTGTTACCTGTTTATAAATAAGGAATTTTATCATGCCAACTCCATGCTATATCTCTATCGAAGGCAAAACCCAGGGCAATATCACTGCCGGTGCGTTTACCGCTGAATCTGTCGGTAACATCTATGTGCAGGGTCATGAAGATGAGATGCTGGTACAGGAATTTGAACATATTGTCACTGTTCCGACCGACCCGCAGTCCGGCCAGCCATATGCATAAGACAAATTATCGTAATTCTATCCGCAGCGTGCAATGGCTGACGCTCCTCGCTGACCGTTATATTGAACGCCTCGGCGGTGAAGCCCATGTCCGTAAAATATTATCTGCTGACCCGGAGATTACCCTGAGCCGTTACCCCGGCAGGCTGATGATTCAGGCCGGTGACTATCCGGATCTCACCCCCGGCACACCGCCGGAAAGTTATTACCGGATTAATGAACTTATCCGGCCCATCCGCTATGTCATTAAAGAAGATGATTCTTTACATTTTCTCGGGGAAGGCCATTTTACGGATGTTACCAGTAAACAGTGGTATGAGCGTTATGATCGCGGTCCGATGGTTGTCTCTCCGTTGTATGCGGGCGAACCGGCACGGGTTGACGGTTACTGGACAACCAAAGGCCGCGAGAATGTGGAGACCATTTTTCTTCAGGGCACACCGGCCATTGATATTGAGGGCAATCCGCCCGGCCGGACTGAGTGGAGGCTTATCCGCGAAATTCCGCATGATGATGAACGGGATCTGACCCTGCTGGAGCAAAAACTCAATGGCCGGTAAACCGGTTATCTGCCTCGGTGATATGACTGACCACGGCGGCGTGGTCATCTCCGCCCCGGATAATTACACCATCAACGGCCGGCCGGTGGCTACCGAAGGGGACTCAGTCTCCTGTCCGAAATGCAAAGGTGTCTTTCAGATTGCTTCCGGTTCTTCACTCATGGCCTTTCAGGGCAAAAAAATTGCCCTGGAGGGCATGAAAACCACCTGTGGAGCCACACTGATTGCATCGCAGTCATTAATGACATCTGAGTAACGGTTTTTATCGTTCCGGCAGAATGGCATTATCCGTCAATCACAGGAAGAATAATGACTGAACAGGAAGCGGAACTGAACGCTATCCGGGAAATCACCGGATTTTTGCTGATAGATGATAAAAAACGGTATTTAACCCGCCTCGGGCTGGTGATGACGTTTTTCTTTAAAAACGGTTATACCCCGGAGAAAAAAGCCGCCATTCTGCGCTGCTACCGACGCTTCCGTGAGCTGTACGCCGGAAAACTGCGTTTTCATACCCATAACCAAAAGGGGATGAAAAAATACTCTGAGGAAAATATTGAAAAACTGGAGCAGTATATTCAGACATCCGGATCAGCCATCCAGGCTGTTAATCATGGTGCGGGCATTGATCACCAACTGCCGTGCCTGCTCTTCCCGCCGCTGTAACAGCGCCATAAACAGTAAATCCGTCACCGTATTCTGCGCCGTCCGCGAGGAGATGGACGAACTGCGCCACTCGTTTTCCTCCGCGACCGTTTCCAGCACATAATCCGCCATTTTTGCCAGCGGCGACTGACGGTTCCCGGTAATGGCAATCAGCGTGGCATTCTGCTTTTTCGCGGTGGCCGCAGTGACCAGCATGTCCTTGCGTTTACCGCTGAATGACAGCACCACCAGCACATCTTTTCCGGTCAGTGTCTGCGAAAAAGCAATCTGGATATGGTGATCTGCCTCAGCCAGTGTCATCAGCCCGATTTTCTGGAGCTTATACGCCAGGTCTTTCGCCGTCAGCCCGGAGCCGCCGATACCGGCGACCTGAATACAGCGGGCGTTATCCAGACACGCGACAATCTCTGTCATCTGCTCAAAATCGAGCCGCCGTGTGGTTTCCGTGATGGAATTCTGTTTTTCCTGTGCCAGTTTTTGTGCGATCACCATCAGCGGATCCCGGGCTTCTATCCGGTTGTGCAGCGCCTGCTGTTGGTTGGCAGCCAGCACCCGGTTACGGCCGATCTCTTCGCTGATGGCGACTTTCAGTGCCGGAAATCCCTTAAATCCCATTTTCTGACTAAACTTCACAATAGCGGACTGACTCACGCCTACCCGCTCTGCCAGTACCTGAGAGGAGAGTGTTACCGTCTCTTCCGGCTGCGCCAGGATAAAATCAGCAATATGCTGCTGATTGGTCGCCAGCTCTGCTTTTGCCCAGCTGATTTTTGTCAGGATCGCCATGTATGTCTGTTTTCCTTATCCGGATAATAAAAATGGAATAAATTATTTTAAAACTAATGACGAATTATTCCTGATAAATAACGTATCTGATAAACAAAAAATACACTTATATTCAATAGAATAATGAAAATTAAAGATGAGGATATGTGAAAATATTCCTGCTATACCATCATAGTTGAATAGATTGCTCTGTGATAACTCTCACACAAAAAGAATATTTAATTCTCTAGCATGCTGATTATATCTTATACAAAGGATCACGCATGAAAATTGACTTAACCTCAATGATTACCGAGAGCCGCAATCCGGCCAGCGCGGACATCGACAGCCTGCCGACATTGGATATGCTGCGGGTTATCAACCGCGAAGACCAGACCGTTGCCCCTGCTGTGGAAAAGACCCTGCCGCAGGTGGCACAGGTAGTGGACGCGGTGGCACAGGCATTCCGCTGCGGCGGGCGACTGATTTATATGGGTGCGGGCACCTCCGGCCGCCTCGGGATACTGGATGCCAGCGAATGTCCGCCGACGTTCGGCACGCCGGCAGAACAGGTGGTCGGCCTGATTGCCGGTGGTCATAAAGCTATCCTGAAAGCCGTTGAAAATGCGGAAGATAACCGGGAACTGGCTGTGAGTGATCTGAAAGCCCTGAATTTCAGTGAAAAAGATGTGTTAGTCGGGATAGCCGCCAGCGGCCGCACCCCTTACGTGCTGGGCGGTATGGAATACGCCCTGTCTCTCGGCGCAACGGTTGCCGCCGTCAGTTGCAACCCGGACAGTGAAATGAGTCGTCTGGCCGCTATCGCCATTACACCGGTGGTCGGCCCGGAAGTAATCACCGGCTCCTCCCGCATGAAAGCCGGAACTGCCCAGAAACTGATACTCAATATGATCACCACCGGGGCGATGATCCGCTCGGGGAAAGTGTACGGCAACCTGATGGCAGACGTGGAAGCAACCAACGCCAAACTGGTTGAGCGGCAGAAACGTATTGTGATGGCCGCAACGGAATGTGACAGAGCGACCGCAGAACAGGCCCTTGCCGCCTGTGACGGACACTGCAAAACAGCCATCGTGATGATCCTGGCACAGCTGAGTGCCGGTGACGCCAAAGCCCTGCTGGCACAACATCAGGGGTTTATCCGTGACGCGCTGACCGGCACGGCACACTCTTAACACAAGGTAATCACCATGGCCAAAATCAGTCAGTCAACCATCATACAGATTCTGGATGCCATCGGCGGTCCGGGTAACGTGGCGCACAGCGGAAACTGTATGACCCGCCTGCGTCTGACACTGAACAACACACAACTGGCAGATAAAATCGCTATCAAAAAAATTGAGGGCGTGCTGGGAGTGATTGAAAGTGACGAGCAATTCCAGATTGTGCTGGGGCCGGGAAAAGCACAAACCGCCGCAGAGCTGATGCAGAAACACCTGGATGAGTATATCCCCGGCAGTGAACCGGACAGCCGCAGCCTGAAAGAAATTGCCGCTGATCAGAAACTGCACCTGAAAGAGAAACAAACGAACCCGGTACAGCGTTTTCTCGCCAAATTCGCCACTATTTTTACCCCGCTCATTCCGGGATTTATCGGCGTTGGTCTGCTGCTCGGGTTTGCCACATTGTTTGAGTCGCTCTGGATCACCGGTAATCCGTCCCCGAACGGCACACTGGTTGAAGTACTCGGTTACATGAAGGTCTTCGGTAAAGGCCTGTTTACCTTTATGGGGATCCTGATTGGCTATAACGCACAGAAAGCCTTCGGCGGATCCGGCGTCAACGGTGCGATCATCGCCGCGCTGTTTATCCTCGGTTATGATCCGCAGGCGACCAAAGGTTTCTACTCCGGTATGGAAACCTTTTTCGGCCACGGTATTGACCCGCGCGGTAATATCATCGGTATTCTGATCGCCACCATCACCGGCGCATGGGTGGAACGGCAGGTACGGCGTTTTATCCCGGCGAACCTGGATATCATTCTGACATCCGCTGTCACACTGCTGATTATGGGCGCACTGACCTTCGTTGTAATTATGCCGATCGGCGTCTGGCTGTTTGACGGCATGTCCTGGCTGTTTATGCACCTCAACGCCAATCCGTTCGGCGCGGCTGTTCTTGCCGGTCTGTTCCTGATCGCCGTAATGTTTGGTATCCACCAGGGCTTTATCCCGGTGTATACCGCGCTGGTCGGCACTCAGGGTTTTAACTCCCTGTTTCCGATCCTCGCCATGGCAGGCGCCGGTCAGGTCGGGGCTGCACTGGCGTTGTATGTCCGTGCAAAAAAAGACTCTGTTCTGCGTAATCAGATCCGTGGTGCGATTATCCCCGGTTTTCTCGGGATCGGCGAACCCCTGATCTACGGCGTGACACTGCCGCGTGTGAAGCCGTTTATCACCGCCTGTTTCGGCGGGGCGGCGGGCGGCTTCTTTATCGGGCTTGTTGCCTGGTTCGGCTATCCCGTCGGGCTGAATACTGTTTTCGGACCGTCAGGAATTATCGCCATTCCGGTCATGACATCCGACAGCGGTATTTTCACCGGGATGGCGGTCTATACCGGCGGGTTACTCGTCGCCTATCTGGCCGGATTCCTGTTTACTCTGCTGTTCGGCAGTAAGAATGTGGATTTAAGCTGATTCGTGGTATAGCGGCAAAAAAACAGACCGCAATGCGGTCTGTTTTTCATTCAGCTTCTGTTTTTGTTCCGCAGGTTATATTATGTCAGCTATTCAAGCCAGATGAGCGGCACACAGGCGGCGGTGAGTAACCCCATCACAATATTGAAGGTGAACCAGGCATTGCGGCTGCGCAGAAAACGGCCGATAAAGGTACCGAATCCGATCCAGATAAGCCCGGCAACCAGATTCACTGAGACCATCACGATACTCATCACTCCGACAGACAGCATATAGGCATCGCCGCTCAGGCTGTAACTGCTGACCGCCCCCAACCCCATCAGCCAGGCTTTGGGATTGATAAACTGCAACAGCGCGCCCTGATACCAGGTGATGGCCTTAGTGACCTGCGGTTCATTAAGAGACTGATAAGGCGCAGTAGCCAGTTTTTTGGCAAGCCACAGAAGGTAAAGACTGCCCGCAATTTTCATAGCAGTATGCAATTTGGGATAAATCAGTAAAATAGCCGCAACACCAAAGGCTGAAAGATATAATACTGTCTGCATGCCGAGCATAATACCGGCCATCAGCACCAGTGTGCGGCGGAAACCGTATTGCGCCCCGGAGGCGGTCAGTAACAGGTTATTAGGCCCGGGCGTGACTGCCGCGATAAACATAAAGACAAAAAGAGAGATAAAAAGGTGTGCAGTCATGGGGAATCCGGCAACGTGGTCATTTTCTTCCCGGAAAATTACCAGTATGTTTTTCATTAAACAAGAGATGTTTTTTCATTACGAATCTAACTATGTCTAGTCATTTTCAACCGATTTCCTGGGCAACCAACCCGCACCTGCAAACGTTGCTGCCCCGGATTTTCCGCCGGAAACCGACGATAAAGCCATTCTGGCAGCGTCTGACGCTGCCGGATGATGATTTTATTGATCTTGCATGGAGCGAAGACCCCGATACCGCACGCCATAAACCACGGCTGGTTATCTTTCACGGGCTGGAAGGCAGTTTCCGCAGCCCTTATGCTCACGGTATCCTGGCTGCTGCGGCCCGTCAGGGCTGGCTGGGTGTTGTCATGCATTTTCGCGGATGCAGCGGCGAGCCTAACCGTTCAAAACGGATTTACCACTCCGGTGAAACCGAAGATGCCCGTTACCTCCTGAACTGGTTACAGGATACCTACGGTAAAGTCCCGACCGGCGCAGTCGGTTATTCACTCGGCGGCAATATGCTGGCCTGTTATCTCGCCGAAGAGGGGGAAAATGCCGCAGTGGATGCCGGTATCGTGGTTTCCGCCCCGCTGATGCTGGAACCGTGTTCTTTCAAAATGGAAAAAGGCTTTTCCCGTTTTTATCAGTGGTATCTGCTTAAAGGTCTGAAACGTAATGCCACCCGCAAGCTGGTACGCTATCCGAACTCGCTGCCGACAAACCTGCTGCATATCCGCGCGATTAAACGGATCCGGGAATTTGATGACATTATCACCTCGCGGATCCACGGATTCCGGGATGCCTCGGATTATTACCGCCGGTGCAGCGCTCTGCCAAAACTCCCCGCTGTACGTAAGCCGATGCTGATCATCCACGCCAAAGATGATCCCTTTATGGCGCAGGAAGTGGTGCCGGATCTGTCACAACTGCCACCGTGTGTGGAATATCAGATGACCGAACACGGCGGCCATGTCGGCTTTGTGTCCGGCAGCTGGCGCCGCCCGCGTTTATGGCTGGAGGAGCGCATTCCTGAATGGCTGGCGCCGCATCTGACCGCGAAGGAGACACCATGATTATTCCCTGGCAGGATATCGCGCCGGACACACTGTACAGTATCCTGGAAAGTGTGGTGCTGCGTGAAGGCACCGATTACGGCGAACATGAAAAATCACTCAGTGATAAAGTGGCGGATCTTTACACGCAACTCAAAAACGGCGACATTGTGATTGTCTGGTCGGAATTACACGAAACACTCAACATCATGCCGTCGGCACAATTCCGCGGCTGATTCAGCCGGAGGAAACGCTGCATGTCACAGACACACCCGATTATTGCCGTTACCGGCTCCAGCGGAGCCGGTACCACTACCACCAGTCAGGCTTTCCGTAAAATTTTCCAGCAGCTGGATGCGGTTCCGGCCATTATTGAAGGTGACAGTTTCCACCGTTACACGCGGCCGGAAATGGATGCCGCCATCCGTAAAGCACGCGAACAGGGGCGTCACATCAGCTATTTCGGGCCGGAAGCCAACGACTTTGCTCTTCTCGAAAGCACATTCCGCCAGTATAGTGAAAACGGCAGCGGTGAACGCCGCAAGTACCTGCATACCTATGATGAAGCCGTGCCTTATAACCAGTTGCCCGGCACCTTCACCCCCCGCGAGGCCCTTCCGGCTGATACCGATGTGCTTTTCTACGAGGGATTGCACGGCGGCGTGGTCACACCGGAGCATAATATTGCCGGACATGTGGATTTGCTGGTCGGCGTGGTGCCGATAGTCAATCTGGAGTGGATACAGAAGTTAGTCCGTGACACCAACGATCGCGGCCATTCGCGGGAAGCCGTGATGGATTCCGTCGTGCGTTCGATGGATGATTACATCCGTTACATCACTCCGCAGTTTTCCCGTACCCACATTAACTTCCAGCGGGTACCGACGGTTGATACCTCGAACCCGTTCTCGGCCAAATCCATCCCGTCACAGGATGAAAGCTTTACGGTGATCCGCTTCCGCGGCCTGAAAAAAATCGATTTTCCCTATTTGTTATCCATGCTTCAGGGATCCTTTATTTCCGCCTCAAACACCATTGTCGTCCCCGGCGGAAAATTAGGGCTGGTGATGGAATTAATTATGGCACCGCTGGCTGAGCAATTATTACAGGGAAAACAAATAAACAAGCGATAAAAAAACCGGGTAATAATGTATTACCCGGTTTATGTTCAAAAATAAAAATAATATTTCAAAAAATTATTCAATATTCTTTACTTCGAAACTGTGTGTAATGTTAACACTTTCGCCTAACATTAATGAAACAGAACAATATTTTTCTGCTGATAACTGCACGGCACGTCCGACCACGTTTTCGGTCAGATCACGGCCGGTCACAATAAAATGCAGATTAATGTGAGTGAATAAACGTGGCGCGGTTTCACGACGTTCGGCTGTGAGTTTTACATCACAATCAATGACTTGATTACGGCCTTTTTGCAAAATAGAGACAACATCAATAGCACTGCAGCCGCCGGTTGCCATCAGTACCATCTCCATCGGGTTCGGGGCTTTTTCACCGGCATTACCATCCATTGTAATCTGGTGTCCTGACGCGGATTCCCCTAAGAAAGTCATGTTCTCAATCCACTTTACACGCGCTTCCATTTTTATACCCTCATCATCAATATAATTCACGACAGACTACCCTTTCATTCACAGGCTGGCAATCTATCTCATAGTTTATTATGCTGAAGCGAGACAGTGGAAGACAGGACTGTTTTCCTGTGCTAAAAACACGGCAAGGATTTATCTATGGCTAAGATCAATATCTTTCCGTGAGGATTATTATACTATTTTAATAAACTAACTTGCCGGAAATTCAGCAAGTTAATATGATAAGCTAAGACTTTATATAATTGCAGAGCGTAAACAACGGTTTGCAATAACTAACAACAGAGGATAACGCGAATGGTTCTCGGCAAGCCACAAACAGACCCCACGCTTGAATGGTTTTTGTCTCACTGCCATATCCACAAATATCCATCCAAAAGCACACTTATTCATCAGGGCGAAAAGGCAGAAACACTCTACTATATTGTAAAAGGTTCTGTTGCGGTGCTGATCAAAGATGAAGAAGGTAAAGAAATGATTTTATCCTATCTCAACCAGGGTGATTTCATCGGTGAACTCGGATTATTTGAGGAAGGACAGGAACGTACGGCGTGGGTACGGGCAAAAAGCGCCTGCGAAGTTGCAGAAATCTCGTACAAAAAGTTCCGCCAGCTTATCCAGGTAAACCCGGATATCCTTATGCGCCTTTCCGCGCAGATGGCAAGCCGCCTGCAGACCACATCAGAAAAGGTCGGAAATCTTGCATTCCTTGATGTCACAGGCCGCATCGCTCAGACGTTACTGAATCTGGCAAAACAGCCGGATGCCATGACGCATCCGGACGGCATGCAAATCAAAATCACCCGTCAGGAAATCGGCCAGATTGTGGGTTGTTCCCGCGAAACGGTCGGCCGTATTCTGAAGATGCTGGAAGATCAGAACCTGATCTCCGCGCACGGTAAAACCATCGTGGTATACGGCACCCGTTAATCCGGGCAGTCTCTGCCACTAAAAACAGGCGCATTTGCGCCTGTTTTTTTCTTTTCTGAACCCTGTCGTTTTACTGCATTCCCCGAAAATCATTCAGGGTTTTTGCCAGCAGTTTCATTCCCTCATCCACATCGTCTTTTTCAATAATCAGCGACGGTGTGAAACGCAGAACATTTGTTCCCGCGTTAAGCAACATCAGACCATTTCTGGCGGCCAGTTCCAGCAGAGTTTTTGACTGATCGCGGAAGATGCCCGCCAGTTCGGCTCCAATCAGTAGTCCTTTCCCGCGAATCTCCGCAAACGCCCCGAATGTACTGTTCAGGGATTGCAGAGCATCCGTAAACCACTGATGACGTTCATTCACCCCTGCCAGCAGCACCGGGTCGTTAATCAGATCAAAGGCCGCATTACCAACCGCACAGGCCAGCGGGTTGCCGCCATAGGTTGTGCCGTGTGTGCCGGGCACCATCACCTGCGCAATATCCTGTTTTGTCAGCATTGCACTGATCGGGAAGCCGCCGCCCAACGCCTTAGCCGTGGTCAGAATATCCGGTTCAATACCGTAATCCATATAGGCAAACAGCTTTCCGCTGCGACCCATACCGCTCTGTACTTCATCAAATACCAGCAGTGCCTGATGTTTATCGCACAGCTCACGCACCCCCTGCATAAAGGCCGGCGTGGCAGGCGTGATACCGCCCTCGCCCTGGATTGGTTCCAGCACGACTGCACAGGTGTGATCATCCATCACCGCTTTGACGGCATCGGGATCGTTATAAGGCACATGAATAATATCCGCCGGTTTCGGACCGAAACCATCGGCATATTTCGGCTGGCCGCCGACAGAAACCGTAAAGAATGTCCGGCCGTGGAAACCATGGCGGAAAGCAATAATTTTGGTTTTATAAGGATGATGACGGGTCAGTGCATAATGACGTGCCAGTTTGAATGCAGCTTCATTCGCCTCCGCGCCGGAGTTGGCAAAGAAAACCCGCTCCGCGAACGTGTGTTTTATCAGCTTTTGCGCCAGAGTCAGTGCCGGTTCATTGGTGAAAATATTGCTGACATGCCAGAGCGATTCACTCTGCGTTTTCAGTGCCGCAACCAGCGCCGGATGACAATGCCCCAGTGCCAGTACGGCAATCCCGCCGGCAAAATCAACATATTCGGTGCCGTTCTGATCCCACACCCGGCTTCCCTGTCCTCTGACAGGAATAAAATCAGCCGGTGCATAAATTGGCAGCATCACTTCATCATAAGTGCCGCGCGTTACCGCATTCTGTTTTGTCATCATTCCTTACCTGATCTACCCACAAGTGAAAATATAATCACCAAATATGAATAAAAAATCAAATTAAAACGACTGAAAAAACAGAGCCGGGGATAAAATAAGCGATAACTGGTTAGTATTTCAGGAAATTATTCAGGAGTTCATGTCCCTGCTCACTGAGAATACTTTCCGGATGGAACTGCACGCCTTCAATCGGCAGGGTTTTATGGCGGATCCCCATGATTTCATCCACATTGCCATCATGCAGGCTCCATGCGGTGACCTCAAACGAGGCCGGCAGTGTTTCCGGGGCAATCACCAGCGAATGGTAGCGGGTGACTGTCAGCGGACGATTCAGCCCTTTGAACACGCCCTGCTGATTATGATGGATTGCTGTGGTTTTGCCGTGCATCACTTTGCGCGCCTTCACCACCTGTGCACCAAACGCCTGACCGATAGCCTGATGCCCGAGACACACCCCGAGAATCGGGATTTCTCCGGCAAAATGGCTGACCGCATCCAGTGAAATACCAGCTTCTGACGGCGTGCAGGGACCCGGTGAAATCACCAGGTGAGATGGCGATAATTGCCCGATATCACTGAGGCTGACGGCATCATTTCGTTTAACCTGTACATCTGCACCTAACTCACAGAAGTATTGGTACAGGTTATAAGTAAATGAGTCATAATTATCGATAATTAATAGCATGATTATCTATATCCGACTGATATATTTATATTTTTTTATTTTCAAACTGCTGTATCAGGCACACGTTGACAATACCCTGCAACCCCGGGGATTGCACAGACAGTTTCATGAAGCGGGCTATAATACCACAGCCGGACAGAGAAAATAGCCCGAATGCGGCATGGTGCCGCAGAGGCAGATATCGTCTTATTCAGACTATCAGGATAGTTTGACATGCTTACGGGGAATATCCGAAAATATTCCCCTTAGTCTGCACAAAAATACGGTTTATTTTACGATAGTTGCAGAAATAATTTTGATCGGTGTCGACGGCACATTCTGGTAAGGACCGATGTTTTCCGTTTTCACTTTTGAGATTTTATCGACAACGTCCATGCCGTTCACCACTTTACCAAACACGGCATAGCCGAAATCACGCTGGCCGTGGTCAAGGAATGCATTGTCCGCCACGTTGATAAAGAACTGGCTGGTTGCACTGTCTTTATCTGCGGTACGCGCCATCGCAATAGTTCCGCGCAGATTACGCAAGCCGTTATCCGCTTCATTTTTTACCGGCGGACGGGTCTGTTTCTGATTCATATCCGCCGTAAAACCGCCACCCTGCACCATGAAGCCCGGGATGACGCGGTGGAATGTTGTATCGTCATAGAACTTATCTGCGACATACTGCTTAAAATTTTCCACGGTTTCCGGCGCTTTTTCATTATCCAGCGCTATTTCAAAATCGCCTGCGGTGGTGGTAAATTTAACATGCGTCTGCTCCGCCGCGAACGCCAGCGAAGTTGCACTGAGGGTACAGGCTGCCACAAATGTAACTAAAACACGTTTTAACATTCCCAATTCCTTTCAACGAAATAAACTGACACTAATTTTACTGATTTTAATGGGCAATGGCTTTGAGTGCCACCGATTTACTTTAATTTACCTTCACGGCCGGGGTGATGAATTAAGATAAGAATTTTTCACGTATTTGTACTGACGATATTCTGCACACAGCCTGTAATTTAGCAAAATACGACGGAGCTGTTCATTCTGCTGATACATTTATTTCATTTAACGCGTAAATATAAAGTACTGCATTGATTTTTATGTGTAAATTTAAATTTATGATAAAAAATTTAACTTATACCAAATAAAAAATGGCATCTGTCTGTATAACAAATAATAAATTATTATGTTTTTCTATCTTTTTACGCGTAAATATCAGCACCTTTCCCACCGGAAAGACTTTGTTTTCTCCGGATTATATCGGCGGTTACACTTAGTATATTATTGTTGCGGCTTTCCACTGCATTGAGAATAAACCGGTACAGTAATCTGTCTGCCGCAGTTCTTAAACAACATGCATTAGGCTATAATCATCCCGGTTTCGACCTGAGGAGAACAGATTTTGACCATTAAAACGCACAACTACCAAGTGACCCATTTTGTCATCAGCGCACCGGATATCCGCCATTTACCGGAAGATACGGGGATCGAAGTGGCGTTTGCCGGTCGCTCCAATGCCGGAAAATCCAGCGCGCTGAATGCACTGACACAGCAGAAAAGCCTGGCACGAACCAGTAAAACGCCGGGACGCACTCAGCTTATCAACCTGTTTGAAGTCACTGACGGCTGCCGTGTGGTTGACCTGCCGGGCTATGGTTACGCCGAAGTCCCGGAAGCAATGAAACGGAAATGGCAGGCCGCACTGGGAGAGTATCTGCAAAAGCGCAACTGTCTGCGCGGCCTGGTGATACTGATGGACATCCGTCATCCGCTTAAAGACCTGGATATGCAGATGATTGAATGGGCTGTGGCAATGCAGGTGCCGGTACTGGCGCTGCTGACCAAAGCCGACAAACTGGCCAGCGGCGCACGCAAAAAGCAGCTGATGGCGGTTCGTGATGCACTGACAGAACTGAGTGACACCGGCGATATTCAGGTGGAATACTTCTCCGCCCTGAAAAAAATCGGCATTGATAAATTACGTCTGAAACTGGACACCTGGTTCAGCGAAAGCGACGCAGAGTGACCCTCTCCCGAAACAGATGGTTATTACTGACCATCTGTTCTTTCTTATAGTCATCATCCCTTAGCCAAAAGACCGAAAAAAGCCGCTCTGCGGGCGATAATCTGTCCAGCCCCTCTCTTCCCTTCCCTGCTATACACAACCTGATGATATGTTCACAAACATAAGGATATGTTTTATGCGGGAAAAAACATTATATATTTTGGCCGAAGATTTATACCGTATAGGCAACAGTAGTTCGTCCCGGCTGGCGAATGTCAGAAGGAGCGATATTAATACCAGAGAGATTGGTGAAACAGACTTCATTGTTGCTGATAATAACGGTGTGAGTGTATTTACCAAAGAAGGTCTGGATGAATGTCCGCTGACGGGGTGGGTGTGGGAATTAAAAGCAGGTACTATCCTGCCTGCCGGCCTGACTATTGTTAAACGGGGTTCAAAGGGCCATCATATGATTGTGCCGGCGGAAAATATGCCGCTGACAAAATATATCACTCTGCTGGAAAGTGTGGCCATGTTCTGTGAAAAACAATATATGAAGAGAGCATAACAAATGCGGGTACTCGAACTTAAAATCGACAGAAGCACATTTAACTTACTGTGGAAATCACTCCATGCCAGGGAAGAAGCACTCCTTCGCAGAGTTGAGGAATACGGGGAAGATTCAGATGAAGGCGCTGATGCCCTGAATGATATCATGGCACTCCGCCTTTACCGGAAAGAACTCCGGGAAGATGCCGAACCGGTTTTTGATGCGAATGCCTTTCTCACTGACAATTAACCTTCTCCCGCCTTTGTTTAAGGCAAAAAAATGCTCCGGTCAGAAGTTGTCTGACCGGAGCAGCTAATATTCAGCTAAATCCGATTACGTGAAGTAAAAGGTCTGAAAGATAGAACATCTTACCTCTGTACCCTACGCGAATAACTTTACCGCAAATTTACGGACAAAAAAACCTTTTTTGTAATTTTTTTTCAGATTGCGCACGATTCAGCTTGTCATAAAACCGTTAAATTCCTTCCAAATGTTCTTTAATTACATATTTATGCGATCCGGATCTATAGATAGTCCATTCCAGCCCGCACAAAATAGCAACAAAACAGCACAAATGATGCCGTTTTCATACCATACTGTTATGATAATCTGAGCGCATCCGGGAGTACGCCTCCCCATTATTTTTATTTATATTAGTGAGTTAGCTATGGCATTACTGACATTACGGCATTTTCCTGATCCCTGCCTTCGGGAAACAGCCCAACCCGTCACGGTTTTTGATGACGAACTGAACACATTTGTTACTGATATGACAGAAACTATGTATGCCGAACGGGGAATCGGCCTTGCCGCACCGCAGGTAGGTGTCTGCAAACGTGTGATTATTGTTGATGTATCTGAAAACCGGGATCAGCCGATGGCACTGATTAATCCGGAATTTATTCAGTGCAACGGTGAAATGATGATGATGGACGGTTGCCTGTCCCTGCCGGAGAGCTATACAGAAACTCAGCGCTACTCTTCAGTCACAGTCCGCTATCAGGATGTGAGCGGCGCAGAACATATCCTTGAAGCGGAAGGATTACAGGCGGGCTGCCTCCAGCATGAAATCGACCATCTCAACGGCAAACTGTTTATCGACCATCTCTCGCCGCTAAAGCGCCAGCGCATTGAGAAAAAAGTGAAGAAAACCCTGAAAATGCGGGAAGAAAACGCATAACAGGAAAATCCCCCCGGAGCACAATCCCTTTACGCTATAGATTTCAGCTTGTGGCAAGGCGGCAAAGGAAGAAATCCGGGGAACATACATCAGTATGTGACCCGGATTTCTGAGTGCGGCCAATGTGATACCGGATGCTAAGGCTAAATCATTCGGTTTGCAGCAAGGCAGCAAGCAGAAGGAACCGGGGCACAATGCCTTTACGCTATAGATTTCGGTCTGTGGCAAGGCGGCAAAGGAAGAAATCCGGGGAGCATACACCAGTATGTGACCCGGATTTCTGAGTGCGGCCAACGCGGCCACGGATTGAAAGATGACGCGTAAATTAGTGGGCTTCGTCCCAGTTGGCACCCACTCCCGCCTCTACCTTTAACGGCACATCCAGTTTCATCGCTGCTTCCATCAGCCCGCGGATTTTCTCTGCCATCTCTGCCTGCTGTTCTTTTCTGACTTCAAACACCAGTTCATCGTGTACCTGCATAATCATCAGCGCATCGATGTTCTCTTTTTGCAGCCAGTCATCCACAGCTATCATCGCTTTTTTGATGATATCCGCTGCGGTGCCCTGCATCGGAGCATTGATTGCTTCACGTTCAGCGGCTTTGCGGCGCATACCGTTGCGGGAATTGATCTCCGGCAGCCAGAGGCGGCGACCTTCCAGCGTTTCCACATAACCTTTTTCTGCCGCATGTTCGCGGGTGCGGGCCATATACTCCAGCACGCCCGGATAGCGTTCAAAATAGAGATCCATATAGCGCTGTGCTTCACCGCGCGGGATCCCCAGCTGACGCGCCAGGCCAAATGCACTCATGCCGTAAATCAGGCCGAAGTTAATCGCTTTCGCGCTGCGGCGCTGATCAGCTGTCACGTCTTCCAGCGGTACACCGAAAACTTCTGCGGCGGTTGCGCGGTGAATATCCTTACCTTCGGCAAAGGCTTTCAGCAGCCCTTTGTCCTGTGACAGATGTGCCATGATGCGCAGTTCAATCTGTGAATAGTCAGCCGCCATGATGCAGTAGCCATCACGGGCAATAAACGCCTGACGGATACGGCGCCCCTCATCGGTTCTGACCGGAATATTCTGCAGGTTCGGGTCGCGGGAAGAAAGACGCCCGGTGGCTGTCACCGCCTGGTGATAAGAGGTATGCACACGGCGGGTTTTCGGATCCACCATCAGCGGCAGTTTATCCGTATAGGTGGTTTTCAGTTTGGACAAGCTGCGGTGTTCCAGAATCACGCGCGGCAACTCGTGGTTATCCGCCAGCTCTTCCAGCACTTCCTCATTGGTTGACGGCGCACCACCCGGCGTTTTCTTCAGAACCGGCAGATTCATTTTTTCAAACAGAATGGTTTGTAACTGCTTCGGTGAAGAAAGATTGAATTCCTCACCGGCGATAGCAAATGCTTGTTTTTCCAGCTCATCCAGACGTGCGGTCAGTTGTACAGATTGCGCGGCCAGCACATTAGCGTCGATCAGAACCCCGGTACGTTCCATGCGGGAGAGCACCGGCACCAGCGGCATTTCGATATCCTGATAGATATGCAGCAGGGATTTTTCAGCTTCCAGCTGCGGATACAGCGCCTGATGCAGCAGCAGAGTGATATCCGCATCTTCCGCCGCATAATTAGCGGCTTCTTCCAGCGGGATCTGATTAAATGTCAGCTGCTTTTTTCCTTTTCCGGCGATATCTTCAAACGTGGTGGTTTTATAATTCAGATGGCGATCGGCCAGGCTGTCCATATCATGACGCCCGGCGACACTATTGAGCACATAGGATTCCAGCATGGTATCGAAGGCGATACCGCGCAGCTCCACACCGTAATTTTCCATAATTCCGCGATCAAACTTCAGGTTCTGGCCGATTTTCCGTATTTTTTCATCTTCCAGAACCGGTTTCATCACCCGCAGCACCTGCTCAGTTAACAGCTGATCCGGTGCATCCAGATAATCATGACCGATCGGTACATAAGCGGCGTGACCCGCCTTTGCGGCAAATGACATCCCTATCAGACGCGCGGAGAGATTATCCAGGCTGTCGGTTTCAGTATCGAAGGCAAACTCACCGGCATCACGCAGGATTTGCGCCCAGCGGTTCAGCGCCTCTTCATCGAGGATAGTTTCATAGTTTTCATTGCTGATTTCCGGCGTTGCCACAGGTGCTGCCACTGTTTGTGTGACAACACTCACCGCTGCTTTTGATGGCGCGCTGCGGGTACTTTTCTTCGCCAGCCAGCCGCCGTTTTCCAGATCACTTATCCAGCGTCTGAATTCATACTGTGTGAATAATGCATACAGCTTATCCAAATCCGGTTCCGTCAGAGCCAGGGAGTCCCAGGTGCGATCGAGCTCCACGTCGGTTTTGATGGTCGCCAGGGTGTAAGAGAGATACGCCATCTCTTTATTGGTTTCCATCTTCGGCGCCAGGGTTTTGGCGCCACGGAAACTCAGTCCGGCGATTTTATCCAGATCGGCATAAATATCATCCAGGCTGCCCAGTCCCTGCAACAGCGCCTGTGCGGTTTTCTCACCGACACCCGGCACGCCCGGGATGTTATCGGAGGAATCGCCCATCAGCGCCAGATAATCAATAATCAGTGACGGCGGAACACCGTATTTGGTTTCCACTTCTTCCGGCCCGAGAATGGTATTGTTCATGGTATTGATCAGGGTGATATCCGGGGTCACCAGCTGCGCCATATCTTTATCACCGGTACTGATCAGCACGGCACGACCTTCTGCTGCTGCCTGCTTCGCCAGCGTCCCGATAACATCATCGGCTTCCACACCGGAAACGGATAACAGCGGCATACCCATCGCAATAACCATGTCATGCAGTGGTGCTATCTGCTCACGCAGATCATCCGGCATCGGCGGGCGGTGTGATTTGTAGGCTTCAAACAATTCATCACGGAATGTTTTACCTTTGGCATCAAATACCACGGCAACATGGCTGGGTTCATACTGTATCACCAGGCTGCGCAGCATATTCAGCACGCCGTACATGGCACCGGTCGGTTGTCCGGCACTGTTGGTCAGCGGAGGGAATGCGTGGTAAGCACGATAGAGGTACGATGAACCATCGACTAAAATCAAAGGGTTGTCTGCAATCTGAGCCATAATTGCCTTCACAGTATTAAATGGATTCTTGCGGGTAGCATGCCACAGACTGCGGCATCAGACGACAATTATCGGCCGCAGCCGTTAATCTTCCCGCACATCAGAACAGGGCCGGTCCGCCGGGAAAATAAAAAATAACAAGCTGTGGATAACTTTGTGGGTAAATTTATGAACCCTATGTAAATCACTGTCTTTAGCTTGATATACCTGAATCTCGTTCAAAAAAATCAATAGGTTATAAACGAATGCCGCAAGATAATCTACCGTTGTAATCACTTGATTAATGTGGATAGTAAAAAAGCAATGACGTTACCGCCATTGCTTCCGGGAGATACAGATTCTGAGATTAATTCTGCTTCAGCAGATAATTGACCGTATCAGAGAACGCTTTACCGTATTCATTTACATCTTTGACTTCCAGACCGGCGTTGTTGATCTGGTATTTGCCTTTCACAAAGACCGCCGGCACACCGCGTAATTTGTAATCCGCTGCGGCTTTCTGCTGTTTTGCAATCAGGGATTTAACAAAGATGCTGTTCGCGGCGGAGTCATAATCCTCACCGGTCACACCCGCTTTAATAAAAGCGTCACGGACATCGGCCGGGGTTTTAATCGTACCGGTTTTCTGAATACCTTCGAACAGGATTGGTGTCACTTTATCCTCAACACCCATCGCCATTGCCACAGACCAGGCTTTGGTCATTTCAGGACCCATCGCACCGCCAAGGAAATCAACATGATAACGCTCATGTTTAGCCCCTTCCGGCAGGTTCTTGCTGATAGATTCCGGCACTTTAAAGTTTTCTTCAAACTGGTAGCAGTGCGGGCAGTAGAAGGAGAAAAACTCCACCACGTCAGGCTGATTCGTTACAGGTGTACTCAGTTCGGTATACTCTTTTCCGGATACCGGGTTTGCAAAGACACTGAATGATATCGCAAATCCAATCAGCGCTAACCAAAGTTTCTTCATCTTTATCTCTCCTGAAAATCAATAAGGCAGACAGCGTGTCAGCGGAGGCTCCGCCAGTACAGCTATCTGTTCAGTCATCAGTGATTGCTGCTGTGACCAGAAATCACTTTCCGCCATCCATGGAAAAGCTTTAGGAAAAGCGGGATCCTGCCAGCGGCGGGCTACCCAGGATAAAAAATGAACCATACGCATAGCACGCAGCGGTTCAATCAGTGCCAGCTCCCGCGTATCAAAGTCACAAAACTCCTGATAGGCATCGAGCAGGATGTCCAGCTGATAACGGCGTGAGTCTGTATCCCCGCTGAGCAGCATCCACAGATCCTGCACCGCCGGGCCGTTGCGGGCATCATCGAAATCCACCAGCCACGGTTCATCACGCCATAAAATATTACCCGGATGACAATCTCCGTGCAGACGAATGGCATGCCCGTCGTCGTGCCAGCGGGCAGATGTCTCACGGATCAGGGTATCCAGTGTCTGTATAAAGCCGTCACGCTGCTTCTGCGGGATCAGCGGACACTGTGCGAGGATGTCGCGCGGTGTCAGCAGATATTCCTGCAATCCGATAGCCGGCCGGTGCTCAAAACAGCGTTCCCGGCTTATCTGGTGCAGCCGTCCGAGCAGGCGTCCGGTGCTTTCCAGCTGATCAAGGTTATCAGTTTCATACGCCCGCCCGCCGATCGACGGGAACAGTGCAAACAGATAACCGTCCTGTGACAGCAGTGTACTGCCGTCAAAGGCCAGTGGTGCCGCAACCGGCAGCCCGGCTTCCGCCAGTGTCAGGGTCAGGTCGTGCTCCTCGCGGATCTGCGCCTCATCCCAGCGTGCCGGACGGTAAAATTTCACCACATAGCGGGTACGGTTTTCATCCGTAAACTGATATACACGGTTTTCATAGCTGTTCAGCTCTGTCAGACCGGAATCTAACCAGATGCCGTAACGGCTCAGGCTGTCGATCAGACGGTCAGGCCGGAAATCCTGAAAGGTGAACACCGGCGGGGTAGTCGTCTGCATTACTCTTTGATGATGCCGCGTGCACGTAACAGTGCAGTTTTAAAATCGTCTTCGTAGTCTTTTTTCAGACCCGGAATCGCGTCTGTTGCATCAGAACCGCGCATTTTCAGGTGATAAATAAGAATATCATCGGTCAGATCTGACAGTTCCCCCTCAAACCCGGCTTCATCAGCCAGTTTTTGCAGCATCTGCATCAGGTTCAGATCAGAATGTTGCTGCCAGACTGGCTGCAGAAGTTCAATAACTTCATTAAGGCGATGACATTTCATAATAAATTCCTTATAAGCAAGATCGTAACACATTACCAATTATCCGCCGCTCCGGAAAGAACAGGACTGTCAGGATGCGTAAATATTGGCAGGCTGTAATAACTGCGGCGTATTATCCGTGATTATAACGACCATTGCATTGATATTCGCGCTCACTATACCGGAATCCTTGTTAAGATAAGTTCAGAATATTTATCAGAGATTGTCAGAGAAACTGAAGATGATGATGCAACTCAGCGGCTGTATTCTTGCCGGCGGCCGGGCAACCCGGATGCGGGGGCAGGACAAAGGCCTGGTATTACTGGGCGGGATCCCGCTTTATCAGTACAGTGTAAAACTGCTTACCCCGCAGACAGACGACATTTTTATCAATGCCAACCGCAATGCGCGGGATTATCACACCACCGGCCTGCGGGTGGTGGCAGATACATTACCCGATTTTCCCGGTCCGCTTGCCGGGATGCTGGCCGGTCTTGAAAATGCCCTGCACGACTGGGTTCTGTTTGTGCCGTGCGATGTGCCGCAGTTTCCGGCAAACCTGGCAGAAAAACTCTGGCAGCAGAAAGGGAATGCCCTGTGTGCCTATGCCTGTGATCATCAACGGGCTCATCCGGCCTTTGCGCTGTGTCACCGCTCACTGATCACCCCGCTGAAAGCATATCTCACCGGCGGCGATCGCAAACTCCTGCTGTTTATGGATAAAATCGGCGCAAAAGCTGTCACGTTTGATGCAAAACCCGGTGATTTTATCAATCTCAATACCCTTGCGGAGTGCCGGGAGTGGGAAAAACGGCACCGGCTGCCGCATCCGGTGCCACTGCTGGCGGTCACTGCCTACAGCGGTACCGGTAAAACCACGCTGCTGAAAAAGCTGATCCCGCAGTTGCGGGAAAGCGGGCTGCGTATCGGTCTGGTCAAACACACACATCACGATATGGATGTCGACACCCCCGGGAAAGACAGCTATGAGCTGCGCAAAGCGGGGGCTTATCAGACCCTGGTGGTCAGTCAGGAGCGGTTTGCACTGATGACAGAAACCCCGGGTGGTGCAGAACCTGATCTGATGCAGCTGGCTGCCCGCTTTGATACACGAGAGCTGGATCTTATCCTGGCGGAAGGGTTTAAGGGTGAATCCGTGCCGAAAATCGCCCTGTTCCGCGATGTAACGGATCGTCCGTATCAGACACTGCTGGATGAATTTGTCATTGCGTTTGCCTCTGATAAACCCCGGCAGGATGTGACCGTGCCACAGTTGGATATCAACAATACCACCGCCATCCGCGACTTTATTGTCAGCTGGCTGGATTCTGATCCGCACAATCCGTAACCGCCACTCATATCGGGACTGATATAAAATTGTGTTACCCGGCCCGATATGAGTTTCTTTTGCATACTCATACTATTTATTCTGAAAAAACCGTTTAATATTATTTTTTTTGTTTTAAAAACAGAGAAATATTGAATAAGACGTTATTTAATCTATTCTGAGAGCGTATTTTTTGTATTTTCTGAAACACAAAATGAGGTTTATTTATCATGAAAAAGTATTTCGTCACCGCGTGTCTGGTTGCTGCAAGTGCATTTTCCTCAGTGGCACTCGCTGAACCTACTGGTATTCAGGTACCCGATAAAATGACCTGCAAAGAATTCGTTAATCTGAATCCGCAAAGCTGGGCGCCGGTTGCTCTGTGGGTGATCAGCAAAGACACACAATACCCGGGTGGTGACTTCGTGGCACTGTCGGAAAAAGGGATTGCAGAAGCACCAAAAATTGTTGAATTCTGCAAGAAATTCCCGGAAGGCACTCTTCAGGACTACCTGGCTGCCCGCAATAAATAATTCCCGGAAATAAATAATGAAACGCCGGAGATATATTCCGGCGTTTTTATGCCATTATTCCGGCAAACTTCTCGCTGCATATTTGCTACAATATATCTTTCAGCCGCTTTACCGGATAAAAGATATAATGAGTGACGAACTGATTCTGGTCGATGAACATGATAATACCGTCGGGTATGACGAAAAACTCCGCGTTCATCAGCTCGGGTTACTGCACCGTGCATTTTCTGTGTTTCTGTTTAATGATGCCGGTGAACTGCTGATCCAGCAGCGCGCACTCAGCAAATACCATTCCGGCGGATTGTGGGCCAACAGCTGCTGTAGTCATCCCTGCCGTGGTGAAACCACAGAACAGGCCGCACAGCGTCGTCTGCGTGAGGAACTGGGGATCACCTGTTCTTTGCAGCCTGCCGGACATATCATTTACCGCGCAGATGTCCCGCCATCACTCATTGAACATGAATATGACCACTTGTTTACCGGCCACTATAACGGGGTATTTTTCCTGAATCCGCAGGAAGTGGCTGTCGTGCGCTGGATATCACTCACCGATCTGAAAGACGAAATCACAAACCATCCTGAACAGTTTGCGGCCTGGTTTCGTTTTATTCTGTCAAAGCACACAATTGAAATGATAAAACTGAAACAGCACCACAGAAATCCATGAATAATTCAAAAAACAGCGACAAACAGAGAATTTAGCATTACAACGAGACACGTTACAGCAATTAATTTTATGATTTGTCATTATTCGGTATAAACATAACCCCATTAATTTTAATTTAATTTTCTTGACTGGATAGTAACGCCAATATATTATTTACATTAGTACATTACCTGCCAATGAAAATATTATCCACCTCTGAACAACCTGTTAAATCCGATAACGCACCCCGCTATAATTATTTAATTTTCATAAAAAAAGAATTTTATATTTTTATATCCTATGCGTATTTTATTTAGTTTACTTTTATAATTACTCATATAATACTTACACGCAGTAACATTACTTCACAACCTGAAGTTTAATTTATTATTTAGTTACCATGTTTATTTTAGCTCACTATTTTTTGACTAATTAACATCAGATTATTAGCTGTTCTTCACGGACGATAATAACTGATACGGATATTCTATACTCTGATTCCGGGATTTTTATGAAAAAACAGATTCTCGCTATTACATTAATGACTGCTTTTATGGGCGTTAATACAGCACACGCTGCCGATGTTACTGCTCAGGCAGTAGCCACATGGTCTGCAACCGCTAAAAAAGATACTACCAGCAAACTGGTTGTTACGCCGCTGGGCAGCTTATCTTTCCGGTATGCCGAAGGTGTAAAAGGGTTTAACACCCAAAAAGGTCTGTTTGATGTTGCAGTCGAAGGTGATACCACCGCGACAGCATTCAAACTGACATCCCGCCTGGTTTCAAACACGTTAACTCAGTTAGATAATTCAGGTTCAACTCTTTCTGTCGGTGTGCAATATCAGGGTACTGCAATTGAAAAAAATGCAGATACAACCATGATTGACACCAAAACAAATCTGCCGGGCGGTAATCTGAGTGCCCTGTCTCAGGGTTATAATAAAACCGGCCGAACAACGGCACAAGACGATTTCACCTTCTCTATCATCAGCGGAACAACTGACGGTACCAATCCAGCCACTGATTACTCCGCATTACCGGAAGGTATCTGGAGTGGTGATGTCAGTATTCAGTTTGATGCAACCTGGACAAGCTGATTATTCCCCCGGCTACCGGTCTGTGCTTTTAGGGGCAGCTATCTGCCCTTTCTTTATTTCCCCGTCAGAATGCGGAGTCAGTATGAAAAATAACCTGATAGCCCTGAGTTTATTCGCAGGCCCGGTATCACCATCTTATGCGCTTGATGTCGGAGATATTTCTGCGTTTATTTATAGTGATACAGACAACATTAATAAAGAAATTAAAAATACAACAGATACCGGACGTTTAATTAATATTTCGGCAGAAAGAATTTCGTCTCCGTTAGAAAGCGGTAAAATTATACCGAAAGAAAGTGATGATGAATTATTACTTTCTCCGGCAAGTTTATTATTACCGGCAGAAACAACAGAAAATATTCGTTTCTTCTATCATGGTCCGAAAGATAACAAAGAACGTTATTACCGTATTATCTGGACTGATCAGGCACTGAGTGATGTACAAAACAGTAATACTGAACGCAGTGCTATTGCAACCGCATCCGCAAAAATCAGTACTATTCTTGTCGTCACACCGCGCGAAATCAATTATGACTACCGTTACAATAACGGAAAATTAACAAATACCGGTAATGCAACATTACGGATAGTTGCCTATGGCGCATGTAAAGATCCCGCCAAAGCAAATCAAAAAAAGGAATGTAAGGAAAATTATTATTTAATGCCGGGACGTGATCGTACATTTTCTGTCGTCGATATTACAAAAAAAGACAGTCGTATCGCGCTATGGCAGGCAGAACAATTTATTCCGGTTAAATAAAACTTCACTTACTTTACCTTCGTCAGTCAGGGCATTCTCATGAGCAGACGTGTAAACCGGGTTTTTGCGGCATTTATAGCATCCGGAATAATAACCATCATACCAACCCTGAGCTATGCTGTGTCTGAAAACCCGCCGATTACCCGTTTCGGTAATATTGTCATTCCTGAAGCTTTCAGTAATGCGCTCCGGGATGGAATGAGTATTCCGCTGTTTATTCATTTAGATGGTAATACATCAAAAAATTCAGATGAGCGGATCGGTACTGCTTTTATCCGGCTTGAAGACGGATCGTTAAAAATCCGCACAATACAGCCGGATAGTAATGATGAAAATTCCTTACTGAATGCAGAATCCCGTAAATATCTGTCCGAATTAAATGAGCAGGCATTAGATAACGACCTGCGTCTTAATATCTCTGATGATGTCTGGTTACAATTAGATCTTAAACAACTCCATCTGCAGCTTGCTGTAAAACACACGGCGCTGGGTACGGTGATGCAGCCCCGCAGTACCGATATCGGTGAATCAAGTGTCAAAGAACTGAGCGGTACATTACGTTATGATTTAGGCGCCTATAATAACCGCAGCCGCAGCGGCGGCAACAGTACATCAAGTTATCTCTCATTAGACAGCGTGACATCTCTCCTGGAACACCATCTCATACTGAATGGCTCGTTCTACGGTATCGGCAGCAACCGGCAAACAGGAACGCTGTATAAAGCCATGTATGAACGGGATTTTTCCGGTTTTCGCCTTGCGCTCGGATTACTTGACAGCTGGAGTCTGCAATCTCTGGGGCCTGTCACAGCGATTCCGTCAGGTAAAATTATCGGTTTGTCATGGGGTAATCAGGCAAATTCGACTATTTTGGACACGAATCAGTCCATAAACCCTATCATCGTTTTTCTGCCGGCTCCCGGCGAAGTATATTTATACCGGGAAGGCCGCCTGCTCAGTATCCAGAACTTCGGTATCGGTAATCATGAGGTCGATACAAGAGGATTACCTTATGGTAATTATGATATTGAAGTCGAAGTCATGGCAAACAATACCCTCGTTGATAAGCGGATCCGGCGTGTGAATAAACTGTTCACCAGCCACGGTGCCGGCGCACCATTCACCTGGCAGTTCTGGGGGGGAAATCTGAAGATGGATAAAACCCTGACCTTCCGGGATGATGATGACACTGACGAAGCACACCAGGCTTATACCGAAACACCCGCTGAAAATACGCCGCTGGCAGGTGTGTCCGCATCCGGGTCATTCGGCGTATTTAGTTGGGCGGCGACGGTTTACCATTATGATAAAAATACAGTTGCTGAAACAAGAGCATCTCTGCCAATCGCTGACGATATTACCATCAGCCTTCAGAATATGGTTGCTGATGACGGCTCGTGGAGCGGAATTGCCGGTATCTCAGCAACATTACCCGGCGGCTTTACCAGCGTTTGGGCAACACAGGAAAAAAACCGGATAGGTAAGAAATTGCATCTTACGGATGTGGATAATTTATCTGTCGGGGCCACACTAAATTTCAGTGCGGTATGGCAGCCTTCAGGCACACTGACCACCAGTTATAATCGTGACAGAAAAAATGGCAGCCACTACTATAACTATGACTACAACCAGAACCTCTATACCGGTGAATGGGGTAACCTGAGTATGCGTGCCGGGGTTCAGCGCTACAGTAACGCCGATAACATTAATACCGGCAAATATATTTCTTTTGATTTCTCATTACCGCTGGGGAACTGGTTCAGTGCCGGTATGACCCATCAGCGCGGCTATACATTAGCGAACATTTCAGCACGGAAAACCTTCGATGAAGGCGCTATCCGCACCATTGGTATCAACGCCTCCCGTGCTGTGAATGGTGATACACGGGACGATAAAACACTCAGCGGCGGTGTGTATACCCAATTTGAAACCCGTCATACCCGCGGTTCTGTAAATGTAAACAGCGGAGCTGACGGCTATATCAATACCAACTTAACGGCCGGCGGTACTGCCGGCTGGAATGGTATGAACATCGCAGCCAGTGGCCGCAATGACGGAAATGCCGGTATTATATTCAATACCGGGATCGACAACGACGGTAGTTTAAGTGCCAATGTCAACGGAATGATTGTTGATTTGAAAAACGGGCGCAACTATCTGCCACTATCACCTTACGGGCAATATAATGTCGCCATTACAAACAGTAAAAAATCAACCGCCAGCTACAACATTGCCACAAACCGTAAAACTCAGGTAACACTGTATCCGGGTAATGTGGCTGTGGTTTCCCCGGAAATAAAACAAATGGTTACGGTTTTTGGCCGGATACGTGCTGAAGATGGTTCATTAATTGCTAATGCTCATATTAATAATCATATTGGCCGTACAAAAACCAATAATTCCGGTGAATTCGTAATGGATATCGATAAACAACACCCGACTATTGATTTCAGTTACGCCAATAACCAGCGCTGTGAAATTGAACTGAACCTGACAGATAGCAAAGGCGCTATCTGGGTGGGTGATGTTACCTGTACAGGTTTAAAATCCTACGCTGATACCGCATCAACCGGAGCATATTATGAAGGCTAAAACGACTTTTATTATCGGGTTACTGCTGAGCGCCGCAATCATACATCTCCCTTCCTATGCCGCTATAAAAAAAGAAACAATCAGAACACCGGCAACACGGAATTTTCTTTTCATCGAAAATAATACAGATAATAACTTTTTTATTACGCCTCTGGATGCGCTTGACCCGCGTCTCACCGGCAGTAACCGCTGGACAGGCTTAAAAGCGACTGATAAACAACACTCCGGACAACAGAGCCTGGGTTATGTCGATCCGGGAAAGCTGGTAACTATCAGTAAAAATGAATATGTTGATATGTGGTTAGATAATGCGCCAATCAGTCACCCGTTTTTAGGTCTTCGCTGTATTAACTGGTATAAGTCCTGTAATTTGGATTCCGGGATGATTAGTCCGCAATCTACTGACCAGTATGGTTTTTATGGCTCATTCCGGCCGGATGCCGCCGGTGGTATATGGGGGCATGCTCTGCTCGCGGATTCCGTTTATTACTATGTAAAACAAATTTCACCCGGCAGCGCGCTCGAATTGACCGTCAATATCTGCAGGACAAAAGAGCAGTATGATGCGGCAAGAGGTCAGCGTTGTAAGGATCAAAACTCAGGGGAATGGTTAGCCGGGCAGATAACCCATATTAAAGATGCGCATTTACGCTTAAATAATACTAATTCAATGTCCGAAGTATTTATTAATAGTGATGGTATTCCGTTACTGGGTGAAGGGAATACGGACTGCCACACTATCGTTTTAAATAATAAAAGCGGGCTTGTCTGCAAAATGGTGAGTTATTCACTGGAAGCCAATAAGACAAACAGCAGAATCCGGATAAATCCGTCAATAAACAATCCTGCATTGAGTGCGGCTATTGATAGCCGGCGGGATTTCCAGTTCAGTCTGAACGGCACTGCATGGCGTAACCTCAGTTCCGGGACAAAGTATTTTACATTAGATGATATGAAAGGCTCTGATTCACTTTATATTTTTATGTCGGCCGATTTTTTCAAACAGATGGTCAAATTAGGGATAGCCGATGCCAATACCCGGGATCTTTTCAATATCCAGTTCAGGAATACATTATCACCGGAATCCGGCTGGTATGAATTTTCAACATCCACAGCCCTTATTATCAAACCACGGGACTTTGGTGTCAGCATTATATCTGAAGACTATCAGCTGAATCCGCACAGAGACGGTAAAGTTGAAAAAAATGCGGAGCCACTGAACTTTGACTATATTGTCACAACCAGCGGAAAAACAGCAGCGGATCAGGTTTTGATTAGTGTCACCGGCCCGGCCGGGAGTGTAAAAGGGAAACCATATTGTATTTTCTCCTCTCCGGATAATAAGGTAAAAGTACCGTTCCCGGCCTATCTGACATTTACAACACAAAAAGGCAGGCAAGTCGAAAATGCACCCTGTGATGGTATCTGGCATGACATGACAAATGCATTATGGGCAGCTGCGCCGTGGACAGATATTTCCGGTGACGCCGGTCTTCTGAATAAAACCAACGTTACATTCAGTATTCCGATGGATAATAAAATTTCAGAACGGACGGTTGATGACATCGGATGGTATGGTGATGTCAGTGCCTCCGGTAAAATACATGTCCGGGCAACATGGCGGAATGTAAAATGAACATCAGCATAAAACCGGAATGGCGATATTTATTTCTGCTTTTGCTGATGACCTTCTGGCCATTCACCGCACCTGCAATTTATATCGGTAATCTGACATTCTCAATGCCTGAAGATGAAATCTTCGTGGCGAAAAATGTGCTGAATAATAACAAAAGTGCAAGAGTCTATCAGATTGATATTATAGCCATTGACAGCCCCGGTGAACAAGAAACCCGAACCCGTCCGGCAGACGGAGAATTATTGTATGCACCCAAATCGTTAGCACTCAGTGCCGGAAATTCAGATTTTTTTAAATTTTATTACCACGGTCCGCCGGATGATAAAGAACGCTATTACCGGGTATCTTTTCGTGAAATTCCGCCCGAAAGCCGTCAGATATCAGTACCACATGGGGGAATCAGTATGGAGCCGATTGTCATTATGGATGCCATTCTGGTGGTACGCCCGCGCAACAGTAATTTCAAATGGGCATTAAACAAACAAACCGGCGCATTAACAAACAGCGGTAATACGTATTTTAAACTTATCCTTAAGCCCGGCTGTCAATCAACAGAAGAAGACGGAAATACCTATTATCTCCGGCCGGGCGACACATTACATGACCCGTTGCTGCAACAGCCCGGGGAAAAATATATCGTATATAACGATAATTTTATTTCACTGACTGACGGATGCCCGCAATAATACGAAAACAGGCTGAATATTCAGCCTGTTTTTTTATTACGCTGATTATCAGCGCATGGTCACAAACTCTTCTGCTGCTGTCGGGTGAATTGCCACGGTGTTATCAAAATCTTTTTTGGTGGCTCCCATTTTCAGTGCAACCGCAAAGCCCTGAAGGATTTCGTCCATGCCGTAACCGATGCCGTGAATACCGACGATTTTCTCGTCTTTACCCGCACATACCAGCTTCATTTTGCATGGCTGGCGGTGGCTGGTGACCGCGGTATACATAGCTGTGAAAGAAGATTTGTAGCATTTTACATTGTCCGCGCCATACTGCTCAATCGCCTGCGGCTCAGTCAGGCCTACGGTACCGATGGCCGGGTGGCTGAAGACGACTGTCGGGATATTGGTGTAATCCAGATGCTCATCCGGTTTGTTGTTAAACAGACGCTCAGAGAGGCGGCGGCCGGCGGCAACCGCAACCGGTGTCAGTTCGACGGCGCCGGTATTATCCCCCACTGCGTACAGCCCCGGGACAGACGTGTTCTGGTATTTATCTACCCGGATATAACCGCGTTCATTCAGTTTTACACCGGTCACATCCAGATTGATATTGTCTGTTGCCGGTTCACGGCCGATGGCCCAGATCAGGCAATCCACGGTTTGTTCGTGGCCGTTTTCCAGTTGCAGCGTCAGGCTGCCGTCCGCATTTTTTACGACTGCCTTCGGTACAGAGTTGGTATGCAGTGACGGCCCTTCGGTGTTCATCACCTCAACCAGCGTTTCGGTGATCAGCGGGTCAAAGTTACGCAGTGGCGCATGTTTGCGGACAAACAGGTGTGTTTCGCTGCCCAGGGCATTCAGTACACCGGCCAGTTCCACCGCGATATACCCGGCACCGGCAACCGCCACACGCGCCGGCAGAGCTTTCAGTGCAAAGAAACCATCAGAATCAATACCGTATTCCGCACCCGGAATGGATGGCGGAACCGGACGGCCGCCGGTGGCGATAAGAATATGATCCGCCGTGTAGGTTTCGCCGTTCACTTCCACAGTATGTGCATCTTTAAAACGGGCAAACCCGGTGATCACATCCACTTTGTTATTGCCGAGAACGCGCTCATAAGACTGATGAATACGATCAATATAGGCAGTACGGCTTTCCAGCAGTTTGTCCCAGCTGAAATGGTTGATGGTGGTATCAAACCCGTAATCCGGGCCGTACTGGCGGATAGCTTCCGCAATCTGCGCACCGTACCACATCACTTTCTTCGGGACACAACCGACATTAACACACGTGCCGCCGAGCGCTTTTGCTTCAATCAGGGCACATTTCTGCCCGTACATCGCCGCCCGGTTTACAGACGCAATACCGGCACTGCCGCCGCCGATTGCAATATAATCGTAATGTTTGCTCATAGTTGGCTCGTTCCATTTATCAGTCAATACATAAACACCCGCTGCCGTTATGCCCGCAGCGGAAACGAATTATTCCGGCGTGATCCATTCAACCAGTGTATGCCCGGTTCCTTCCGGCACCAGTACCTTATGCAGCCACGGCAGCACGGATTTCATCTGAGATTCCAGCTTCCACGGCGGGTTAATCACAATCATGCCGGATGCGGTCATACCACGCTGATCACTGTCAGGGCGCACCGCCAGTTCGATTTGCAGAATTTTGCGGATTCCGGTTGCCTGAAAATCTTTTACCATCCGTTTGATCTGCTGACGCAGCACTACCGGATACCAGACAGCATAAGTGCCGGTGGCAAAACGGCGGTGACCTTCCTGAATTCCTTTAACCACTGCCTGATAATCACTTTTCAGCTCATACGGCGGATCAATCAGCACAAATCCGCGCCGGGATAACGGCGGTAGCTGTGATTTCAGCTGCTGATAACCATCTTCCCGCACCACGCGGGCGCGGTTATCGCGGCTGAATTCATTACGCAGCAGCGGAAAATCAGACGGATGCAGTTCGCTGATATTTAATTTGTCGTGATCACGCAGCAAATGTGCGGCGATCAGCGGAGAACCCGGGTAAAAACGCAAGTCACCGCGCGGATTCAGCACACTGACGGCGTCAAGGTAAGTCTTCAGTTCTTCAGGTACCGATTCCTGCGCCCAGATACGGGCGATCCCTTCCAGGTACTCCCCGGTACGCTCCGCATGCTCACCACTGAGCTGATAACGCCCGGCACCGGCGTGCGTATCCAGATACAAAAAGGGTTTGTCTTTCTCTTTTAATGATTCAATGATCAGACTCTGGACGGTGTGTTTTAACACATCCGCATGGTTGCCGGCGTGAAAGCTGTGGCGGTAACTAAGCATACAAAGGCCTCAGATGGTCGGGTGTGAACCACCCGGAACAAGAATATCAGTACAGATTGAAGTACTCAGTATAACCTGATTTCGGCAGGAAAGAACCAATGCCCTTTCCTCATCTGTATCTGTGCGGCATGATAATGAACCATTGTCATTATCAATAGTCATAAAACGACGATTAATATAAAAATGAGGTAAACATGACACGTTTTACAACCGCCGTTCTGGCACTGGGAACATTACTGGTAAGCACTTCTGCGCTGAGCGCACAGAATGGCTGTGACATCAAAAAGAGTAAAATTGAGGAGCAGATCCGCTATGCCAAAGCACACGGAAACACGCACCGGGTACAGGGGCTGGAGCGGGCTTTACAAAATGTAAATACTTACTGCACACCAAACAGTCTGCGTAATGATGCCCGTGATGAAGTCAGCGACCGGACAAAAGAAGTGGCGGAGCGCAAAGCCGATTTACAGAAAGCTATTGATAAAGGGGACATCAGTAAAATTGCCAAGCGCGAACGCAAACTGGCCGAAGCCGAAGCCGAACTAAAAGAAGCACAGGCGGAGCTGGATGCATTATTAAAGTGATAATGCCGCTGCCGGTTTTCTGAAAACAGAAACCGGCAAACTGCATTAAAATTCTGTCGCTCTTAACTGACCAAAATAACGGGTCAGCTGAAAGCGGACTTCAAAATTTCGTGTTCCGGGATGAATATTCAGACGGCGCTGAACCTCCGATTTGACCGTTATCAGGGCAGTATAAGAATACCCGCTCCGGAAGGGATAATTCTGCACTGAAATACAGTGCCCCTTGCTGACGGCCGCCTGTTCCGGCGTAAAGGTATGCGTCAACAGCCGTTTATTCACACTGCCGATTTCATTAATATCCAGCCGGATAATTTTTTCATCCCCTTCCGGACTGATAAGCAGACAGACATGGTTTGAGACAATCATGACTCTCGCCGGTAAATAAGGCCCTTCAGGTTTATAAACACACCCGGTGATAAGCAGCGGAATAACAAGCATCAGCAAGGAGAAATAATTTCTCCTGTTATTCCCGGGAAAAACACATTTATTATTCATATTATGAACACCTTATAAGGTGATATTTGTTTTAATTATTTTGAGAGAAAACAGGCGCGACTAATTACATATTATTATCAGAGTTAATCAATCGGGAAATTCTGAAGCCTGATATATCAGAACCTGAATTGTTCATCCGGTTATTCCTGTAGTAAACTTGAACGGAATCAATTTCCGAACAAGCGAGGATACATGGCCCGGGAAAACGACATACCGGAAGATGACAACAACACATCATCATTAAAACCCCTGCGGAAGAATTTTGATGAAGGGATAAAACAGGGTAAAAAAGCCCTGAAATGGAGTGTAAAAGCCGGGAATTATATCCGCAATATTCCGTTTATTGCCCATCTGATCCGTACAGCCACCCGCTTTAATGACAGAATGGGCAGCCCGTTCGGTGCGGCGATTACCTATTTCTCGTTTTTATCCATGATCCCGATTCTGATGGTCTCTTTCGCCGCCGCCGGTTATGTGCTGGCATTTAATCCGGAACTGCTGACCCGGCTTATCCGCGGTGTCGCCAACAGCATCAGTGACCCGACACTCGCCGCCACCATTGAGCGCAGCATCGATACCGCAATTCGTCAGCGTGCAACCGTCGGGTTAACCGGTCTGGCGCTGGCACTCTATTCCGGGGTGAACTGGGTGAGCAATCTGCGGATGGCTATCCGTGCGCAGTATCACGACCAGTGGGAGCCGGATATCGAAGTCAAAGAAAATATGTTTCTGCGCTATCTGCGTGATTTTCTGGCGCTGATTGGCCTGCTGGTAGCACTGGTGGTCACCCTCTCCCTGACCTCGATTGCCGGTGCCGCACAAGCCCGGATAGTCGCGTTTCTCGGTCTGGATGCGATTGAATGGCTGCGTCCCGCCTGGACGGCTATCGGCCTGACAATCTCTATTCTCGCCAACTATCTGCTGTTTACCTGGATTCTCTGGATCCTGCCGCGTATGAAGCTGAGCCGCCGTTCCCTGCTTAAAGGCACACTGCTGGCCGCGATCGGGTTTGAGATCCTGAAAACCATTATGACCTGGTTGCTGCCGAATATGGCGGCCTCTCCGTCCGGTGCTGCATTTGGTTCTGTTATCGGTCTGATGGCTTTTTTCTATTTCTTCGCGCGGCTGATCCTCTTTTCTGCTGCCTGGATTGCAACCGACATCCAAAAAAATAAAACCGCCTGAGGTTTTTTAAGATAATCATTTCATCATTATTCCCCCTATAGTCTCCGGATGAATTACAGCTCATTCACCGGAGGCATACTATTGAAAACAGTATTTAGTATATGGATGTCATTGCTGCTCAGTTTCCCCGGCTGCGCGGCGGTTCTTCTGGATGGTAAAACACTGACCCCTGCTCTGATTGCCCGGATTGCGGATGGTGAGCCAGTCAGCATTGCGCCGGATTCACTGACAGCCATGCACCGGTCACATACCATTCTGATGAAAACCACCGGTACAGAACAGCCGGTATATGGCCTGACACGGGGTGTTGGTCTGAATAAAGACAAAAAAGTGACTATGCCCGCCACGGAATTTAATCTGCATTTACTCCGTGCTCACGGCGGGGGGACAGGAAAGCCGCTGAGTGTCAGGCAAACCAGGGCAGTAATGGTAACACGGCTTAACATGCTGCTGACCGGCGGCAGTGGTGCACATCCGGATCTGGCCGGGATGTATTTGCGTTTTCTCAATCAGTTTATTACCCCCCTGGTTCCGTCCGCAGGCTCTGTCGGAGAGGCGGACATCACACAGCTCAGCCATATCGGGCTGGCAATGTCAGGGGAAGGTGATGCGGATTATCAGGGAAAACAGATGAAGGCCGCAGAGGCACTGAAAACAGCCGGTATTCCTCTTTTCAGACCTTCGGCGAAAGATGCGTTGTCCATTATCAGTTCCAATGCAGTTTCATCCGCCATGGCCGCGCTCGCCCTGTATGATGCCGCCCGTCTGACGGATTTATGTTTTGCGGTTTATGCGCTGGCGCTGGAGGCACTTAACGGCAATATCCATCCTTTTACTGCAGAGGTATTACAGCAGCGGCCTTATCCGGCAGTGACTGAGAGCGGACAGATACTTCGCTTATTACTCAGGGGTTCATCACTGTCAGAACCGGATCCTGACCGCCGGTTACTTATTCAGCTTAACAGTGCCGATGATAATCCGGTTGTTATTCCGCCCGGTAAAAATTACCCTGCCGGGGCGGTTATTCCCTCCGCTAATTTTGAGCCGCTGCCGTGGGTGACGGCTTTTGAGCAGCTCGGTCTGTCTGTCGCCCGCTACTCTCTGCTCAGTGCACAGCAGTTGATCGTATTAAACACACCCGCATTTACCGGTTTGAGCCGCTTTCTGGCAACAGAGGAAACCGTGCATGCCTTCGGGGCGATTGAAAAAGATATGATGGCGCTCGCCTTGTATAATAAAAATCTGGCAATGCCGCTTTCACTGGACTACCTGCCTGTCGCCGGAGGAATTGAAGATATCGCCACCCGGGCCCCCGCAGTGACGCAACATCTGCAGCAGCAACTTGATAACTGTTATGAATTATTGAGTATTTTATTTATTCACAGTGCACAGGCGATTGATCTGCGCAGACAACAGAATCCGCATTTCAGGCTCGCACAACACACCGCTTCACTCTATGATGTGATAAGAGCATCTGCCGCTTTTATGCAGTCTGACAAAGTAATACGGCCTGATGTTCAGACACTTGCCGGTATCCTCCGGGATCATCATAACGACATCATCAGGAGCCTCTATGCCATTCATCAATATCCGCATCACCAAAGAGGGTACGGCCGCAGAACAAAAACAAAAGCTGATTGAAGGTGCCACGCAATTACTTGCGGACGTGCCGGGGAAAAATCCGGCATCAACCTTTGTGATTATTGATGAGGTGGAAACCGGCAACTGGGGTGTCGGCGGGCAGACCGTGACAAAACTGCGCGCTGACGCGAGGAGATAACCATGCCGGCGCGGAATTTGTCAGACCTGTTGCGGGGTGTTCAGCCGGAAGGCTTTGCCACCGCATTCTGCTTCACCGGTGAAGGCTGTGATCTGCCGGACGGGGCAGCGCACGGCGGTCTGAGCCGAAGCGACAGCACGCCGGTCACACCGGATACCCCGGTGCGGATCGCCAGCAATACCAAGACCTTTACTGCAGCAGCGGTACTGCGCCTGTATGAACAGCAAAAACTCAGTCTCAGTTCGCCTGTCGCGCCGCTGCTCTCCCCGCAGTATGTCCGCTGGCTGACAGATGCGGGCTATGATCTGAATGCTATTACGGTACAGCATCTGCTCAGTCACAGCAGCGGGCTGTATGACCATGCGGATGAGAAGTATATCCGTGACGTGCTCGCAGATCCCGGGCACCTCTGGACACGGGATGAGCAGATCCGCCTGTATGTCAGCCGGGGTTATCCGCTGATGAAACCGGGTCTCTGTTTTCTCTATTCCGATACCGGATATCTGCTGCTGGGGGATATTACCGAACGGGTCACGCAACTTCCGCTGGCACAGGCTGTCCGGCAGTTGCTGCGCTTTGATGCGCCGGGTATGGAATCCGCTTACTGGGAACGGGAAGAACAGGTTCCCGCCGGCCTTCTGCTGCGGGCACATCAGTATCTCGGCAATATTGACGGGGATACCATCAGCCCGACAATGGATCTTTGGGGCGGCGGCGGGTTGATTATGTCCGTAAACGCACTCGCGGTTTTTATGGCGAATCTGTTTGAGGGACGTATTTTTGACAAGCCGGAAACCCTTGAAATTATGATGAAACAAGGCAGTCATGACGGTGCGGAGGATTACCGCTGTGGTGTGATGGTGACAGAACGGGACGGACAGACACTCTGGTATCATTCCGGATTCTGGGGAACTGCTGCCTATTATCACCCGCAGAAAAAAATCGCGGCAGCGGGATTTGTGAATAACCGGGACACCCGGCCGTGGCTGATGAATCTGCTGGAAAGCAGCTTATGTCAGAACGATGAATAGCCATAAAAAAAGGTATCCGAAGGATACCCTTTTTTATGCTGTTACCAGGAATCAGGCACTGACACCGTCGGTGTTATTATCCGCCGCCGGTGGCCCGGCATTGCCGTTTTGTCCGTCTTTTTTAGCCGCCGGGGCCGGGGCTTCCGGTGCCGCCGGTTTCACAACGGATGACGGTGCTGCCGCTTCCGGGGTTACTGCCGGGGCTTTGGCTTGCTCTGCGTCAGCTTTTTCTGCCGCTGCTTTTTCCGCAGCAGCTTTTTCAGCCACTTCCGCATCCGCCGCCTGTTTCTCTGCCGCAGCAACTGCTTTTTCCGGATGCATTATCTTATCAAACTGAGCACGCAGCTGATCCACATTCATTTCCGTCTCACCTTTCGGCTGAGTAAAGAAAAATGCCGTATCCTGCTCTAAAATCGCATGAATTTCCGCGTTCAGCACTTCCGGTGTCAGATTATTCAGGAATGACTGACGCAGACGCTGATACTGTTCCGGCGGAATATCAATGATATTACTCTGCTGGGACATCAGACGCTGGTTGATCAGAATATCGGTGGTGGTACGGGCATAGATAGCAAACAGCTGCTGAAGCTGTGCCTGTTTCAGGGCAATCAGGGCATCAAAATTCTCAGCAGAGATGCCTTTTTCTTTCAGAACAGCCAGTTCGCCGGCCAGTTCAGACACAATCGCCGGTATTTTTTCATTCGGTGCGCGCAGGCTGAGCATGCAGCTGGCACGCTGATACTGCATCCGGCAATCCATATTCATCGCCATGAATTTTTCATTTTTCTTGCCGATGCCCTGCTGTAATACACCGAAAAGCGCTTCACGGGCAAGGTCATTTAACCAGTAACGGTTCAGTGCATCCGAATCTTTGACTGAAGACCAGTTCAGATCCCAGACCAGCGCCAGCATATCGTCTTTCTGATTCTCATTCACGGCATGAACTGAGCGCGGTTTCATCGGTGGCAGAGTGGCAACACTGACTGGTGTCTGACGTTTACCTTCCAGGGAGCCGAATGCTTTACTGATACCCTCTTCCAGCGCGCGTTTATCAACCGGACCGGCAACATACAGTGTGGCCATATCCGGTGTGTACCAGCGCTGATAGAAACTGTTCAGTGCCTCAACATCAATCTTGCCTGCAGGCGGAGGCACCGGGTCAAACCCCTGGAGAGTGGTGCCTTTTATCCGGGTACGCCAGATAGGATCATTGATATTCGGCGGATAGGTGGCGACAGGTGAATCCGGTGCGGCCAAGGCAGCAGCAACGGTTTCCTGATTAAATATTCCATGACCTGAGACATCCGCCATCCAGCTCAGTGCTGCTTTCAGCACCTCCGGATTATTATTCGGCAGGCTCAGGTTATAGAGTGTGAAATCATAAGAAACAATGGCCGGCGGCAGCGGCATATCCGGACTGATCCCGTGACGCAGCAGATTCGATAACTGCTGTGTGTTCAGGCTCTGGCTGTTGAACATCACCACTTTCGGAACGAGATAAGCAAACCCTTTTTCAGCCGATTTTTCCATCATGGAACCGGTCTGAACAGAAAGACGCATCTGTATACGGTCATTCGGGCGCTGCGGTGTCTGGAGCAGTTGCCAGCTGAATCCGTTTGCCAGTTTACCCTGCTGCCATGCCGGATCCGGCTGTAATGCTTCTGCGTGTAACTGGGATGTGACGGCAATCAGGACGCCACCGAGTAAAACACGTAAATAAGAGCGTTGCATGCTAACCTCTTTTAATATGAATCCCTGGTATGCCTTCTTCTGAGGTTTACCACTGATGCCGGAAATACTGTTATGTCAGACGATAAGCACAGGCAAAACTGACCGGCTTCCGGGACGCCCCTTTGATTCGTCTGGGTTTAGACAGCAAACCGTCCGGGAAGTTTTATGATGACTCCGATTTATGTTTCTTCACCTGGTTCCGGTAACCCTTCGCCAGCAAACCAAGTTCATCATCCTCGTGATATGCCGGACAACTGAGCTGCTCCGCAGGCTCATCACTGTTCAGTTCACAAGCCATATTACGCAGCGGCCGGACGATCAGGCGGTTAATGCACCAGCTTATCGCGATCACCAGCACCAGTGCCAGTAACAGATAACTGGCCACCATCAATGCCACGATATTCATCGCGAAGCGGTATATGCGGTTATCATCCACCTGAAGAATGAGATAGCCCTGCGGGAGTTTTCCTGTATGTGCCACGCCATAAGCGTAAAGCGGAACCTGAATCTCAACCGGGATCCCGAAAACCATTTTTGCTGTGCCGGGAATAGAACGGTGTGTGGCAAAATCCAGGCTTATTACCTGAACATTTTCCGGCGTCATCACAATCGCCCGTCCTAAAATCCCGCTGGTCCGCAATGTTATCAGGGTCGACTTTATGGCGTTTAAGTCCGACCCTAACAAAGCATCTGCCAGCGGTTTCCTGACCTGTACTGACGAATTATAAAGCTGATTAATATAATCCGCTTTCCGCTGTTGTATCAGATGTGATAACAGAAGCATCATAAAAAGTGCGATAGTCACCAAAGTCACCGCAGCGACAACTGACATCTGTTTGATAGTCAGTGACTTTCTGACTTTTGCACGCATATTTCACGCCTTTCGTTACAATTCAGTTATCACATCTTTCGCTATACGCAGTGATTATACGTCATCATTGTGCTTCGTGCTGATCTAATCTCACCCGTCAGACAGCAAAAAGCGATAACGGAGCCTTCCATTATCGCTTTTTGTCTTCAGTTAAAACATGTTTTTCTGTCAGTTACTGCAAAACAGAACGCTATACGGACGTTTTTGCCTGTTCTTCCCTGTCCGCCGCAAAGCAGGCAATCAGCTGTCCGCCGTAGGATTTAAGCTCCGGGCGGAACTGAGTGCAGGTGCCGAAAGCGTGACGGCAGCGGGCAGCAAATGCGCATCCCGGCGGCGGATTCAGCGGGCTCGGCAGCTCGCCGGTCAGTTTTATCCGCTCGCGGCGCTGCGCCGGATTCAGCCTTGGTGTCGCAGAGAGCAACGCCTGTGTGTAAGGATGGCGCGGATTCTCAAAAATCTGCGCTTTGGTGCCTTTTTCCACACAACGCCCCAGATACATCACCATGACATCATCCGCAATATGTTCCACCACGGATAAATCATGAGAAATAAACACATACGACAAACCCAGCTCATCCTGGAGATCCATCATCAGGTTCAGTACCTGAGCGCGGACTGACACATCCAGCGCGGATACCGGCTCATCTGCAATCACCACATCCGGATCCAGCATCAGACCCCGGGCAATGGCAATACGCTGGCGCTGACCGCCGGAGAACATATGCGGATAACGGCTGTAATGCTCGGTTTTCAGACCGACCTTCGCCATCATCGCCAGGACTTTCTCTTTGCGCTCTGCCGCACTGAGTGATGTGTTGATAATCAGCGGCTCTTCCAGAATCTGCCCGACTTTTTTACGCGGATTGAGCGAACCGTAGGGGTTCTGGAACACAATCTGGATTTTCTGCCGCCGCAGTTTCTCTGCGTGTTTATCCGCCACCAGCAGATCCTGCCCCTGATAAAACAGCGCTCCGCCGGTCGGTTTTTCAATCATGGTCAGCAGACGGCCGAGTGTTGATTTCCCGCAGCCGGACTCCCCGACCACCGCCAGAGTCTTTCCCCGGTTCAGATCAAACGACACACCATCAAGGGCTTTCACCATTCGTTCCGGTGAGAAAAGACCTTTCTTCACCGGATAATATTTTTTCAGATCACTGACATGTAACAGCGGCTGTGTGATTTCACTCATGGCCCGGTCTCCCTTTATCATCCAGCGGGGTATGGCATTTCACCTGACGCGCCCCGACAGTACGCAGTTCCGGTTCCGTGCTGCGGCATAAATCCGTGGCATACGGACAGCGCGGGTTCAGCAGACAGCCTTCCGGCCGGTCATATTTGCCGGGTACAACACCCGGCAGTGATTCCAGGCGGCTCTTGTTGCCGGCGAATTCCGGCAGCGCCCGTAACAACGCCTGAGTATACGGATGACGCGGCGCGCGGAAGATATCCGATGCCTTACCGGACTCCGCTACCTGCCCCGCGTACATCACAATAATGTGATGAGCAGCTTCCGCCACCAGTGCGAGATCATGGGTGATCAGCACCAGTGCCATATTTTCCTGCTGTTGTAACTCCAGCAGCAGTTCAATGATCTGCGCCTGAATGGTCACATCCAGCGCCGTTGTCGGCTCATCGGCAATCAGCAGCTTCGGACGGCAGGCAATCGCCATTGCAATCATCACCCGCTGGCTCATCCCGCCGGATAACTGGTGCGGATAGACATCCAGCCGTGATTTCGGATCCGGAATTCCGACCAGTGTCAGCAGATCGATAGTCCGCTGTAACCGGGTTTTCCGGTTCCCCCCCTGATGGACTTTCAGGGCTTCCATGATCTGATACCCCACGGTATAGCAGGGATTCAGGCTGGTCATCGGGTCCTGGAAAATCATCGCCACATCCGCGCCCACCAGCTCGCGCCGCTCTTTTTCTGAGATGGTCAGCAGATGACGGCCGTCAAACTCAAGGTTATCCGCCATTACCCGGCCCGGAAAATCAATCAGCCCCATGATCGCCAGCGAACTGACAGATTTACCGGAACCTGACTCCCCGACAATCCCGAGCACCTGTCCTTCCTCAACCTGATAGCTGATCCGGTCAACAGCGCGGAATGGCATCTCTTTTTCACCGAAGTGAACAGATAATTTATCAACTGTTAATAACGCCATGTCTGCACCTCTACTGCTTAAGCTTAGGATCAAGGGCATCACGCAATCCGTCGCCCATCAGGTTAAACGCCAGTACGGTCAGTAAAATCGCCAGGCCCGGGAAGGTCACCACCCACCACGCGCTCTGCGTAAACTGTAAAACATCGGAGAGCATGGTTCCCCACTCCGGTGTCGGCGGCTGTGCGCCCATTCCGAGGAAACCTAATGCGGCCATGTCCAGAATGGCGTTGGAGAAACCCAGCGATGCCTGCACAATCAGCGGTGCCAGGCAGTTCGGCAGAATATTGACAAACATCTGGCGCACCGGGCCTGCGCCCGCCACCGCAGAAGCAGTCACATAGTCACGGCTCACCTCCGTCAGCACCGCCGCGCGGGTCAGACGGATATAGTGCGGCAATGCCACGAAAGTCAGTGCCAGCGAGGCGTTAACAATCGACGGGCCGAAAATTGCCACCAGCACCAGTGCCAGCAGCAGGCTCGGCAGTGCCAGCATAATATCGACGATACGCATGATCAGGGCATCAACCCAGCCGCCGAAATACCCGGCGGCCAGACCAATCACCACACCCAGCAGCAGCGACAGCGCCACCACCAGACAGCCGACCAGAAGCGAAAGCCGTGCGCCGAACATCAGGCGCGACAGAATATCGCGGCCGATATCATCGGTACCGAGAATAAACTGCCATGAACCGCCTTCCTGCCAGACCGGCGGCTGTAATAAATGTTCACGGAACTGCTCATCCGGCAGATGCGGGGCGAGCAGCGGGGCAAAAATGGCGATCAGCAGCATCAGCAGGATATAAACCAGGCCGATCAGCGCGCCTTTATTGCGCCGGAAGTAGTGCCAGAATTCGCGCAGCGGAGAAAGCGGCTCAGGCGCGCGGGTCACGGTAGTATTTGTCGTCTCAGACATTGTGCGCTCCTGTTATTTTTTATGACGGATCCGCGGGTTAACGACGCCGTAGAGTAAATCCACGCACAGGTTAACCAGGATAATCAGAATGGCGATCAGCAGAACCCCGCCCTGCACAACCGGATAGTCGCGGCGCTGAAGGGCATCAATCAGCCAGCGGCCGATACCGGGCCAGGAAAAGATAGTTTCGGTCAGAATTGCCCCGGCCAGCATCACCCCAACCTGTAAGCCGATAACCGTCACCACCGGCAGCAGGGCGTTACGCAGCGCATGCACCACAATCACACGGATGCGGCTCAGCCCTTTGGCGCGGGCGGTGCGGATATAATCCTCACCCAGCACTTCCAGCATCGCCGAACGGGTCATACGGACAATCACTGCCAGCGGGATGGTGCCGAGCACAATGGACGGCAGGATAAGATGCATCACAGCATCCCGGAAATCCCCGTCCTCACCCCAGATCAGGGTATCAATCAGCATAAATCCGGTCAGCGGCTGACTGTCATCCAGAAACACACTGTCCGATAACCGCCCCGATACCGGCGTAAGATCGAGATTCACCGACACCAGCATGATCAGCATAATGCCCCACCAGAAGATCGGCATGGAATAGCCGGTCAGGGAGATCCCGATAGCTGTGTGATCAAATACCGAACCCCGTTTGACTGCCGCCAGCACCCCGACAGGGATCCCGACAGAAATGGCAAAAATCATAGCGCAGGCAGCGAGTTCCAGCGTGGCTTTAAAGCGGGGGACAAACTCTTCCCACACCGGCTGGCGGCTTTTCAGAGAGAGGCCGAGGTCACCGTGCAGGACACCATTGATATAATGAAGGTACTGTTTCCAGTATGGCTGATCCAGCCCCAGAGCCGCCATCAGCTGGGCGTGGCGTTCCGGGGAAATTCCCCGCTCACCCGCCATGATAGTGACCGGGTCTCCCGGGATCAGATGAACAAATATAAACGTCAGTAACGTAATACCGATAAACGTCGGTATTACCATCCCGACACGTCGGAGGATAAATTGCAGCATATCCCTGTTTCTCTTGTAATGGCCGCTGACAGCGCTCAGGTCATAAGACCGGACGAAAGGGAGGACTTTCCCTTTATACTCACACGATGAATAATATTGTTTTAATTATGTGTTCTGCGTCGTCCGTGCAATGCGGTTCGATACAGGGTTGCCGCCTCCCGGAGGAGGCGGCAGACCGGTAACACTTATTTCCGGTTTACTTATTTTTCGATAGAGACATTGTCAAAGTGGTGTTTACCCAGCGGATCCACCACATAGCCTTTCACTTCTTTGCGCACCGGCTCAAAAACCGTGGAGTGAGCAACGATCAGCGCAGGCGCCTGCTCTTTCATCACCACCTGAGCCTGCTCATACAGCTTGGTACGCTCTTTCGGATCAGCGGTGGTACGTGCCGGCTGAATGATGTTTTCAAAGGACTGATCACACCATTTTGAGTAGTTGGAACCCTGCTCTTTGGCTGCACAGCTGAAGAGTGTGGCGAAGAAGTTATCCGGGTCCCCGTTATCACCGGTCCAGCCCATCATGACGGTCTGAGGTTCACCCGCTTTCGCGCGCTTGAGGTACTCACCCCACTCATAAGTCACAATTTTGGCTTTCACGCCGACTTTCGCCCAGTCTGCCTGGATCATCTCAGCCATACGGCGGGCATTCGGGTTATACGGACGCTGCACCGGCATCGCCCACAGATCGATTTCAAAGCCGTTTTCCATACCTGCTTCTTTCAGCAGAGCTTTGGCTTTTTCCGGATCATACGGATAATCGTCGATACTGTTGTTGTAGCCCCACATAGTCGGCGGGATCAGGTTTTTCGCTTTCTGACCTGCGCCCTGATAAACCGCATCAATGATGGCATCTTTATTAACAGCCATATTCAGCGCCTGACGAACCTTGACGTTATCCAGCGGTTTTTTCGTGACGTTATAGGAGAGATAGCCGACGTTCAGGCCCGGCTGCTCTTTCAGGACAATGTTTTTATCCGCGCGCATACGCTCCAGATCTGCCGGGTTCGGGTACGGCATCACCTGACACTCGTTTTTCTGCAATTTGGCGTAACGGACAGACGCATCCGGGGTGATGGAGAAGACCAGACGGTCAATTTTCGGTTTGCCGTTCCAGTAATCGTCATTGGCTTTATACAGGATACGGGAGTCTTTCTGGTACTGCTGTAACACAAACGGCCCGGTGCCTATCGGGTTCAGATCCACTTTCTCCGGTGTACCGGCTTTCAGCATTTGATCCGCATATTCTGCGGAGAGAATTGATGCGAAGTCCATCCCGAGGTTTGCCAGGAACGGCGCTTCAGAGCGGCTCAGCTGAAAACGGACGGTGTTATCATCGACTTTTTCAACTTTGTCGATGATTTTATCCATATCCATGCCGCTGAAATATTCATAACTGCCGCCGGATACTTTGTGATACGGGTTATCCGGGTTTTTCTGGCGGTCGAACGTAAAGACCACATCATCCGCATTAAAATCACGGGTCGGTTTGAAATCCTTGCTGCTGTGAAACTTCACCCCTTTGCGCAGATGGAAAGTATAGGTTTTTCCGTCTTCGCTCACATCCCAGGATTCGGCCAGACCCGGCTCCAGTTCGGTTGTACCGGCCTTAAACTCCACCAGCCGGTTATACAGCGGCACGGAGCTGGCATCATAGGTGGTTCCCGAGGTAAACAACTGCGGGTTAAACCCTTCCGGTGATCCCTCAGAACAAAAAACCAGCGTTCCCGCCGCATTAACGCTGGCAGATACTGCCAGGGCAACCAGTGTAATACTCAGCTTCGCAAATCCTGTCTTACGCTTGGCGCTTCTCATCGTCATTATCTCCGCCTGTCGTTGAATGTCGTGTTTGCTCTGTGGTCCGGCAGTGCCGGACCACAGATTTCAGTTTGTTTATTATTTTCTGACACTTCACTAAATCAACTGTCACAGAGGCAGTCAATACTATTGACTATGGATGACGACTACACATAAAACACACAAATCAAACGTTTTGATAACAAAAACAGCCAAAATGTTTGAGCAGGTGCACAACTGAGCATTTATTCACCTGCCGGACAAAAAGTTCACAGAATAAACAGCTGATAAAAATTATCCGGGTTTTGTGACTGAATGCTTAATTAGTGCGCGATTATTTTGTCTGATATCACTGTCACAGTGTTTTCCGTTGCACCTTTTGCCACATCTGCCGCTGTAATCCGCACCCGGCCTGATATACAGCGGAACTATCACGCACTGAAATCAAACTATCCCCCTCAGTAGCTGAGACCGACAGAAAACCCGGCCACCGGAGAAAAAGCCCGCACACGTTCAGCCTCTTTCAGCGGCATACCGGTAAAGACCTGATAGCTCAGTGATTTGTAAAAGCCTTTAACCCCTATTTCGGTACCGGCCAGACCATGAGAGCGGACACCTCCGGAAATTTTCACCCCCGGCAGCGCGGCATCCGCCGCCAGATACAGATTGTGACCCGGCAATACCTGCTGCCAGACTACCTCATTGCGGCTGATAAATGCCCGCGCGGCACTCATACTGTGAGAAAACGGATAACCGCGCACCGAATAACGGCCGCTCAGCGATTCATAATCCATCTCATCCGCTTTATCCGCATTGATGAAACCACGCATAACACCCTCATAATAAAATGCCTGACCGGCGAGGCGGAATGGTACAGTCACCGTTGTTTCAGCCATCAGCTGCCTGGTAGGTTTCAGATTTTTATGTGTTACCGGAAGAGCACCAAAGCGGTTCAGTGAATGCTTATATTGCACCTGATACTGAAAAGTGAATTCCGGATGATACCAGCGGTAATTCAGTCCGGTGTTCCAGTAAACAGAACGGCGTTCAGGTAATATCAGCGGAGTATGTCCGAGCGTGACATGCCGGGTTACCACAGAAATGCCGCTGCTGAGAGAGACGCCATGTGCAGGGGTCAGAAGCAGCTTACGGCCAAGGCTCAGATCCAGCGTTTTGCTGCGGGTAAAATAGTCCAGTGATCTCCGGTATACCGGGTATCGCTGCTTTTGCTCACTGTAACTGCCGCCTGCCGTCAATTCCCAGTGCCGGAAGGGGATCCGGTATTGCCCATAGATAAATTTCACCCCGGCAGAATGATCTCTGTCCATATCCCGCAGAGTATAAATAAACAGGCGATCATACAGCTGTAACGGATTTTCAATGCTGAGCCGGTTGCTTACCTGCCTGCTGCCGGTTGAAGAGCTGCCGTAGTTGTTGATTTCAAGTGAGCCGCTTATGCTGCGTTTTTTCTGCCGGGCAATGGTGATCACACTGTTGCCGGGATTCTGCGGATCGGGTTCAACCGCCGCCTGAGCACCCAGACCGGGCAGCTGATTCAGATGTGTCATTCCCAGCTCGGTATCACGGATGTTCAGTTGTCCGTCCGCCCGCTGCGGGAAAATCAGGTTCAGGCCAAAGCGCGCTTCCCCGCTCTCTTTATCGCGGTAGCCACTCAGATAACCGGGCAGATAATGGAGTGTCAGCGTACCGTCACTGACATTCTGCGGCGGCACACTGATTTGTGCCATGATAAATCCGGCCTGATGCACCGCCGACTCCAGTGCCATAACCGCCTCAGCCATCTGTTCCGATGTCAGACAATGTCCGGTAACTTTTTTTTCAAATTCATCCGCCAAATACGCCGGTTCGATTAATTCACGCTGTTTAATCACCACCTCTGACAGTATGGCGCAGGATGCCGGAGAAACCGGCGAAGAAGTGTAAGTACTGCCCCATGCGCAGCCACAGGCCGCCATCGCAACAGCAGCCACTGTTTTTCTTATCATGTATCCGTCCGTCTGATGAAATCCTTTTCGGCGGACAGTTAAACGGATAACAGGAAACAGCGATATCAAAAAAGCAGCGGAATTTTTGAAAGTAACAGGAGAGGAAAAACGGTATATGCTGAAAAGCAAAAAACCCTGCTGTAAAAGCAGGGTTTTTCTTAATATGGTCGGCGAGATAGGATTCGAACCTACGACCCACTGGTCCCAAACCAGTTGCGCTACCAAGCTGCGCTACTCGCCGAAAGCGGGGTGAATCTTACTGCCGGACGGGGGGAACGTCAAGAGCTGAAACAGGAATTTTTTGTTTTTCGCCACATTATTTTTATTTCGCCGATTTATCAGCCAAATTTCTGTTTTTTATCCGCTTATTGGTAAACGGTATGTTTTTTATTTGCTATCGGAATGCTGAAAACTGACAAAAAATAACCACCCCGTTCATATCCGTCATCAGAGACTTTATTTATCCTGCCCGTGTTCTTTGTATCTTAACAACAACCAGGGAGTGGTTATGCCAAAAATAGTAAAGCTATCCGTTATCAGCAGTGCCCTTTTACTTACGCAGTTCGCCTCTGCAGCAGATATTATCGTTAATCCGGCGTCTGCAGATACAACTCAGGTCGTCCGTCAGGGAAATAATACAACCATTAATATCGCACCGGTAAACGCACACGGTGTTTCTTATAATGCCTACGATCAGTTTAATATCGGTAAAGAAGGTGTGGTATTTAATAACCGGGAATCCGGCGCCGGTATGATTATTAATGAAGTACTGTCAACGGAAAAATCACAACTGCGCGGTAATATGCATGTCGACGGTAAAAAAGCCCATCTGATTATTGCCAATCCGAACGGTATTACCTGTAACGGGTGCAGTGTGTCCGGTACAGAAAAACTGACGCTGGCTGCCGGCAAAGCCGTGGTATCTCCGGAAGGAAATTTGCTGGGTTATTACGGTAATGAAGGCACTATCCGCTTTAACAATATTAACGACGATGCATTTTCATCAGTTCAAAAACTCGCCGTGATTGCCGGCAATATTGACTTTCGTGACAGTCACGTCCTGACACCGAACCTGACCTTATTTACCGGCCATGAATTAGTGAAATATACACCAGAAGGAATACGTGATCTGGAGGCACTACAGAGTGACAGCAGCCAGGCAGGTAAATTAACTGTCCGCCACGGCAGCCGGATTAAAACAGATAATATGCATATCAGTACGAATAATACCGTGATAAAAAATCACGGTGAGATTGAAACCGGCCCGGTAGGTAATGCACAGAAACAGCGTTATATGAACAGCCAACTGACAATGGATCTGGTGAATTCAGTACTGACGAATGGCAGTAAAGGTATTATCCGTACCACCAGGGTCGATTCTGTACTGGAAAACAGTACAATGACCAATAATGGTAATATTCAGATTGATGGTGACCACAAAATGACGGCTATCGGCCGGGCCATTATTAATAATAAAAACAATATGTCCGCAGAAACCACAAATATCAAAGGGTTAGAAGGCACCGAAACCGGTGTTGGTATTAACAATCATGGTAACCTTAAAGGCAGTTTATTTGTTAAGGCAAATCAAATCGCATTTAACAATAAAAAGTATCTGGAGGCACTGGATATTTCAACCGACAGTGATGTGCTGGCCTATATTAATGACGGTGAGATAATGAATGAAACAGCTAAATTCAGAGCTTATGAACTTTATCATTCAGCTAACGGTAAAATTTCATCAACACCCGTATTTGAATATGAGATAAAAAAACCACTCCAGTAAAAAAAAGCCCGGCATTGCCGGGCTTTTGACTCTTTCACCGGTTACTGCAACAGCGAAATGTCCGCAACACCGAGGAACAGGTTACGCAATTCATTTAATAAAGTCAGACGGTTGCGGCGGATATTGTCATCCTTATCCATCACCATCACACTATCAAAGAAGGCATCCACCGATTCACGCAGAGAGGCCAGTTCAGTCAGAGCTTCCTGATATTTACCTTCCGCATAGAGCGGTGCCAGCTGTGTTTTCAGGTCAGTCACATACGCCGCCAGACGAATTTCTTCCGGTGCATTCATTAATGACGCCAGAACCGCATCATTCAGTGTATCATCACTCTTCGACAGAATATTGGAAACACGCTTATTGGCAGCAGCCAGGGCCGTGGCTTCGTCCAGAGTGCGGAAGTGCGTGACCGCTTTCATACGGGTATCAAAATCCGCCGGACGGGTCGGACGACGAGCCAGAACCGCCTGGATAGTATCAATCGCATAACCCTGCTCCTGATACCAGGCACGGAAACGACCTAATATGAAATCAACCACGTCAGTGACCACATTCGCGTTAGTCAGCTTATCACCATACAGGCGTACGGCTTCCTGTGTCAGCGTTTCCAGGTCGAGGTTGTAACCTTTTTCAACGATGATACGCAGCACACCGAGTGCGGCACGGCGCAGAGCAAACGGGTCTTTATCTCCTTTCGGATGCTGGCCGATACCGAAGATCCCCGCCAGGGTATCCATTTTATCAGCAATCGCCAGGGCATCAGAAACCGGCGTTGACGGCAGGTTATCACCGGCGTAACGCGGCTGATACTGCTCTTTCAGTGCCAGCGCCACATCTTCAGATTCACCGTCATGGCGTGCATAGTGCATGCCCATCACACCCTGGGTATCAGTGAACTCAAATACCATGTTGGTCATCAGGTCACATTTGGCCAGCAGGCCGGCACGGGTGGCGTGATTCACATCCGCACCAATCTGACCGGCAATCCAGCCTGCAAGAGCTTCAAGGCGATCTGTTTTATCACGCAGTGTGCCCAGTTGCTGCTGAAACAGAACCGTACTCAGACGCGGCAGGTTATCTTCCAGACGTTTTTTACAGTCGGTTTTGAAGAAGAATTCGGCATCCGCCAGACGCGGACGAACCACTTTTTCGTTCCCGGCGATGATTTGTGCCGGATCAGAAGATTCGATATTAGCGACAAAGATAAAGTTCGGCATCAGATTGCCGTTTTTGTCGTAAACCGGGAAGTACTTCTGGTCACCTTTCATGGTATAAACCAGGGCTTCTGACGGAACTGCGAGGAATTTTTCCTCGAATTTCGCCGTCAGCACAACCGGCCATTCCACCAGTGAGGTCACTTCTTCCAGCAGACTGTCAGTCAGGTCAGCCACGCCGCCCAGAGCCAGTGCTGCTTTTTCCGCATCGCGTTTGATCATCGCTTTACGGGCATCGTAATCTGCCATCACTTTACCGCGGGTTTCCAGAATTGCCGGATACTCATCCGCATTCGCGATAGTGAATTCCGCTTCACCCATAAAACGGTGACCACGGATAATACGGTCAGAAGTGATCCCCAGAACGTCACCCGGAATAACATCCGCACCCATCAGCATAGTGACGGTATGAACCGGACGCACAAAATGAGTCTCTTTATCACCCCAGCGCATCAGTTTCGGGATAGGCAGTTTTGTCAGTGCACGGCTGACCATCTCTGCCAGTAATTCTTTGGCTTTATTCCCTTTTTCCACAGCGCGGTACAGCAGCCATTCACCTTTGTCGGTGACCATGCGCTCTGCCTGATCAACGGTGATCCCGCAGCCGAGTGCCCAGCCTTCCGCCGCTTTTGTCGGTTTGCCTTCGGCATCAAATGCCCGGGCAATGGCGGGGCCGCGCTTTTCCACTTCGCGATCAGCAGCAGATTCCGCCAGACCGGCAATTTTTACCGCCAGGCGGCGCGGTGCCGCATACCAGGTCACATCACCGTGAGTCAGGTTAGCGGCGGCCAGTTCGGCGGTCAGATTGGCCGCAAAAGATTCAGCAAGAGAACGAAGCGCCTTCGGCGGTAACTCTTCTGTGCCGATTTCCGTCAGGAAAGTCTGTTGTGTCATGACAGCCTCTTAGTTCTTTTTACACATCGGGAAGCCCAGTGCCTCACGGGAGGCATAGTAAGCTTCAGCAACGGCTTTGGTCAGGGTACGGATGCGCAGGATATAACGCTGACGTTCCGTCACCGAAATCGCTTTACGCGCATCAAGCAGGTTGAAAGAGTGAGCTGCTTTCAGAATACGCTCGTAGGCCGGTAACGGCAGTGGGGTTTCCAGTGCCAGCAATGCCTGTGCTTCTTTTTCATACTGTTCAAAACAGGTGAATAAGAAGTCCACATCCGCATATTCAAAGTTATAAGTGGATTGCTCAACTTCGTTCTGATGATAGATATCACCATAAGTGGTTTTACCCAGCGGGCCGTCACACCAGACCAGATCGTAAACGCTGTCCACGCCCTGGATGTACATCGCCAGACGTTCCAGACCATAAGTGACTTCCCCGGTAACCGGTTTGCACTCCAGTCCGCCAACCTGCTGGAAGTAAGTAAACTGAGTGACTTCCATCCCGTTCAGCCAGACTTCCCAGCCTAATCCCCAGGCACCCAGTGTCGGGTTTTCCCAGTTATCTTCAACAAAACGAATGTCATGAACCGTCGGGTCAATACCCAGCTCTTTCAGAGAGCCGAGATACAGTTCCTGGATATTATCCGGAGACGGTTTGATGATGACCTGAAACTGATAATAGTGCTGCAGGCGATTCGGGTTTTCCCCGTAACGGCCGTCCGTCGGACGACGGGATGGCTGCACATAGGCCGCCGCAATCGGTTCCGGCCCTAACGCTCTCAGACACGTCATCGGGTGTGAAGTGCCGGCGCCGACTTCCATGTCCAGTGGTTGAACAATGGTACAGCCCTGGCGCGCCCAGTAATCCTGTAAAGTCAGGATAAGACCCTGGAAGGTTTTGGTATCAAACTTTTGCATGTTGGATCCGCACGCGAGAAAATGAATAATAAAATAAAAGTCATTCAGTATACCCTCTGACTGCCGGACTATACAGCGCTTCTCCGATCTTTTTCCGCCCGGATCGAAAAACCGGAAACATACCCGTTTACATGGATATTTATCCAGTATAAATTAACAAAAAAGCTGTCTTCCGGGAGAACATAATGTCACTGTCCGCTGCTGCTCAGACCCGCTGTGCCTGGGTTACCGATGATCCGCTCTATATTCAGTATCATGATACAGAATGGGGCGTCCCTGAACGGGATAACCATAAATTATTTGAAATGATCTGCCTTGAGGGCCAGCAGGCGGGTCTTTCCTGGCTGGTGATCCTGAAAAAACGGGAGAATTACCGGCAGGCATTCTTTCAGTTTGATCCGGAAAAAGTGGCAGCGATGACAGATGCTGACACGGACAGACTGATGCAGAACCCGGGTATTGTTCGCCAGCGGGCAAAAATCAATGCTATTATCAGCAATGCAAAAGCATATCTGGCGATGCAGCAGGCCGGTGAGGATTTCAGTGATTTTCTGTGGAATTTCACCGGTAACACGCCGCTGATTAACCACCATACAGACAGCAGCACAATCCCGGCAGATACCCCGCTGTCCCATGCACTGGCAAAAGCACTGAAAAAACGCGGATTTAAATTCTGCGGGCCGGTTATCTGTTATTCCTTTATGCAGGCCATCGGCATGATTAATGATCATCTGCAGCACTGTTGCAGCCGCCGGTAAAAAAATCCCCGTTATGTGGTAAGAACATAACGGGGTAAAGGTATAACGAGGACTTTGGATCTGTTAACTGACATTACTGACCGGTATAAAGCACAAGGCAATTTACTTCACACTGTTCAGTAATGCGTCCCAGTTTACCCGGAATTCCTTCCGGCAATGACTGTAATAATCCCTTTTTTATCATTGTATTAGCATCAAAGAAACGCATTATTCAATAAATATTGTCACACTTTCTGACAGACAATTCCGCTGGTTCTGTTAAAACAGTTCCCCGGGAATGATATTCTTTGTCTGTGATCTGAGTGTGTTGCCGGCAACAAAGCTCTGGCATTAAGCAAAAACCCGGATCACACAAAAAAACAAAAACTTCTCAGTACACTCTATTTATGGAATAGTACGACGGTCGGGTGAATTATTACCGGTACCCGCCCGCTGTATATGCAGGGACATGTTATGACACATAAATGTATGATGATAAGCGGATTGCTGGGACTGAGTACAATACTCAGTGGCTGCTCAAGTATTATGACCCGGACCGGCCCGACAGAGGGCTACTATCCCGGCACCAAAAACAGCATCGCCATGTTGCAGGATGACGAAACCGGTTGGGTAATGAAACCGATTGTCGCCATTGACCTGCCTTTCTCTGCTGTGCTCGATACCCTTCTGGCGCCGGTCGATTATGCATTCGACGGCAAAGATAACAGTGAGTCATCCCCTGCGGAGCGGGTAAAACGCCTGGAAGCGGCTGAAACCGCTCACAATTCACCCAACTCACCGTTACCGCAAGAGTAATCTGCCGCTGTTACAGCCCGGTGTCTGCCACCCAAATCTGCTGCCAGTCGTTTGTGCGGCGCAGAAATGCCACCCGGCTGTTATCCGGTGAAAATACCGCCGCATCCCCTGAAACCGGATCTGCCGATGGTGCAGTCACTGCCCGGCATATCCCTGTTTCAGCACAGCATACCATCACCAGCCCTTTGCGGATAAAGGTCAGATACTGCCCGGTACTGTCCCAGCTGAACGCAGATTCAATACCATCATTGCCGGAGGTGACCTGATTCGGCTCTCCGCCTTGCGGAGAAATCGTCCACAACTGAACAATCCCCTTCCCGTCCTGCATCAGAAACGCAATTTTGTCACCCTGAGGTGAACTGCGCAGCCAGAAACGCGGATGTTTTGCCAATCCCGGATATCTGCGCTGATGTGTAAATGTCAGGCGGGTCTGGGTTATCCCGGCTGGTGGTGCGGGCATTGTGCTGTCAGTCCCCTCAAGCGGCTGATCACCGGCAATGGCATAATCCTCAGGCATTTCCGGCAAATCAAGACGGAAAATCTCCGGGATCACATCCCCGTTTTCTGCCCGGGTGTCACCGATAAACGCAATTGCCCGCCGCTGACAGGTACCGTCAGCCCGCAGATACCCCCGCTGACCAATCCAGCCCTCTTCATACGCACGGCTGATCTCATCACTGCCCGGCCGTGGTACCGGGGTTGTCCGCGACACTACGCAGCAGAAAAATTCCCCGTCATATTCACGCGGATGCTGTTTTCCGGTACATACCGGATACAGCGGAACCGCCACTGCCACATTACGCAGATCCAGAGCCGGATCACGCTCGTGCAGCACATGGTCATTATAAGTGAAACTCAGCCATTCCCCGTCCGGACTGAACACATGCACATGTGTCCCGCCACGCAGTGCACCGGGCTGATATGGCGGCGTAATGCAGAAAGCATCAATATTTTGTGCAATACCCGGCGCATCATCACGGACCATCACCCCCTGGCGGTGGTGAAAATCATACTGCCATTGCGGATCCGGGTTCAGCGGTCCGCGGATAAAGGCATAGCGCACCGGCAACTGAGGGCTGACAGTCACCACACCGGCACAGGCTCCGGCAGTTCCCCGGTAAATTTTACGGACTTCTTTTGTATTCACATGAATTTTTTCTATCGTTTTTCCGGTAAACGACGCCCCCCGAGGCCGGAGATCATAAACCAGCCATTGGCTATCCGGCGTCCATATATTAATATTAGTAAGCTGATGATGACGGGGTATTGTTGTTATCTGATATTCATTCATTAGAGTGATACTCTCTTTCTATACCATCAGTTCGGATAATCTCAGGTAATCCGATTAGATCAGACTAAAAAAACTCAGTCGAGACTTACCGCTGCGCTGATTATGCTAACCTTCCGATAAACCGGCAATGATAAAACTATGTTACTCAGTATCCTGTACATTATTGGTATTACCGCTGAAGCCATGACCGGTGCCCTTGCTGCCGGCCGCCGTAAAATGGATGTATTCGGGGTGATTATTATCGCCTCCGCAACCGCTATCGGTGGCGGTTCTGTTCGCGATATGCTGCTGGGCCATTACCCGCTGGGCTGGGTCAAACATCCTGAATATATTATTACGGTTGCCTGTGCTGCCGTTATTACTATCTGGGTTGCGCCGATGATGAAGCATCTGCGGCGTCTTTTCCTGATCCTGGATGCCATCGGGCTGATGGTATTTTCCATTATCGGCGCCCAGATAGCACTCGATATGAACTACGGCCCGATCATTGCAGCCATAGCCGCCGTTATCACCGGTGTTTTCGGTGGTGTACTGCGCGATATGCTGTGTAACACCATTCCGCTGGTTTTCCAGAAAGAATTATATGCCGGTATCTCCTTTGCCGCCGCCTGGCTCTATATGGGATTACTTTTTTACACGCCGCTGCCCCGCGATGCCGTCATTATTATTACCCTGGCAGCCGGTCTGACATCCCGGTTAATCGCCATCCGCTACCGCCTCGGGTTGCCGGTCTTTAATTACGAGAATCAGGACTAGCCGCAATAGCAACGCCCCCGGAACCGGACAATACCGGTTCCGGCTCCGTTTATCTGCTCTGTTTGTCAGTTTTTCCTGTTGTATCTCACTGTCATGTAATTGGCGGACTATATGTACATTTTTATTCCGGCTGTGCGGAAAAATGAAACATCCGTATTCATCCGACCGGAAAAATAAGAAATTTTCAGCAGATAATCACCTGAACGCTGCATGTCGCTGCGCGTGTGTGTATACTATATGCTGGGATTTATTCCCCGTGGCTTTTTCAACCTCCAATCAGACAAGACATCAACAATGACCCAAGGTACGTTATATATTGTCTCTGCGCCGAGTGGCGCGGGAAAATCGAGTCTTATTCAGGCATTACTGAAAACACAGCCTTTATATGATACCCAGGTTTCTGTTTCGCACACCACCCGCGGTATCCGCCCGGGCGAAGTGCACGGAGAGCACTATTTCTTCACCACTGAAGATGAATTCAAAAGCATGATCGGCCGTAATGAGTTTCTCGAGCATGCCTGTGTCTTCGGGAATTATTACGGCACCGCCCGTAAAACAGTGGAAGATATCCTGAACTCCGGTGTTGATGTATTTCTTGATATTGACTGGCAGGGAGCCCGCCAAATCCGGGAGCAGATGCCGGCAGCCCGCAGTATCTTTATTCTGCCGCCGTCCCGTGAGGAATTGCTGCGCCGTCTGCGCGGCCGAGGTCAGGACAGTGACGAGGTCATTGCCGGACGCATGGCACAGGCGGTCAGTGAAATGCAGCACTATGGCGAGTACGATTATCTGATTGTGAATGATGATTTTAATGTCGCGCTGACCGATTTACAGACGATTATCCGGGCGGAACGTCTGCGTTCAGGTCGCCAGGTTCAGCGACATGATGCTTTAATCACCAAATTATTGGCACAGTGATACAACTTTCAGTATCATGCCGAGTCATTTATTTATCTGTGGAGTAGCACACCTATGGCACGCGTAACAGTCCAGGATGCAGTAGAAAAAATTGGTAACCGTTTTGACCTCGTATTAGTGGCAGCACGCCGTGCACGTCAGTTACAGGCCGGCGGCAAAGAGCCTCTGGTTCCGGAAGAAAACGATAAAGTCACCGTGATCGCCCTGCGCGAAATCGAAGAAAATCTGATCAACGGCCAGATCCTTGATGCCCGTGAGCGCCAGGAGCAACAGGAGCAGGAAGCTGCTGAAATGCAAGCGGTTTCTGCAATCGCCGAAGGCCGTCGTTAAGTTAAGGTAGGTCTGCCTTGTACCTGTTTGAAAGCCTGAACCATATTGTTAAGGATTATCTGCCGAAAGAGCAGATTGGTCTGTTAAAACAAGCCTATGTCGTTGCGCGGGATGCTCACGAAGGGCAGACCCGCTCCAGTGGCGAACCGTATATCACCCATCCGGTCGCTGTTGCCTGTATCCTGGCCGAGATGCGTCTCGACCTGGAAACACTGATGGCAGCATTGCTGCACGACGTTATCGAGGATACACCTGCCACCTTTCAGGATATTGAACAACTGTTCGGCACCACTGTTGCCGGGCTGGTGGAAGGAGTATCGAAGTTAGACAAACTGAACTTCCGCGATAAAAAAGAAGCTCAGGCTGAAAACTTCCGCAAGATGGTGATGGCGATGGTAAAAGATATCCGCGTCATTCTCATCAAGCTGGCAGACCGCACGCACAATATGCGCACGCTCGGGTCTCTGCGTCCCGATAAGCGCCGCCGTATTGCGCGCGAAACCCTTGAAATCTACAGTCCTCTGGCTCACCGTCTCGGTATTCACCATATCAAAACGGAGCTTGAGGAGCTGGGATTTGAAGCCCTTTACCCGAACCGTTACCGCGTCATCAAAGAAGTGGTGAAAGCGGCACGCGGTAACCGTAAAGAGATGATCCAAAAGATTTTATCCGAAATCGAAGGGCGTCTGACGGAAGCGGGTATCAGCTGCAAAGTCAGCGGGCGGGAAAAACATCTCTACTCCATCTACCGGAAAATGCACCTGAAAGAGCAGCGTTTTCACTCGATTATGGACATTTATGCATTTCGCGTAATTGTGAGCAGTGTCGATACCTGTTACCGCGTACTGGGTCAGGTTCACGGTCTGTACAAACCGCGTCCCGGCCGCGTCAAAGATTATATCGCCATCCCAAAAGCCAACGGCTATCAGTCATTACACACCTCACTTATCGGTCCTCACGGGGTGCCGGTGGAAGTCCAGATCCGTACCGAGGATATGGACCAGATGGCAGAAATGGGGGTGGCGGCACACTGGGCATACAAAGAGCACGGAGAATCCGGCACCACCGCACAGGTGCGTGCTCACCGCTGGATGCAGAGCCTGATAGAGCTTCAGCAAAGTACCGGCAATACCTTTGAATTTATTGAGAGCGTGAAATCCGACCTCTTCCCTGATGAGATTTATGTTTTCACTCCGGAAGGCCGGATTGTGGAGCTGCCGACCGGCGCCACACCGGTCGATTTCGCCTATGCCGTCCATACGGACATCGGCCACTCCTGTGTCGGCGCACGTGTTGACCGCCAGCCGTATCCCCTCTCTCAGCAACTGACCAGCGGACAAACTGTTGAAATTATTACCGCTCCGGGCGCACGGCCGAATGCCGCGTGGCTGAACTTTGTTGTCAGTTCAAAAGCCCGGGCAAAAATCCGTCAGTTACTGAAAAACCTCAAACGGGATGATTCCGTCAACCTCGGCCGCCGTCTGCTCAACCATGCACTCGGTAACGGCCGTAAGATCACGGATATCCCGCAGGAAAATATCAGCCGCGAACTGGTACGGATGAAACTGGCCACACTGGATGATCTGCTGGCGGAAATCGGGCTGGGTAATGCCATGAGTGTGGTAGTTGCCCGTAACCTGCTTAATGAGCCTGAAACCGGCACTGAAGAAAGTACCACCCGCAAGCTGCCGATCAAAGGCGCGGACGGGGTGCTTATCACCTTTGCCAAATGCTGCCGTCCGGTACCGGGTGACCCGATTATCGCCCATATCAGCCCGGGGAAAGGCCTGGTTATCCACCATGAATCCTGCCGTAATATCCGCGGATATGAAAAAGAGCCGGAAAAATTCATGGCCGTTGAGTGGGATAATGATATCGACACTGATTTTATCGCTGAAATCAAAGTGGATATGTTTAACCACCAGGGCGCGCTGGCTAACCTGACTGCCGCAATTAATGATGCCAACTCCAGTATTCAGAGCATGAATACCGAGGAGAAAGACGGCCGCGTTTACTGCGCCTTTATCCGCCTGACCGCAAAAGACCGTATCCAGCTTGCGAATATTATGCGTAAGATCCGCATTATGCCGGATGTCCTGCGCGTCAGCCGCAACCGGAATTAATAACACGGTATGAATTCCCAACGTTATGAGCGCATCTGCCGGATGATGGCGATGCGCCAGCCGGACCTCACCCTGTGTCTCGAGGAAGTGCATAAGCCGCATAATGTCTCGGCTGTGATCCGCAGTGCGGATGCTGTCGGTATCCATGATCTGCATGCTGTCTGGCCGGAAAAAATCAAAACTCTGGTCTCTTCCGCCGCCGGCAGCAACAGCTGGGTGAATGTGCATAACCACAATACGCTCGGTGATGCCGTGACACTGCTGAAATCACAGGGTATGCAGATACTTGCCACCCATCTGTCTGACAACGCTGTGGATTTCCGGACAATCGATTTTACCCGCCCGACCTGCATTATCATGGGATCAGAGAAAACCGGCATTTCTCAGGAAGCGGTCAGACTGGCGGATCAGCATATTATGATCCCGATGTCCGGCATGGTACAGTCACTGAATGTGTCTGTTGCCGCCGCCGTGATCCTCTATGAGGCGCAGCGCCAGCGCGAAGCCGCCGGTCTCTATGAGCATCCCCGCTGTGCCCTGGCACAGGATGAACAACAGCGCCTGCTGTTTGAACGCGGCTATCCGGTGCTGGCTCAGGTCGCCCGAGAGAAGAAACTGCCCCGTCCGCAGATTGATGAACAGGGTCATATTATTGCGCCGGACAGCTGGTGGGCTGCCATGCAACAGAAGAAACCATCCGCCTGATACGAAACGGAGCAGAAAATGAAAGGTCAACTGCTTGATGCTATCCCACTCACGACTTTACACGGCGTCGGAGCCGGGCAGGCGGGCAAACTGGCCGGTATCGGTCTGCATACTCTTCAGGATCTGCTTTTCCATCTGCCGCTGCGTTATGAAGACCAGACCCGGCTTTATACCATCACCGATCTGTTACCGGGGATTTATGCCACGGTCAGCGGCGAAGTGCTGCGCACCGATGTGGTTTTCGGCCGTAAACGGATGATGACCTGTCAGATAAGCGACGGAACCGGCATTTTAACCCTGCGTTTCTTTAATTTTTCGGCAGCGATGAAAAATGCACTGGCAGCCGGAAAACAGGTCACCGCTTACGGCGAAATCCGGCGCGGCAAAAACGGTCCGGAAATTTTCCACCCGGAATACAAAGTCCGCCAGAGTGATGCTTCCGTTGAATTACAGGAAACACTCACACCAATCTACCCGACCACCGAAGGTGTCCGCCAGGCCACGCTCCGCAAACTGCTCGATCAGGCGCTGGAGCTGCTCGATACCTGTGCCATCAATGAGTTACTGCCGCCGGAACTGACCCGTTCCATGATGAGTCTGCCGCAGGCCCTGAAAACACTCCACCGGCCACCTGCGGATACACAGTTGGCCGAACTGGAAAGTGGTCAGCATCCGGCACTGAAACGGATTGTGCTGGAAGAACTGCTGGCCCATCACCTCAGTATGCTGGCGGTCAGAGCGGGCGCGCAGCGTTATCACGCGCTGCCTCTGACATCGCAGGAAGCACTGAAAAATCAGTTTCTGGCACAGCTTCCCTTCCCGCCGACCAATGCCCAGCAGCGTGTAGTGGCGGAAATAGAGCAGGATCTGGAAAAACCGGTGCCGATGATGCGCCTGATTCAGGGGGATGTCGGTTCCGGAAAAACGCTGGTTGCCGCGCTGGCAGCACTCCGCGCTATCGCGCACGGCAAACAGGTGGCACTGATGGCACCGACAGAACTGCTGGCTGAACAGCATACCAATACCTTCCGTCAGTGGCTGGAGCCGCTGGGTATCAGCGTCGGCTGGGTTGCCGGGAAACAGAAAGGCAAGGCGCGGCTGGCACAGGAAGAAGCTATTGCCGCCGGTAATGTGACGATGGTTATCGGCACACATGCGATTTTTCAGGAACATATCCGTTTTCATTCCCTGGCACTGGTGATTATTGATGAGCAGCACCGTTTCGGTGTCCATCAGCGGCTGGCATTATGGGAAAAAGGCGAACAGCAGGGATTCCATCCGCACCAGCTGATTATGACCGCCACTCCCATCCCGCGCACCCTGGCAATGACTGCCTACGCGGATCTTGATACCTCTGTTATCGACGAGCTGCCACCGGGCAGAACTCCGGTTACCACAGTGGCAATTCCGGACAGCCGCCGCCATGAAATAATTGAACGGGTACGCAGTGCCTGTCAGGACGAAAAGCGCCAGGCTTACTGGGTCTGTACACTGATTGATGAATCTGATCTGCTGGAAGCTCAGGCCGCTCAGGTCACGTTTGATGAGCTTTCCGCCACTCTGCCGGATCTGCGGGTCGGGATGGTTCACGGCCGGATGAAACCGGCAGAAAAGCAGGCGGTGATGGCGCAGTTTAAGGCTGGTGAGCTGGATCTGCTGGTCGCCACGACGGTTATTGAAGTCGGGGTGGATGTGCCAAATGCCAGCCTGATGATCATCGAAAACCCGGAACGGCTGGGGCTGGCACAGTTGCATCAGCTGCGCGGCCGGGTCGGGCGCGGCTCTGCTGTTTCTCACTGTGTGCTGCTGTATAAAACCCCGCTGACACAGACTGCAAAACTGCGTCTTCAGGTGCTGCGGGACAGCAACGACGGCTTTGTTATCGCACAGAAAGACCTGGAAATCCGCGGGCCGGGTGAACTGCTCGGCACACGGCAAACCGGTAATGCGGAATTTAAAGTAGCGGATTTACTGCGGGATCAGGGCATGCTGCCGGAAGTACAGCGCGTGGCACGGCATCTGCACCAGAACTATCAGGAACAGGCGAAAGCCCTGATCGAACGCTGGCTGCCGGAACGCACACAATATACGAACGTATAATGAAAAAAGCCACCCGGAAGGATGGCTTGCCTGCTTAAGGATTGTTCTGTTATCCCCCCGCAACCGGGAAGACAGGTAACGCCAGAAAGAACGGAATAACCAGTGCGTTAATCAGATCCAGGAAGAACGCCCCCACCATCGGTACCACCAGGAAGGCCACATGGGAAGGACCGAAGCGATCTGTCACCGCCTGCATATTGGCAATCGCGGTTGGTGTGGCGCCCATCCCGAAACCGCAGTGACCGGCAGCCAGTACCGCAGCATCATAGTTTTTCCCCATCACCCGGTAGGTGACAAAAACAGCATACAGCGCCATAACAACAGTCTGTACCGCCAGAATAACCAGCATTGGCACCGCCAGAGACGCAATTTCCCATAATTTCAGGCTCATCAGTGCCATCGCCAGGAACAGTGACAAACTGACATTACCCAGCACCGACACCGCCCGCTCAAACACACGGTAGAAGCCCATCAGTGACAGACTGTTACTCAGAATAACCCCGATAAACAGAACACACACGAATGCCGGGATCTGGAATTTCCATTGCATCGACGTGAAGAAATCCGTCAGAACACCATACAGATAAGTACCTGCCAGCAGACAGATAGCAATCATTGCAATTGTTTCCAGCAGAACCATTGAGGTGATCATACGTCCGGCCTGCGGTTTTTCAAACGCGGTCGGTGCTTCATCATCCTGCAGTTTAACATCGCTCATAGCCGTCTTTTTAATCAGGAAACGGGCAACCGGACCACCAATCAGGCCGCCGAGCACCAGACCAAAGGTTGCACAGGCAATCGCGATTTCCGTTGCTGCGGTAAAACCATAACTGTCGCTGAAAATTTTACCCCAGGCAGCACCGGTACCATGGCCGCCGGAAAGAGTAATAGAACCGGCCAGCAGACCAATCAGCGGGTCAAGCCCCATCATTTTCGCCAGTGAGATACCGACTGAGTTCTGCACAATCAGTAAGCCCACAACCGCAATCACGAAGATAAATAATGTTTTGCCGCCCGCCTTCAGGCTGGCTAAGTTGGCGTTTAACCCGATGGTGGCAAAGAAAGCCAGCATCAGAGGGTCTTTCAGTGAATCATCAAATTTCACTTCCAGATCCATACCGGATTTGAACCCCAATAATACAATCGCGACCAGAAGACCACCGGCCACGGGTTCAGGAATAGTATACTTTTCGAGGAATGGTACAGTTTTTACGAGTTTACGTCCCAGTAATAGGACGAGTGTGGCCGCAACCAGCGTGCCGTAAACGTCGAGTTGATACATTCACGTACCCCTTTTATTGTTGGTATTTGTTACATCAGTATCGCGTTAATAACGTCCCTATTACGCAAAAGGAAAAAGCAGGTATCCGGATTAAAGAAAAAAAAGCGGATAAAAACAAGTTAAAATAAATAAAACTGTGATTATATTCCGCTATAAAAAATAACATCTCACCCGCGCAAACGATTGCTTTTGTGCCGCAGATCATTAAAATACGGAAATTGCTTATTCCGGACCTTTTGACATGAACTCTGCAATTTCTGACAAAACCAGTGTAACACCCGCGATTAACACAAATAGTGAACTCATTTACCGCCTGGAAGATCGTCCGCCGCTGCCGCAGACACTCTTTGCTGCCTGTCAGCATCTGCTGGCGATGTTTGTGGCGGTCATTACGCCGGGATTACTTATCGCCCAGGCGCTCGGCCTTTCCGCTCTCGATACCCAGCGGATTATCAGTATGTCACTGTTCGCTTCCGGGCTGGCATCACTGCTGCAAATCCGCACCTGGGGACCGGTCGGCTCCGGGCTGCTCTCCATTCAGGGCACCAGCTTTAACTTTGTTGCCCCGCTGATTATGGGTGGTATGGCACTGAAAAATAACGGTGTGGATACTGAAGGGATGATGGCGGCCCTGTTCGGCACACTGATGCTGGCAGCCATGACAGAAGTGATCCTCTCCCGTTTCCTGCACCTGGCGCGCCGTATTATCACGCCGCTGGTGTCCGGTGTGGTGGTGATGATTATCGGACTCTCGCTGATCCAGGTCGGGCTGACCTCCATCGGCGGCGGTTATGCCGCAATGGCGGATAACACTTTCGGATCCGCCAATAACCTGATCCTCGCCGGTATTGTGCTGGCCGTGATTGTGCTGCTTAACCGCCAGAAAAACCCGTATCTGCGTGTTGCTTCTCTGGTACTGGCCATGACGGCGGGCTATCTTGCCGCCTGGTGGATGGGAATGCTGCCGGATAACCATACGGAAATCCCGCAGGAATTGGTGGTGATCCCGGCGCCGCTCTATTACGGCTTATCCATCGACCGGAACCTCCTGCTGCCGCTGATTCTGATTTTTATGGTGACTTCACTGGAAACCATCGGTGATATCACCGCCACGTCTGATGTATCAGAGCAGCCGGTATCCGGCCCGCTCTATATGAAGCGGCTGAAAGGCGGCGTGCTGGCGAACGGATTGAATTCCGCTCTCTCAGCGGTCTTTAACACCTTCCCGAACTCCTGCTTCGGGCAAAATAACGGTGTGATCCAGCTGACCGGTGTTGCCAGCCGTTATGTGGGTTATGTGGTGGCGCTGATGCTGATCGTGCTGGGGCTGTTCCCGGCCGTGGCCGGATTTGTACAGCACATTCCGGAGCCGGTACTCGGCGGCGCAACCATTGTAATGTTCGGGACTATTGCGGCATCCGGCGTGCGGATTGTTTCACGCGAAACCCTGAACCGCCGGGCAATTATGATTATTGCGCTGTCGCTGGCTGTCGGGATGGGAGTCTCCCAGCAGCCGCTAATCCTGCAATTTGCGCCGGACTGGCTGAAAACCCTGCTTTCTTCCGGAATTGCTGCGGGCGGCCTGACCGCGATTGCCCTGAACCTGATTTTCCCGCCGGAAAAATAATCATCTGTTTAACCGCGTGACCGGAAACGGTCACGCGTGCTGCACTGCGCGGAAAAACCGCGATAATCCTTGTCACCATAAAGAGCCTCACGCTAGTATGCCCTCAGGATTATCTTTCGGGGAGCGCATTATGAAATGGTTGGGACGGGCTGTTTTCTGGCTGATAACACTGGTTATTATCTTTATCGTTGCCACTGCCCTTGTGGTGCAGACATCATGGGGCACAAAACAAATTTCAGCCCTTATCAGTGACAACACGCGCTACAAAGTATCGCTTTCCGCGATAAGTCACTCACTCTCCTCCCCTTCACTTATTTCACTCAGTGATATCAGCATCAGCACAGTTTCCGGCGATTTTGCCCTGGAAGCAGCCAATGTTGAGCTGACACTGGACTGGCGCAGTTTCTCTGAACCCGGCTGGTTTGCCCGTATTATTGTGCAGAAAGGGGATATCGAAATTTCTGATGCTGCTGACAGCGGCACCCTGCCGGTCAGCGCCGGGTTATTACAACTCAATCAGACAACGGTCCGGCGCACCGACGGCAACCGGGTCATTGATGCGGAAGGCGTCACCGGCGGAATCACACCGTGGCAGCCGCAGGGCAGTGACCTGACCGGAAACGGCAAATACCAGTTTTCCGCCAACAGTCTGAATTACTACGGACTGCCGCTGAAAAATATCCTGACACAAGGCGAGGTCAGCGGAAAACAATTCACGTTTGATAACCTGACCGCCACACTCGAAAACGGCCTGCTCACCGCCACCGGACGCCGCAGCGCCGAAGGACAGTGGCAGCTTGATAATCTGCTGCTCAATGATATCCGCTGGCAGACACCACAATCGCTGACACAGCTGGCGGACAGTACAGAAGGTCTGCCGGATATTCAGGCCAAAAATATCACTGCCACGAATATCAAGCTTGAAGGTCATCAGTGGGCTGTTAACTATCTGGAAGGCACTGTCAAAAATCTGGCCTTTAAACAAGGGCGCTGGCAGACGGACAACGGACAGGCAGATATCGCCGTGGCAGATCTGACACTCAGCGAACAGCATTTCTCCGACATTATCAGCACCCTGGAACTGCGCGGCGATCAGATAGCTGTCAACCGCCTGACCGGCCGTTATGATAAAAGCATTCTGCGCTTTACCGGGGACTGGAACCGCGCTACCCGGACACTGAATATCACCAGCGGTGTCGCCGACAACCTGCTGTACAGTTTCCCGGAACAATGGTTCTCTGCATTACAGGAATCCGCCCCGCAGGGAATTGATACTATCCGCTTACAGGATATTAAGGTCTCCAATGCACTGCTGATTGATACACAACCGGTTTTCCCGTTCCAGCTCACCAATGTGAACGGCTACATCAAAACCATACAGATTCTGAAATCCGGTCAGTGGGGATTATGGGACGGCGAACTTTCTGTCAGTGCCGGAAATGCCACCTTTAACCGTGTCGAACTGCACCGCCCGTATCTGACACTGACTGCCGGGGCTGACAGCGCGGCAACCACACAATTTGCCGCCTCCGCCGGTGAGGGACTGCTGAAAATGCAGTTTCAGACCACACTATCCGGCACCGCACCTTTCAGTTTCACATTACAGGCAACCGGTGCGGACAGTCAGATCCTGTCACAATGGGGCTGGCAGCCTGCTCCACTGACCGGCAGCGCCAATTACACACTGCGCCTGGACGGACAACTGCGGGCAGCGGATATCCGCAGCACACTGAACGGCATGCTCTCCGGACAGGATAAACAGGGTAATCAGATAAACCGGGCGATCACACAGGGACAAATGAGTAATACCCCGGTATTCGCAGAGCCGGTACCTTCTGCCCCGCCTGCACAGCGGGTGATCCCGGATAACGGGGAAATTAAGTAACCCCTGTTGATACAGAAACAGCGCCTTATGGCGCTATTTTTCTTTTATCGGTAACACGGCGGGTTATGTGCCGTGATGATAACAGGCAAGCGAACGAAAAGCGTAAGCGCCATGGATGGCGCGATCCGAGCGTACAGGGATGTGTTTACAGCGTCTTTTCTTTTTGCCTGTTATCAGAGCATCCCGGATCTGACAGATTTGCTCAACAGCGCCATAAGGCGCTGTTTTACCCGTTACTCCGCGCAGTGTTTCTGGCCGGGCAGCACCATATAGGTGCCGGTAAAGACCGCACCGACCTCATCACCCTGCCCGACGGTCACTTCCAGCTTAATCCGCGCTTTGCTGCCGCGCGCCAGGCGATCCAGATCACCGCTGAGTTTATCGCGGGAAGCAACGGCCTCCGGTCTGCCTGCCACCGCCTTGCGGTAACGGATATTGGCATCCACCAGCACAATATCACCGTCCAGAGAATTTTCCTGTAACAGCAGCCAGATAAGTCCCCAGCCGGTCAGTGTCGCCATGGAGAACTGACTGCCGGCAAAAATCGTCTGATGCAGATTCTGATTCGGCCCTTCCGGCATAGTGGTCATAAATTCCTGACCGGTATACTGCGTAATACGAATCCCCATTTTTTCACTCAGGGGGATGGTTTCATACCATGCTTTCTGTAATTCAGCACACCAGTCGGGACGATGCAGAATCGCATCGAGGGTTTCAACGGATTTAATCATAAAAAAATGACGAACAGGCGTCGTTTGCGGGCCTGTAATCGGTCCTCTGTTTTCAAAACCTGATTTTTCAAAAAATGCGACCGCTTCCTCACGGGCACTACAGACAATCCGCTTAACACCTTCCTGACGGGCCACTGATTCCAGTGCGCGCGCAATCAATGTCCCCAGCCCGCGTCCCTGCATCTGCGGATCAACTGCCAGAAAGCGGATCGCGCCTTCATTTTCTGCATTGATATACAAACGGCCGGCAGCCACAGGCTGTCCGGTTTCATCCACCACCATCTGATGATGTGCATAGGTATCATAGCCGTCCTTTTCCGACCCCTGAGGCTGATTCAGCGGCTTACGCAGCATCGCCCAGCGGAAATAAAAATAGCTTTCCAGCTCCTGATCGGTTTTTGGTACACGTAAATGATACATCGCACTTTCTCCTGTCAGTGGTAACCGGTGACCGGCCTGAGACTCTTGTATCATACCTGCAGCCAGAAAGTGACCGGACCATCGTTTGTCAGACTGACCTGCATGTCTGCCGCAAACCGGCCTGTTTCCGTCACCATTCCTGCTGCACGGCACTGCGATACAAAGTGCTCATATAAGGTATTGGCTTTTTCCGGTGCCGCGCCGTTTGAAAACCCCGGGCGCATTCCTTTTTGTGTTTCCGCTGCTAAGGTGAACTGTGACACTACCAGCAACTGACCGCCGGACTGTGCCACATTCAGGTTCATTTTTCCGTCCGCATCACTGAAAATGCGGTAACCCATCACTTTCTCACTCAGTCGTTTTGATTTTTGTTCGTCGTCATCCCGCTCAACACCCAGAAGAACCAGTAATCCGGGACCGATTTCACCGGCAATTTCTCCGGCGATCCGGACATCCGCGCGGGTCACACGCTGTATTAATGCAATCATGTCATATCCGTTTAAAAAACAATCAAATACGAATTACTCAGTCACTTCAGCTGAAAAATCATACTCTGCAAAATAACGGGAGACCGTGTCGCGATCGGTGACAAACACGCCATTGATACCGAGCGCAATTGCCGCATCCACGTTTTCACGGACATCATCAAAGAACACCGCGTCCTGCGGCTCAAATTCTTCGGTTTCAAGCAAATACTGATAGATATCCGGGTCCGGCTTGCGCAGCCCCAGATCCTGGGAGAGATACAGGAAATCCGCAGAAGCGGCGATTTCCGGATAGTGCTGCGGCCAGTAATCCTGATGCAGACGGTTGGTGTTAGAAAGCACCACCACGCGGTGTCCCTGCTCACGCAGCCTGTTCATGATATCAATCACATCAGGGCGGACAGAGATAAAGATAGCCTGCCAGCCTTCGGCAAACTCATCGAAACTCAGCGACATACCCAGCTCATCATTAATGGCTTCGGCAAATTCAACATCTGAAATTTTGCCGCATTCATGCTGTTTAAAGGTCTCACCGTGAATAAAATCACTGTTCAGTTCAGACAGCGGCTTGCCGCTTAAATTACTCCAGACTGATAAAACACGTTTAAAATCAATATCAATAATGACATTACCCATGTCAAAGATATAAAGCATACCATCCCTCCGGGTTGATGAATTATTTTTACTCTACCCGCAGACTCCCTTCCTGAACAGAGTGAAAACCGTTTTCGGTGAGAAAAAATATCCGGGGCTGCGATCCCCGCCCATATTTCCGCATCGTTATCAGTCTGTGACCGGCATGTAACGACAGACAAAAAAAGCTCAGGGCGCCCGGAGGCGCCCTGAGTGGCATGAATCAAAACAACCGGCAGAGATTAATCTTTGCTGCGGTGTGCGCGTTTGCGGTCGTTTTCAGTCAGGTGGCGTTTACGCAGACGGATAGACTTCGGCGTTACTTCCACTAATTCGTCATCATCGATAAATTCTAACGCCTGCTCCAGGGTTTTCTCGATAAACGGAGTCAGTGTGGTTGCTTCATCTGTACCGGATGCACGCATGTTAGTCAGTTTCTTACCGGTCAGGCAGTTAACTGTCAGGTCGTTTGAACGTGAGTGAATACCGATGAGCTGGCCTTCATACACTTCAGTACCGTGACCGACAAACAGCTTACCGCGATCCTGGAGGCTGTACAGTGCGTAAGCAACTGCTTTACCCTGGCCATTGGAAATCATCACACCGTTCTGACGGCGGCCGATCTCACCCTGTTTAACATCATCATAGTGACTGAATGTTGCATACAGTAAACCGGTACCGGAAGTCATCGTCATGAATTCAGTACGGAAACCGATCAGACCACGGCTCGGGATGCTGTAATCCAGACGTACACGACCTTTGCCATCCGGCATCATGTCACGCAGTTCGCCTTTACGTTCACCCAGAGCTTTCATCACATCACCCTGATGCTGCTCTTCGATATCCAGAGTTACCTGCTCGAACGGCTCCTGTTTGCGGCCGTCGATGTCGCGGAAGATAACGCGCGGACGGGATACCGCCAACTCAAAACCTTCACGGCGCATGTTTTCAATCAGAACAGATAAGTGCAGCTCACCACGGCCTGATACACGGAATGCATCCGGGTCTTCAGTTTCTTCAACACGCAGTGCCACGTTGTGAACCAGTTCTTTCTTCAGACGGTCAAGGATCTGACGGGAAGTGACATATTTCCCTTCTTTTCCGCAGAACGGTGAGGTGTTAACACAGAAATACATGCTGACTGTCGGTTCATCAACTGCCAGTGGTTTTAATGCTTCAACACAGCCGGTGTCACAGATAGTATCAGAGATATTCAGCTCACCCAGACCGGTCAGCGCGATGATATCACCGGCTTCCGCGACTTCAGCTTCGATACGATCCAGTCCTAAATGTCCGAGAACCTTACCGATTTTACCGTTACGGGTTTTACCTTCCGCATCGATAACAGTTACCTGCTGGTTTGGTCTGACTTTACCACGCTTGATGCGGCCAATCCCGATAACACCTAAATAGTTGTTGTAATCGAGCTGGGAGATCTGCATCTGGAACGGGCCGTCGAGGTCAACCTGAGGCGGCTCAACGTACTTAACGATAGCTTCGTACAGCGGAGTCATGTCATCCGCCATATCGTTATAATCAGTACCCGCGATACCATTCAGCGCAGACGCGTAAATGATCGGGAAATCGAGCTGCTCATCGGTTGCGCCGAGGTTGTCAAACAGGTCAAACACCTGGTCGATAACCCAGTCAGGGCGTGCACCCGGACGGTCAATTTTGTTGATAACAACGATTGGTTTCAGACCGTTTGCAAACGCTTTCTGAGTAACAAAGCGGGTCTGCGGCATCGGACCGTCCATCGCATCTACCAGCAGCAGTACGCTGTCAACCATAGACATCACACGTTCTACTTCACCACCGAAATCGGCGTGCCCCGGGGTGTCAACGATGTTGATGTGATAGTCGTTCCACGTAATCGCGGTATTTTTTGCCAGAATAGTAATGCCGCGCTCTCTTTCCAGATCGCCGGAGTCCATTACACGCTCTTCCGGTTTTGAACGCTCATCAAACGTACCGGACTGCTGTAATAATTTATCGACCAGCGTGGTCTTGCCATGGTCAACGTGAGCGATGATGGCAATATTTCTTAATTTCTCGATAGACAAAGACTTGTACCGTTTTCGTTAATGGATGGGAATTACGTCACAGATAGCATTCTTTTCAACAACGCCCATCTATGGTGTAGATGTTTGGTGGTATTTTACACGTTCTCTGAGGCAAGTGAAAGAAGTGTGATACATCTCACTTAAAAAATAAATGATTATAAAACATAGAGATAAAATTCATCCTGCCATTTTTTTACAAAATCAGCGGCGCATACCACGCTCAGCGACGAATTCAGAGGGGCATATCATAAACCTATTCAGGATAAAAGAGATACTTTTTTTGCTGTTGCGGCCGGTAAACAATAGCACTGCCCTGATTGCACCATAATAGTGCATCCCGGCACCGCAAACCGAATCCGAAATGCACTGTTATGGTGCAATTTACCGCGTTTCCGCTATCCTTATTTGAGTAACCCGCTGCTGTAACACGGTTTACACCCTTTTAAAAAAGTTGGCACGCTTTTCGCTTTATATTTATCAAGCAATGTGAGAACCGCAATCAGTGTCCCTCAGGGTGACCACCAGAGGATTGACGGAACATCCCAAACCAGGAGATCTGAATATGTCTGTTGAACATGTATTGACCATGATGAAAGAGCACAACGTTAAATTCGTGGACTTACGCTTTACCGATACCAAAGGCAAGGAACAGCATGTATCGATTCCTGCTCATCAGGTAGATGAAGATTTCTTCGAAGACGGGAAAATGTTCGACGGTTCCTCAATGGCCGGCTGGAAAGGCATCAACGAATCCGACATGGTACTGATGCCGATTGCGGAATCCGCCCTGATCGACCCGTTCTTTGAAGTCCCGGCACTGGTTCTGCGCTGTGATGTGTTAGAGCCGAATACCATGCAGGGTTATGACCGCGACCCGCGCTCTATCGCCAAACGTGCCGAAGATTTCCTGCGTACCAGCGGTATTGCTGATACCGTCCTGTTCGGGCCTGAGCCTGAGTTTTTCCTGTTCGATGATATCCGTTTCGGTGCGGATATCTCCGGTGCTTACTATCATATCAATGATATTGAAGCAGCCTGGAACACCGGTACCGTCTATCCGGAAGGCAACAAAGGCCACCGTCCGCGCGTGAAAGGTGGTTATTTCCCGCTGCCGCCGGTCGATTCCTCACAGGATCTGCGTTCCGAAATGTGTCTGATTATGGAAGAAATGGGTCTGGTGGTGGAGGCACATCACCACGAAGTCGGTACTGCCGGCCAGAACGAAATCGCTACCCGCTTCAATACCATGACGCTGAAAGCAGACGAAACCCAGATGTACAAATATGTGGTGCAGAATGTGGCGCACCGCTACGGCAAAACCGCGACCTTTATGCCAAAACCGCTGGTCGGTGATAACGGCTCCGGTATGCACTGCCATATGTCTCTGTCAAAAGACGGCGTTAACCTGTTCTCCGGGGATAAATATGCCGGTCTGTCAGAAATGGCTCTCTATTATATCGGCGGGATCATCAGACACGCCCGTGCTCTGAATGCCTTTACCAACCCGACCACCAACTCCTACAAACGTCTGGTGCCGGGCTATGAAGCACCGGTCATGCTGGCCTACTCCGCCCGTAACCGCTCGGCATCAATCCGTATCCCGATTGTATCCGGCGCGAAAGCCCGCCGTATTGAAGTCCGCTTCCCTGACCCGGCAGCTAACCCGTATCTGGCCTTTGCGGCACAGCTGATGGCCGGTCTGGACGGTATCATCAATAAAATTCATCCGGGCGATGCCATGGATAAAAACCTGTATGACCTGCCGCCGGAAGAAGCGAAAGAAATCCCGACTGTCGCACCGTCTCTGGGCGATGCACTGGATGCGCTGGCAGCTGACCACGAGTTCCTGGTACGCGGCGGTGTGTTTACCGAAGATGCGATTAACACCTATATCGACCTGCTGCGCGCCGATGTTCAGCGCCTGAATATGACGCCGCATCCGGTTGAATTTGATATGTATTACAGCGTGTGATTCTGATAGTGCTGCTGTTTGGCAGTACTCAGAGTGACAGGCTCCGGTTTATTTTGTTGCCGTGAAGCACTTGACCCGCCGTTGGGCGGGTCCTTTTCTCCTGCGGGGTAAATATGCTACAATGCACCAAATTGGTGCAAAGAGGTGGATAACAATGAACCCGGATAACAAACCGCAGGCAGAACAGCTCCTTGATTCACTGATCAACTGCGTCCTGCTGCTGGATAATGCTCTGATTATCCGTTACGCCAACCAGTCGGCCATGCAGTTATTCGCCCAGAGTGCCCGTAAACTCACCGGCACACCGCTTCCTATTCTGTACAGCTACCTTTCCCTCGATACCGCCACATTGCAGGCCACACTGGCAGAAGGCCACAGCTTTACTGACAATGATGTGACCCTGGTGGTGAATAACCAGATGCACGCTCTTTCGCTGAGTGCCCAGGCAGTATCCGGAGATTTTATTCTGCTGGAACTGACACCCCTCGACAGTCACCGGCGCATTACCCAGGAGCAGTTACAGCAGGCACAACAGGCCGCCGCCCGTGATCTGGTACGCGGACTGGCGCACGAAATCAAAAACCCGCTCGGCGGGCTGCGCGGCGCGGCACAACTGTTATCCCGCGCCCTGCCGGATCCGTCACTTCAGGAATACACACAGGTCATTATCGAGCAGGCTGATCGTCTGCGGGTACTGGTTGATCGCCTTCTCGGCCCCCAGCATCCGGGCCGGAAAAGTATGCAGAGTATTCACCATGTGGCGGAGCGGGTTTTTCAGCTCATCAATCTGGAAAAACCGGACAATATCACGCTGGTCAAAGATTACGACCCCAGTTTGCCGGAGTTATCGCATTATCCTGACCAGATCGAGCAGGTTATCCTCAATATTATGCGCAATGCTCTGGAAGCCCTGCACACCGCAGGCGGCACCATTATTCTGCGCACCCGCACAGCATTCCGGGTGATACTGCACGGTGAGCGTTACCGGCTGGCTGCCAGGATTGATATTGAGGACAACGGCCCGGGCATTCCGCCGCATATCCTGGATACCCTGTTTTACCCGATGGTCAGCGGTCGTGAAGGCGGCTCCGGGCTGGGTTTATCCATCGCCCGTAATCTGATAGACCAGCATAACGGAAAAATAGAATTCAGCAGCTGGCCGGGCCACACCTTATTTTCACTTTATCTGCCAATCCGTCAGTAAGCCTGTTGAGGAGGTCATATGCAACCGGGAAAAATCTGGGTCGTTGATGATGACAGCGCGATCCGCTGGGTGCTTGAGCGCGCACTGAGCAGCGCCGGTTATGCCTGTGTCTGTTTTGACAATGCTGAAAATGTACTGGCGGCACTGGGCAGCGGACAGCCGGACGTATTGATCTCCGATATCCGGATGCCGGGTATGGACGGCTTGTCTCTGCTGGCGGCAGTCAAACAGCATAACCCTCTGCTGCCGGTGATTATTATGACCGCCCATTCCGACCTGGATGCTGCTGTAAATGCTTACCGGCAGGGCGCATTTGATTATCTGCCGAAACCCTTTGATATTGATGATGCAGTCACGCTGGCTGCCCGTGCCCTGGAGCATTACCGTGAACAACATATGCCGGTGCGGCAGGAAGCGGCCTCCGACCCGGTATCCGGTATTATCGGTGAATCCCCCGCGATGCAGGAAGTATACAGAGTGATAGGCCGGTTATCCCGCTCTTCCATCAGTGTGCTGATTAACGGCGAGTCCGGAACCGGGAAGGAGCTGGTGGCTCACGCTCTGCACCATCACAGCCCGCGTGCGGATGCGCCGTTTATTGCCCTCAATATGGCGGCAATCCCGAAAGATTTGATTGAGTCAGAACTCTTCGGCCATGAAAAAGGCGCTTTCACCGGTGCATTACAGGTTCGGCAGGGGCGTTTTGAGCAGGCTGACGGCGGCTCGCTGTTTCTCGATGAAATCGGTGATATGCCGCTCGATATTCAGACCCGGCTGCTGCGCGTGCTGGCGGAAGGTCAGTTTTACCGCGTCGGCGGCTATGCGCCGATAAAGGTGGATGTGAGAATTATTGCCGCAACCCATCAGGATCTGGAGCGGCTGGTGACGGAAGGCAAATTCCGTGAAGACCTGTTTCACCGCCTGAATGTTATCCGCATGCAGTTGCCGCCGCTGCGGGAACGGCCGGGGGATATTCCGCGTCTGACCCGCCATTTTCTGCAAAAAACAGCAAAAGAGCTGAGAACAGAAGCAAAAACCCTGCATCCGGAGACCGAAAAATTACTGATGCAGTTGCCATGGTCCGGTAACGTCCGCCAGCTGGAAAACGTCTGCCGCTGGCTGACTGTGATGTCCGCCACTCAGGAAGTGCTGCCGCAGGATCTGCCTGCCGACCTGGCAATGACCGCGGCCGGAGAACACATCCGTTATGAAAACAGTTATGACCCGGCCGCCGGCAGCTGGGACCAGCAGCTGGCGCAATGGGCGGATGCACAGTTACGGGCCGGAAAAACAGACCTGCTGGCGGACGCCCTGCCGCTGTTTGAACGCACACTGTTACAGTGCGCGCTGAATTACAGTAGCGGACACAAACAGGATGCCGCACGCCTGCTGGGCTGGGGACGCAATACGCTGACGCGGAAACTGAAAGAGGCCGGGATTGATGATACCGCATCAACCCCGGAAACAGATTAAATCACGCGGGAGAACTGACGCTGCCGCATCTGGTTGCGCAGATAAGTATCAAAACACATACAGATATTACGGATAAGCAGGCGTCCGCGCGGCGTAACCACCAGGGCATCATCGCGGATCTCAACCAGACCGTCATCAGCCATCGGCTGTAATAATTGCAGATCTTCGGCGAAATGAGTTTTAAAATTCAGGTTGTACTGCTTTTCAATCTGCGCATAATCCAGCCGGAAATTACAGATCAGTGCCTTAATCACATCACGGCGCAGGCAATCTTCCTCAGTCAGCACCAGACCACGGCACAGCCCGTTACCGCGCTCTTCCACCTGAGCATACCAGGTTTTCAGGTCTTTCCGGTTCTGGGCATAGTGGTCACCCAGCATACTGATCGCAGAGACACCAAAGCCCAGTAAATCACACTCTTCATGGGTGGTGTACCCCTGGAAATTGCGGTGCAGGATTCCGTTATTCTGCGCGACAGCCAGCTCATCATCCGGTTTGGCAAAATGATCCATCCCGATAAACTGATAACCGCTGCCGGTCAGGTTTTCAATCGTCTGCTGTAAAATCGTCAGTTTCTGCTCTGCGGAAGGCAGATCCTCATCTTTGATTTTCCGCTGGGCGGCAAACAGGTTCGGCAGATGGGCATAGTTAAAGACACTCAGGCGATCCGGCGACAACTCCGCCACCCGTTTCAGGGTAAAGGCAAAACTCTCCGGGGTCTGTTTCGGCAGCCCGTAAATCAGGTCAATACTGACGGATTCAAACCCGGTCTCACGGGCGCGCTCCACCAGCGCAAAAATTGTGGCTTCATCCTGCTCACGGTTGACTAGGCGCTGCACTTCTTTATTGAAATCCTGTACACCCATACTCAGGCGGTTAAATCCTTCCGTCCGCAGATGGTTGATAACATCCAATCCGATTTCACGCGGGTCGATTTCAATGGAAAGTTCGGCATCCGCCGCAAAATGAAAATGCTGACGCAGCATACCGGTCAGGCGGCTGATTTGTACTTTATCGAGATAGGTCGGCGTACCGCCGCCCCAGTGCATCTGATGCACTTCGCGTCCGGCAAACAGTGGCGCACGGGCGGCGATTTCTTTCTCCAGCACAGCCAGATATTCATTCGCTTTATGTTTCTGCCGGGTGACTAATTTATTACAGCCGCAGAAGTAACATAGTTTATGGCAGAACGGGATATGCACATATAACGACAGCGGGCGCTCCGGATAGCGGTTTGCTGAGGCGATAAAGTCACTGTCACTGTACTGCTGATTAAATTCCAGTGCGGTCGGATACGAGGTGTATCGCGGGCCGGAATGGTTATATTTCCGGATCAATGCCAGATCCCAGATGATCGCGTCAGACATGCTCTCCCCTTTGCTTCACCTTTGCAGAATTAATGTATTTCCGTTCTCTGACGGTTTAGTGTGCCGCACAGTTTATCGGATCTGCCGCCCGATTAACATGATCGTGCCACAGACGGATAATCCGGGGTGTATCACTATAATGCGGTCAGCATTGCCGCTAATCCGAACAGAACGCCGGGCGCATTGGCAACCGCAACCGGCAGATCTTTCACTTTAATGCCGTAAATTACCCAAAGCGTACAGTTAAATGCAGCAGCCAGCGGCTGTAAAGGTGACGTTTTATGTCCCGCCAGATTATCCATAATCTGAGGAATATAGGAGACATACATACAAAATGCCGTAAATGTTGCCACCCAGCCAAGGCAGCGGATAAAGCGGCTGTGATCATGCGGCTGAGGTTTGGTATTACCCATCGATTTCTCCCGGAGAGCTGTATCAGCATAATCCTGTATTATTCTTCAGAATTATTTATTATTTTCAGTAATATATCTGCCGTGACTGTCACAGAAAAACAGCGGGAATATTGCAGATAACAGTCGCCCGGGCAGTATTTAATCCGCCATTAAGGCAGATAACAACGTAAACACGTAGGCTTAATATAAGAAAACCGGCATAACAGTCGCCCGTTATGCCGGTTTTTACGCAGTGCCGCCGGTTCCGGTAAATGACCGGGGATCAGCGCCCTTTCAGCAGTTGCATGATGTCGTCGGTTTTCTCTTCATCATCATCTTCATCAAGAGAAATACCGAGTTTTTCCATCAGCGCGTCGATACGTTCCAGCATGGTATCAACGTAAGTGTTCTCTTCTGCGGTCAGGGTCTCATTGTTCTCAAGGCGCAGCAATAATGCATCGAGACGCTCGTCGTTCTCGAGTTTTGCCAGTTCTTCTTCAGGAGATAATCTGGCTTTGACCGGCTCAGCCGGTTTTTTTACCGCCGGTTTGACAGAGGTTTTACCTTCCGCAAACAACGAAACCGGTTTTTTACTGCCGATACGCGGATCAGCAACCACATTTTCCGTACCACGGCCGGTCTTGCGGGCATCATCCTGCTGACGGACACCGGCCGGATTACCGCGATGCTTTTTCTGCCGTTTGCGTTCACGGCCTTCCGCGTTGAGCTCTTCACGGCTTTTTTTCGGCGTCCGTGACCGGGATGGTTTTTTTGAAATAGCGGCCATATACCTTACTCGCTTAAAAATAACTGATTAATTTGTGTTAACATTTATCACGTAAATGAACAGTACAAAACTATATTCACGGCTTCGGGACTACCCGCAGCCACGACAATGATTCGCTGGCGGTTAGTTTACCCTGATTTCCGTCAAAACGATCCATCATTTCGCCTCCGGGTGAATAATGAACACTGCCATTATTTTAACCAAGATATAGAATTATGCACTTTTCACAACAAACGTCACATCGTCCCGTCTGGTTTTGGGTCGCAGCTTATGTCACACTCTGGATTATTATCAGTTACGGATTGGATCCGACGGTACCATATGATGCTGTAGAAGCCCTGAACTGGGGAAAAACCGGTGAATGGGGTGCACCGAAAAACCCGTGGCTGGTCGGTATGCTGATGTACCCGGTCATCGCTTTCCCTGACCTGATTGCCGCCGATTTTTACTGGTATTTCATTCATTTCACCGGAACCGGCATCGGTATGCTCGGGGTATGGTATCTGACACACCGCCTCACGCAGCGTTCTGACTATGCCTGGCTGGCACTATTGTCGCTGAATCTGTCGGGGATTATTAATTTCGATTTAATCCCTTATAATGATAACTATATTCTGGTCACCTTCTGGCCATGGGTGCTGTACTTTTTTGTCCGCGCTGTTTATGACAATCCCGCCTGGTGGATTGGTTTTGCACTGACTTCCGGACTGGCTACCATGGGGAAATATTCTACACTGGCGCTGGTCGGGATGGTTTTTCTGTTCACCCTGTTTGTACCAAAAGCGCGGGAAAGTTACCGCTCACCCTGGTTTTATGCCGCTATCGCCCTCTGGTTTGCGCTGATCATTCCGAATGTTATCTGGCTGGCGAATAATGATTTCGCCGCCTTTAAATGGGTTGATTCACAGATTAAAACGGGTATAACCCTGAAGACCACCGGTTCACTGTTTACCGTTTTTTATCCGCTGATCATTATTGCTGTCATTATCCGCCTTAAAGGCGGTCGTTTCGGCTGGCCGAAAGAACAGGCACGGCGGCTTATCAATATTATGATTCTGGCACCGCTTGCGGTGATTTATATCTGGTTCACCTTCCATAAAGGCGGACGTATTACCGAGTGGCTGCAACCTTTTGTGCTGATCTGCATTCCCGCGCTGATCTGCTCTGTGGTCACGCCGCCGCTCAAACCACTGAAAAACGTAATGAACGGGCTGATGGTCTTTGCTGTCATCGTTATCGCGGGCTATGCCACGGTGATGGGTCTTAATATCCGTGATGCCGGACAGAAAAATACCGGGCTGAAAACCTTTACAACAGAGGCGGAAAGCTGGTGGGAACAGGAAACCGGAAAACCGCTGAAATACACCGGCGGGGAATATCTGCATGAGTGGGTGACGTTTTACGGCAAGCATCAGCCGGAAACTCTCCAGCCGTGGATCAATGAATTTGGCCATGACTACCGGGCAACCAATATTTATAATCTGCATGTCACCCGTGATGACATCCGCCGTGACGGTGCTCTGCTTATCGGAAAATTGAATCGAGCCTGTGCAGATGAACCGTTTACCGGCGCACTGGAAGACTGGCCGGATCTGGTTATCGCGAAGCGGAAACAGGTGGTATATCAGTCACAGCCCGGCGCAAAAGAAGAAGCCGTCTGTCTGGGGATTGTCTGGCCGGAACAATAAAACGGATACAAAAAAACCGCGCCGGTATCACCGCGCGGTTTTTTCACATCTTACCGGCGGCCTGATCAGGCGTCCACAAACACCATTTTCAGAATAAACAGCAGTGATACCACCACCACACACAGGTTCAGCTCACGCCAGCGGCCGGTGCCCAGCTTCATAGCGCAGTAAGCAATAAACCCTAATGCAATCCCTTCGGTGATAGAGAAACTGAACGGCATCATCACGGCAGTCACAAACGCCGGAACAGATTCGGTCAGATCATTCCAGTTCACCCGCACCAGGCTGGAGGTCATCAGCACGCCGACATAAATCAGTGCCCCGGCGGTGGCATAAGCCGGCACCATCGCCGCCAGCGGCGAAATAAAGATAGCCGCGAGGAACAGCAGGCCGACCACAATGGCCGTCAGACCGGTACGCCCGCCGACAGAAACCCCGGAGGTACTTTCAATAAATGCGGTAACCGAGGATGTCCCCATCGCGGAACCGGCGACAGAGCTGATACTGTCCACATACAGCGCTTTTTTCATGTTCGGGAAACGGCCTTTCTCATCCGCCAGCCCGGCCTTGTCTGTCACGCCGATCAGAGTGCCGGAGGAATCAAACAGATTCACCAGCATAAACGAGAAGATAATCCCGGCAAGGGATAAATCCAGCGCGCCCATAATATCCACATGGCCGACAACAGACGTAATTCCCGGCGGCACATCAAATATGCCCTTATAGGTGACATCCCCGAGGAAAAGCCCGATGGAGGTTGTCACCACAATCGACACCAGCACAGCGGCATGAATATTACGCGCAGCCAGAATGGCGATAATAAAGAAGCCCAGAGCACCCAGCACCACATTGTGCTCAGTAAACTTACCGATAGTCACCAGCGTATCCGGATTCGGTATAATAATACCGGCATTTTTCAGCCCCATCATGGCGATAAACAACCCGATACCGCTGGTGATCCCCACCCGCAGACTCAGCGGGATATGGGCGATCAGCCAGTAACGGATGCGCAGTAAAGTCAGGATAAACAGCCCGACCGCACCCCAGAAGATCGCGCCCATCGCCACTTCCCAGGAGTAGTGCATTGCACCCACCACCACAAAGGCGAAAAAGGCATTCAGCCCCATTGCCGGCGCAACCGCCACCGGCAGGTTAGCAAATAACCCCATCCCGATACTGCCGATGGCCGCAATCAGACAGGTGGTGACAAACACCGCTTTGATATCCATCCCGGCGAACGAGAGGATCTGCGGGTTTACAAAGATGATATACACCATGGTAAGGAAGGTGGTCAGCCCGGCAATAATTTCTGTGCGGACAGTTGTGCCGTGTTCCTGTAATTTAAACACGCGCTGGAGCAGGCCCTGATGAGGATCAGTGCCGGAAGTCTGAGTAGTCATGAATAAGGAGTCCCGGAAATTTGTTTTTTTCGGCTTATCCTACCGCATCGTTTTCAAAAAGAAAACGTTTGCGTTTCACCGGGGGGGAAATCCCGGCCATTAACTGCACCGGGATTGTGGCTGATCAAACTTATGATGAGCAGGATGCAGGCTTCTCTGACAACAGAACAGGTTTTTCCCTGCCGCAGCCTAACAGGCGGGAGAGCCACGACTGACGTGGCTGCCGCTGTAATGAATAGCGGCGCATCAGAGCATTCGCCCCCAGTTCCAGACCGGAGCACATCACAAAATAGATGAAGGCAACAAACAGGAAAATCTCTGTCGGGTACACCATACTGCGGTTATTGACCTGAGACGCGAGGAATGAGAGTTCCCCCACACCCGCGATATAGGCCAGTGAAGTATCTTTAATCAGCGCAATCCACTGATTAATAAAGGATGGGATCATCATCCGTAATGCCTGCGGCAACACAATGTGCCACAGCACTTCCCACCGGCTGAAGCCGAGAGACATCCCTGCCTGCCACTGTCCTTTACCGATCGCCAGAATACCGGCCTTCACGCCGTGGGCGATATAAGCAGAGGTGACCAGCGCCAGTGCGCAAACCACGGTGGTGATTTCCGGCACATCCACACCAAAGGCGATCGGCAGCAGGAAATAGACCCAAAATATCAGCATAATGATGGGAATGGCGCGGAAAAACCCGAGAAATGCCGCAAACAGGTTTACCCACCAGCCGCGCAGCATCGCCAGCATCACACCGCCGATTGTTCCCAGCACCACTGAAACGGCACCGGCAATCAGGCTGATCACCAGCGTCAGTGCCGCGCCTTCAAGCGGGCCGTCAGGGAACGTGCCGAACAGCAGGTATTCCCAGTTGTCACGAATAACGGAAAAATCCATCTTAGTACCCCTGTACCAGTGCCCGCTGTGTCCGCCACTGCCCGAATGCTTCCATCACAGCGATAATGGCAATATAGAGGATCGTCGCGACCCCGAAGGCTTCAAAGGTTTGTAAGGACTGACTTTCTACCTGACGCGATGCGTAAGATAATTCAGCCACGCCGATCGCCATGGTCAGGGAAGAGTTTTTCACCACATTCATATACTGCCCGAGCAGCGGCGGCATCGCGATTCTGACCGCCTGCGGCAGCACCACATAACGCATGGACTGCCATGGTGTCAGACCGAGAGCCAGCGCCGCTGATTTCTGCTGCCGCCCGATCCCGGCAATGCCCGCCCGTAGTTCTTCCGCAATAAACGGTGCAGAGTAGAGCGTCAGCCCGAACCACCCGGCGATAAATTCAAATGACGGCCACGCGAGTGTCAGCCCGGCCAGTTCAATCTCATGCGGTGTATTCAGCCAGGTTTTCAGCGCCTGCGGCAGAATTTCCCCGGATGCGAAATACCAGAAAAACAGCTGCACCAGCAGTGGTGTGTTACGGAATATACTGGTGTAAGCACTAACTAACCAACGGATCAGTGCAAACTGACTGTCCCGCCCGGCCACCAGCAGAAAGCCCAGCAGTGTGGCCGCAAGGATCGTCCAGAATGAGATAAGCAGAGTGATCACAAACCCCTGCCCCAGCCATCCCAGATATTCCGGCGCAAGTAAGTGCGCACTTATAAATTGCTCAAACATCCGGTAATCCCGTTATATTGCCGCAGAAATGCAGGAAGCCTCACCGGAGTGAGGCCTGATTCAGATAACACAATCACATTACTTCGGCTGGTCAGCCAGCGGGGCAAACTTAAATTCACCGCGCGGTTGTTCCGCTTTGGTGCCCGGACCAAACCACTGGTTATAAATTTGCTGTGATTTACCCTCACTTTCGAGTTTCAGCAGAGTTTTATTCACTGCCTCCACCAGACGGGTTTCCCCTTTTGGTGCTGCCAGTGCCTGATATTCACGGGTCAGGCTGAACGGAGAGAGTTCAAACTCTGCTTTCACCGATTCCGGCAGATTACCCAGCAACCCGACCAGTTTGGCATCATCCTGAGTGATAGCATCGACGTTACCATTACGCAGTGCCGCGAAGGCCAGCGGGGTATCATCATAAGAAATGACTTTAGTGCCGGGATATTTCTCACGCAGAGTCACTTCCTGAACGGTGCCTTTATCCGCACCGATGCGCAGTTTTGCCACATCTTCCGGCGTTTTCAGCACACCTTTGCGGGCAATAAATTTCTGTCCGGTCTGAAAATCAGGAATGGAGAAGTCCACCTGTTTCGCACGCTCATCCGTAATGGTGAAGTTTGCTCCGATTAAATCCACTTTGCCGGAGACCAGCAGCGGAATGCGGTTTGCCGGGTTGGTCGGACGCAGTTCCAGCTTCACTCCCAGATCATCAGCGACAGCCTGTGCAATATCCGCATCATAACCGGCCAGTTTTTTGGTCTGCGGATCGATAAATCCGAATGGCGGGTTGCTGTCAAAAACCGAAATACGGATCACGCCGGCTTTCTGAATGTCATCAAGCTTATCAGCCTGTGCAGTACCACTTACTAACGCTAAACCGGCAAGCAGAGCCGGAACAAATAATGTCGGTTTCATACACACCCCTGGAATTAGTCACAGAAAACGTCAATTTGTGTAAATCACACTCTCACGCTACCAACTCCTGCTTAGTTCCTGAAATACTAAGAAAGAATAATTCCATAACTGATTGTTCTAAGATGAACACGGGGACAGGGCATCCTGCTGCAATAACAAGCTATTATCTTTAATTCCCGCATTTTTATTAAAAAAATTATGTCCGGACAGAAAAACGCTGAACTAAAAAGCCGGTCAGGATAAGATCGGCTTTATGTCTTACGGGGTCAGTGCATTACCGCACCTCTGGCAATATCCGGTGATATTCTGCGGGGTACTATTGCTGATCTGCTCCGGGAACACTGTTTTGTCTTATGCCGGGTCATTCCCTTTTTCGCTGTTATGACTGTGTGCGGAAACTTCAATCACATGCTCACCGAGCAGGATACGTTCAACATCATCCCCTTTCACATGACGGAAGTCCTGTCCCTTCACATAATAGAAGATAAATTCACAGATATTCTGACAGCGGTCGCCGATACGCTCGATAGAGCGGGCACAAAACAGCGCGGTCAGGACACTCGGGATAGTGCGCGGATCTTCCATCATGTAGGTCATCAGCTGGCGGACAATCCCTTCATATTCCTGGTCAACTTTCTGGTCTTCACGGTAGATGCGGATAGCTTCCTGAATATCCATACGCGCAAAAGCATCCAGTACATCATGCAGCATCTGAATAGCATGGCGGCCGAGGGATTCCAGACTGACCAGCAGCGGCTGATGCTGCTGTGAAAATTTTTCCAGTGCGGTTTTGGCAATTTTATCCGCCACATCCCCGATACGCTCAAGTTCAGCGATAGTTTTGGAAATTGCCATAATCAGGCGCAGGTCGCTCGCCGTCGGCTGGCGCTTGGCGATAATGCGGACACAGGCCTCATCAATCATCACTTCCATGATGTTGACCTGCTTATCACCGGCGATAACTTCACGCGCCAGCTCTTCATCCTGGTTATGCATGGCAGTGATCGCTTTGCCGAGCTGCTCTTCCACCAGCCCGCCCATCGTCATCATTTCTGTGCGGATATGCTCTAATTCAGCATTAAACTGCCCGGAAATATGTTTATTGTGATTCAGATTTTCCATGATTGTCTCCGCATCAGCCATAACGACCGGTGATGTAATCTTCGGTTTGTTTCTTACCCGGTGTGGTAAACAGGGTATCAGTATCACTGAATTCAATCAGTTCCCCCAGATACATAAACGCAGTGTGGTCAGAACAACGCGCCGCCTGCTGCATGTTATGGGTGACGATCACCACGGTATATTCCGATTTCAGCTCACTGATAAGCTCTTCAATGCGCCCGGTGGAGATAGGATCCAGCGCCGAGCACGGCTCATCCAGCAGCAGAACCTCAGGACGGATAGCAATACCGCGGGCAATACACAAACGCTGCTGCTGACCGCCGGAGAGACTGTAGCCGCTCTGATGCAGCTTGTCCTTGGTCTCATTCCACAGCGCCGCTTTGGTCAGCGCCCACTGCACCCGCTCATCCATTTCAGCACGCGGTAGTTTTTCAAACAGACGGACACCAAAGGCAATGTTGTCATAAATGGACATCGGGAACGGCGTCGGCTTCTGAAACACCATGCCGACTTTGGCGCGTAATAACGCGATATCCTGGGTATCTGTCAGAATATTGGTGCCATCGAGCAGGATTTCCCCTTCCGCACGCTGTTCATTATACAGTGCGTACATTTTGTTGAAGGTGCGCAGCAGCGTCGATTTCCCGCAACCGGACGGGCCGATAAAGGCCGTGACTTTATTTTTGGCGATATCCAGCGAAATGTTTTTCAGCGCGTGGAACTGGCCGTAATAGAAGTTCAGATCACGAACCTGAATTTTGCTTTCAGTTACGTTTTGAATTTTACTCATGACTCTCTCTCATTCATCCGCAGTCATTTAATCAGTGCTTTTTCTTCGCAAACAGCACACGCGCCACGATATTAATTAACAGCACACACAGTGTGATCAGCAGGACACCCGCCCAGGCCAGACTCTGCCACTCCGCAAACGGGCTCATGGCAAACTTGAAGATGGTGACCGGCAGGTTGGCAATCGGCTGCATCAGATCCGTACTCCAGAACTGGTTGGAGAGGGAGGTAAAAAGCAGCGGTGCCGTTTCCCCGGCAATACGGGCAATCGCCAGCAGCACCCCGGTGATAATCCCGGAGACCGAGGCTTTCAGGGTAATCGCTGAAATCATTTTCCATTTTGGTGTGCCGAGGGCATACGCCGCTTCGCGCAGGCTGTCCGGCACCAGACGCAGCATGTTTTCCGTGGTGCGGATAACAATCGGGATCTGTAACAGTGCCAGGGCAATCACCCCCGCCCAACCGGAGAAGTGCTGCATCTGTGTCACCACAATGGTGTAGACAAACAGCCCGACCACAATTGACGGTGCGGATAACAGAATATCGTTAATAAAACGGGTCACTTCCGCCAGCCAGGACTTACGGCCATATTCCGCCAGATAAATCCCGGCGAGGATCCCCAGCGGGGTTCCGATAACTGTCGCCCATAAGATCAGCAGGCCGGAACCGACAATGGCGTTCGCCAGTCCCCCGCCTTCCGTGTTCGGCGGCGGTGTCATTTCGGTGAACAGCGCCGGCGACATGCCGTCTATCCCTTTGGTGACGGTCGAAAACAGGATCCAGATTAACCAGAACAGCCCGAAGGCCATCGTGGACATGGATAAGAACAGGGCAACGCGGTTTTTCTGACGGCGCCAGTACTGGCGCTTCTGCCGTGCGCTGATATCCACTTTCGGTTGTTGAATATTCATTTCAGCCATCTCAGCGCCCCTCTTTCTTATTCAGACGCATCACCATAAATTTGGAGATAGCAAGAACGATAAAGGTGATAACAAACAGAATCAGCCCCAGCTCCATCAGTGCTGCGGTATGCAGCCCGGATTCTGCTTCCGCGAATTCGTTCGCCAGCGCCGAGGTAATACTGTTGCCCGGCATATACAGTGAGAAGCTGTCCAGCTGATAAGTGTTACCGATGATAAAAGTCACCGCCATGGTCTCTCCCAGGGCGCGGCCCAGGCCCAGCATTACGCCGCCGATCACCCCGTTTTTGGTGTACGGCAGCACAATCCGCCAGATCACCTCCCAGGTGGTACAGCCGATGCCGTAGGCAGATTCTTTCATCATCACCGGGGTTTGCTCGAACACATCGCGCATGACCGAGGCAATATAAGGAATGATCATGATGGCGAGGATAACCCCCGCCGCCAGAATCCCGATACCGAATGCCGGACCGGAGAACAGCTCGCCGACAATCGGGATGCTCGACATCACCTCGCCGACCGGCTGCTGGAAATAGGTGGCAAACAGCGGGGCAAACACGAACAGTCCCCACATGCCGTAAACGATACTCGGAATAGCGGCTAACAGCTCGATCGCAATACCCAGCGGACGACGCAGCCAGTTCGGTGCCAATTCTGTCAGAAACAGGGCAATCCCGAAACTCACCGGAACGGCAATCAGCAGTGCGATAACCGAGGTCACGATGGTACCGTAAATCGGAACCAGTGCCCCGTACTCTTCCGCCGGCGGGTTCCACTCTTTATTCCATAAGAACCCTAAGCCAAATTTTTCAATACTCGGCCATGACGCAATAATCAGTGAAATAATAATTCCGCCCAGCAGCAACAGCGTAATCAGCGCCGCCAGTTTTACCAGGGCACTGAAAAGTTGGTCACCGCGTTTGCCGGGTGGTTTCATTGCCGTTTTCAATTCGGCCATAGTCGCTTCCGTTTTTACACAGATCCCCCCGGTACGGGGGGATCAATTACTGATAAATCGTTACTTCATCATCTGCCGTATCAGTACAGCGGTTTACCGCTGCTGTCTTTGACACTGGTTTTCCATGATGCCCGGATTTGTTCAATTACTTCCTGCGGCAGTAGTGCGTAATCCAGTTTCTCTGCCTGCTCACCGCCGTTCCTGTATGCCCAGTCAAAGAACTTCAGAACTTCCTGTCCTTTAGCGGCATCTTTCTGATTGGTGTGAACCAGGATAAAGGTGGTGGAGGTAATCGGCCATGCATCCGGACCCGGCTGGTTAGTCAGATCCTGTGCGAAACTTTTTGACCAGTCGGCTTTACGTGCTGCGTTACTGAAGCTTTCGCCGGTCGGGGATACCGCATCGCCGTCCGCAGAAATCAGCTTGGTGTAAGCCAGTTTGTTCTGTTTGGCGTAGGCGTATTCCACGTAACCGATAGAGCCGGGCAGACGCTGAACAAAGGCTGCGATACCGTCATTACCTTTACCGCCCAGGCCGACCGGCCAGTTAACAGTAGAACCTGCACCAACCTGCTCTTTCCAGTCAGGGCTGACTTTTGACAGGTAGCTGGTGAAGACGAAAGAAGTACCTGAACCATCCGCACGGCGGACAACCGCGATATCCTGATCCGGCAGTTTAACTGACGGGTTCAGTTTAGTGATCGCCGGATCATTCCATTTTTTGATTTTACCCAGGTAAATATCACCCAGGGTTTTGCCGTCGAGCACCAGTTCACCGGACTTCAGACCCGGCAGGTTGACGGCCAGTACCACACCACCGATCACGGTCGGGAACTGGAATAAATTATCTGCGGCCAGTTTATCTTCGGACAGCGGCGCATCTGATGCCCCGAAATCAACAGTATTAGCTACAATCTGCTTCACACCACCGGAGGAACCAATCCCCTGGTAGTTTACTTTATTACCGGTTTCTTTCTGGTAAGTATCAGCCCATTGCGCATACACCGGCGCCGGGAATGTTGCACCCGCCCCGGTCAAACTGGTCGCGGCAAATGCAGAAAATGCAGAGAGAGAAAGTGTCGCTGCCATAACAGTGGCTACTGCGGTACGCATCGGTTTCATGATCCCTCCTGACGGGATTTATAGATAATGACGATAAACGTTGTATCTGGTTAATGTCGGAACATGAGGGAAAATAGGACAATCTGGTGACAATAATATGTAGGTTATATGACAGTTTTATGACATTGCAGGTGCGGCAGGACACAAAACCGGAAAAATGACGTGAAAGAATAAAAACAAGAAATGTCAGTAATAATATGATTTTATTAAAATTTAAAATAAAACTCCCGAGATAATGGCTTACCGCAGGGGTTTATGACAGTCATATGACGATGACATGCTGCTGTCATAATAATTAATCATCTCTGTCATCCGGCAGCGGCAGCATCACGCGGATACGGAATCCGCCCCGCTGACTGCGGCCGACATCAATTTTGCCGTCATGCGCATCCACAATCCGGCGCAGAATAGCCAGCCCCAGTCCGGTGCCTTTATTACTGCGCGCTTTTTCGCCCTGCACAAACGGCTGGAACAGGTCCGGGATATCCGCTTCATCAATACCGTTGCCGTCATCTTCCACCTGAAACCAGGCAAAATGCTCATCTTTACCGCTGCTGACGCGGATCCAGCCGTTGCCGTAGCGGGTGGCATTAACCATCATATTGCCCAGTGCGCGTTTAATCGCAATCGGGTTACCGGTGAGATAAACCGGCGCCTGAATAGCATCATTCTGAATCGTAACATCTGCGTGGCTCTGCGCCTCAATCACTTCATTGAGAACGGATGTCAGTTCCAGATGCACCATCTCCATTTCACGGCCGGTGCGCAGATAAGCCATAAACTGCTCAATAATGCCGTCACACTCTTCAATATCATTGTTGATAGATTCCGCCAGATAATCATCATCCGGGCTCATCATTTCTGTCGCCAGGCGGATGCGCGTCAGCGGTGTGCGCAAATCATGACTGACGCCGGCCATCAGTACAGTGCGATCCTGTTCCAGCGTTTTGATATCTCTGGACATCTGGTTAAACGAGCGGATCACCGAACGTACTTCTGCTGCCCCGGCTTCCCGTACCGGGATCAGCGGCCCGCCGGTCCCGATTTGCCGGGCTGCGGATTCCAGTTCTGTCAGCGGGCGGTTCTGATAGCGGATAAACACCCAGACCCCGGCAAAGACAGTCAGCAGAAAAGCAAAAATATAACGGAAGACCGGCGAGAACTGATCCTGACCAATTTCGGTCAGCGGCACTCTCACCCAGACATCCGGTGCAATATAGGAATTCAGCCACAACACGGGGTAATCGCGGCTGACTTCCAGCCGGACATCCGCATAACCATCCAGATAATGACTCATTTGTTTGCTGAGGGATTCAAAATGACGCGCCCAGCGCAGTCCGCCCTCATCGGCTGTTTTCTCGGTAAAAAAGGTAATGCCCAGCTCTTCATAAATTTTCTTACGCAGCGCCGGAGAAACACGCACTGCGGTTCCGTCCTTCAGCACCATATCTTCACTCATCAGTGTGCGAACTTCATAGGCCAGCACCCGGTTAAACTGTTGCAGGCTGGGCATGACAATAAAGTTCACAACGGCCAGATAACTTGTTGTTATGGTTGCAAACAACAGGAAAATGACCAGAAATAACGAACGCGAAAAGGTGCTCCTCGGCGAGAACCGCAGCCGCTTCATGCTTTGTTGCCGTCCGGAACGAAGACGTAACCCAGTCCCCAGACGGTCTGGATATAACGCGGGTGTGTCGGATCTTCTTCAATCATGCGGCGCAGACGGGAAATCTGCACGTCAATTGAACGTTCCATCGCGCTGTATTCACGGCCGCGCGCCAGGCTCATCAGCTTATCGCGGGACAGCGGTTCACGCGGGTGTGACACCAGCACTTTCAGCACGGCAAACTCACCGCTGGTCAGCGGCATGTTTTCATCTTCGTGGAACATCTCACGGGTGCCGAGGTTCAGTCTGAACTTACCGAACTGAATCACCGCATCATCCTGAGATGGTGCCCCCGGCAGTTCATTCGCCTGACGGCGCAGCACCGCACGGATACGCGCCAGCAGTTCGCGCGGGTTAAACGGCTTCGGAATATAATCATCCGCACCAATTTCCAGCCCGACGATGCGATCCACTTCTTCCCCTTTCGCCGTCACCATAATGATCGGAATCGGGTTATTCTGACTTCTCAGACGGCGGCAGATAGACAGCCCGTCTTCGCCCGGTAACATCAGATCCAGGACAATAAGATGGATAGATTCACGCGTCAGCAGGCGATCCATCTGTTCCGCGTTCGCGGCGGTACGGACCTGGAAACCCTGCTCACTCAGATAGCGCTCAAGCAGCGCACGCAGACGCATGTCATCATCAACGACAAGGACCTTATAACTTTCCTGCATGTTTGACTCCCGGGTTCATTTTTTCATGCAACTCTTCAGATTAATTGTGCCTATTCAGCAATCGGCTGATAGCGGATAGACAAAATGACATAATTCACTTCACCATTTGGTGTTATTACCGTTACTTCATCATCCGCCTGTTTTCCGATTAGTGCCCGGGCCACAGGGGAATCAACTGAAATCCATTTCTTTGCCGGTGAAAATTCATCGGGTCCGACGATGCGAAAAGTCTGAATTTCTTCATCATCATTTTCCAGTTCCACCCACGCCCCGAAGAACACTTTTCCTTCCTGGCGGGGATCCGGCTCGACTATCTTTAAGTTATCCAGACGTTTTGAAAGAAACCGGACGCGTCTGTCAATTTCACGCAAACGTTTCTTTCCGTATATATACTCGGCATTTTCCGAGCGATCCCCCTGTGCAGCGGCTTCTGACACTGCCTGAGTGACCTGCGGACGTTCTGTTTTCCAGAGATATTTTAACTCCTGATCCAGCGCATCCCATCCTTCACGGGTAATCAGGTTACTTTTTGCCATATGTTACCTAAACAAAAAATAAATTATTTAAATAAATTGTAATACTAAATGCATTTTCTGAAAGATAACAGCTATGCATAATTCATTTATATTACTTTATATCGGCTGGTAATTCCCGTTCTGAGCACGTATAACTGTCCCCTGAAATTTTTTTACATCAATTTATCGCAGCCGGAAAGAATATCATGATGAATGAATCTCTGAGCCAGATTATTGCCGGTGAACTGAATGCGCAAACCCGTCAGGTCACCGCCGCGATTACCCTGCTGGATGAGGGAAATACCGTCCCTTTTATCGCCCGCTACCGGAAAGAAGTCACCGGCGGCCTGGATGATACTCAGCTGCGTCAGCTGGAAACCCGTCTCAGCTACCTGCGCGAACTGAATGACCGCCGTCAGACCATCCTCAAATCCATTGAAGAACAGGGCAAACTGACCCCGGAACTGGCGGGAGCGATTAACGGTACTCTCAGCAAAACAGAGCTGGAAGACCTCTACCTGCCTTACAAACCCAAGCGCCGCACACGCGGACAGATCGCGGCGGAAGCCGGTCTGGAACCGCTGGCCGATACTTTGTGGCAGGAGCCATCGCAGGATCCGGAAATCCTCGCAGCCACCTATATTAACAGCGAAAAAGGCGTGGCAGACACCAAAGCCGCCCTCGACGGCGCCCGCTACATCCTGATGGAGCGTTTCGCGGAAGATGCCGGTCTGCTGGGGAAAGTCCGTGATTATCTGTGGCGCAATGCGCACCTGGTTTCCGTTGTTATCAGCGGAAAAGAAGCTGAGGGCGCTAAATTCAGTGATTATTTCGATCACCATGAACCGATTGCCAATGTCCCGTCACACCGCGCTCTGGCGATGTTTCGTGGCCGCAATGAAGGGATTTTACAGCTCTCTCTCAATGCCGATCCGCAGAGTGAGGAGCCGCCGAAAGAGAGCTATTGCGAAGAACTGATCCGCGATTACCTCGGCGTCCGCTTTAACAATGCCCCGGCGGACAGCTGGCGCAAGGCAGTGGTGAGCTGGACATGGCGGGTGAAGGTGCTGCTGCACCTGGAAACCGAACTGATGGCCGCGCTGCGCGAGAAAGCAGAAGATGAAGCCATCAATGTCTTCGCCCGTAACCTCAGTGATTTACTGATGGCGGCACCGGCCGGCATGCGTGCCACCATGGGACTGGATCCGGGTCTGCGTACCGGGGTGAAAGTCGCGGTGGCCGATGCCACCGGTAAAGTGCTGGCCACCGACACCATTTATCCGCACACCGGACAGGCCGCCAAAGCCGCAGCATCAGTGGCAGCGCTCTGCCTGAAATACCATGTGGAACTGGTGGCGATCGGTAACGGGACAGCATCCCGCGAAACCGAGCGTTTCTTTGCCGGTGTGCAGAAACAGTTCCCGGATATTAAAGCGCAGAAAGTGATCGTCAGCGAAGCCGGGGCATCGGTTTACTCCGCATCAGAACTGGCAGCAGCAGAATTCCCGGATCTGGATGTCTCACTGCGCGGCGCTGTTTCTATCGCCCGCCGGTTACAGGATCCGCTGGCCGAACTGGTAAAAATCGACCCGAAATCCATCGGCGTCGGCCAGTATCAGCATGATGTCAGCCAGACACAACTCGCCCGCAAACTGGATGCGGTAGTGGAAGACTGTGTAAACGCCGTCGGCGTTGACCTCAACACCGCTTCTGTCGCCCTGCTGACCCGCGTCGCCGGGCTGAGCAAAGTGATCGCGCAGAATATTGTTGACTGGCGTGATGAAAACGGCCGTTTTGCTGATCGCAAACAGCTGCTGAAAGTCGCGCGTCTCGGCCCGAAAGCCTTTGAACAGTGTGCCGGGTTCCTGCGTATCGCAGGCGGAAAAAACGCACTGGATGCCTCCACTGTTCACCCGGAAGCCTATCCGGTAGTGGAAAAAATTCTTCAGGCCACAGAGAAAACCCTCAGCGACCTGATGGGCAACAGTGATGTGCTGCGCAACCTGAAAGTACAGGACTTTGTCACTGAGCAATTTGGTGTGCCGACGGTTTCCGACATCCTCAAAGAGCTGCAAAAACCCGGCCGTGACCCGCGTCCGGAGTTTAAAACCGCCACCTTTGCCGATGGTATTGAAACCATGAATGATCTGCGTCCCGGCATGGTACTGGAAGGTGCGGTCACCAACGTTACCAATTTCGGCGCCTTTGTGGATATCGGCGTTCATCAGGACGGGCTGGTGCATATCTCCTCACTGGCAAACCGCTATGTGGAAGATCCGCATACCGTGGTCAAAGCCGGAGATATCGTCAGTGTCAAAGTGCTGGATGTGGATATTGCCCGCAAACGTATCGCCCTGACCATGCGGATGGATGAAGAGCCGGAAACGGCAGCACGCCGCAGTGGCGGCGGCAGCAAAAAACCACGGGCGGAGAAACGTCAGAACAACCGCCCTGCCCGCAATGATACCTCTGCCGGAAACAGCGTAATGGGTGATGCCCTCGCCGCCGCACTCGGCAAACGCAAGTAATTCTCCTGTTATAATGTACGCGGCAGCCCCGGCTGCCCGTACATTCCTCTCCTGTCAGTTGTATATTGCGTTAACCAGTCGTAAAAATTGTTATTAACGTAAATCAATACGTAAAATATCTGCTCTCAATTGTTTTATACGCCTGATATCTTGATATATATCAAACTTTGCTGGTTAATTTTCGGGCTAAATAGGTAAAACATTGTTGGTTATGATTTGCATTTACAGTATCAATTATATTTGTAAGGGATATTTTTCTGGTCAAACTGTTCGTGCGATAATCATTTGTAATATCATTCCTGTTTGCATGGTTAACCGGAGCCTTTATGACACTTCAGCCACAACACAGTTATAAAATTCTGGGCTTTTCCGGGCAAATCAGCCCGGCATACCGTCAGAAATTATTGTCTCTGGGCATGCTGCCCGGCTCTGTTTTCCGGGTGATCCGCAGCGCTCCGCTGGGCGATCCGGTCCAAATCGAAACCCGGCACGTCAACCTGATGCTCAGAAGAAAAGACCTGGCGCTGCTGATGCTTGATGACGTGCGGGCATAACCGGCCGCACATCCTGCGCTGACTCACTCTTTTCCCTCTGCCGCCGGCAGAGGGGTTTGTATTTATTGATTGGCATACGACACTATGAAAGCACTCACCCTGGGACTCATCGGTAATCCCAATTCAGGGAAGACCACGCTGTTTAACCAGTTAACCGGATCCAGACAACGCGTCGGCAACTGGGCCGGTGTGACCGTGGAACGGAAAATCGGTTATTTCACCACGCCGGAACACAAGATTGAGCTGGTGGATTTGCCCGGCACCTATTCACTGACCACCATCTCCGAACAGACGTCCTTAGACGAACAGATTGCCTGTCACTTTATCCTCAGCGGTGAAGCGGACATGCTGATTAACGTCGTCGACGCGTCCAACCCGGAACGCAACCTCTACCTGACGCTGCAACTGCTGGAATTGGGTGTTCCCTGCATTATTGCCCTCAATATGCTGGATATCGCCGATAAAGCGAATATCAATATTGATATCAAAGCACTGTCAGAGCGCCTCGGCTGTCCGGTCATCCCGCTGGTATCCACCCGCGCGTCCGGTATCTGTGAGCTGAAAGCCGCGATCGACAAACACACGATGACACCGCATGAAGTGCTGGTGAACTATCCTGCCGCCCTGATCGACAGCATGAATACCCTCGCACAGTCGATCCCTGCGGAGGAATTCAGTGCCACACAGCGCCGCTGGCTGGCACTGCAAAGCCTGGAAGGGGATATCTACAGCCAGGCCCGCGCCGGTTTCACACCGGAGCATATGCAGTCTGTCCGCGATACTATGCAGGCACAGCAGCAGGAAGAGCCGGAACTGGTGATTGCGGATGCCCGTTACCAGACGATCGCGGATATCTGCGAAAAAACCATTGATAACAGCCATTCCGAGCCGAATAAACTGACCGCTGCGATGGACAGAATTGTCCTGAACCGCTGGCTGGGTGTGCCGGTATTTCTGTTTGTGATGTATCTGATGTTTGTGCTCGCCATCAATATCGGCGGGGCATTGCAGCCGCTGTTTGAAGGTGTTTCGGAAGCCATTTTCATTAACGGGACACAATGGCTGGGGATCACTCTCGGCTTCCCGGACTGGCTGACCATTTTCCTCGCCCAGGGGGTCGGCGGCGGTATCAACACCGTGCTGCCGCTGGTACCGCAAATCGGGATGATGTACCTGTTCCTCTCCTTCCTGGAAGACTCCGGTTATATGGCCCGCGCCGCGTTTGTGATGGACAGGCTGATGCAGGCGCTCGGACTGCCGGGTAAATCCTTTGTACCGCTGATTGTCGGTTTCGGCTGTAACGTGCCGTCCATTATGGGTGCCAGAACCCTGGATGCACCGCGTGAACGCCTGATCACCGTCCTGATGGCACCGTTTATGTCCTGCGGGGCACGGCTGGCTATTTTCGCGGTTTTCGCCGCCGCCTTCTTCGGCAAAAACGGCGCAAGTATTGTATTTTCCCTGTATATCCTCGGGATTGTGGTGGCTATCCTCACCGGTCTGCTGCTCAAGCACACTATCATGCGCGGGGAAGCCTCACCGTTTGTGATGGAACTGCCGGTGTACCATGTGCCGCATATGAAAACGCTGTTTATGCAGACCTGGCAGCGTCTGAAAGGCTTTGTGGTGCGTGCCGGTAAAGTAATTATTATCGCCAGTATGGTGATCGGCGCGCTGAACAGCTTCAGCTTCTCCGGTAAACCGGCGGACAGCATCAATGATTCCGCGCTGGCCTCTGTCAGTAAAGTGGTCACCCCGCTGCTCAGCCCGATTGGTGTAACCAATGATAACTGGCAGGCAACTGTCGGCCTGATCACCGGCGCCATGGCGAAAGAAGTGGTAGTCGGGACACTGAATACCCTTTACACCGCCGAGAGCATCATCAACGAGCCGTTTGATCCGGAAGCCTTTGATTTATGGGATGAACTGGGTGATGCGGTCAATGAAACCCTGGATTCTCTGGCAGAGACCTTCACTTTCGCGGCATTATCCAACCCGATTGAAGCCAGCAAAGGCGACGGTGAAATGGATGGCGGCACCATGGGTACCATGGCCGCGAAATTTGGTTCTGGTGTTGCAGCCTACAGCTATCTGATCTTTGTACTGCTGTATGTACCGTGTGTTTCTGTGATGGGGGCTGTTGCCCGTGAAACCAGCCGCGGCTGGATGACCTTCTCCATCCTGTGGGGTCTGAACGTGGCTTACTCACTGGCCGCCCTGTTCTACCAGGCGGCAACGTTCAGCGCTCATCCCGGCAGCAGTTCAGTGATTATCGCCGTAGTGGTGATTTTCAACCTGATCCTGTTTGCGCTTCTGCGCCGTACCCGCAGCCGTGTGAATCTGAGCTTCAGCCGTGATGCACACAGCCGCTGTGGTGGCTGCTCCGGCAACGAGTGCCACTGAGAAGGACACGGACATGATCAGCCTGATCGCAGTACGTGACGCCATTGCACTGAACGGCCGGGCAGACGCCCGGCTTCTCAGCCACCAGCTGAATGCCCCGGAAACTCTGGTACAGGTCATTATGGAAAAGCTGGCCGCCATGGGAAAAATCGAGGCCGTGGATGTCAGCAGCTGCCTGAGCAGCAGCTGCAAACAATGCCCGGAAAGTCAGGGCTGCGACACAAAGGTGTACCAGATCCATTCATGAAAAATACCCGCCGTTATGCGGGTATTTCTTTATTATTTAACAAACCCCGTCAACGTCTCACAAAACTCATCCGGATGTGAAATAAATGGTGCGTGGGCGCTGTTACGCATAATAACGGATGACGATGATGGCAATTGCTCATCCAGCAGTGACGCGACTTTGCGCGGTACCAGCCCGTCGAGATAGCCGTAGATACGCAGGAACGGCATCTTCAGGGACGACAGTCCGCTGCGCAGATCAGCCGTTCTCAGAATCTCCAGCCCGGCATTCAGTACCGCCGCATCCGGCATCGGTTGTTCCAATACCACAGACTTCAGTGTGCGGGCATCCTGACGGGCACTTGCGGTACCCAGTGTCTGCAATGCCAGAAAACGCTCCGCCGTGCGCTGAAAATCCGTTGCAAGCTGATGCTGAAAACCGCTCAGTACAGTAGGTTTAATCCCCGGCCAGCCTTCCTCTTCCTGTGCGCCAAAGCTGGGGGAAGAACAAATCGTCACCAGATGACTCACCGCCTGCGGGTAGCGCAGCGCAATATCCGTTGCCACCAGTCCGCCCAGCGACCAGCCTGCCAGTACCGCATTTTCCGGCATCTGTGCAAATACAGTATCTGACATCTCCGTCAACGGCATTTCACCAAATTCCTGACTGCGTCCGTAACCCGGTAAGTCAACCTTGTGAATACGGAAATGCGGGGCGAGCCGCATTTCAATGCTGTTCCACACTTCGCTGTTCAGTCCCCAGCCGTGTAACAGCACAAGATCGCGCGGCCCCTGTCCGCTCTGCTGCCAAAAAAGCGTTGCCATAGTTATTGTTTCCTTATTTATCCGGAGGGAAGACGGATGGTTATTATTGAGAATTACTGCCTGCTGTGCAATCAGCCGCTGGCAATTGCTGCACACGGTATCTGCGGATTCTGTGAACGGGGGCTGCCGGAGATGCCTCCGGTCTGCCGGCGCTGCGGCCTGCCGCTGGTGACACCGGAACCGGAATGCGGCCGCTGTCTGCAATCCCCGCCGCCATGGCAGAGCCTGCTGGCCGTGACCGGCTATCAGCCGCCGCTGGCCACCCTGGTTCACCACCTCAAATACAGCGGGCAGACCCACGTTGCCCGGACGCTGGCAAGACTGCTGCTGCGCCGGGTTCTGGCAGCTTACCGCGCAGGGGAATTTCCGAAACCGGATCTGCTGCTCAGTGTGCCGCTTTACCGTTACCGGCAATGGCAGCGAGGCTTTAACCAGAGTGATCTTATCACCCGCCCGCTGGCAAAATGGCTGCGCTGCCCTTATGACAGTTCCGGCCTTATCCGCACCCGTGCTACACTGAGCCAGCGGATGCTGTCCCGCCGGCAGCGCATGACAAACCTGTCTTCTGCTTTTGCTTTAACCCGTGATGTCCGCGGACTGCACATTGCACTGACCGATGATGTCATCACAACAGGAGCGACCATGACAGCGCTGTCTGAATTGCTCATTCGTGCGGGTGCGGCGGCAGTCCGGGTGTGGTGCCTTTGCCGCACCTTGTAGTGCACCCGCAAATGGGCGTATTATAACCAACCGGAACAGTCAACTATTTTTGGGCAATGTTATGATTACTATTACTGACGCTGCGCAGGCACATTTTTCCAAACTGCTTGCCAACCAGGAACCCGGCACACAAATCCGTGTTTTTGTTATTAACCCGGGCACTCCCAATGCGGAATGCGGAGTCTCTTATTGTCCGCCTGATGCTGTGGAAGCGACCGATACCGCGCTGCCGTTTGAGCAACTGACCGCCTATGTTGATGAACTGAGCGCACCGTTCCTTGAAGAAGCCGTGATCGACTTCGTGACCGATCAGCTCGGCTCTCAGCTCACCTTAAAAGCCCCGAACGCCAAAATGCGTAAAGTGGCTGATGATGCCCCGCTGATCGAGCGTGTCGAGTATGTTCTGCAATCTCAGATCAACCCGCAGCTGGCCAGTCACGGCGGCCGTGTTTCCCTGATGGAAATCACGGATGAAGGCTATGCCATCCTCCAGTTCGGCGGTGGCTGTAACGGCTGCTCTATGGTGGATGTCACCCTGAAAGAAGGGATCGAAAAAGAGTTACTGAATATGTTTGCCGGTGAACTGAAAGGCGTTAAAGACCTGACTGAACATCAGCGCGGCGAACACTCTTATTACTGATAATGCTGTACCGGCCGGATATCGCGCGGCCGTGATAATATACTGCCCGGTTATCCGCCGGGCAGGTTTCCGGCGGTGCTCTGTCACCGCTGATATTCACCTGCATACGAAAAATCATTATGGAACAAATCCGCTTAATCTCACCGGATACGGCGTATGAACTCTGGCAGCAGAAAGGGGCTGTTCTGGTTGATATCCGTGATCCGCAAAGCTTCCGCGCCGGGCACACTGACGGCGCCTTCCACCTGACAAACGACACCGTGAATGCCTTCATGGATCAGACAGATTATGAGCAGCCGGTTATGGTCATGTGTTACCATGGACACAGCAGTCAGGGCGCGGCTCAGTATCTGCTTAATGTCGGCTATGAAACGGTATACAGTATCAACGGCGGCTTTGAAGCCTGGTTGCGAAACTACCCGGACACAGTCAGGTCACTCGCTTAACAACGGACAGCTATATGGTTTATCTGATCACCATCGCCAACCCGCGGATTGCCCAGTCATTTATCGATTATATGGCGTCCAGGGATATTGAGCTTACCATGCGTGCCACCCGCGAAGGGCGCGGCGCGGAACTGTGGCTCGGCGACGAAAGCAAGCTGGCACAGACTCAGGCTGAGCTGGAAACTTTTATGCGTGACCCGATGAATAAACGCTACCTCGCGGCCAGCTGGGAATCCGGTGAAACCGACTCCCCGTTCCGCTATCCGGCCTCCCGTGTCTTCAGTAATCTGGTGACTCCGGCGGGGCCGCTGACCATCACTATCACGGTACTGTGTGCACTGGTATTTTTGTGGATGCAGATAAGCGGTACCGGCGCGGTGATGGCATATCTGGCATGGCCGCAGCCTGACCGGCAGGGCGAACTGTGGCGGTGGGTAAGCCCGGTTTTCCTGCATTTCGGCCTGACCCATATTCTGATGAACCTGGCGCTGTGGTGGTATCTCGCCGGTCAGGTGGAAAAACAGCTCGGCAGCGGACGGCTGCTGGTGATCACGCTTATCTCTGCCCTGGTCAGTTGCTGGTCGCAATCCTTTTTCAGCGGCTCATCCTTCGGCGGCTTGTCCGGCGTGGTTTTCGCGCTGATCGGTTATGTCTGGTACACCGGCGCACGCAATCCGTCCGCCGGTATTTATCTGCCCGCCGCCATGATGGTGTTCTCGGTATTGTGGCTGGTTATCGGTTATTTCGATTTATTTGGTACAATACCGATCGCAAATATGGCTCATGCATCCGGTCTGGCGACCGGCCTGCTGATGGCTGTATGGGATAACCGCCGCCGGGCGGCCTGAATAATAATGAAAATATGACACCGCCGCCGCATATAACGGCACAATCCTGAATGTGCGGTGGTACTGATCTGACCGGGGGATTTTGTGAAACAAACACAGCGTCATGATGCTATCGTTGAATTAGTCAGTAAACAGGGCTATGTCAGCACAGAAGAGCTGGTTGAGCACTTTAAGGTCAGTCCGCAGACCATCCGCCGTGATCTTAATGAGCTGGCAGAGCAGAATAAAATCCACCGTCACCACGGCGGCGCAGCACAGCCGTCCAGCTCGGTGAACGCCGCCTATCATGAACGTAAAAGCATGTGGTCGGATGAAAAACGCCGGATTGCCCGCCGTGTCGCGGCGCTGATCCCGGATGGTGCCACTCTGTTTATTGATATCGGCACCACACCGGAAGCTGTTGCGCATGAACTGCTGGAACATAAAAATCTGCGTATTGTCACCAATAACCTCAATGTCGCCACCCTGCTGATGGCAAAAGACGATTTCCGTCTGATCCTGGCCGGTGGTGAAGTCCGTTCCCGTGACGGCGGAATTGTCGGTGAAGCCACACTCGATTTTATCTCTCAGTTCCGCCTGGATTTCGGTATTCTCGGGATCAGCGGCATTGATACTGACGGCTCCCTGCTGGAGTTTGATTATCATGAAGTCCGCACCAAACGGGCGATCATTGAAAACTCCCGCTGTGTGATGCTCGTTACCGACCATTCTAAATTCGGCCGCAACGCGATGGTCAACCTCGGTAATATGGGGCTGATTGATTGCCTGTTTACCGACAAACGCCCGCCGGAAAGCATCATCAAAATCCTGGACGAACAACAGGTTCAGCTCGAAGTCTGCTGATTATCTCTGCCCGCGTCACCGCCCGGTGGCGCGGTATTTCACCGTCTTTTCACGCCGCCTTAATCCACCACTCTTTGTATGGATATGCTAACGAATTGTTACCCATGTCACGGAGAACGTTTTTTTATGTCCGGAATGTTGGAATATCGTTCATATTGAACTATTATGAGCGATAACGAACATTAAAGAACAAATGTGGTCATGCGGGAGTGAGGATGGAAACGAAAGACTTGATCGTTATCGGAGGCGGAATCAACGGTGCGGGCATTGCCGCAGATGCAGCAGGACGCGGGCTGTCTGTGCTGATGCTGGAAGCACGGGATCTGGCCTGTGCCACCTCATCAGCCAGTTCAAAACTGATCCACGGCGGATTGCGCTATCTCGAACATTATGAGTTTCGTTTGGTGAGCGAAGCGCTGGCTGAACGCGAAGTTTTATTAAAAATGGCGCCGCATATCGCCTTCCCGATGCGTTTCCGTCTGCCGCATCAGCCGCATCTGCGCCCGGCATGGATGATCCGTGCAGGGCTGTTTCTGTATGACCATCTTGGTAAACGCACCACACTACCGGGCAGCCGTGGCCTGACCTTCAGCAGCGCTTCCCCGCTGAAAGCAGAATTCAGAAAAGGGTTTGAATATTCCGACAGCTGGGTGGACGATGCCCGCCTGGTGGTTCTGAATGCACAGGAAGTCGTGCGGCAGGGCGGCGAAGTCCGCACACGGACAAAAGTCACCCGAGCATGGCGCGAAAACGGTTTATGGCAGGTGGAAGCTGAAAATACCCTGACCGGCGAAACCCTGCGCCGGCAGGCAAAAGGGCTGGTCAATGCCGCCGGTCCGTGGGTGAAAACCTTCTTTGATGACGGATTACAGCTCAAATCCCCTTACGGCATCCGTCTCATCAAAGGCAGCCACATTGTGGTACCGCGCGTTCACAACGAGCCGCAGGCCTATATCCTGCAAAACGAAGATCATCGTATTGTGTTTGTCATCCCGTGGATGGATGAATTTTCAATTATCGGCACCACTGACGTGGAATATCACGGTGATCCGGCGGACGTTAAAATTGATGATAACGAAATTAATTATCTGCTGGATGTCTATAACGAGCACTTCCGCAAAACCCTGACACGTGAGGATATCCGCTGGACATACTCCGGCGTCCGTCCGCTGTGTGATGATGAATCTGATTCACCACAGGCAATCACCCGCGATTACACACTCGATTTGCATGATGATAACGGGCAGACACCGCTGTTGTCCGTCTTCGGCGGCAAACTCACCACTTACCGCAAGCTCGGCGAACACGCACTGGATAAACTGGCGGAATACTATCCGCAGGCCGGGAAAGCATGGACAAAACAGGCGGTACTGACCGGCGGTGAACTGAACGGCCGGACCCGTGATGATTATGCCCGGGTGCTGACAGCACGCTGGTCATGGCTGCCGAACGGCCTGGCACTGCGCCTTGCCCGTACCTACGGCAGTCAGACAGAAAAAATCATCGGTGATGCACAGTCCCTCAGCGATCTCGGGCAGTTATTCGGCCATAACCTGTATGAAGCCGAACTGCGCTACCTGGTACAGAACGAATGGGTGATCACCGCAGAAGATGCGCTCTGGCGCAGAACCAAGCTGGGAATGTGGCTCACACAGGAAGAACAGCTTCAGGTGGAGCAGTGGCTCCGCCGGGCAGAACAGTAACGATAACAACACAGACCGGCTCAGAATGCCGGTCTGGTTCTTTATGACCTCAGCGCCGGAGATTGCACCAGTACGCTGCCGTTTCCGGGCACAATAAACTGCGGCAGCAGAGATAAATACATCATCACCATTTTCGGTCTTGCCAGACTGGCCAGAAACCTCATGGTGAACAGTTTTTCCGGCTTATCTTCCGGTAAATCCCTGCACCGGAAATGCAAAGCACCCGCCCGATTTCCCTGACAAAGTGAACGGGAAATCAGATAGGGGTTCTGCGCCGAAATTTCCGAAATCGGATTTTTAATGATCTTTTCGGAATTTCGATCATGCTATCAGCAATAGTCTTAGCCAGTTGCCCCCTATTTATCAATAGTGTAAATATCCCGGATATTGCAGTATATGTAATCCATCACTGGTTTAAACGCTTCCATATAAGGGGGAGCCGGGAACCACTAAAATTTTGCGGGACAGTTGACGAAAAATATTAATCGGTGGTGATGCCACTACTGGCGAGCTTTTCCGATCAATCATGTCTGCTTCTGATACCTGAGCTTACCTTTTACAGAACTGAGAGCCGTAACGTAAAGGGGGCATCACTTATTCGTATATATAAATTATTCTTGGCAGAATGCTCTGTGCAGAGAAAGGAAAATTCAGGACATGTTAATTGTATCAGGAGGCAAGACGGCGGGACAGAACGATTCCGATGCTGAAAACGTTCACTGTGTTTAATGTTGAGCAGATCGACGGATTGACACTGACGGGAGAAAAATAGTGTTATATAAAATAAATCTCAGAGGTTCGTATGTTTGAGTTAAATTTTTTACGTGAATTGCTGATAGAGAGTGTTCAGTTTTTACAGCTATTACTGGAAACCATCTCGGTCATTTGTGTTGTTACCGGATTAGGTAAGACGCTGATTGTGTTATGTCAGCTAAAGGGCGAAAGAACAGCCCGTTACTGCTTTGGTAACTGGCTTGCTATGGCATTAGAGTTTCAGCTGGCTGCCGATATCTTAGCCACAACAGTGGACCCGGATTTGGACAGTCTCATCAAACTTGGCGTCATTGCAGTAATCAGAACCTTTTTAAATTACTTTTTAGCGAAAGAACTTGAGCATCACACCAAATAGCCATCTGTAAATGTAATGTTGCATATAACATGATTGGCTTAAATTGTCTGCCGGTGTACGGAAAGGTTCGGTTGCGTACACCGCTCAGGCAGGGTGTACGCAAGTAAACAATATGATAGACGGATAATTAAATCTCACCGTACATCCTTTATTCACGATTAACTAATGCTTTCTTGGGTTATTATTCAAAAGATTACCGCACAATCGGGATCGCACTTCACTCCATGCCCGGTTGACGGAAGACTTTGCCAGCAACAGGCTTCGTGCCACAAAACTGATGCCTGATTAAAATTTTCAGATCGTTCAGCTGTGGCTGCCTGCTCAGCGACAGCCCGGCATTGCCCGCTCCACAGTTTATAAAATCCTGAAAGACAAAAATGCCGGGAAACACAACCTAAAAAATATATGATTAACTGAATAATTTAGACACTATATACAATAGTGCCGTTATTTGTTTATTCATAATTCAGACGGATGACCTTCCCTGGTGTGTAATCAAAATTAATTGCACGGGCGATAGCCCGTCCCTGCTCCTGAGAAAATGCCGGATTCGTTACCGGACTGAACATATCCGCATAATCCAAACTTATTTTACCGTAAATAAATCCACCAACCAGCGGCTCATTCACCGCATACATTTGAGGCAGCATTGCCATCATACTCGATACCGGCACGCCAATAAGATGCTTTTCCAGATCACCTTCCTGTATTGTATCCTGCGGGTAAAACCATAATGGCGTACTGATAAAAAAGCGGGCATTGTCATTCATATTAGCCAGGATATATCTGACAAGCTCAATGGCGATATCTCTGTCCAGGTGCTCAATCACATCCAGCAGACAGATAACATCATATTTGGCAAATAATTCCTGCGGAATATCCTGTGCCAGTCCGTGCCAGATATTCCGGTAAATATCATCATTAAATAATGTCTGGTTATAACAGTTAGGTTCAAATCCATCCACACCATCCACAGACCAGTAAAAGGTATCCGGATTTGCTTTTATCATACGGCCTAACGTTCCGACACCAAAACCGATATCCAGTACATTGACGGAAAGCTGCATCATCAGGTCAGACAACTGAAAGATCAAGTGACGGGGGGATGCGGAATAACCAGCACTGACACCCTGAAACTCTTTTTTATTGCCTGAAAAATGGTAATCTTTTACTGTCTGTACCAACATAATGTCCTCACTAATCAACAATGTTTTCTTACAAAGAATTTCCCTATTGTTACTTGAATCCACATAAGAAAAATATAGGAATCACAGACATCCTCATGGTAAATAATTCTGAACAGTCAGAGTGGCAGGCACTGTTGCAAATAACATAGTGGGTTTAATTTTTTCACTCAATGTCAGATTAGTGGGGGGAGCAATGGAAAACTTTATTTCCCGCGATGATCCTTTATTTATTGAAATCTGTGATGAAACAATGAAAATTATGTCTGAACTATCTCTTCCCGTTGTGTACAGGCTGCAATCAGGAAAACAGGATTAATGCCGGATATATTATTTGATTGTACCTGTGAAAAACAGCAGTGACATAATTCAGAACGCATTAATAACGTAGGTTACTGCACAAAATGACGGAAACAAAAAAAGCGCCTTTCAGCGCTTTTCCCGGAACAGGCTGTTATCAGTGAACCTGTGACGGGCTGAGCAGCTGATAGATGGTGTCCGGGGTGTATTTTTCGCCGGAAAAATAGATATTCCAGTCAGTCAGCATCGCCGTATTCAGCGGATACACACCACCCTCTTCCATCTCTTTCGCATAGAACGGCTGATTGATCAGCTTTCCGGTAAACACATCATTATCCAGTGTTTCCGGGATAAACCACATGTGTTCCAGTTCATCTTCATCCCCGTAGGGCATACCGCATTTGACCATAAACGCCCACGGATGTTCATCCTCATCATCACGGGATTTTTTACCGAATAACCCGCCAAGCAGACCTTTTTTCGTTTTAACCACCGGCTGTCCGTATTCCGTAAACATCTGGGCAAAATAGTGCCAGCGCAGCCGTGCTTTTACTGCCATTTCATGGGTTTCACTATTCGGGCGGTAAAACATAATGGCAGTATCGTCGTCGAAACCACGGAAAAATGTCTGTAACACAGGTGAATTCTCATTTACCCGGAACAACATGCAGGACGGATGGTCATGCTGATCATCACGATCCCCGCGATCGCCGAGAAATTCATTTTCCGGCATATTATCGTGCGAATAATCAATATCTTCCAAAGATTTCAGCTGGTCGATTGGCGTATTTTTGTTTATCTGGCGGATCCCTTCCTGATAAGGCAGTGCCACAATGTATTCCAGTTGTTTTTCGGTCTGGCCGCAGAGCATCGGCTCATTGAACAGCACTTTACCTTCATTAAGACTTTGTCCGATAAAGCTGCGGAGCAGATCCGGAATACCGTAGTACGCATTAATGGTATGCGGCAGCAGCAGTTCCGCTTCCGGGATCCCGCAGCGCAGCAGACCATGTGTATGGAACCAGTACATGGTCGGCGGGGAGTTTTCCGTATCATAAATTGCATGAATGGTATAAAGAGATTCAATGTTCAGTTGCACATCATTTTCCAGCTGAAAATTGAGCCACTCACGGGTAAACCCGCGTCCGGCCGCCGAAATATCGATACCCAACAGTAAATCCGGCACCAGAATCTGTACCATTTTCAGCTGATAGCGGTAACTTCTCAGCACATCATTCTGCAAAAGACACTCAACATAAATATCCTGCCCGGTCTGGTTGACTTCAGCCAGTAATCCGGCGGAAAGCGGATCAGTTGAGTAGTAAGGATTAATTTCCAGCGCCGGTGCCCGCGGTGCCAGTGATACCAGAAACAGCAGTTCTTCATCACCATAACAACAACTGTAATAAAAACTGTTTTCATCATGTTCCGCGTATTCAATATCACCCTGTGTGAAAAAGGTTTGTGATGCCAGACGCTCTTCTAACTCTGCCAGGTTGAGCCGCGAGGGAGGGAATGCCACTACCTCCGACGTCATCCTCTTACCTTTACCTTCCGCAACCTCAAGGTAATATTGTTTTATATCCATCGGTAATGCCTTTATCCGCTCTGAGTTGTGCTGCTGTACTGTAACAGTCTCCGGCTGAATCTCCCTCCGGGGAACATAAGAACTTCGGGCGTCAATTATATGCATTGTGGCAACAATAACCTCTGCTTTTGTCAGGGTTATGCCAAACGTACCACTGCAAAAAAGGAATATGCTGAAATTAAACTTATTTGTTCATACGTATAAGTACCACATTTTATACGCGGACTTCATTCAGAATAATCCACCTATTATTCTGTAAATATACATTATGGACAAAATTACATGTCCGGGAACAAAAACAGCTATAATCCGGTCAGTTGACAGCCCTGTCTGAGGTATGAGAAATTGAGTAATAACAAAAAGTTAACGATTACTGTTCCGTTACCCGAGCCCTATCATACAGCGGATTTCCTCGCATTTCATTTACGTGATAATCACCATGTGGCCGAACAGGTCACGGAAAACCGGGTGCTGAAAGGCATTTGCCTGCATGGCCATCCTGCTCTGCTGACACTCGAAATCTGTACCGGAGAAGCCCGTGTCACCCTCAGCACTGACGGCCCGGAACCCCTGCCGGAAGACGAAGCCCGGATGCATTATCTCGCCCGGCATATGCTCGGTCTGATCCAGCCGGTTGAAAAATTTGAAGAACAGTATCAGGATCATCCGCTGGCCGGGCCGTTGATCCGGCGGCAAAAAGGACTGCGGATTTACCAGTCCGCCACGCCGTTTGAAGCGATTAACCGGGCGATTATCGGACAACAGATTAGTGTGCAGGCTGCAATTTCCATCCGCCGCCGTCTGATTCAGCATATCAGCCTTCGTCACTCTTCCGGGCTGTGGTGCTATCCGGATGCGGCACATATTTTACAGACCGATTTTGACGGGCTGCGCAGCTGCGGTTTTTCTGTCGGCAAAGCCAATGCTCTGCTGACACTGAGTGAACAACTGGAAAGCGGGGCGCTGGTACTGCCGGATGTGGTCACACCGGATAATGCGGATGCAGTTTCCGCCTCGCTGACGGCGATTAAAGGCATCGGCACCTGGACAGTCAGTTATGCCCTGCTGCGCGGCTTTAACTATCTGAACGGCTCACTGCATGGTGATGTCGCGGTACGGCGTAATCTGCAGCGCCTGCTGGCGCGGGATGAGAAAATAACCGCGGATGAAACTCAGGTATGGCTGGCGGATTTCGCCCCCTGGAAGGCCCTGATGGCCGCTCATCTGTGGCGGCTGGAGTCCGCTGCCGGGTACTGAGCAAAAAATGCCGCAAATGCGGCATTTTTTCTCTCTGCTGACTCAGCGCAGCCAGTTGGTTTTTGCCAGTTCCACAATCTCATCACCGCGCCCGTTAATAATCGCACGCAGCATATACAGACTGAAGCCTTTGGCCTGTTCAAACTTAATTTCCGGCGGCATTGCCAGCTCCTGTTTGGCTGTCACCACATCCACCAGTACCGGACCATCATGAGCAAACGCGGTTTTCAGTGCATCATCCAGTGATTCGCTGTCTTCAACACGGATCCCTTTGATACCCATAGCATTGGCCATCGCGGCAAAATCCGGGTTGTGAAGATCCGTTCCGTCAGTCAGGTATCCGCCCGCTTTCATCTCCATAGCAACAAATCCCAGCACACTGTTGTTAAAGATGACAATTTTTACCGGCAGCTGCATCTGCGCCAGGGAAATAAAATCACCCATCAGCATACTGAATCCGCCATCACCGCACATTGCCACCACCTGACGTTTACGATCCGGCGCCTGAGCGCCGATAGCCTGCGCCATGGCATTTGCCATCGAACCGTGGTTAAAGGAGCCGATCAGCCTCCGTTTGCCGTTCATGGTGAGATAACGCGCCGCCCAGACGGTCGGGGTGCCTACATCACAGGTGAAAACTGTATCATCATCCGCCAGCTCACTGATTTTCTTCGCCAGATACTGCGGATGAATCAGTTCCCGTTTACTTGCCGTTGCCAGTGCATCGAGGTCACTGCGGGCGGTCTGATAATGCTTCAGTGCGGCGTCCAGGTGAGTACGGTCATCTTTTACCTGTAAACGCGGCTGAATGGCATTAAGTGTGGCTTTGATATCCCCGATAACCGCCATATCCACTGCGCAGTGCGCGCCGAGGCTGCCCGGATTAATATCCACCTGAATAGTTTTTGCCCCGGCCGGGTAAAACGCGCGGTACGGGAAGTGCGTGCCGAGCAGCACCAGGGTATCCGCATTCTCCATGGCATAATAACCGGAAGAGAAGCCGATAAGCCCGGTCATCCCGACACTGTACGGGTTATCATATTCAATATGCTCTTTTCCGCGCAGCGCATGCACCACCGGCGCTTTCAGGGTTTCCGCCAGTTTGATGACCTCATCATGCGCCCCGGCACATCCGGCTCCGCACATCAGCGTGATGTTTTTCGCACCGTTGAGAGCATCTGCCAGTTTCACCAGCTCATCCCGCTGCGGCATCACCAGCGGCAGAGACGGCTCATACCAGACATTTCGGGCCGATTCCGGTGCCGGTCTTAACGCCACATCCCCCGGGATGACCACCACGGCCACGCCGCGCTCCAGAATCGCTTTGCGCATGGCGATACCCAACACCTGCTGGATCTGCTCCGGATTAGATACCAGTTCACAATAGACACTGCACTCGCGGAACAGCTCCTGCGGATGTGTTTCCTGGAAGTAGTGACTGCCGATTTCACCGGAAGGAATATGCGCGGCAATCGCCAGCACCGGCACACGGTTGCGCTGGCAATCGAATAGTCCGTTGATTAAGTGAAGGTTACCAGGCCCGCATGAACCGGCGCACACCGCCAGCCGGCCGGTCAGATGGGCTTCCGCTCCGGCGGCAAACGCGGCCACTTCCTCATGCCGGGTGCCCATCCATTCAATACTGCCCAGTTTACGTAAGCTGTCACTTAACCCGTTCAGTGAGTCTCCGGTGACACCCCAGATACGGTTGATTCCTGCATCCGCTAACATTTTTGCGATATAACCCGCTACAGTCTGCTTCATCGTAAATCTTCCCTCTTACTGGTGATAAATCTGATTCGCAATAAGATGCTGCACAGAACAATACCGGCCTGCTCTGTGTGTTAATCCTGTCAATCCAGTGTAGCCCGGGCTTGCCGCAGATAAAACCACCGGTAATAAGGTAAATTCTCAGTACTAATTCAGGATATTGCCGGAGATCCGGCGGAATAATACAAAAATAACCGTAATGATATATAAGTACACTTTTCTTGATTTCTGTTTAATAATATTAATATTATCTTTGTTTCGGAGAATAAATTTATATCCCGCCAGAGTCGACATGAAAAATAAGAAATAAAATTTAAATTAACCAATTGATATTAATCAATAAAATAATAATCCCCACCGTATCAATATTATTTTTTACGAATATCATCCTTATTATTCATGCACCATGAAATACTGATATGATATAAACACGATCTCTGTCACGCTCACTTTTTTAATACTGACGTTAAAATCCCTCCTGCAAATAATAACGAAAACAGCTGCTGACAGAAACCCGCCGGTTCCGGAAGGCAGACGTTTTACCGTAAAAATAAAATGTACTCATGTTGCACCGGCGCTGTGGTATGACCGGTTTCCGGTCATACCCGCGCTTACATCAGGGATTCTTTATCAGCACACAAACCGGTTTCAGTTACGGGGTAAATGTAATGACCAATAAATACAATATCAGTGAAAAACTCTTTGCGCTTGAGGCGTTCAGCAAGAAAACGCGCCGGGATTTACATAAAATCCCTGAGCTGTCCGGTGAAGAATATAAAACCTCAAAATACTGCCGTGAACTGATGGAAAGCTTCGGCTATACCATTCGTCAGTTTGAGGGATACACCGGTTTTACCGCTGAACTGACGATAGATCCGGCATACCGCCTGATTGCTTACCGCACCGACATCGACGGCCTGGAAATGCCGGACATGACCTGCAACGAGCACAGTTCCGTACATGAAGGCTGTGCCCATAACTGTGGTCACGACACCCATATGACCATCGCGCTGACTGCGGCAAAATACCTCAGCGAACACCGTGATGAACTGACACACAACGTCCGTTTTGTCTTCCAGATGGCGGAAGAAGACATGCGAGTGCCGGGGGCGGACAAAATGGTGGAAATGGGCTGCATGGACGGCGTGGATGAAGTCTACGGGCTGCACAATGACGCTGCGATTGAAACCGGCTGCATCCGTTTTAACGCCGGGGTCATGTCCTCATACGGCTCCGCCTGGACTTTGGATGTACACGGTGTTTCCGCGCACGGTTCCACGCCGCACAAAGGGCTGGATGCTATCCGTGAAGCCACCCGTATCATTGATTATATGGATTATATCGTCGCCAAGAAAACTGATCCTTTCAGCCCGGCGGTCTTCGGCTGCGGTATGATCAACGGCGGTACGATTCCGAATGCACTGGCCGATTATGTGCAGGCACGCGGCACCATTCGTTCTATGGATGAAGAAACCGATAAGATCTTAAAAGCCAGCTTTAAAGAGATTGTTGCCCGCAGTGAAGCAGGTGGTTTTAAAACCACGCTGGAGGCCTGCGGTTACCCGGCCGTGATTAACCATCCGAAAGCAGCAGAAGTCATTAAAAACGCGGCAGCGGCCTTCTTACCGGCTGAAAATATTGATTCAAACGGTAAGCCGATGACCGGCAGTGAAGATTTCAGCTATATGATTAATGCCACCAAAGATAAATCGGGTGCCATGTATTTCCTCGGCAGCGGTAATAAAGCTAAAGGAATTAATAACTATCTGCATGCCAATCCGTATTTTGTTGATGACGATTGCCTGCTGATCGGTGCGCAAATCTTTATTAATATTGCCACCCGTTAAAAAAGATGGCACACAGCAAACACAAAGCCCGGTAACAGATGTTACCGGGCGTTTTTTATCAGAAATACAAAAAATCAGAGTTCAGGTAATGCGCGGTAAAGCCGATCACGGGCTTTCGGATCAACCGGAAGCCACTGTTCCGGCTGGTGAATATAATTCAGGTCAAGATGCGGTGCATAACAGGAAATAAAGTCATACATATAATCCTTCAGATGTGTATGACGGCTGATACAAATATGGGTATAGCTTGGTTTCACCAGGTTGCCGATATTAATACAGCGCAGCGAATCACTGTCTTCCGCCGGATCAAAAGCCACGGATGAAATAACACCAACACCTGCTCCGCGCTTCACATAGAATTTAATAATTTCTGTATCAACGGCGGTTAATACCACATTCGGCGTCAGGTGATTCTGATAAAAAACCTGATCCAGCTTGGAACGTCCGGTAAATCCGAATACATAGGTGATCAGAGGATAATGGGCCAGTTCCTGAATCGTCAGCTGCTCATTTTGTGCCAGCGGATGATCATGCGGCACAATCGCGCTGCGGGACCACTGATAGCAGGGCAGTGTCAGTAAGTCGTCATAAAGATGCAGGGATTCGGTGGCAATCGCAAAATCCACATCCCCGTTTTTCACCATTTCCGCCAGCTGCGCCGGTGCGCCCTGATGGAAATGCAGAGAAATATTCGGGTAGCGCGTATTAAAGCGTTCGATAACTTGCGGTAATTTATAACGGATCTGCGTGTGCGTGGTGGCAATACGAAGATTCTGTTTTGTGGTGGTATCTTCGTGTGACACCAGACTTTTAATTTTATCAAACTGCGCAAGAATATCGCAGGCAACACGATGAACTTCTTCACCAATCGGACTGAGCGATAATAAGTTATTATTTTTCCGGTTGAATAAAGAAACGTTCAGTTCATCTTCAAGAATTTTAAGCTGCTTACTCACCGTCGGTTGTGAGGTATACAGCTTCTCGGCAGCATTCGTGATATTAAAATCACTCCTGACCACCTCAACAAAACTTTTGAGCTGATTAATGTTCATTGCTTATTTATCCAGTTATAAAACGGATTAAAAATATTAAAATTATTAATAAACAGGGTTATAAGAGTAATACAACATGCTGTGTATCAGAATGATAGCACAAGGCGGATGATGTAGAAATAAACGCATCCTGCAAAAAGCGGTATCCGTTATTAGCGGGCTAATAACGGATTTTTGAGATGAGATTCAGTATCACTCAATATCACGAAATTACATCAGTTCAGATTCGACCGGCAAAATAACGGTTTCTGCTTTCCAGGATTCCCGTTCATTTCCGCTGTCGCGCTTACTCCGGCCTTCAATCCCGGTGAAGAACCAGCCAACCGGTACTTCAAAGATATCCGCAATACGGACTAAACAATCCACATCCACACGGTTTACACCACGTTCATAACGTGACATCTGCTGCTGGCTGATTTCAATCATTTCAGCCAGTCTTGCTGCGGTAATACCGTGATCTTTCCGTAACACCTGAATTTTTTGCCCGACAGCACGCGCTATCGAGTTTTTTGCTTTGGTCATGTCGCTATCCCTCACATATGGCTGTGATAATCATCAGATTTTTCTCTGAAAACTAACAAAAATATGCGTTTATTAAAGAAAGTGGACCAATTGATATTCACAAAGTTTTACTCTTTGTTGTTGTTTTAACTGCCACATGAATGCACTTATACAAACCTGACCAGTACACATGTTGAAACACATATTACATATTCATTTACCAAATTGAAACCGGCCGTCCCGGCACTTAACGGTTTGTAAAAAAAAGAATTATTCGGTGTGCGAAAGAGTGATAACCCTATGTATTATAGTATATTTATCTTTTCAATTACCACATAGATAAGTATAAACCACTAAAAATAAAATGACTCTTTAGTGGTATAAAATAGTAATTATTTAGCTTTAATGGAGTAACAAACCACAATTAAATAGAAAAAAAACGATATATCTTGAAACATTTGTGTCTTTCTTAAATTGTCATTGGCAGATATCACTGCCTGATTTACATATTTAGCATATAACGCCAAAGTTTATCTTATTATTACGTAAAGAAATCATCATGGGTTGTAATTATGCGTTAATTACAGGTGACGTCATTATCAGAAAAATTCATACAGAAAATTGAGAAATCAGGTGAAACATACTGATAACATTGCCCGTTTTCTTAAATCACCCTATATTTTGCTTACATTTAAATATTTTTCATTACTATCTCACTGATAATTAAAAATATATCAGTTTCTGATGTTGTTTTATATATTTTATATGCAATAAAATATACCGGAAATCAGCAGGTTAAGACTTATTCTTTTCAGAAAAAGAAGTCTTAACCGTTTCGTGATAACAAGAAGTTAAATACCAAATACCTGATGTTAATCAGTACAAAAAACCATATATTTTACAAAAAATACGATTTATGCTAAATTAGGTGACCTCGTTTCAAAACAAAGGTGCTTTTTTTGGTTATTACAACACAATACTTTCCTATTCTTCCTGTCCTGTCTGCGGTTTCCTGTACCGTCTGCCGTTAGCGGTGTTATACCGAACAATCCATCTATATTAACGGGAAACATGAATACGGAAAAACCAAGCATTTATACTTATAAATTTAGTATTAAATATCTTCCGCTACCGATGAATTCACTATCATACAAAAAGTCGTTGTGGGTTTGGGTGAATCTCAGTCACGTGAATCCCCGTCATAAAACAAAAGGATACAACGATGAGACGCAAAAAAACAAAACAAAAACCTTTAAATATCAATGATATTACTATTATTGATGATGGAAAATTAAAGAAAGCCATCACTGCTGCCTCACTGGGTAATGCTATGGAGTGGTTTGACTTCGGGGTCTACGGCTTCCTGGCGTATGTACTGGGCCAGGTCTTCTTCCCTTCCGCCTCTCCGGGCATACAGATGATCGCGGCACTAGCCACCTTCTCCGTACCGTTTCTGGTACGTCCGCTGGGCGGGGTATTTTTCGGCATCATGGGCGATAAATTCGGCCGCCAGAAAGTGCTTTCCGTAACTATCATTATTATGGCGGTCAGTACCTTCTGTATCGGTCTGATTCCGTCTTATGCAAGTATCGGGATCTGGGCGCCGGTTCTGTTACTGCTGGCAAAACTGGCTCAGGGTTTCTCCGTGGGCGGCGAGTATTCCGGTGCAGCTATCTTTGTAGCGGAATATTCACCGGATCGTAAACGCGGATTTATGGGCAGCTGGCTGGACTTCGGCTCAATTGCCGGTTTCGTCTGCGGTGCCGGTGTGGTGGTTCTGATTTCCAGTATTCTCGGTGAAGAAACATTCCGTGAATGGGGTTGGCGTATCCCGTTCTTCCTGGCGCTGCCGCTGGGGATTATCGGCCTGTATCTGCGTAATGCTCTGGAGGAAACACCAGCTTTCCAGCAGCATGTTGAGGATATGAAAAATGCCAACCCTGAAACCGGCGAAGATAAGCCCCGCGTTTCACTGCGCAGCATTGCCTCACAATACGGCAAGAGCCTGATGATTTGTGTCGGGCTGGTGATTGCCACCAACGTCACGTATTACATGCTGCTGACCTATATGCCGAGTTATCTGTCACATAACCTGAATTACAGTGCGGATCACGGTGTGCTGATTATTATCGCGATTATGATTGGTATGCTGTTTGTGCAGCCGCTGATCGGGATGATGAGTGACCGTATCGGCCGTAAACCGTTCGTTCTCGCGGGCAGTATCGGGTTATTTGTGCTGGCCATTCCGGCATTTATGCTGATTAACAGTGGTGTCATCGGCCTGATTTTCTTAGGGTTGCTGATCCTGGCGGTTCTGCTGAACTGCTTTACCGGTGTGATGGCTTCCATTTTACCGGCTATTTTCCCGACAAAAATCCGCTACAGTGCGCTGGCTATCTCATTTAATATTTCCGTACTGATTGCAGGTGCCACCCCGACAGCCGCAGCCTGGCTGGTCGAAGTGACCAACAACCTGTATATGCCGGCTTATTATCTGATGGTCATTGCCGTTATTGGGATGATTACCGCAATTGTCATGAAAGAAACTGCCAATAAGCCGCTGCGCGGTGCCACACCGGCGGCGTCTGACAGGGCAGAAGCCAAAGAGATTTTGCTCGAGCATTACGATAATATTGAACACAAAATTGAGGCGATTGATGAGGAGATTACCGCGTTGCAGAAACGCCGTCAGTCACTGATTGATCAGCATCCTAAGCTGGACTGATGTCCTGCTCAGGCCCGCCTCTCCGGACGCGGGCCTTTTTACTGTTTATGCGGGAGGTAAGACTATGACGGACTCAGCACCGGCCGTTGTCTGGCTGCGGCAGGATCTGCGGCTGACGGATAATACGGCGCTTTACGCCGCCTGTCAGGCACACCGGCAGGTAAAACTGATTTTTACACTCACGCCGGGACAGTGGAAGCAGCACGCCGTGTCCCCGTCACAGCAGGCGCTGGTTTTCTGCCAGCTGCATGCCCTGAATAAATCTGCTGCCGCACTCGGGATCACCCTGCATGTGCAGCCGTGCAATACGTTTGAGGATGCCGCTGACTGGCTGGCGGTATGGTGCCGGAAGCATCACATCCCCGCAGTGTATATCAATAAACAGTACGGGCTGAATGAACAGCACCGTGATACCCGTTTTGCTGCCCGCCTGCCGGAAAGTTGCCGTTTTTATGCCTTTGACGACAGTGTACTGCTGCCGCCGGGCAGTGTGAGTACACAGCAGGGCGGACTCTACAAAGTATTCACCCCGTTCCGCCGCGCCTTTCTCACCGCACTGAGACAAACCACAACCCGTGTCTTACCGGCACCCGACTCCAAAGGGACGCCGGTTCCCCCGGCGCCTCTTAATCTGCCCCGGCAGGAACATGTGCTTTTCCCTTCCGGAGAAGAAGCCGCACTGCAACGGCTGGCGGATTTCTGTCAGAAACATGCTGCGGATTACAAAACAGAGCGGGATTTCCCGGCTATTGACGGCACCAGCCGGATCTCCGCGTATCTCGCGATCGGAGTTCTGTCCCCCCGCCAGTGCCTGAGCCGCCTGCGTCTGCATTTTCCGATGGTCACCGATGAACCGGAAAGCGGCGCTTATACCTGGCTCAGTGAGCTTATCTGGCGTGAATTTTATCTGCATCAGCTGGCACATCACCCGGATATCAGCCGTCACCGCCCGATGCAGCGCTGGACAGAGGCCATTATCTGGTCACCGGACAGTGACGGACTGCTCGCCTGGCAACAGGGAAAGACCGGATTTCCGCTGGTTGATGCGGCCATGCGTCAGCTGAATGAGACCGGCTGGATGCATAACCGTCTGCGGATGATTACAGCCGGTTTTCTGGTCAAAGATTTATTAACTGACTGGCGGCACGGCGAACACTATTTTATGTCACGACTGATTGATGGTGAGTTTGCCGCCAATAACGGCGGCTGGCAGTGGGCGGCTTCCACCGGTCACGATTCGGTGCCGTATTTCCGGATTTTCAACCCGGTCACGCAGGGAAAACGGTTTGACCCGGACGGCAGTTTTATCCGCCGCTGGCTGCCGGAGCTGGCTGAAGTCCCGGCAAAATACATCCATACCCCCCATGAATGGGCGGAAAAAAATCATCGGGAGCTTTACTATCCGAAACCGGTGGTTGATCACCGGATGGCAAGGGTCAGAGCAATCGATGCTTATGAAACCGCCCGCCGGACGGCTGCCGGCGGGGATGAGAATCCGTATTAGTCTGTTTTATCTGCTGACCGGCGCACGGTGCTGTAGGTCAGCAGATGCTCCAGATCATAATAACGGGCTTTATTCAGTACAGTGGTATGGGACATCCCGATTTCACGTGACACTTTACGGGCTGAACCATAGCGGCGCAGATAATCCTCCAGCAGATTTTTTTCCTGCCGTGCGAGGGACTCTTTCAGGTTGATATCTTCCTGCACCGGCGGCGGTACCGCAGGCAGAACCTCTGTTCTCTGTACTGCCTGAGGCCGCTGTACCGGAGATACCATCACTTCCTCATGCGGCAGCCATAGATCCCCGACAGTAATTTCCCGGCCGGAAGCCAGGTGAATAGCCCGCAGAATCACGTTTTGCAGTTCCCGCACGTTGCCCGGCCATGAATAGGCCATTAACTGATGATAAGCATCCTGAGACAAGCTGAGCTGTTTATTCAGCTCTGTTGTGTATTTACTGATAAAACGCTGTAATAACAGTGGGATATCTGTTTTCCGCTCTTTCAGAGGCGGGATGTTAATCGGGATCACGTTGATCCGGTAATAGAGATCTTCACGGAACGATTTGTTCTCGATCATCTCTTCCAGATTCCGGTTGGTGGCCACAATGATCCGCACATCCACCGGGATCTCTTTGTGCCCGCCGACCCGGCGGATCACGCCTTCCTGTAGCACCCGCAGTAATTTACTTTGCAGGATAAGAGAAAGCTCGCCGAATTCATCCAGAAACACAGTACCGTGGTTGGCAGATTCAAACAACCCCATCTTCCCGCCTTTGCTGGCACCACTGAATGCACCGCCCTCATAACCGAATAATTCACTCTCAATCAGGTTTTCCGGCAGTGCCGCGCAGTTAATCGGCGCAAACGGGTGTGCGCTGCGGTCACTGGCATTGTGGATGGCGCGGGCAAACAGTTCTTTACCTGTCCCGGTTTCACCGCGGATCAGTACCGTATACGGACTTATTGATATTTTTTTAGCAAAATCAATCAGGTTCATCATGATTTCGCTTTCACAGATAATGTCATCAAAGCTGAACGGCAGACTTTTATTAACCGAAGACGCCATCTGCTGTACAGAACGCAGGCTTTTGAAGGTGATCACCGCCCCCATAACCTGGGACTCTTCACTCAGAATCGGACGACCGGAGCAGATATAATACAATTCTCCTTTCGGGGTACTGGTCACCATCTGGTAGTGATCGAAACTGTTGCCGCCGAGTAGTTTGGTGAGCACAGCCTGGTTTTTGCCGCTGAGAATTTTACTGATATTCACGCCGACAATATTTTCCCGCGATATCGAGAAAAAATCTTCCGCCACTTTATTAAAGTAGTTGATATTGCCCTGGTTATTGATGCCGATAATACCGTCAGTGGTAGATTCCAGAATAGCCTGTAATTCTTTTTCTTTACGTTCGTAGGGCTGTAATTTGGAACGGGTGACACTGATAACATCAGGATTAAGCAGGAGTTTGCTCAGCAGCAGCTTAACATCCCGCTCGCACTCAGCATTGAATTTGACATAAATTTTGCACGGAAAAACTTCCATGGAATTAATGCTGATTTCGGAGGCCGAAAACTCATTGATGACTTCTTCCACCATGGCGACGCGGTCAATGGTATTAATTAACCATCTATATGCAGACATGTGATTAGTCACTCCCGGTTAGTGTATGTAGTGCTCATTTTTCATCCACCTTACCAGGGTTAACCTATCCTAGGTACTCATTGAGAGGTGAACAAATGGCGAAATACAACAAAATAGTGCGCAATAAAAAAAACCATATGACAAGCAGCCTTATCATACAGAGTGTAATTGTTATTTTGGGTTCTGTTACGCTGCTTACTATAAACAAGTTCAACTGGCTTGTACCCGCCAGATATCTCAATTCCATCAAAAAAAGCCGGAATATTGTCAGGTTTACACCTGAATTCATCGGTGTGGCAACCCATTAAAAATACGGTAATTAATGAAATTGATTATTTCTGATCTTGATCATTATCAACCGCCAGACGTATCGATTCAGGAAAAAATATAAAAAGAGATCTGGATCACCCTTCCCTTTTGGGGCTATAATGTGACGCAAGTCCGGTTTTATCCCCCTATGTGATTAACCTCACTATCAGAAAGTGGCAACTTACTGTCAATTTTCTTTCCACTTTGTCATTTTTACTTACACTCTGCTTTCCACTTCTTCTGCGCTGACTTTGTCTAAGCTATGTCTTAAAATTATTTATCTCTTTTAATTCAATGTGTTATAAAAATAACTCCTGAGTTGGCACGGCTATTGCTTTTATTACTGCAACAACACATGTTGGCATAATAAAAAATTATTCTTTGGAGGATTTATGCACGATTATACGAATAAAGGTTATGACACTAAGATTGTTCACGCTGGCCAGCAGGCTGATCCACTGACTGGTGCGTTATCAACCCCAATCTATCAGACCTCTACATTCGTCTTCGACAGCGCAGCACAAGGGGCAGCACGTTTCGCATTAGAAGAAGAAGGTTATATCTACTCACGTTTAGGTAACCCGACTAACGCAGCATTAGAAGAAAAAATGCGTGTACTGGAAAACGGTGAAGCAGCTCTGGCGACGTCTTCCGGTATCGCCGCTATCTCTACCACTATCCTGACTATGTGCGGCCAGGGCGACCATATTGTTGCTTCTGACACACTGTACGGCTGTACTTATGCTCTGCTGTCTCACACCCTGCCTAAATTCGGTATCGAAGTCACTTTCGTTCGCGCAAATGACCCTGCGAACATCAAAGCGGCAATGAAACCAAACACCAAAATGGTTTACGTCGAAACCCCGGCTAACCCGACTCTGGCAATGATCGACCTTGAAGCAGCGGCAAATGTTGCTCACGAAGGCGGCGCAATGCTGGTTGTGGATAACACCTTTATGTCTCCGTACTGCCAGCGTCCTCTGGAATTAGGTGCGGACATCGTGGTTCACAGTGTGACCAAATACATCAACGGCCACGGCGACGTTATCGGTGGTGTGATTGTCGGTCCTGCTGACTTCCTGGTTCCTGCCCGTCTGGTTGGTGTTAAAGACATCACCGGTGGTGTAATGAGCCCGTTCAACGCATGGTTAACCCTGCGTGGTCTGAAAACACTGCACGTCCGTATGGAACGTCACTGCTCTAACGCCATGAAAGTGGATAAATATCTGGAATCTAACCCGAACGTAGAAGCTGTATTCTACCCTGGTCTGCCATCTCACCCGCAGCACGAGTTAGCGAAAAAACAGATGAGCAACTTCGGCGGTATGATCAGCTTTGAAATCAAAGGCGGTATCGAAGCAGGCCGTAAAGTGATGGACTCTGTTGAGTTATGCATGCTGGCAGTAAGCCTGGGCGATACTGAAACTCTGATTCAGCACCCTGCATCAATGACCCACTCTCCGGTTCCGGCTGAAGAGCGTCTGAAAGCAGGTATCACCGATGGTCTGATTCGTATTTCTGTCGGTCTGGAAACACCTGAAGATATCATTGCTGACCTGGAGCAGGCTATTGCGAAAGCAGTTGCTTAAGACCAGAGCGGAAAATTAAGTCTTGCAGTATGTACTCACCTCATTTGCCGTTAACACACAAACGGGGTGAGTACACGAAGCACGCGGAAAAATTCATTGAGAGCCACTCTGAATTCTCTCCGGCGTGCTTTTTAAGTATTTAACAGGTTATTTTTAGCGGTAACAACAAGAACAACGCAGTGCTGAAATTTTTTAGAAACCATAATCACAATAAATTATTATGAAAACCAAGGGGGCTTAGTATGGCGGACATGACCTCAACCGAGAATTCCGCGAAAGCGCTGGGCAAAATACCATTTACAATGTATGACGCCGGCTGGGTAGTGCTTTGTATTGGTATGGCGATTGGTGCCGGGACCGTTGTAATGCCGATTCAGATCGGTCTGAAAGGTATTTGGGTATTTATTTTAGCTTTCATGATTGCGTATCCGGCAACGTATATGTTGCAGAAGTTGTACATGAATACGTTATCTGAAAGTGAAGAATGTGAAGACTACACAAACATAATCACACAGTATCTGGGCAGTAACTGGGGTGTGGCACTGGGGGTTATTTACTTCCTGATGCTTATCCACGGTATCTTTATTTACTCTCTCTCTGTTATTTTCGACAGTGCCTCTTATCTCCATACTTTCGGCGTCACAGAAGGCGTACTTTCAAGCTCACTGATCTATCGTGTGGTAGTCTTTGCCGCGCTGATTTTCATTGCCTCCAAGGGCGAGAAACTGCTGTTCAAAATCTCCGGTCCGATGGTTATCGTGAAAGTGGGTATCATTGTATCGCTGGGTCTGGTGATGATCCCTCACTGGGATTTCAATAACATCACGGCATTCCCGCCGATTGCTGACTTTACCCGTGACGTGCTGCTGACTGTACCGTTTGCCTTCTTCTCTGCGGTTTTTGTTCAGATCCTGAACCCGATGAACATCGCGTACCGCAAACTGGAATCAGACAAACGTGTGGCCACCTACCGTGCTATCCGCGCTCACCGCGTGGCGTATATCACCCTGGTGACTATCATTCTGTTCTTCTCATTCTCCTTTACGTTCTCTATCAGTCATGAGCAGGCCGTATCCGCGTTTGAACAGAATATCTCTGCACTGGCAATTGCTGCTCAGGTTATTCCGGGCGCAGTGGTGAGTGTGATGACAACTGTTCTGAATATTTTTGCGGTTCTGACAGCATTCTTCGGTATCTATCTGGGCTTCCAGGAATCAGTGAAAGGCCTTGCGGTTAACATCCTTTCCCGTTTCATGGATAAAGAAAAAATCAACCACACTGTATTAAACATCTGTATCTCTGTCTTCATCGTTGCATTACTGACAGCATGGGTGTCTACAGGGTTCTCCGTGGTTGTCTTCTTCCAGATCGGCAGCCCGTTATACGCTATCGTCTCCTGCTTAATTCCTGTTTACCTGGTGTTCCGTGTCGCGAAACTGAAAAAATTCAAAGACTGGAAAGCCTGGTGTGTTATGGGCTTCGGTATCCTGCTGCTCATCGCACCGTTCTTCAAATACCTTGAGTGACGGGTAAAATTAAACAGGCTATTCGTCAGTGTCCGCACTGACTGAAATAATGTAAAACCCCGGAACCGGTCACAGCACCGGTTCCGGAAAGTTAAAAAACTCAGCACCGCAGTCTGAATAAAAAAACCTCTGTCCTTCTAACCATATTATTAAGTTCCTTGATTGGTTAGCATATTGCGGGAGATATTATCTCCCGTTTTTTTTCGTCTGAAATCTGTTCCTGAACAGCTATATCATGCGTATCACCATTTTATTTTGCCGGTGTACCGGACACGGCAAACCCGTACAGTAATCCGTCAATCAGCTGTACTGGTCTGTCTTTTTATTTAAAAACAGAAATTGTGGTAATTAAAAATCGCGCGGAGAAATAATACTGTCCGCAATAAGGCTCATCCGGATTTCCTGAATATCTCCTTCTTCATTTTCATAAAGAATTTCATCCAGTCCGGTTCCGGTCATATTCATTTCCTCAAAGAAACGACCCGGTGTGAGTTTGAAAGCCAGACTGACACGCAACAGCGTATCCACATCAATACGGTTGACTCCCCGCTCATAACGTGAGAGCTGCTGCTGGCTAATCCCTATTTTGTATGCCAGTTGCTTTGTGGTTAAGCCTGCATTGGTCCGGTATTGTCTGATAACCTGTCCGATAGCTTCGGATATCGCATATTTCTTCATCATTAATCAATAACCCTATAAAGACCATCACTAAAATTCCTTATTTAGCTCACTGATCATAGAAAAAACACTTAAAACTATAAGTAGTTTATCGTAGATAGGGGCGTTTTTGAAAAACCAAAGGATATGCTGTTTGTGAGTACATGAGGGGGTAAATGAGACGGAATGTTTCGATATATTTCGCCTTTAAAATCATAGTGTAACGGGATAATATTGCAAAATATAAATCGAATGAAAGTGCAATGAATTAGTATAATAAGTTTTATACACCAAATAATTAGGAAAAAAACATGTTTTCACTTCATTCGAATGTAAATTCCGAGTTTTTACAGGATGTGAAAAAGTGTGTTCGATCCCATACATCAGATTTTAGCATAATAGATCGATAACTCATCTTAATATGAGCAACAAACAGCACTTAATAAATTAAATTAATGTAAATATTTTACATGAAAAATTAACTTACTTCGGATTTTGTCAAAAGTACAGAAACCGGCACAAAAAAGCCGGTGGCTGTCATACCTGCCACCGGCTGAATACACAGACAGGATTGCACCGGATTACAGACGTTCAATCACCATCGCAATCCCCTGCCCGCCGCCGATACACAGCGTCGCCAGTCCGGTGGTTTTGTTCTGTGCCTGTAACGCATGCAGCAGCGTCACCAAAATACGGGCGCCGCTCGCACCAATCGGGTGACCAAGCGCAATCGCCCCGCCGTTAACGTTTACTTTTTCAGGATCAAAACCCAGGTCACGGCCGACTGCGAGGAACTGGGAGGCAAATGCCTCGTTGGCTTCGATAAGATCGATATCCTTCAGTGACAGCCCCGTTTTTTCCAGCACTTTCCGCGTAGCCGGAACCGGCCCCAGCCCCATCATTGAAGGTGAAACACCGCCGGAGGCATAACCCCGGATGCGGGCAAGCGGCATCAATCCCAGCGATTTTGCACGGGTTTCTGTCATCAGCATCAGAGCTGCGGCGCCGTCATTGATACCGGACGCATTACCGGCAGTGACCGTACCGGCTTTATCAAAGGCCGGACGCAGTTTTGCCAGCCCTTCTGCGGTTGAACCGGCTTTCGGGAATTCATCGGTATCCACCACAATCTCACCTTTACGGCTTTTCACCGCCACCGGCACGATTTCAGCCTTAAATGCCCCGCGCTCAATGGCACTGACGGCTTTCTGCTGTGATGACAGTGCCAGTGCATCCTGCTCTTCGCGGGTCAGGTTATAGGCTCCGGCAATGTTCTCCGCCGTGATCCCCATGTGATAGTTATTTTCGGCACACAGCAGCCCGTCGCGCAGAATCACATCATGCACCACGCCGTCACCCAGCCGGTAACCCCGGCGGGCTCTGCTGTCCAGCAGATACGGCGCCAGGCTCATATTTTCTGTGCCGCCCGCAATAATAATGTCTGCGTCACCGCTGCTGATCGCCTGTGCACCCAGCGCAACACTCTTCAGGCCTGAACCACACACTTTATTGACGGTGAAGGCACAGGCGCTTTCAGGTATACCGCTGCGCAGCAGGATCTGACGCGCGGGGTTCTGCCCCAGCCCTGCCTGCAACACGTTCCCCATAATGACTTCATCCACCAGACCCGGCTCCAGCTGCGTTTTTTTCAGTAACGCGCTGACCACGGCTGAACCGAGATCCACTGCACTGACATCCGCCAGAGCACCGTTAAAATTACCAATCGCTGTGCGCAGAGCACTGACAATAACGATATTTTCCATTGCGAAATCCTTACTGTTTATTATCTGTCAGAAGAAAACGAGGCCGAGAATGAAAATCGGTGCCGAGAGCAGCAGGGCAGTGATGCAGTACCCCATAATGTCCCTGACCCCCAGCCCGGCAATCGCCAGTGCCGGCAGAGCCCAGAACGGCTGCGCCATGTTCATCCATTGCTCACCGTAGGCAATCGCCATCACAGATTTACCGAGATCAGCCCCCAGTGCCTGGGCCGCCGGGATCACAAACGGCCCCTGAATCACCCAGTGACCGCCGCCTGACGGCACGGCAAAGTTGATCAGCGCAGAGCTGAAGAAGGTCATGAGCGGGAAGGTTTCTTTGTTGGCGACGTTGATGAAAAATTCAGTGATAAGCCCGCCCAGTCCGGAGCCTTCCATCATGAGCTGGATACCGGCATAGAACGGGAACTGCACGAGGATCCCGGCAGTACTGCGGGCGGCGGCACTGACGGCTCGCATATACGCCATCGGGGTTTTATGCAGCAGCAGGCCGGTCAGCAGGAAAATCATATTCACGGTGTTAATGGTGATATTGAAACCGTTTTTGATGAAATACATGCCGAGGAACGTAAAGCCCAGAATCCCGATAATCCACGCAATAAGACGGCTCTCTTCCATCCGGAGGGAAACCGGCGCATCTTCCGGTAATTTTTTCTGAAAATCCGGCTCTTCTTCGAGCAGTGCCGGGTCGATCATCATAATGTCGTCTTTGCGCGGCATCATCATGCGGGTGACAAACGGCATCACCAGAATCAGTGTCAGGGTGATAAACAGGTTATAACCGGTAAACATGGTCTGGCTGACAGGAATAAGCCCGGCGATATGCTCGACAGGATTACCCGGTGTGGCGGCCAGCAGCGGCATAGAGCCTGAAAAACCGCCGCCCCAGGTCATAAACCCGATATAAGCACAGGCGATCAGCAGCGGATAGTCAGAGCCCGGCACGCGGCGGGCTACTTCGCGGGCAAACATTGCCCCGACCACCAGCCCGAAGCCCCAGTTAATAACACAGGCGACCGAGCCGAAAAAGGTCACCAGCATGACCCCCTGAACAGGGGTCTTTGCCAGTGAGGCGGTCAGCCTCAGAATACGCTTAACCGGCGGTGAGCTGGCCAGCGCGTGACCGGTCACGATGATCAGCGCCATCTGCATCCCGAACGCCAGCAGGTTCCAGAATCCGTTCCCCCATAAATTCACCAGATCCATCGGTGTGCTTGGTGTGAGTGCCAGTGCGATGACAAACGTCAGCATGGTCAGCAGCATTGCAAAGATCAACGGATCCGGCAGATAGCGGCTCACCACACGGGTCATGACTCGTGAGATGCGTCCTATCATACGGCTTCCCCCGCAGTCACTAACGGCATTTCACAGATATCCGGTGAAACAATAAAATGCGCGGCGGTTTTTTCGCGGATAGTGTCGATATCCGTGCCCGGCGCGTATTCACACAGCACCATCTGATCATTTTCAAAACGGAATAACGCCAGTTCGGTTACCAGCACATCCACCGCTTTCACTGCGGTCAGCGGCATAGTGCACGCCGGCAGGATTTTGGCGGAACCGTCTTTTGCACAGTGTTCCATTGCAATGATTACTTTGCGTGCACCGGTCACGAGATCCATCGCACCGCCCATACCCGGCACCATTTTGCCCGGCACCACCCAGTTAGCGAGGTTGGCCTGCTCATCCACCTGTAAGCCGCCAAGTACGCTGGCATCCACATGACCGCCGCGGATCAGGGCGAAGGAGAAAGCACTGTCAAACATCGATGCCCCCGGCAGAATACCGCACGGCTGACCGCCGGCATTGACCAGATTCTTATCCGGCGTGGTCACCGGCCCGAGGCCGAGAAAGCCGTTTTCTGACTGTAATGTGATATGCACACCTTCCGGCAGATAGTTCGCCACCTGTGTCGGCAGCCCGATCCCGAGGTTCACCACATCACCGTCATTCAGTTCCAGTGCCACACGGCGGGCGATTAATTCTTTTGCATTCATGATGTTTTCCTTATTCTGCAATCAGCCAGTCAATTATTGCCCCTGGTGTGGCAACACAATCCGGGTCGATATCACCCACAGCGACCATCTCATCCGGCTCTGCAATGGTAATATCCGCCGCCAGCGCCATCAGCGGATTAAAGTTACGGGCACTGAGGTCATAAGTGAGGTTACCGAGCGGATCGGCTTTCTGCGCCTGAATCAGCGCCAGGTCGGCGCGCAGGGGAAGTTCGATGAGGTAATCGCGGCCATCGAGGGTTATTTTCTGTTTGCCTTCTTCCACGACCGTACCGACACCAGTCGGTGTGAGGAACCCGCCCAGTCCGGCACCGCCGCAGCGGATTTGCTCTGCCAGTGTGCCCTGCGGGATCAGCTGAACCTCCATTTCACCGGCGATCATGCGACGCCCGGTTTCCGGATTTGTCCCGATATGGGAAGCAATCACTTTTTTCACCCGGCCGTTCACAATCAGCGGGCCCAGGCCGGTATCCACAAATGCAGTATCATTGGCGATAATGGTTAATTCTTTTACGCCGGATTCTAATAATTCAGTCATTAAACGCGGCGGCGTACCGACACCCATAAATCCGCCAACCATAATTGTCATGCCGTCACGAAAAAATTCACCGGCTTTTTTCACCGTTATTTGTTTATTCTTCATAGCACTTCCCTTTTATAAAAAAATATAGACGAAAGGGTAATAGCAAGGGCTATGCCAATAATAAATCTCATTTTATGTTAAAATAAAAACACCACAACAAACTGATATTAATCATTTTTATAATTTACAAAATAAAACAATTAACATATAAAAAATAAAATTATAATTAATGACCGTGAAATAAAATGCACAGTGTGAAAAATTATTCACAGCAAAAAAACACGGTGAAATTATTTTCACCGTGTTTTTTTAAATCATTTTTAATTATCTATAGAAAATTATTACTAATACCGATTATTCAATATCATATTCCTGCAATTTATACATTAATGCCCGGCGGCTGATCCCCAGCGCGGATGCAGTATGGGTTTTGTTGTTCTGAAACTCCGCCAGTGCAGAAATAATCAGTTCTTTTTCATAGGCCTTAATATTATCTTTCAGGTTCAGCCCGGGTTCCTGCGCAACCGGAATCAGCGCTACCGGCTGGCTGCGGACCTGTGCCAGTAACTGCTCCGGCAGATCTTCCGGGAAAATGACATAACCGGTGCTCATAATCACCGCCCGTTCAATCACGTTGGAAATTTCCCGCACATTTCCCGGCCACTGGTAGTTCATCAGCAATGCCAGGGTTTCCGGTGCCAGCTCCACAATATCGCGGTTATTTTCCTGACTGAATTTCTGCAGAAAATGGGAAGCCAGCAGGCCCACATCCTCCGGCCGCTCACGAAGCGGCGGTAAATTCAGGTGAATAACATTCAGGCGGTAAAACAGATCCTGACGGAAGTGGCCTTCCCGCACCCGTTCATTCATATCGCGGTTAGTCGCAGCAATAATACGGATATCCACACGGATGGTTTTACTGCCGCCGACCCGTTCAAACTCTTTTTCCTGCACTACCCGCAGCAGTTTAACCTGCAAATCCGCCGGCATCTCGCCGACCTCATCAAGCAGCAATGTGCCGCCGCTGGCGCGTTCAAACAATCCCTGACGCTGCACCTGCGCCCCGGTGAACGCCCCTTTTTCATGGCCGAACAGTTCACTTTCCAGCAGCGAGCCGGGCAGCGCCCCGCAGTTCACTTTAATAAAGGGGCCGTTAGCTCTCCCGCTGTTGTAATGAATGGCCCGCGCCACCACTTCCTTTCCGGTACCGCTTTCCCCTGTGATCAGCACCGTTGCCTGGCTGCGCGAGACTTTGGCGATATCACGGCAGATTTCCATCATTTTCGGGTTACGGGTCAGCACACGTCCCCATTGGTAGCTGTCGCTCAGTTCCCGGTGCAACAGATTGATTTCCTGTTTCATCTCCTGCAACTGTAATGCGCGGGAGATAAGCAGCTTCAGTTCCGTCAGGTCGAAGGGTTTTATCACATAATCAAATGCCCCCAGACGCAGCGCATCTACCGCCGTTTCCACAGCAGCATAGGCGGTCATCAGGATCACCGGCACTTCCGGGTTCAGTTCGCGCATCCGTTTGAGAGCCTCAATGCCGTCCAGTTTCGGCATGCGGATATCCATCAGCACCACATCCGGTTTATCCTGCACAAAACTTATCAGCGCGGCTTCGCCATCCTCCGCTACCCGGGTTTCATGGCCATCAATGGAAAATGCGGTCTGTAACATCCGGCTGAGATTCTTTTCATCATCCGCGATAAGAAGCCGGTACGATTTATGTGTAATCATTTTTTTTACTCTGCATTATCGGCAACGTTATGGTGAACGTCGTTCCGTGATTTTCCTGACTTTCAAGGAAAATATCACCGCCGTGGCCGGCGATGATTCGCTGGCTGATAGCCAGTCCCAGCCCGGTTCCCGAGGCTTTGGTGGTAAAAAACGGATCAAAAATTTTCTTTTGCAGCGCCGCCGGAATCCCGGTGCCGTCATCACGGATCACCACCATGACCCGCTGCTCCTCCATATAGCAGGTGGAGATAAAGAGATTGCCTCTGGCCGGAATCGACTGCACGGCGTTTATCATAATATTGAGCAGCACCTGACGCAGCAGCTCGCTGTTGGCCTCAATCAGCGGCAGTGTTTCATCCGGCACCCAGGTGAACGTGACCCGCGCTTCCACGCCTTTGGTTTTAACCAGCACCAGCGCTTCTTCAATCAGCCGGTTGACGCTGATCGGGCGGAATGTACCGGTCTGCGGCCGGGAAAAATCAAGCAGTTGACGGATGATCCGGTCAATGGAATCCACTTCCTTGAGAATAATACTGATGTATTCCAGTTTATCCGGGTGATTTTCAAGTTCTTTGAGGATCTGCACGAAACCGCTGATCGCCGTCAGCGGGTTGCGCACCTCATGCGCCACCCCGGCCATCAGCTCGCCGAGTGTGGCGAGTTTTTCCGCCTGCTGCATGCGGCGCTGAACCTCTTTCTGTGCAGTGAGATCTTTAAATATCACCAGTGCACCGATAAGCTCCCCGCCTGCATTACGGATGCGGCTGGTGCTGACATTTATCTGAATAGTGCGGTCACGGGCAGGATACTCAATTTCCAGGCTGACGTGCTCGATACCGCGCGTCAGGGTATCCAGAACCGGGCTGGAAAAACTGCGTCCGGCAAAGACATCGCCGTAATATTTGCCGTGCAAATCCCGTTCCAGATAGCCGGTTATCTCTTCCGCCGCCGGGTTAATCATGGTGACGCAGCCATTGATATCCACTGCTATCACGCCGTCCGCCGCACTTTCAATAATCAGCTCGTTGAGGGTTTTCATCTCCCGCAGTGTCTGTGCCAGAGCGTTTACGCTGTCGCTGATTTCCCCCATTTCTCCTTTCATCATCGGCAGATGGATATTGAGGTCATGAGAGAGGTCACTCAGGCCGCTTTTAATCGCGCCGATATCACGGCTGAAATGACGGGAAAAAACAATAATAATCAGCAGACTGAACAGGATACCCAGCGCGATGACTACAATGATTCTGATGTCCATCGCCAGTGCCTGACGGTCAATATCATCCGTCAGTTCATTCGCCCAGATATAACCGGCGACCTCGCCACCGCGTCTGACAGGGATCATCGCATTCATAATATTGCCGCGTACCTGTGTTCCCCAGCCGACTTCAGCTTCTCCCGTTGCCATCACATGACGGCCGGGGTGATCCTCACTGATTCGTGTGCCGGTTTTGTTGCCGTAACGGGCACGCGGGGAATAGGTCACAATACCGTCAAGGTCACGGTGGTAATATCCGGCACCGACACCCGGGAATGTGGAGGTGATAATTTCAGCCGCCGGATACAGCTTTTCACTGATCAGCGCCAGACGCTGCTCCCGCGGCAGGGATGCCGCAAGCTCATATTCATTATTCAGCGCCTGCTCCAGCAAACCGGCGACAGAATAGAGTTTGTTCCGTTTTTCCTGCAACAAGGCGGAACGTCCCTCGGTTTCCACAAAATAACCGATGATAAGTGTCGGGACTGTGACCAGCAGAATGGCCATCAGTATGAGTTTGTCACGCAGACCGAAGGGATAATATTTATGCAACACAGAAGGCCCGTCTGAAAAGCAATATGATTCATCAGCATATACAACTGATTAAAAAATATCTTTGCGAACGGTCATAGATCCGGAATCTCTGTAAAAACAACAGGATAATTGATGATTAAGAATATTACCGGCAGGGAAAAGCAAAGAATACGGCAGCAGAGACAGGATCTGCTGCCGGAACGATAAAAAATCCTTACTTCACAAACTCACTGGCTTCACGCGCCAGTTTGCCGATGGCTGCCCAGTCTTTTGCTTTGATAAGCGAAGCCGGTACCATCCAGGAGCCGCCGCAGGCCACAATCTGCGGGATAGCCAGATAGTCGCGGATATTGTTCAGCCCGATGCCGCCGGTCGGCATCACCTGTAACTGGTGATACGGCGCCAGCATAGCTTTGATCATCGGAATACCGCCTGACGGCTCTGCCGGGAAGAACTTCACAAAATCGATACCCAGCTCCAGCGCCTGCTCAACCGCGCTTGGATTGTTGATCCCCGGCACAATCGGGATATCAATCTGCTGACACGCCTGAACAGTATTCGGGTTCAGACCGGGAGAAACAACAAACTGCGCACCGGCAGCTTTCGCCTGACGCACCTGCTCGCGGTTAATCACGGTTCCCGCGCCCACCAACATATCCGGACGGGCTTCACGCAGCAGTTTGATGGCTTCCGCCGCACAATCGGTACGGAAAGTGATCTCCGCCACCGGCAGACCATTGTCCGCCAGCGCCTGACCTAACGGGATAATATCTTCCGCGTTATCCACGGCGATCACCGGCACAATCTTCAGCTGCCGGAAACGGGTAATCATTGCCTGTAATTCGGACATCTCGTTCTCCTCTTTTCCCGTTAAAACGTGTTATTCAGTAAAGTATCGGTGACCTGGCGGGTCGCCGCCTGCGGGATTATCGCCCCTTTGTGCTGAATCACCACACCCGCGAGCCGGTGACCCATACGGGCAGCGCATTCAATATCCGCCCCGGTAAGCCAGCCCGCCAGGAAACCGGCGTTGAATGCATCGCCGGCAGACGTGGTATCAACCACCTGTGCCACCGGGGTGGTGGCAATATTGATGACCGGCGCGTCAGTGCGCAGATCACGGTAGTCACATCCCTGCGCACCCGCTTTGATAATCGCCTGCTTTACCCCGGCGTTTGCCAGGCGGGAAAAGGTGGCATTACGGTCGCTGTCACCCCACAGCCGCGCTTCGTCATCATCAGTAACCAGCGCCATGTCTGTCAGTGCATACATCGCCTGATAACAGTCACGGGTTTCATTTTCATCCGCCCACAGCGCCGGGCGGTAATTGCTGTCAAACAGAATAGTTTTTCCCTGCTGTGACAGTGTTTTCAAATCAGCCAGCAACCGCAGCCGGTCTTCCGGCGGCAGAATGGCGAGGCTGATCCCGCTGAGATAGATGGCATCCATCTGCGCCAGTTGTGCCAGCAGCGCCGGGTAATCCGGATGGCGGACAAGATAACGCGCCGCCGAATCATTACGCCAGTAAAGGAACGTGCGCTCGCCCTGCTCATCCAGCTGAATAAGGTATAACCCCGGCTGATGATGCGGATCGATCAGTACATGCGCGGTATTCACGCCTTCTGCCTGCCAGCGGCTGATCATGCCTTTACTGAGCGGATCTGTTCCCATGGCAGAGATAAAATTCACCTCAACAGCATCTCCGGCCGCGCGGGCCAGATAAACCGCGCTGTTCAGTGCATCACCGCCGTAACGCTGAACCATTTCCCCGAACGGCGCGCCGTTGAGTTCAATCATGCACTCGCCGATCAGACCAATGCGTTTCACTGTCATTATTCACCTTTCACTGCGGAAAAATAACGCTGTGCATTATTGAAACAGATATCACGCACCATCTGCCCCAGCATGGTTTCATCCGCCGGAATTTCGCCGTTTACCGCCAGCGTGCCGAGCATATTGCACAGAATGCGGCGGAAGTATTCATGACGAGTATAGGACAGGAAACTGCGTGAATCTGTCAGCATACCGACAAACTGACTTAACAGCCCGAGCTGTGACAACTGTTCCAGCTGACGCTGCATACCGTCTTTCTGGTCATTGAACCACCAGCCGGAACCAAACTGAATTTTTCCTGCGATTCCGCCGCCCTGGAAGTTGCCGATCATGGTCGCCAGTACTTCATTATCACGCGGATTCAGGCAATAAAGGATGGTGCGCGGCAGCTCATCGGTTTTATCCATTTCATCGAGCAGACGCGAGAGCGGATAGGCCACCGGCGCATCACCGATGGAATCAAAACCGCTGTCTGCACCGAGCAGATTAAACATACGCGTGTTATTGTTGCGCAGTGCACCAATGTGCAGCTGCATCACCCAGCCGCGTTTCGCATACTGCTTTCCGAGCCAGACCAGCACTGCCGTTGCAAACTGCGCGGTGGCGGTTTCATCCGGGATTTCCCCGGCGAGGCGTTTCTGCAGAATCGCATCCAGCACGGATTCATCCGGCACCGGTGCATAACGCAGAATTTCAATACCGTGGTCAGAGGCAACACAGCCGTGCTGCGCAAAGTGCCCCAGACGGCGATCCAGCGCGGTCAGCAGGTCACTGAAACGGCGGATATCCACATCGGCACTCTGTCCGAGCTTCGCGATGTAATCCGTGAAGCCGTCCAGCTCAATTTTAAAGGCACGATCCGGACGCCAGCTCGGACGCACTTCAACAGCAAAACTGTCATCCTGCGCAATCTGCCGGTGGTATTCCAGTGAGTCCGCCGGGTCATCCGTTGTGCCGACCATATGCACATTCATCTGCTGCATAATGCCGCGCGCGAAAAATTCCGGCTGCGTCAGTTTTTCATTAGCATCATCCCAGATGCTCTGTGCCGTTTCCGGGCCGAACACTTTGCCGGTGATACCGAACGGGCGGCGCAGTTCCAGATGTGTCCAGTGATAGAGCGGGTTGCCCAATGTCATCGGCACGGTTTTTGCCCACGCCTGATATTTTTCATAATCACTGCTGTCACGCCCGGTAATAAGCGATTCCGGGATCCCCGCTGAACGCATGCCGCGCCATTTATAGTGATCCCCTTCCAGCCAGATTTGCCCGAGGTTATCAAAACGGCGGTTTTCCGCGATTTCACGCGGATTCAGGTGGCAGTGATAGTCATAAACTGGCATGTCCGCCGCGTAGTCGTGATAAAGACGGCGGGCAATGTCGCTGTGCAGTAAAAAGTCTTCGCAAAGAAACTGTTTCATAAAATCTCCGGGATTACAGCGCGGCAACGGCCTGACGGGCACCGACATCAAGTAACTGCTGATACGCGCGTTTCACCGCATCAGCGAAACCCTGCTGCTTAGGCAGGTTGTCACCGAAAATGGATTCAATCGCCAGCAGTTCATCCACAACCGCGACAGACAGGCCGTGTTTTGCATAAATTGCCGCAAAAGTCTCTGCCAGCGGGTCACGCACATCAATTTTATTGCCCTGTTCATCCGTGCCGCTGACATAACGCATCCAGCCCGCCACACCCAGAGCCAGGTGACGATAGTCGCTGCCGTCCGCAATATGCTGCGCGACCGGATCCAGCAGGCGCTGCGGGAGCTTCTGGCTGCCGTCCATGGCAATCTGCCATGTCTGGTGTTTCAGGGACGGGTTGGTAAAGCGGTCAACCAGGTTATCCGCATAGGCGACCAGATCAGTTTCTTCCGGCATGGTAAGGGTCGGTGCCTGTTCATCCAGCATCAGTGCCCGCGCAGCTTTGCGGTAATCCGGGTTGGTCATGGTATCGGAAATATGGGCATAACCGCCGAGATAGCCGAGGTATGCCAGGAAGGAATGGCTGCCGTTGAGCATCCGCAGCTTCATTAATTCAAAAGGCACCACATCCTGCACAAACTGTGCACCTGCACAGTCCCACTCCGGACGACCGTTAACAAAGTTATCTTCAATCACCCACTGACGGAACGGCTCACAGGCGATAGCACAATTATCTTCCGTTCCCAGCAGTTGCGCGATTTCCGCCAGCGTTTCCGGTGTGGCGGCCGGGACAATCCGGTCAACCATGGTACACGGGAAGGAGACACCGGATTCAATCCACGCCGCCAGGGCAGGATCCTGTAACCAGGCCAGGCCGAGGACCGCTTCGCGGGCAACATGACCATTCTCACGGACGTTATCACAGGAGAGCACAGTAAACGGCGGCAGGCCGCGCTCATGACGGCGTTTCAGCGCCGCAGTGATGTAGCCGATAGCGGAGCGGGGTGTCTCCGGCGTGGCCAGATCCTGTTTAATCAGGGCATTTTCCGGATCAAGCTGCCCGGTGGCCGGGTCAGTGCAGTAGCCTTTTTCGGTCACGGTCAGGGAAACAATACTGACATCCGGGGAAGCCATTTTCTCAATCACCGCATCAATGCCATCGATCAGTGGGTGCATGGCTTCTTTCACCGAGCCGATAATTTTCAGCTCTGTTTTATCCGCCCCTTTCTCTGCCACGGTATACAGCATGGACTGTGCTTTCAGCCCTTCAATCAGTGCCGCATCCTGCGCTGACATCAGGTTAACTTCGCAGTAACCCCAGTCGCTGTCTGTTTTTTCTAATACGTGATGGGTGTACAGCGCCTGATGTGCGCGGTGAAAAGCGCCGCAGCCAAGGTGAATAATACGGGTGGTGAGACGATCAGTCGTCCAGTCAGGACGCGTTGCGGTGATCTCCGCAGTGACAAGATTCTTTTCCATTACAGGCTCCCCGGGAGCGGGCTGCGGGAGAGATCCCGCAGCCCGGCAGGTACAAAGGTATGAGATATTATTTTGTATAGAATGCGCGGTGAATACCCATTTCCAGACCCCGGATTTCAGCCAGCCCTTTCAGGCGGCCGATAGCAGAATAGCCCGGGTTGGTTTTCTTCTTCAGGTCATCCAGCATCTGATGGCCGTGATCCGGACGCATCGGGATCAGAGACTCTTCCCCGCTCTCGCGGCGGCGGTTCTCTTCGGCGGCAACTGCGCTTATCACATTATACATATCCACATCACCGGCCAGATGCGCCGCTTCGTGGAAGGTATTCGGGTTTTCTTCGCGCATGGTTGAACGCAGATGCAGGAAGTAAATCCGCGGACCAAAAGTCTTAATCATATTGACCAGGTCGTTGTCAGCACGTACCCCGTAAGAACCGGTACACATGGTATAACCGTTGGCATCACTGTTGACGGTATCCGCCATCCACTGCATATCTTCAATCGTGGAGACAATACGCGGCAGACCAAGGATAGGACGCGGAGGATCATCAGGATGCACAGCCATTTTCAGGCCGCACTCTTCTGCAACCGGAATGATTTTATTCAGGAAATACGCAAAATTCTCACGTAATTTCGCTTTATCGATACCGGCGTAACGTTTCAGGTGTTGGCGGAATTGTTCAAGTGTATAGCCTTCTTCCGCACCCGGAAGACCGGCAATAATATTTTTTATCAGTTTTTGTTTTTCATCATCCCGCATGGTTTCAAAGCGGGTTTTGGCCTGCGCCAGTTCTGTTACTGTATAGTCCTGCTCAGCCCCTTCACGCTGTAAGAGGTAAATCTCGAACACCGCGAATTCAATCTGATCAAAACGCAATGCTTTTGAGCCGTCCGGCAGCTCATATTCCAGGTCAGTACGGGTCCAGTCGAGAACCGGCATAAAGTTGTAACAGACAGTATAAATACCACAGGCGGCGAGGTTACGCAGGGATTGCTGATAGTTGGCAATCCATTTTTCATAATCACCGGTCTGTGTTTTGATGTCTTCGTGGATCGGTACACTTTCAACCACCGTCCATTCCAGATGATTAGCTTCAATCAGCGCTTTACGCTTCTGAATTTCTTCTGTGCTCCAGACTTCACCGTTCGGGATATGGTGCAGCGCTGTCACGATACCGGTTGCGCCTGCCTGACGAATATCAGATAAAGTAACCGGATCTGCCGGTCCGTACCAACGCCAAGTTTGTTTCATACTAAACCTCGTTTATGCTCCGTAAAGATAACCGGATAACCTTGTTCAGCAGGTGATACTGCCTGTTTTATTTCGCCGCCCCGGTTTTGCGAACCGGGAAACACGTCAGCAGGTTTCCGGAACGGTATAGTGACATACAACATCATAGCAAACCATTCTGGTCAACCAATTTGGTTAACCAGATCACAATAAGGCGATCATTTTGGGCGACCAATATAAAACCAAGAGTTTGATCACATAATGATGCCTACCTTTTATGCAGAATCCCATTGAATCAGTAAGAAAATAAGTTAACAGCGATGGATCGCCCATAAATTTGGTTAACCAATAATCAAAGCCGGTTTAACCATTCTGAAAGACAGGGTTGACGGAAAAACAGCATAAAATTCAAAAGGCTGACTATGAAAACAATTAAACATTACAGATGGCATATGATTCTGCTGGTATGCTTCATAACCATCATTAACTACCTTGATCGTACCGCATTAGGTGTTGCAGCACCGACAATTATGAATGACCTGGGGATCACCAAAGAACAGTATTCCTGGGTTGTCAGCGCATTCCAGCTGGCATACACCATCGGTCAGCCAATCATGGGTTTCTTTATTGATACGATTGGTCTGAAACTCGGTTTCTTTATCTGTGCCATCATCTGGGGTCTTGCCACCATGGCTCACGCACTGACCGGCTCCTGGCAGGGTCTGGCCTTTATGCGCGGGATCATGGGTTTCAGTGAAGCCTCCGCCATTCCTGCCGGTGTAAAAACCGCCGCTACCTGGTTCCCGGCAAAAGAGCGCGGGATCGCCACCGGTGTGTTTAACATGGGGACATCTTTCGGTGCGATGCTGGCTCCGCCGCTGATCGCCTGGTGTATCATGTTCCACAGCTGGCAGTTCGCCTTTATTGTTGCCGGTGCGCTGGCCATTGTCGCCGCCTTTGTCTGGTTCTTCTTTTATAAAGATCCGAAAGATGCAAAACGCCTGTCTGATGAAGAACGTGCCTATATTGAAAACGGCCAGGAAAAACACCTCAAATCAACAAAGAAAGAAAAAACTTCTGTTATCAATATCCTGAAGCAGCGTAACTTCTGGGGTATCGGTATCTCCCGTTTCCTCGCGGATCCGGCATGGGGAACGATTAACTTCTGGGTACCTATTTTCTTCGTGGAAACCCTGCATTTCAGCCTGAAAGAGATCGCGATGTTTGTCTGGCTGCCGTTCCTGATGGCAGACCTGGGCTGTCTGGCCAGCGGATTCGTGGCGAAATATTTCAACGACCGCGGTGTTTCCCTGATCAACTCACGTCGTATCACCTTCACCATCGGTGCAGTTCTGATGACCACTATCGGTCTGGTCAGTATCGTTGAGAACCCGTATGTCGCTGTGCTGTTAATCAGTATCGGTGGTTTCTCCCACCAGCTGTTATCCACTGTTGCCGCCACCCTCGGCGGGGATCTGTTCAAGAAAGACGAAGTGGCAACCGCTGTCGGTATGGCCGGTGCATGTGCATGGTCCGGTCAGTTAATCTTTAACTTATTTATCGGTGCATTCGTCGGTATCATCGGCTTCGGTCCGTTCTTTATTGCTCTGGCTGTCTTCGACCTTATCGGTGCCGCCGCACTGTGGATCCTGATCAAAGAGAAAAAAGAGCCGCAGAGCCCCGCACAGGATAGTGGTGAAACATTAATAGCTTCCCGCTAATCTGCTGAAATCTGTATCAGAGAGATACACAGGCAACCCGCTGTGTATCTCTTTTTTTGTGCTGCATCCCGGATTCAGCCGCTTTTTTGATAAACACCGGCGTAAAATCATTTTTGGCTGACCAATTTCTGATAAACTCTCCGGGTAGGAACTCCTTTTTTACGGCCATGATAATGACACAGTTGACTGAACCCAAACGCCCTTATCAGGAAGTCGGCTATGCTTTGCGCCAGATGATCACCAATATGGATTATGTCATCGGTGACAAACTGCCGCCTGAACGCGAAATTGCTGAAATGCTGGATGTCTCCCGGGCAGTTGTCCGTGAGGCACTGATTATGCTGGAACTGGAAAACCTGATTGAAGTCCGCAAAGGTTCCGGTATTTATGTTGTTGCACTGCCTAATATGAGAGAAAGTGCAGCAACTGACCCGTGCGCGCTGAATGCGGCCGGCCCGTTTGAGCTGTTACAGGCGCGTCAGTTGCTGGAAAGCAATATCGCGGAATTTGCAGCCACCCAGGCCACACCGGTGGATATTGCTGATATGCGCAGCGCCCTGCAGCGGGAACGCGACGAACTGAAAACCGGGGAAGATGAAACCGGTGACCGTGAGTTTCACCTGGCAATAGCGCAGGCGACACATAACAGCATGCTGGTGGAGTTACTGAAGCAATCCTGGGCATGGCGGGAAAATAATCCGATGTGGCTGAAACTGCACACCCGGATCACCAATAAAGATTACCGCAAAGAGTGGATGACAGATCACCAGGTTATCCTCGCCGCAATGATTAAAAAAGATCCTGCGGCGGCCAAAGAAGCCATGTGGCAGCACCTGGAGAATGTGAAGCAGCGCCTGCTGGAGCTGTCTGATGTCGATGACCCTAATTTTGATGGTTATCTGTTCAATTCCTATCCTGTCGACCTGGTGCGGAACTGATTCCGCCATACACGTTTACCCCCTCAGACACCGGAAACCGGGCAAAATCAGCCCGGTTTTTTTGACCATAAAATAAAAATAATACCCTTATTATTCATAGTGTGATTCACCTCTCATTCATAAAAATGATGTAATCCACTGATAAATAGTATTTATTTTATAGCAGAGAAATTTATTCTCTGCCGTCTGCGGCTGCGGAATTTTTTTAGAAAATTTTTTCTGACTACCTGTGCCACTATCCGGCCATTACAATAACCATTAAATATTCATCGCATATTTTACAGGACACCAACTATGAGTAAGAAAATTGCCACTGTGCTGATCCACGGCGGACAGCAGCAGGATAAAGTTAACCATGCTATTTTCCCGGCGATCACCACCGCCAGTACTTTTGTGCAGACCAGCCTGAGCGAACACGGCGAATACGCCTATTCCCGTGTCAGTAACCCGACCCGCCACGCCTATGAAACGCTGCTGGCCGATGTTGAGGAAGGTACTTACGCCACCGCGACCGCTTCCGGTGTGGCCGCTGCGGCGCTTGTGCTGAATATCTTCCCGCAGGGCTCCCATATTATTGCGATGAAAGGCGTGTACGGCGGGACTTTCCGTCTGTTTGAGCGCGTGGCAAAAGAAAACTGCGGCCATGAGTTCGATTATGTTGATCTCAATGATTTAGCGGCAGTACGCAGCAAAATCAAAGGCAACACCCGCCTGATCTGGATAGAAAGCCCGACTAACCCGTTACTCGAACTGGTTGATATTGAAGCCATCTGCGGGCTGGCCAAAGAACACAATATCGTGACCTGCATCGATAACACCTTCGCGACACCGTGGAACCAGAAACCACTGACCATGGGTGCGGATCTGATTATGGTTTCCTCCAGTAAATATATCGGCGGTCACTCCGATTTAATCGGCGGCGCGGTTATCACCAACCGTGACGATCTCGCGGAGAGACTGAATTTCCTGAAAACCACCACCGGCGCGATTGCGTCACCGTTTGATGCCTATCTCGCCCTGCGCGGCCTGAAAACCCTGGCACTGCGTATGGCGGCACAGTGCAGCAATGCACAGGCCGTGGCGGAATTCCTGTCCGGTCACGACAAAATTGAGAAGGTGTTTTATCCGGGCCTGAAAGATCACCCGCAGTATGAATTATGCAAAAAACAGATGCGTACGGGCGGTGCCGTGGTCACTATTCAGCTGAAAGGCGGCCTCGCGGAAACTGAAGAATTTGTCAGAAAACTCCGCTATTTTGTGCTCGCTGAATCGCTGGGCGGTGTGGAAAGCATGGTGAATCACTCCGCCACCATGTCCCACGGCTCCATGACCCGTGAAGAGCGCGAATCCATCGGTGTTTTTGACAGCACGCTGCGTTTGTCTGCCGGCATCGAAGATATCGGCGATTTACTGGCTGATTTACAGCAGGCACTGGCCTGACACAGCATCACTACCACAATAATAAAAGAGAAAGCGTATGCAGGACTATGGTATCTGGACGGTTATCACACCGGTCGTCACAATTATTCTGGCCATCTGTACCCGTCAGGTGATTTTATCACTGCTGATCGGGATACTTGTCGGCTTTACTGTTATTCATGATCACAACGTCTTACTGGGGATCCGTGCGACCCTCGAAGGGATTATTGATGTCTTCAAATCATCAGGAAACGCCAAAACCATCATCTTTATGCTGATGATTGGCGGGATTATGCGGCTGGTCGTGGTGACCGGCGGTGTACGGGCACTTGTCCGCCTGCTGACCAACAAAACACAGATCATCAAAGGCCGCAAAGGCGTACAGCTGCTGGCGGTGATCATCACTTCCCTGATTTTTATCGAAAGTTCAATTAACCAGCTGGTTTCCGGTGCCTCCACCAAAGCACTGGCGAAAAAATACGGCGTACCGCCGGAGAAAATGTCTTACATCATCCAGACCGCCTGTGTGTCTGTCTGTTCTTCCGCCATGATCAACGGCTGGGGTGCGGCAATGATGGGTGTTATCGGTGTGCAGATTTCTCAGGGGCTGATCACCGGCGAACCGTTTGATATTCTGGCACATTCCATGATTTACAACATCATGGCCTGGTTCTCGCTCGCCAGCATTCTGTTCTATATCTTCAGTAATGTGTCCTGGGGGCCGATGCGCAAAGCAGAAATGCGCGCGCAGGCACTCACTTACTCTGCGGATGTTGTCACCGGCACCCCGGAAGAGACATATGATGAGCCGGAAGATGATAAAGACATTATCAATCATCCGAACTGCCATACCTCACTGAACTTCTTTATCCCGATCCTCTCCACCATTCTGATGGTACCGGTGGCGCTGTATATCACCGGTGACGGTGAATTCAGCAAAGGCAGCGGCTCCACCTCTGTTTACTGGGGGGTGATGTTCGGTACGGCGGTATCATTTGTCTGGTTCCTCGCACGCCGCGTGATGAATGTGGATACCTTCTTTAAAGAGCTCTACATCGGCTATGCCAATATGATTAAAATCAGTTCGGTGATGATCCTTGCCTTCCTGATGGGCTCGGTCTCCTCTGATCTGAACACCGGTGCTTATATTGCCCAGGTGACATCCGGGGTTATCGCGCCGGGCTTCTCTGTCGGCTTTATCTTCCTGATCAGTGCCATTATGTCACTGGCGACAGGCACCTCCTGGGGTACATTCGCCATCATGATCCCTATTGGTGTGCAGCTGGGTCTGTCCGTTGGTATGCCGCCGGAATATATGATTGGTGCCGCTATCGCCGGATCTATCTTTGGTGATATGACATCCCCTATCTCCAGTGATGCGATCGTTGCGTCGATGGCGACAGACTGTGACCATATTGAACACATCCGTACCCAGATGCCGTATGCGGTATTAACCGCGAGTTTCGCGCTGGCCGTCTATCTCTGGTTAGGATTCACCTACTGAGCGTGACTGCGAATTCAATAAGGAAATGATATGTCTTCTTCTGTAACCACTGCCGGGGCAACCCGGCTGCAACAGACACTGGCGCAGTTCAGCAAGCTTAATCTGCTGGGCGGTATCACACCGCTGAATAAATTGAATAATCTCTCCCGCCTGCTGGGACGGGAGATTTACATCAAGCGCGATGATCTGACGCCGCTGGCGGCGGGCGGCAACAAGCTGCGTAAGCTGGAATTCCTGATGGCAGACGCCCTGGAAAAAGGCGCACAGTTTATTGTCACCGCCGGAGCCATTCAGTCCAACCATGTCCGGCAGACCGCTGCTGTCGCAGCGATGTACGGCCTGAAATGTGTGGCGCTGCTGGAAAACCCGATCGGCAGTCAGGAAGCGAATTTCCTGAATAACGGCAACAAACTGCTGACAGATTTATTCGGCGCGCACTGTGTAATGTGTGATGCCCTGACCGATCCGGATGCGCAGATGCAGGCGCTGATCAACCACATGCAGCTCAGTGACGCTTATATAGTGCCGGTCGGCGGCTCAAATATGCTTGGTTCTCTCGGCTATGTGCAGTGCGCCCTGGAAATCGCACAGCAGACACCGGAAGGTACGGAATTCGGAGCCGTCGTGGTGGCTTCCGGCAGCGCCGGTACGCATGCCGGGCTGTCTGCCGGATTGCAGTTGGTGATGCCGCAGACGCCGGTTATCGGCGTCACTGTATCCCGGACTTATGCCGATCAGGCACCGAAAGTCGTGAAACTCCAAAACGAACTGGTACAACTGTTTGGTATTGAAACACCGGCACCGGTCGCGCTGTGGGACAATTATTTTGCACCGGAATACGGCATGCCGAATTCCGGCGGACTGGAAGCCATTGAACTGCTGGCACGTCACGAAGGCATTTTGCTGGACCCGGTTTACACCGGTAAAGCCATGGCCGGACTGATTGACCGGGTACGGAAGCATCCGCAGGATACCTCGCCGCTTCTGTTTGTGCATACCGGCGGCGCCGCCGGATTATTTGCTTATCCGGAAGTGAGCGCAGCAATATAAATCAATCCTGCATCATATTATAATTTACTTATAACATCAGACAGATACCGGCAATATATTTTATTGCGATATCTGTTATCCCTCGCATTACTGATAATATCTCTCATTAGCAGCGGCCGTCAGAATTTTCCCGGACGGCCGCTGCTGTTCAGCTGATACCGGAACATCCCCGCCATGCCATCGGTACAGCGGCAAGGTTATAGAGCGGGGTTCCCAGCAGGTAATGATCATACACCGTCAGTCCCGGTGTTTTGTCTTTTTCCATCGCGTAATATTCGACAGGAAGAATAAACGACAATAATAACAGTGAGATACCTGCATTACGAATAGCACGGCGCGGTAATGTCCGGCTCAGCAGATGAACCACAGCAAAATATGCCCCGGAAACCACCATAAAAAACAACATAATACCGCTGTTTTCAGCCAGGAAATCTCCGGCTGACAAAGGGTATCCCTGATGCAGCAGATCAGGAAGATCCGTCAGATATTCAGCTCCCGCCTCGCGGCGGAAAAAAGCGGAGACAGATAAGTTCAGCCCCCACAAAACCGTCAGCAGGCCAACGACAATTTGGCCTGCTGTATAGCGGCAGAGATACACATTCGCCAACAGCAGTAATGTGCCCATCACCGTAATTTTCACATTGTACTCCGCACCCGGTCCGCCGGCTAAGACAGCCGGTACCAGAGCAATCGGCACAATCAGTAAAACAGAAGAAAACAGACGCATAAATTAACTTTTAAGCAACATAAACAAGCGGGTTGCAGTAAACCATTAACAACCTGATAAAACAAGTGCCGGAGAAAAAGAAAAACGCGGCCTCCGCAACGGAGACCACGCTGTGACATCTGTCAGTGGGATTTACCCTGCTCAATTCCGATACCTATCTGAGAGCGGATAAACTGTGCCTCAAAACGACTGCGTTCTTCCTGACCCTGTGCAGAGTTATCCGTCACAGACACCAGCCAGGCCGCGATAAAGGCAGCAAACATAGAGAAAAGTGCGGGATATTCATAAGGATAAATCGCTTTTTCATGTCCGAGAATACCGACCCAGATAGTCGGCCCGAGGATCATCAGAATCACAGCAGTTAACAATCCCAGCCAGCCGCCCGCCAGCGCACCGCGTGTAGTCAGGCGTTTCCAGTACATGGAAAGCAGGATGATCGGAAAATTACAGCTCGCTGCGATAGAGAAGGCCAGCCCCACCATAAAGGCAATGTTTTGTTTCTCAAACAAAATACCCAGGCCGATGGCGACAATTCCGAGAATAATGACCGTGATTTTAGAGACTTTTAATTCATCCCGCTCATTGGCTTTTCCGTCTTTAATGACACAGGCGTACAGGTCATGGGAAACCGCAGAAGCACCCGCCAGAGTCAGTCCGGCAACAACTGCCAGAATCGTGGCAAATGCCACAGCAGAGATAAAGCCGAGGAACAGATTTCCGCCGACCGCATCCGCCAGATGCACCGCCGCCATATTGGTACCACCGATCAGGGCACCTGCGGCGTCTTTAAATACCGGGTTCGGGCTGACCAGCAGAATGGCACCGAAGCCGATAATAAAGGTCAGGATATAGAAATAACCAATGAATCCGGTGGCATAGAACACACTCTTACGGGCTTCTTTGGCATCACTGACCGTGAAGAAACGCATAATAATATGCGGCAGCCCGGCCGTACCAAACATCAGAGCCAGTCCCAGGGATAATGCCGAAACCGGATCCGACACCAGCCCGCCCGGGCTCATAATCGCCGGGCCGTTTTTATGTACTGCGACCGCATCTTTAAACAAGGTATTAAAGTTGAAATCCACGGCTTTCATCACCATCAGCGCCATAAAGCTGGCACCGGCAAGTAACAGAACCGCTTTGATAATCTGCACCCAGGTCGTTGCCAGCATGCCGCCGAACAGGACATAAAACACCATCAGAATACCGACCAGCACAACTGCCACGATATAGTTAAGCCCGAATAACAGCTCAATCAGTTTACCGGCACCCACCATCTGCGCAATCAGATACAGCGCCACCACCACCAGCGAGCCACTGGCAGACAGTACTCTGATCGGCCGGGCTTTCAGGCGGTAAGAGACCACATCCGCAAAAGTATAGCGCCCGAGGTTACGCAGACGTTCCGCAATCAGGAACAGGATCACCGGCCAGCCAATCAGAAAACCGATGGAGTAAATCAGGCCATCATACCCGGACGTGTAGACCAGCGCTGAGATCCCGAGGAATGATGCGGCGGACATAAAGTCGCCGGCTATTGCCAGTCCGTTCTGAAACCCGGTAATTTTCCCCCCTGCGGTATAATATTCCGCCCGGGAACGCGTCCGTTTTGCCGCCCAATAGGTGATATAAAGTGTCAAACCAACAAAGATCAGGAACATAATAATGGCCTGATAGTTCACCGGCTGGCGCTCAACCGGCCCGCTGATGGCATCCGCGTGACTGAACAGCGGAAACAGCAGGGATAACAGAAGAGCAGAAAGGCGCGTTTTCATTGTTTCACCCCGCGGATAATTTCGGCGGTCAGACGGTCAAATTCACCGTTTGCGCGGACGGTATAGATACCGGTCAGGATAAAAGCACTGACAATCAGCCCGATGCCGACAGGGATCCCGCGGGTAATCGTCAGACCTTCGCCGAGTGGTGTGCCCAGCCATTGCGGATCAAATGCAATCAGAATAATAAAGCTGACATACAGCACAAGTGTGATAGCAGACAATGTCCATGAGAACCGACTGCGCTTTCTGACCAGTTCCTGAAAGCGAGGGTCATTCTCCACCTGCTGATAAATGGATGCGCTCATTGAGGATACTCCTCTGTTTTTGTTATCCGGAGTGTCAGTGCCGCATCACACGGCACTGACTGAGGTTAGTGTGTTAGTTCATTTTGATGGCCTGCTTTTCTTCGAGCAGTTTTTCGACCACACCAGGGTCGGCCAGTGTTGATACATCACCCAGATTACCGGTATCACCGGCGGCGATTTTACGAAGGATACGGCGCATAATTTTACCGGATCGCGTTTTCGGCAGAGAATCAGTCCAGTGCAGAATATCCGGGGTGGCAATCGGGCCGATTTCTTTACGGACCCAATTCCTCACCTCCGCATACAGTTCCGGTGTCGGCTCTTCGCCGTGATTGAGTGTGACGTAAGCATAAATGGCCTGCCCTTTGATGCTGTGCGGGATCCCGACCACGGCTGCTTCGGCAATTTTCGGGTGTGAAACCAGTGCGGATTCCACTTCGGCAGTGCCGAGACGGTGCCCGGAGATATTCAGCACATCATCCACCCGGCCGGTGATCCAGTAATAGCCGTCTTCATCACGGCGGGTACCGTCCCCGGCAAAGTACATGCCTTTAAAAGCGGAGAAATACGTCTGTTCAAAACGTTCATGATCACCGAACAGGGTACGGGCCTGACCCGGCCAGGAGTCGAGGATCACCAGATTTCCCTCCGTCTCACCGTCCAGAATTTCGCCCTGGTTATCCACCAGTGCAGGCTGAACACCAAAGAACGGTACCGTTGCGGAACCCGGTTTCAGTTCAATGGCACCCGGCATCGCGCCTATCATGCAGGCCCCGGTTTCAGTCTGCCACCAGGTATCGACAATCGGGCAGCGGCTGTCACCGATAGTTTTGTAGTACCATTCCCAGGCTTCCGGATTAATCGGCTCACCGACAGACCCCATAATGCGCAGTGACTTGCGGGATGTGCCTTCAATAGCATTGAGACCTTCCGCCATCAGGGCGCGGATAGCCGTCGGCGCGGTATACAGGATATTGACCTGATGTTTATCGACAATCTGACACATCCGGTTGACCTTCGGATGGTTCGGTACACCTTCAAACATCAGCGTGACAGCCCCGTTGGACAGCGGGCCGTAAACCAGGTATGTGTGTCCCGTCACCCAGCCGACATCCGCTGTACACCAGAAAACTTCATCACCATGATAATCAAAAATATATTTGAATGTCAGCGTGGCATAGACCAGATAACCACCGGTGGTGTGCAGCACCCCTTTCGGCTTACCGGTCGAACCGGAGGTATAGAGGATAAACAGCGGATCTTCCGCATTCATCTCTTCCGGCGGGCAGTCCGCACTGACACCACTGACAGCGTCATGCCACCAGATATCACGCCCTTCCTGCCATTCCACCGGACTGCCGGTACGACGGAAAACGATCACACCACTGACAGTGGTAACGCCCGGATTTTTCAGGCCGTCATCCACGTTTTTCTTCAGCGGAATGGTGCGTCCGGCGCGCAGACCTTCATCCGCGGTGATCACCATTTTTGCGCCGGAATCAATGACACGGCCGGATACCGCCTCAGGTGAGAACCCGGCAAAAATCACCGAATGCACCGCACCGATACGGGCACAGGCCAGCATAGCGACCATCGCTTCCGGAATCATCGGCATATAAATAGCGACCACATCGCCTTTGCGGATCCCCTGCTGTTTCAGGACATTGGCAAACTGACAAACATCATGATGCAGTTCACGGTAGGTAAGTGTGCGGGACTCATCCGGACTGTCGCCCTCCCAGATCACCGCCGGCTTATCACCACGCTCCGCCAGATGCCGGTCAAGACAGTTGGCACTGAGATTCAGTGTGCCGTCCTCAAACCATTTTATGCTGACATGACCCGGGTCGAAGGAGGTGTTTTTCACCTGCGTATAGGGTTTTATCCAGTCTACAATCTGACCTTTCTCACGCCAGTAGCTGTCAGGATCCTGAACAGACCGCTGATACTCGTCCAGATACTGCTGATGATTGATTAGCGCATTTTTTGCAATTACTTCGGGTACAGGATATTTCGTTATTCTTGTCATGATGAGTCTCCTTTCAATTGTTAATGCTATGTCAAAATCACGTTAAATAAAGTTACCCTTCCGCCTTTGTTTCTTTTTTGCGCTAAAGATCACGGATTGAAAAAGTGGGTATTCACAGCGTTATCATTTGGTGCGAAAAGCACCAACGACATAAAACATCACCATTGTGAGAAAAAATAGTTCATAACATCACCTGACAATCGTTAACTAAAATATTTAACCAAAATAAGACAGTAAACTAACAAATAAAAAGAATCCGCACAGATCGCACAGATCTGATAATCGTTTTCATTATCATCTGTTTCATTATAATGTTTAGTCTGTTCACACCCGGTGTGAGCGGTTCGGTCAATTACTGGAGTTATAATTATGAGCTATGTATTACCTGCATTACCTTACGCCTGTGACGCGTTAGAACCTCATTTCGATAAAATGACAATGGAAATTCACCATACTAAACATCATCAGACATATGTGAATAACACCAACACCGCTCTGGAAGCCTTCCCTGAGATGGCAAACCTTGATATCGACGATTTGATCGCACAACTCGATAAATTCCCGGCGGACAAACGTACTTTTATCCGTAACAACGCGGGTGGCCATTCCAACCACAGCATGTTCTGGAAAGGCCTGAAGACCGGCACCACATTACAGGGCGATCTGAAAGCAGCTATCGAACGTGATTTCGGCAGCGTTGAGGTATTTCAGGCTGAGTTTGAAAAAGCCGCCGCAACCCGTTTTGGTTCCGGCTGGGCATGGCTGGTGCTGAAAGACGGCAAACTGACTGTGGTTTCCACCGCCAACCAGGACAGCCCGTTGATGGGCGAAGCAATTTCCGGTACTTCCGGTTATCCGATCATCGGTCTGGATGTGTGGGAGCACGCCTATTACCTGAAATTCCAGAACCGCCGTCCGGATTACATCAAAGCATTCTGGTCTGTAGTAAACTGGGATGAGGCAGCAGCGCGTTTCGCTTCTGCAAAATAAGTTCTGAAATATGTGCGGGCACTGCCCGCACATATTCTTCTTCCCCGCTTTCGATTATGATATCCGTCTCACTCAATACGGAGGCGGCATGGCATACACACCTTTAGTTTTCACCGGTCCCGTCAGGGATACAGCCCGCTGCGGGCGCAGTGCAATTGAAAAGCGTCAGACCGAAGGCGTGATTGCCCTCAGTGCCACCGGACTCGCCGGTGATGAGCAGGCAGAAAAAGCCTTTCACGGCGGTCCTGACCGCGCGTTATGTCATTATCCCCGCGAACACTACGATTACTGGAAAATGATGTATCCGGAAATTGAGGATCGCTTTGTCGCACCGTTTTTCGGGGAAAATATCTCCACCATCGGTATGACGGAAGAAACAGTATTTATCGGTGATATTTATCAGTGGGGCAGCGCCGTTATTCAGGTTACCCAGCCACGTTCACCATGTTACAAGCTCAATCCGCTGACCGATGTATCTGATTTTTCACAGGTGATGCAGGACTGCGGCCGTACCGGCTGGCTGTACCGTGTCGCCGGGAAAGGAGAAGTCAGCAGTGATCAGCCGCTGAAACTGCTGACCCGCACCAGCGCTGTTTCTGTCAGAGAGGCCGCTGCCATCGCCTTTCATCTGCCGTTTGATGAAACCGAATACCACCATCTGTTACAGGCATCCGGACTCTCCGCCAGCTGGACACTGACGATGCAGCGCCGTCTGATGACCGGCAAAATCGAGGACTTTAACCGCCGGTTATTCGGTTCCGCCGCCGTGTAAGAATATGTAATCCCGGGTTCTCTCTGCTTTAAACCGGTTCCGGAATGTGTGATTATCATACTCGCTTCACGATGACCGCTGCTGACCCGGCAGCACACACAGATGACATTTAAACGGGAGACAAGGATGAAATACCTGATAATGCTGCTGAGCCTGGCAGCGCTTTCATTGCCTGCCACAGCGGCAGATCAGAACAGTGCGGATGAACTGGAAACCTTTACGGATAATGCAGAAAACTGCATCCATTTCTCCGGTGAATGGGATGTGTCCCTGCCGGCTGATCAGAAAAAAGATATCAAAAAAGCACTGGATGAGACCTGTCCTCCGGCCAAAGAGCAGCAGAAAGTACTGCGTGAAAAATACCGCAACGACCCGGACATGCTCACGAAAATTAATGAATTTGATCTCGGCCAGTAACATCTGCCGTAAAAAAAGCCCTTCCGGTCTGCACCGGAAGGGCTTTTTAATCTGATCGTATGATGTTTCAGACGAAAATGGTTTTCTCTGCCGGGATAACCGGCAAAACATCCTGCCAGCCGCTGAGTGTCAGTGCAGTCAGGGCAGATAACCCTTCATAGAACGGACTTCCGCATTTTTCCTGCATCCGCGCCAGATAGAAACGCGCCCATGGCAGAATGTGTTCCGCCAGCAGTGAATTCAGGGCATCCGGACTATTTTCCGCCGTCCAGGCCGCCATCATCAGTAACAGGCCGATGTGATCTTCCGGCTCATTCTGCGACAGTGTAATATCCACCTGATTCACACGCATCCAGTCACGCAGAGCAATCACGGAGTCCCCGAACAACACCTGCTCTTTATCCAGCCAGACAGAGCCCCACGGTGATGCAGGCAGTACCTGCGGACCGATAAACAGACGCTGATAAGCCTGCGGCAGGGTTTCCTCTCCGGTGACGGCCATGTTCAGTTTCTGTGCGACAACCTGCTTCTGCACTTCATCACCGTATGGCCATTCCGCCACCCACTCCCCGGAAGAGAGCAGTTCCGTTATCTGTGTTATCTCTGACGGCGGATAGTAAAACGCCGCCCCGAGAATACGGGCCGTTAATGCAACATCACTGACAGATTGCTCACTCATAACTCAGAATTCTCACAATAAAATATCCGCGTATCCTGACACGATTTCCGCCGGGAAAACAGTAACAGAATACGCGCTGACGGTATCAGGACAGGTACGCCATACCGGCCGTCATGTGCAGTCCGTAGAAGATACCGCGGCCGATGATTTCCCCGGCCAGCACCAGAACAAAGCCAATCAGCATCATAATCACCGGCGGATTCGCCCGTTTCACCAGCGGCAGGATCCAGCAGGCCAGACCCAGCGCCAGCAGAACCAGACGCCAGCCCATATACAGGCCGAACTCAGGCACCAGCGCGGAAGCACTCTGTACTGAACTGCGGATAAAAGCCAGATCAAATGCCTGTGACGTCACCGCGACCGCACTCGCCACCAGCGCGACAACACCCGCCAATGGCAGCCAGCTGATGCAGCGCAGATCAAACCCGGCAATCCGCAGCAGCAGGGCAGCCAGCACCGGCCCGCCCAGCAGTGCTGTCAGCACAAAGTGGACAGTAGTGTACGGAGTGTACCAGGCCGGCACAGTAGCAATCTGGTAAACCTGCGGAATGGCATAAATAAAGACCACCGCCAGCACCATCACCACCAGCAGCCAGAGCTTACCAAGCGCTGCCGGCATTTTGTTCAGCACGGCCAGCAGCCAGTAAAAACCACCAGCGGCGAAAAAGACCGAACCTGCTGCAATTTCATTACTGAGCGACGAACTGCCGAGGCGGTTAAACGCATTAAACGCGCGCAGCGGTGTGCCCATGTGCATCATGGAGAGCAGAAAACCCACGCCCATCAGCACCCACAGGCCGAACATACTGTAATTCACTTTACGGTTCATTTCCGGTGACAGTTTTCCGGACAACAGCACTGCCGCCATCACGATAAAAGCACCGGCCACACTCTGCCCGATGGTGGTAAAGAACATCAGCGGCCATTCATGAATTCCCGATCCCATGTTATACCTCCTCCGGGTTCGCCAGATGGCCTGTGGTATCCCCGACAGGACGGCTGTTGGCATTCAGTTTTAAAACGATATTCGGATGTGTGTATTCCGCAGACGGCAGCGGTGCGATTTCCGCCAGTGTGCCGTATTTTGCACGCAGTTCCTCTATCGGGCCCATATCCAGAGCCCGCAACGGGCAGGATTCGACACAAATCGGTTTTTTCCCTTCCGCAACGCGTTCATAGCAGCCGTCACATTTGGTCATATGCCCTTTGACCTCATCAAACTGCGGTGCGCCGTACGGGCACGCCATATGACAGTAGCGGCAGCCGATACACACTTCCTCATTCACCACCACAAATCCGTCTTCCCGCTTATGCATCGCACCACTCGGACAGACTTTGGCACAGGCCGGGTCATCACAGTGGTTACAGGAGATGGAGAGATAGTAAGCAAACACATTCTGCTGATACACACCATCCTGCTCTGTCCAGTCACCTCCCGCATATTCATAGATACGGCGGAAATTCACTTCCGGAGATAAGTTTTTAAAGTCTTTACAGGCCAGCTCACAGGTTTTGCAGCCGGTGCAGCGACCTGAATCAATGTAGAAACCATATTGCGTTGACATAAATCGCTTCCTCAGGCCTTAACGACTTCAACCAGGTTGGAATGGGACGGGTTCCCTTTCGCCAGCGGCGACGGGCGCTGAGTGGTTAACACGTTAATACTGCCCGCGTGATCGATACGGTTGCCATCCGGGCTGTACCATGCGCCTTCACCCAGACCGACAACACCCGGCAGAATACGCGGTGTGACTTTCACATTGACGCGCACTTCCCCGCGGTCGTTGAAGACCTTCACATTATCACCGTGAGCAATCCCGCGTTTCGCGGCATCCGCCGGGTTAATCCACAGCTCCTGCGGACAGGCAGCTTTCAGCACATCAACGTTGCCGTAAGTGGAGTGAGTTCGGGATTTGTAGTGGAAACCGGTCATCTGTAACGGGTATTTTTCCTGAAGCGGGTCACCGGCATGCTCAAAGCCTGCGGAATAGACCGGCAGCGGATGAATTTCATCCCCTTCATTCAGTTCCCAGGTATCACGGAGTTCCGCCAGCTGCGCGGAATAGATCTCGATTTTACCTGACGGTGTGGTCAGCGGGTTCGCCTGCGGGTCGTTGCGGAAATCGCGGTATGCCACATGGTGCCCCTGCGGATCACGTTTTTTGAAAATACCCTGCTTGCGGAATTCATCGAACTCCGGCAGTTCCGGCAGTGCGGCGCGGGACTGTTCATACAGGTGGCGCAGCCACTCTTCCCGGGTACGGCCTTCGGTAAACTGCTCACCGACGCCCATACGTTTGGCAATTTCGCTGGTCATGTCATAAATATTACGGCTTTCAAAGCGCGGTGCGATCGCCTGATCGGCAAAAATCACATACGACATGTTACCCGCAGAAGCATCCAGGCAGAAATCCATCTGTTCGGAGGCGGTGCAGTCCGGCAGCAGGATATCGGCGTATTCGGCGGATGATGTCAGGTGGTTATCGATCACCACAATCATCTCACACTTGCTTTCATCCTGAAGGATTTCATGGGTGCGGTTGATTTCAGAGTGCTGGTTTACCAGGCAGTTACCGGCATAGTTCCAGACCATTTTGATCGGCACATCCAGCTTGTCTTTGCCGCGCACGCCATCACGGGTGGCAGTCATCTCTTCGCCGCGCAGAATGGCATCTGTCCACATAAACATGGAGATACTGGTTTTCACCGGGTTGGTCAAAGTCGGCATACGGACAAACGGGATAGCGTAAGAGCCTTCACGCGCACCAGTGTTACCGCCGTTAATCCCCACGTTGCCGGTAAGAATAGACAGCATGGCAATCGCACGGGATGCAGTTTCGCCGTTTGAACGGCGCTGCGGCCCCCAGCCCTGGGTGATATACGCCGGTTTGGCGGTACCGATTTCCCGCGCCAGCTTCACAATCCGCGCCGCCGGAATACCGGTAATTTTTGCCGCCCATTCCGGGGTTCTCGCCACGCCGTCCGGCCCTTCACCTAAAATATAGGCTTTATAGTGGCCGTTGGCCGGAGTACCGGCAGGCATGGTGGTTTCGTCATAACCGACACAATATTTATCGAGGAACGGTTTATCCACCAAATCCTCTTTAATCATCACATAAGCCAGCGCGCTGACGAGTGCGGCATCTGTCCCCGGACGGATCGGGATCCATTCATCCTCACGCCCTGCACCGGTATCGGTATAACGCGGATCGATGATAATCATGCGGGCATCGGATTTTTCACGTGCCTGCTCAACATAATAGGTTACACCGCCGCCGCTCATACGGGTTTCGCCCGGGTTATTCCCGAACATCACCACCAGCTTGCTGTTTTCAATATCTGACGGGCTGTTACCGTCCGCCCAGCCGCCGTAGGTATAATTCAGACCCGCTGCAATCTGCGCGGTACTGTAGTCGCCGTAATGATTCAGATAGCCGCCGCAGCAGTTCATCAGGCGGGCGATCAGCGTAGCTCCGGGCGGCCAGGATTTGGTCATGGTACCGCCGAGGGTACCGGTGCCGTAGTTGAGATAAATGGATTCGTTACCGTAATCGCGGATCAGGCGTTTCATGGTACCGGCGATGGTATCAAACGCTTCTTCCCAGGTAATACGCACGAATTTATTCTCACCGCGTTTACCGGCACGTTTCATCGGGTATTTCAGACGGTCAGGATTGTACACCCGGCGGCGCATGGAGCGACCGCGCAGACAGGCACGTACCTGATGCAGTTCTTCGTAAACATCGTCACCGGTATTGTCGGTTTCAACATATCTGATTTCGCCGTCAACCACATGCATCCGTAACGGACAGCGGCTGCCGCAGTTAACCGTACAGGCACTCCAGACCACTTTTTCGTCAGACGCTGCCGCAGGTGCCGGGGTATTTTCAGCGGCAGAAGCCGCATGGCTGAACGGGAGAGATAACCCACCCGCTGCAACTGCCAGACCGCCTGCCGCACCGGAGGCTTTTACAAACCCGCGGCGCGTCAGCGGTGCAGTGAACAACGCCGTTTCTTTCATCTTTGTCATATACATTGCTCGCTTAATTGGTTTTGTTATCGTTATTATTGTTATTGCCGGGTTAGTGGCTTATTGTCTGATTGCGACTGGTAACCATTCGCAATAAATTATTTGTAATACAATGACCTGCGGTTATTAACCTGTAGTTATTTTACGGTTTTACGATTCAGCCGGGTTGTTTTGTATCAAAAAATGAGTATGTAAAAAGCCGATTATTGATCCCGTCGGTGGCGGACAGCATCCGGTCATGGGAAAATAGTGACCAGCTCAATATAATGATCAGGCAAAGGGGTTAATGCTATCAGACGCAGCGTATTCAACTACCTGATAAACGGCGAAAAAACCATACCGCCGTCAGTGAATGATCACTGTGTCAGGAAGAAACTCAAAAACAGTCAGTGTGATAACTGCGCCGCCTGCTGCCCGGCAGATGCGGTGACGTTCGGTTATCTCGACGTCAGAATTGATAATGACCGCTGTTTTCAGTGCGGAAACTGCCTGTTTGTCTGCCCGTCTGATGCGATTGAACACATACCTGTCCGTGAACGCAGTTACAACAATAACGGGCAGTTGGTCGCGGAAAAAAAAGAAACGCCTGCCAGTACGGAAGAACTGCTGGTCTGGCACCGGCAATACCATATCCGCGGAATGCAGATAGCGGAGCCGGAAGCCGATAACTGGCTGCCGGTACTGGCAGAACTTAATCTGCGTCTGAAAGCGCTCGGAGAGCCGGTCTGGCAACTGGCCATCATCCCTCCTCCGCCGGTGGATACCGGAAAACGTTTTGCATTATTCCGGCAAAAAACCGTCAGTACCGGGCTGAATACAGGCCGCGCCAGAACCGGTCTGAATGCACGCAAGAAACTCTGGCCGGATGACAGCTGGTTTGATGTGCGGCCGGATACGGAAAACTGTATTTTATGTACCGCCTGTGCGGCCGTGTGTCAGGAAGGGGCGATCACCATTGCGGATAATCAGTTTACCGTGGATAAAACCAAATGCAGCGGCTGTATGAGCTGCCGTGATGTCTGTTTCCCGAAAGCGATGGATGTCATACCACAGGCAGAAAAACACAGTCAGCCGGTTCGCTATGATTATTTTGATGCCCATTGCAGCAGTTGTCATCTGCCGTTTATGAGCTGGCGGCCGGGACAGACATTATGCCCGGTATGCCGCTCACGGAAAGAAAAAGGCTGGTTGTAACGGATGTAAAAAAAGCGCCTTGCGGCGCTTTTTTCATTCTGTCTGTCACATGGTTACAGCGGACGGCGCACAAAACCAATGGCGTCGTGTACTTTATCCAGTGTGACCTGTGCGCGGGCAGACGCTTTCTCAGCACCCTCTTTCATCACGCGGTTCAGTAACACATCATCGTTACGGATTTCGTGATAGCGGGTCTGTAACTCTGTCAGCATACCGGAAACCGCATCAGCTACCGCACCTTTGAGGTGACCGTACATCTGACCTTCAAATTCTGCTTCCAGCGCAGCAACCGGTTTGCCGGTCACGCCGGAGAGGATATCCAGCAGGTTGGAGACCCCCGGTTTATTTTCCAAATCATAAATCACACGAGGCGGCTCTTCAGAGTCTGTCACCGCGCGTTTGATTTTCTTCGCTGCCGATTTCGGATCTTCCAGCAGTGCGATCAGGTTGTTACGGTTGTCATCAGATTTCGACATTTTTTTCGCCGGGTCCTGTAACGCCATCACACGGGAGCCGCCTGCCGGGATAAACGGATCCGGCACTACAAATACATCACCGTAAATGGCATTGAAGCGCTGTGCGATATCGCGGCTCAGTTCCAGATGCTGTTTCTGGTCGATACCGACCGGTACCTGGTTGGTCTGATACAGCAGGATATCTGCGGCCATCAGTACCGGATAATCAAACAGGCCGGCGTTGATGTTTTCGGCATGACGGGCAGATTTATCTTTAAACTGTGTCATGCGGCTCAGTTCGCCGAAATAGGTGTAGCAGTTCAGAGCCCAGCCCAGCTGTGCATGCTGCGGCACATGGGACTGCACAAACAGAGTGTTTTTCGCCGGTTCCAGACCACAGGCCATATAGAGCGACAGCGTATCCAGTGTGCGCTTGCGCAGCTCCGCCGGATCCTGACGGACTGTGATCGCGTGCTGGTCAACGATGCAGTAAATGCAGTCAAAATCATCCTGCATTTTCACCCACTGGCGCAGCGCGCCCATGTAGTTACCGATAGTCAGTTCGCCGGAAGGCTGTGCACCGCTGAAAACAACAGGTTTGTGTGCTTTGGTGTTAGTTCCGCTCATGATTATCCTTCCTGATGAGTTAACGGAGACAGTCCGAGCGCCGGCAGCAAACCTGCGAAATCGGACAGTACGCAATCCGGGTTGCTGTCAGCAATCGGAATACCGTAGTTGTAGCCGTAGGTCAGACCGACACACGGACATTCCGCTGCCTGTGCCGCCAGGATGTCATTGCGGGAATCCCCGACAAACAGCAACTCTTCCTTACGCAGCCCGAACTCACCCAGTGTCAGGTAGAGCGGTGCCGGATGCGGCTTTTTATTTTTCACATCATCCCCGCCGAGAACGACAGAGAAGAAATCAGCAATATCCAGCTCTTTCAGCAGCGGGGCAATAAACGGGGTTGGTTTGTTGGTGACAATAGCCAGATCCATGCCCGCATCCGCCAGTACCTGTAGTGTCGGCTTCACGTGTGCAAACAGCGGACTGCCGGTTTTCACAGCATCAGCATAGAATTCATCAAATAACTGACGGCATTTTGCGTGCAGCGTGGCATCCGGTGCAGAACCGGCCGCCCATATCAGTGCGCGCTCCAGTAAAATATCAACGCCGTTACCAATCCAGACAGTGACATTCTCTTTCCCGGCTTTCTGATAGCCGAGCGCCTCTAACGCACGGTCCGTGGCATCTGCCAGGCCGTGAATACTGTCAACCAATGTGCCGTCCAGGTCAAATGCGACGGCTTTAATCCCTGTAAATTGCTGTACTGCTGTTTTTTCTGTCATGCTGAAACCTTTGTTAATTCTTTACGCATATCATCAATCACGGCTTTGTAATCCGGTTTACCAAAAATCGCGGAACCGGCCACAAACATATCCGCACCGGCCTGCGCCACTGCCGCGATATTTTCAGTCTTAATTCCGCCATCGACTTCCAGGCGGATGTCACGTCCGCCGGCATCAATGCGGCGGCGGACTTCTTCCACTTTTTTCAGTGTTTCCGGAATAAAGGACTGACCACCGAAGCCCGGGTTTACCGACATCAGCAGGATCAGATCCAGTTTATCAATAACATAATCGAGGTAACTGAGCGGCGTAGCCGGGTTGAATACCAGACCCGGTTTACAGCCGCATTCACGGATAAGCTGAATGGTGCGATCAACGTGTTCGCTCGCTTCCGCGTGAAATGAAATGTAGGTTGCGCCAGCTTTGGCAAAGTCCGGCACAATGCGGTCTACCGGTTTGACCATCAGATGCACATCGATCGGCGCGGTAATACCGTAATCACGCAGTGCCTTACACACCATCGGCCCGATAGTCAGGTTCGGGACATAATGGTTGTCCATCACATCGAAGTGAACCACATCGCCGCCTGCGGCGAGGACCTTCGCGGTGTCTTCCCCCAGACGGGCAAAGTCAGCAGATAAAATGGACGGAGCAATCAAAAACTCTTTCATTCCTGTTTCCTCTTAATAAGACGCCGCCGGGTTCAACGGCTTACTGTCCGCGGTAAAGCGCCAGTAATTCATTCACTTTCTGGCGGTTAAGTGTGTTGCGGCTGATAGTGCGGCGCACTTTGACAATATGCAGTTGCGCCTGATGATACCACTCCCGGGTCAGGGGGGTGTCATGATTCGAAATCAGAACCGGAATTTTGCGATCCGACGAAAGCATTTGTGCAAGCTGAGCCAGATTCTGCTGCTCCGGCAACCCGAACCCGCTGGTGTGATACGCCGTAAAATTGGCTGTCAGTGATAACGGCGCATAAGGCGGATCACAATAGACGATATCCCCGGTGCCTGCATTTTCCATGCTGGTCACATAAGACTGGCAGACAAACATGGCGTTGCGGGCTTTTTCCGCGAACCACAGCAGTTCGGCTTCCGGGAAATAGGGTTTGCGATAGCGCCCGAAAGGCACATTAAACCGGCCTTTGGAATTATAACGGCACAGGCCGTTATAACAATGGCGGTTCAGATAGAGAAACAGAATGCTGCGCTCGAAATGATCCGTGCTCTGATTAAACCGTTCCCGCAGGGCATAATACTGTAATTCATCATTAAATTGCGGTGTGAACAGCTTACGGGACTCATCGATAAATTCCTGAGTCCGCAGTTTCACCATCGTGTAGAGGTGGATCAGATCGCTGTTGATATCCGCCAGCACATAGCGCGGATAATCTGTATTGAGAAAAACCGACCCCGCGCCGACAAAGGGCTCTATCAGACAGTCACCCTCCGGCAGATGCCGTTTTATTTCATCTGCCAGAGTGTATTTTCCGCCGGCCCACTTCAAAAATGCGCGTTGTTTCTTCATGCTGTCTGTAATCATTGCTCAAAAAGGCCAGAGCCGCCGATTCTGCTCTGTTTCAGACAGCAAATCAGCACCTGACGGAATCCGTGTTTATTATTTCATGTCCTGATGCACTTGCTGCATCTTTCTGACCCACGGTTTTTTCCCCTGAATTTCAGCCGGCAGACGCTCAACTTCCCGTTTTGCATCCCCGACTGTCGGGAAATTACCGTACACCAGGACGTACCACGATTTTCCGTTACGTGTTGTCTCATAAACCTGATAGTTGGATAAACCATGCTTCTGTGCAAAGGCTTTCAGTGTATCCGCACGGCTCGCACTGCTCAGTTGCAGGGTATAGTTCCCGGCAGGTGCTTTGGCGATCGCGGTACCGCTTTTTGACGGTGCCGGTGCGGCTGTCGCCGGTTTGGTGGTTTCACGCGGTTTGGCCGGTGTTGCCGTGGTGGTTTTCACCGGCTGCGGTTTCACCTGCTGTACCGGTTTTTTCGGCTCTTCCTGCGGTGCGACCACCGGCGGCAGATTATTCATGTTCTGCTGCGCCGCATTATTGATACCCGCCTGTGTGTTTCCCTGATTCAGGGCATCGTTAATATCCCCCGGGATGTCCACGCGCTGACCGGTACCGGTTGTCTGTGACGGCTGCTGTGCCTGTGTCGGCAGATTGCTGACAGCCGGAAGATTCACGCCGGTCTGCCCGCCCTGTGACGGAACCGGTTCGGCCGGCTGTAACTGTGTCGCACCATCATTATTGCCGGTGCCGAGGGTAATCGGGCGCTCGCCGTTTTGTGCCTGCTGCGGTGCTTCCGGTTCTGACGGCGATTTCAGCGCAGAACTTATCGCAATAATCAGTAATACCAGGACCACAACCGCCACGCCAATCATCATCTGCTGGCGGGAGACGGCAAACTTAGGCCGTGACTGCTGCGGGCGCGGACGCGGATTACGGCGTTCAGGACGCTCCGGCCTGTCAGATGCATCCGGCCGGATAGATTCATCATCCGGCCGGCTGAAAATCTGTGGTTCTTGCTTTTCGGGTTTAAAGCCGTCCATTTTGCCCTCCCATCAGAGCAGAAACTGTGTCTTTGGATATAACAGAAGAGAACTGACGTCCGGTGAGCACGTCATAATGCGTAGTGTAACCATTTTCCCGGCACTCAGCGAGACAGATATAAAAAAACATTCTGCCCCGCTTCTCCCGTTACACGGACTGAATAGCAGCCAGAACCTTGTCATGCGGGATATCCGCCCGGACAACTGACCGGCCGATAGTTTCCGGGACAATCAGATGCAGTTTACCGCCCTGTACTTTTTTATCCCGCATCATGTGCGGCAGATACGCTTCCGCCGGCATAGATTCCGGTCCGCTCACCGGCAGCCCGGCGCGGGTAAGCAGCGCAATGACCCGCTCTGTCTCTTCCGGGCGGAAGGTGCCGAGCAGTTCAGCAGTACGTGCAGCCATCACCATCCCTGCGGCGACTGCCTCGCCGTGCAGCCAGACACCGTAGCCCATCTCCGCCTCAATGGCGTGGCCGAATGTGTGGCCGAGATTCAGCTGTGCGCGCAGACCGCGGGTCTCTTTCTCATCCGCAGCCACTACCTGTGCTTTCAGCTCGCAGCAGCGGCGGATGCAGTACGCCATCGCCTTCGGCTCAAGCGACAGCAGACGATCAATATTGTTTTCCAGCCAGATAAAGAAATCATGATCCAGAATAATGCCGTACTTGATGACTTCCGCCAGCCCCGAGGCCAGCTCACGGCGCGGCAGGGTTTTCAGGCAGTCGAGATCAATCACCACATTTACCGGCTGCCAGAAGGCACCGATCATATTTTTGCCCAGCGGATGGTTCACGCCGGTTTTACCGCCGACAGAAGAATCCACCTGAGACAACAATGTGGTCGGCACCTGGATAAAACGGACACCACGCTGATAGCCCGCGGCCGCAAATCCGGTCAGATCACCGATAACACCACCGCCCAGTGCAATCAGCGTGGTATCACGCCCGTGATTATTTTCCAGCAGTGCGGTAAAAATACGGTCAAGGGTGGTCAGGGATTTATACTGCTCGCCGTCCGGCAGAATCACAAAATCTGCCAGCACACCGGCGTGCGCAAGGTTGTCAGTCAGTGTCTGAAGGTACAGCGGGGCAAGGGTTTCGTTAGTGACTATCATTGCACGCTGACCGGCGGTCAGCGGCGCAAAGGTGCCGGAAAGGGAAAAGAGACCCGGAGCAATTGAAATAGGATAAGCACGCTCACCCAGAGTCACAGTCACTTTTTCCATGGCACCTCCGCATGTTGCCGGTAATATGAAATTAACTGTTGGTTTCTAACAGTTCAATGATTTGATTTGCAACCACTTTCGCACTCTGGTCATCGGTGTGGATAGTGATATCCGCGATCTCTTCATACATCGGATTGCGTTCATCAGCCAGTTTGACCAGGACTTCCCGGACCGGCTCATCGACCTGTAACAACGGACGCTTTTTATCGCGCTGTGTCCGGGCCAGTTGTTTTTCAATATTGGTCTCAAGGTACACAACCACACCCCGCGCAGACAGGCGGTTGCGGGTCTCCCGTGACTTGACGGAACCCCCGCCGGTAGCCAGGACGATACCCTGCTTTTCAGTCAGTTCATTGATGATTTTTTCTTCACGCAGGCGAAAACCTTCTTCACCTTCGACATCAAACACCCAGCCCACATCGGCTCCGGTGCGGCGTTCAATTTCCTGGTCGGAATCAAAGAATTCCATATTTAATTGCTGAGCCAGCTGACGACCAATAGTACTTTTGCCGGCACCCATCGGGCCGACAAGAAAGATATTGCGTTTCTCTGCCATGTTTTTGGTATAACTAAGAATATTCGTTAATGATAACCCGCCCCGCTCACCCGATCAGCGGCGGGACCTCAAATGAAACCTCATGAGTGAATCTGCGTGAGTAACCTGAAATTATCTCAGCACATTCAGCCCGATTGCAACCATACCGGTACAAAACCGGAAGATACCTCAGGTGCTGCTGTGTGACGCCTGTCGCAATCCGGCCTCTGAACATCCGCACATACTATCATAACGCCTGCGAAAAACCGCGCCTTATATTTCCGTGAATCCTCCTGAAAACAGGAGCTGTACAGAAATATAAGGCGCGATCTGAAAATCAGGACGTTATCCGTCAACGGATTAACGGCATATTTTACGGCGGCAGTGATTTCATACCTGCTAAATTTGCTAACTCTTGTATGCTAAATCGTTGCAATCGTCAAATGTATAACACCGCAGGACCGGTAAAAAAAACGGTTATTCTGCGCATATTCTCCGTGAATAATGATACAACGTGCTGATATTGATACAGTTACTAAATATCGATCAACTGCGGTGTAATAAATATCACTAATTCACGGCGGCTGAGTTTATCGTATTGATGAGTAAAAAGCTTTCCCATCAATGGGATCGACGATAAATACGGCACACCTGTCACTTGTCTGCCTTTATCCTGCTGAAAAATCCCGCCGAGGATCAGGGTTTCCCCGCTGCGGACAATCACCTGTGTGGTGATTTCCTGTTTATCAATAGAATACTGTTCACTGCCGTTCTGCATCAGCGCCGCACCGGGGGCATTGCGGCTGATATGCAGCGTCAGACGTACCTTATTATCCCGCAGGATCTGCGGCGTCACCTCCATGCCCAGCACCGCCTCACGGAACTGCACCTGTGAGCCGGATTCATGGTTTCGTGTGGTGTAAGGGATTTCCGCCCCCTGTTTGATACTGGCAGGATGCTCATGGGCAGTGGTCAGTCGCGGGCTGGCAACAATATCCAGTTGCTGCTCCTGCTCCAGTGCACTCAGTTCCATTTCCAGCAGATGCCCGCTGAGGCGGGCGATATTAAAGGTGAAGGTATTATTTCCCCGCGCCTGATGCAGCTGCAGACGGTTACCGGACTCCGGTGATGACAGCACTGTTCCCCATTGCAACCCCAGTTCATGCAGCCCCTCACGGGAACCGGACACAATATGTGCTGTGATCTGCACCTGCTGCTGCGGCTGATCCATCTGTTCCAGCCAGGCTTCCGCCCGCGACAGCACATCCGGTTGTGCTTCTATAAAGAGGGAATTTGTCAGCGGGTCAGCCTCCGGTACCGCATTATCCGTGAACCATCCGCTGTGATGCTGTTTCAGCATAGTCAGCATGTCTGCCGCATCCGCATATTGCAGGGTAAAAGTGCGGCTTTGCCGGCTTTCTGTTATCAGTGGCGGAGAATGCAGTGAGGGAAGTTCTGTCAGCGCAGCCGGTTCCTCACTGATCATAACCGGCTGAAAAAGATCACGTGAATGCTGCCCGCCACAGGCAGCCGCCGTAAACAGCAGGCAACAGCCGGTGATAAGCCCGGCGGCTGATTTTGCCTTGTTAATCATCATGCCATTCCTTTTCTGAATCCGGTAAATCAGACCCCGGTAATGCCAGATGCAGCGTCATCTGCAACAGCGGCGGGGATGAGAGCGCTCCCGGAGTCAGAGGGTGCAGCGAGAGCCGGGTAATAGGCAATTGTGTGAGCTCTCCGCAGAGTGTATCCAGCAGCTCCGCCAGTACCGGGTAATGCGCCTCAAAGGTCAGCACCCAGCGTTCAGGCTGTTCCGGCGGCTCCTGCTGCCAGCCGGTCAGTACCGGCAGAGCACTTTCAGGCAACAGGGTAAACAGCGGCGGGATATCCGGGGCAGGCAGTGCAATAACCTCCGGCGACGCCTGTTCTGACAGTACTGTCCGCCTCTGCAACTGCCGTAACTGTATATCTGTTTTTCCGGCTGCCGGTTGCAGATAAAAACACCACAATATCACACCAGCCGATAACCAGACCCCGGCAATCACACTCCACTGCACGCGACGGTACTGCGCATAGCGCCATACTGTATTCAGATTCATGGCCGGGATCCCCCGGTCACCAATATGAACTGCCGGATATGTGCTGTTTTATGATGATGCAAACTGACCAGCCTGAACGGCATCAGCCCCGGCGGAGCATAATGTAATAAAGGATGAGACGGGGCGATCACCTGCCGGCGGTTGACCGCCAGAGCATGGCGTAAGGTATTTTCTGTATCATGCTTTTGTCGTTCTGCCTGATAACGCGTCAGCCAGGCATCTTCCGGCAGTTGCGCCTGCAAAAAGCCGAGCAGCTCCCGGTAACGGAGGTTTTCCCGCCCGGTTTTCTGCTGCCGTTTTCTGTCCGCTTCTGCCTGATGCTGTACGGCCAGCTGCCGGGCAAATTCGGCCCGCAGAGGTTCAAAGCGGGATTCCCGCTCATCAAATGCCGCCTGCAACAGTGCCAGATGCTGCACATTAAGCATGTGGGACAGATAAACCGGCAGAAGAGCGGATAACATCACACTTCCCGCCATCAGAAACCGGACAGTCATCCGGAGGAAGATTTCCCGTTTCAGCCGGGAGCGCCAGGCAGTCAGATTCACCCGGTGTGTCATAACCGCTCCTCCCCGCAGAGCACCATGCCTGCCGCTGCTGCATAGCCCGGCGGTACATCATCCGTCTCTGCATTGTCATAACAACGGCATTCCGGCTGCCATGCTTCCGGCAGCAGCACAGTATCGTGCAGACAGCACAGTGCCGCCAGTGTGTTATCAAAACCGTGTGTTTTCAGCTCTGTTAATAATGACGTCAGTGTCAGATCAGCCCGCCCGCTCAGTACCGGCTGTGTTTCACCGGCAGCCCAGCAGATACTGTTACCCTGACGGAAAACCAGCCAGTCCTGTGCTGCCACACCCCGGGTGCGGGCAAAACTGTGCAGCGCACAGGGGATGATGCCGAGCACGGTCAGATCCGCGCGGAGTTCCGCCGCCAGCGACAACCACTGATCACGGACAGACCGGTGCAGCGCCGTCAGAATGATATCGCCGGAAAACCGCCGGTAATCATAGATAAGATCCTGATGACGTCCCGGAAATGTGCGCGCCAGCCAGGCATCAATCAGCGGCACCACGGCAGATTGTGCCACGCGGCTCTCCGGCAAGCGGATTTGCTGCTGAAGACAGAGTGATACCGGCAATGCCGCCCGGCACACCGGACGTCTGCGAATACGCCTGCGCCATTTAGCCAGCGCTGTCGCGACCACTGACAGGCCGGACACGCCGTTTTCCGCTGATTCCGTTTCCGGCAGTGTCAGCGCGATAAAATCCTCAAAACACCACCCCCGGTATTTGCGCCGTGCCAGTGCTATCCTGATTTCCCCGTCCTGTAGGGCAATTCCCGCCATCCGTGAAGCAATCCGCATAAATAATCCCTGTATTATTGATATGAGAAATAATTTTTTTCTCTTAATTTTCCGTCGGTTATAAAATACGTATTCAAGAAACGTATGAAGCTTTATACTACAGGGTCGCTGTTTATAAACTGTCCACCACACGGCTAACGGAAATTTTCAGGTGAAGTTCTTAAAGTATTTATTGATCTTTGTTGTCTGTTGCATTTTTCTTGGAGCAGCATCGATATATGGCATGTACAAATATGTCGAGGCAGATCTGCCCGATGTGGCCACGCTGAAAGATGTCAAATTACAGACACCAATGCAGGTCTACAGCGCGGACGGCGAACTGATTGCCCAGTTCGGTGAAAAACGCCGTATTCCGCTGACACTCAGCCAGATCCCGCCGATGGTAAGGAACGCCTTTATCGCGACGGAAGACAGCCGTTTCTATGACCATCACGGAATCGACCCTATCGGAATTTTCCGTGCAGCATCTGTTGCCATGACCTCCGGCCGGGCATCACAGGGCGCCAGTACCATCACACAGCAGCTTGCCCGTAACTTCTTCCTGAGTCCGGAAAAAACCGTTATCCGTAAAGTAAAGGAAGCGTTCCTGGCAATCCGCATCGAACAGATGCTGACCAAAGATGAAATTCTTGAGCTGTATCTGAACAAAATTTACCTCGGCCAGCGCGCTTACGGCGTGGGAGCTGCGGCTTATGTCTATTTCGGCAAAAGCCTTGATCAGCTGACACTCAGTGAGATAGCGGTGATCGCCGGGCTGCCGAAGGCACCGTCCACCTTTAACCCGCTTTACTCCAAATCCCGGGCTCTGGCCCGCCGTAATGTGGTGCTGACGCGGATGCTGGAAGAGAATTACATTACCCGTGCACAGTATGATGAAGCACGTAATGAGCCGATTGAAGCCCGTTATCACGCCCCTGAAATTGATTTTTCCGCGCCGTATCTGGCGGAAATGGTTCGCATGGCGATGATCGAAAAGTACGGAGAAAATGCCTATACCGATGGCTATAAGGTCTATACCACCGTCAAACGCAAAGATCAGCTCAGTGCCGAAGATGCCGTTCACAACGGTATTATCGATTATGATATGCGCCACGGTTACCGGGGCGCACAGCAGGTACTGTGGCCGCAGAATAGTGCGGCATGGGATACAGAACAGATCCTGAGTAAACTGAAAACATTACAGGTCTACGGCCCGCTGAATCCCGGTGTGGTGCTCAGTGCGGATGCCAACCGCGCGCAGGTCATGCTCAAAGACGGCTCCACCATCGACCTGACCATGGACAGTATGCGCTGGGCACGGAAGTTTATTTCTGATCGCTCCATGGGCCCGGCACCACGTGCAGTGAACGGGGTGGTTCATGCCGGTGAGCAGATCCGGGTGCGTCGGAATAAAGACCGCTGGATGCTGTCACAGATACCTGATGTCAATTCTGCCCTGGTGGCACTCAATCCGTCAGACGGTGCAGTGATCGCGCTGGTCGGCGGCTTTGATTTCGGACTGAGTAAATTCAACCGTGTCACCCAGTCTCTGCGCCAGGTCGGCTCCAGCATCAAACCATTGCTGTACACCGCCGCGCTGGATAAAGGCCTGACACTCGCCTCCCTGCTCAATGACCTGCCGATTGTCCGTGCGGACGGCGCGGGTCCGGACTGGCGGCCGAAAAATTCACCGCCGCGTTATGACGGCCCGATACGTCTGCGTCAGGGTCTGGGACAATCGAAAAACGTGGTGATGGTTCGTGCCATGCGGGCAATGGGTGTAAATTATGCTGCCGATTATCTGCTGCGCTTCGGCTTCCCGGACAGCAACATTGTCCGGACAGAATCCATGGCGCTCGGTTCTTCCTCCTTCACCCCGATGCAGATGGTGAGAGGCTACGCGGTTATGACCAACGGCGGCTATCTGGTCGATCCGTATTTTATCAGCCGGATTGATAACACGGACGGCAAAACCCTGTTCACCGCAGAGCCGAAAATCGCCTGTCCGCAGTGTACCAATATCCCTGTGATTTACGGCGAAGGTTCGCATGACCTAGAAAGCAGCCTGAATAAAGACGCGCTGGAAACCGATGTGGCAAAATCAGACAGCCGGCCGCAGGAGAATGACCAGCCGGCAGCACCGGAAGCAGACCTGGGAAAAGCACCGCCGGCCGGCAGTGATTCCCCGTATGCACCGCATGTCGTCAGTACTCAGGTGGCCTTCCTGATCAAAGACGCCATGAACTCCAATATCTATGGCGAACCGGGCTGGAGCGGAACCGGCTGGCGGGCAATGCGGGATATCAAACGCCGCGACCTCGGCGGCAAGACCGGAACCACCAACAGCTCAAAAGATGCCTGGTTTGTCGGCTACGGCCCGGACATTGTAGCTGCGGTCTGGATTGGTTTTGATGAAAACGCCCGTGACCTCGGCCGTGGTGAGGCCGGTGCGAAAAGCGCCCAGCCTATCTGGAACGACTTTATGAAAGTTGCGCTGGAAGGTGTACCGGAGCGCAAAGATCCGCCGCCACCGGGAATTATCTCCGTTCAGATTGATCGCAGCACCGGTAAGCTGGGCTCCGGTGCCAACTCCCGTTCCGAATACTTTATCAAAGGAACCGAGCCGGCAGATTACGGTGTGTCTGAAGTGGGTACAACCATTATTCAGCAGGACGGTGGTTCGGAAGAACTGTTCTGACAAGGCTGATAAAGACAAAAAGGCTGCCCGCGGGCAGCCTTTTTTCAATCGCAGTTACTTAACACAAATGAATGTCTTTTTTCGATGATTAACGCAGATCGATTTGTGTTAAAAATAGCTTAATGTCCGGTACGCTGTAAAAATTGCTGCGCCAGAAACAGCGCTGTAATATTACGGGCTTCGTTAAAATCCGGATGCGTCAGCAGATCCATCATCTTACTGACCGGCCAGCGCTCCTGAACCAGCGGTTCCGGCTCATCGCCTTCCAGCTTTTCAGGATACAGCCCTTCCGCCAGCAGGATATTCATCTGCCCGGAGAAATAGGACGGGGACATTGTGACCCGGCGCAGCGGCGTCAGTGTACGGGCGCCAAACCCGATTTCTTCTTTCAGCTCGCGGTTGGCGGCAGTCAGCATATCTTCACCCGGATCGACAGCGCCTTTCGGGAAACCCAGTTCATAGCTGTCCACACCTGCCGCGTATTCACGGATCAGGATAAGTTCGTTATTTATCACGGGGACAATCAGAACAGATTCACGGGTTGCAGGACGCATACGCTCATAGATTCGTTCCGCACCATTACTGAATTTCAGTGCGACAGACTGGACAGTAAACAAACGGGATTGGGCAACAGTCTCGACGCGGATAATTTTCGGTTTTTGTAATTCAGCCATGTATGCCTCTGCACGTAATATAAAAACGCAGTACAACAATACAGTGTAAAACTGTACAGCATAAAACAGTACCGCTTTGCGAATAAGTAAAAACCGGGGTAAATTTCCCGGCTCACTCACTTATTGCTCTGCTTCATATTACCCGTTCCTGAGACAAAGAAAAGCACCGGGCGGGATGAATGAATAACAATAACCCGCAGCATAATCAGCAGGTGAAAGAGAAAATAATCAGTTATAACAGACTGTTATTTAAAATAATTTTTTTTGCATAATCAGAAAAGGCCGATTTTTTAACGGCCTCCTTCACTGTTATGCTGCACAGGTAATTACGACGGGGAAAAAATGAATATCACCCTCATTATAGCGGCCGCTCTGGTGATCGGTTGTCTTATAATGGTTTCTGTTATCAGTCGCCGGCGGAGACAGCTCCGAGCAGGTTATGCGTTACCCTCACTGGCAAGTCTGACACACCACCGGCCGGGCGCAGATGAAATTCAGGCCATTGAGCACCACCTGACCCGCGCTGCCCGGCAGGCTGTCAGTGATGATCTGCATTTTACATTACCGGCGTTCCCCGGAAAAAGTGCTCACGTCTATCGTCTGTGCAACCGCATTACCCGTTATGCCATCCCGGAGAAAAACGGACAACAGTGGCATTACTACATTGAAGGCAATGAGGTTTATCTGCCTGCGGTCCTGGATGAATTTATTCAGACCACAAATGTCATTGATGTGGTGTTTACTGCCCGGGTGCCGATGATTGTCGGGCTGAACGGCCATGACTTACGTGAGTTTACTGACGACTACCCTCTGACAAGGCCAATGACAAAAAATAATGATGTACCGGTACAGGCTGCGATACTGACTAACAGCAATGCTGATATTGAGTTTCTCGGCACGCGCAAAGAGAGCCGGCAGGAACATAACCTGCAGCACAGTCACGGATTTATCAGCAGCACGCTGATTATCTGCGGCGTGCTGGCGGCACTCACCGCAGTCTTTATGCCGCCGTTTTTATTTTACTGGATGATGGCCGCCGGTGCCGGGCTGCTGCTGCCGGGCATCATATTGTCACTGATCCCGATCCATAACCGCCGCCGTCTGCGGGATATTCAGTGCTACCGGGGTATCCCGAAACGCTGGGGTCTGTTCGGCGATTTTGACCACAGCCAGAAACACAGTATTTCACTCGGCGGTATCGACCTGATTTATCCGCGCCACTGGGAACCCTGGCTTCATCATGATCTGGGGTCTGTCACACAGATTGAAATGTATGAAGATCAGCAGGTTGTCCGCCAGGGGAAATACCTCTCTCTGCGTGAGGAATCCACACACTTCCCATATTACCGCTACGGAAAAAATCTCCTGATCACCCTGACCAGCGCCTTTGCCCTGCTGGTTCTGGCCTGTAATCAACCGGTCAATTTGCCGGTCAAACTGGCCTTAAACTGGCTGACCGGCACAGAAACCAAAGTCACCACAAATTTCAGTGAACTCCAGAACATGCCGCTCTATGTGGGGGATTTTCTGGAAGCCAAAGGCGTGGGGATGTGCTATATGCCGCCGAACCTCTCCGCCCAGGACAAACCCAATTTCCGGGCGTTTGACTGCTCCGGTATTTACTGGAATAACGCGTCCCCGCTCCCTGTGCCGGAATCCGAACAGGTTGATCGCGCCGCCGCACTGCTTGCCGAACTGAATAATCAGCTACATCCCGATGCCGGGTCCCGTAAAGTGAACGACAGTCTGCGCAATGTCATCACCCGCTCCGGAATGAGCCTGCTGGACGATTTCTCCTCACTGGTTCTGAAAACCCAGGCATTATGTGAATTTGAAAATAGTGACTGTGTCCGGCTGAAAAACGCCCTCGTCAATCTGGGGAATTCCCCGAACTGGGAAAATTTATTAGCCCGCGCCAAAGCCGGTAAACTGGAGCAATCAAATGTTTTATTGCGTCCGGCAAGTGCAGAGGCCTTGGAAAAACTGGTTATCGCCACCACATCTACTGCTATAAGCAAAGAAGTGGAAAATGCGGCGATGCGGCTGAACAGCCCGCCGCCGGGTGGCGTGCTGCTCATCAGTGATGAAGGTAAATCACTGGTGGAAAACGCCCCGGCCAATGAACAGACTGAGGAAATGACGCCGCTGGCGCGCTGGCAGTCCCTGCAGAAGCTCTCCAATATGCTGCTGCACACGCCGTTTGAGGTTCAGGGCATTGTCACGGATGTGTCTGTGGATGCCAACGGCACCCGTCATATCCTGCTGCACTTCCAGCCGGATAATGTCATGCTGGCGCGTTTTATCGGCAGCTGCATTTTACTGGTCGTCTTTTCCCTTCTGACCATAATCAACGGCATCTATACGTTTATCCGCTGGCGTAAGCGCCGCCGCCGGATGACCGATATCCGCCGTTATTACGACAACTGCTTCCGGCACGACTACCCTTCTTCTGAGGTGCAGCCGTAACGGCTGCACTGTCTGTCACGGAGTAACCATGCAACAGGTTTCACAGGTCACAGAACCTGTCCGCCTTGATAAATGGCTCTGGGCGGCACGGTTTTATAAAACCCGCTCTATTGCCAGAACCATGATTGACGGCGGCAAAATTCACTATAACGGGCAGCGGACCAGACCCGGAAAGCTGGTTGAAAACGGCGCGGTTATCGTCCTGCGTCAGGGAAATGATGAACGGACAATCCGCGTGCTGGGGATCACTGACAAGCGCCTGAGCGCGCCGCTGGCACAAAAACTCTGGGAAGAAACCCCGGAGAGCATCGAAAAACGTGAAAAAACCGCACTTGCACGTAAAATGAATGCCCTGACGATGCCGCACCCGGAACGACGTCCTGATAAAAAGGAACGACGGACATTGTTAAAATTTAAACACAGTAATTCAGATACCGCTGAATAACCGGCGGTTAAGATGAGAGAAAATTATGTCTGCACGACAAGATACATTACACCGGTTCCTGTTTAACAAAAGTGATGTCCGGGGAGAACTGGTCAATGCTTCCGGCACATTACAGCAAATCCTGGATAACCATCATTATCCGGAACCTGTCCGCCGCCTGCTCGGTGAACTGCTGGTCTGCACCAGCCTGCTGACCGCAACCCTGAAATTTGAAGGGGATATCACCGTTCAGATCCAGGGAGATGGCCCGGTCCGTCTGGCCGTAATCAACGGCAACAACCACCAGCAGATGCGCGGGGTCGCCCGTATGAACGGCGATGTCCCTGCCGGTGCCGGTTTCCACGACATGATCGGCAAAGGTTTCATGGTGATCACCATTACACCACGTCAGGGTGAGCGTTATCAGGGCATTGTGGCACTGGAAGGGGATACCCTCGAAGCGTGCCTGGATGCCTATTTCCGTCAGTCTGAACAGTTGCCGACCAGCCTGTTTGTCCGCGTTGCGGAACACGACGGCAAAATGCAGGCTGCGGGGATGCTGTTACAGGCACTGCCGTCATCAGCGGAGGCCCGTACTCCGGAAGAAACGCAGAACATGTTCAGTCATCTGATGCAGCTGACCGCCACCATTTCGTCTGATGAGCTCTTCACTCTGGATGCCGAAACCATCCTGTATCGTCTCTATCACGAAGAAGACGTTGTGCTGTATGATCCGGCACCAATAGCGTTTCATTGCGGTTGTTCCCGCAAACGCTGCGCAGATACGCTGGTAACCCTGCCGGAAGAGGATGTTAATAATATTTTGCAGGAAGATGGCGAGATTGATATGGAGTGTGAATACTGCGGTACGCATCATATCTTTAATGAGCAGGATATTAGTGAAATCCGCAGTCAGAAAAACGCCGCTCTGCACTGATTCGTTTTAGCTGATGCAACACCAGGCCGCACCGGGCTTCCCGGGTGCGGCCTTTTTATTTATTTTTTCTTATGGTATCGAGCCAGCTCACAAAATAAACCCAAATAAAATCCGGATTTTCATTTATTTGATAGCAATCGCTGTTAACCAGTCGTAAATAATTATGATATATGGAGATATTCCGACAACCCGGAGGCTTTGGATGAGCGTAAAAACAATGGCTGTGAATGAACTGGAGCAGTATGGTATCCGCGATGCCGCAGAAATAATCTATAACCCGAGTTACGACTTACTCTTTGATGAAGAAACCCGTCCCGGTCTGACCGGTTATGAACACGGCGTTGTCACCACCAGCGGCGCGGTCGCTGTGGACACCGGCATTTTTACCGGCCGCTCTCCGAAAGACAAATATCTGGTCAGAGATGATCTCACCCGCGACACCGTCTGGTGGGCTGATCAGGGAAAAGGAAAAAACGACAATAAACCACTGTCACAGGACACCTGGAACACGCTGAAAAACCTGATCACCCGTCAGTTATCCGGCAAACGCCTGTTTGTGGTGGACGCTTTCTGCGGTGCCAATGCCGATACCCGCCTGAAAGTCCGCTTTATTACTGAAGTTGCCTGGCAGGCGCATTTTGTCAAAAACATGTTTATCCGCCCGGATGAAAGCGAACTGCATGATTTTGAACCGGATTTCATTGTGATGAACGGTGCAAAATGTGTGAATCCGGACTGGCAGGCACAGGGGCTGAACTCTGAAAACTTTGTGGCATTCAGCCTGAGCGAGCGCATCCAGCTTATCGGCGGCACCTGGTACGGCGGTGAAATGAAGAAAGGTATGTTCTCCATCATGAATTATCTGCTGCCGTTACAGGGAATTGCCTCCATGCACTGCTCGGCAAACGTGGGTGAAAAAGGGGATGTGGCCATTTTCTTCGGCCTGTCCGGTACCGGTAAAACCACTCTCTCCACGGATCCGAAACGCAAGCTGATCGGCGATGACGAACACGGCTGGGATGATGACGGCGTCTTTAACTTTGAAGGCGGCTGCTACGCCAAAACGATTAATTTATCTGCGGAAGCGGAGCCGGATATTTATCATGCCATCAGCCGTGATGCGCTGCTGGAAAACGTGGTTGTCCGTCCGGACGGCAGTGTGGATTTTAATGACGGCAGCAAAACCGAAAATACCCGGGTTTCTTATCCTATCTATCATATTGAAAATATTGTTAAACCTGTCTCCAAAGCGGGGCACGCCAACAATGTGATTTTCCTGACCGCCGATGCCTTCGGCGTGCTGCCGCCGGTGGCGGAACTGACACCGGAGCAGATGCAGTATCATTTCTTATCCGGCTTTACTGCCAAGCTGGCCGGCACCGAGCGGGGTGTCACCGAACCGACGCCGACCTTCTCCGCCTGCTTCGGTGCAGCATTTCTGACGCTGCACCCGACACAGTATGCTGATGTGCTGGTAAAACGGATGAAAGCAGCCGGGGCAAAAGCTTATTTAGTGAACACCGGGTGGAACGGAACCGGAAAACGCATTTCAATTAAGAATACACGTGCTATCATAGACGCCATTCTTAGTGGGGATATTGATAAAGCAGCGAAACATACGCTGCCGGTCTTTAATCTGGCCATTCCTCACGAACTGCCGGGTGTCGACAGTCATATACTCGACCCGCGCAACACTTATGATAATGTCGCGCAGTGGCAGGAAAAAGCGGAAGACCTTGCAAGGCGGTTTATAAATAACTTTGATAAATATACCGATACGCCGGCAGGTCAGGCTCTGATTAGTGCGGGGCCTTCGCTGTAACCGGATAACAAGAAAAGTAGTGTGAGCAAAACAGTAGCCCCGGGTCAGATGATCCGGGGCTTTCTGTTTTATTGTGCAGGAGGCAGATCAAACAGCAGAATTTCACTGTCTTCTGCGGCTTTCAGGCTGATTAACGACTCATCCCATACGGCCACACCATCACTGGTTTTCACCGTCTGACCATTTACTGTCAGTTCACCTTTTACTACCTGAATCCAGACCATTCGCCCGCTCTGAGGCTGATAATCACCCTCTTCACCGGCAGCCAGCGTCCGGCGCCACAGTGTCATGTCCTGAAAAACTTTCAGCGAACCGTCACGGGCATCCGGGGAAAGTACCAGCTGGCATCCGTTTGCCGCATCAAACCGGCGCTGCTCATAACGCGGGGTCAGACCGGTTTTTTCAGGGATAATCCAGATCTGATACAGATGCAGCGGATTATCATTATTCGGATTATATTCCGAGTGGCGGATCCCGGTTCCGGCGCTCATAATCTGGAACTCACCGGCAGGCACCTGTTCTTTATTCCCCATGCTGTCCTGATGCTCAACCGCACCACCCAGCACATAGGTCAGAATTTCCATATCTTTATGCGGATGGGTGCCGAACCCCTGGCCTTCCGCGATAAAGTCTTCGTTAATGACCCGCAGGGCGGAAAAACCCATAAAGTTCCGGTCATAATAATCGGCAAACGAAAAAGTGTGCCAGCTGTCCAGCCAGCCGTGATTAGCATGGCCGCGTTCATTTGCAGGGCGTACATAGATCATAATTTTTCTCCTCAATCTGATGAGGTTAAGTTTACGTCCTGCCGGTAATTTCACCAGTAGCCGGATTTAACGCAAGAATTCAAAAAATTTGAACAAGTACAGAAAGGGTGATGACGGAGTATTGTTTTCACTCCCGGGGAAAAAGAGGCAAAAAAAAGCCAGCACTGGGCTGGCTAAATAAACACTGGAAGCAATGTGAGCAATGTCGTTCTTTCATCTGAACCCTGAAGGTGGTCATCTGAAAGTGATTTGATGATAATAGTTCTCAGTATCATTTGTAAAGCACTTTTTGCTCAGAATTTCATATAATCACTGATGTTTTCTGTTAACTCACTGATACCGTGATTTATTTTAATAAAATTAAATAATTCCATAGGGTTATCAGGGATTATGCATGCGGCGAAAACGGCAGAGCCTGCGCACATGCCCATGCTGAGCTCCACGCCCACTGGAAATTATAACCGCCGAGCCAGCCGGTCACATCGGTCACTTCGCCGATAAAATAAAGCCCCGGCACATCGCGGGCTTCCATGGTTTTGGAAGAGAGTGCCTGCGTGTCCACACCGCCGAGTGTCACCTCGGCAGTCCGGTAACCTTCAGTCCCGTTCGGCTGCACCTGCCAGTTCTGTAATTTTTCAGTGATCTCCCGCTGTACGGCCCCGGACAGCTGATTAAGAGCGGTATCAGGTAAGTCGCCGGTTGCCTGTAAACACTCCACAAGCCGTTTTGGTAACAGCTTCGCCAGCGCATTGCGCAGACTCAGATTCGGGTGTTTTTCCCGCTGCACCGTAAAAAACGCCGCCACATCGGTGCCGGGAAGTAAGTTAATACTCACATACTCTCCGGGGTGCCAGTAGCTGGAGATTTGCAGAATCGCAGGGCCTGACAGACCGCGGTGGGTAAATAAGATATTTTCAGCAAAACAGGTGCCATCCTGTGCAGTAACTATAGCAGGCACCGCCACACCGGACAGCGTCTGTAATGCTTCCAGCAGCGGCTTATGGAGTGTGAAAGGCACCAGCGCGGCACGGGTCGGTAATACCGGCAGGCCGAACTGCTCCGCCAGGCGATAACCCAGCGGGGTGGCACCCAGACCCGGCATCGACAGACCGCCGCTGGCCACCACAAGTGAGTGACCACTCACAACCTTGCCGTTCACTGTCACACTGAAATCGTTACCCTGTTTCTGTACTTCCGTCACTTCACTGCGCAGACGGATAACCACATTCCCTTGTTCACACTCCTCCAGCAGGAGATCAACAATCTGCTGTGCAGAATCATCACAGAAAAGCTGACCGAGAGTTTTTTCGTGATACGCAATCTGATATTTCTGCACGAGGGCAATAAAATCCCACTGCGTGAAGCGGGCCAGTGCTGACTTACAAAAATGCGGGTTTTCACTCAGATATGCCGCCGGTTCTGTATACAGGTTGGTAAAATTACAGCGCCCGCCCCCGGACATCAGTATTTTCCTCCCGGCTTTTTTGCCGTTATCCAGCACCAGCACCCGCAGCCCGCGCTGCCCTGCCTGTGCGGCGCAAAACAGCCCGGCGGCACCCGCGCCTATTACAATCGCGTCAAACTTTTCCAAAATAGTGTTCTCTGTGTCTTAAAATGTGGAGATATTCCGATAAATGTCTTAAATTTGTCATGATGATTAAATCAGGCCAAAAATTTATTCTTTTCAGGAAAGGAGCCTAATCCGATGATATACAAGGGTTAATAATTCCTTAAGCTGATTTGATGAAGGTATCAAATCAAAAAAAGGCCATATTTCACTTCCCCGGGACGCATTTGTCGCTGATAATGCGCCGCGTTCATGTCCAACAACTGGCTTAACGTCTATGCTACATCTATTTACAGGCCTGGAATTTCACACCGGCCTTTTGTTAGTACTGGCACTGGTCTTTGTGCTGTTTTACGAAGCCATCAACGGCTTCCATGATACCGCAAACGCGGTAGCAACTGTTATCTATACCCGTGCAATGCGCGCGCAGCTTGCTGTCGTCATGGCGGGTGTGTTTAACTTCCTCGGGGTACTGCTCGGCGGTCTGAGCGTGGCGTATGCGATCGTGCATCTTCTGCCCACGGACTTACTGCTGAATGTCAGTTCGGCCCATGGGCTTGCCATGGTCTTTTCCCTGCTTCTCGCCGCTATCATCTGGAACCTGGGCACCTGGTACTTCGGTATCCCGGCCTCAAGTTCTCATACCCTGATCGGCGCCATTATCGGGATCGGCCTGACCAACGCAATTGTGACCAACAGTTCCGTGGTTGATGCGCTGAATATTCCGAAAATGATCAGTATTTTCCTTTCTCTGATTCTGTCACCGCTGGTCGGCCTGGTTATCGCCGGATTAATGATCTGGTTCCTGCGCCGCTACTGGAGCGGCACGAAGAAACGCCGCCGTATCCACTTAACACCGGCAGAACGTGAGAAAAAAGACGGCAAACGCAAACCGCCTTTCTGGACGCGTACCGCCCTTATCCTTTCCGCTGTCGGCGTCAGTTTCTCACACGGCGCAAATGACGGGCAGAAAGGTATCGGTCTGATTATGCTGGTTCTGATTGGTGTCGCACCTGCCGGCTTTATGGTGAATATGAATTCCAGTGATTACGAAATCGCCCGTACCCGCGATGCCGTGATTAACCTGGAGCAGTATTACACCACGCATAAGGATGCACTGGCACATGCCATCGAGCTGACGCCGGCACTGAACACCGGAAATACCGTTCTCAATGAACAGTTCCACTGTGACAGTTCCCGTACCGGTGTCGTATTAAAACAGGCTCAGGATCTGCTCGGTAATATTCATACCTATGATGATTTATTACCGGAACAGCGCAGCCATATGCGCCGTCTGCTGATGTGTATTTCCGATACCGCGGCGGAAGTGGCAAAATTACCGGAAACCAAACCGGAAGATGCGCGTTTCCTGAAACGTCTGTCCAATGACCTGCTGAATACCGTTGAGTATGCACCTATCTGGATCATCATTGCTGTCGCTCTGGCGCTCTCTCTGGGCACCATGTTCGGCTGGAAACGTGTTGCAGTGACTATCGGTGAGAAAATCGGTAAGAAAGGCATGACATACGCCCAGGGCGTGTCTGCACAGGTCACCGCGGCTGTTTCCATTGGTGTGGCAAGTTATACCGGAATGCCGGTATCCACCACCCAGGTGCTCTCCTCTGCAGTAGCAGGTACGATGATTGTTGACGGTGGTGGTGTTCAGACCAAAACCATCAAAAACATTATGCTGGCCTGGATTCTGACACTGCCGGTGTCTATTGTGCTGTCCGGCGTGCTCTACTGGATTTCTCTGCAAATCATCTGACAGCAGACACTATCCTCTGAAACTGAAAAGCCTGACACATGTGTCAGGCTTTTTTTTGCATCCGGTTATTTCTTATGGCCAGATAATCATCATCAGCAGTGAAGCAATCACAATGCCGCATATCGCACTGATCATGGTGAACTGACGGCGGATGCGTTCGCAGCGCAAAATCACTTCAGGATCATGATGAGTGAGATATTCCCGCTGGTTGATATAGCGGATAAGACGCAGCTGTTTCTGCCACTGAGTATGGTCAGTAAACGCGTTATTACCGCCGACAGCATGGTAAAGCAGCGGGTCGCTGTCACGCAGGACGGAAAGTAATGCCCGGGTGGATGAATAAAACCGGATCATGTTAATCAGACAAAGAAAACATAACGCCCAGAACAGTGTAAGTATACTGAACATAATCCACTCCTTAGACTATCTGCGGAGAAGGAACCGGTGATATCAGTGTCTATTACATCATACTGATAGCATTTTATGTATTCAGTATGAACAATGTTGTGAACTTTCACAAACTCTCGCATTCTTTCGCACTGTAGTTTAATAGTTCAGTCTCCTGAAAATATCTGTTTTGTCGCTCTCATCCTTGTGGGAAGTACACAGACTGGTATATCTTATAAATCAGACATTCTCTGCTGCCTGATAAAAGCATTGAGTTGTGATCAGCATTACACTCTTTAATAATATTAAGCAGTTATAGTATTCATAAAGGATAGCGGCGCAAGCCCTGCCAACCCCTTAACCCTTTGAACGGAAGGAGTTTCTTATGGCATATAAACATATTCTGGTCGCAGTCGATCTTTCGCCTGAAAGTGAAGTGCTGGTAAGCAAAGCAGTTTCCATGGCAAAACCTTACAACGCCAAAGTTTCTCTGATCCACGTTGATGTCAATTACTCTGACTTATACACCGGACTTATCGATGTAAACCTGGGTGATATGCAGCAGCGCATTACTGAAGAAACCAGTAATTCACTGAAAAACTTGGCAAAAAATTCCGGTTATGAGATTCAGGAAATGCTCAGCGGCAGCGGTGATCTCGGCCAGGTATTAGTCGATGCCATCAGAAAATATGATATGGATCTGGTTGTCTGCGGACACCACCAGGATTTCTGGAGCAAACTGATGTCCTCTGCCCGTCAGCTGATTAACACCGTTCATGTCGATATGTTAATTGTTCCGTTGCGGGATGATGATAACGCATAATCATCTGCTGAAAATTTATTCACATAAAATGCCTGCTTATGCAGGTATTTTTTTTGGCTGAAAATACGGCAGCCGGATCGGTGAAAAAAGGCGTCAACGAATTTTTTTTGTCATATATGAAAAAAACAGCTTGAAAACAGGGTATAAACAAGAGATAAATTCAAGTGGTAAATGCAAACACATCTCACATTATTCGAAAAATAAAACAAAAATGTCCGGGATACCTCACAAAATAACGTAACCCGATATCATTTGTGTCACAGATATGACGTACGCGAAAATGTTCCGGAGAGCCTGCCCCGGGAGATAAGTGCGGCCTGCATAACTGCTGCGTGAATGAGAAGGGCATGACAGACAGGAAACCAACATGAGTAACTTTATCTCTTTGGAAACGTTTCTGGAAAATGTTCAGCGCCGTGACCCATCACAGCCTGAATTCCTCCAGGCTGTGCGCGAAGTTTTCTCCACACTATGGCCGTTCCTTGAAAAAAATCCGCAGTACCGCGATCAGAACCTGCTCGCCCGCTTTGTTGAGCCGGAGCGTGTGATTCAGTTCCGCGTAACCTGGGTTGACGATCAGGGTCAGGTACAGGTTAACCGCGCATGGCGTGTGCAGTTCAGCTCAGCCATCGGCCCGTTCAAAGGCGGTATGCGCTTCCATCCGTCCGTTAACCTATCCATCCTTAAGTTCCTCGGCTTTGAGCAGACACTGAAAAACGCGCTGACCACACTGCCGATGGGCGGCGGGAAAGGCGGCTCTGACTTTGATCCGAAAGGCAAAAGCCAGGGTGAAGTGATGCGCTTCTGCCAGGCGCTGATGACCGAACTGTACCGCCATCTGGGCGCGGATACCGATGTTCCTGCGGGTGATATCGGCGTCGGCGGGCGTGAAGTCGGCTATATGGCGGGAATGATGAAAAAACTGTCCAACAACACTGCCTGTGTGTTTACCGGCAAAGGTCTCTCCTTCGGCGGCAGCCTGATCCGTCCGGAAGCCACCGGTTACGGGCTGGTTTACTTCACTCAGGCCATGCTGGAACGCCACGGGATGAGCTTCGACGGTATGCGTGTTGCGGTTTCCGGCTCCGGTAACGTCGCGCAGTACACCATTGAAAAATGCCTGTCACTGGGTGCGAAAGTGATCACCGCATCTGATTCCTCCGGTACCGTGGTGGATGAAGACGGCTTCACCGCCGAAAAACTGGCACGTCTGACCGAAATCAAAGACCGTTACGGACGTGTGGAAGAGTACGCGAAAGAGTCCGGTCTGGTGTATCTGAAAGATCAGACTCCGTGGGCTGTTCCGGTGGATATTGCCCTGCCGTGCGCCACTCAGAATGAGCTGGATCTGGCAGATGCTGAAGTGCTGATCAAAAACGGTGTTAAAGCCGTGGCAGAAGGTGCAAACATGCCGGCCACCATCCCGGCCACAGATGCCTTCCTGGCCGCAAATGTCCTGTTTGCTCCGGGTAAAGCAGCGAATGCGGGCGGCGTGGCAACATCCGGTCTGGAAATGTCACAGAACGCCGTCCGTCTCGGCTGGAAACGTGAAGTGGTGGATGAGCGTCTGCATCATATCATGCTGGATATCCACAGTGCGTGCGTTGAGTATGGCAGTGAGGAAAAACAGACTAACTATGTGCAGGGCGCGAATATCGCCGGCTTTGTGAAAGTCGCTGATGCCATGCTGGCGCAGGGTGTGCTGTAAGTCTGTAATCTGTTACTGAAAAATGTCACAGTGTCGAAGGGGGTATGACAAGCGTTACGGAAGTCTCACTTGTTGCCCCTTCGCGAAACGGGAACTGCCCTGTCCCCTTTTCAGGCATTATCCGGTGTTATCCTTCTGCTTTCATGCAAGGATAGATATCGAAACGATGGTTTTTGGTTTCAATCGCTGCCGCCGCTTTCTGCCCGGCTAACGGCTCCGCATAATCCGGCCGTTTCACCACCACACGACGGGTTGCCAGCGCCAGTGACGGCGCCAGCAGAAGATCAGCATCCTCATCCGCGCCCACCAGCGACTGAAACACCCGCATTTCTTTTTTCACCAGTGCGCTTTTCTGCCGGTGCGGATACATCGGGTCGAGATAGACCACGTCCGGCGGCGGTGTGATTTCCGCCAGAGCATCAATCCCGGACGCATGGATAAGGATCATCCGCTCCTGCATCCATTCCCCGATTTCACTGTCCCTGTATGCCCGCTGTAAACCATCATCCAGCAATGCAGCAACGACCGGATGACGTTCAATCATCCGCACATGGCAGCCCAGCGACGCCAGAACAAAGGCATCACGCCCGAGACCAGCGGTTGCGTCAACCACCGACGGGAGATACGATTTTTTGATCCCGGCAGCCTTTGCCACCGCTTCACCGCGTCCGCCACCGAAACGGCGCCGGTGCGCCATAGTTCCTCCGGCAAAATCCACACGGATCCCGCCGAGTTTCGGTTCATCACACTTGCGCAGTTCCAGCCCTTCCGCCGTCAGCACCAGCGCCATCGGCGCGGTATCATCATGCTCCAGACCCCACCGCACCGCCAATACATCAAGGGCGCAGCTGTCTGCGCCCTGTTCACACTGTAAACGAATCTTCACGTATTACCCGTTGATTCCGTAACCTTTTAACATCGCATCCAGTTCCGGCTTACGGCCGCGGAAGCGTTCAAACAGGATCATCGGCTCTTCCGAACCACCCCGGCTGAGAATATTATCCAGGAAAGACTGCCCGGTCACCGGGTTGAAGATACCTTCCTCACTGAAGCGGGAGAATGCATCCGCCGCCAGCACATCCGCCCACAGATAGCTGTAGTAACCGGCGGCATAACCTCCGGCAAAAATATGACTGAAGGCGTGAGGGAAGCGGTTCCACGGTGCAGCCGGTACCACTGAAACTTTTTCTTTCACGGACAGTAAGGTCGGCATCACCTGCGCGACGGTTGCCGGGTCATATTCCGCATGCAGGCGGAAATCAAACAGGCCGAACTCCAGCTGACGCAGAATAAACATAGCAGACTGATAATTCTTCGCCGCCAGCATATTGTCGAGCAGAGACTGCGGCAGCGGCTCACCGGTTTCATAATGACCGGAGATAAAGGCCAGAGCCTCCGGCTCCCAGCACCAGTTTTCCATAAACTGGCTCGGCAGCTCGACCGCATCCCACGGCACACCATTAATGCCGGAAACATCCGCCACATCAATCTGTGTCAGCATGTGATGCAGGCCGTGTCCGAACTCATGGAACAACGTCAGCACTTCGTCATGGGTAAACAGCGCCGGCTTGCCGCCGACCGGTTTGTTAAAATTACAGGTCAGATACGCTACCGGTTTTTGCAGGGAATTATCTTTATGACGCATACGGCCGATGCAGTCATCCATCCACGCCCCGCCGCGTTTGTGCTCACGGGCATACAGGTCCAGATAGAAACTGCCGCGTAATTCACCGTTCTTATCAAATAAATCAAAGAAACGGACATCCGGATGCCAGGTTTCCACACCAAAACGCTCTTTGACGGTGATTCCGTAGATCCGGCGGATCACTTCAAACAATCCGCTGATCGCTTTTTCTTCCGGGAAATACGGACGCAGCTGCTCATCACTGACAGAAAACAGATGCTGTTTTTGTTTATCGGCAAAATAGGCCATATCCCACGGTTCGAGTTTATCGACGCCGTAATGTTCTTTGGCAAATGCAGCCAGCTGAGCCACTTCCTGCTCACCCTGAGGATGGGCACGCTCCGCCAGATCATTCAGGAAATCCAGCACCTGCTGCGGGTTTTCTGCCATTTTGGTGGCGAGGGATCTTTCCGCGTAATTTTTAAAGCCGAGTAACTGTGCCAGTTCATGACGCAGCGCTAAAATCTCCGCCATCACACTGCTGTTATCCCACTTACCGCCGTTCGGCCCCAGCTCAGAAGCACGGGTACCGTAGGCTTCACTCATCTCTTTGCGCAGCTCACGGTTATCCGCGTAAGTCATCACCGGCAGATAACTCGGCATATCCAGGGTAAACAGCCAGCCCTTCTCACCTTTGGACTCCGCCAGAGCCTGCGCAGCTGCAACCGCGCTCTCCGGCAGACCGGACAGCATACTTTCACCGGTAATCAGCTTGCTCCAGCCCATGGTCGCATCCAGCACATTATTACCGAACAGCGAACCCAGCTCAGACAGGCGCGCAGAAATCTCACCGTAGCGCTTCTGTTTCTCCGGTGGCAGACCAATGCCGGATAATTCAAAATCACGCAGGGAATTTTCCACTGACTTGCGCTGTGCCTGAGACAATGACGCAAACGCCGGGCTGTTTTTCAGTGACTTATAGGCGTTATACAACCCTTCGTGCTGACCCATCCAGGTACTGAACTCAGACAGCAGCGGCAGGCACTGCTCATAAGCTTCACGCAGTTCAGGACTATTTTTGACCGAATTAAGATGACTGACCGGCGACCAGACACGGGATAATTTATCCCCGGCTTCCGCCAGCGGAACACACACATTTTCCCAGGTAAAATCAGGTGCATGACTCACCACCTGCTCTACCGTCTGACGATAATTATCCAGCGTTTCTTTCACCGCAGGCACAATACATTCGGGATTGATGGCAGAAAATGCCGGTAACTGATTCTGGGTCGGGGTAAGCAAAGGGTTCATCATAAACCATCCTGTTGGCTGTCTGGTGCACGTCCGCCGCGGCGCACATACACATGAAAGGTGAAAACCGAAACTCTTTATAAGATGGGGACACACTCCGGCAAGTTCAATGATTTTTAGTGTTATTATGCTGATTAAAAATCATTCCCGTAAAAAATCACACGGTACTGATGTATCTCAAAGGAAAAACGCAAGAGAACTTTTGAATCCCTGCCGGAAAGCGTATACTGTGCAACCTCAGAACGGAAGATCATCGTCCCCGGTGGGGCGGCCGGACTTCAAATCCGGTTGGGGCCGCCAGCGGTCCCGGGCAGGTTCGACTCCTGTGATCTTCCGCCAATCAAGTTCAATATACCTCCACAAAATTCAATTAATTCCTTATAATACAATCTATTAAGCCACTTTCAATTCAATGGATGTCAACTCAGCTCAACCCAAATCAATGGGATTGCGGGGGCATATTTGGGTATGTTTATTTTTCCGGAGAAAAGTCATGCCACTAAAAATAGAAAAAATAGTTACAAATTACTGGCGTATGAAGTACCGAATCAACGGAAAAGAAAAAAGCTTATCGTTCGGTGTTTACCCCGGCATAGCTATTGGCCATACAGTTAAGAAATGAAGCAAAGAGTAAATTACGAGTGGGTCATGATCCTGCCTTAGATAAGGCTATAGACAGAGAAAGTAAACGAGTCGAAAAAGCGAAACAAATTTTCCAATTCTCACTCTCCGATAGTGGTGGATTAACCATCAAATTAAATAATAGTAAGTTAGCGCTTACACCGGAACAAGCGGAAGCAGTGCGAGCGTTCTTGAATGCAGGAGTAACTCATGGCTCTGACTGATGCAAAATTACGAACATTGAAGCCCAAAGAAAAAGTATACCGACTACAGGAAAATTTAATCAAAGGAGGAATATCAGGCAGGAATGCGAAAGGCAAGTGAGCTCGCACGCGTTCGGTGAATGGTATTGATGGGGATATTAAATTAAATAAGGCACTGTGGGTGATGACAGAAAAAATGTATGAGCATTTTTCAGGAAGAGAGAGAATATAGAAAATAGTAGCACATTGTTTTTTCATAAAATAATGTGCCTGCTATCTATTTACTGGTGGCCTTATTTTTTTGTTAAACATAGTATATTGTTGTTCATAGTTTATTCATAGCGTATAGAGCTGAGGCAATGTAATGAGTGATAATCTTCCTGAAGCACCACAGGGTGAGTTTGTTTTGTTTCGTAGTGAAGATGGAGAAACTCGTGTTGAATGCCGCTTTGAATCTGATACGCTATGGTTATCTCAGGCTGAAATTGCCAATCTTTATCAGGTCACACCTCAGGCAATAACTCAACATGTTAAAGCTGTCTACGAAGAGGGTGAGCTTGTACAAAATTCAACTTGTAAGTCTTTCTTACAAGTTCGACAAGAGGGTAATCGGCAGGTTAATCGTAATACGCTGCATTACAACCTTTCTATGATCCTCGCCATTGGTTACCGTGTCCGTTCAGTTCGTGGTACACAGTTTCGTCAGTGGGCAACACAAACGCTGGAGCAGTATCTGATCAAAGGGTTTGTGATGGATGATGAGCGCCTAAAGAACCCGCCTATCGGTCAGTCAGTCGTGCCTGATTACTTTGATGAGATGCTCGAACGCATCCGTGATATTCGTGCCAGTGAGCGACGCGTGTATTTACGGGTGAAAGAGATTTTCACTATGGCGGCGGATTATGAGCCTTCCAATAAAGAAACCACTCGTTTTTTTCAAACTATCCAAAACAAACTGCATTTTGCTTGTACGGGAATGACTGCTGCTGAGCTTATTGCCAGTCGTGCAGATGCCAGTCAACCGGATATGGGATTAACAAACTATAAATCGGACGAAGTTCGTAAAACGGATGTGACGGTTGCGAAGAATTATCTGCGTGAAAATGAACTGAAAGAATTAAACCGTATCGTCAATATGTGGCTGGATTTTGCCGAAGACCAGGCACTGCGCCGTAAGCAGGTTTTTTTACAGGATTGGGATACTAAGCTGGATCAGTTTTTAAGTTTCAATGACCGTGAAGTATTGCAAGGCGCTGGTGGAATTAGTAAGAAAGTGGCTGATGAAAAAGCCAAAGAAGTATTTGATGTTTTTGCTCAAAAACGTCGTCAATTAAAAGAGACAGAAGGGGTTAGGGCGAATATTGCGGCGCTGAAAGATTTGCTGAAAACAACCAAGCAAAAGAAGTGATGTGGTGAAGACAAGTAAACTGTTTACAGACAAAGATCTCTGTGCGGCGTTATCCGATATATTTGTGGATAATAGGGTGGATTATCAATACATCGCCTCAGTCGCAAAACATTTCCCCGTTGAATATGTTCAAATGATGTTGTATCGGTATGTTGCCCCTATTTGTTATACCAATGCATTAACACCAGTGCCTCCAGTATGGACTTTTTTTGATGCAGATGAATTATGGGAAGATATTGGTATATTGAAAAATAAAGAGCAAAGCATATTTGGTAAATTTAAAAGAGATCTCTGTACGTTATATTTCAAAAATAAACTTGAGAAAGAGTGGTGGGAGTTAATGTGGTATTTACGATGTGATCATTTTTAGAAATTATGTAACGTGATTTAAGTTCATTAGTTTAGATTAGAGTTAATACAGTTATTAATCTTAATCTAATTTTGCTAATTACAAAATAAAGGGCTCAGTAGCAAAATGAAGGAAACTATCAATTTGAAGAACGACGCTGAAACGGCGATGCGTTTAAATGAAATTTGTAATCTTGTAGCTATTGATCTCAAAGATCAGTTAGTTAACAGGTTCGTGAATTCTTCGCAGCAAATTATGGTTTACCACTATTTTAGACTTCTTAATGAACTATGTTGTCAGGCAGGAAAAGCTCTTATGTCAAATGCATATTCATCAGCGGAAACCTTGACTCGGGTTATTATTGAGCAGGCAGCCAATCAATTATATATTTCACTAGATGAGGGAGCTAGGGCTAGAGCTCTGCTGAGAAGCAGTAAAGCCCTTACACAGAAAAATGGTAAAAATTGGGTAGCGTATTTAGATTCTCAAGGGGTAGTTAGTAGTGTAGCAAATGTGCGTAGAAATAATGGGGAAAAGCTTCTTACTAATTTTGATAAAAAATGGCCACATACTGAGTCTTATCCCAATGTAAAACAATTATTTGAGGTTTTAGGTTGGGGAAACCATTACCACTCCTTTTATGCTCCGCTATGTGATTCAGTACATAGCTATTCTGATGATATGGCGAATCTAGTGATGCTTTATGAAATGTCTGGCGTTTTGAAAGATGATCTCATACTACTGATGCAAGCTACTGAAACGGAGAGGCGGCGCTTAGCTACTTATCATTTTGTGGTTGCAGTAGGGCTTCGTTCAGAAGTACTTACTAGGATTTGTGAAAGATTAAGTATTGAAACGCCAATTGAAACACTTCAACCATCTTTTAATGATCTACAAAAGGTGATATCTAATCATGAATCATATGATCATCGGCGACTATAGCTATTGTAAGCGTAAAAGGTGCTATAAATATATAAATCTACTTGGCTTAAAATAAAGATAACTTATTGTTATTTAAATTTATATTATCTTGCAATTGACCCGATATCTAAGTTTATAACTAAGATATTTTTATTGTAGTCAATAAAAGCACTTTTATTTCGTAATCTTCTTTCCGTTATTCTACCTCCGATATTCCCCACACAAAAACCAATCTGGGGGCATTAATGGGGGCACTGCTATTTATGCAACTCAATAAACTCATTTAATATCAATACCATTACCCATCAAATACGACTCCTGTGATCGCCACTCAAGTTCAATACACCTCCACTGAAATCAATTAAACCCTTTAAATTCAACGTGTAAAAGCTATTTATGGTCAACTCAGTTCAACTGGGGTTACTCCACATCAACTCCTGATCACCTCCCGGAAAACAGTACTAGGCTAAACTGGAATATCCGGTCTTTTTTCCACTTTACCGGGAGGTATATTCGCCATGAAAAAGACCTGTTATACCGAAGAACAGATCGCTTTTGCGCTGAAACAGGCAGAAACCGGCACCCGAGCCGGGGAAGTCTGCAGAAAAATGGGCATTTCTGAGGCCACTTTTTATAACCGGAAGAAAAAATTTACCGGTCCGGGAGTGACAGAACTCCGTCGTCTGCGGCAGTTGGAGGATGAAAATCAGCGGCTGAAGAAACTGGTCGCTGATCTGAGTCTGGATAAGGAGATGCTCAGAACAAACTCGAAAGCCGGCTCAGGGAATACAATCATGAGAGAACATATTCATCATTAAATGACGTGACTCCGGCTGAATTTATCCGAAGTCTCCGGAAAGACGAAGATCCCTGATTTGGCACTGCACTGATTTTGAGCTAAGGTCACAGGTGCGGACGAAGCAAACATTGAGCGCGCATGACTGACTAACTAACGGTTCATAATAATCAAGAGCCTTGCGGTATCAGTGAATCATTACAGGTTTTAGCCGGGTTAATTTTCTGACTAAAAATCAGTCTCAGAAAAACCGGTCATATCATCCAGTCCCATTTCGCGGCCTAATGCCGTCATTGGATGGACAATTATCAGGCCGCGAACGGTTTTCTTCAGCTTGCCAATATCAGCCTGTTCTTTTTTAGTGATAAGACGTTTGAATGGCATATCAACCAGCTTCTGCGCTTCTTTGCTGAGTTTCTTGCTGCGTACCACCTTCAGATGAGCAATTTCGATTTCCAGCGCTGCTTTTTCTTTCTCAAGTTCTGCGTACTTTTCTGCTTCGTTCTTCTGCTGCATACTTGTCATCTGGTGACGGGTAAGATCTAAACGATCGCTGAGAAGTTTAATTTGTGCTTTTTCGCTTTCTTTCATTATTAATCAACCGTGAATAAATTTCTTATCAGAAAGTATACACTACTCTCTGTAAGAGCACGAAAAAGGATGTGGGTTAGCAGTTGTTTTAATATTTTTTTCTCCGGATATATTGGCAGGATTGAATTGTATTTATCTGAGATAATGACCAATAAGAAGATAGTCAAACGTGCATAAAATACCGTTTGAATCCGATATAGTATGATTATCTCTGGCTATAATTTGTCATATTTTTATTGACGGATCAGACCACCATTGGTGGTCTGATCCGTTTCATATCTTACTCATTTTGGTCTTTTTTATCATCATGAACCAAATGATATACTGATCGCGCCCGGGGATGGATAAAGAAATGACCTGCTGGTGCGTTATGAGTTTTAATATGTATCATTGATATTCCGGTTTTTTTACCTTGCTTATTATGAAATGCATAGATAATAAATGGCACCAGAAAAATGACCACAAAGCTGATACTAAGTAGCATCACATAGGATTCATTGCTTGCGCCGCCCGGTAATGAACTTGGCGGAAAGAAAGAAACAACAAAGGCAAGGACTGATAGAATAAAACCAGCAGATGCCACAACAAGTTTAAAACCTTTACCACCCGGTATATTAAATACCCGTTTTTTCTCAGGCTGCCTGCAGATTAAATACATATATCCGAGAAACAACATAAAATAACTGCACAGGTAAATAACAACAGTCAGAGCTAATGCGATCAGGAAAGATGTATTACCACCTCCGCCGCTATTGGTAAGCACAATGATAGCAATGGTCGTGATCAATAATTGCGAAATAACTAATGTAACCGGAACGCCATTTTTATTCACCTTAGCAAAGGTTTTCGGTAAAATGCCATTTTGGGCAGCAACATACATCCCGCGGGATGGGCCCACAATCCATGATGCTATTTCTGCCAGTACACCTAATAATAAGAGTGCCGCAATAATACGGACAGTCCACTCAAGCGCAGGGTTAAAATTTGATACCAGAACATTGAATGTTTGTACCACACCTGCAGACAGATTGATTTCACTGACCGGAATGGAAACCGCGACAGATAATCCCCCAATGGAACTTAAACAAATAGCCGCTATCATCAGTAAAAACATCGCAGCCGGATAATCTCTTCCCGGATTTTCCATTTCATTAACGTGTGTTGCTGAGGCCTCAACTCCCATATAACTCAATATAAAAGCAACAAAAACGACCAATGTACCTATTTTTGTGAAGTCAGGGAAAAAAGTCGATGCACTGATTTCAGTCGCTAAAGGTGCACCGCTGACGAGATAATGTATAGCAAGGAATACCAAAATAAGAGCGGGTAATAAAATACCGGCAAAGAAACCTATTTTAGCGATAGTTGCTGTATATTTTGTACCACCGAATTGAGAAAATGCCAATACCCATAATATAACCAATGCACCGATAGTTTTAACTATCGGATCATTATTCAGTTCCGGCCAGTTAAGAATATAAGATAATGCCCCTAATACAAAATAGAGCATAGGTATAAAGCCAATTGCAATTTGCAGATAACCAAATGAAATAGCAGCAAACCCCCAGCGCTCACCTAATGTGTTAGAAACCCAGGCAAATATTCCGCCCTCTTCCCAACCTTCCACCGTCGCCATTTCTGCCGCACACAGAGCAACAGGAATAAACCACAATAATCCCCCTAATAAAAGGAAAAAAACCAAACTAAAACCGGATGTTGCAAATGTCGGGTATTCATATACCGCCATTACCATAGAGGCGGTAATAGCAAAAAACCCCAATAAAGTCAGTTTCCTGGCACCAGTCGCTGTCGCTGTCATACTATCCACCTAATATATTTAATAACATCGGTTCTTTTATCTGTGTTTCGCCGGCGGATCAAAGATCCATGACATTCTCTGGTTCGATAAATAGAAATGAGTCGTGATCATAATCACTGTCGATTTATTTAATAACTATTACTCCTTAACCCGAACTTGTCAAATCATCTGATTTTATTTTCATCATGACAATATTGTTCTTAATAAGTCAAAATAAATCACTAACCAACTAATTATTAAAGAATAACCACTTAAACCACTTGATTTTTGATGGTTTATTAATGTGCGCATATTGGCACATAACACCAATCTACGCTAAAACAGACCTTGATTTAATATATTTCATTAAGTAATTGTTTATATATAATTACAATATATCGACAGTGGTTTTATTAAAAAGTTATTCATAACTATAAAAAAGTGTTTCTTATGGAAAGTAAAAAATAAAATATGTGAATAGTTAGTGACAGACAATAATTGATGACAGATAAAGGTAGTTAGCTGGTAAAAAACCCCACCCCCGGTGTACTGATTGTCTGGTACATCAATATACCTGCAATAATAAATATCCCCCCTGCGATCAGCCGGAGAATATCACCGTAATGCCGGTTTGGTTTTCGTTCCGGATTCCGAGACAGGCGCAGTGCCAGAAAGCGCATACTGTGTACGAACCAGGCTATCATGCAGAGCGTGATACCGGTTCCCAACGCCATTGCAAATACAGCAATAATTCCCCAGTGAAAAACACCGATAACTGACGAGAACAGTAAAACTAATAATGCCCCTGAACACGGGCGGCTGCCCATAGCCACAATCATGCCGGCTTGTGTCCGCAGGTTGCCGGTAACTTTATTTCCGGGTATAACATGCTGATGACCGCAGCTGCATGTCTGAGATTGTCCTGTTTGCAGAGAAACCGGTTTTAAAACAGCAGAAGGTTTATTACCGGATACGCAGATTGTTTTTATTTGCGGTTTATTTACCGGTGGCCTGATAAACAAATGACGTAATGCACGGATAACAATGATACCGCCGAAAAGAATAATAAACGCATAACTGGCTTTTTCTGTTATCAGGCTGACATTATTCAGCTGGCGTACAGACAGATTTAATATAAACAATACAACAGACACCAGGACAACAGCAACAGAGCCCTGAAGCAGGGAAGCCAGAATACTTAATAACGCACTGTGGCGTAAATTGGCCGGATGTGTGGCGATATAAGCAGAAAGGATAACTTTACCGTGGCCGGGGCCCAGCGCATGCAATAATCCGTATAAAAAACTGAAAAGCGTCAGAAGCCCGCCCGCTTTCAGCGGATCAGACACCGCCTTCTGAATCAGTGCCGCCATTTCAAAATTCAGCTCTTTTTGTAACCCCGCGCTGGTATGCAGTAATGACGGCCACTGGCTGTACAGCAGCCAGCCCGCTGACAAAACAACAAGCAGCACTGTGAGCAGAAGAATAATCCGTGAATATGAAGTCATTCGTTATCTCACTCCGGGCAATCTAAGGTAACCTGCTGTGCAAACTGACGTCCGAGCGTCAGGTCATCATCCGGGGTTTCACCGGTATCCAGTGACAGCGCGTAATCTTTCAGGGCATCAGGGGGATCTGCTTCGGTGAAAACTAACCGGCACTGTGATTCATCCTGAGAAGAGAGATGGACAGCACGCTTGCTGTTGTAGGTCATGCTGACAAAAAAAGTCGGCTCATACGTTTTCAGCTCAACCGTACTGCCGGTTAAAGATATCGGATGTAATAGTGAGACACGGAATGACATCACAATCTGCAATCCCTGCCGTGTCATCCGGTATGTATCCGGAAAGAGCTTAAAAGGCTGTTTTTTATTCTGATAATTCAGTTCGGAGAAATAGGACTGTGCAATAATATTAGCCATCACTGAAGCCGCCTGCTTCTTCCACTGCGGGCTGTCTTCTTTGGTATTCATTAAATCATACAGAATATCTGCTGAGGTCATCGGATCCATTTTCCAGACATATTCAATCCCTGTCAGAGTATGGTTTTCCGTCACAAAGGTCGTTTCCATATCGATAAAACTGTGCGGATGTGCAAATGACTGCGGACTGAACATCAGCAAAAATAAGAAAGAGAGCAGTAACGTATTCATTCTTCTGATTAAATTCACAGCTTATCTCACCCGCTTAAAAGATGTTATAACATAACATATAGATGGGCATGAAAATACTGTTTTCTCCGGGCAGAAGAATACCGGATAATCAGAAAATGTATCATAAAATGACGAAAATGCGATCTCTGCCACAAATATCCGCCATTCATTCACCCGCTCAATAAAACATCATAAAGATATAAATTACACCGCCGATAACTCAAATATACCCTTATTTGTTTCGGGAGTTTTGTATGTCCTGGTATCCGTCCCGCATTTCAACCCGCCTGACTATCGGGGGCATCCTGCTCCTGGCTGTCACCACTGCTATTATCATTGTTGTTATGCTGTGGCGCGGTCAGCCCCGCGTTGTGGAAATTAATACTGCATTAATTGAAGAAACCGGGCGCGGCCTGACATCCCGGCTCAGTACGATTTTATCTCAGACAGACGGAAAAACCGTCAGCCTGGCACGTCTGGCTGAGGTTCTGCCGAATGATGAGGCGCTGTACCGCTATATCCCGCCCAATCTGATTGAAAGCAACAGCCTGATCACCGGCGGCGGGATCTGGCCGGAGCCCGGAGCATTCACCCCGGGAACAGAGAAACGCAGCTTTTTCTGGGCCCGGAATACGACCGGGGAACTGGTCTTTTCTGATGAATACAATGCAGAGAGTGCCGGTAATTATCACAATGAAAGCTGGTACCGGAATGCCCGCGGGCAATCCACTGAAAGCTGTTTGTGGTCTGATGTTTACAGGGATGCCATTTCCGGTGTGAATATGGTGACCTGTAACGTTCCGTATAAAACGGACGGAAAATTTTCCGGTGTCGCAACAACAGATATCCGCCTGGATAATATCGCCGCTATTATGCAGCAATACGGTAACGGCACCGGCGGCTATGCCTTTGTAACAGACCGGCAGGGACAGCTGATTTATTTTCCCGGCGATGACAGTAAAAAATTTAAAACCTTTGATGAGCTGGCTTCCCAATCAGCCTGGCTGGCACCGGTTGCTGCAAGCCTGAAGCAATCGCATTCTGAGCAGTCCGCAATCGATAGTGTCCGCATTGATAATGACGGGCAACTGAATACGCCCTCACAGGTGATGCTGTTCCCTATGGCGGATACCGGGTGGATTATCGGCCTTGTCACGCCGGAAAGCCGGATCACCGGGCTGGCAAAAGTGATGATGCAGGATGTACTGGAAGCACTGTTGCCGATTATGGCATTGCTGTTGCTGGGATCCTGGCTGGTTGTCCGCCGTCTGATCACCCGTCTTGATGAAACCCGTAAAGCCCTCGATGATATCGCACAGGGAGAAGGCGACCTGACACGGCGCATGGAAGTGCGCGGTGCCGATGAGATATCGGCTATCTCACAGGCATTTAATCTGTTTGCTGATAAAATATCATCCATGTTGCTCACTGTGCGCAGCAGCAGTTCTGTTGTGGCCGGAAATACTGTTAATCTGGCCGATAATAATAACGAGTTATCCGCACGGGTTACACAGCAGGCGGCCGCACTGGAACAAAGCGCTTCCGCAATGGAAGAACTGAACGCAACGGTTCGTCAGAACAGTGAGAACACTCATCAGGCCGATGAACTGGCAGAAACTACCGCACAGACCGCAAGCCGCTGCGGGGATATGATGCGCGATGTTATTTCGACAATGAACAGCGTCAGTACATCATCCGGACGAATGGTTGAAATCGTGTCAGTGATCGACAGTATTGCATTCCAGACCAATATTCTGGCACTGAATGCCGCTGTAGAGGCTGCACGTGCCGGTGATTCCGGGCGTGGCTTTGCGGTGGTTGCCACCGAAGTCAGGTCACTGGCTCAGCGCAGCGCACAGGCGGCACAGGAGATTAAGGTGCTGATTGATGAGTCCGTGCAAAATGTCAGAACCGGCAGTAATCAGGTGCATGAAGCCGGAGAAACTCTGGCTGATCTGGTGATGGATGTATTACAGGTAAGACAGCTGATGAGTGATATCCGCGTTGCCGGTGAAGAACAAAGCAAAGGACTGGCCGAGGTAACAATGGCAGTCTCAGAGATGGATACCACAGTGCAGCAGAATGCCACATTAATTGATGATGCCGCTTCACGGACGCAAGTCCTGAGGAGAGAAGCCGAACAGCTCGCACAAATGGTATCGGCCTTTAAATTACCGGAACCGCATTAACAATACCGGTATCTTTCCCGGCAGAAAACTTTCTGCCGGGAAACCGCGAAATATCAGTCCAGATCTGACGCGTCATGACGTTCACGGATAAACCGGCCTGGCGCTTCTCCGCCGCTGCGGTTAACCCGGCGTCCGCGCTGAACAGCCGGACGTGCCGCAATCTGTTCCGCCCAGCGGATCACATGCGGATATTCGCTGACAGACAGAAATGTCGCCGCATTGTACAAAGTCCCCAGCACTAACCCGCCATACCATGGCCAGGCGGCCATATCAGCAATGGTGTAGTTATCACCGGCAATAAATTCATGCTGACTGAGCTGACGGTTCAGGACATCCAGCTGGCGTTTGGTTTCCATCGCGTAACGGTTAATCGGATATTCATATTTTTCTGGTGCATACGCATAGAAATGGCCAAACCCGCCGCCGACAAACGGAGCTGATCCCATCTGCCAGAACAACCATGACAGGGTTTCAGCCCGCTCAGGCTGTGTTTCCGGCAGGAACAAAGAGAATTTTTCTGCCAGATAGGTCAGAATTGCGCCAGATTCAAAGATCCGTACCGGCTCTGCACCACTTCTGTCGACCAATGCCGGGATTTTTGAGTTCGGGTTAATATCCACAAATCCGGAACCAAACTGGTCGCCTTCGCCGATATCAATCAGCCAGGCATCATATTCCGCATCGCGGATCCCCGCAGCCAGCAGTTCTTCAAGCATGATAGTGACTTTCTGGCCGTTAGGTGTTCCCAGCGAGTAAAGCTGCAATGGGTGTTTACCCACAGACAGGGCTTTTTCATGTGTTGCCCCGGCAACAGGACGGTTGGTATTGGCAAATTTTCCGCCGTTTTTCTGTTTCCATTCCCACACCAGAGGCGGGACATAAGTTGGATCAGCCATGAAGATTCTCCTTGGTATTATCTGCAGGATTTAAGTGATCAGTTATCCAATCTACCTTCCGGTGCATAAAATACAAACTGAATTATTTTGCTGATCTTTGTCAGGATCTCAGCGGAGGCGGGTTTCGGTGGTTTCAGAGAGGGCTATTTTTTCTTTTCCCCAAACGCAAAAAAGCCAC
>NZ_VKKS01000001.1:3328969-3507206 GCF_019402645.1 Morganella morganii
TCTGACCGCAAGGGGTAATTTATAAAAATGTGCTGACTGCTGATTATTACAGCAAATCACTCTGTAATCGTCAGTTTTTTCAACGATTCAAATCCCAATTGCTGCAGAACAGGCTGCAATTTCTGTGTTGTTTCATCATCCCGCAAGCAATACGCTACATTTTGTTCATCAGTTAAGTGATGAGGTTTCTCACTATTATTGATTAACCACTGCACGCGGCGGGCAATCGCCGCACCGGAATCCACCAGCCGGGTTCCGTCCGGTAATGCGGATTTCAGTTCTTCGGCAATCAGCGGGAAGTGCGTACATCCAAGTACCACCGTGTCAGGCGGTTCTTTCATATTCCGCCACGGCGCAAGGATAGTTTCCAGAGCAGCTGCCGGAATCGCCTCGCCATACAACTTGCGTTCCGCGAGTTCGACCAGCTCCGCTGATCCTAATAGTGATACCTGACACTCAGAAGCAAACCGGTCAATAAGCTCACGGGTGTAAGCCCGTTTTACGGTTGCCCGGGTCGCCAGCAGCCCGACCAGGCCGTTGCGTGTCAGTTTTGCGGCCGGTTTGATCGCCGGAACCACACCGACCACCGGAATATCAGACATTGCACGCAGAGCAGGCAGCGTAATTGTGCTTGCTGTATTACAGGCAATCACAATTACCGCCAGCGGATGCTGCTGTGCAATCTGACGGACAATCTTAGTCACACGGTCGACAATAAAAGCTTCGGTTTTTTCGCCGTAAGGAAATGCCTCATTATCGAATGCATAAATATAGTGTTTATCAGGAAGTAATTTTCTTACTTCCTGATAAACAGATAAACCGCCCATGCCGGAGTCAAACAACAGCACTGTCGGGCGGTTTTTCAGATCAGAAGTTGTAGCTTCCTGTGAGGAAGTATTCACGGCCGGCGGTTCGATAGCCATACGCAGTCTCGTAGTCTTTATCAAACAAGTTAGCTATTTTACCACGAATTGTCAGATGATCAGTGATCGGATATGCGGCAGTGATATCAAAAATACTGACTCCGCCGAGTTTTTGCTTATTATCCGCATCATCATAGCGTTTACCGATATACTGATAAGTCAGTCCCATATCAACATCCGCAACCGTCCAGTCCATCTGATATTTCACCTGCTGTTGTGCCCGGCGTGCCAGACGTTTATCAGTACTTTTGTCTCTGGCGTCCAGATACTGGTAAGTCAGTTGGTGATGGATAATCCAGGTATCAAATTCCCCCACCCATTCCGCACCTTTGATTTTGGCTTTACTGCGGTTGATATAGGTATTTGGTGAACCCATTTCGTAGTCAATCAGGTTTTTAATATCATTGTGGTAGCTGGTCAGTTGCCAGGAAAGCGGCCCGGTATTTCCTTCCAGTCCTAATTCCCATTGTTCACTCTCTTCCGGTTTTAAATCCTTATTACCGGCGATGGTTCCCCAGTCAAATGTTGTATTGGCATATAACTGCCCCAGCGTCGGTGCTTTAAACCCGGTAGCATAAGAACCGATAACCCGGTAACCATCGACAAATTCCCATCCGGCACTGGCCTGCCAGGTGGTATGCCAGTTAAATTCCGAATGATGGTCAGAACGGATGGCGGCCTCAAGGATAACTTTGTCTATTTCCTGCTGTCCGGTCAGATATAAACCGGTATCTGAAATAGATTTACTGTCAGCTATCATTGCTGTGCCGGGTTCCATTTCCTGTTTCTGATAATCAATACCGGCGTTGATGCTGCCATATCCGACACGGTAATTATTGCCCCATTGTGCAGAGTACTGTTTTGAGTTATCCAGTGTCGCACCATCACCATAACGACCATAACGGTTATCATAGTTATAGTCCTTAACGCGGCTGTAGCTCATGATCAGTTGAGAAGAATAGTCCTCCTGATTAAATGTGAGACCGGCATCATATGTCCGGTTCTCTAACTCACGGCGATCACTTGCCGGATCAGCCGGTAATGACCACATATCAGATTTAAATCCGAAATATTTACTGCGGTTATCATAACCATATGCACGCCCATACACAGCAAACCGATCATCCAGTTTATGGTGCACATCCAGCCAGTAGGTTTTATTCATAAAGCCATAGTCACGACCGCTTGGTGTGGCATAACCGTCATAATCACGGCGGATATCAAAACCTTTAGTATAAGTATACGCTGCTGCTGCTGTTACCCGGGTATTTTCACCAATCTGCTGCTGAGTGGTTCCGGTATAATTCTGGTAACCATGAGAACCAATACCCGCAGTGATATTTGAGCCGATATCATCCCGGATGGTAATAATATTCAGCACACCACCGATGGCATCTGAGCCATATACGGCGGAACGCGCACCACGGATATACTCAACACGCTGCACCAGTGCTACCGGAAACTGGTTCAGATCCGGCTGACCGGAAATACCTGCATTATTCAGACGGACACCATCTATCAGTACCAGTAAATGTTTTGCATCTGTCCCGCGTACCGACACTGTACTGTTCTGACCCAATCCGCCGCTCTGAGTCACATCCACACCTGGTAACCGGCGCAGAATGTCGACAACAGAATTCGACTGCCACTTATCTATCTCTTCACGGGTCACAACGGTTACCGGTGCCAGCACAGACGAAACCGGCTGCTGAAAACGGTTAGCAGAAACAATTATCTGATCATCATTAGTATTAGCAGAAGCGCTAAAAGACAATGCGGAAAACACGGCCAGTCCGATAGCGGACAGCGCATAAGGCGAGGTCATTTTCATTTTTCCTGAGCACCCACATATATATAAAGAGGATGCCACCCGTCTGCTTTGTAGCGTCAGCAGGACGGACGACAAATCTTCGGCAGGTCTTCGGACTCAGGAGGGTACTACGTTATTCCCCGCAACGACTTCCCGTCATTTATAACAGTGTCATCGTGTTGCTTTACCATTACCGCTGCGCGCCAGTTCCGGAATTTCACCGGATTCCCTTTTCATTCTTATGAAGAAACCGAATTATCATGCTACGATCCGGCTTTAAAATCTGTCCAGAATAAGATGTCTGAATTGTCGGACGGAACACTTTAATCACTAAGACACGAACATTTTTTGTGATCAGCAAAACGGATCGACGCGCCATGCATAACACGTTACCCATTGAAAATTATGAAGAACAACTTGCGGAAAAAACAAGAAGTCTGCAAAAAATGATGCAGCCTTTTCAGGCGCCGGATGCTCACGTATTTGCGTCACCTGTTTCACATTACCGGATGCGGGCCGAATTCCGTATCTGGCATGAAGGGGATGACCTCTGGCATATCATGTTTGATCAGCAGACCAAACAACGTATCCGGATAGATACTTTTCCGGCCGCGAGTCAGCTGATTAATGACATGATGCAGGCCATTTTACCGTTACTGAAGCAGACTCATCTGCTGCGCCATAAACTTTTTCAGATTGATTATCTGTCGACACGAAGCAACAAAATTATTGTCTCCCTGCTCTATCATAAAAAACCCGATGACAGCTGGACGAAAGCCGCCAACGCATTACGGGCACAATTACAGTCACAGGGTTTTGATTTGCAGCTGATTGGCCGTGCCTCAAAAACAAAAATCATGCTGGATAATGATTATGTTGATGAAGTATTACCGGTCGCGGGTAAAGAGATGATTTACCGCCAGGTTGAAAACAGCTTCACGCAGCCGAATGCAGCGGTCAATATTCATATGCTGGAATGGGCACTTGCCGCAACCGAAGGCTCACAGGGCGATCTGCTGGAGCTGTATTGCGGTAACGGTAACTTTTCACTGGCACTGGCGCGTAATTTCCGCCGCGTGCTGGCAACGGAAATCGCCAAGCCGTCAGTAGCTGCCGCACAATATAATATCGATGCTAACCATATTGATAACGTACAGATTATCCGCATGTCAGCGGAAGATTTCACACAGGCCATGCAGGGCGTGCGTGAATTTAACCGCCTGGCGGGAATTGATCTGTCCTCTTATGAATGCAATACCATTTTTGTCGATCCGCCACGCAGCGGGCTGGATGCCGAAACCGTTAAACTGGTTCAGGGCTATGAACGGATTCTGTATATCTCCTGTAATCCGGAAACATTATGTGAAAATCTGAAAACGCTGAACCAGACACATGATGTCGTACGACTGGCGCTGTTTGATCAGTTTCCGTACACTCCACACATGGAAAGCGGCGTTTTGTTGATCCGGCGCTGATAAAATGTTACGTGTTTTCCCGGAAAGTTCTTGATCATTGATCAAGAACTTTTTTACTTTATGAGTTTATATCAATTATTCCTTTATGATCTCCGGCAGGTTTCCCTGTTTTCTTTATCTGTCAGAATGATCAACTGAGTCCGCAGTCGAACGGCGAAAAATACGTCATAAAGTGATATTCAAATCCTGTAAATATTCATTCAACGAATATTCATTACACTCATAACATTTCAGAGATAAAAAATAACCCTCACGCAATAGATTAACAACCCGCCCAAGCCCATTAAAAAAATCGTTTGCGGTAAATAAATATTTAACAAATAACTGTGAGCTGTTCCTGATATTAATTATTCTTCTGAATTTAAGGTCTTATTTTTATTTTCACTATTCTATACTCGGCCGTAAATAATCCCGCAACTTAATCGAAAGGTATTTTTATGTCTCTGAAGAAAATGACGTTAATTTCAGCCGCCCTGTTATTTGGTAGTTTTCAGGCAAGTGCACATAATATCTGGATCGAACAAACTGACGGCTCTGATTATGTCGTCCGCTTTGGTCACAACCCAACAGAAACCTATCCGGAAAATAAATTAAAACCGGTTCAGGCTGTTATGCAGGATGGTAAAGTTGAAACTGTCAGTACGACTTATAAAGATGGTGAAGCTTACTTCGTCATGCCTGAGAATGCGTCAATTATATTGTTGGGTTATGACAACGGTGTCTGGAGTAAATTAAAAAATGGCCGTACTGTTGAGAAAAATAAAATTGAAGCGCCGGATGCTGAGTTCAGCAAAAACCCGATTAAATTCAGCAAAAATATCGTTAAGTGGGATGACAACGCCACGAAAGTCTTCAGTACCCCTTATGAATTAGTGCCGATGACCAGGCCGGTTGCCGGTCAGGAGTTTGAAATCAAAGCACTGAAAGATGGTCAGCCGCTGGAAGGCATGAAGATCGCCAAAAGTGAAGAAGACCCGGGTGTGCTGACCAACAAAGACGGACTGGCAAAATTCAAAGCTGAAAAAGGCGCGAATAAAGTTTACGCCGAATACAAACTGGATACACCGGATAATAAAGAGTACGGGTTCCAGCAGCTGGAATATGTTTTATCTTTTGACGCTGAGTAATTAAACGTTATGAAATCTGTTTATTTATTTGCAATTTTACTGATTAACGGGGTGCTGTTGGCAACAACAGCACAAGCTCATTCCATGCATGTGGTTGCACAGCTGGAAGGGAATGTAATCAGCGGGCAATCTTATTATTCTGATATGTCTCCGGCAAAAGATACCTATGTTGGTACTTATCTGAAAGGCCACGAAGATGATGAAATATCCGGTAAGACCGATGAAAAAGGTTATTTCAAAATCGAAGTACCTGCAACCGGCGATTATATTCTCTATGTTGAAGGTGATGAAGGGCACAAAGTGGAAACTGAAGTCCCGGTTATTTCCGCCGCAGCCAAAACCGGCAGCAGTGATTCCTCTTCCGGTTATATTCAAATCCGCCAGGATATTGATCAGCTGAAGAATAAAATTTATCTGCAGAATATTCTCGGTGGTGTGGGCTATATCGTGGGTATTTTCGGTGTGATTGCATTCTTCCGTGCCCGTGAGTTAACTAAGCAGGCCGCTAAAAACGCCGCATAACAGGAGGAAGAACATGCATTTATCTGAAGGCGTATTACACCTTCCTGTTTTGGCCGGTGCCGGTGTGGTGGCCGCAGCCGGGGTTGCAATCGGTATCCGCCAGCTGGATACCTCACGCCTGTCACTGGCAGCCCTGTTCGGGGCGGCATTTTTTGTCGCCGGTACCATCCATGTGCCGATCGGAGTCAGCAGTGTGCATCTGATCTTAAACGGGCTCGCGGGATTGTTTCTTGGCTGGGCAGTATTCCCGGCATTCCTGATTGCCCTCGCGTTGCAGGTGCTGTTTTTCTCCTTCGGCGGGTTCGCAGTTCTCGGGGTTAACCTGTGTAATATTTCCATTCCGGCACTGCTGGTCTATTACCTGTTCCGTAACTCCCTGCGTCCGGGGCTGAGTCAGGGGCGTCTGGTATATCTCGGGGTGATGGCCGGGATTATCGGTACACTGGGTACAGTATGTCTGACCTCGCTGGCTCTGGTGCTGGACAGCGGTAAATCCTATATCGATCTGGTCTGGCTGCTGTTTATCGGACATCTGCCTATCTTTGTGACCGATTCCCTGATCAGCACCGGGATCCTGCTGGCGCTGGCCAAAATGCGTCCGGCCTCCCTGATGGTCAATCAGCCCGGACAACATACCTATGGATAAATGGCTGCCTCCTCACCGGCGCCTGCTTTCCGCTGTTATCTGGGCGTTTCTGCTCAGCGGCATCCGGCAGACTGACTGGCTTATTGCCGGTCTGTCGGGTGCTTTTGTGCTGTTTGTTGTCTGCCGCCGCCGTCAGTTAGGCCGTTCACTGCTGACCGTGCTGAAACTGAATATTTTTATTCTGTTTGTCTGGCTGACACTGCCGTGGAAAATTGAGAGCCAGGGTATTGTACAGTCCCCGGCCGGGGTATTTCTCGCCCTGCAAATCACGCTGAAAATGAATGCAATTCTGCTGTTTGTCTCTGCGCTGCTGACAAATATGACAGATATCGATCTGGCGTGTGCCGTAAAACGTTATCCCCTGCCCGATAAGCTGATTAAGCTGTTTATCCTGACTATCCGCTATATCGCGATTTTCAGTGAGACCAAACAACAGCTTGAAACCGCCATGAAAGCACGGGGATTCCGTAAAGGGATGAATAAACGGACATTTACCATGTTATCCCAACTGGTTGCCCTGCTGCTGATCAAAGCGATGCATAAAGCGGAAACCACTGAAATGGCGCTGAAAGCCCGGGGTTTTTACGCGCGCCCGTCTTCTGTTAATACAAAAAGGTCTGTTAATGACGTTCCCAAATCCCCTGATTCAGGTCAGCAATCTGGTTGTCAGCCGCAACAATGCACCGATAATTCAGGATCTGAGCTTTGAACTGAACGCCGGAGAACGGCTTTTTCTGTGCGGTGATATCGGCAGCGGGAAATCCACCCTGTTGCATACACTGTTAGGTTTTATCCCGTTCACCGGGGATATTTCGGTTTTCGGCAAGTCCCGTCACTCTGAAGATGATTTTACAGAGGTGCGCGGCCCGCTGGGATTACTGTTTCAGCATCCGGATGATCAGCTGTTCGGCCCCGGAGTGCTGGATGATGTAATGTTTGGTCCGCTGAATATGGGGATGACACAGGATGCAGCACGGGAACGCGCCTTACAGTGTCTGGAAATGCTGGATATTATCCGCCTGAAAGACCGCGCTGTGACTGAAATTTCCGGTGGTGAGAAAAACTTTACCGCACTGGCCGGTGTGCTGGCGATGTCACCGTCTGTCCTGCTGCTGGATGAACCGACCAATGGCCTGAATGAGAAAAATATTCAGCGGCTGGAAGCAATTCTTACACAGCTGAATCTGCCGATGATTGTTGCCTCACATAATCAGCAGTTTACACAGCGGATGGCACACCGCGTGATCCCGTTTCCCTGCCGCCCCTGAAGCGGGTACAAAAAAGCCGGTCAGTGACCGGCTTTTTCATATTCTTTCTCACGCAATTACTCTGTCACTTCATCCTGCCCGGTGGCACGGCGCTGTTTCATCGCCCGGTAGAGCCACAAAGCGATAATCACAATAAAGACGGCAGAAAAGTAGTTCGAGCCGGCTTCCGGATACTCTGCCCGCATCAGGGCATTATAGGAGAACAGGCCCAGGAAGAACGTGCCGGTTACCAGTTTCGGCATGCCTTCCGGCAGCATCTGGTTCAGGTAACGCTGATGGAAACAATAAACCGCAAGGCACAATGCCAGAACAGGAAAAACCGAAAAATGGACTGCGGAATTAAAAAGTGCTGAAAAAGTACCGTGTACTGAAAGCCCGACGATAAAAGCGAGCAGTAAGGTTCCTTTGTCACGGCGATACTGTTCCGTCATAACGTTCTCCTTGGTGATGAGTACTAGATTAATAGGGTGTAATCAGGGTCATGCATTTTCTCTTGTTCGCGGCGGTACCAGTAATACGCGCCTCTGGCAATCATCCGCAGCTGTAATACCAGCCGCTCTTCCAGGTGCGTCCGCTTTTCCAAATCAATATCCAGTGCTTCCGCACCGGCGCTGAAGACGATGGTCACCATCGATTCTGCCTGCAATTCAGTAAACTGACGCGGCATTTTACTTTCCAGTTCCAGATAGTCTGCCAGTTCTGCAATAAAATGCTGGATTTCACGTGCGACTGCCGCCCGGAATTCCGCGGATGTACCGGAACGCTCACGCAATAATAACCTGAAAGCGTTGGGGTTATTACCGATAAACTCCATAAATGTCGCAACTGATGTCCGGATCACACTCCCGCCTTTGGCGATACGCTGACGCGCCTGGCGCATCAGCTGGCGCAGCATCAGCCCGCTTTCATCCACCATGGTCAGCCCCAGTTCATCCACATCTTTGAAATGACGGTAAAAAGAGGTCGGGGCGATCCCGGCCTCACGGGCGACCTCGCGCAGACTCAGACTGGTGAAGCTGCGCTCGGCACTGAGCTGACTGAAGGCAGCTTCAATCAGAGCCCGGCGGGTTTTTTCTTTCTGTTTTGCTCTTACACCAATCACGTTACTCACGGAATTCAGACTCTCAATTTATTCAGACGGATCAATATAACAAACTTAATACTTTTTTCAGTGATGATTAGCTTATGGCCGGTGAAATTCCTGAAAAAAAGATTTTCCGAAGTGTGACCTGTAAACCTTACTAATCATAGGTTGATTTTACATCTGATGTTAAGATGATGTTGTTAATTTATGTATAAACAGGTTATTTCTCATATGCAACAGAACCAGTTTGACGCCATTGTCATCGGCTCCGGCCCGGGTGGCGAAGGTGTGGCAATGGGACTTGTGAAGCAGGGGAAACGGGTTGCCGTGATTGAGCGTTATAACGACGTCGGCGGCGGCTGTACCCACTGGGGAACGATTCCTTCCAAAGCACTGCGCCACGCCGTCAGCCGTATTATCGAATTTAACCAGAATCCGCTGTACAGTGATAACTCCCGGGTTCTGAAATCCTCATTTTCTGAAATTCTGGCTCATGCCGGCCGGGTCATTACCCGGCAAACCGGTATGCGGCGCGGTTTCTACGAACGCAACGGCTGCACCATGTTCTGCGGCGAGGCAAAATTCACCGAAGAGGGTGATATCCGTGTGCGCTACAGCGACGGCAGCTGCGATATTCTCCGGGCGGATAATGTGGTTATCGCCACCGGCTCACGCCCGTACTGCCCGCCGGATGTGGATTTCAGCCACGCCCGCATTTATAACAGCGACACCATCCTGTCTCTGACACACGAGCCGCGCCATGTCATCATTTATGGTGCCGGGGTTATCGGTTGTGAGTATGCCTCTATTTTCCGTGGCCTGAATGTAAAAGTGGATTTAATTAACACCCGCGATCGGCTGCTGGCGTTTCTCGACCAGGAGATGTCGGATGCACTCACCTATCACTTCTGGAATAATGGCGTGGTTATTCGCCAGAATGAAGAGTATGAGCGGATTGAAGGCACGAATGACGGTGTGATAATTCACTTCCGCTCCGGAAAAAAAGTGAAAGCAGACTGCCTGCTTTTTGCTAACGGCCGCACCGGTAATACCGATAATCTCGGTCTTGAGTATGTCGGGATCACCGCTGACAGCCGCGGGCTTATCAGTGTTAATGATACCTATCAGACCAGCAATCCGGCTATTTATGCAGTCGGGGATGTTATCGGCTACCCGAGCCTCGCCTCAGCAGCCTATGACCAGGGACGGATTGCCGCCCGTGCTATCACCCATGACGGTGATGCCCCGCTGCATCTGATTGAGGATATCCCGACCGGGATTTACACCATTCCGGAAATCAGCTCTGTCGGCAAAACAGAGCAGCAGCTGACCGCGATGAAGATCCCGTATGAAGTGGGCCGGGCGCAGTTCAAACATCTGGCGCGGGCGCAAATCGCCGGGCTGGATGCGGGCAGCCTGAAAATTCTGTTCCACCGCGAAACCCGGCAGATTCTGGGGATCCACTGCTTCGGTGAGCGTGCGGCTGAGATTATCCATATCGGCCAGGCGATTATGGAACAAAGAGGTGACGGTAATACCATCGATTATTTCGTTAATACCACCTTCAACTACCCGACCATGGCCGAAGCCTACCGGGTTGCCGCACTGAACGGACTGAACCGTTTATTTTAGACCGCAGGTTCCTGCTGGTAATAAGCACACATTTTTGCACGGATAGCCTCTGCCAGCTGGCTGTAACGGCTGCGCAGCGGCGACCCCGGACGGTACACCAGGATCACTTCACGGAAAGGCTCCGGATTAGTGCAGGAGAGATAACACACACCATCGCGTTTATGCTCCGGCGGAATGGCCAGATCCGGCAGTAAAGTGATACCGCTGCCTGCCGCCACCATATTGCGCAGTGTTTCCATACTGGTAGCCCGGAAGTGAGTATCTTCCCGCGCACCGGCCTGAAAACAGAACCCCATTGCCTGGTCGCGCAGGCAGTGTCCGTCTTCCAGCATCAGCAGTTTTTCCCCGGCCAGCTCATGCATTTCCACTTCCTGGCGTGATGCCCACGGATGCTCATCATAAATCGCCAGTTTCATCGGCTCATTAAACAGCGGCTCTTCAATGAAACCGCCGGTTTCTTTTACCCGCGCCAGAATCGCGCAGTCGAGCTTTCCGCTGTCCAGTTGAGCCAGCAGCTGATGGGTCTGGGCTTCATGCAGATACATCTCGAGCTTCGGCCATAACCGGTGCAGTTCGGGAATGATATGAGGCAGCAGATACGGGGCGATGGTCGGGATCAGCCCGATATGCAGCGGCCCTGCCATGCTCTCCCCCTGAAGAGATGCCATTTCCTCGAGGATTTTCACTTCACGCAGAATGGTCCGGGCCTGATCCACCAGCAGCATTCCCTGCTGGGTAAACAGGACTTTGCGGCTGGTCCGCTCCAGCAGCATCACACCCAGTTCATCCTCGAGCTTGCGGATCTGTCCGCTCAGTGTCGGCTGGCTGACATGACAGGCATCTGCCGCCCGGCGAAAGTGATTATGCTCAGAAAGTGCCACCAGATATTCCAAATCCCGGATATTCATGCCTGTGTCTCCGTCTGCGATTAATAGACAAAATCAATTGATAACTATCATAACGCAACTGCCTTGTTAGTCGAGCTTAAATCGCAGTCCGGAAATACACAGAAAATCTGTGGCGTTACCGGTATGCATATACTTTTACATCGTCGTTCCGCATCAACCGGTAAGAAAATGCGTCTGGTGAACAACGCTTTCGGCCTGTAATCTGACAGTGAGAAATTAAAACCCTGATGGAGAGAATTTATTCTATGCAATAGTACCTCTGACAATACCGTATTAATTGAAGATACGTAGCACTGATATGCCATTTTTTAACTGATATCACCGTTTTTAGATAAACAATTTCAGCTGTCTCTAAAAAACACTATGCTAAAAAACATAATGTTCTTAATTATATAAAGCAAACAAGCAGTTTCACTAAGTAAATATGTTTTAAATAAAAGGATTTTAAATGTCAGATTTAATGGATTTATGCAACGCAGATACACACACGTGATTACAACTCAAGGGTATATACTTCATACAGAAGAACGATGCTGAGAAACAGAAATAAAGTAAAAGCACTACTTGAAATAAAATAAATGGAGTAAACATGAAATTACTATTGATAATCTACACCTTGATTTAATTATTAATAATAAAAATATTTACAGCTTCAGATTATGGATCACTATTGCATGATGGTGTTACCAGCATCTGTGAATTACCAATAGATAATGGTATTGAATTCAGCCTCATTATCGGAATATTACCATCAGTAGGGTTACTATTTGTGTTCATTGTGATGATGATTTCCCTGTATGCTTAGTGTAAGTACAACAGATACGTTAATGTGAAAGTATTCCGGCAGGAACCTGTAATGAATGATACCCCCCATCCCGCTCTCAGACTGAACAGGAAACCTAAAACAGAATCGGGGAAAATGAAGAAACGGATGAATATTATTGAGGCACCGGAGGATGATTACCCGGCACTGGCCGGGATTGTTTCCGGACGGTCAGTTGCGGCCGATGAAAACAGGGTCGAAAGAGGATTTGCTCAGGGACAGAAAAGCCTCCCGGATCACGGATAACACAAGGTGATCCGGGGACAATTTACTACATTACACCAGCTTCAGCCTGATTTTGGCCTCACTGACAGCCGCTGCCACCTGCTCCGGTGAAACACCGCCTTTTGCACAGCGTTTTTCCAGGCAGGACTGAAGTGACAGGATGCCATACACATCCGGGGCAATCACCGGGCTGAATTCCTGCAATTCTGTCAGCGGCATTTCTTCCAGTGCCACACCTTTTGCTATCGCGCCGACCACCACTTCGCCGACAATATGATGCGCCTCGCGGAACGGAACACCTTTTGCCACCAGGTAATCCGCCAGCTCTGTCGCGTTGGCATAGCCCTGTTTGGCCGCTTCCTCACAGCGCAGGCGTTTTACCTGAATGCCTTCCAGCACCAGTGCCGCCATATGCAGGCAATCGAGCCAGCTGTCGAGTGCATCAAACAGCCCTTCTTTATCTTCCTGCATATCTTTGTTATAGGCGAGCGGCAGCCCTTTGAGGGTCATCATCATGCCGGTCAGCGCGCCCTGCACCCGGCCGCATTTACCGCGGATAAGCTCAAGGGCATCCGGGTTTTTTTTCTGCGGCATCAGGGAGGAACCGGAGGTGACACGATCAGATAATTCAATAAATGCCGCTTCGCCGCTGTTGAAGAAAATCATATCTTCGGCAAAACGGGAGAGATGCACCATGCTGATTGCGGCATCACTGAGCAGTTCCAGCACATGGTCGCGGTCAGAAACACTGTCGAGACTGTTACGGGTCGCGCCCGCAAACCCTAACCAGCCGGCCAGTTGTTCCCGGTCGACCGCATACGCTGTTCCTGCCAGTGCGCCCGAGCCGAGCGGGCTGTAATCAAAGCGCGCCAGAGCATCGCGGACACGGCTTTCATCCCGTGCCAGCATTTCACTGTATGCCAGGCACCAGTGGGCGAATGTTACCGGCTGCGCCCGCTGTAAGTGCGTGTAACCCGGCATCACCGCATCCTGATTCTGCTCTGCCGTCAGCACCAACGCCTGCTGTAATTCCTGTAATGCCGCGAGGATCTGCCTGACCGCATCTTTGCACCACAGTTTTAAATCAGTGGCCACCTGGTCGTTACGGCTGCGTCCGGTGTGGAGTTTTTTACCCAGATCCCCGACCTTGCCGATAAGTTTACCTTCCACCCAGCTGTGAATATCTTCCGCATCACTGCGCAGAATAGCACGCGGGTCGGCCTGCACTTCCGCCAGCAGCTCATTCAGTGCCTGCTCCAGTTCCGCCTGCTCCTGTGCAGTCAGTACATTGACAGTCACCAGTGCTTTCGACCAGGCCACAGAGCCGGTGATATCCTGCTCCGCCAGACGGTAATCGAATCTCAGCGAGTCATTGAATTGTTTGAACCGTTGATCTGCTTCCTGACTGAAGCGTCCGCCCCACAGTGCCATACTTTATCCCTTTCTTTCTGTTTTTTAATGATAAATCAGTCTGATGCACGTCCCTGTGCATAATATCCCTGTCTCCTGCCGGTTATTTCTGTGCTTTCAGCGCACGGATCCGTGAGGAGAGTGAATACAGGCGGATAAAGCCGCCCGCATGGCTGTGGTCATACACATCGTCTTCGCCGAAGGTGGCGAACTCTTCGGAATAGAGGCTGTTAGCAGATTGTTTCTGAATCGCCGTGACCTGTCCTTTATAGAGTTTCAGCACCACTTCCCCGCTGACCTCTTCCGCCAAGGAATCTGCCGCAGCCTGAATGGATTTACGCAGCGGGGCAAACCAGCGGCCGTCATACACCACATAGGACATTTCCAGACCAATCTGCTGACGCCATTTGAAGCTGTCACGATCGAGGATGATCTCTTCCAGTCCGCGCAGTGCCGCCATCATAATGGTGCCCCCCGGGGTTTCATAACAGCCGCGGGATTTCATCCCTACCAGCCGGTTTTCCACAATATCGATCCGGCCGATACCGTGTTTCACACCCAGTTCATTCAGTGCATTCAGACAGTTATATGGTGATAATGCTTTGCCGTTCACACCGGTCACTTCACCGGCGTTGATGGTGACAGTGACCAGCTCCGGCTGATCCGGTGCATCCTGCGGGTCGGCTGTCCACACCCAGCAATCGGCATTGGACTGATTCCACGGACTTTCCAGCACGCCGCCTTCGGTGGAGATATGCCATGCGTTTTCATCACGGCTGTAGATTTTTTCCGGGGATGCGGTAGTCGGGATATTACGGACTTTCAGGTAATCCAGCAGCGCCTCACGGGAACGCAGATCCCACTCACGCCACGGTGCGATCACTTTCAGCTGTGGTGCCAGGGCGGTGTAGGTTCCCTCAAAGCGCACCTGGTCATTCCCTTTGCCGGTCGCACCGTGTGCCAGAGCATCCGCACCGACTTTCAGTGCCAGCTCCACCTGTGCTTTGGCGATAATCGGCCGTGCCATAGAGGTGCCCAAAAGATATTTGCCTTCATACAGTGCACCGCTTTTCAGCACCGGATAGACAAAATCTTTGATAAATTCTTCGCGCAGATCGACGACATAGCAGGAAGATGCGCCGGAGTTCAGTGCTTTCTGCTCGACACCGTCGAGATCTTCCGCGCTCTGGCCGATATTGGCGACAAATGCCACCACTTCGCAGTTATCATAGTGCTCTTTCAGCCACGGAATAATCGCCGATGTATCCAGACCGCCGGAGTAAGCCAGTACGATTTTTTTAATGCCTGTTTTTTTTGCCTCTGTCATAACCCTGTCCTTTCAGTAAATGTTATCCGCCGCTGCGGAGTGATTCTGCCAATGTGCTGATAATCCGGATTACGCGGAAATACGCGTGCCGATGGCTTCGCCATCAAATAATAAATGCAGCTGATCGGCATGACGCCAGGAGGCGATATCCACCGGACGCCCCAGTGTGGCAGCAGCTTCCAGCGCCGCATTGACCTTCACAATCATGCCGTCTGTGATAATGCCGTCGTCGATCAGTTTTTGTGCATGTATACCGCCGAGCACTTTGATTTTCTGTCCTTTGCCGTCCAGGATGCCGCTGACATCCGACAGCAGTACCAGATCCGCGCCCAGCGTTTCCGCAATGGCGGTAGCTGCCTGATCCGCATTCACATTCATCAGCAGCCCGTCTTCTGTGATACCGATGGAGCTGATGACCGGCAGAAAGCCGTTATTCAGTAACAGATTCAGCAGTACCGGGTTGCCCGGGGCGGCTTTGCCGACATGACCCAGTTCGTCATTTAATTGCGTGACTTTCACACTCTGACCATCCCCGAGACACAAGCCGGTACCGTTGAGCTGATAACGGGCCGCCCACGCCAGCAGTGTTTTGTTGGCACTGCCTGCCAGCGCTCCGGTGATAATGTCTATCTGATCCGCCGGGGTGACCCGCAGTCCCTGCTTTTTCACCACCGGTAACTGTAATTTCGCCATCAGTTCATCCACCACACAGCCGCCGCCGTGAACAATGACGATGCGGCGCTCATTCGACGCCCGGTATGCCGCCAGTGCGGTGAATAAACGCCCGAGGGCTTCTTCGCTGTCCAGTAATACACCGCCTAATTTGATGACTAATGGTTCCATTTCCGTTTTCCGTCAGATAAAAGAGTGAGCCGGGCTGTCTGCTTACTGTGGCAGCAGGGACAGCGTTTCATTAAAGCCAAAACGAATATTCATGCACTGCACAGCCTGAGCGGCGGCACCTTTGAGCAGGTTATCCTCCGCTCCGGCCACAATCAGATGCTCTCCCTGAACGGCAAAGCCCAGATCGCAGAACGGCTGGCCGGCAACGGCGTTCAGTGCCGGTACACCGCTGTCATACACCCGCACCAGCGGTTTGTCGTCATAGGCGCTGTGATATGCCGCTCTGACCTGTTCTGCGGTCACACCGCTTTTCAGTTTGCAGGTGATAGTTGCCAGGATCCCGCGCTTAAAATTACCGAGATGCGGGGTAAAAATCACCGGTGTGCCGAGGTGCGCGGCAATTTCCGGCTGATGCCGGTGAGTAAACAGCCCGTAGGGTTGCAGGCTCACCTCACAAAAACTGTTGTTCAGTGCGGCTTTACGCCCCGCACCACTCACGCCGCTGGTGGCATTGATAACCGGCCACTGCGTCAGATCAAGTAAGTTATTATCCAGCAGCGGTTTCAGAGCCAGCTGGGAGACCGTCGGATAACAACCCGGCACGGCAACCAGCTGCGCGGTGCGGATTTTGTCATGCTGCCATTCCGCCAGCCCGTACACGGCCAGTGCCAATAAGTCGGTATGTTTGTGTTCAAATCCGTAGTATTGTGGGTAAAAATTATCCTGCTGAACACGGTAAGCGCCTGAAAGATCAAATACCACGCAACCTGCCGCGAGGAAAACCGGGACGAGGTCATGGCTGACTTCATGGGCAGTTGCCAGGAACACCACATCGGCGTTTTTTGCCACGGCGGCCGAGTCTGTCAGCGGCTCCAGCAGCAAATCCACCAGACCTCTGAACTGCGGATGCAGATCCGAAAAACATTTTCCGGCATCCGCACTGTTGGCAGACACCATCAGGCCGGCCAGCTCCGTCTGCGGGTGGCGTTGGATATAAGCGGCGAGTTCAGCTCCGGTATATCCGCTGGCACCGATAATCAGCGTTTTCAACATAAGTTATCTTCACCTTGTACCTGAAACACAAACAATGTATTTTTATTCATATAAACTGCATGAATATTGATACTATTATGACTAAAGGCTGTCAACAGTGAATATTAAATTACCTGCATTTATTGAGATTTATCGTCAGCTCATCGCGGCGCCCTCCATCAGTTCCACGGAAGCGGAATCTGATCAAAGCAATGAAACTGTTATCAATCTGCTGGCGACCTGGTTTGAAACCCTGGGGTTTGATGTCGAAGTACAACCTGTACCGGAAACACGCGGTAAATTCAATCTGCTCGCCAGCCTCGGAGATGGTGACGGCGGCCTGTTGCTGTGCGGCCACACAGATACCGTCCCGTTTGATGAAGGGCGCTGGAGTAAAGATCCCTTCACCCTGACAGAACAGAACAACAGGCTGTACGGGCTGGGAACAGCGGACATGAAGGGCTTTTTCGCCTTTATCCTTGATGCGCTGCGTGATATCAGTGTGAAAGATATGCAGCACCCGCTCTATATCCTCGCCACGGCAGATGAAGAGACCACCATGGCCGGGGCGCGTTATTTTGCTGCCAATGCGGCAATCCGCCCGTCATTTGCCATTATCGGCGAACCGACGTCATTACAACCGGTGCGGGCACACAAAGGCCACCTCTCCAATGCTATCCGTATCACCGGCCAGTCCGGCCATTCCAGTGATCCGGAGCGCGGCGTCAATGCGATTGAGCTGATGAATGAATCTATCACTCATCTGATGTCACTGCGTAATGAGCTGAAAGAAAAATTCAATAACCCGGCGTTTGTTATCCCGTATCCGACGATGAATTTCGGTCATATTCACGGTGGTGATGCGGCAAACCGTATCTGCGGCTGCTGTGAATTACATATGGATATCCGCCCGCTGCCGGGGATGACCCTCAGTGATATTGATGACATGCTCAATACCACGCTGGAACCGGTGAAGCAGCGCTGGCCGGGGCGTCTGGCGATTGAAGCCCTGCACGCACCGATTCCGGGTTACGCCTGCCCGACTGATCATAAAATGGTCGGTGTGATTGAAAATCTGCTCGGCGAAAAAGCACAGACCGTCAATTACTGCACCGAAGCACCGTTTATTCAGGATCTGTGCCCGACCCTGGTGCTCGGCCCCGGCTCGATTGAACAGGCGCATCAGCCGGATGAGTTTCTCGAAACCCGCTTTATTGAACCAACCCGCGAGCTGCTGACCCAGCTTGTCACCCATTTCTGCTGCAAAACCCCGGAATAATTTCCCTCTGCGGACAGCCCGGCTGTCCGCTGCATCCTCTCATCATGACAATCTTTCATGCAATGCGTGAGAAACCCTCACCATCATCGTGACAATTAGTGGTTGACGTTTAACCAATTCATCCCTTAATCTACATCCAGACGTCTAAACGTATAGACATTCGAATAATCACGTGCCGGGATATATACCCAACGTCATTCAGGATGCAGCCAACGAACCTGCAGTTTGAATGAATAAGGGTATTTGCGCCACGGACGGATGACTGCGGGGGGCAGAGATGAGTTTTTTACATATAGACCAGCACGAAGCACTGAATCAGAACCTGGCAGAACTGGCCGGCCGTGTGGCCGTGTCCTTTGAATTCTTTCCGCCCGGCACACCGGAAATGGAAAAAATCCTGTGGCAGTCCATCGAACGCCTCAGTGTACTGAAACCGAAATTTGTCTCCGTCACTTACGGGGCAAACTCCGGCGAGCGGGATCGCACTCACTCGGTGATTAAAAATATCAAAGAGAAAACCGGTCTGATTGCCGTCCCGCATCTGACCTGTATCGACGCTACCCGCGATGAGCTGAGAACCATCGCAAAAGATTACCGGGATAACGGCATCCGCCATATTGTGGCGCTGCGCGGTGACCTGCCGGATAACAGCAGTAAACCGGATATGTATGCCGCTGACCTGGTCGGTTTGTTAAAATCAGTCGCCGATTTTGATATTTCCGTCGCGGCTTACCCGGAAGTGCATCCGGAAGCCCGTAGTGCGCAGGCGGATCTGATTAACCTGAAAAAGAAAATTGATGCCGGTGCTAACCGCGCGATAACGCAGTTTTTCTTTGATGTCAGCACTTATCTGCGTTTCCGTGACCGTTGCGCGGCGGCTGGGATTGATGTGGAAATTGTGCCGGGTATTCTGCCGGTCTCTAACTTTAAACAGTTACAGCGCTTTGCCGGAATGACCAATGTCCGCATCCCGGGCTGGCTGGGCACCATGTTTGAAGGGCTGGATGATGACCCGGAATCCCGTAAACTGGTCGGTGCTTCCGTGGCAATGGAGATGGTAAAACTGCTCAGCCGTGAAGGCGTGAAAGATTTCCATTTCTATACCCTGAACCGTGCGGAACTGACTTACGCCATCTGTCATACCCTGGGTGTCCGCCCGGCGGCCTGTGTGGCATAAAAAATAACGATATCATTGAATAATCAGTGATATCGTTAATGTCCGGAATAACGGCGTTTATGATCTTATCCACACCACGTTCAGCTATCCCGGCATATTCTGTCTTTACTGCTTAAGCCGGCATTCTTAATGCTTCACGGACTGGCACCGGAACATCAATGTCCTGTTTTATTTTTTTATAATTCAAACGGAATGCTGCGCGTTAATTCAAGCACAGCAATATCGGTGTCATCCAATCCTTTTTCACCACCAGCCTCATTTATACGACTCTGTTTTATTATTTCGGCAATTGCAGCATTTTTAATTTTATCCGCACCACGTTCAACTGTCCCGGCGTATTCTGTCCCTGCGATGTCACTACTGCTTATACCCGCATTTACCATATTCAGTGTTGTCTGTATTGTGCTCCGCATCTCCTGTGAGGTTCCGGGCTTATACAACTGTTTGCTGAGCATGTCATGCAATTCCTGTGCAGAGCACTCTGATGTTTTCAGGGCAGATAATTTACCGATGGACGCGGCACCAGATATATCCGATTTACCACTGACCGACTCAGTATCACACGGCAGCGTCATACCAAGTTTTTCTGCGCTTTCTTTCATGGCATCTGTTGTGTAAAACTCCGGCTTCACCAGTGTCAGAGCGGCCAATCGTTCACACGCTTTCTGTATATTATGATCTTTTTGTGTACTGCACCCCGTTGAGAACGTTTTGCAGCTGTTAACAATCGCGACAAACTTATCTGCTATCGCCCGGAAAATATTTCTGTTTTCCGCTGGAACCTGATCTATGCATGTTTCACGAACTGATTGCTGCGCTATTGCACCTGATTGCATTTTTTCCTTCCTCATCTGATAAAAATCAGACAAATAGTAAGGAATGAACCGGTTACCGTATTTTAAGAAACCACCATTTGCTTATGATAAAAAAATACGGGTTACACACTTTCGCCTGTAACCCGTATTATAAGGGTGACCCGTTTATGAGAGTTCTTTAAATGCCTTGATGGTATTCGCCGCATACATCACGGACGGCCCGCCGCCCATAGTAACAGCCACACCCAGTGCTTCCGCCAGTTCCTGTTCTGTAACACCCAGCTCAACCAGCGTTTTGGTATGAAAACCGATACAACCATCACAGCGGTTTGCTACCGCAATCCCTATCATAATGAGCTCTTTGGTTTTTTTATCCAGTGCACCCTCTGCTGTACTGGCGGCCACCAGGCCGGAGAACGCTTTCATCACGGCCGGAATATCCTTACTCAGCTCCTGCATATTTCCGGAGATCTCTTTCATTATATCCTGATAATAAGACATACTCACCTCTTGTTGTATTATAATACAATATATATTTTAATATTATATATAATAGTATAAAATGCAATGATATTTTTAATAAGTATGCCAGCCGTATTATGTTATACCGGCTGGCTTCTCCAATAAAAAATGGCCGCAATTACGGCCATTTCCGGTGGAAATACAGAAAATATACTGAAATCAGCCGGTGTTACGCATACCGGCAGCAATACCGGCGATAGTGACCATCAGTGCCTGCTCCACCTGCGGATCGGACTGTTCGCATTCGCGTGAGCGGTGCAGCAGTTCGGCCTGCAGGACGTTCAGCGGATCGGTGTACACGTTACGCAGGGCAATAGATTCTGCAATCCACGGCAGATCCGCCATTAACTGCTCATCTTTGGAAATCATCAGGACACTTTTAATATCCTGTGATAACTGTTCGCGCAGTTTTGTGCCCAGCGGCCACAAACGCGGCTCCACCAGACACTGGTCATAGTATTCCGCCAGCCATAAATCGACTTTGGCAAACACCATTTCCAGCATGCCGATGCGGGTTCTGAAGAATGGCCACTGGTAATACATCACTTCCAGCATTGCCCGGTTACCTTCATCCACTGCCGTTTTCAGTGCCGCACCCGCACCCAGCCAGGCAGGCAGCATCAGACGGTTTTGTGACCATGCGAAAATCCACGGAATCGCACGGAGTGTTTCCACGCCGCCGGTCGGACGGCGTTTCGCCGGACGGGATCCCAGCGGCAGTTTGCCCAACTCCTGCTCAGGTGTCGCCGCGCGGAAATACGGGACAAAATCCGGCTGTTCGCGGACATAGTCGCGGTACATATCACAGGAAACATCAGAGAGGCGATCCATAATCGTGGCCCATTCCGCTTTCGGCTCCGGCGGCGGCAGCAGATTTGCTTCCAGGCTGGCACTGGCGTACATCGCCAGGCTGCTGATAGTGACCTGCGGCAGACCGAATTTAAAGCGGATCATCTCACCCTGTTCTGTCACACGCAGACCACCTTTCAGGCTTCCCGGCGGCTGTGAGAGCAGTGCGGCATGTGCCGGTGCGCCACCGCGGCCGATGGTGCCCCCGCGGCCGTGGAACAGTGTCAGTATCACGCCTTCACGGGCACAGACTTTAATCAGTGCATCCTGGGCGCGATACTGTGCCCAGGACGCCGCCATCACCCCGGCATCTTTGGCGGAATCCGAATAACCGATCATCACCATCTGACGGTCATTAATCAGGTTACGGTACCAATCAATGCTCAGCAGGCGGGTGATAACACTCTCTGCATTATTGAGGTCATCCAGGGTTTCAAACAGCGGCGCGACCGGCAGGGTGACCGGGCTGCCGGACTCTTTGAGCAGCAGTTTGACAGCCAGGACATCCGACGGCACTTTTGCCATCGAAATCACATAGGCGGCGACAGAATTTTCCGGTGATTCTGCAATCACCCGGCAGGTATCGAATACCTCACGGGTTTCATTACTGCATTGCCAGTTCTGCGGCACCAGCGGACGTTTCGACTGCAATTCACTCAGCAGGAATTCCTGTTTTTCCTCTTCCGGCCAGGCTGCATAATCCCCGAGGCCGAGATATTGTGTCAGTTCAGACAGTGCTTCTGTGTGACGGGTGCTTTCCTGACGCACATCAATGCGCACCAGTTGCAGACCGAAGCAGCGGATGCGGCGCAATGTATCAAGCAGCTGGCCGTTGGCGATAATCTTCATGCCGCACTCAACCAGAGAGCGGTAGCAAAGATACAGCGGCTCCCATAACTCTTCGTTATCTGTCAGCAGATTATCCGGTTTGATAGCCGGTTCACCGGCCAGGCAGCGCTCCAGGTAATCCAGCGTACTTTTCAGACGGGCGCGCAGCTGTTTGGTGATGACACGGTACGGCTCAGCGGCATCCTCACCCACGCGCTCACGCAGCTCCGGTGTACACTCGCTCATGGAAAGCTCGGAGACCAGCACCTGAATATCATTATAGAAAAGATCAGCTGCTTTCCAGCGGCTGAGGGTCAGCACGCGCCGGGTGATATCCGCTGTCACATTCGGGTTACCGTCACGGTCGCCGCCCATCCAGGAAGTAAAGCGGACCGGCGTGGCTTCCACGGACAGGTTATAATCCAGCGAGGCTTCCAGCTGCTCATTAAACTCGCGCAGAAATGCCGGAACGCCTTCCCACAAACTGTTTTCCACCACAGCAAAGCCCCATTTGGCTTCATCAATCGGTGTCGGGCGGTCTTTGCGGATTTCATCGGTGTGCCAGGCCTGTGCCACCAGCTGACGCAAACGGCGCATAATACGATCGTGCTCATAATCAGCCAGATCATCGTGATCCAGCTGTGCAAGACAGGTATTCACCGCCACCAGTTTGTGGATCAGGGTACGGCGGGCAATTTCGGTCGGATGCGCGGTCAGCACCAGCTCAATGGAAAGCTCATCCACGGCCTTGCGCATCTCTTCATTGGTAAAGTTTTTAGCTTTCAGCTGATCAAACAGCGCCGCCAGGGCAACCGGATTACTGGCCGCCTCCCCGTGCGGCGAAATGCTGTGATACTGTTCCGCCACGTTGGTTAAGTTCAGGAACTGGTTAAATGCGCGGGCAACCGGCAGCAGTTCTTCATTGGATAGATTTTGCAGTGTCATCAGCAGCTTCTGCCGCTGGATTTCATTACCGGCCTGTGACGCTTTGGATAACTTACGGATGGATTCTACTTTCTCGAGAATATGTTCACCCTGGGCCTCTTTGATCGTGTCTCCGAGAAGTTTCCCGAGCATACTGACGTTACTGCGCATTGCGGAATATTGTTGATTCATACGACCCCTGACCCTTATTGACGGCAGAATCCTATGACCGCCGGTGAGGAACTTTCAGCCGGCAGTTCTCTGTCCTGTACATCTTAGTGATTTCATACGACGGATTAATTCTTATTTTGTGACGCCGTTCCCTTGCATTTATCTCTGCCCTATATTCATATCAAAAAAAACGCGCTTTGAAAGGACTTTATCAGATTTAATTACCGCACGGGCATCATGCCGCACACTGGCTGCTGCCGGATTATCGGGTAAAATTCCGTCCCGTCAGCATAATGAAAGGGAAAAACAAACATCACAGGCAGATATCGCGAATTAAGGCAAAAATAGTAACGATTCAGCCTGAGCGAAAATCCTCAGTCAGACAGGGAAAAATTCAGCGGGAAACGTTTAACAGGAAAACGGCAGGGAAGTGAAAATAATAACGGGATGCAATTAAATCCGTTAATTGCATCCCGCCTGGATTGTTTCTGTCCTCAGACTGACTTCCTGTCAGAAAAAGCACGTCCGGTGCATATCCTTACCATGACATCCTGTCACAGCCATCATCCATGATGGTTATATGTCCATCCTGAAACATCACCATGCGTTATTTATATCAATCCCGTATCCTGAACGTAATAAGACAATTCCCGTTATAGTCATCTTTTGTCCTGCGTACGGACTTTTTAAGACTATTTAACCCCAGCAATAGTCGCAATCTGATGCATTACAGCAACTGTGCCAAACGGTTTAAATCCGACTGAATTGCCCCGGCGGTCACATCACGTCCGGCACCGGGTCCGCGGATCACCAGCGGGTTATCACGGTACCAGCGGCTTTCCACCGCAAAGAGGTTATCACCCGGCTGTAATGCAGCCAGAGGATGATCAGGCCGGACTGCTTCCACCCCGACACGCGCTTTGCCGTTGGCATCAAAGCGGGCCACGTAACGCAGCACCATGTCCATTTCACGGGCGGCTTCCAGGCGGCAGGCCATCTGTTCATTCAGCGCTGTGACATTCTCAAAGAAGTGATCCGTCGTACCTTCCTGTGCCGCTTCAGGTACCAGGGATTCCACACGGACATCCTCCGGTTCGATTTCATACCCGGCTTCACGGGCAAGGATAATCAGCTTGCGCATCACATCCTGACCGGACAAATCAATTCGCGGATCCGGTTCGGTCAGCCCCTGCTGCCAGGCCTGTTCCACCAGTTCACTGAACGGCACCGTGCCGTCGAATTGCAGGAACAGCCAGGAGAGTGTGCCGGAGAAGATCCCGCTGATCGCCAGAATGCTGTCACCGCTTTCATGCAGATCACGCACGCAGTGGTTGATCGGCAGCCCCGCACCAACCGTGGCATTGTACAGCCAGTGACGCCCGGTTTTGCGGAACGCATCGCGGATCTGACGGTAATCGCGGGTTTTTGCCGCACCGGCAATTTTGTTGGCACTGATAACATGAAAACCATACGCAGCAAAATCAGCGTAGCTTTCTGCCAGCGCTTTGCTGGCGGTCAGGTCGATAATTACCAGGTCATCAAACGGATGATTGCGCATCCACAGATACAGGGTATCCTCATCCGCCACCGGCTCAGCTTCTTCATTAAAGAACGCCAGCGCACGGCTCGGATCCAGCCCGTCATAACTGAGCAGTGCCCGTTCACTGTCCGCCACCCCGGCCAGAATAAATTCAAACCCGCTGCGGGCAGAGAGATTTCTCTGCTCACGCGCGAACAACTCCAGCCAGCGGCTGCCGATGTTGCCTTTGCCGAATACCATCAGACCGATTTGTTTTTCCGCACGGAACAGGCTCTGATGCAGACCCTGAATAACATGTCCGGTCTGACGGGTGCGCAGGATCGCCACGAGGCTGATACCGTCCTCAGCCTGCCAGATAAATTCCACCGGCTGATCTTTGAGCTGCTGATAAAAACGGTGGTAGTGCAGCAGGTTTTTACAGACGCCCGCCCCGACCAGCGCCACCAGCGAGAAGCCGTCACGCAGGGTCAGTGTGCCCGGCAGCCCGGCACTTTCCAGCACATGCAGGGCGCTGTCTGCCACTTCGGCGGTATAACTGAGCTGAATAAGATTATCATCATTATGCAGGCCTACCGCCAGCGGGCGGATCTGCCCGCGCTTGAGCAACAGATCAATACTTTTATAACGCGCTCTGGCGTCATCCCCGGCCGGCAGACGGATATCAATCAGACAGACCTCATCATGGTTTGTCACAATTTTCGCCCCGGTCCCGGACGCCAGCACCCGCTCAATTTTTGTCGAGCCCTGTTCCGGCTGGTAACTGCAACGCAGCTGTAAATCGATATCGCTGACTGATACCGGCTGTAATGTACGGGTATGCAGCACCGGTGCCGCCAGACGTGCCAGTTCACTGGCTTCATCCAGACGCAGCAGCGGCAGAAGACAGGCATCTTTGACTTTGCGCGGATCTGAGCTGTAAACCCCGGCAACATCACTCCAGATAGTGACTTTTTTCACCCCGGCCAGCGCACCGACCTGAGTAGCGGAATAGTCACTGCCGTTACGGCCGAGCAGCACCGTTTCCCCGGCACGGTTACGGGAGATAAACCCGGTCACCACCAGGCGTTTGCCCGGATGCAGTGCCAGCAACGCAGCCAGCAGCGGCTGTGACCGCACGGTATCCACTTCCGGCTGTGCCGCCCGCTCCGCACACAGGAATGTTCTGGCATCCAGCCACTGCGCCGCCATGCCCTGTTCCTGAAGCACCTGAGCCATCAGACGGGCAGACCAGACTTCACCGTGACCGACCACTTCCGCATAAGTCACATCACTCAGCGGATTTTCCAGCAGTTTCGCCAGGCGGTGAATATCATCATTAAACTGAAAAATCAGGACATTGGCCTGAATTTCCGGCAGTAAGTCACTGATAAGGGCAGTCTGGTAGCGTTGCAGGGTCTGCTGTGCCTGTTCTGCGGCGGCGCGGTCATTCTGACTCAGTTTGACCCAGTTAATCAGCTGATTGGTGGTGCTGCCTGCGGCAGACACAACCATCAGGTCATCCGGCTCACTGTAGTTCGCCATAATATTCGCCACCCGCAGATAGCATTTTGCATCTGCCAGGCTGCTGCCGCCGAATTTATGTAACTGACGCCCTTTTACTGATTCATCAATCGCCAACGCACCCATGATTACCCTTACCCCTTAGTCACTGACTGAAATGCGCGATCCAGATCAGCAATCAAATCACTGCTGTCCTCAATCCCCGCAGAAATACGTAATAAAGTGTCTGAAATTCCCGCTGCATGCCGCGCCTGCTCCGGCATTCCCGCATGTGTCATGGTCGCTGCGTGGGAAATCAGTGTTTCCACACCGCCCAATGACTCTGCTAGTGTAAAGAGAGACAGGTGAGATAAAAAGCGGGAAATTGCAGCTTCATCACCATTAATGTCAAAACTGAGCATTGCGCCGAATCCTTTCTGCTGCTTTGCGGCCAGTTCATGCCCGGGATGCGTTTCCAGTCCCGGATAATACACTTTCTTCACCATCGGCTGACACACCAGATAATCCGCCAGAATACGGGCATTTTTTTCCTGTAATGTGATTCTCGGGATCAGGGTACGGATACCGCGCAACAGCAGATAGCTGTCAAACGCCCCCAGCGTGATGCCGATATTATTTGCCCACCACGCCAGTGTTTCGCAATGTTCTTCATCCGCGGCGATGACCACTCCGGCCACCACATCGGAATGTCCGTTCAGGTATTTGGTACAGGAATGGATCACAAAGTCCGCACCCAGCGCCAGCGGCTGCTGTAATACCGGGCTGAGAAACGTGTTATCTGCCGCAACCAGTGCCCCGGCCTGATGCGCTTTTTCACTGACCGCCGCAATATCCGTGATCCGCAGCAGCGGATTGCCCGGCGTTTCAATCAGTACCAGTTTCGGTTTTTCTGCCAGTGCGGCACTGAGTGACGCCTCATCATTCATATCCGCAAAGCGAACCGTAAAATGGCCGCGTTGCTGACAACTATCGAGCAGCCGGTAAGTACCGCCGTAACAGTCATGCGGGGCCACAATCACATCCCCCGGTGACAAAAACACCGTGAACAACAGATGCAGTGCCGACATCCCGCTGCCGGTTACCACTGCCCCGGCACCGCCTTCCAGCTCAGCCAGTGTGCGGCCGGTGATATCCCGGCCGGGATTGCCGCGCCGTGAATAGTCATGTTCACGCGGGCTGTTGAAGGCCGGAAAATTATAAGTTGATGAGAGATACACCGGCGGTATGACACAGCCGAATTGGATCTCTTCATTGAGTCCGTTATGAATTGCCGCTGTCGCGGGTTTGCGTGCCATACCTCTTTCCCTGTCAGTAACCGAACGAGTTATCAGCATATCTGCGGTTAGTTTAGACGTCAATATGTCTGGACATCCATCCTGCTTTACGGTTATATATACAAGTGGGATAATACCGGTATCAGTCAGGTACATTTCTGTACCCGGCTCCTCCTCAAACTGACTAAGATAACAAGGTAATCCATGGCTGAATGGAACGGTGAATATATCAGCCCTTATGCTGAGCATGGCAAAAAGAGTGAGCAGGTAAAGAAGATTACAGTTTCTATCCCGTTGAAAGTGCTTAAAATTTTAACGGATGAGCGCACGCGCCGCCAGGTGAATAACCTGCGTCATGCCACCAATAGCGAACTGTTATGTGAAGCATTTCTGCATGCTTTTACCGGACAGCCACTGCCCGATGATGATGATCTGCGCAAAGAACGCAGTGATGAAATCCCGGAAGTGGCGAAAGAAATTATGCGCCAGCATGGGGTCGACCCAGATACGTGGGAATATTGAGTTTTATCCGCGTGTTATACGACTTCACAACCCGGAAACAGACATAAAAAAACGCCCTGTGAAATATTTTCATTCAGGGCGTTTTTTATGGAACAGAGCGCGGCATGCCGCGCTGTGCCATTATTTCTTCGCAGAAGGAACGCTGAAGCGTTTGTTGAAGCGATCAACACGGCCGCCGCTTGCAACGTCACGCTGTTTACCGGTATAGAACGGGTGGCATTCGCCGCACACGTCCAGGTTCAGGTTGTGACCTGCGGTAGAGTTAATTTTCATTACATTGCCGCAAGAGCAGGTTGCAGTGATTTCTGCGTAGTCTGGATGAATACCTTTTTTCATGGGAAACCTCAGGTTTTGGCCGTGTCGCTATCCGGGCCTTTTATTGCCGGACACCACACGTCGTGTTGATGATAAGTTATCGCTGGTATTTTAATTACCAAAGGCGGCGGATCATACAGAAAATCCCGGAACCATGCAATGAAATCCGCTGTCTTTTCGTGGTATTCTGGATACCGTTTTACGGATAATTTCCCTGTTTTTACCGGGGAAAAACTGAAATCCGGTGATTATTCAGACACTTTTATGCCTTTTCCGCCGCTGTGTGTTTTTTACACACCGGCGCTCTGCCGATGATGGACATTATAATGACAGTCGTCCGGGTGATATTACCAGTACCTCTGACACAAACATTTGACTATTTACTGCCTGATGATATGCCCCGCCCGGTGCCGGGGGCACGGGTGATCGTGCCGTTCGGGCGGCAGAAACAGGCAGTCGGTATCGTGGCTGAACTGGCGGAAACCAGTACCTTCAGCCCGGAGAAACTCAAGCCGGTCATTGCCTGTCCGGATGATGACACGCTGTTTCCGGGGGATTTGTGGCCGCTGCTGAACTGGGCGGCACAGTATTACCATTATCCGTTAGGCGAAGTGCTGTTTCATGCCATGCCAATTTTGCTGCGTCAGGGCAAAGAAGCTGCCTTTGCACCGCTGTGGTGCTGGGAAGTTACCCCTGAAGGGCATGAGATTGATATCCACACCCTCAAACGCTCCCCGAAACAGCAGCAGGCACTGGCCTGTCTGCGCCGTCAGTCGGTTTACCGCCATCAGACGGCGGAATATGAACTCAGTGAAAGCGCATTACAGGGACTGAAAAAGAAAAACCTGATCACCCTGAAAGATGTGCAGCCGGAAAGCAAACCCTGGCAGCCGGGATTTGCGGTCACCGGTGAGCGTCTGAAACTCAATACCGAACAGGCGACTGCCGTGGGGGCGATCCGTGCAGAGCAGCATCAGTTTTCACCCTGGCTGCTGGACGGTGTGACCGGATCCGGGAAAACCGAGGTGTATCTCAGTGTACTGGAAAATATACTGGCAGAAGGCCGCCAGGCGCTGGTGCTGGTGCCGGAAATCGGCCTGACACCACAAACCATCGCCCGCTTCCGCGCCCGTTTTCAGGCGCCGGTGGATATTCTCCACTCCGGCATGAATGACAGCGAGCGGCTGGCCGTCTGGTTGCGGGCAAAGCGCGGAGATACCGCAATTGTTATCGGCACCCGTTCCGCGCTGTTCACACCGTTTACCTCACTCGGCATCATTATTATTGATGAGGAGCACGACGGTTCCTATAAACAGCAGGATGGCTGGCGCTACCATGCCCGCGACCTCGCAGTGTTCCGCGCCAAGAAAAATGATATTCCGGTTGTAATGGGCACAGCGACCCCGTCACTGGAAACCCTGTTTAATGTCCGGCAGAAAAAATACAAAATACTGCCGCTGACACACCGGGCGGGAAATGCACAGCTTGCAGATCAGCATCTGCTCGATCTGAAAGGACTGCCGCTCACCGCAGGGCTGTCTCAGCCGCTGATCAAACGCATTCGTCATCATCTGGCAGCGGATAACCAGATCATTCTGTTCCTCAACCGGCGCGGTTTTTCCCCGGCGATGCTGTGCCACGAGTGCGGCTGGATAGCAGAATGTCCGCGCTGCGACCATTTTTACACCCTGCACCAGAACCACCGCATGCTGCGCTGCCACCAGTGTGACAGCCAGCGCCCGGTGCCGAAACAGTGCCCGCAGTGCGGCTCCACACAGCTGGTACCGGTCGGGCTGGGCACCGAACAACTGGAGGAGAGTATCACCCCGCTGTTCCCGGATGTCCCGGTCACACGGCTGGATCGCGATACCACCAGCCGCAAAGGCGAGCTGGAACAGCACCTGGCAGATGTGCATCAGGGTGGTGCGCGTATCCTTATCGGCACTCAGATGCTGGCCAAAGGCCACCACTTCCCGGATGTCACCCTGGTGGCTCTGCTGGATGTGGACGGCGCGCTGTTCTCCGGTGATTTCCGTGCAGCGGAGCGTTTTGCGCAGCTCTATACCCAGGTCTCCGGCCGGGCCGGGCGCGCCGGTAAACGCGGTGAGGTCATTTTGCAGACTCACCATCCGGAGCATCCGCTGCTGACCGTACTTCTGGAAAAAGGCTACGCCGCCTTTGCCGCACAGGCACTGAATGAGCGGCAGAGTGTCTGCCTGCCGCCTTATACCAGCCAGGTGATGATCCGCGCTGAAGATCAGAATAACCAGCGGGCAAATGCATTTCTGCAAACCGTACGCCAACTGTTCGAATCCCATCCGCTGCGGGATGAACATTTCTGGCTGATGGGGCCGCTGCCTGCTATTCAGGCCAAACGCGGCGGGCGTTTTCGCTGGCAGTTGCTGTTACAGCATCCGTCCCGCAGTCAGTTGCAGAAAATTGTTGCACAGGCCATTCCTTATATTCAGCAGATGCCGGAAAGCCGGAAAGTCCGCTGGAATGTGGATGTCGATCCGACCGACGGCTGAAACTGACGTCTCACTGAAAGTGCGCACCGTCTCAAAAAATTGAGATATCTCACAGTTTTATGCAAACCGGGTAACAGATTAATTTTACAAAGGGCTTAGAATAGCCGTTAATAGAACGATTAATAAACCGTCTGAATTTCACTTAAGAAGCTCAGGCGGTTTTTCACAGGCATGTGAAAAGCACAGCGGACCATAATGATCACAAAAACCGCGCAATCGATACACTTACAGGGTAACCAAAGGAATTAATGATGGAACCACGCCGCAACGATACCGGAGCGACAATGAAAGATGTCGCCAGAGCCGCAGGCGTCTCAACCGCGACGGTGTCGCGGACACTGATGAATCCGGAAAAAGTTTCCGTGCAGACACGGCAGAAAGTGGAAAATGCCGTCCTGGAAGTGGGATATTACCCGCACAATCTGTCCCGTGGTATGAAACGTAATGAATCCCGCACCATTCTGGTGATTGTGCCGGATATCGGCGACCCGTTTTTTACCGATATTATTGTCGGTATTGAGGAAATTGCCGCCAAACACGGCTATCTGGTGCTGATCGGCGACTGCCGGTATCAGCACAAGCAGGAACACACCTTTGTAAACCTGATTGTCACCAAACAAATCGACGGCATGGTGCTGCTCGGCTCCGATGTGCCGTTTGACAGCCGCCACGATGAACAGCGCCACTTCCCGCCGATGGTGATGGCCAACGAATTTGCCCCGGAGCTGGAGCTGCCGACGGTGAATATTGATAACCTGACCGCTGCCTTTAATGCCACTCATTACTTACAGTCACTGGGACACACCCGGATCGCCTGTATTTCCGGGCCGGAAGAGCTGCCGTTGTGTCAGTACCGCGTCGAAGGTTATATTCAGGCAATGCGCCGTATGGGAATGCCGGTGCGGGAAGAGTATCTGGTGCGCGGTGACTTTACCCACGAGAGTGGTGCGGAGTGTGCCGCACAACTGCTGGCACTGCCGGAACCGCCGACTGCGATTTTCTGCCATAACGATATTATGGCGATCGGCGTTCTCTGGGCGGCCAGAAAACAGGGGCTGACACTGCCGCAGGATCTTTCGGTTGTCGGTTTCGATGATTTACCGGCCGCACAATACTGTTCGCCGACCCTGACGACCATCGCACAGCCCCGTTATGAAATCGGCCGTCAGTCTTTCTTACTGCTGCTGAATCAGTTGCAGGGACACACCGTGGCAAAAGGTTCGCGCCTGCTGGATTCTGATTTAATCATCAGAGAAAGTGCCTGCGCGCCTAAAAGCTAGGCAAAAACCATAAGGTTAAGTAACATGTAATACTGAATAATATGTTTTCTTAATCGACTCATTAGTGAATTGAAACAGTGGCACAACGAGATTATGTGGGACGCGGACGCTCTGCGCCGCGTAAAAAAAGTAAATCACGGAAGAAAAGTCAGGCGAAAGGCCTGCCGTTCACCACATTGGTGATCGCCGTGGCACTGGTGGTCTTTTTTGTCGGCGGCCTGTTCTATCTGGTCTATAACAAAAAAAGTCAGACCGCTTCTGACAGCGTCATTCCGCCTGCGCATCAGCAGAGTACCGGTAACGGGCTCCCGCCGATCCCTGAGGAGCGCTGGCGTTATATCAAAGAGCTGGAAAACCGCGAAGCCGGGGTACCGGAGCAGTATTACTCCAACCCGCAGGCACCGGCCAACCGCATTGATCCGAATGCCAAACTGACTCAGGAACAGCGGCAGCTGCTGGAGCAGATGCAGTCTGATATGCAGCAGGCACCGGTTCAGTTACAGGAAGTCCCGGCAAACGGCGCGGTTCCGCGCTCTCAGGTGGTGATCACCGGCCAGGATCCGCAGCTGCGCATGCAGCCGGAAACCCGTCCGGCACCGCAACCGGCTGAGAGACCAAAACCGGTGCAGGAAAAACCGCAGGCTGTACCTGAGCGCTGGTTAATCCAGTGCGGATCATTCCGTGAAAATGCTCAGGCAGAAGAAGTCCGCGCCGGTCTTGCCTTCTCCGGCATTGAAAGCCGGGTATCCCGGGGCGGCGGCTGGTACCGCGTTATGCTCGGCCCGTATGAGAAATCCGCAGCGCAATCTGTGAAAAGCCGTGCCGCTGATGCCGGTGTAACAAATTGTATTCTTCGCTCTGCCGGGGGTTGAAATCCTTCAGCCCTCCCCCATATCTGAAGTTAATTCTGTGCCGCCGGGAATATACCCGGCGGCCTCTCTCTATCCTTTAGCACAACCAGGGGCTGACTCATGACAACAATCGTAAGTGTTCGCCGTAATGGCCAGGTCGTAATTGGTGGTGATGGACAGGCGACAATGGGTAATACCGTCATGAAAGGTAATGTCCGCAAAGTCCGCCGCCTCTATCATGACAAAGTCATTGCCGGTTTCGCCGGCGGCACCGCGGATGCCTTTACCCTCTTTGAACTGTTTGAACGCAAACTTGAACTCCATCAGGGACACCTGACAAAAGCCGCCGTTGAGCTCGCCAAAGACTGGCGTACTGACCGCATGCTGCGCAAACTGGAAGCACTGCTGGCCGTTGCCGATGAAACCGCATCGCTGATTATCACCGGCCAGGGGGATGTCGTTCAGCCTGAAAATGATCTGATTGCCATTGGTTCCGGCGGCCCGTATGCCCAGGCCGCAGCCCGCGCCATGCTGGAAACCACGGATCTGAGTGCCCGTGAAATCGCGGAGCGCGCACTGACTATTGCCGGTGATATCTGTATCTACACCAACCACAATCTGAATTTTGAAGAATTACCTTCAAAAGCATAAGGATCGACGTTATGTCCGAAATGACTCCACGCGAAATTGTCAGCGAACTCGATAACCATATTATCGGCCAGGATAAAGCCAAACGTGCTGTTGCCATCGCGCTGCGTAACCGCTGGCGCCGTATGCAGCTCAATGAAGAGCTGCGCCACGAGGTCACTCCGAAAAATATTCTGATGATTGGCCCGACCGGTGTCGGTAAAACCGAAATTGCCCGCCGCCTTGCCAAACTGGCCAATGCGCCGTTTATCAAAGTGGAAGCCACCAAATTTACCGAAGTGGGTTATGTCGGTAAAGAAGTGGATTCTATCATCCGTGATCTGACCGATTCCGCTGTGAAAATGGTGCGCCTGCAATCTATCGAGAAAAACCGTTTCCGTGCTGAGGAAATGGCTGAAGAGCGCATTCTCGATGTGCTGATCCCGCCGGCAAAAAATAACTGGGGTCAGACTGACGCGCAGGCAGAGCCGTCTGCAGCCCGCCAGGCATTCCGCAAAAAACTGCGCGAAGGCCAGCTGGATGATAAAGACATTGAAATTGAAGTGTCTGCCGCACCGATGGGCGTGGAAATCATGGCGCCTCCGGGCATGGAAGAGATGACCAGCCAGTTACAGTCCATGTTCCAGAATCTGGCCGGACAGAAACAAAAACCGCGCAAAATGAAGATCAAAGAGGCCTTCAAACTGCTGATTGAGGAAGAAGCTGCCAAACTGGTTAATCCGGAAGAGCTGAAAGAGCAGGCAATTGAAGCCGTTGAACAGCACGGTATCGTGTTTATCGATGAGTTCGATAAAATCTGTAAGCGCGGCGGACAATCCTCCGGGCCTGATGTGTCCCGTGAAGGGGTTCAGCGCGACCTGCTGCCGCTGATTGAAGGCTGTACCGTATCCACCAAGCACGGCATGGTAAAAACGGATCACATTCTGTTTATCGCCTCCGGTGCTTTCCAGGTTTCCAGCCCGTCTGATCTGATCCCGGAATTACAGGGGCGTCTGCCTATCCGTGTGGAATTACAGGCGCTGACCACCGAAGATTTCGAGCGCATCCTGACCGAACCGAACGCATCACTGACCGTTCAGTACAAAGCGCTGATGGCCACCGAAGGTGTGGATATCACCTTTACACAGGACGGCATCCGTAAAATTGCGGAATCCGCATGGCAGGTAAACGAAACCACCGAAAATATCGGTGCCCGTCGTTTACATACGGTGCTGGAACGATTAATGGAAGAAATTTCCTACGATGCCAGTGAAAAACAGGGGCAATCCATTGAGATTAATGCGGAATATGTGAAAGATCATCTGGATCAGCTGGTCGCTGACGAAGATTTAAGTCGCTTTATTCTGTAATTCGATAATAATCAGACATAATATTATTCAGACTGTACGGGTATAATCTGCCCGGCAGTCTGCGTTATTATTTTTTGTCGTTATTATTACATTCTGAAAAGTAAGCGAGTTTCAATGTCAGTCACCCCTTCACCGGCCATCAGCCGTACCCAAGCCTGGCTGGAAAGCCTGAGGCCCAAAACATTACCTCTCGGGGTGATCGCCATTATTACCGGTTCCGCACTGGCTTACTGGACCGGTCATTTTAAATTTCCTGTTGCCCTGCTCGCCCTTATCACTACCGGAATTCTGCAGATTCTGTCGAATCTGGCAAATGACTACGGTGACGCGGTAAAAGGTACCGATACAGAAGCGCGCCTCGGGCCGCTGCGCGGCATGCAGAAAGGCGTGATCACTGCTGCTCAGATGAAAAAAGCGCTGATTCTGACCGTCACCCTCGCTTGTCTGTCCGGGCTGGCACTGATTATTGTCGCCTGCGGGAAACCGGAAGATATTATCGGCTTCCTGGGATTAGGTGTGGCCGCCATTATCGCCGCGATCACTTATACCGTCGGGAAAAAGCCTTACGGCTATCTCGGGCTGGGTGATATCTCTGTTCTGATCTTTTTCGGCTGGCTGAGTGTGATAGGCACCTATTACCTTCAGGCCGGTTTTTTCAGCCCGCTGACCATTCTGCCGGCGACCGCCTGCGGACTGCTGTCTGTTGCGGTGCTGAATATCAATAATATGCGCGATATCGAAAATGATATTCTGACCGGGAAAAATACCCTGGCCGTCCGCCTCGGCCCGCTGAAATCCCGCTATTACCATGCCGCCGTGATTACCGTTGCGTTCCTGTGCCTGGTTCTCTTTACCCTTCTCTATCTGCACGGCTGGTACAGCTGGCTGTTTCTGCTCTCCGCACCGGTACTGTTTATGCATATCAGACGTGTGCTGGGGGATATGACCGCCACGGGGATGCGCCCGCTGCTGGAGCAGATGGTAAAAGCCGCATTGCTGGTCAATATTCTGTTTTCTGCGGGACTTATCTGCCAGCGTCTGTAACCGGGATTACACCAAAATCTGCCGCTTTCTTGATTCAGATCGGAAAGCGGTTCGTTGTTGATTTTGCAAACAACCGTGTGAAGGGGCTATACTGACTGTATCCGGCAGCAACCAGACATAAAATCCTATGAAAAATGATACCTTCGATACCTCCGAACTTTGTGACATTTACCAGGAAAATGTGAATGTCGTCGAACCCTTGTTTTCCAACTTCGGGGGCTGTTCATCATTTGCGGGGCAGATCACCACCGTAAAATGCTTTGAAGATAACGGCGTGCTCTTTGATCTCCTGGAAGAAGAAGGAGAGGGACGTATTCTCCTCGTTGACGGGGGCGGCTCTGTCCGCCGCGCGCTGGTTGATGCAGAGCTGGCGGCACTGGCTGTGCAGAACGGCTGGGAAGGTATTGTGGTGTATGGCGCGGTGCGTCAGGTGGACGATCTGGCGGAAATGGATATCGGTATCCAGGCCATGGCCGCCATTCCGGCCGGTTGCGGTTCAGAAGGTATCGGCGACAGCGACATCCGCGTGAATTTCGGTGGTGTGACGTTCTTCTCCGGCGATTATCTGTATGCGGATAATACCGGCATTATTCTGTCAGATATCCCGCTGGCCCTTCCGGATGAAAATGATGACGATGAAGACGATGAAGACGATGAAGACGCACTGACCGAAGCGTAATCCTCATCAGAAACACAGACAGCAAAAAGGGCGGAATATCCGCCCTTTTGTCGTTATGACGTAACGTAAAAACCGCGCATCACACTCAATCATTCGTTCTGTGGCAAGGCGGCGAAGCGAAGAGCCCCGGGAGCATGCACCAGTATGTGACCGGGGAGCTGAGCGAAACCAACACAGCCGCAGGGCGAAGGATGACGCGTAATTACTGGACGTCGTCCATCTTACCCAGCAACGCCCGCAGACGCTCCTGCCAGCCCTGCTGTTCCTGTTTCAGCTGTTCGTTTTCACGCACCAGTGACTCACGCGCACCGGCAGCATTCTGCACTTCACGGTTCAGGTTGTTGTTCGTTTCTTTTAATTCGTCTATTTCCATCTGTAACAGGGTGATGGTGTCAATAGCCTGCTGGACTTTTGCTTCCAGCTTTTCAAATACCTCAAATGACATCTTGCGTCCTCCTTGTAAGCGATGCACTGATTGTAAGTAGGTGTTATCAATGTGTCCAGTCACATCCCGTGTATTCCCCATAATGCAGCAGAATAAAATCCGGCTGTTATCAGCCTGAATGTTGACCGTCTGTTACAAAATAAGCGAAATCGCTCAATTTGTTGACGAGATCCACAGTTTTTGATTTCGTTATTTCTCGTTTCCGCTCATTAACGATAAATTCACACTACGACATACGTCTGATACATGAAGAACATCATTTGTTAATAATTTGCACTTATTTCACCCTAATTTTGCATTATCAGGATTGATACTATGAGTCTACTAAAATCTCCGACCCTCTTCGGACAATGTCTTTCCGAATTCCTGGGTACAGCACTGCTGGTCTTCTTTGGTTTAGGCTGTGTGGCCGCAGTTCGTATCGCCGGCGCACAACTGGGATTATGGGAAGTAAGTATCATCTGGGGCCTGGGCGTGGCACTGGCGGTGTATCTGACCGCCGGGATCTCCGGAGCGCATCTTAACCCGGCCGTCACACTCGCGCTCTGGCTGTTCGCCTGCTTTGACCGCCGCAAAGTGATTCCGTATATCGTGGCACAATTTCTCGGCGGATTTGCCGCTGCAGCGCTGGTTTATGCCATGTATTACAATGTATTCCTCGATTATGACCAGGTACATCATATTGTGCGTGGTTCACAGGAAAGCCTCTTTACCGCCGGTGTTTTCTCCACCTATCCGGCAGCACCTGTCAGCGTGGGTCAGGCTTTCTTTATCGAAGTGGTGATTGCCGCTATCCTGGTCTGCCTTATCCTGGCACTGACTGATGACGGCAACGGTGTACCGCGCGGCCCGCTGGCACCGCTGCTGATTGGTCTGCTGATTGCGGTTATCGGGGGATCCTTCGGCCCGCTGACCGGCTTCGCCCTTAACCCTGCCCGTGACTTCGGCCCGAAAGTGGTTACATACCTCGCAGGCTGGGGGGATATTGCCTTCACCGGCGGGCGTGATATCCCGTATTTCCTGGTTCCGGTGTTTGCGCCGGTCGTCGGCGGGTTATTGGGTGCATTTGGCTACCACAAACTGATCGGCCGTCATCTGCCGTGTGAAGTGTGTGACGCCGGGGAAGAAAAATAATACCGCAGCGAATCGCGTACTCTGACGTTATCGCGTGTTTGTTCACTCAGAAATAAAACAGGTTTAATTATGACAACAGAAACAATCACCCGTGAGAAAAAGTATATCGTCGCGCTGGATCAGGGAACCACCAGTTCACGGGCGGTACTTTTTGATCGTAATGCCAATATTATCGATATCGCGCAGCGCGAATTCACCCAAATCTACCCGAAACCGGGCTGGGTGGAGCATGACCCGATGGAAATCTGGGCCACACAAAGTTCCGTCTTAACGGAAGTGCTCGCAAAAACTGACGTACATCCGGACGAAGTTGCCGCTATCGGTATCACCAACCAGCGTGAAACCACCATCGTCTGGGAAAAAGAGAGCGGTAAACCGGTTTACAATGCGATTGTCTGGCAGTGCCGCCGGACAGCGGATTACTGCACCGGCCTCAAACAGAATGAAGAGATGGTCCGCTATATCCGGGAAAACACCGGTCTGGTGGTCGACCCGTATTTCTCCGGTACCAAAGTAAAGTGGATCCTCGATAATGTTGAGGGCGCACGGGAGAAAGCAGAAAAAGGGGAATTACTGTTCGGGACAGTCGATACCTGGCTGGTCTGGCGCATGACACAGGGTCGTGTGCATGTCACCGATCACACCAACGCCTCACGTACCATGCTGTATAACATCCGCTCACTGGAGTGGGATCAGAAAATTCTCGGCCTGTTCGGCATCCCGCGTGCCATGCTGCCGGAAGTGAAAGCGTCATCGGAAATCTACGGTAAAACCAATATCGGCGGGAAAGGCGGCACCCGTATTCCTATCGCCGGTATTGCCGGTGACCAGCAGGCGGCGCTGTTCGGCCAGATGTGTGTTCAGCCGGGAATGGCGAAAAACACCTACGGCACCGGCTGCTTCCTGCTGATGAACACTGGTAATGAAGCGGTACTGTCAGAACACGGCCTGCTGACCACTATCGCCTGTGGTCCGCGCGGTGAAGTGAATTATGCCCTTGAGGGCGCGGTATTTGTCGCCGGAGCCTCCATTCAGTGGCTGCGCGATGAGATGAAAATCATTGCCGATGCCACGGATTCCGAATACTTCGCCACCAAAGTCAAAGACAGCAACGGCGTGTATGTGGTGCCGGCCTTTACCGGACTGGGCGCGCCATACTGGGATCCGTATGCGCGCGGTGCAATTTTCGGCCTGACACGGGGTGTGAACAGCAATCACCTGATCCGCGCCACCCTGGAATCTATCGCCTACCAGACCCGCGATGTGCTGGAAGCGATGCAGGCCGATGCAGGCACCCGCCTGAAAGCCCTGCGTGTGGACGGCGGTGCAGTAGCAAACAATTTTCTGATGCAGTTCCAGTCCGATATCCTGGGTACTTCTGTGGAACGCCCGCTGATCCGCGAAAGTACCGCGCTGGGAGCAGCACTGCTGGCCGGGCTATCCACCGGGTTTTGGCAGGATTTGGAAGAAATCAAAGCCAAATCCACCATCGAGAAAACCTTCCGCCCGGGAATTGAAACAACCGAACGGAATGTCCGCTACAGCGGCTGGAAAAAAGCGGTTGCCCGTGCACAGGACTGGGAAGAACACAACTAATCCCTCTGCGCTTTTATCTCTCTGCCGCCGGTTAATACCGGCGGTTTTTTTATGCGCGAAAATAGTCGTCACCGCCAGAACAAAAAACCACCTCACCCGGCAAAAGTACATATCTGCAGACTAAATTTCCTGATACCCGTCAGAGATCACAAAAAATCACCAACTGTAATCAATATGTAACGGGTTGTGCTGAAATTCACAGTAATAACGAATTAAAACGAATATTGTATGAGCGCAAAGGAAAATACATGAAGGTAACCGCTGTCATTCCGGTAAACTTCATCACCGCATACTGATAAATACTTAGCGAGGGAGATGTATATGCTAAGCCTGTTTAAACCCGCACCACATATTCAGCGGCTCAGTGCTGATCGAGTTGACCCGGTATACCGCCGTCTGCGCTGGCAAATCTTTATGGGTATCTTTTTCGGCTATGCCGCTTATTATCTGGTCCGGAAAAATTTTGCTCTCGCCTTCCCCAGCCTGATGGAGCAAGGATTCTCCAGAGGCGAACTGGGTACGGCATTGTCTGCGATCTCCATTGCTTATGGTCTTTCCAAATTTATCATGGGGTCGTTTTCTGACCGTGCTAACCCACGCTATTTTCTCCCGACCGGGCTTATCCTTGCCTCGGCTGTCATGCTTATCATGGGCTTTTGCGACTGGGCAACCTCTTCCGTCTGGGTTATGGCTATCCTGCTGTTTCTCTGCGGATGGTTCCAGGGGATGGGCTGGCCGCCGTGCGGACGTACCATGGTTCACTGGTGGTCACAGAAAGAACGCGGCGGGATTGTATCAATCTGGAACTGCGCCCATAACGTCGGCGGCGGCTTACCACCAATGCTGATGCTGCTGGGAATGTATTGGTTCGGTGACTGGAAAGCGGCATTTTATATGCCGGCATTTGCGGCCATTCTGGTGGCATTCATCGCATTTGCCCTGATGCGGGATACCCCGCAATCCTGTGGCTTACCGCCAATCGAGGAGTACAAAAACGACTATCCTGATGATTATACAGAGAACAGCGAGGTTGAACTAACGGCAAAACAGATCTTTATGCAATACATTCTGCCGAATAGGTTACTGTGGTATATCGCTTTTGCTAACGTCTTTGTTTATCTGCTGCGTTACGGCGTGCTCGACTGGTCACCGACCTATCTCCGGGAAGTCAAACACTTCGATATAGAAGGCTATTCTGTCGCCTATTTCCTGTATGAATGGGCGGGGATCCCGGGCACGCTGCTGTGCGGCTGGATGTCAGATAAAATCTTCAAAGGAAACCGGGGCGCAACCGGGGTGTTCTTTATGACGCTGGTAACAATTGCTACTGTGGTCTTCTGGCTCAACCCGCCGGGAAACCCGGCTATTGATATGGCGTGTATGATCACCATCGGCTTCCTGATTTACGGCCCGGTCATGCTGATCGGTCTGCATGCACTGGAACTGGCGCCGAAGAAAGCGGCCGGTACAGCGGCCGGATTCACCGGGTTATTCGGCTACCTCGGCGGTTCTGTGGCAGCAAGTGCAATCGTCGGCTTTACGGTGGATTATTTCGGCTGGGATGGCGGTTTCGGTGTCATGATTGGCGGAAGTATACTCGCTGTAATTCTGTTAGTCGTGGTCATGCGTGGTGAGAAGAAACATCACGATGAAATCGCCCGCAGTAAAGCATAAACGGAGACATACAGATGAATTTATCCCGTCAGTTTTATCTTGTCAGTGCCCTTGCGGGTGCCATGCTTTGCGGCTCTGCGGCTTTTGCGGCAGACAATAAGATTGTGATTGCGCATCGCGGCGCCAGCGGGTATCTGCCGGAACATACCCTGCCGGCCAAAGCGATGGCATATGCCCAGGGTGCTGATTATCTGGAGCAGGATCTGGTGATGACCAAAGATGATGAACTCATCGTCCTGCATGATCATTATCTCGACCGTGTTACAGATGTGGCAAAACGCTTTCCGGATCGCGCGCGTAAGGATGGCCGTTACTACGCCATCGATTTTACCCTCGCGGAAATTAAATCTCTGAAATTTACGGAAGGGTTTGAAATCGAAAACGGTAAAGCGGTACAAAAATATCCGGGTCGTTTTCCGATGGGAAAATCAGATTTCCGTATTCATACCTTTCAGGAAGAACTTGAGTTCATTCAGGGCCTGAATCATTCCACCGGAAAAAACATCGGGATTTACCCGGAAATCAAAGCGCCGTGGTTCCACCGTCAGGAAGGTAAAGATATCACCCGTAAAACCCTGGAAGTGCTGAAAGCCTACGGCTACCAGACTAAAGATTCCGGGGTATTTCTTCAATGTTTCGATCCGAATGAATTAAAGCGCATCAAAAATGAACTGATGCCGGAAATGAAGATGGATCTGATGCTGATACAGCTGATCGCTTACACCGACTGGCAGGAAACATTTGAACAGAATGCGGAAGGCAAATGGGTCAACTATAACTATGACTGGATGATGGCTCCCGGTGCGATGAGTAAAATCGCAGTATATGCTGATGGCATCGGGCCTGATTATCATATGCTTATCAGCAAAGAGTCCAAACCGGGCCACATCACTCTGACACCGATGGCGGAAGAGGCACACACCTCGCAACTGATGGTCCATCCGTTTACTGTCCGAACGGATGCCTTGCCGCCGTATGCGGAGAACACTGAACAGTTATTCGATGCTATTTATATTCAGGCCGGAGCAGAAGGGTTATTTACTGATTTTCCGGACAAAGGCATACAGTTTCTGCAAAAACATAAACTGCATCAGTGATCACTCCGCTGCGGAACAGAACAACAACGGGCACAACAGTGCCCGTTTTCTTATGTCAGAAGCCTGATTCAGGATGCCATCGGTTGCTGATTCTGCAACCGGTGAGCCAGCGGCAGCCAGCACAACATCATAATTACAGACACCGCCAGCATCAGCAGGCCGACACTGCCCTGTCCGCCCTGCGGCATCAGCGCCGAAATCCAGGTGGCAACCCCGGAACCGACATTCTGTAATCCGCCCACCAGCGCACCCGCAGCCCCCGCCAGATACGGGAACGGCTCCATTGCCGCCGTGGTTGCCAGCGGGAACAGCATTCCCGCCCCGAAGAAGAACAGCGCAGCCGGGATCAGTAATGTCCAGACATTCATCACTCCCATCAGCCCCGGGATCCACATCAGAGTGCCGGCCACCAGGCAGCAGATCACAGCACACCACACCATAAAACTGAAGGATTTGCTGTCCCGCCCGGCAAACCAGGCACCGAAAAATGCCGCCGGAATCGGCAGAATAAACAGAATACTCACCGCCATACTGCCCAGCCCCAGACCGTCACGCATCAGCACACCGCTGGATGCCTCAAATACTGCCACACCTGCCAGGCCGCAAATCAGCATCGCCAGATACGGCACAAATGTCCGGTTAGTCAGCAGCAGACGGAAAGAGGCCCACATTTTGGGTTTCTCTTTCATTGGCGGGCGGGTTTCCGGCAATTTATGCCACATGTTGTAACCTACCGCCAGACCGAGCAGGAGCAGAAACGCATAACAGGCGCGCCAGCCGAAGAAAAACGCCAGGGCACCGCCGATCACCGGAGCGATCAGCGGGCTGACCAAAATCCCCATATTCAGCAGGCTGTTGGCATAGCGCAGGGAAATCCCGGTGTATAAGTCACGCGGCATTGTCCGTGCCATCACCCCGGCCACACCGGTACCCAGCCCCTGCAAGCCGCTGGCGATCACCAGCATGGTCAGGCCCGGTGAAAACAGTGCGGCGGTCGTGGATAATACATAGATAAATAATCCGGTGAGGATCACCGGACGGCGGCCGATTTTATCTGAGATCGGCCCGTAAACAAGCTGGGATGCACCGTAGGTAAATAAATACGCAGCCATCACGCTCTGTACGGCACCCGCAGGTTCGCCGAAATCCAGCGCAATATCTGTTATTACAGGCACATACACCGTCTGCGTCATTTGCCCGACAGCAATCAGTGCAATCAGCATTACCAGCAGATGAAAGTTTTCCAGTTTTTTCATTTTTATTGTCAGTCTTTACATTGTCACCGGGAGGGCACAGCACAATTCCGGCAGCATTAATCACGGCCGGAATCAGTCATACTTGCGATACCGTATAAAATAGCAAATTAAAAAAATTTTGGGAGATAGTTCACACATTTATTTTTGTTACCAAACGACCGTTTTTATGCTGCTTCCGGCAACTAAACTGTACAGTTCATCCTGATTTATCGTATTCATGCGACAGGATCCTCTGACGCATTTAATCGATACATTTTTCCCTGTCGGCTTATTACACTGGTTTACATATTAATAACGACCATTCTGCGACTGACGGAGGTTATGCATGTCAAACTGGATCACAGGACGTGTCACACGTGTCACACATTGGACTGACACCTTATTCAGCCTGCATGTTCAGGCACCTGTCTTACCGTTTACAGCGGGACAATTTGCCAAACTCGGCCTGGAAATTGACGGCGAACGCATACAGCGCGCTTATTCTTATGTTAATGCACCGGACAATGATGACCTTGAGTTTTACCTGGTCAATGTCGGCGACGGCAAACTCAGCCCCCGGCTGGCTGCCCTGACCCCGGGGGATGACTTGCTCATCACCGATGAAGCTGCCGGTTTTTTTGTGCTTGATGAAATGCCGGACTGCGACACTCTCTGGATGCTTTCCACCGGCACCGCCATCGGCCCGTTTTTATCCATTCTGCAATACGGCAGGGATTTGGAACGGTTCCGTCATATTGTTCTGGTGCATGCCGTGCGTTATGCCGCCGACCTGAGTTATCTGCCGCTGATGCAGGAGATACAGAAAAAAACCGGGAGTGACAAACTGCGGATCGTGACCGTCGTCAGCCGGGAACATGCGGAAGGCTCACTGCATGGCCGGGTACCGGCGCTGATCAGTTCCGGTGAACTGGAAGCCGCAGCCGGATTACCGCTGACCGCAGGAAACAGCCATGTGATGCTGTGCGGCAACCCGGAGATGGTGAAAGATACACAAAATCTGCTGAAAACAGAGCGGGAGATGCGCAAACACCTGCGCCGCAAACCCGGCCATATCACCAGCGAGCAATACTGGTAATACCGTGACAGCGGATTCTCCCGCTGTCACCGCCTCAGTGGCTGTCGATTTTATCCACCGGCTGCGTGCTCTCCCCGAAACGATTACCCTCATCAAGGCTTTTGAACACACCACAGTCGAGCACCATAATCATCACGATAAAAATCGGCAGAAAACGTCCCAGTCCCCACTGCCAGAAATCACCGGCGAGGCTCCAGTCCGGTGTGGTAAGCGCCCACGCCATCACCAGCATTAACGCCCAGCCGCCGCGCTTGTTACGGTCATGCAGGCGCTTGGTAAAGATTGCCGCTGCGGGATACATCACCACCAGCACCGGCACCATAATCATTTCAACCGGTAACCGGAACAACCCCTGTAATGACATCAGGAGAAACAGCACTGCGCCGCACACGCCGATCCCCGCCCAGAATGCTTTGCGGCCGATCCGCCCGTGAAACGAAAACGCCCATTGTTGTAGTGTCATTTCTCTTTCCTAATCGTGTACACTGGTTATATTGCAGACGGACTACAGGGAGTTGCTATGAACGCAGTCAAAAAAACCGCACTGGCCGCCCTGACAGCAGGATGCACACTGCTGTCCGCCATACCGGCTGCGGCAGATGACGCGGCGTTACTTCCCATCCCCTGCCCGCCGGAAATACTCTGGCTTCAGGCGGATGCGCCCACCTTCGGCATTACCATCCCCGTGATGCGCAAACAGTTTAACCGCAACAACCCGTCGCTGCCATTACGGGAATACAAAGTCGTGGCCTCAAACGACATTACCGCCAGCTATCTGCGGGCGGCAACCCGCATCAACTCTTATATTTATTCTTCTGCCGTTCTTGAACGCGACAGTGAAAAAATCAAAAGTCTTCAGCTGACACTGCTGCCGGGCGCTGACACTGCTGCGGAAAAAACCAATCGCGCTCTGATGCTGGCCTATATTAAGGCACTGATTATTCAGTTCGAGCCGACACTCAATAAAAACAATATTGATGCCGCCCTGAGCCGGACGCTGGCGACGGATTTCAAAACCGGCACTTATGCCTCTCAATTCGGTGCATTACGCTATCTTCTGGTAGTTGATGACAAAAATGGGGTAACTTTCGCTATTGAACCGATTAAGCTTTCGCTATCTAATAGTAAAACGGCACAGTAAACAGTGGCCGAAAAGCAAAGCTATTTCGCGCCGGTTTCACTATACTGTCTCTCTGTTTGCCTGTTCGCCGCTCTGCGCGGACAATGGTAATAAAGCTTAAGTCATTTAACTCATTCCGGCAGGAGGAAATACAATGCGACATCCCTTAGTTATGGGTAACTGGAAGCTGAACGGCAGCAGTAAAATGGTTTATGAGCTGATCACAGCTCTGCGTCATGAAATCGGCAATGTCACCGGTTGTGATGTTGCAATCGCACCACCGGCAATTTATCTCTCTCAGGCCAAACAGGTCCTGGCAGGCTCCTCCATTATATTGGGTGCCCAGGATACCGGTCTGAACCTCTCCGGCGCCTTCACCGGCGAAACCTCTCCTGAGATGCTGAAAGATATCGGCGCACAATATATCATTATCGGCCACTCCGAGCGCCGCACTTATCATGGTGAAAGTGATGAATTAGTGGCAGAGAAATTCGCTGTCCTGAAAAAACTGGGTCTGACCCCGGTACTGTGCATCGGTGAATCCGAAGCAGAAAATGAAGCGGGTAAAACCGAAGAAGTCTGCGCACGCCAGATTGATGCGGTACTGAACACTCAGGGTGCGGAAGCCTTCCTCGGCGCAGTCATCGCCTATGAGCCAATCTGGGCTATCGGTACCGGCAAATCCGCCACACCTGCACAGGCTCAGGCAGTACACAAATTTATCCGCAGCCATATCGCGAAGAAAGATGCAAAAGTGGCAGAGCAGGTCATTATCCAGTACGGCGGTTCTGTGAATGATAAAAACGCCGCAGAGCTGTTCACCCAGCCGGATATCGACGGCGCATTAGTCGGCGGCGCATCACTGAAAGCGGATGCTTTCGGCGTGATCGTCAAAGCCGCGGCGGCAGCCAAAGCCGCAAAATAATCTCCGGCTTCCGGAAAACAAAAAGCGGCGAAATCGCCGCTTTTTTTGTATCTGTTGCCGCACAATCCTCTAAATCATTCAGTATGTGGCCGGGCTGGACGAACGTGGCCACAGGCTGAAGGATGACGAGGATTTTTAGTAGAGTTTCTTCGCGGTTTCGTACCAGTCTTTCTTAAACACCCGCTTCATATTCATTACCGCATCAATAATATCGTGATGAACCAGTTTTTCATTCTGGATCCCGACACAGCGGCCGCCGTAACCTTCCAGCAGTAACTGAATAGAATAAGCGCCCATGCGGGATGCCAGGATGCGGTCATATGCCACCGGCGAGCCGCCGCGCTGAATATGTCCCAGCACAGTTGCGCGGGTTTCGTGATGTGTTGTCGCCTCAATCTGCCGCGCCAGCTCATACACATCGGTGACATGCTCGGTGATCGCCACAATTGCATGGCGTTTACCTTTATCAATCCCTGCTTTGATTTCTGCAATCAGCTCATCACTGCTGTATTCCACTTCATTCGGCGGCAGAACGATAAATTCACAGCCACCGGCAATGGCTGCGGATAATGTCAGGTCGCCGCAATAGCGTCCCATCACTTCCACAATTGAGATACGTTTGTGAGATGTGGAAGTATCACGCAGACGGTCGATAGCTTCAACCACAGTTTCCAGCGCAGTGAAATAGCCGATGGTGTAGTCGGTACCCGCCACGTCATTATCGATAGTGCCCGGCAGACCGATGCACGGGAAACCCGATTCGGTCAGCTTTTTCGCGCCGAGGTAAGAGCCGTCCCCGCCGATAACCACCAGCGCATCGATACCATTTTTGCGCATATTATCAATCGCGACTTCCCGGACTTTATCATCACGGAATTCCGGGAAACGGGCCGACCCGAGGAAAGTGCCGCCCCGGTTGATTACATCAGAGACACTGAAGCGGTCGAGCTGTTTCATCCGGTTTTCATACAGCCCGAGATAGCCGTCATAAATCCCGATAACTTCCAGCCCTTCTGACAGTGCAGCGCGGACAACGCCGCGGATCGCGGCATTCATGCCCGGCGCATCACCGCCGCTTGTCAGCACACCGATTCGTTTGATCTTCTTGCTCATGATGACCTCTGATTTGCAGATGTAATATGTGTAAATCTGAAAAACCTGAGCGGCATGTTATCACGCTTCCCCGGTCAGGCTTCGGGAATTCACTGCTGTAACGTATTGCTGAATTGATTCACCTAATCCTATAGTAAGATAAGGTTCAGCCGGATGCACCTACCTTTGCAGATTTTTTTGTCATTTTGAGACGCCAAAATAAGTCTCCGGTTCGGTTTAAGGATACCCGAAAAAAAGAAATACGTTTCATTTTCAGCAACATTTTTTTTACATGTACTGATTTATCATCTTTTTTGCAATTTTTTACCAAAATATCGTCATATACTGATTATCTTTCGCATCTACCAACCGGATGTAACTATGACAATAAGTATTTCCCATAATATCGCTGCTACAAATAATGCCGTTCTTTCTTCCCCGGAAAAAAGCCGCTCTTTTTTTTGGGTACCATCACTGATCACGATCGAAAATACCGATACTCATCCGCAGAAGACCGTGTTAATACCGGTTGATCCGTTTGCAGGTATAAAGTCCAAAATCCCGCTTTCGGCTGATATTTTTAATAAGTCGGAACTCAGTGTCAGAACCATTTCAGATAATGAGAAGCAAATTAGCTGTAGCTGGACAGAGAACATACCGACCTATTTACCGGAATACGAAGATACAGTGACCGATAAAAATGGCTTATGCCAGACATTTAATAAGGATTCAAAATGCGATAAGTATCCGGAAAAAGGCAGAATGGATTATTTCCTGGCACTAACCGGAAAACATCCGGAACCGATGAAAAGTGATAACGATTTTAAGAGTCTGGTCAGTGATGAACATGCACTTAAGATTTCACAGATTGCACATCAGGGACACTGTGCAGCGGCGACCGTCCTTATTCATTCACTTCCTGTAATACACCCTTATATCCCGGTTCAGGGTGCAGATCCGGCAAGCATTTATATTGAACAGACCGACAGGAACAATTACACGATAACATCCCGTTTCACCTTTCATCTGAAAAACCAGGATACCGGGAATCTCGTACCGGATTTACAATTGAGCGGAGAACGGGTGACACAACTGCGGATCAATGAAGAACAACAGCAGGAATATGATGTTATCCGGCTGACTATCTCACATAAACAGCCTGCTGAAACCTTGCTGCTTCCGCAATTACTCCTTTCCGAATAAAAAAGCCCTCGTGAGGGGCTGTAAAAGACAGGATCAGAAATAAAAATCATATCCGGAGAAGAATATATATCCGGATTTACCGCACATTATGTAATTAACAAAAACAAACCGTAATAAAATATTACACCACTCACATTATGACATAAATAATGTCATGGAAATTTATATAATATTTTTTTGTAATTATTGAATATTACTTATAACAGGATTTCAAAAAAGAACATCTGTAATATTAAGACACACTAAATTAATATTTATTACATACCCGCCATTACTCGTAATGAGGGTATTCTCATTACACACAGCAAATCAAAAATGGAACTTAAACAACAAATCATACTCAAAAACAGACCATGGCAGAATTTCATTCCAATCCGGGAAATAAAAAAACCATCAGATTACCTTCATTCATAATGTGCATTAAGATTCATTACCACCAAAGAATATTAAAAAAACCACTTAAATATGCATTTTACCCCCCATTGATTAAACAAATACTAAATAAGATACTCATCTCATAAATAAAAAACACACTTAAAAATTACCATTTAAGCCTGACGAAATGGCTTTCGTTATATTTACCGACACCAGGGAATAACTAATGAAAACAAAAAAGAAAATATTACACCTCGCTATTCTGTCCGTTATTTTCACCGCTGCACCTTCATTGGTTATGGCTGCAACATTCTGTGGTGACAGAGGCTATGTCGCTTACGGCGGGGATACTACACTGACCGGAGAACTCACCGCAGACCAGTGCTATGAGGTTGGCGCATGGGTCGTCGGTGATCCCGCAGACTATATCGGGATCGCCAAAAATCTGACCCTGCTGAGCGGCAGTAAACTCAGTGTACTCGGTCTGTTTGAGGATTCTCAGGTTCAGGGTGGTGCTGAAGTCTGGATTGATAAAACAACACATATCGCCTGGAATGGCTATCACACCGGTTTCCCGGCCACCGGCAGCCGTATTGATATTCAGAGCGGCGGCTTAATCCGTGTTCTGGACGGCGGTATATTAAAAGATTCCGTGCTCAACGGCGGAACCGTCTATGTCAGTAATACCGGTAAAGCAGATGATCCGGGTCAATCTGAAAATAATATCGTCAACAGCAGCGGGAAATTATTTATTTACCTGGGCGGAGAATCGACCGGTACACAGGTCAATGACGGCGGTTATGAATATGTTCAGCAGGACGGAAAGTCGCTGAATACAGTTGTGAATAACGGCGGCGCCCAGATGCTGAAATCCGGCGGATTTGCTGACAGCACAATTATTAATGACGGCGGATTACAGCAACTGCACGGCAGAGGTTTTGCAGATAATACGCTGGTGAATACAGGGGCCAGGCAATACGTTGTCGATGATTCCAAAGCCACAAATACGGTTGTTGACGGCGGCCAGCAATATATTTTCCATCAGAATGCAGCCGCGGCTGCCGGTATTGCGGAATATACTCAAATAAAAAATGGCGGCGCCCAGATAATTAAAGGCGGAGGACAAGCCATTAATAACGAATTATATGACACCGCAGTGCAAAGTATTTACGACGGCTCGTCCGCGACAGATACCACACTGAATGACCGCTCCAAAAGCTGGCTGGCGGCAGGGGCACAACTCCTCGGTGTCACTACGGTTAATCAGCAGTCTCAGGTACAGCTTACCGCCGGCACAGAAGACAGACTGGCTGCGGATGCCGGGGCTTATGCGGAAAATGTCATTTTATCCGGCCCGGACAGCACCCTGCTGGTGATCACCGGTAATACCGGGAATGCCGCATTTGCCGGTTCGCTCAGCGGACAGGGTCAGGTCCGGTTTGTCGCGCCGTTCAGCGCCGGATACAGCCACCTGACCATTGATAATCTCTCCGGCAGCCAGACATTCTATATGAACACCGCAATTGCGGAACAACAGGGTGATTACCTCACCATCCGTAACGGCAGTGGTAACCACGCACTGAATGTACAGGATTCCGGGGCTGAAATTACCCGTCCGGATGAATCACGTCTTGATTTAATCACGGACGAGAGCAGTAATGCGCAGTTCCGTCTGAGTGCCCTCGACGGTACCAATATCAATGCGGTAGACGGCGGGACTTATATGTATTCGCTGTATCAGCGTGATGAGCAGGACGGTAAAATCTGGTATCTGGCCGCTCAGCAAGATGATGAACCGGGCGGGCCTGAAAAGCCGGTTCCGCCGGTTGTACCGGATGATAAAACCACACCATCCACCGATGCGGTGTTATCCATGGCTGCTGCGCCACAGCTGATTTTTAATCACGAACTCGACAACCTGCGGTTCCGCCGCGGCGAGTTACGGGATAATCAGGGCACGGCGGGTGTCTGGGTGCGTCTGACCGGAGACAGAACCCGTGCCGGCACCGGACACACACACTTTAAACTGAACCAGGCGGGTTTTGAACTGGGCGCGGATAAATCCGTCCCGCTGGAAAACGGAAAATTGTGGCTCGGCGTCTTCACCGGCTATAACGATGTCAAACTGAAACATCAGCGCGGCGGCGAAAGCAGCATCGACAGTATTACTGCCGGCGGTTACGCCACCTGGTTTTCGGATAACGGCTGGTATCTCGATGGTGTGCTGAAATATAACCATTTCAATAATGAGTTACGTGCGGTTTCCACCAACCACAGCAGCATCCGCGGGGATTATTCACAGAATGCTTACGGGGCATCCGCAGAGGCCGGTTACTCCTTTGACCTGCCGAAAGCTTTCCGGGCAGAACCGTATGCCCGCCTGAGCTATATGCGTGCAGACAGCAAATCCGTTCATCTGAATAATAATATGCAGGCAAAACCGGATGCACAGCAGTCCCTGCAATCAGAGCTCGGCCTGCATGCGGGTAAAGATTTCACCCTGAACAATCAGGTGATAATTACCCCTTACGCCACACTGGCCTGGCAGCATGAGTTTATCAGTAATAATCAGGTGACGATTAACCAGCGTAATACCTTTGATACGGATTTCTCCGGCAACAGCCTGAAAGCCGGCGGCGGGTTAACAGTCCGTTTCACTCCGCAGATTCAGGCGTATGCGGAAATCGATTACCGTAAAGGCAACAAAACAGAATCGCCGCTGCACGGCAATATCGGCGTGCGCTATAACTTTTAATCTCTCGTTGTGATTCATTTACGGCGGCCGCAAGGCCGCTTTTTTTCACATCAGAGATTCAGCAGATAAAAAAAAGCCCCTCGAGAGGGGCTGTAAAAGACAGGGATGGTGTCTATGGCAAGGAAAAACTTCTTGGGTGCTACTTAACGACTCTACTGACTTCACTACTCTGACAAATAACTTCTGACAAATTCATTCCGGCATATTCTGCGCGGACGAGGCGGATGAGGTATGAATACTCTCCGGCTCAAAATTAGCATCCAGCTGCATTTTCTGCTCCGGGTTGAGTAACTGATACATCTGATGGTGAACCCGTATCATCTCAACCTGGTAATTCAGCCGCTTGCGCATCTCCTTTTCCAGCTGGTTACGCACGGCCGTCTCATCAAACTTTTCAGCCTTCACCAGCTCATACAGCGCGATATCATCTTCTGCAAGGTTACGTACATTCCGTAACTGGTCGCGGTAATTGTGCATCAAATCCCGCAACTGCATCCGTTGTTCTTCCGTTAACCGGATACCGGTCAACATAGAGGTATAACCATCTCCCCCTGATGTCGTTATACCTTTATACTGACTGTGACTCTGCACCGGGGTAACGCAGCTATCACTTTCTGAATCCTGCGCCAGTACCGGCGCACTTTGCATCACAAACATTGACGCTAAAGTGATTGTTGCTATCTTACCCATAGTAACTCCTTAAACTTCTGAGTCTGCGTCACCTGACCCGTTGGAATTAACTATACGCACCCGGCTGCAAACATGCGTCAGAGCATGTAAAAGAACGTAAAGTCATGGAATAGAAACGTTTGTTGTCGTATTTTGCACGTGGAGGACGTGAATAATGAATAAAATACTGCTTGTTGATGATGACCGCGAATTAACCTCGCTGTTAAAAGAATTACTCGATATGGAAGGGTTCAACGTTGTCATTGCACATGACGGCGAGCAGGCACTGACCCTCCTTGACGATTCCATAGACTTGTTATTGCTCGACATTATGATGCCGCGCAAAAACGGGATTGAAACCCTGAAAGAACTGCGCCAGAACTACCAGACACCGGTAATTATGCTGACCGCGCGCGGCAGCGATCTTGACCGCGTACTGGGGCTGGAACTGGGTGCGGATGACTATCTGCCGAAACCGTTTAACGATCGCGAACTGGTGGCGCGTATACGCGCGATTCTGCGCCGTTCCAACTGGAGTGAGCAACAGCAGCAGAGTGACAGCGGCAGCAACTCTTCCGTGGTGATGGTGGATAAACTCCAGCTCAACCCGGGCCGTCAGGAAGCCAGCTTCGGCGACGAAGTGCTGGATCTGACCGGAACAGAGTTCACCCTGCTTTACCTGCTGGCACAGCACCTCGGCCAGGTGGTCAGCCGTGAACACTTAAGCCAGGAAGTGCTGGGCAAACGCCTGACCCCGTTTGACCGCGCCATTGATATGCACATTTCCAACCTGCGCCGCAAATTACCGGAGCGCACAGACGGCCTGCCGTGGTTTAAAACCTTACGCGGCCGTGGTTACTTAATGGTATCTGCAACATGATAAGCAGCCTGACGGCGCGGATTTTCGCCATCTTCTGGTTTACCCTGGCACTGGTACTGTTACTGGTGCTGATGGTGCCGAAACTCGACTCCCGGCAGCTGATGCCGCTCCAGGAGAGCGAGTACCGGCAGGGTATGATGCTGCAACAACATATTGAATCTGATCTCGCACAGGATCCGGCCAATGACCTGCTCTGGTGGCGGCGGCTGACCCGCGCCCTGGTAAAATGGACACCGCCGGATAAGCGCCTGATTATTGTTACCACGGAAGGCCGGATTATCGGGCCTATCCGCAATGATTCCCAGGTTATCCGTAACTTTATGGGTCAGTCAGATAACACTGACAACCCGAAAAAGAAACGTTATGGCCGCATTGAGCTGCTCGGGCCGTTTGAAGTCCGTGACGGCGAAGACCGCTATCAGCTTTATCTGATCCGTCCGGCGAATACCGCACAGTCTGATTTTATCAACTTCCTGATCGACCGCCCGTTCCTGTTACTGGCCGCCACGATGCTGATCAGCACTCCGTTGCTGCTCTGGCTGGCGTGGAGTCTGGCAAAACCGGCACGAAAACTGAAAAACGCGGCGGATGATGTTGCAAAAGGTAATTTACGCCAGCATCCGGAACTGGAAGCCGGCCCGCAGGAGTTCCTTGCAGCGGGTAACAGCTTTAACCAGATGATCAGCGCCCTTGAACGTATGGTGAACGCACAGCAGCGGCTGATATCCGATATCTCCCACGAACTGCGCACCCCGCTCACCCGGCTTCAGCTGGCAACGGCACTGCTGCGCCGCCGTCATGGTGAAAGTAAAGAACTGGAACGTATCGAAACGGAAACTCATCGCCTTGACGGGATGATCAACGACCTGCTTGTTCTCTCCCGCAGCCAGCACAAAAATGAGCTGCTGCGCCAGAACATCAAGGCCAATGAGCTGTGGGATGACATTCTCGACAACGCGAAGTTTGAGGCGGAACAACGCCATAAAACGCTGGAAATCACCTCCCCGCCTGGCCCGTGGACAATTTACTGCAACCCGTCCGCACTCGGCAGTGCATTTGAAAATATTGTCCGTAACGCGCTGCGTTACTCAAACCAGCATATTCAGGTTGCATTCAGTGCCGACACCAAAGGCATCAGCATTGTGGTGGATGATGACGGCCCGGGTGTCAGCCCGGAAGATCGCGAACATATATTCCGGCCGTTCTACCGCACTGATGAGGCCCGCGACCGCGAATCCGGCGGCACCGGACTGGGGCTCGCAATTGTCAGCACCGCGATCAGCCAGCACAACGGTAAAGTCACCGCCCACGACAGCCCGCTCGGCGGACTTCGCCTGGAAATCTGGCTGCCGCTGCACCCGCGCTGAGACTCTTTATAGTTACCGGGGAAGCGTCCCCGGTAACTATTTCTTCTTATGCAGGAATTACCATTGCCATCAATATGATGTAATAAAATATTTCTGCTGTGATTGTGCATGTGCCGATTAGAAAAAGTAATAACCCAAAGCTCTGGCTTAAAGTAACACTTTTTCTGCTGTTATCACAAAAAACGCAGATTTAAAGAAAAACAATCTCCGCTTAAACGAGATAAAGTTCGTTTAATGAAAGACTCACGAGTGTTATCATGCTTGACCTGTCCGGGTAATCGGACTAGCCTTTGGCAGCAAATATAAACGGCGCTGATTGATTGGGTGTAAATCACTTCCAACTTATTGATAAATCAGCCCTCTGTGACACATAACAACTCTTACTGACTCGATTCTTCAGTAAAATCAGTAAGATAAACTCGCAATAGCGCACTCTGGGAGCGGTAACCCAGTGCGGTAGCTATGACTATAAGAATATAATCAATAAATTAATCAGCAAGGTTTACTGTGAAAGGTATTATTTTAGCAGGCGGTTCAGGTACACGTTTATTTCCTATTACATTAGGAATTTCAAAACAATTATTGCCTATTTATGATAAGCCGATGATTTATTATCCGCTTTCTGTATTAATGCTGGCAGGAATCCGGGAAATATTAATTATCACAACACCGGAAGATCAATCCGGTTTTCAGCGTTTATTAGGCGATGGCAGTGATTTCGGCATATCTCTGGAATATGCTGTACAGCCTGAACCAGAAGGTCTCGCACAAGCCTTTATTATTGGTGAAAAATTTATTGGTGATGACTCAGTATGTTTAGTACTCGGAGATAACATTTTCTGGGGACAGGGTTTTTCACCTAAACTGCTTAAAGCGGCTTCTCTAGAAGAAGGTGCCGTCGTATTCGGTTACGAAGTACAGGATCCGGAACGGTTTGGTGTAGTCGAGTTCGATGAACACTATAATGCTGTTTCAATTGAAGAAAAACCGGTTAAACCAAAATCTAAATATGCCGTAACAGGCCTGTATTTTTATGATAACGATGTTATTGAAATCGCTAAAAATATAAAGCCTTCTGAGCGTGGTGAACTGGAAATCACAACCGTCAACCAAATTTACTTAAAAAACAATAAATTAAAAGTTGAATTGCTCGGGCGCGGATTTGCCTGGTTAGACACCGGTACACACGACAGCCTGCTGGATGCCGCCAGTTTTGTTGAAACCATTGAAAAACGACAGGGTTTTAAAGTTGCTTGTCTGGAAGAAATCGCTTACCGGCAGGGGTGGCTGACCGAAAAACAAGTATTGGATGCGGCTGAAAAATCAAAAAAGAATGGATACGGGCAGTATCTTTTTAAATTAATCGAGAATAAAGAATGAGTCTGATAAATTTAATCGAGTTCAAAACGCTTGGAGATGATCGCGGCTCCCTGATTTCATTAGAACAGAATAAAAATATTCCTTTTGAAATAAAACGTATCTATTATATTTTTGGCACAAAAGAGAATGTTTCCCGTGGATTTCATGCACATAGAAATTTGCAGCAAGTAGCTGTATGTCTCAGTGGTAGTTGCCGTTTTATTTTAGATGATGGTGAAAAAAGAGAAGAAATTATTCTGAATTCACCCGATAAAGGGTTATATATTAGTAATTATACGTGGAGAGAAATGCATGATTTTTCTCCGGATTGTGTTTTGATTGTACTAGCAAGTGATTTTTATTTAGAGTCAGACTATATACGAAATTATGATGATTTCCTCAAATCAAATCTAATTAATAGATAATGGAAATTTAAAATATATGATACTGACATCGAAGAATACATCTCTTAGGTTAGCAGAGCCAAACGATGCTGAATTTATAATTTCATTGCGAATAAACGAAAAATACAACAAGTATTTATCACATACTGATAGTGATCTTACGGCACAAAAAAAATGGCTTGAATTATATAAAAAAAGAGAACATAGAAAAGAAGAGTTTTACTTTATAATAGAGAATACGGACGGTACACCATGTGGTACTGTCAGAATATACGATATAATAAATAATTCATTTTGCTGGGGCAGTTGGATATTAAATGAGAATAAAAAAACCACTACAGCTATTGAAAGTGCATTATTAATATATGATTTTGGTTTTAACAAAATGCATTATTCTCGCTCTCACTTTGATGTCAGAAAAGAAAATGAGATGGTTATTTCTTTTCATAAAAAAATGAATGCACATTTAATATCAGAGGATAAATTAAATTTTTACTTTGAAATATTTCCTGACGATGTTATTCCGATAAAACAGAAATATAAAAAATTACTTCAACCTCAATAATAATCAGAGATATTTTATGATAAATTTTTTAGACTTAAAATCAATAAATTCACAATATGAAGATGAACTAAAAGCAGCATGCAATCGTGTAATTGATTCCGGATGGTATATTGCAGGTAACGAACTAACAAATTTTGAAAATAACTTTGCTAATTATTGCGAAACAAAATATTGCCTTGGTGTAGCCAACGGCTTAGATGCATTAACGCTTACTCTCCGTGCCTGGAAAGAGCTTGGGAAAATCAAAACGGGTGATGAGGTTATTGTTCAGGCTAATACATATATCGCATCGATATTAGCAATCACTGAAAACGATTTAGTACCCATTTTTGTAGAACCTGATCCTAATACCTATAACTTATCAATTAAAAATGTACGTAGCGCATTAACAAAAAAAACTAAAGCTATATTACCCGTCCATTTATATGGACAGATTTCTCCTATGCCTGAAATCATGGATATCGCAGAGGAATTTAATTTACTTGTTTTAGAGGATTGTGCACAAGCTCATGGTGCAACTATAGCGAATAAAAAAGCAGGTGATTGGGGCCATGCTGCCGGCTTTAGCTTTTATCCCGGAAAGAACCTGGGAGCATTAGGTGATGCTGGTGCAATCACAACAAATGATGAAGAGTTAGCAACTACGCTATTAGCACTGCGGAACTATGGTTCTCATCAAAAATACCTAAATATTTATCAAGGTGTAAATAGCCGCTTAGATGAAATTCAAGCAGCCATGCTGAATGTAAAATTAAAATATTTGCCAAATGAAACACAGATCCGACAATCGATAGCACAGCAGTATCTTGATAATATTAAGAATCCATTAATAAAACTGCCTGTAAATCCTGAAAAATATAAAAAAGAAATACAAACTCATGTTTGGCATTTATTTGTTATTTCTTGTCAGTATCGGGAAAAATTACAGCAATATCTTTCATATCATGGTATACAAACTTTAATTCATTATCCAACACCTCCACATAAGCAACAAGCTTATCCACAATATAATTCACTGTCATTACCTGTAACAGAAAAAATTCATACTGAAGTATTAAGTATTCCTATTGGGCCAACTATGGCAGAAAAAGATATTCAAGCTGTTATTGATGCTTGTAATTTATTTTCGGTTTAATTAAATGACGTTGATAAAAACATCAATATTAAGCCTGATAGCTACTTTTTTCAAAATGCTATCTGGCTTGGTTATCAATAAAGCAGTATCGGTTTATATCGGCCCAAGTGGGCTAGCTCTAATTGGACAATTTCAAAATTTTATCCAAATTACACTTATTGCAGCACAAGGCGCTATTAATAATGGTGTAGTAAAATATACATCAGAATACGCTCATGATAAAAAATCACTAAGTTCTTTGCTAAGTACTGCACTTAAAATAAGCATATCCACATCAATTTTTTCCTCTATTCTAATAATTTTTTTCTCTAAAAAGTTATCACAATTAGTTTTATCGCGCGATGACCTCTATCCTGTATTTATCTTGCTTGGTGTAACCATTACTCTATTTGTATTAAATAGTCTATTTTTGTCTATATTAAATGGATTAAAAGAAATAGTAACTTACATAAAAATAAATATAGCCCAAAGTACCCTATCATTAATATTTACAAGTATATTAATTTTTTATTATGGATTGAATGGCGCACTAGTTTCATTGGCCACAAATCAATCTATAGTTTTTTTTATAACCTTATTTATTATAAGAAAAAATAAAACAATAAAAATAAATCACTTCAAACGTGCTTACGACAAAAAAATTGCTATGAAATTATTTTCATTTTCCTTTATGGCAATAATATCTGCACTTTCTCTACCCATTACTCAGTTTATTATTCGAAATTATACAAGAAATAATTATGGCCCCGATCAAGCTGGTTATTTACAAGGCATGTGGTATATTTCATCTATATATTTAATGGTAATTACTACTGCATTGGGAACTTATTATCTCCCCAAATTATCAGAACTAAAAACAAAAACAGAAATCACTGAAGAAATAAAAAATGGATACAAGATATTATTACCTATTACAATATCTTGCTCTTTTATAATTTATCTATCAAAAGATATTATTATAGATATCCTTTTTTCAAAAGACTTTATAAATATGAAGTATTTGTTTTCATGGCAAGTGATGGGAGATGTTTTCAAAATTTCATCATGGTTAATTTCATATACTTTACTTGCAAAAGCAAAAACATATATATTTATACTTACAGAAATAATATTTAGTCTTACATTAGTCATGTTATCATTGATATTTATAACTGCATATGGTGCGGAAGGGGCAACAATTGCATATTTAATAAACTATGCTATATATTTTATATGCATGATTATTATATTCAAAAATCTTAATATTAATTAAATTCTAAAATGACTTCAGACATTATTTTAAGTATAGCTTTTATTATAGCATCATTAATACCAGCATACTCTATTGGTTGCTTTAACTTAAAGATAATTAACTATTATACTATAGTATTTTGGTTTCCAGTTTTATTTTGTATTATTGGGGCATTCATAATACGGTCAGGTATAATTGATAATAGCTATTTTATATACCCAATAAGAGAGCAAGAAAGCTCAAAGAAACTAGCACTACTTTTAACAACAGCATCATTCAGTATTATGATGTTTACAATATGGATAACTGAAATAACCTTTGAAAAATATAAAAAAATAAGTACGAATTGGATATCTTATACAAATAGTAATATTTTTAAGTCTAAAAAAATAGTAACCATTTCACTATGGATCCTGACAGCTATATTTTTTTTATACTATGTATATAGTATTAGCCCATCACCTCTTTATCTAGCCTTTAACGGTTCTTCAGCAACTGAAATCGCAATAAGACGAATCGAGGTCACAAGAGATTATACGGGGATTGGTTATTTTAAAACCTTAGCTTTAACTCTTCCATTTATATTAACATATTATTCTATTTGTGAATTCTTTAATAAAAGAAAATCTATTCTTCCATTAACTGCATCTATCATTATATCAATAATCACAATCCTGTTAAATGGAGAAAAAGCTCCATTATTATTTTATTTCATCGGGATTGTTATAACAATATCCTATTTAAAACCATTAAAACTAAGAAACATATTATTATTATTGTTGATAACTATAATATCAATACTTGCACTATATATTATATTTTTTGAATCCAGCAATCTTTCATATTTACTTTATATTATTGCGGAGCGAATATTTATAGCCCAAGAAAGTGCAATGTTCTACGCAACTACATATTATACTACTCACGATTATATAGGGTTATCATCAATGAATAATATTATTACTAAGATATTACTTATTGAGCCGAGCCCAAGAGCTTCAGAAATTTTTATGTCCGAATATTTACCAAATATGATAGATAATGGAGGATGGAATGTGAATGGTTACTTTGCACATGAAGCATACTCTAACTTTGGTATCTGTGGTGTTATTTTTGGATCTATATATGCAGGTATAATAAATGCATTGATTTGTATTTTCTTTAGATGCTCTAATAAGAACACATTAAATATTTCATTTTTTTCTTTCTATAGCATATCAATAACCACCGTCCTAACCAGCTTTAACTACATGCTATTCAACACTCAACTTATTTTGTTATTTTTAATATACCTAACCTTAATTACCATAAATAGAAGATTTAATTAGCATGAATGAAAATAATTTAGTTTCTATTGTTGTTATAGCTTACAACCATGAACGTTATATCTTAGACTGTTTAAAAAGTATATCTTGCCAGACCTATAAAAATATAGAACTAATTGTAATTGATAATAAATCTACCGATAACACCTTATCCTTAATTAATACTTATGCTAATAACAATATAAAGGACAATATTAATATTGTTGCAAGCGAAGATAATTTAGGTGTAATTGGAGGAATCGAGTTAGGAATTAAAATATCTAGAGGAGATTTTATAACTTTCTTTGCAAGTGATGATATCATGATCCATGATAGAATTGAGAAGCAAGTTAACTTTCTTATAAATAACCCCTGTATTACAGGATGTTTCGGAAACATGCTGCGTATAAATGATCGTGGTGAAATTTATAATAGCAAATTACTTCCAGTTGTTACTGAAAAAAAATACTCTCTTGAAGACATTCTTTATAAAAGAGTTAATTTATATTCTCCAACTCAACTTTATCGAAAAGATTTATTATTGAATGTTATTAATGAAATCCCACCTGACTTAAAAATAGAAGATATTTGGATGTATCATAAGCTGTTAGCTAATAATTGTAAACTTTATACCTTACCCTATCTATTTACCTTGTATAGGATACACGGAACGAATACGCACTCTAAATATAAAGTAATGATGTATGAAAAAATAAAAATATTAAATGAGTACCGTGATGAGAAATATTATTCCAAAGCATTAAACTTTATATATCTAGAGCATTTCTCTGTTTTTTCATCACATAATAAAATTGAAGCCATAAAATTATTTCCCAAAATAATGGTCAATTTTACTTCAAAATATTATTGGATTGGAATTGCCAGATTTATTTTTGATTGGAGATTTTTATGGGGAAAATAATATTTTCAACTGACCTTTGTGATACTCTAGTTAAGGGAAATACAACTTTTATTTTTTTAGACTCATATCTCTCTGAAAATAGAAAATATAAGCTCTATAAGAAAATAAAGAAAAATATAGTTATCCGGTTTATTCTAAAAATATTATTCTTAATAAAAGTTGATATAAATAGATATATTGCTCTAGGATTTATAAAGGGAGTGCCAAAAGAAACATTAGTCTCACATCTTGATACGATATTTGCATATAAATTTGTATTTAATAATGATGTTTTATCTGCATTATTAAACTCAAAGAAAAAAAACAACAATACATATATTGTCTCCGCATCCTTAGACTTTATTGTTGAATATATATCACATAAATTAGATGTTAATTTTTTAAGCACTACATTAAAATATAAAAATAATATTTGCCTCGGAAAGATAGAAAAAGATTTATTATTTTCTAAAAAAACCGAGTTTTTGAAAAAAATAAATGGCAAAAATGGTAAAATACTATTTATTAGTGATAACCGAGAGGATGTACAATTATTAAAACATGCGGATTATGGTTTTGGTTTTTTTAATAAAAAAAATGAATTATGTTTCATGAAAAATAAAATAACTCCATTTAATATAACACAAGTCAATGAAATAATTAATAATGAATAGTATATATTACATCCCATTTTTTTATTTTTACAAAACTAGATTAAAATCCATTAAGAAATATATTTCATGGATGATAATTTATACTATTCCTGTATCTTTTTCATTTGTCTTTTATACCGGTTTTAGCTTAGGGGGCATACAGAATTTATTTGTTTCCTTACTCTCTATCACATTAATATACTCTCTATATGAGATAGGGTATATATATAACGATACTGAAACAATAAAAACTGAAAAAAAACCAACCATACGACTGACAAAATACCAACTTAGATTTTATGAGAATAATAAGATTACAATTTACTCTTCAAGAGTTATAATATCTATATTTATTTCTTTATTATTAATGTCTTTTATGTCAAGTAATATAGCTTACTTTATATGTTCAGCTTGGTCATTACTTATAGTTTATTATTTTTATAATACAACCAGAAGCATATATAATTTGCCTCTCCACTTTATTTTAGTAGCTATCAGATATTCTTCAGCTTCACTTATTTTTGGTCAATCTTATTTAGTCCTGTTTTATCTTATATTGTTATTCCCTGTCATAAATTTACTTGAGCGGTCTACGGAAAATAGATTCAATATTAATAGTATTATAAATAAACCATTCAAGAACAACGCATCTGGAAGAGTTTTTTATTATGCACTATTGTCATTGTTTTCTATATTTGTTTACTTAAACAACCAAGATACAGTAAATTATATTTTTATAATAATGTCACTGTACTATTTTCTTTATAGGTTGTCTCTGTTTTTACTTAGAGTAAAGGTATAAATATAGAATGAAAAGCAATATCGCCATAAATTTCAGTATATTAATTTCATTATACAATAAAGAAAAGCCAGATTATTTATATTCATCATTACTTAGCATTAAAGATAACACCATACTCCCAAGCCAAATAGTCATTGTTTTTGATGGGCCTATTAGTAATGATCTGAGTGACGTCGTTTTCACTTTTATGAACTTATTGCCTATTGACATTATCAAATTACCTAAGAATGTTGGATTAGGAAATGCATTAAATATAGGTCTAACCAAATGTAATTATGATATTATTTTTAGAATGGATACTGATGACATCTGCTTACCGAATCGATTTGAGAAACAAATTAATTATATTCAAGAGAATCCACATATTTCTCTTGTGGGTAGTAATACCGAAGAATTTAACGAAGATATGACTATATCAAATGGTCAGCGTCATGTTGCTTGTGAACATGACGATATAATTAAACTTGCTAAAAAACGGAACCCATTTAACCACATGACGGTTGCATTCAAAAAAAGTGCAATTTTAGCTGTTGGTGGCTACCAGCACCATTTATATATGGAAGACTATAACCTTTGGTTAAAATTGATCGCAGCAGGTTATAAAACTCATAATTTGCAGGATATCTTGGTTAATGTACGAGCAGGATCTTCAATGGTTTCACGCCGAAGAGGCTTAACATATATAAAAAGCGAATTTCAACTTGCTAAACTTAAAATAAAATCAAAAATAGACACACCACTCTCTGCTACTATAATATTTTTTATGCGTAGTATTCCCCGTATTTTACCCACCTCACTTCTCAATGTTATTTATAAGAAATTAAGAAAATAGAAGGTATTTATGCTTACAATTATCGGCGGCTCAGGCTTCATTGGTACTCGCCTGTCCACACAATTACAAAAAGACAATATCCCGTTCAAAATCGTGGATATTGAAAAAAGTACTGCATTTCCTGATCATTGGGAATTTGGGGATGTAACTAAACCAGAATCTCTGGTTGAGCCATTAACGGGTTCAGACGTTATTATCAATCTGGCTGCAAAGCACAAAGATAACGTGCATCCTATTAGCCTTTACTATGATGTGAATGTCGATGGTGCTAAGCATGTATGTGATGTCGCTGCCCAACTCGGAATTAAACATATCGTCTTTACATCGTCTGTTGCAGTGTATGGCTTTGTCGAAAAAGAAACCGGTGAAGATGGTCAATATGAGCCATTCAATGATTATGGTAAATCCAAGTTAGCAGCCGAGCATGTCTATGATGCCTGGCAGGCAGAAAATGCAGACCGCACACTGGTGACAATCCGCCCTACTGTTGTATTTGGTGAGAATAACCGTGGTAATGTCTATAATTTATTCCGCCAGATTGCATCCGGCCGCTTCCTGATGATTGGTGGTGGTAAAAACCAGAAATCAATGGCCTATGTTGAAAATATTGCTGCATTCTTAAAGTTCGCCACCACCTTTAATTCAGGCCGCCATGTATTTAACTATGTCGATAAGCCTGATTTTAATATGGAAGACCTTACAGATATTATCTGCAAAGCTATGGATAAACATAAATCTAATATCCATGTACCATATAGTGTTGGCCTGCTTGGTGGTTACTGCTTTGATATCCTGGCAAAAGTGACTGGTAAAGAATTCCCGATAAGCAGTATTCGCATTAAAAAATTCTGTGCCCGTACTCAGTTTAAATCTGATTTTATTGCGGATACCGGATTTGTTGCCCCGGTAAGTCTGGAGCAGGGAATTGCTAATACTGTTCGCCACGAATTTAAGAAATAAAATTATAACACCATGTTTTATTTGATAAACTATTACCCCTTAAGAGAGGGGTAATATGCTCAACATCGTCTTATTCGAACCTGAAATACCACCAAATACCGGCAATATTATCCGCTTATGTCCCAATACTAGCTTTCGGCTGCATCTGATTCATCCGCTGGGGTTTACCTAGGATGATAAACGGTTGCGCCGGTTCGAGCTGGATTACAGTGAATTTGCGGATATTAAACATCATCATGATTATTATGCCTTTCTCGAAAGTGAAGGCTAAATCCGAACAATAGACAGATTTCACTTCTATAAACTCCTTTCATTTAAATAAAAACCAGCATTCATGGCCATCAACAAACCATTACTAAAAAAAATCGGCCTTTCTCTTCTGACGTTAATTGTTATTTTTTACACCACAAAACTAATGTTAAAAGGCGTAGGGTCACACTCATCTGAACACAGTGCTTTCTTATTGAGTATTCTGATCATTATCTTCAACTCATCAAAAAAAGCATTCTGGTTTGTGATATTTCCGATTACACTTCTCTATGCTATTTATACCCCTATCGGGCTGATTTTTGGTTCCCCCAATTATCAGTATGTAGCTTCAATATTTGCCACTGATTTACTGGAAAGTAAGGAATTCTTCTCGCAACTCCCCCTCTATAATTATTTATGTCCTTTTATTATTATCTTTGGTTTGCTGCTGTTTCGTTTTTTGACAGTTAAATATAAAATTGATTTTTATAAAAATAAAACTGTTTTATGCATTTTTATTTTCTTTGCTCTGTTGGATCAATCTCCCTTTTCTTACTTCAAAGAAATTATTAATTCTGTACAAAAAGTAAAAGATGAGCTGGTAAATCTCAACTATACCAAAGTAAAAAGTACCTGGGGTGAATCTGTTCTGACAGATACATCAACGTATGATACCTATGTTCTGGTTATTGGTGAGAGTGCCAGGAAGGACTATCATAGTGCATACGGTTATCCGGTTATTAACACTCCATTTATCAGTACCGAAAAAGGTCTGTTGGTTGATGGTTTGACCTCCGGCGGCCCGAATACCATATCCTCTTTGCGCCTTATGCTCACTCATCCCGATAAAAATAACCGGGAACCGGACTATACAAAAAGTTTTATCGATTTAGTTAATGCTGCTGGTATAGAAACCTATTGGATATCAAACCAGGGATATATTGGTGAGTTTGATACTCCTATTACTGCTATAGCTAAAAATAGTACCCATAAAAAATTCCTGAAGTACAACGATTATAAATCTAAGAATACCAGTGACTTTGAATTGCTCCCTCATATTAAAAAAGCCATTGAGTCTCATCCCCGGCAGAAAAAGCTTATTATCGTTCATTTGTATGGTTCTCATCCGCAAGCGTGTGACCGGATAGATAATTATAAGCTTATCGTTTCGGTACAGGATAAAAAATACAGTTACCTCAATTGCTATATCTCTTCTATTAATAAAACCGATGATTTCCTTAGAGATCTTTATAAGATCCTGGATAATGAATACAAAATTCAGAATACATCATTCTCTATGGTCTATTTCTCGGATCATGGTTTAGCACACAGAGATATAGACGGTGTCATTAATTTTAATAATAACCATATAAGTAAGTTGCACTATGAAGTACCTCTGTTTATGACCGGTTCTGATGCGACTGAACATAAAACCTGCAAATCGTTTAAATCAGGGCTGAATTTTACTGATGGCATCGCAGGGTGGCTGGGAATCAAAAATGAGCACCTTCAGCCTGATTACAGTTTATTTGATTGTCAGGATGACCCGGATGATTACGGGCTGAATGAAAAAATCCAAAATATCCCCGAAGAACTTGACCCCGCCATTGATATACGAGGAAAATAGTCAACATTATTCCTGAGGCGGTCTCCGGCCGCTTTTTACTGATAGTAAAAACCATGCTCAACATCGTCTTATTCGAACCAGAAATACCACCAAATACCGGCAATATTATCCGCTTATGTGCCAATACCGGATTCCGGCTGCATCTGATTCATCCGCTGGGGTTTACCTGGGATGATAAACGGCTGCGCCGGGCCGGGCTGGATTACAGTGAGTTTGCGGATATCAAACATCATCATGATTATTATGCCTTTCTCGAAAGTGAGGGGCTGAGTTCTGATAATGCACAGTCTCCGACCGGTAACCGTGTATTTGCACTGACCACCAAAGGAACACCACGCCACAGTAATGTCAGTTATCAGGCCGGGGATTATCTGCTGTTCGGGCCGGAAACACGCGGGTTACCGCCTTATGTGCTGGATAATATGCCGGTGGATCAAAAAATCCGTGTACCGATGCTGCCGGACAGCCGCAGTATGAATTTATCCAATACTGTTGCGGTGATTGTATTTGAAGCCTGGCGTCAGCTGGATTATGCAGGGGCATTATTGCGGGATTAATTTATTCTGTATTTCAGGCACAAAAAAAGACAGCCAAGGCTGTCTTTTTTACTTTTGGCTGCTGAATCAGGGAAACTAAATCCCCTCGCACCCGTTAAAGTGCTGATCCATATCCAGAGAGGGCTTTTCGCAGCCCGGTTTGCCGACAATCTTTGCCGGTACACCTGCAACAGTGGTGTGTGCCGGAACCGGGTGGAGAACCACGGAGCCTGCGCCGATTTTAGCACCGCGTCCGATTTCGATATTACCGAGGATTTTGGCACCCGCGCCAATCATCACGCCTTCGCGGACTTTCGGGTGGCGGTCGCCGCCGGTTTTGCCGGTACCGCCGAGGGTGACAGATTGCAGGATGGAGACATCGTTTTCCACTACAGCTGTTTCGCCGATGACAATGCCGGTTGCGTGGTCAAACATAATACCGTGGCCGATTTTTGCAGCCGGGTGGATATCCACACCAAATGTCACGGAAACCTGGTTCTGAAGATAGGTTGCCAGGGCGCGGCGGTTCTGGTTCCACAGCCAGTTGGCGATGCGGTAAGCCTGTAAGGCGTGGAAGCCTTTCAGGTAGAGCAGCGGCGTGGAGTATTTATCCACCGCCGGATCCCGCAGGCGGACGGCCTTGATATCCATGGCAGCGGATTTAATCATCTGCGGATCATTGTGATACGCCTCTTCCACCACTTCACGGACAGAAATCGCCGGCATAGTCGGGGTCGCCAGTTTATTGGCCAGCATAAAACTGAGCGCGCTGCCCAGGTTTTCATGCTTGAGTAATGTCGCATGGAAAAAACTGGCCAGCATCGGCTCACAATCAGCAAAATCCCGCGCTTCCTGCTTTATATAGCTCCAGACCTCTTCCAGTTCTTCGTAGGACATAATTACCTCACAGACTTCGGATAAAAAACGGGCTTAAAAGTGCTCACCTTCTTCTTTGGTGGCACGCCCCAACAGGGCACGGGCAGCTTCGAGCACATCTTTATTGCAGTAGAGTATTTGATAGATTTGCTCGGTGATAGGCATTTCCACGCCTGCACGCTCTGCCAGCGCACGCACTTCTTTGGTATTACGGTATCCTTCCACCACCTGACCGATGCGTTCCTGTGCTTCATCAACACTCACGCCCTGCCCCATCATCATGCCGAAACGGCGGTTACGGGACTGATTGTCAGTACAGGTCAGCACGAGGTCACCAAGACCGGCCATTCCCATAAAGGTAGACGGATCTGCGCCTAATGCCACTCCCAGGCGGGTCATTTCTGCCAGACCACGGGTGATAAGCGCGGTTCGCGCATTGGCACCAAACCCCATTCCGTCAGAGATCCCCGCACCAATCGCAATGACGTTTTTCACGGCACCGCCGAGCTGGATCCCGATAAAATCCGGGTTTTTATAGACGCGGAAGCTTTTTCCGCAGTGGAAAAGCTGCTGAACCTCATCCGCAAAGGCGGGTTCCGTCGCCGCGACCGCAATCGCCGTCGGCAGGCCGGCAGCCAGCTCTTTGGCAAAAGAGGGACCGGAAATCATGGCCAGCGGGATGTTATCCCCGAGGACTTCACGCACCACTTCACCCAGCAGACGCCCGGTTTCCGCTTCCAGACCTTTGGTCGCCCAGATAATACGGGCATCAGGCCGCAGCAGCGGTTTAACACGTTTGAGGACGTCCCCGAACACATGGCTCGGTACCACCAGCAGGATATTACGGCTGGCTGCGAGGGCTTTTTCAAGGGAGGCTTCCGGGATCAGGGTATCCGGGAACGGTACATCCGGCAGGAACGCCTGGTTGGCGCGATCCGCCTCAAGCTGACGGATATGTTCCGGGTCATGCCCCCACAGCACCACACGGTGCCCGTTACGGGCCAGTGTGATCGCTAAAGCGGTGCCGTATGAACCGGCACCGAGTACAGTCATAGAAGCGTCTGTCATTATGCTTCCTGTGTATCTTCCTGCGCAGCCTGCTGTTGTTCCTGCTGCTGCAGATAGTTCATGAACAGTGCATCGAAGTTAACCGGTGCCAGGTTCAGCTGAGGGAATGTACCGCGGCCGACCAGACCTGCGATGCACTCACGGGCATACGGGAACAGGATATTCGGGCAGTATGCACCGAGGCAGTGTGCCAGCTGAGTACCTTCCAGACCGCCGATGGTGAAAATACCGGCCTGCTGAACTTCACACAGGAATGCGGTTTCTTCGCCCATGGTCGCTGTCACAGTGACGCGCAGAACGATTTCATAAACGTCATCAGCCAGTTTGGTTGAACCGGTGTCCAGATCCATCTTCACTTCCGGCTGCCACTCCTGCTGGAAAACGGCAGGTGCATTCGGCGCTTCAAAAGAAATATCTTTGGTGTAAACGCGCTGAATGTTGAAAGACATTTCTGTATTTTGTTGTTCTGACATAATGTTACCTTTTGATATCCATATAAAGAGAGTGAGTTACAAAGGGGATGTTCCAATCATCCTTTGCCGGATTACTTTTTGCTGCGGGAAAGCGGTAAGTTATCACCGGTCCAGCCGGAGAGACCGTCTTTCAGCACAAATACACGTTCAAAACCGGCTTTGAGCAGGCTTTCAGCCGGTTTGACCAGCTCCATACCATTGGCGGAAACCAAGATAACAGGACGGTTTTTGTGTTTTTCCACTTCACCGAGATTGTTGTCTTTAATTTCTGACGGCGTCAGATTGACCGCATCAATGATATGACCACGGCGGAAATCGTCCCGGGTACGGGTATCCACAATAATCGCTTCTTCTTTATTAATCAGTGCGATAGCAGTAGAACGCGGAATCGTTTTCACTTTTGAAAACAATCCTTTGACAGTCAGTACGATGACTGAAATCAGTAACGCGACCCATACAAGGCTGATAATAGGGTGCTTACTGACAAATGGCATAATTTCTTGCAGCATGGGGGACAATAACTCCCGTTGGTTAATAACAAAGATCAAAGGGCAGAAGTATACCTGTGTGCCGGTTCAAATACAGCCGGTCTTGCCCGGGTTGTGGCTGTTTTCATCGTAATTTTGCGGCGCATGCCGCGAAAATTCATTTTTCCGTCAGACAGAGGGGTTAATTTACCATTGATTCACGGCTAAGGTAAAAAACAAACGCAACAAATTCGCGGTGAATCTCCGCCGCCGGATTGTCCCGAAGTGTAAATGTCGGATAACAGGACTGGTAACGCCCTAAATGACATGGAATAATTGTAGTTTACAATAGTTAAATACGATCGTTTCTTTGGCGCAACGGCAGGGTCAGATAAATTGGCGCATAAGCACGTTTTCCGCACGCATTCCCGCCGGGTGTCCCCCGGCGTCCGCACATTGCTGGCAGCTCTGCTGTTGCCGGTCTCTTTTGCTGTTTCTGCCGCCAATACAACTTCCGCTGATGCCAGCAAGAATGAGCTGAAAAACCTCCAGCTGAATATTGCGGAGAAAGAAAAGAGCGTCAAAGAGCAGCAGGGAAAGCGGGCTAACCTGTTAACTCAGCTGAAAAATCAGGAAAAAGATATTGCCGCTGCCGGTCGTGAGCTCTATTCCACGCAGAAAACTCTGAAACAGCTTGAGAGTGAAATTGCCACACTCAGCTCGGAAATAAAACAGCTGGATGAGAAGCAGAAAGCCCAGCGGGCGCTGCTGTCAAAACAGCTGGATGCGGCATTCCGTCAGGGGCGTCATCAGGGCATTGAACTGATTTTCAAAGGTGAGGAAGGCCGGCGCGATGAGCGGATCCTCGCTTATTACACCTATATCGGTGCCGCGCGGGAAAAAACCATTGCAGAGCTGGAAGAGACCACTCAGCAGTTGCACACCCGCCGCCAGACAGAGCAACAGAAACGCGCAGAGCAGAAAAATCTGCTCGGCAAACAGCAAACTGAAAAGAAAAAGCTCGACAGTGCCCAAACCGCCCGGAAATCCACTCTGACGGCGCTGGAACGCTCACTGAAAGCCGATCAGAAAGATTTGCTGGTGATGCGGGAAAACGAAAGCCAGCTGCGCAACAAGATAGCTAAAGCAGAGCGCGAAGCCAGGGCCCGGGCGGAACGCGAAGCCCGTGAAGCCGCCCGTATCCGGGAGAAGCAGGCTCAGGCGAAGAAAAAAGGTTCCACTTATACCCCGACACAGGACGAGCGCTCGCTGATGTCCCGTACCGGGGGGCTGGGCCGTCCGGCCGGTCAGGCGATCTGGCCGGTTCATGGCCCGCTGCTGCACCGGTTCGGTGACAGCATCTCCGGCGAACTGCGCTGGAAAGGTATGGTGATCGGTGCGCCGGAAGGTACACAGGTAAAAGCTGTAGCTGACGGCCGTGTCCTGCTGGCAGACTGGTTACAGGGCTATGGCCTGATGGTGGTGGTCGAGCACGGTAAAGGAGATATGAGCCTTTACGGATATAACCAGAACGCACTGGTGAATGTGGGTGATCAGGTGAAAGCCGGTCAGCCGATTGCGCTGGTGGGCAGCAGCGGGGGCCAGGAAAGACCGGGTCTCTATTTTGAAATCCGGCGCCAGGGACGGACGGTTAACCCGCAGCCCTGGCTGGGGAGATAGCACACAGTGACTTACCGGCAGAAAACCAAAAATATCTTACTGACTTCGTTACTTTTTATCACTTCGTCACTGATAACGTTTTCTGCCGCTGCGGCACAGCTCGCCATTGTGATCGATGATTTCGGTTACCGCAAACAGGATGATAACCGCATCCTGGAACTGCCGCCGCAGGTCTCCGTTGCTATCCTGCCAAACTCGCCGTTCGGCAAAGAAATGGCGGAAAAAGCACACCGCCAGGGCCGTGAAATCCTTATCCATATGCCGATGGCACCGATCAGCAAGCAGCCCCTGGAGCGCGATACCCTGCGTCCGTCCATGAGTGCCGCAGAAATTGATACCCTGATTAAAGCCGCGATTGCCCGGGTGCCGTATGCCACCGGGATGAATAACCACATGGGCAGCGCGATGACGTCAGATCTGGCCGCGATGCAGCATGTGATGGCCTCGCTCTCCGGTACCGGTTTTTACTTCCTCGATAGTGTGACCATCGGCAGCACCAAAGCCACACAGGCCGCGCAGGGGACGCCGATCCGGGTACTGCGCCGCCAGGTTTTTCTGGATAATGTGCAGACAGAGGAAGAAACCCGTAGACAGCTGAACCGGGCCGTGGCTCTGGCGCGCAAGCAGGGCGCGGTGATTGCCATCGGACACCCGCATCCGTCGACGGTCCGCGCCCTGCATAAGCTCATCCCGCAGCTGCCGCCGGATATTCAGCTGGTATCTCCGGGATATATGCTGACACACGCCGGCAAACCATCCGCCGTGAAACCACAGCAGGAAAAACCGGTCGTGCCGGTCAAACCGGCTGAACAGGAAAAACCGTGGCTGACACCAATGACAGAGCAGTGTGAAGGTACAGCGGAAATCGGCGGCGAGTTCTATACCAACTATATCAATCTGCTGGCGGAAGCCATCCTGAAAGAGCAACTGAACGGTAAAGTGGCAGAAGTACTCTCCTCTGTCCGTATGGCGCTGCCGCAGCCGGAGACAACGCCGTCTGCGGCAAAAGAGTCAGTCAGCACTGAGGCGGCGGAACGTCACCCCGATAACAGTGCGGCTTATCCACAGAGTCAGCGCGATACTGACCGCCGTCATAGTCCATAACTCTGCTTCCCCGAAGCTCCGGAAACTGTCGGTGAGTAACACCATATAAACAGTACCGGCGGTAACAGCCGCCATGGCCAGCATACTGAGCACCGTACTGAGCAGAACAGAAAGCACCAGAGGCCTGATTTGCAGTATTCCGCCTGCCACCGGGAACCGCTGACGGACAAAAATAAAAATAATACCGCACGAAATCAGCAGACCCGCCGCAGTGGTATACGCATTTTCAGATACCGGTTCCGGTACCCCGCCGGGGAGATAGGGCGCCATCACCGCCATCAGGAATAATGCCGTCATCCACATCAGATACACCATCCCGCAACTAAACAACAGCGCGTAAATATCCGGTATTTTTCCGTCCGGGATAAGCGCAGGCTGGCTGACTTTAAGATAATATTTCGCTGCCAGACAGGTTGCGATACCGAGTAATACAAATGAGGTCAGGTACAGGAGGATATCTGCGGTTTTGAGTACCAGAATAAAATCAGATAATTCAGCCTTATCTGCGATCATTTTCGCCATCAGATGACTGAGCCACTCCACTTTAAGACTGCCGAGAATAGTGTTTACCGTATACAAAAAGATAGTCAGACCGATAACCGCCAGAACGGTTTTCCGGTTCAGTTGCGTTATCCGGTAATGATAAAAAAGGAATGACGTCAGTGTGAAAAAACCGGTCAGCTGAACCAACTGAAAAGCAAATACTTTCGACAAATAGGCCGCTAATGATAATTCAGGGTAGCGGACACTGACATTCGGATAAGAAACCAATATCAGCGAACCACTCAGAATAAGCGCATAGGCCAGTACAAATAATAACGGTAACCGGAAAATAGTGGTCGTGTTCATGCAACTTCCTTTAAAGCCCGGGGACAGTGTCAGGCCGGACAACATAATAAATATTATTCACGGTATAACAGATTGCCGGCGGAAAACAACCAGATGACACCGGTGATCTTCCCGTCGCCGCAATTTTTTCATCCACGTCTGCCACCCTTCAATGCTATGATAAAAGCAGTGATTTTTTCATTTTCTTAAATGAACCGAACAGAGGAATGCGTGATGATTATTGTCACCGGCGGTGCCGGATTTATCGGCAGCAATATTGTAAAAGCACTGAATGATGACGGCTACACTGATATTTTAGTCGTGGATAACCTGAAAGACGGTACCAAATTTGTCAATCTGGTGGATCTGAATATCGCCGATTACATGGATAAAGAAGATTTTATTGCCGGTATTGTGGCTGGGGATGATTTCGGGGACGTCGATGCTGTTTTTCATGAAGGTGCCTGTTCATCCACCACCGAGTGGGACGGCAAGTACATGATGGATAATAACTATCAGTACTCCAAAGAACTGCTGCATTATTGTCTGGATCGTCAGATCCCGTTCCTGTATGCCTCTTCTGCCGCCACCTACGGCGGACGCAGCGACAACTTTATTGAAGATCGTCAGTATGAAAAACCATTAAATGTATATGGTTATTCCAAGTTCCTGTTTGATCAGTATGTCCGCGAAATCCTGCCGGAAGCAGAATCTCAGATCTGCGGTTTCCGTTATTTCAACGTGTACGGCCCGCGTGAAGGCCATAAAGGCAGCATGGCGAGTGTCGCTTTCCATCTGAATAATCAGATTTTAAACGGCGAAAAACCGAAATTATTCTCCGGCAGTGAAAACTTCCTGCGTGATTTTATCTATGTGGGTGATGTGGCAGATGTGAACCTGTGGTTCTGGAAAAATGCCAAATCCGGTATTTTCAATTGCGGTACCGGCCGTGCGGAATCTTTTCAGGCTGTCGCCGATGCTGTGACCGGTTTCCACAGCGAACGCCAGTGTGCGCTCGATTACATCCCGTTCCCGGAAAAACTGAAAGGCCGCTATCAGGCTTATACCCGGGCTGACCTGACCAATCTGCGCACAGCCGGTTACCCGGGTGAGTTCAAAACGGTCGCCGAAGGTGTTCGTGAATATATGACTTGGTTAAATCAGGGGAATTAATTAAACACACATGAAAATTCTGGTGATCGGGCCATCGTGGGTCGGTGACATGATGATGTCACAAAGCCTTTACCGTACCCTGAAAACACGTTATCCGCAGGCAACGATTGATGTGATGGCACCTGCATGGTGCCGTCCGCTGCTGGCAAAAATGCCGGAAGTGGATGAGGCCATCGCGATGCCGATCGGCCACGGTGCACTGGCACTCGGCGAGCGCCGCCGCCTGGGTCATTCCCTGCGTGATAATAAGTATGATCGTGCTTATGTGCTGCCGAACTCGTTAAAATCGGCGCTGGTGCCGTTTTTTGCCAAAATCCCTGTGCGCACCGGCTGGCTGGGTGAGATGCGTTACGGTCTGCTCAACGATCACCGGAAACTCGACAAAACCGCTTTTCCGCTGATGGTGCAGCGCTATGTTGCCCTCGCGTATGATAAAGCGGATGTTCCTTCCGCTGCTGCTCTGCCGCAGCCCCTGCTGTGGCCGAAACTGGTGGTGCGCGATGAGGATATTGCCGAGAGCATGGCGGCGTTTAATATCAGTGATCACCGACCGGTGATCGGCTTTTGTCCGGGTGCCGAATTTGGTCCGGCCAAACGCTGGCCGCATTATCACTACGGTGAACTGGCGAAGAAACTGATTGATGAACGTAATTTTCAGATAGTCTTGTTCGGCTCAGAAAAAGATCACGCCGCCGGCGAGGAAATCCTCGCCATGCTCAGTGATAAGCAGCGCGAAAACTGCCTGAATCTGGCCGGCAAAACCTCGCTGGAACAGGCGGTGAATCTGATCGCCGGTTGTCATGCCGTTATCACCAACGATTCCGGTCTGATGCATGTGGCCGCCGCACTGGATCGTCCGCTGGTCGCATTATACGGCCCGAGCAGCCCGGATTTCACACCTCCGCTGTCTGAGAAAGCCCGCGTTATCCGCCTGATCACCGGTTATCACAAAATCCGCAAGGGGGATGCTCATGAGGGTTATCATCAGAGCCTGATTGATATTCAGCCGGAGCGGGTTCTGTCTGAACTGGATGATTTGCCTGAGAGTTCCCCGTCATGCGCCATGTGTTAATCGTCAAAACCTCGTCGATGGGGGATGTACTGCATACCCTGCCCGCGCTGACCGACGCCGTGCAGGTATTCCCGGATGTCACCTTTGATTGGGTGGTTGAAGAAGGATTCGCCCAGATCCCGGGCTGGCATGCTGCTGTTGACCGCGTCATTCCGGTCGCTATCCGCCGCTGGCGGAAAAACTGGTTCCGCCGCGATATCCGTGATGAACGCCGCCAGTTCAGGGAAGCTGTTCAGTCGCAGACTTATGATGCTGTGATTGATGCACAGGGACTGATTAAGAGTGCATTGCTGGTCACCCGGCTGGCACACGGCCGCAAACACGGCTATGACCGGCACAGTATCCGTGAGCCGCTGGCAGGTTTTTTCTACGATGAAAAGCACGCCGTCAGCAAAACACAGCATGCCGTTGAGCGCATCCGTCAGCTTTTTGCCCTGAGTCTCGGCTATGAAAAACCACAGACGCAGGGTGATTATGCGATTGCCGCTCATTTTCTGAATAACCGCACAATACCGGCAGATGCCGCGCCGTATCTGGTTTGTCTGCACGCCACCACCCGCGACGCCAAGCACTGGCCGGAGTCACACTGGCGGGCGCTGTTCGCACAGCTGGCTGACAGTGATCTGCATATCCGCCTGCCGTGGGGCGCACCTCATGAACAGGAGCGGGCGCAGCGCCTGGCGGAAGGGTTCACGCATGTGCATGTATTGCCTAAATTATCACTGGCGGATGTGGCGGCAGAAATTGCCGGCGCGGAAGGGGTGATTTCTGTGGATACCGGGCTGAGTCACCTGACGGCGGCACTGGATAAACCCAATATCACCCTGTACGGCCCGACGGACCCCGGGCTTATCGGCGGTTACGGTAAAGGGCAGTTTGCCCTGACATCAAAGGACGGGGATTTGTCGTCTGTCAGTGCGGATGATGTGCTCGCCGCCATGGCAGAGCACATGCCGCATTAAGATTATGACGCGTTACGCTGTGCGAGTTTCCGCTGGTAAAACTCCGCCAGCGTCATGCCTTCCGCCCGCTGAGCAATATACGCAAACAGCTGCTCCAGATCATCATACAGTGCGTCAATCGCCGCTTCATCCCTGAATGTCGGGCTCCCGCCCGGCATAAATTCGGATGAATGCAGCATAAACTCAATGTGATCGTTTCCCTGAGCCAGACAGGCATCAACCACCAGCTGCATCTGCGCCAGATTCCCGCCCTTCGGCCGCAGCCAGTTCACGGACGGCGAGCGTTTTTTACCGCGTAACTTATCGTAAAACTGTTTCAGACTGTTCATCACAGGGGAATGACGGAACTGTACACTCATCGGCACCTGTAACAGAGCTGAATCCCCGGAACGGCGGATATCATTCAGATCCATAAAATAGGCTTCAGACGGAAAATTCAGGTAATTGGTGCCGCCGTTACCGATCGGTGCCGGCGCCCCCGGCGTATATGCCCAGTTTACCCGCGGTGTCACAGAACAGTCTGTCTGATAACCGAATTCTGCCAGCAGGCGGGCGTATTTTTCATTGAATGCCCAGCGGCCTGCACGGTGACTGACCATTTTGGTCTGTAATTTATCTTCCAGAAGCGATGTCATGACATTAATTTTTTCTTTCATCACATCATCAGGGTATTCAATCAGATAGGGCTGGAAGCGATCATCATCTGCCGTCAGTGCCTTCAGCGGCGGACTGTTCCAGGCGTGCAGATGCATGCCGATCTCCCCGGTTTGCCGGGCAATGACATCCTGCGCAAACTCAATATAAGCATCATCGGTTGCCATTTCATAGTTCGTCAGCCAGACCGGCTTAAAGTTGTATTTCTCACACAATGCCTGAAAACGCGGTAAAAACCGGGTATTCTGCGTGGTGATCAGCGGACCGGATTCCCAGAGGTTATCCCCTTCCGTATCAAGGGTGATGATAAAAGCGGGTTTCGCCATGGTTGTGCTCCTCACGCGTGTGTTGACGGGTCTGACTGAATTAAATCGCAGTACTGGCGGACAATCGTCTGCTGCTCAAATTTCTGATACATCTCCGGGGTGATCACCGGCGGATGTTCATAAACCAGACGGATTTTTTCCGCCAGGCTCACCGGTGTCATATCTGACAGATACGCTGCCAGCTCTCCGGTCATAATTTCGCCGATTCCGCCCGGGCTACGTGTGCTGACAACGGGTGTACCGCAGATCAGTGATTCGATCAGAACAGAAGAGAGACCCTCACTGTCGGAACTCAGTACCACAGCTTTCGCACCACGGATAAGCGGCATCGGCTTTGGCTGAAAGCCGATAAACGCCACCCGGTCTTCCAGCCCCAGTTCAGCCACCTGGCTTTTCAGTGTCTCCGTGAAAGATGCGCTGCCCTGACCTGCCAGCAACAGTTTGCACGGCAGATTAGCCAGTGCAAACGCGGTCAGTAACCGATCCTGCCGTTTCACCTCATGAAAGCGCCCGAGGTGAATAATATAATCCTGCCCCTGATACGGGTTATCTTCGCGCGACTGCCGCTGAATATCCGCAACATCAAACGGGTTATAAATGGTCACGCACTGCTGCGGTGTTACCCCGACGTTCTCACATAAATCCCGGCACACCGCACCGGAAACACCAATAATATTCCGCCCGTTATACACACTGCAGATTTTCGCCTGTTTCACCCGGCGGCGCAGACCGGTTTTATTACCGAGATAACTGGCGGAAAACATACCGTGGAGGCAGAACCAGACATTCAGCCCGGTCAGTGCCCGTGATGCTGCCACAATACGGTCGGTTTTATGCAGATTGGATACCACCAGTGCCGGTTTGCCTTTACGGGAAAACAGACCGGACAAAAAGGCGTCCATCTTTCCGGCACGACGCCGGATTTCAGTCTGACGACGGAACAATCCACGGTACGTATCCGCAGAAACCTGATAATCCACCCCTTCCGGAATGTCATAATCGCGGGTATGACTGAGGGATAGCAGGGTGACATCATAACCGGCCAGAACCAGCCCGTGGCTCAGGCTCAGTACCACCCGTTCAGCGCCGCCGCCCGGTAAGCCGTCAATAATAAATAAAATATGCTGTTTCATTATGCCAGGATCCGCCCGTAGAGATCGATAAGCTGCTGTGATAACGCCGCTGGTGTATAAGGTAAAACCCGCTGCCGTGCACATTCAGACATCCGGCTGCTGAGATGATCACAAGGCAGTTGTGATACCGCTTCTGCCAGCGCATCAATATCCAGCGCATCACAGACAAACCCTTCTTCATCCTGTGTGATAAACTCCGCCCCGCCGCAGGTGGTACTGGTGATCACCGGCAGTGCACAGGCCATGGCTTCCGGTACCACATTCGGGAACGGATCATATAACGTCGGCAGCAACAGCCCGTCACTCATCTGATAAAACGGTAATGTCTGTTTCTGCATGCCCGAAAAAAGGATGCGATCAGCACAACCCAGAGATACTGCCAGCTGACGATATTTTTTTTCTGCCTTATCCCGGCCTATCACCAGCAGATACGCATCATTGCGGCTGACAGCGGCAATCGCGGCCGCCAGCCCTTTGCGTTCAAACCCGGAACCGACATACACCAGACACTTTGCCGCCGCCGGGATCTGATAAGTCTGCCGCAACAAGAGGCGTTCTGCTTCCGGCAACGGATGAAATTTTTCAGAATCAATCCCGTTATAAATAACGGTTATCTGTGACTCCGGCAGACCGAAGTCTTCCATCACCTCTTTTTTTACCATTTCCGAATTACAAATCACCTGCTTAAAGTGCGGATCATGATACATTGCCTGCTCCGCCTTCATCACATAACGGTGGTACGGCGAGGCAAACAGCAGTTTCGCCTGCCAGGCAGGCAGCACCCGCGCCCGCTGTAACAACCAGCGGCGGTGTACTCCGTCCCCGGCCCGGTAAATATCACAGCCGGCAATACGTTCATGGCTCTGAACAATATCAAATTTTTCATTCTGCCAGCAGGTACGGGCGGCGTCCGCAAATCCCCGCTCACGGCTGATCCGTCCCCATTTCGGCGGATTCACCACATGAATATGCCAGCCGGGAGCGGCTGCCCCCTGCCAGGAACGGGTGATAACATTCAGTTCCAGATGCCGGTTATCCAGTGCTTCCAGAGCACGGGATACAAAACGCTCCGCACCGCCGTCCGGACGGTATTTCTGACGGACAATCGCCAGACGCATATCTTTCATAAATATCTCCGTGCCGCGGCAATCACTGCCTCTGCAGGGATCGGGCTCAGGTAACGTTCGTCCGTCCCGGTATCCACATCATCCGGATCCGGCTGTTCGCCGTAGTCCGATGCTTTAATGATTTCACCGGTTGCCTGCCACGGTGACCAGAACACCAGTTTTGTCGGGCCAAACAGCGCCACCATCGGTGTTTGCAGGGCAGCAGCCATGTGCATCGGTACAGAATCCACGCCGATATACAGTTTTGCGTGGTCAATCAGTGCCGCGAGCTGCGGCAGAGTCAGTTCCCCGGCGACAGACACAATTTTACCGTCTGCCACCGCCTGCTGACACGGTGCCAGAATGGATTCAATCATCGCTTTTTCGCGCTGATCCGGCCCGCTGCTGAGCACAATCTGATGCCCTTCATCCGCCAGTGTGCGGATAACGTCGCTCATTTTGTCGTCATCCCAGCATTTATAGAACCAGCGGGATGCCGGCTGCACCACAATATACTCGCCGGTCACCTGTTTGCGCTGCAAAAGCTGCTCTGTCTTCTGCCGGTCTTCTTCTGAATAAGCCATTGTGACACGGTTGTCTGTCACCGGCAGATTCAGCGGGGTTAATCCGTTAAGATTCTGCTCCACCGTGTGCATGGTCAGTTCCTGTGAGGTATCCGCCAGCAGGGTATGGCATTTTTTCCAGAAAATACTCTGTCGTTTCCGTAAATTCAGCCCTGAACGGATACGGGCACCGGTAAAACGGGTCACAATCGCGCTGTACCACTGATCTGCCAGATTCACCACCATGTCATAACGGCGGCGGCGCAGTGATTTCAGTAAACGCCATTCATGCCCGATACGTTTGCAGGTTCCCTCTTTACGCCAGGCTCTGTCCATGGCAAAAATATGGCTGATGCCGGGATGACGGCTGAGCATTGGTGCGGTTTCCTGATACAGCAGAACATCCACCTCAGCATCCGGGTAGTTCGCTTTCAGAGTATTAATCACCGGTGTTATCAGCAGCATATCGCCGTGATGGCGGAGTTTTATTACTAAAATACGCTGTACCGGCGCTGATGCTGTTTGCATAAGGGTTCCATTTAAGATCAGACAGAAATCAGGAAATAATATGTATCAATATCTGAGGCACAGATTACCACAAATCGCTTCCGGCAGTATTAACAGATAGAGCAGTGTGTTGTGCCGGACAGCGGGTATCCCGCCATCAGCGGCGCCGGGTTTATGCTTTTTAATGCGCTCTTCGTGTTAGTTTTATGCTACTATTGCCGCAATCTTATCTGCGAAACTGATAAAATGTTACTGCGTGTATACCAGGTTCTGCTTTACCTGATCCAACCTCTTATCTGGTTACGTCTGTTATGGCGCAGCCGCCGCTCCCCGGCCTACCGCAGACGCTGGGGCGAACGTTATGGTTTCTGTAAAGGGAAAACCGGCACCGGCGGTATCATTCTGCACTCAGTTTCTGTGGGCGAAACACTCGCCGCAGTCCCGCTGGTCCGTGCATTGCGCCACCATTACCCGACGTTACCTATCACTGTCACCACCATGACACCCACCGGCTCAGAGCGGGTTTTATCTGCATTAGGGGATGATGTTTATCACGTCTATCTGCCTTACGACTTACCGGGTTCGATGAAACGGTTTTTCAATACCGTTCAGCCAAAACTGGTGATCGTGATGGAAACTGAACTGTGGCCGAACATGATAACCGAACTGCACCGCCGGAAAATCCCGCTGGTGATCGCCAATGCCCGTCTGTCGGCGCGCTCGGCCGCCGGTTATAAGAAAGCGGGCAGTTTCGTGAAAACCATTCTGAACCGGATCACGCTGGTGGCTGCCCAGAATCAGGAAGACGGGGAACGCTTTATTGAGCTCGGCCTGCGCCGCCAGCAACTGCATGTGACCGGCAGCCTGAAATTCGATATTTCTGTTACGCCGGAATTGGCTGCCAAAGCTGTTACACTGCGCCGTCAGTGGGCCGCCCGCCGCCCGGTCTGGATTGCAACCAGCACCCATGAAGGTGAGGAAGAAATTATCCTTAATGCTCATAAAACATTGCTGGCCCGCTATCCTAACCTGCTGCTGATCCTGGTTCCGCGTCATCCGGAACGGTTTGCCAAGGCACGGGAACTGACCGAAAAAGCCGGTCTGACCTACGTGATGCGCAGCAGCAATACCATCCCGCCGCCGGAAACGCAGGTGGTAGTCGGGGACACCATGGGTGAACTGATGCTGCTGTACGGACTGGCGGATATCGCGTTTGTCGGCGGCAGCCTGGTGGAGCGCGGCGGACATAATCCGCTGGAAGCCGCCGCACATGCCCTGCCGGTACTGATGGGGCCGCACACCTTCAATTTCAAAAATATCTGCGGTAAATTACAGCAGGCCGACGCCCTACTGACCGTTACTGATGAACAAAGCCTGTGTGATGCGGTCAGTAATCTGCTTAATGATGAAGATTACCGGCTTTACTGCGGACGGCATGCCGCCGGGGTACTTTATGACAATCAGGGCGCACTGCACCGTCTGATGCAGTTGCTCGGGCCGTATCTGCCGCCGCGGAGCCACTGATGACAGATAAAAAACGCCTCTCTGTTGTGATGATCAGCAAAAATAATGCCGGTGTTATCGGTGATTGCCTGAACTCCGTTCAGGAGCTGGCGGATGAAATCATTGTGCTCGATTCCGGCAGTCAGGACGACACACTGACTATTGCCCGCGACGCCGGAGCACTGGTGTATGAAAACCGGGACTGGCCGGGCTTCGGCCGCCAGCGGCAGATTGCCCAGCAGTATGCTACCGGGGATTATATCCTGATGCTGGATACCGACGAACGGGTCACACCTGAGCTGAAACAATCCATTGAGCTGATACTCGCCGCACCGCAGAAAAATACGGTGTATCGTTTTGCACGCAGTAATCTGTTTCTCGGGCGCTTTATGAAACACAGCGGCTGGTATCCTGATCATGTCCTGCGGTTATATCCACGGGAGCAATATCAGTACAACAGTAATGCAGTTCATGAATCTCTGGAAACACAGGGAGCCAATATCATCACGCTGAAAGGTGATGTATTACACCTGACCTGCCGCGATTTGCCTGAGTTTCAGCAAAAACAGCTGCGCTACGCTGCTGACTGGGCAAAAGCCCGCCATCAGGCCGGTAAGCGTTGCTCTTTCCTCTCCGTTCTGATTCACACTGCCGGTGCTTTCTGCAAAACCTGGCTGCTGAGAGCCGGATTCCTTGACGGTAAACAGGGGCTTATCCTTGCATTTGTGAACGCACAATATACCTTTAATAAATATGCCACCCTGTGGTCCGTGAGTAACAACGATGAGTCAGCATCATGAAAACACGCGCAATTTATCCCGGCACCTTTGATCCCATTACCTGCGGACATATCGATATTCTTGAGCGCGCCTCAAAAATGTTTGATCACATCTTGCTGGCGATTGCCAACAGCAGCCGTAAAAATCCGATGTTTAGCCTGGATGAGCGGGTTACGCTGGCAAAAGATGTGTGTGCTCATATCCCGAACGTGGAAGTGGTCGGGTTTTCTGAACTGATGGCGAATTTTGCCAAAAAGCAAAATGCCAATGTGCTGATCCGGGGTGTCCGTTCTGTTGCTGATTTTGAATATGAATGGCAGCTGGCCAATATGAACCGCCATTTTGCACAGGATCTGGAGAGTGTCTTCCTGCTGCCGTCGCAGAACCTTTCTTTTGTTTCTTCATCCCTGATCAAAGATGTGGCCCTGCACGACGGTGATGTCTCTGCATTTCTGCCGGAATCCGTCGCACAGGCGATGATGAAAAAACTCGGTAAAGCGTAATCAGTGCTGACAGGCGGAGCAGAAAAAAGTGCTCCGCTGACCGACTTTCACCACCTCAATGCGCTGTCCGCAGTTCGCGCAGCACTCCCCCTGTTTTCCGTACACAAACAGTTCCTGTGCAAAATAACCGGGTTTTCCGTCTGACTGTAAAAAATCTTTCAGCGTAGTGCCGCCCTGCTTTATGGATTCCGTCAGTACCTGCTTAATTGTGGCAACCAGGCGGGTCACCTCATCCTCAGTCAGGTCTTTAGCCGGCCGCAGCGGATGGATGCGGGATAAAAAGAGGGATTCATTGGCGTAGATATTCCCGACACCCACCACAATCTTGTTATCCATCAGCCAGCTTTTGACCGGTGTATTCCGTTTGCGGGATTTGGCGAACAGATAAGCGGCGTCAAAATCATCACTCAGCGGTTCCGGCCCCAGATTGGCCAGCACCGGACAGGTTACCAGATCATCCGCCCATAACCAGGCACCAAAACGGCGCGGGTCGGTATAGCGCAGAATTTTACCGTCACCCAGCACCATATCCACATGATCGTGTTTTTCTTCCGGCGTTTCCTCCAAAAGAATACGTAAGCTGCCGGACATCCCCAGGTGAATAATAATCCACCCTTCCGGCAGCTCAATCAGCAGGTATTTTGCCCGGCGCTGCACGCTGAGCACCGGGCGGTCACTCAGGCGTTCAATCTGCTCTGATACCGGCCAGCGCAGCCGCCGGTTCCGGACTTCAACATAACGTATGGTATTACCGGCAAGATGCGGCTCAATGCCGCGCCGGCTGGTTTCAACCTCGGGTAATTCCGGCACAGATACCTCCTCAGCGATTAATCGGCAATGGCTGTGCGGTATCGTCTTTACCGCCGGTGACCAGTGCCACAGCAATACACAGGAGATAAACAGTAATACTCTCGCGGCTGAAGAACAAGACATCTGTCAGACCATAGCCGGCCAGACACAATGTAATCATTATCAGCAGAATATTCTTATTCCGGATACCGGCGTACAGCAGAGAGAGATAAATCAGCACCAGCAGCACACCTCCGATAATACCCTGTAATGACAACACCTCAATCAGTTCACTGTGCAGGTGTACTGTAAGATAAATAACTATTGAGTCACTGATGTTACCTGCAGCTATCTTTTCTGAAATAAAGTCATTACGGGCCTGAAAAGATTGTCCGAACGGCGCATGCTTAAAAGCAGATAGCCCTGCATACCACATAGTATAGCGATCACCCAGTGATCCCCCCGGTTTTGTCACATCATAACCCTGAGTTTCGGTAATTGCCTCATTAATACGGGATTTATATAAAAACTCATATGATGTCCCTGCAAAAATCAGCAGAAGCACAGCAACTATACTTACTTTTTTTATATTCAGGCTATTCCGGAAAACAATGGCAGTATAAAAAACAGAAAGCAGAAGATAGATAGCGATTGCTGCACGGGTTTGGGTCAAAATAATAATTGCATTTGAAATAATCAGATTAATAAAAAATAATGAAACATTTAATTTGTTTTTTATTTGTATGCAAAAATGAAGACTGACAAAGAAAAGCGCGCTGATAAAATATGCAGTAACTGTTGCCCGGTTTGTATCTAATTCGACCCTGCCTTTATTTAAAACAAAAATATCATAGAGTGCATATAATAAAATATAAAGTGGTAATACTTTTATGATGGCTGAAATATATGTATTACTGAAAAAACGTCTTAGCTCGTTTTTTAATAAAATACAAACACAAAAAATAAATGCTCCGAGTATAATTCTTGATGCTGTCGGGGAATAGTTTTTATAGATACTCAGTCCGTCAGCATTCATCAGAAATGACCAGGCAACACGGGAGATACCAAACAGCAGAAATGACGCCGCAACAAGCAATACTGCACGGTCACGGAAAAGAGACATCTTTCTGAAAAAAACCAGCCAGATTGTCACGATAACGGATAAATAACTCAGTATGAAATAAGAGTCCCTGGATAGGGTATCCACGAAAGACGCAATAACCATCGAGAATGTCATCAAAAAACCAATCAGGATTGGTAATGTTCTGTTCATTGACATTTAAAAAACTCCCGATGACTTTATTTTTAAAAACATTATTTTCCTGCTTAACCTTACTTTGGAGCTGAACAGAAAGCGAAATATTTTGATATTATTGAACCGTTCCATAACAAAACGGGGAAGCTTACGTTTATTATTTCTTGATAAATAATCAGAACAAACCTTAACAAACAGTCCTTCAAACATCACTTTTTCATTTTTATTTTTTACAAAAAAACTTTCCATAGATAAAACAATTTGCAGGAAAAGCACGGTTTTATTCATACTTTTTTCTGTGGATAAACTGCCGCGATGCTTATAGTAACAATAAATCTGAGTGTCTGTGATCAGGATATTCTGAGCTGCACAAATAACATTCGCCGTAATAACCACATCTTCATAGCAAAAAATTTCAGGAAACATATCATCCGTCAGGATATCCCGGCGGATAAACCGGCCGAGTAAATGACCTTTTACCGTCTTATGTTCCAGATATAATTCTTTCAGCCTGTCCTGATTGATTGATACAACAGGTTTATCCTCAATCACTAATACCGGATTACGGTCATGATGTTCATCCAGACGGGTTATCAGCAAATCAAACGGATGCTCCCGCATAATATCCATAACCCGGGTCAGTGCACCGTTTTTCAGCATATCATCACTGTCTAATGCTGTAATATATTCGCCGCGGGATAATGAATACGCATAATGCCGTACTTTCCCGACATTAGAAAAGTTAACAGTTTCAACAACTTTAATAAAATTTCGTGGCTGATAATCACTGATAATATCCAGCGATTTGTCTGTTGAACCATCATTAATAATGATCGCTTCAACCCTTTCCGGAGAACCATTCTCATTCAGGGCATTATCCAGACTTTCTAATGCGGCCAGGATTGATGACTCCGCATTATGTACTGCAATCATGACCGAAATAACCGGGTTACTCATATCATATTCCAACATTCGTTTTTATCTGCGAAGTAAACTGATTCAGATTTTGGCGGTCACTGGCACGCCAACTCAGTAATCATATAAAAACTATATAAAAATAATAAATAAATCAGCCGTTATAGTTGTAAATTCTGATAAAACAATAGTACCCGTAAATGATACAGCAATCAGAATATTTTAATACTCTTACAATCAGTATTTAAGATAAGTATCCGATTTATCTGTCATTTTATCTTTAATTAACATTAGAAAAGATATCATTTTATATGAAAATATCAATAATTTACAAAATACCGATATATTATATCAACTAACTCAGAGAGTGAATACAGATGACAATATTGCCCTCTGTCAGTAGTCTTTCTCCGGTAAACAAGCAATAAAAAACCCGGCCGGAGCCGGGTTTTTTCAATCAGAAAGCAGAAATTACTTAATTTTTGCTTCTTTGTACATAACATGCTTGCGAACAACCGGATCGAATTTTTTCATTTCCAGTTTTTCAGGCATAGTACGTTTGTTCTTCGTAGTGGTATAAAAGTGACCAGTACCTTCAGAAGAAACCAGTTTGATCTTTTCGCGAATACCTTTAGCCATTTTTCAGCTCCTTAGTACTTCTCACCGCGGGTACGTAAATCAGCTAAAACAGCTTCGATACCCTTTTTATCAATGATACGCATACCTTTAGCAGATACACGCAGAGTCACGAAACGTTTTTCAGACTCAACCCAGAAACGGTGAGAGTGCAGGTTCGGCAGAAAACGACGTTTGGTCGCATTTAATGCGTGAGAACGGTTGTTACCGCTCATCGGACGCTTGCCAGTAACTTGGCAGACTCGGGACATGTCTATTCTCCAAAAATCTAATCAGCTCGAGCTTTGTATTGGGTGAGGCTGCCTCGTCAGGCTTAGGAGCCCATCTCAGCTTACTTTTGACTCGCCGGGAAATTGCTCTGTCAACCAGCAAAAATATGCTGAGATAGGCTCTTCTCGCCAAACCCAAGATCCTCAAAGGTGGCGTAGTATACGCTTTCCGGCGCAAACGCTCAAGACCCGAACAGTAAAGATCGTGTGTTTCTGCGAAAAAAACTGCTCAGATCAGCTCATGTTCTGCAAACGAAAACATATTGAATTTCCCGACAATCAGGTGATCCAACACGTTAATCCCCACCAGCTCACATGCCTGAACAATTTTTTTTGTCAGCAGGCGGTCAGCCCGGCTGGGGTTCTCGTTACCGGAGGGATGATTATGCGCCAGAATCACAGAAACTGCATTCACTTTGAGCGCCAGGCGCAAAATCTCTCTGGGATGTACTTCCACACAGTTTACCGTGCCGGAAAACATCTCTTCATAACGGATAAGCTGGTTCTGATTGTTGAGAAAAAGAACAGCAAACACCTCCCGCTCCTGCCAGGCCATCCGCTGGTTAAGATATGCCTTTACGGTGCAGGCACTGCTGAGAAACTGTGTTTCCTGAAACTGGCTGATGAAATACCGCCGTGACAATTCAACAATTGCCTGCATCTGGCAAAACTTACTGTCCCCGATCCCGTGCAGAGGTTTAAATTCCTCATAACCTGCTGTCAGCAACCGGTGCAGTGACCCGAAGACTTCCAGCAGATACTCCGCAAACTGCCGCACCGGCCGCTCCCGCGTACCGGTACGCAAAAAAATAGCCAGCAGTTCTGAATCACTCAGTACTGATGCCCCGTATGCAATCAGTTTTTCTCTCGGCATCAGTGCCGTATTTCCGGTTATATTATCCATTTTTCCCCCGCCGGTTTCCCTGTTTCACCGGAAAAAGTATGTCAGTTCCGGCAGATTTTCCGTATAAAACCGGCCATTTTTGCGAGACGCACCGAAGAAAAAACATTATTAAGCTGGATAAATACACAGCACCCTACCTATACGGCGGTGTTGTGGTAAAATCGCGTATCTCCGAAAAATAACTGGATAAAACACAATGTCCGAACTGACAGGAAAACAGATAGTTCTGGGTATCAGTGGTGGTATCGCAGCCTATAAAGCCCCTGAGATTGTCCGTCGTCTGCGTGACCGGGGCGCAATTGTCCGTGTCGCCATGACACCGGCTGCAACCGCATTTATCACTCCGCTGACACTCCAGGCTGTTTCCGGCTTCCCGGTAGCTGAAAGCGTTCTTGACCCGGCAGCTGAGGCCGCAATGGGTCATATTGAACTGGGGAAATGGGCGGATCTCATTATTCTCGCTCCCGCTACCGCTGACCTGATTGCCCGCCTGAGTGCCGGCATGGCAAATGACCTGGTCACCACTATCTGCCTGGCATCTGATGCCACCATTGCCGTCTCGCCGGCCATGAATCAGCAGATGTACAGAGCACAGACCACACAAGAGAATCTCGCGCACCTGGAACAGCTGGGTTTTGCCGTCTGGGGGCCGGACAGCGGCAGCCAGGCCTGTGGTGATACCGGCCCGGGACGAATGTTGGATCCGTCAGAAATTGTCTCGCGGGCAGAACAGCACTTCTGCCAAAAGCAGGACATGACCGGCATCCGCCTGGCCATTACCGCAGGACCGACACGCGAAGCACTCGACCCGGTGCGTTTTATCAGCAATCACAGCTCCGGCAAAATGGGCTTTGCCATTGCTGCGGCTGCCGCAGCTCGCGGCGCGGATGTCACGCTGATAGCCGGGCCAGTCACATTACCGACACCGCCGGGTGTTAAACGTATTGATGTCAGCAGTGCCTGTGAAATGAATGATGCCGCACAGCTGACAGCACCGCAGCAGGATATTTTTATCGGTTGTGCTGCCGTTGCCGATTACCGTGCCAAAGCGGTTGCACCTGAAAAAATTAAAAAACAGGGCGATGAAATCACCTTCACGATGGTGAAAAATCCGGATGTGATCGCCGGTGTCGGCGCACTGGAAAAAAACCGGCCATTTGTGATTGGATTTGCAGCTGAAACCCAAAATGTGGAAGAATACGCGCGCGGCAAGTTGGTGAAAAAGCAGCTCGACATGATTTGCGCCAATGATGTTTCTGTTGAAAACCAAGGATTTAACAGTGATAACAATGCCCTGCACCTGTACTGGCATACCGGCAATATCAGCTTACCGAACATGAGCAAATCAGAGCTCAGCCACCATTTACTGGACGAAATACTGAAACACTATGACCAAAAAAATCGACATTAAGATTCTTGATCCGCGCATCGGCGGGGAATTTCCGTTACCGGCCTATGCCACGCCGGGCTCTGCTGGTCTGGACTTACGTGCCTGCCTGGATGAATCCACTGATCTGAAACCGGGACAAACACTGTTACTGCCGACCGGTCTTGCAGTCCATATTGCAGACCCGTCTCTGGCGGCAATGGTTCTGCCGCGTTCCGGGCTCGGCCATAAACATGGTGTGGTTCTCGGCAACCTGGTGGGCTTAATCGACTCTGACTATCAGGGACAGCTGATGGTATCGGTCTGGAACCGGGGTGACACCACCTTTACGATTGAACCGGGCGAGCGTATCGCACAGATGATTATCGTTCCTGTTGTTCAGGCTGAATTCAATATTGTTGAAGAATTTACCGAAAGCGAGCGCGGAGCCGGCGGATTTGGCCATTCAGGCCGTCAATAATACTAATAACGCCGTTATTTCCGTCGCTTTTCTGACAGCGGTACCGTTGTACTGCTGTCAGTCGGCAGATTTGTTTTTGCGTTAACGCAGGGGTTTTATCTGACATGGCAGAAAGTACAAAAAAGAAGAACAGGCGCGAGGAGATCCTGCAGGCGCTTGCGCTGATGCTTGAGTCCAGTGACGGCAGTCAGCGTATAACAACCGCCAAACTTGCCGCCAGTGTGGGTGTTTCAGAGGCAGCGCTCTATCGTCATTTTTCCAGCAAAACAAAAATGTTCGACAGCCTGATCGTATTTATTGAGGACTCACTGATTTCACGGATAAATCTTATCCTTCAGGATGAAAAAGAGACAATCTCGCGGATAAAACTGATTCTGATGCTGATTCTGGGATTCTCCGAAAAGAACCCGGGTCTGACCCGTATCATGACCGGTCATGCACTGATGTTTGAACAGGATAAGTTACAGAGCAGAATTAATCAGTTGTATGAACGAATCGAAGCTCAGCTACGTCAGGTCTTAAAAGAAAAGCGGATCCGTGACGGCAGCGGTTTTACTTATGACGAAAGCCTGTTAGCATCACAGTTGCTCGCCTTTTGCGAAGGAATGTTGTCCCGTTTTGTACGCTCAGAATTTAAATACCGGCCGACACAGGAATTTGAAGCCCGCTGGCCGCTGATCCTTGCACAACTTCAGTAATACTGTTTTTAGTTAAACTACTCACCCCGCCCGTTTTATTGGGCGAGGGCTTTTTTTATCTGCTGTTCTGCTCAGATCTCAATACCATACTGCTCACGGTATGCCCGAACAGCCTGTAAATGAATATCCATCTGCGGATCTTCCGCCAGATAACTGATTAAATCATTCAGTGTAATAATGGAAAATACCTGACAACCATAATCACGCTCTACTTCCTGGACAGCGGATAACGCGCCTTTACCTTTTTCCTGACGATCAAGACTCAGCATCACACCGGCAAGCGTTGCATTGTTTTGTCTGATGATTTCCATCGACTCACGAATAGCCGTTCCGGCAGTGATCACATCATCCACCACCACAATCCGGCCATTAAGCGGGCAGCCTACCAACGTTCCGCCTTCCCCGTGATCTTTGGCCTCTTTGCGGTTAAAACAGTACGGCATATCAAGGTCATGATGCTCCGCCAGAGCAACCGCTGTCGTCGTTGCAATCGGAATCCCCTTGTAGGCCGGCCCGAACAGGACATCATACTGCACGTCGCTGTCGCATAATGCTGCCGCATAAAAGCGTCCGAGCAGCGCCAAATCCCGTCCGGTATTGAACAGCCCGGCGTTGAAAAAATACGGGCTTTTCCGGCCGGACTTCAGCGTAAATTCACCAAATTTCAGTACCTGTTTTTTCATCGCAAGTTCAATAAATTCGCGCTGATAAGCTTTCATCGGGATCTCCTGACTCTGATTTACGGATAACACGCCTGAATCACAGGCATAAAAAAGGCGACTATCACGTCGCCTTCTGATTAATTTTCTAATGCCGCCTTCTGGGCGGAAAAAATGGTTTCCAGCCCGCCCCTTGCGAGGGCCAGTAACGACAACAACTCATCATGACTGAAAGGCTCGCCTTCTGCCGTGCCCTGGACTTCAATCATCCGTCCGTCATCAATCATGACCACATTCATATCGGTTTCTGCCGCAGAATCCTCGACATATTCCAGATCACAACGCGGCTCGCCATCCACAATACCGACAGAAACAGCGGCAACCATGGATTTCAGCGGGCTGGCTTTCAGTTGGCCTTTTGCGACCATCTGGTTAAAGGCATCGGCCAGGGCCACACAGGCACCGCTGATAGCGGCGGTACGGGTGCCGCCGTCAGCCTGGATAACATCACAGTCGAGGGTGATGGTGAATTCGCCCAGTTTGGTCAGATCAACCGCAGCACGCAGTGAACGCGCGATCAGGCGCTGGATTTCCATTGTGCGGCCGGTCTGTTTACCACGGGCGGCTTCGCGGGCATTACGGGAATTGGTTGCGCGCGGCAGCATGCCGTATTCCGCAGTGATCCAGCCCTGACCCTGACCTTTCAGGAAACGCGGCACACCTTCTTCAACGGAGGCATTACATAACACTTTGGTGTCACCGAACTCCACCAGCACAGAGCCTTCGGCATGTTTGGTATAATGACGGGTGATAGTAATAGGACGCACCTGGTCTGTTCCCCGGCCAGCGGGACGTGATGACTGACTCATAGCGATTCTCCGGTTCAGTTAACTGTTGGGGGCGCATTATACGGCTTAAACCGGTGAATGCCTATGCCTTAACACCATAACAGCGCTATAATCAGAGCAATAAATCCATCACAGGACAGATATTATGATCCGTAGTATGACCGCATTTGCCCGCCAGGAAGTCAAACGCCCGTGGGGCAATGCTTCATGGGAACTCCGCTCTGTTAACCAGCGCTACCTTGAAACCTACATCCGCCTGCCGGAACAACTCCGCAGCCTGGAGCCGGTGATCCGTGAGCGTCTGCGCCAGCGTCTGACCCGCGGCAAAGTTGAGTGTAACCTCCGCTTTGACCTGAGCAGCAATGCGCAAAGCGGGCTGAATATGAATGAAGACCTGGCAAAACAGCTGGTTGCTGCCGCAAACTGGGTTAAAAACTACAGTCACGAAGGGGAAATCAACCCGCTGGAAATTCTGCGCTGGCCGGGCGTGATGTCAGCACAGGAGCAGAATCTGGACACCATCAGTGAAGAACTGCTGGCGGCACTCGATGACGCTATCACTGCCTTTATCGATGCCCGCGAGCGTGAAGGTGCGGCGCTGAAAACCTTAATCGAACAGCGCCTTGACGGTGTGACAGAAGAAGTCCGCAAAGTCCGGGCACAGATGCCGGATATCCTGTTATGGCAGCGTGAGCGCCTGCAAAGCAAGCTGGACGATGCACAGATTCAGGTCGATCCGAACCGTCTGGAACAGGAACTGATTCTGCTGGCACAGCGTATTGACGTGGCGGAAGAATTAGATCGCCTCGATGCGCATGTGAAAGAAACCCATAATATCCTGAAGAAGAAAGAGGCTGTCGGCCGCCGTCTGGACTTTATGATGCAGGAATTCAACCGCGAATCGAACACCCTCGCCTCAAAATCTATCAATGCCGATATCACCAGTTCCGCGATTGAACTGAAAGTGCTGATTGAGCAGATGCGTGAGCAGATTCAGAATATCGAATAACCATTCATTATTACCCGAAGAAACGGTGGATTTCCGCCGTTTTTTGTACCTTTTAAAAACTGCGCTCTGAATACAGACACAATTATCAGAACATAATTCTGACAAAAACAAAAAAACACTACAATAAGTACCCACAGTGACTGCTAAGATGAATATTACTCTATCGTTTGTTTATATTATAAACGATACTTTTATCAATGCAGGAGACTATTATGGATACATCGCTGTTCAGTAAAACCCCTTCAATAACCGTTCTTGACAACAGGGGTCTGGCCATACGCAATATCGCCTACCACCGGCATCCGGATACACCGGATAAAACTGAAGAACGTATTACACGTCATAGCTATGATTCACGGGGTTTTTTAACCAAAAGCGCAGACCCGCGCCTGTACGGTAAAAAATTATCTAACGTTACAGGTATTACCGGACTCAGCGGTACAGTGTTGTGTATAGCAGGTGCCGATAATGGCATACAAATCAATCTGAAGGATGCTGCCGGTCGCCCGTTTGTAACAACCACAAATATCGGTACAGATAAAAACGGGCGGTATGATCTGAGCAATGCCGTCACCCGGACTATCCACTATGATATGGCCGGCCGGCCGTCATATATTGAAGAACAGAGTGGAAAAAACACATCACTGATTGCTGAACGTTTCTTCTACGCCGGTAACACAGCTCAGGAGAAAGCATGTAACCTGGCAGGGCAGTGCATACGCCACTTCGATTCCGCAGGTTTGCTGCAGACAGACAGGATTGCGCTGACCGGCATACCTCTTTCCGTTACCCGCCGGTTACTTAAAGACGCAAATAACCCCGCAATCATCCCGGACTGGTCTCAGACAGAAGATGCACAGCTATCTTCCGAACCCTATACAACACTGACAACGACGGATGCCACCGGAGCAATACTGACAACCACCGATGCCACCGGCAACCAACAGCGTGTCAGCTATGATATTGCCGGCCACCTTTCCGCCAGTTGGCTGACAATCAAAGGTGAAAAAGAACAAGCGATAATTAAATCCATTAATTACTCGGCTGCAGGACAAAAATTACAGGAGGTGCACAACAACGGCGTCATCACAACATATTCCTATGAGCCTGAAACTCAGCGTCTTATTGGTATTAAAACGGAGCGTCCTGCCGGACACAAAAACGGGGCGAAAATACTTCAGGATCTGCGTTACGAATATGATCCGGTCGGTAATATTCTCAGTATTACAAATGATGCCGAAGAGACTCGTTTCTGGCGAAATCAGAAAGTTGTTCCGAAAAACACCTGCATCTATGACAGCCTGTATCAGTTGGTTAAAGCTACCGGCCGGGAAACAGCCGCAACCCCGCAAAATACAGATCTCCCATCTCCTGTTCCTGCAGACAACATGGCATATACCAATTACACGCGTATTTATACCTATGATAATGCCGGAAATCTGACGCAAATACGCCATTCATCCCCCGCCACCGGTAATAATTACACCACCCCGATTACCATCGGTGAAAGCAGTAACCGTGGTGTATTAAGCAGTATTACGCAAAGCCCGTCAGAGGCGGATACCCTATTTACTCCAGCGGGATTACAGACAATATTACAACCCGGCCAATCCCTGCGCTGGAATTCGCGCAATGAACTGCAATATGTTCAGAATCCCGGTTCTGCGGAGAATGGTGAATTTTACCGTTATGACGCCAGTGGCCGCCGTATTCTGAAAATCAGCAGGAAAGAAAGTAATACACAATATCAGCGGGTTATTTATCTGGCCGGTCTGGAACTGCACACCACGTCCCGTAATAACACAGAAACAGAAAGTCTGCAGGTCATCACATCCGGGCAGGCCGGACGTGCACAGGTACGGGTGCTGCACTGGAACACCGGATGTCCTGCCGGTATCACTGATAATCAGATACGTTACAGTTATGACAATCTCTCCGGCAGCAGTAACCTGGAACTGGATAGTGACGGAAATATCATCACGCTGGAAGAATATTACCCCTATGGAGGCACCGCAGTTCTGGCTACCCGCAGCAAAACCGAAGCAGACTACAAAACAATCCGTTACTCCGGTAAAGAACGTGATGCTACCGGTCTGTATTATTATGGCCGACGTTACTATCAGCCATGGGCGGGTCGCTGGCTCTCCGCAGATCCGGCAGGAACCGCAGACGGACTGAATCTGTTCAGGATGGTGAGCAATAACCCGGTATCACTGACGGATACTGACGGACTGGCAGGCGAAAGGCTTTCGCAGCTCTTTGCATCAGACAGTGCACAATTAAAGAAAGGGAATATCACACCTTTGCGTAACAGAGGGTTACTTGTCGGCAATGACAGCACAGAGACATCACTGCCTTTCAGTATCGGCCGGTTCGACTCTGTTGGCTCCTCTCCGGTAGTAAGAGAGTATCAATCTGGCTTACTGAAAAAGGGAGGGGAACTATACGGTGCTGTCAAGATTTTCCGAGGTTCGCAGGTGACCTCCACCGAGTCCGGTTCAGGAACAATCGGAACAAATTGGGGCAGAAAAACACTTTCCGATGATATTACCGGGATCAATGTCTTAAGCGGAATGTCCGGCTCAGTAGGTATACGTATTAATACAAGCGATATAGCTGAAGGGAAACCGGTTATTATTACCTCCGGTGCCCTGAGCGGATGCACCATGTTGTACGCAATGGAAAGATCGCATTTCTATGCCGTTCATACCGGACAGAAACCGGGTGATAATAAATGGAAAACCGGTATTCAGGGTGTCAAAACAACACAACAGATCTTTAAAACGCTTTCAGATAAAGATTTAGCGGTCAGTGGTGAAAGTAATAACAGTCTGATCGGTATGTTGGGTCAATTTGATAGCGCAGCGATAACCTACATGGGCAAAGACGGTACCCGAATCAACCAAACTGCGGAGAATGTTTTTGCGTTTGACTACAATGAAGCACAAACTTCCCGTTTCGATATCCGGGCGGGTTACAGCTATGCATTACTGGCAAAAAATGCGGGTAAGGTTCATGTAAAAGTCCTGTCAGAAGATGCCATCATCAATCCGGCAACTAACAAAATTAACGTATTAAACTCAATGAAAGCTCGTCTTCATTAACAGGTAAAATCCGGCGGATACTCAATATCCGCCGGATTTTTATTAAACTTCCTCTTCCCTCACCGATTCTTCAATATCATCCGGTTCTTTTTCTTTACTGATCGGAATAATTAAATTCAGAATAATAGCTGTCACACCGCCCATACAGATCGGGTTTTCTGCCAGTGCATAAAGGGATGTCGGCAGGACGTGGAAAACCGCCGGGTCATAAGAGACCCCTAACCCCAGCCCCAGCGAAGTCGCCACAATCAGGGTTTCGCGGCGGCGCAGACCGTTTGACAGAATAATGCGGATCCCGGCAATGGCAATCATGGAGAACATCAGCGTCATCGCCCCACCCAGTACCGGTGCCGGAATCGTCGTAAAGAACCAGCCGATCCCCGGAAACAGCCCCAGAATCACCAGGATAACCGCAATGATTTTTCCGACATGGCGGGAAGCCACCCCGGTCATCTGAATAACCCCGTTGTTCTGGGCAAAGGTGGTCAGCGGCAGAGAACTCATCGCGGAAGCCGCCACAGACACCAGACCATCCGCCATTACCCCGCCTTTCAGACGGGACTGAAATTCCGGCCCCTGTATTTTCTGTCCGGACACCAGCGCGGTTGCCGTCAGGTCACCGACTGCCTCCAGCACACTGAGCAGATAAATAATGGCGACCACCAGGAAGTGGGCGAAGTTAAACGAGAAACCATATTTGAACGGCACCGGGATTGTGATAAATGAGGCTTTGCTCATCTGACTGAAATCCACCATCCCCAGAAACAGAGCGCAGATATAACCGACAATCAGCCCGATAGCGATCCCGCCCATGCGCAGCAGCGGGCTTTTGCAGCAGTTAAACCCGATAACAACCAGCAGAACCAGTAACCCGACACCGATATTCTGATAATCGCCGAAGGTGCCGGAGGATTTGGCGGAGAAGCCGCCGCCGAAATCAATAATCCCGACTTTAATCAGGCTCAGCCCGATCATCAGAACCACAATACCGCTGACTGTCGGGGTGATGACACGGCGCAGATAGGGCAGGATAAAAGACGACCCCACAACTAAGAATGCACCGGCAAACGAGATACCGAAGATAGTGGACAGTAACAGCTCTTCATCAACACCATCAGTGCGCATGCTGGTTCCGATGGCAATCATCACTGTCACAAATGAAAAGTTAACGGACTGAATCGATAATAACCCCGAGCCGACCATACCGTAGCGGTTTACCTGCAACCAGGTACCGACACCGGAGGCAATCATGGCCATGGAAACAAGATACGCATTGGTCTCAGGCGATAACTGTAAGGCTGTGCCGACGATCAGCGCTGGTGTAACCATCGGAACGAAAATCGCCAGCAAATGGGTAACAGCACCAATAATCGCCTGAAAAAACGGGGGTTTATCTTCGAGCTGGTAAATAAGATCAGATGCTGTGTTTTGTTGATCAGACATCTCTTCTCTCCTGTGCGTGAATTTGACTATCTGACTCTGTTAATAACTATCTGTTTTATTTAAAACTCTTGTGGAGAACAGACGGCTGTCATGCAATCTGTATCAACAGATTAAGCAATAACCACACCAGGAGGCCGGATTAGCGGGGAAAAGGGTTATAAAATGTGATTAATAACGAAGTTTCTGATCACTTTGTGAAATTGTTCACTATTTGTACTGAACATATCAGGACGGCGGGGATTTTCAGCACAAATATCATTATGAGAATGATGATTAATAAATAATCAAATTGATAACCACCGGTGACCGGCGGCTGAACATTAATTCTCTTCGCGGATACGGGCGCGGGTGATTTGCTTTCTGGCCAGCAGACGCAGTGAATTGACTACCAGCAACAGAATAAAGGCATTGGAAAAGATAAACAGAGTGAATGCCAGAAGGTGAATAAATTTATTATCTGAAGACATACTGATATTCAGGGAGGATTTTGCCAGTGCCGACACACCAAATGAAAAGCTCCAGAATGACAAGGTAAATGACTGCTGTGTAAACCAGGGGATGAGCCTGATCATAAACACCAGTTGCAATAACCCGTAACCGAGCAGCATTTTGGCAAAAAAATCAATGTGATTCTGGTTTACCGCCAGATAGGCGCTGCATGCCACCAGTGCCGGAGCCAGCTGAATCCCGAAAGAGAGGCGCGATTTTTCATCCATCAGCCCGTCACTGCGGATCCGTTTCAGAATTGCCGGTTCCAGACTCAGCCAGGAGAAAACCCCCGCACCGAAAAAGAGAATACCGAGGTCGGTAAAACCGAGTGCTCCGCACGCCATGGCACAAATAAAATTATTGGCGACAGTCGGCAGATAGAGCACCGGGGTGGTCGCCGCTTTCGGGTATTCCCCTTTCCACTGGGAGCCGACCAGCCATGCTGCGTAAGAAAGTTGTGCTACTGCACCGAGGGCAAACAGTCCGGCGGAAAACAGCGGGAAGTATGGTGTCAGCCCCATCGCCACCAGCACAGTGGTCGCCGGTAACAGGCTGGAGAACCCGCCGGCGACCGGATGACGGAACTCATCAGTCATTTTTTCCGGAAAACAGAGACTGCGGATAATAAACAGGGTTATCAGCACCAGCCAGACAGCACAACCGGCACCGATAATCACCTCACCGATAAGTGCCGGATAGCCCTGCTCTGCCACCGCGTAACGCCACGCCATCCCGGTGCCGATCAGCCCCAGAACCATGCCGAAATACCCGGCTGAAAACCGGGAAGAAGAGGATTTAATTTTATTTATCAGTGCAATGCTCATATCTGTTCTGCTCTGTCATCATATCATCACCGGAACAAAATCTCCGGTGATTAAATAATAATACAAATTTTATAATTTATTTTGATAAGAGTCATTCCGTATACATGTTATATCACATTATTTTTTCCGGCTGTTCCCGGCACCAGCCCTGCCAGTCCCCAGTGATGGGTGATCTCACGGATAATCAGTAAAAATGCCGTGAATTGTTTGTCTGAAGGGAGTGATGTCGATGATACCGGGCTGCCGCTGATGACATTCACGATCTCATTAAACGCGCGTTCTATTTCCTCTGTGGATAAGAAACCCGCTTCATCACCGGTAAGTAAATAGTTTAGCCGCGGATCCGGGCAATGCAAAATCAGCGCGCCCGCCGGTAACGCCGCCCGCACCGGGATGATCCGGTTTTCAATATGCTCAATCGCCACTTCCGCTTCATATGCTGTCACCGACGAGTGCTGAAAAACAAACCCGTCAATCACACTGTCGCCGAGCGGAATGCACACATCGACCTCCGCAGAAAAAATCCGGGTTTCTGTTGCTGTTATCTGTAATGTCAGGTGCGTTACCATTATGACCTCCGTTTAAACCTTTACACTTCTCCGCATAACTATACGTTCCCCTGTATTGACCTTCCCCTAAGGTAAACCATTAATCTCATCATTATTATCCGACTCATTACAGGGAATACCGATGAAAAAATCCGTTTGGGCGTTATCTTTATTATTAACCACATTATCTGCCGGTGCCATGGCGGCGAAAGGAACCGTCACTGTGTATAAATCCCCGGCCTGCGGCTGTTGCGGCCAGTGGGCGGAAGGGGTGGAAAAAGCCGGTTATGATGTGGAAACCAATATTATTCCGCAGGCGCAGCTGGAGAAAATGATGCTTGATTCCGATGCCACCGCGAACCTGATGAGCTGCCATCTCGCCACGCTGAACGGTAAATATGTGATTGGTCACGTCCCGGCGGACAGCCTGGATGCCATTGATACGCTGCCGGAAAGTGCCAAAGGGATTTCTGTCCCGGGGATGCCGGTCGGCAGCCTCGGCATGGAATACAAGGATATGAAAGAGCCGTATGATGTGATCGCCTATGATGCGGACGGAAAACAGACGGTATTCCGCAGCTATTGATTTTTATCCTGATCCCGCAGCGAACTTTCAAGAAAATGCAGAAATTTGTCGACAACCGGTGAAACTTCACGGCGGCTGGCATATACGGCTCTCAGCTCGATGGGAGCCGGTTCTTCATTCAGCCGGACAGCCTGCAATGTGCCGTCACGGAAAGCCTGACGGCACAAATGTCCGGTCAGAATCGCAAACCCCAGCCCTTCAATAGCCGCTGCCGCTGCCAGTGCCGCACCGTTAACCTGATAGTGACTGTTGATGCGTAATGTCAGCAATCCGCCGTCCTGTTTACGGAAAATCCACGGCTGGCCGTTCAGGGCGCTCAGGCTGGAAATACAGGGCAGCCGGGTCAGTTCAGCGGCGGAAACCGGGATACCGGTCCGGGCCAGAAGTGAAGGTGCCGCCGCCACCACACACGACCATGACTGAATCAGACGGCTGTGATAACTGCTGTCTGCCATCTCCCCGCGCTGATAAGTCAGCAGCAGATCGATATCATCACTGATAATATCTGCCGGTGTCAGCCGGGTATCACACCGGATCTGCAAATCCGGATTCATCGCGGCAAAACGTGCCAGTACCGGTGCCAGCATTTCCCCGCAGCCCTCACCGGGCATCGTCAGCCGGAAACAACCGGTCAGTACATCATCATTGCGGATCTGTGAAAAGGTTTCCCGCAGCATAGAATCCGTTTTTCCGGCGCACTGATACAACTGCTGCCCCTGTGCCGTCAGACGCATACGCCGGGTTGTCCGCTCGATCAGGCGGCAGCCGGTCTGAGTTTCCAGCTGTCTGATAGCCCGGCTGACATTGGACGACGGCATACCCAGCCGGGTGGCCGCACCGGTAAAACTGCCCTGCTCCGCCACCGCCAGAAAAACCGGCAGTAAATTCAGATCGACCGCCATGACAGCGTCCCCGTTGTGAGAGATATTCATCCCTATTGTTATCACAAACAGGTTAATCTGTCCTCAGCAATAGCCGAAAGACATTAATTTCTGATAGCGCTGCGCCAGTAATTCGTCTTCCGGTAAGGCGGATAACGCCGCCAGATCCTGCAACAGCTGCTCACGCAGGTTATCCGCCACCTGCTGATAGTTGCGGTGAGCACCGCCCGCCGGTTCGGGAATAATGGTATCGATAATACCGAGCGCCTTCAGGCGCGGAGCGGTCATCCCCATGGTTTCGGCAGCCAGCGGTGCTTTATCCGCACTTTTCCACAGAATAGAGGCGCACCCTTCCGGCGAGATTGCCGCATAGGTACTGTATTGCAGCATATTGATGCGATCGCCGACACCAATCGCCAGCGCGCCGCCGGAACAGCCTTCGCCGGTGATGGAGCAGATAACCGGGGTTTTCAGCCGCGACAACTCCAGCAGGTTACGGGCAATCGCCTCCGCCTGCCCGCGCTCTTCCGCACCCACGCCGGGATAGGCACCGGCGGAATCAATAAACATCAGCACCGGCATATGAAAACGTTCGGCCATTTTCATCAGACGCAGCGCCTTGCGGTAGCCCTCCGGTGACGGCATACCAAAATTGCGCAGTAATTTTTCTCTGGTATCACGCCCTTTCTGATGACCGATAACCATCACCGGACGCCCTTCAAGGCGCGCCAGCCCGCCGACAATCGCCTTATCATCCGCAAAGGCACGATCACCGGCAAGCACCTGAAAATCCGTAAAAATAAGACTGATATAATCCAGGGTATAGGGCCGCAGCGGATGGCGGGCCAGCCGGACAATCTCCCATGCACCGAGATCCGCATAAATCGATTGGGTCAGTTTTTCGCATTTTTTCCGCAAGCAGGCAATTTCATCATCCGGATCAAACCCCAAATCGCTGCTGCGTTCTTTAAATGACTGCAATGCGGCGATTTTTTCTTCCAGCTCAATGATTGGCTTTTCAAATTCAAGATGATACTGAGACATAACGGACATTACCCTGACAAAAAACATCCGGTCAGTGTAAAAAAAGGCCGGAACGGAATACAGCCCCGATTCCGGCACACACTATTATCAAAAACGGGATAATCAGCCGTAAGAAATGGCTGCGCAACGGCGGGCGGTGAAAATCGCAATCAAAGGCGCAATCGCCAGCAGCATCATCAGCCAGTAAGCTGAAGACATGACACCTGTCAGTGTGCCGTCATTGAAACCATTAACGTTAACAATCATGCCGGCCAGCGCGGCGCCCAGTGCCGTGGCAAAAAGCTGTACTGTGGTAATGGAAGCAGCGGCAATCTCTTTATCGGCAGGTACTGCAACCTGTAAAATCCGGGTCAGCAGATGCGGCCAGCCGAACCCGATCCCGAACCCGACCAGCGATAACCCCAACAGGATCGGCGACATGATGCCCCATGTTCCGGCAGACGGCACAGAAAGCGTCAGCGCCAGTAAAACCAGCCCCGCCAGCACAAAGACCGGCCCGAGCAGAATACTGGCGCGCATTTTCCCCCCTTTCCACCCCGCACTGATGATCTCGCTGACCGTCCAGCCCAGCGCCATCAGCGCACTAATATAACCGGATGCCAGCGGCGACTGACCGTGCAGGCGCTGAAGAAAATACGGCACGAAGACTTCACAGGTCATGCCGATCGCCAGCAGGGAGATAGTGACATACAGTGCCGCATGATGACTGCCGCGCCGGAAAGTATTCTCCGGCAGTAACCGGGTACGGCTGCGTTGCTCAATCACAGCAATCACCATCAGTAACAGCAGAGAGACCACCACGCCGCCCACATTCAGGAACACATCCGGACTGAGGCTGCCGGCAGAGACCACCAGCACGGCAGCAGTCAGTAATGTCAGCTGAATAAGGGGAAGACGCGGACGGTTGCCGTCATTATTCTGCTTTTTCGGCATAATCATAAGCAAAAAGAGCCCGTAAACCACCATCAGCGGCAACATCACACCAAAAGCATAACGCCAGGCATTTAACTGGGCAAAAATACCCCCGACTGCCGGACCGACTAATGTGGCGACACCCCACATCCCGGAAATCAGTGCCATGGCCCTTGGCCATAATGCCGGAGCATAGACTAAATTGATCATGGCATAAGACAGTGCGAACATAACACCGCCGCCGAAGCCCTGAATAGCACGCCCAAGCAGCATAATTTCCATCCGGGGAGCCAGCGCGCAGGTCAGACTGCCGGCAAAAAAGGCAATGACAGAAATAAGATAAGCAATACGGGCACCATATACGGCAAGCAGCCGGGCAGAAAGTACCGAGCCGATAATAGATGCTGCCACAAACAGCGTGGTGTTCCAGGCATACAGATTCAGGCCGCCGATATCGGCAACAACAGATGGCAAAATGGTGGTTGCCATTAAAATATTAACGGCGTGGATAACAACACCGAACGAGAGAGCGATTGAAATCGCAGCGTTTTTCCCTGAGAAGAGATCACGCCAGCGGCTGTCATCGGGCAACATAGAACTATCCTTTAATCTTGTGATACTTTGCTGAATACGATAAATTAAACAAGAATTAACTTGGATAAATAAATACCGGGCACGAGAATATGTCAAGAACTAACCTGGAAAGCAACCTCAGTTCCGCACAATCGGTCGGAGAAAAATTGCTTATTCTCCTGAAAAAGCATGGCCCGATGCAGGCATCCGAGGCCGGGGAACATCTGGGCACAACCGGTGAAGCCGCCCGCCAGCAGTTTACCAAACTGGCCCGGGATGGCATGGTTGAGGCACATTCCGAATGCCGGGGTGTCGGCCGTCCGGTGCAGCGCTGGCATCTGACCGCGCTGGGCAATAAACGCTTTCCGGATTGTCATGCGGAGCTGACCGTCAAAATCCTGACTACCATCCGCCGTGAACTCGGCGAGGATGCTATCGGCAAAATTATTACCGCCCGCGAGAATGAAGCCCGCCGCGACTATTTTGACAAACTTCAGGGTGCTGAAACCCCGGAAGAGCGCATTATCCGCCTCGTTGCCATCCGCACAGAGGAAGGCTATATGGCACAGTGGGAAAAAGAACCGGAAGGAAGCTGGCTGATTATTGAAAATCACTGCCCTATCTGCTCTGCCGCCCACATGTGTCAGGAATTCTGCCGCGCCGAACTCGAACTGTTTCAGACAGTTTTAAATGCAAATGTGGAACGGGTCGAATATTTACTCACAGATTCTCGCCGCTGTGTATATCGTGTGATACAACGGGAAGATTAACCATTCCGGCTAATCACTAAAAGGAAAGAGGTCACACAATGAAAATTTCCGCACGTAACCAGCTCACCGGTAAAGTCTCCCGCATTGTTGCCGGCGCTGTTAATAATGAAGTGGAATTAACACTTGAGCACGGTGAAATTCTGACAACGGTCATCACCAAAGAGAGTTGTGACGTATTAGGGATCCGTGAAGGAAAAGAAGCTGTCGCGATTATTAAAGCTCCCTGGGTAGTACTGGCAAATCCGGATTGCGGTCTGCGTTTTTCTGCCCGTAACCAGTTCAGTGGTAAAATCAGCAAAATGGTGAATGGTGCGGTAAACAGCACAATTCATCTGAGAACAGAAAAAGGCCTGCCGCTGACGGCGGTTATTACCAACGAAAGCCGCGATGAAATGGAATTACATGAAGGTAATGAAATTCTGGCTTTGGTAAAAGCCTCCAGCGTGATATTAGCCACTAAAGCCTGATGACGGAAGTAGTATAAACAACTGGTCAGTTTCTTAACTGACCAGAATTACACTCTGTTTTATTGTCAGAAAGACAGCTACTCCGGCACTACCATCCCTGAAAAGACTGTATCATAGCTGTCAGTGAGATCTCCGATATCGAATGCGATCCTTTCTTTATCTGCCAGTCTGGCTGACAATACGGTACCGGCAGGGCCTAATGCTATTAAAAACAGATCAATATCCTCTTTCATCAGACACTGTTCAGTCAATTGATCAATATCATCATAAGCATGCGCATTTTTTGACAAAATAACATCTTTACTCTTTATATTAGACAGTAAGCAGTGTTCGGTATTAAAACGTGAATCTTTGCCCGTCACAATACAAACATTTTTATCTTCCCATAATTCCATCCAGGCATCAGCCAGCTCTTTACCAAACTGATAAAATCCGTCCGGACGACTGATAGCCGTATCACCATATACAGGCTGATCAATAAAAAACTTACTGATAAACCAGTAATTCATCCAGAAATTCTGCCAAAATCCACTTTCTGATCCAGAACCAGGCATACAAATAAGCGCATTACGTTTCCCGGAACAAATACTCCGTAATTCATACATCAGTTTTTTATCTGACTTCTGATAATAAATACCGTGTTCCATCATCAGCATTAGTTCACCGTCGCCAAACCGGCTGACCCCACATTTATTCTCTTTCATCCACTTAACGGTTTCCAGCGCTGATAACCGTTTTCCTTTGAAGAAATGGTACATATCATCCAGCACTTTCTTTACCTGACTCTGGTACAAATGTGATTCAATCTTTTTGCTCAGTTCATTTTGCTTTCGGGCATAAAAATCAACAGCAATGTCATTATAAAAGCTGACAATTTCATTAGTAATACCGCGAACCAGCGAGACTATATCGGTATTATCCAGCGGGATCTGGCTGAATTCATACTTTTTATTACGGCTGTCATATATCTTTGTTTTTAATTCAAAATCACGTTTAAGACACTCTTTGAAGAGATCCAGTGATTCATGATTTCTGAACGCAAGATAAATATTACCCCGGGAATCAACATCAAGCGCAACTTTAAATGCACCGGTTTCAATCTGAACAAAGGCGATATCCCAGCCATACATTTCTGCATTTTTGACGTAATAGCTCGGGAATTTATCTTTATTGAACTCAACGACAAAATTTTCCAAATCAATTTTCATGCCTGAAATCCTTTCTGAAGAAAATTAAAACAACCCCTCATCGCGCAAAATATGTTTATCCCCTCTGCGGCGGGTAAAACCGGTCCGGTCAAAAAATTCCAGAATCTGTACGGCCAGCTTACGCCCCATGCCGTATTTATCCCTGAATTGTGCAGCCCCGATCCCTTCTTCATGTAACTGGTTATATTCACGGATAATCTGTGCAAATTCAGTGAGTTGTGACCGGTGATAATAGCGATCAGGTACAATGGCCATAATATGGCCAAGCTGCGCAGCTTTTTTCAGAAACTGCCGGGCTGCGGTTTCATCAATACTGAGTTTAACCGCCAGATCCCGCACCCACCACGGTTCCTGCTGAAACAGAGGCTCCGCACTGTGCCAGAGTGCGCCCTGAGCCTGATCGAAAGCCAGCCCGAATCCCGGCAGGTGCAACCAGCCCCGGATTCTGACAATCTGCTTTTCATCCAGTAATTGTGCAATAACCGGAAACACAATGGCATCAGAAAGCACTGGTAATGCCATCCGTTTCAGTCTGTCACGGCCTACCCCCATCTGATCACTGTGTGACTGGTGGTAATCCGCCAGCGTGGCCAGCAGAATGGATTTTGCTGTTTCAACCCGCTGTGCCGAAAGGACATAACCCTCGTTAATCAGCAGATTCATCCCGGCAGTACATTCCGTCAGTTTTTCTGCTGTCAGTTGCCGTGCCCAGGCAAACACCGGAAGGGAAACCTCACCGCGTGGTAGTTCACAGCATAAAACCGCCCGGTCATCCTGTGCAGCTGCCCGTTCTGATAGCCACGCCAGAAATTCCGGCCGGCGCTTTCCGCGGCGCGGAGAGGATAAATTCAGTACCCGTGCCCCTGCCAGTGTGCGCTGCGCACTGATATCCCGCAAAATCAGCCGATCCTCTTCCGTCAGCCAGAGCGGGGTATCAAGGGTAATTTCCGCCAGCAGCGGACGGGTGTTATCGTCATTCAGGAGAGAAACCCGGCCGGTGATATGGCTGGCGCCGTGGTGAATATGCACCGGCTGCCAGCTTTTCAGCCCTTCGTCCGTTTCAATTTCCGCCAGAATGCGGTGTGCAGACTGTACCGGTTTTTCACTCAGCAGCCAGTCGCCACGGGAAAGCGTGTCTTTGCTGACATCGCCGGTCAGGTTGATCGCCACGCGATCGCCCGCCTGAGCCTGTTCCTGCGAACGATTCCGGGCATGAATGCCGCGTACACGGACAAATTTATCACTGCCGGTCACCCACAATGTATCGCCGGTGCTGACACGCCCGGCCAGCGCGGTGCCGGTCACAACCAGCCCGGCACCTTTGACACTGAAAACACGGTCAATCGCCATCCGGAAGCGTTTTTCTGTCCGGCTGTCTGATGACTGCTGCTGATGGTGCAGACGCAGATGTGCCCGCAGTGCATCCAGTCCTTCGCCGGTATGAGATGAGGTGACAAATACCGGGCTTTCCGGCCAGCCATCGGATAACAACAGCGCTGTGATCTGCTGCCGGACTTCCTCAGCCCGCTCCGCCGGAACGCGATCCGCTTTAGTCAGCACCACAGAGATCTGCGGGCGTCCCGCCAGACGCAGAATCGCCAGGTGCTCACGGGTTTGTGCCATCACACCATCATCACAGGCTATAATCAGCAGTACATGGCGGATCCCGCCGATACCCGCCAGCATATTGCCGAGAAACTTTTCATGACCCGGCACATCCACAAAGCCGATAACCGTATCATCATCCTGCGGCCAGTAGGCATAGCCGAGGTCGATGGTCATTCCGCGTTTTTTCTCTTCCGGCAGATGGGTGGTATCCACACCGGTAACCGCCTGAATAAGTGCCGTTTTTCCGTGATCAACATGGCCGGCTGTAGCAAAAATCATGGTAACAGTGCCTGTAAAAGTCGGTTTTCATCTTCAAGGCAACGCAGATCCCACCACAGACGCCCGTCACTCACCCGCCCGATCACCGGAATGGTAAGCTGACGGTGAGATTGCGTCAGGGTGGCTAAGGCGCTGCCTTTTCCGTTTTGCGGGGTAAACGTCACTGCCCAGCCGGGCAGACGTTCCACCGGCAGGGATCCGCTGCCAATCTGCGAGGAGCAGGGCTCTGCGCGGATCATCCATTCATCACCGTAATATGCCTGAATTTTCGGGACAAGCCGTTGTGCCATATCATAAATATCGTCAGCAGACCGGGTCAGCAGACGCAGTGATGGCAGTGTCTGTGCCAGTTTTTCCGGACAGCGGTACAGACGCAGTGTGGCATCCAGTGCCGCCAGGGTCATTTTATCGGCCCGCAGGGCGCGTTTGAGCGGATGACGCTGTATCGCCTCAATCCGCGATTTTTTGCCGAGAATAATCCCCGCCTGCGGCCCGCCGAGCAGTTTATCACCTGAGAAAGTAACAATATCAATGCCCTGTGCCAGATAACGCTGCGGCATCGGCTCTTCCGGCAGCCCCCACTGTGTCATATCAATCAGTGCGCCGCTGCCGAGATCAATCACTGACGGAATATTATATTCCCGGCCGAGTTCCGCCAGTTCCTGCCCGGAGACCTCAGCCGTAAAACCTTCAATATGATAATTACTGGTGTGGACTTTCATCAGCAGTGCAGTCTGCTCACTGATGGCATTTTTATAATCATGCAGATGAGTCCGGTTTGTGGTGCCGGCCTCCACCAGACGGCAACCCGCCTGACTCATCACTTCCGGCACGCGGAAGGCGCCGCCGATTTCCACCAGCTCACCCCGGGAAACAATAACTTCCCGTCCGGCCGCCATCGTTGCCAGCACCAGTAACACCGCGGCCGCATTATTATTAACGATACAGGCCGCTTCCGCGCCGGTCAGCTGGCACAGACGCTCCGCAACAATGCTGTCACGGTGCCCGCGTCCGGCATCATCAAGGGAATATTCGAGCGTGACCGGCCAGCGCATAGCATTGGTCACCGCCTCAATAGCCGCTTCCGCCTGTAATGCACGGCCGAGATTGGTGTGCAGCACGGTACCGGTCAGGTTAATCACCGGCCGCAGTGCTTCCCGCTCGCTGTCCAGGCGGCGGGACAGTTCATCCACCCAGCTGTTGTGCCAGTCCGGCAGCTGCTGCCGCTCACGGACTGAGCCGCGTGCATCATCCTGCATCTCCCGCAGCACACTGACGATACAGGTCTGTCCGTACTGTTCTGTCAGCGCAGCGACCGGTGTTTCATGTAATAACCCGTCAATGGCAGGTATCTGACTGTATAATGCACGTTCGTTCATAGCGGACTCACTTCACTGACTTATTCGTTCGGGAACAGGAACGGGTTGATACTGCTGCGGGCAAAACCTTCTTCTTCCATACGGGCATCCAGAATCAGGGTTGCCAGGTCATCAGCCACAGTATCCACTTTCGCGTCTTTTTCCTGTGACAGGATTTTCAGATAACTGCCGCAGTCACCGCAGCTTTCGGCTTTAACTGCCGCCTGTTCACTTTCCAGTGACCAGTAGTTCAGATCACGGGTCTGCTCGCAGTTGGTACACTTAATGCGGACCACATGCCATTCGGTTTCACACAATCCGCAGTGCAGATAACGCAGCCCCTGTGTGGTACCGATCTGGATCACGCCGGAGACCGGCATCGCCGCACAGACCGGACAGAACTGACGTTGCTCACCGTGCTCTTCACGGCCTTTGCCCGGGATCATGGATGCCATCTGCGCCCAGTACAGGGATAATGCCGCCCAGATAAACACGGACTTATCCGGTGAAACAGCAGAAAATTCCTGATTAAACAACGCCGTTGCCATATCTTCCAGCTCATTCGCCGACGCTTTGTCCAGATTTTCCAGGGTCGGACGGGCATGATCCGGTGCGACCGGCAGCAGCTCGGCAATAATGCTTTTCAGCAGTTTACGCCAGTGTTCAGTGCGCTGAAATGTGCGGCAATCGAGCAGTGCTTTGCCCGGGGTATTAGCCGTCATCAGGGCATCCATATCCATGCTGAGCGGATTGTCATACAGGGCTTTCTGCTGGGCGCGGGTGATTTCAGCCGCAAATTCCAGGTAATCCGCAAACGGGTTATCTTTAGCCAGTTCATCAAAACGCTCAGCACGGCGCTGATACAGGTTTTTCAAATTAGGGAACAGCACCGCCGGGATAAAGCCAATCCCTTTTTCATTTTTCTGAGCCTGTCCCAGCTCTTCTTTGGATACAATTCGGATACTCATGATCTTGCTCTTCTTCTGATATGGAGAGGATAAGCCGGTCCGGCAAATAAAACCCTATTATGAACCGGCTGCCTTAAAATGTCGAAAAGGCAGGGGGGAACCCTGCCTTCTGAATGGTCACACAAGAACACTAAAAACGGTCACTGACCTTTTTTATCTTCTTCGCGCTCTTTTGCCACAATCTGACGATACCAGCGCGGGTGGTGTTTCTTCGCCCAGCCGCGGGTTACCCAGCCTTCCGTCATCGCACGCAGTGATCCTTTCACCCAGATTGCCGCATAAGCATGGACAATAATGGTGATAATCAGACCAATCGCTGCAATGGAGTGAACCAGCAATGCGATGCGGATCACCGGAATGGAGAAATAATCCGCAAAGTAAGGACGCCAGATAACGATACCGCTCACTACCAGCAGGAACAGACAGATACTGGCCGCCCAGTACACCCCTTTCTGACCGAGGTTATACTGACCGACATCACCGGCTTCCTCATTTTTCATGATTTTGCCGATCTGCTTCGCCCACTCGATATCATCACGGTTGATAAAGTTGTGTTTAAAGTAACGGAAAAACATAAACACAAACAGTAAGAACATCACCACACCGGTAAACGGATGCAGCAGACGTGATAACTGCGGGGTACCCAGAATGTTCATAAACCAGTTAAGCGACGGGAAGAAAAACCCTAGCCCGCTGATGGCCGTGAACAGAAAACAAATGACCACAGCCCAGTGATTCACACGTTCAATCGGTTTGTGGCGGATAATTTTTTCGCGATCATCCTGTTGCATTATTTCTGCTCCTCATGACCTGCTGATTGCTCAGTCTTTGCCGGAACATCCTGAATATCTTTCAGGGCCTCTTCTTCCTCGCGTTTTGATACCCGGTTCGGGCCGATACCCACGTAATGGAAGATTGCCGCCGCAAAGGTAGCCGCAAAACCGACTGCTGCCAGTGGTTTCCACGCGCCTTTCCAGAATTTCACCGCGGCACTGATTTCCGGGTTCTCCGGCAGGCCGTGATATAACTGCGGCTTATCCGCGTGGTGCAGCACATACATCACGTGCGTACCGCCGACGCCCTGCGGATCATACAGACCAGCTTTAGCGTAACCACGGCTTTGCAGTTCAGTCACACGATCACCGGCCAGCGCTTTCATATCCTCTTTCGAGCCGAAATGAATCGCCCCTGTCGGACAGGTTTTCACACACGCCGGTTCCTGACCCACTTCCACACGGTCAACACACAGTGTGCATTTATAAGCACGGTTATCTTCTTCATTAATACGCGGCACATTAAACGGACAGCCCGCGATGCAGTAACCGCAGCCGATGCAGTGCTCTGACTGGAAATCAACAATCCCGTTGGCATACTGAATAATAGCGCCTTCCGCCGGACAGGCTTTCAGACAACCCGGATCCGCACAGTGCATACAGCCGTCTTTGCGGATCAGCCACTCAAATTTGCCGTTCTCTTCCGTTTCGGAGAAGCGCATCACGGTCCATGATTTTGCGGTCAGATCCTGCGGGTTGTCATACACCCCCACGTTCGTACCGATTTTGTCACGGATGTCGTTCCACTCCGAACAGGCCACCTGACAGGCTTTACAGCCAATACAGGTGGTCACGTCGATAAGCTTCGCCACTTCTTCCTTAAAATCCCGCACCTGAGGTGCGGGGGTCAGGGAATTGGTGGCAGAGCGACGAATAATGTCCTGTGATTGCATTGACATAATTTATCTCCTTACACCTTTTCCACATTAACCAGGAAGGCTTTAAATTCAGGCGTCTGGGTGTTCGCATCCCCGACAAACGGTGTCAGCGTGTTGGTGATAAAGCCTTTCACCGCCACACCCTCAAAGCCCCAGTGAATCGGAATACCGATGGTATCCACTTTCTGACCATTCACATCCAGGGTGCGGATACGTTTGGTAACCACTGCTTTGGCCTTGATATAGCCGCGTTTAGAGCTGACTTTTACCGTATCACCCCGGGAAATACCCTTCTCATTCGCGAGACGCTCACCAATTTCGATAAACTGCTGCGGCTGAGTAATGGCATTTAGCCGTGAATGTTTGGTCCAGTAGTGGAAGTGCTCCGTCAGACGGTAAGTTGTACCGACATACGGGAATTCCTCTGCTTTACCCATCTGTGCCCAGTCATCTTTAAAGACACGGGCGGCCGGGTTGGAGACCACATCCGGATGAAGCGGGTTAGTACCGAGCGGGGTTTCAATCGGCTCATAGTGCTCAGGGAACGGCCCTTCCGCCATCTTATCGATAGCAAACAGGCGCCCCATACCTTCCGGCTGCATGATAAACGGCCCGACATCCGAATCCGGCGCGGCGTTGCTGTAGTCCGGCACATCCATACCGATCCACTTGCTGCCGTTCCATTCCAGAATCTGGCGTTTCGGATCCCACGGTTTACCCGCCGGGTCTGCAGAAGCACGGTTATAAATGACACGGCGGTTAAGCGGCCATGCCCATGCCCAGCCAAGGGTGTTACCCAGCCCGGTCGGGTCAGCGTTATCACGGCGGGCCATCTGGTTACCCTGCGGTGTCCAGCTGCCGGCGAAAATCCAGCATCCGCTTGCCGTGGTACCGTCGTCACGCAGCTGTGCGAAGGAGGTGAGCTGCTCGCCTTTCTTCACAATCACGTTGCCGTCAGCATCTTTCAGATCCACCAGCGCCAGACCGTTACTCTCCTGCGCGACTTCTTCCGGCGTCGGATTATCGCGGTCGAAGTAATTCCAGGTCATGTTCAGCACCTGCTCAGGCACCTTACCGCCTTCCGCTTCATACAGCTTGCGGACACGGTGGAAAATCCCGGAGAGGATTTCGCCGTCGCTGATAGCTTCGCCCGGGGCATCCGCACCTTTCCAGTGCCACTGTAACCAGCGGGCGGAGTTAACGATAGAACCGTTCTCTTCCGCGAAACAGCAGGATGGCAGACGGAATACCGTGGTCTGAATCTGTGCCGGATCCACATCGTTCATCTCGCCGTGATTCTGCCAGAAGTTGGATGTTTCCGTATTCAGCGGGTCAACGGTGATCAGAAACTTCAGTTTGGACAAAGCCTTAACCACTTTGTTTTTGTTCGGGAATGAGGCTAACGGGTTAAAGCCCTGGCAGATATAGCCGTTGACTTCCCCTTTATCCATCATGTCGAAATAACGCAGAACATCGTAGCCTTTATCCCACTTCGGCAGCCAGTCAAAGCCCCAGTTATTCTCTTTCTGTGCTTTGTCGCCGTAGAACGTTTTCATCAGGCTGACAAAGAACTTCGGATAGTTGCCCCAGTAGTTTACCTGGCCCTGCACTGTTGGTTTCGGCGTGTTAGCGGCCAGATAACTTTCCAGTGATGTCTGTTGGTCAGACGGCAGCGTCAGGTAGCCCGGCAGACTCTGAGACAGCAGACCCAGGTCAGTTAAGCCCTGGATATTGGAGTGACCGCGCAGCGCATTCACGCCGCCGCCCAGCATCCCCATGTTACCCAGCAGCAGCTGGATCATCGCCATGGTACGGATGTTCTGTGCACCGACAGTGTGCTGTGTCCAGCCCAGTGCGTACAGGAATGAGGCAGTTTTATCTTTCACGCTGGTTTCGCCGATATATTCACAGACTTTCAGGAAGTCTTCTTTCGGCGTTCCGCAGATATTGGTCACCACATCCGGGGTATAACGGCTGACGTGTTCTTTCAGTAAATTCCAGACACAACGCGGATGCTGCAATGTGGTATCGCGTTTGGCGAAACCATTTTCATCCTGCTCGTAGTTCCAGGTTGTTTTATCGTACTGACGTTTTTCCGCATCATAGCCGCTGAACAAACCATTATCGAACGTATAATCTTCACGTACGATCAGGCTGGCATTGGTGTACGCCTCAACATATTCACGGTTGATTTTTTCATTTTCCATCAGATATTTAATAACACCTGACAGGAACGCAATATCAGTACCGGAACGGATAGGCGTGTAGAAATCCGCCACAGCCGCAGTACGGGTAAAGCGCGGGTCAATCACGATCAGTTTGGCATTGTTATGAATTTTGGCTTCCATCGCCCAGCGGAACCCGACAGGGTGAGCTTCCGCAGCGTTTCCGCCCATCACAACAACAAGATTGGCATTTTTAATATCAACCCAGTGGTTGGTCATGGCACCGCGACCAAATGTCGGAGCAAGACTTGCTACCGTTGGTCCGTGTCAGACACGCGCCTGGTTATCCACGGCAAGCATGCCGAGGGCGCGGGAAAATTTCTGGGTGACAAATCCGGTTTCGTTACTGGCGGCAGACGCACATAACATCCCGGTGGTTAACCAGCGGTTGACGGTGACGCCATCGCTGTTCTTTTCAATAAAGTTAGTATCGCGGTCATCTTTGATCAGGCGGGCCATACGATCAAACGCCTCATGCCACGAGATACGTTTCCACGCGTTAGTACCCGGCTCACGGACTTCAGGATACTTAAGACGGCTTTCGCTGTGGATAAAATCAATCAGACCTGCGCCTTTCGGGCACAGCGCGCCACGGTTTACCGGATGATCCGGATCCCCTTCAATGTGAAAAACGGATTCTTTGGCGTTTTTTGCCCCGTCACCCAGACTGTACATTAACAGCCCGCAGCCGACGGAACAGTACGTGCAGGTATTACGGGTTTCACGTGCGCGCAAAAGCTTATACTGACGTGAACCGGCAATAGCGACCGCCGGGGCAAACCCCAGAGCCGCTGCCGTTGTACCCGCCATACCGCCAGCGCAGATCTTAAAGAACTGCCTTCTGCTGACTTGCATGGAGATCTCCTTATTACATTGCTCTTATGCCGCTGTAAAGTAAGCCACAGCGAACTTTCTTTTTTATCCGCACAGTGGTGCGTGCGATCAGGTTCATTGCCTGGTGGAATGGTGTAAACTTTTACCCATACTATTATTATGTATTATTAAGCGCAGGAATTCATCTGATGGATGACATTTATTCCATAGAATTGTTACATAATTGCCTAATTCGCGGTGTGCATCTCACAAGCGTGCAACAAAAAAGCAAACCCGGGCATAATGAAAATGACTGGGTCGCGGAAGAGACGCCGGTAGCGCTGGTGTACAACGGCATTTCACACGTGGTGATGATGGCCAGCCCGAAAAACCTGGATGATTTTGCTGTCGGTTTTTCGCTTTCCGAAGGCATTATTGAATCTGTTGCCGACATCCGCGGGATTGATATCACGGATGCCTGCCACGGCGGATTTGAAGTCCGCGTTGAATTATCGGCCCGTCGTTTTGCCGGACTGAAAGAACGCCGCCGCAATATGGCCGGGCGCACCGGCTGCGGTATTTGCGGCACCGAGCAGATCAGCGAAATTTTCCGTCCGGTTCCGCCTCTGGATTTCACGCAGACTTTTTCTCTCAGTCACCTCGATGAAGCACTCAGCCGGCTGCCGCAGGTGCAGGACATCGGAAAACTGACCGGCTGTACCCACGCTGCGGGCTGGATTTCCCCGCAGGGTGAATTACTGGGCGGTTGTGAAGATGTCGGACGCCATGTGGCATTGGATAAGCTGTTGGGTATGCGGGCAAAAGCACAGTGGACAGACGGTGCAGTGCTGGTGTCCAGCCGTGCCAGCTATGAGATGGTACAGAAAAGCGCGCAGTGTGGCGCGGAAATTCTGTTTGCGGTTTCCGCCCCGACCACACTGGCAATTGAAACCGCCAGACGCTGCCGCCTGACGCTGGCCGGGTTCTGTAAAAAAGGGCGGGCCGCAATCTATACCCACCCGGAACGGTTGATCCCCTGACTATTCAGTCAGCGGATGATACATCCACAGATTCGGCTCATAATAAATGACCCGGTCACTGTCAGGATCGGCCTGAACCGGCACCAGCGCACCCGGCACAATGTACTGACCGGCATGCGGAAAGGCCATTCCGGCCCATTCAGACCAGTTACCGGCAGATGACGTGATATTCATTGAACGCATCGCCGGTTTGATAATCTGTCCGCCCAGCCGGACATGTGTGCGGATCCACGGGTCAAAAGGCTCACCCTGCGGGGTCTGCCACTGACAATACTCCGCAAAATCCTGCAACGGATATTGTGCTTTGAGTACCGGACGCACCGGCACCACCACCCCTTTCAGCCCGGCTTGTACCACTGCAGCTTTCAGCGCGGTAATCAGCTGTGCGGGAATACCGCGCCCGCGGAAATCCGGATCAACCGTTACCGCCAGCGCCGATACAAATGTCGGTTTCCGGGGATCGGTTGCCGCCAGCATCAGCACCGCATCCCGGCCCTCATCCGGCAAATCGGTCAGCGGCACATCTTCCGGAAAATAAAACGGAATGGCATTCAGAAGCCCGACGACCTGCTCCTCTCCGGCAATGGTTGCAACCGCAACCTGCTGAAAAGGCAAATTTTCCTCAAGATAGAGTGTATCCCAGTACTGACCAGAAACCGGACCGGATAACATAAACAGTGGCCATTGTTCCGCAACCAGCGCTTCCGCACTGTCCAGCAGTGATTCATGACACTGTGCAACACTGAGGATCCGGACTGACGACATACGATTCTCCGCTTACATAACCTATTGCACATATATTAACGATTTTCAGGTAAAAATAATTAACGTTAGCTTTATATCTCCGGTCTTATCCCCGCCGGGAAAACCGGAATCCCTTCCCTGTCCGCTTTCCGTCTTTATCCAGAATTTCATAATACTCTTCCGTCAGCACGGACTGCCCTTTATCCCAGCGTCCGGTATCTGACAGATTATCCGCCCGGTAAACATCCCCGACCACCCGGTACTGCCGCCCTTTATAACGGATATGCTTTGTTGCTCCCGGGGAAAACTGGCGGGTGACTTCGGTATACTCTCCGTTACCATCGCGCCGCAAACCGATCAGACGCAGCCCCTGTGTTGCAGGGTCATTATTGACTGCGCCGGGCACCGGCATATCAGGTGTCAGTGTAATGACCTGATAACGTTCAGAAAAATCACTTCTCCCGATTTGCGGCCATGTGGCCATGGCCGCTCTGCCGGTCAGCATCAGCACAGTTAACAACAAAAATGCCAGAATTTGTTTCATCATCGGATTATCTGTTCAGCCGGAAAATACCGGACAGTATGAAACATAAATACAAAATCAAACGCGATAACAGCCGTTAATTAAATGCATTATTATTGCTTTTAAAATTTATTGATTAATAAAAACAAAAAATAATCTGTCACTTTTTATGACACTTATAAATTAATAACCTGATTTACTGTGCAGAAAAACTCTGAATGTGCATCACATATTTTCATTCTTACATTTGAAATAAATTTGTCACAAAAAATAAAAAAGAGTGATTTTTTAATTCGTTACTTAATTAGCATTCTAATCAAATTATTCCCATCGCAACAAATGATAATAATTCTCATTTACATGGTATTCATTCTCCTTTATCGTTTATTTGTCTTCCGGCAATAACACCGGAAAAAGGATTTAAGCTCATTAGACCATTCATTTAATAATAAGGAGTTTGTTTTATGAATACATTTAAAATGAAAACCCCGCTGGCTACCCTGGTGACTCTGTGTGCTGCTTTTTCGGCTGTGCAGGCTCAGGCTGATGCAGGTTATGGCAGTTCAGCAGAACCAACAACCGGCGGTAATATCATTGTTGGCGTAACAGAAGCATCCAGCGGACGAGGCCATCCGTCACCGGGCGGAGAACCGGGAATCGGTTATTCCGGCATGCACAGAGGAACCAAAGTCAGCTTTGCCGGATTACAAGGTCCAAACCGTGCAGTACCAAACGATAAAGGTGTCTCTGTTATCACCTCCGTTCCGCAGTCACACCGCAATATGGGCTCTTTTAACTTTGCCAAAATAGCGGATGCCGATATCTACTACGGTGAATGGGTTTCCGGTACGGATTTCAGCGATGATTCCCATATGGTGTATTACGCAGGGAAAGATATCACCGGCACCATGCCATCTGAAGGTACTGCGCAGTACAGCATTAAAGGACTCAGCCAGTACAGCAGTGGTGAACAGATCAGCGGTACATTCAGCACAGATTTTGATGCCAATACCTTCACCGGCTCTCTCAGCTCAACCGAGCTCAGCTACAGCCTGAACGGAACTATCAGTGGCTCAGCCTTTGGTGGTACCGCATCTGTCAGCACTACGGGTACCGATATCACAACCGTCAGCGGGACAACCAACGGGCATTTCTTCGGTGATAATGCACAACAAGTTGCCGGTTATGCCGAATTCAGCAGTGATAAAGCGAAAAATATTGCGTTCGGCGGAACCAAATCTTAATTCATTATTGATCTAATTCAATCAGGAACAGACTCTCTGTTCCTGATGTTTACCGGATATAATTATGTTGTTGCAGATAAAATTAATTTACGGATTTATTCTTTTTTTATTATCACTTACTTTTTCATTACCTGTATCTGCGACTATACAAAAACTTAATCATTCAGAAAGAAATGATACCGCACAAAATTTATATCTCTCACTAAAAAAAAATAACCTTAAAGAGATTTATCATTATTTATCCGTTTATCAACAGGAACATCAGGCTGACCCGTTACTGATTATATTCAGTCAGGCAAAACTGGCCTATTTAAATCGGCGCCCGGGTGTTGCTATCCGGTTATATAACTCCATCCTGCAACAAAAACCCCATTTTTTTGCTGCACAGCTGGAACTGGCCCGCAGCTACCGCGCAGATCGCCAGGTCGGGAACGCATTGTCTTTATTCCGGGAACTGAGTCAGCGCCTGCCGGTGACATCCCCTCATTATCCGGAAATCTCCCGCACGATTACTGAACTCACACGTGTACTCGGCTGGTCATTAATGCTCAGCGCAGGCAGCCATTACACTGATAACTATTATCAGACACCACTGCCGAAAACATACTGTCTGCACTACAATCCCGATGGTTCCTGTTATGCCAGCCTTATCCCGCAAATACCCCACGCCGTATTGCAATGGCGCAGCGACTGGGATTTACGCAGACTAACACCGCTGTCCGGCTCTCATTTTCTGACTCAGCACTACCGGATGTCCACACGGTATGACGCCGCAAATAAGGTACCCAATACCGTAACGCTGACCGCCAGAACAGGCTATCACTATCAGGATCGCCATACCTTATGGCAACTGACACCGCTGCTGGAACAGCATTTTTCCGCCGGACGCCACTTTTCTTCAGCTTACGGCTTACAAACTTATCTGAATCAGCAACTCAGCCCGGACTGGTCACTGGGCGGACTGGCGGCACTGAGGCTGCACCGGTATCAGCCATATCTGGATTCACATAACGGCACAGAATACCAGCTGATGCCGCAGATAACCTGGCGCCCGCATTCAGCGGCCACACTGTATTTACAGGCAGAAACCACTGTCCACAAAAAAAATGACCCCTATAAACATTACCGGACGACAGCCCTGCATACCGGGCTGACCTATCTGTGGCACCCTTTTGTGTCTCAGTCTGTTCATGCCGTTTACAGCCGTAAACGCTATCACTATACACATCCGCTACATCGCCAGGCCAGGCCAGGGAGGATCATACCCGACAGTACAGTACAACACTTGCGCTCTACCCGCCGTCATTCGCACAAATTTCACCTCAGCTTTCACTGATTCACACCCGCAACCACAGTTCTGTTCCGTGGCTTTATACCTACCGGCAAACCGAAATCATGCTGCGTTTTGAACGGTTATTTTAACCCTTTCTGATTACTTATTTTTTATCATCCGGGAATCGTTATGTCTTCGCATTCACCATTATCTGGTCATCCTTATAAAACCGTCACATTGCTTCTGCCCGTGTTATTTATTCCCCTGCCGGGGCTGGCAGCAGAGGAAAAAAATCAGCAACTGGGCGAAATTACGCTCCGCAATGAACAGGTCGGTGCTGATACCGCCAAAGATAAAATTTATGACAAAAATGTCTCCACTCTGATCCTCACCAAAGAAGAAATAGAGCGCTATAAAGGTGCCTCTGCTGCCGATATTCTCAAAGGCGCCAATGGGGTATTCAGTGGTGATGCCCGCAACGGTAACGCGCTGGATGTTAATATCCGCGGAATACAGGGACCGGGTCGTGTCCCTGTGACCATCGATGGCACCGAACAGGCGGTGACAGTGTACCGGGGTTATAACGGTGCCAATAACCGTAACTACCTCGACCCGATGCTGATCAGTGAAATTGAAATTGAAAAAGGCCCGTCACTTAACCCGCACCTGAAAACCTCTGTGGGCGGCGGTGTTGCTATGAAAACGCTCACCATCAATGACGTGGTGAAAAAAGGTGATCAGTTTGGTGCCTCATTGACACTGGAAAACAGCAGTAACACCACCAAAGCCCGGGTGCCGGATTTGGGAGTCGGGGAAGATTACCGCCTTGTGGATAATATGCAGTTCAGCTGGATCATCATTGATGACCCGGGCACCCATTTAACCCCGGAAAATCGTGACAATGCACCCGTATTGAGTAACAGTGATTATGCCTGGCGGCTGGCAGTGGGTACCCGTCAGGAAAATATGGATCTGTTATTGGCTTATGCCTACCGCGACAGAGGAAATTATTTTGCCGGTAAACGCCACAGCGAAAACTATAACGCCGAAATGTCAGATGATGATATCGGTATTCTGCAAACATCCAACAAAACCTATGACCCGTATATGCCGTTTGTGTCCCGCATTTACCGCAAAGGCAATGAAGTTCCCAATACCTCAGCAAAAACAGAATCCTGGCTGATAAAGAATACCTGGTATCTTAATGACGATCATGCACTGCAACTCAGCTGGCGCGATACCCGCTCATATTTCGGCGATATTATGCCCTCCCGGCTGGGCTGGATCCGTGCCGAAGATAATATTATTCCGCAGTGGCCACTGGCTGATCTGCATGCTCAGGCCGGTTATCTCCATCTGAAATCACAACCGGCACACCTGGCTTATATTGATTCCGATATTCGGCTATGGACAACTTTAACCACCAGCAACACCAACTCCGCCGGCGGCTGGCCACGCTATCCGAAAAACATGGATTACGGCTATAAGCAGGGGGATATCAGCACCATCAACCCGGCAATCGACGGCACACTGGTTAACACCGCCACCCTTAATGTACAAAATCAGCGCTACGGGCTGGATTTCAGCAATAAATTTGCTTTTACCCCGGAACTGTCGGTGACAATGGCCGCCAATATGCAGTTTGAGCATCTGGACAGTAATACCAGTCTGGAAAATGCAGATCTCTTTATGTTTGCAGTCCCTGCCCGTAAAGGCCGTCGTTTTGAATATCAGCAATCCGTCAGCCTGGACTGGCAACCGGTCTCCTGGCTGTCGCTCAGTGCCGGCGGCAGACAAACCGTATACTGGAGTGTGGATGACCTCTCCAATGAGTGCGCCGCGCGCAAAGATCCTTACTGTAAACAAAACTATGAGGTTACCGGTTATTACCTGAACTATTACCGGAATATGACTGAAACAGAATCACGGGCTTATAAAAAACAACAACGTGGTATATGGGATAAACTAACTCCGGAAGAAAAACAAGCAATACTCGGTAAAATTTTTCAGCCAGTACTTTACAGAGATGACCCGACCAATAAAGCAGGGCGCATTATGGTGCGCGAGAAAAAATTCTGGCCGGTGGATACCAGTGACGGGCGCCTGAAAAAGAAAGACCGGCCGGATATTGATAACGCTTTGCGGGGTATTGATCCCTATACCGGACAGGAAACCTATCTCTATGAATATGGTAATCTCCCTATTTCAGCAGGTGACAGAGAACTTCAGGCTGTCACCCACACATGGAAAGAAAAACCACGCCGCCAGGCCAGTGCCTGGACACCCATGCTGTCTGCCTCGGTTCATCTGACGGATGATCTGCGCCTGTATGGCCGCTATGCGGAAACCGTACGCATGCCGAGCCTGTTTGAGGATACCGTTGGGTTTTCCGGTTTCTCCGCCCCGCATATCGGCTACCGTTATAAACCGGAACGTGCGGTAACCCATGAATACGGTGTTGTTTTTAACGGAAAGTCACTACTCCGCGCTGACCGCCATGCGGATATCCGGCTGAATTATTTCCATACTGATATCCACAATGTCTTTGATCGTGATAACTATTTACGCTTTACACAGATGGATAAGCAAATCCTGAAAGGGGTTGAAATCCAGGCCCGTTACGATCATGGCTGGATCTTCAGTGATCTGGGTGTGACTTATAATCTCACCAATAAAGTCTGTGATGAAACATCTAATGCCTTTATGGATCCGACAGGTCTGAAAGATATTCCATCATGCATTGACGGCGGTTATCCCGGAGGGTTCCTGCGCACTCAAATCCAGCCGCACTATTCTGTGACCTTTAACCTGGGCGGACGTTTCTTGCAGGAATCATTAGAAATCGGCAGTCGCTGGCTCTACCACAGCGCGGTGGAAAACAGCCAGGAGAAACGTCTGATGGCTATTGTCCCGGAACAATACAGCAATTTTAATAACTACCCGATGCGCTGGAACTCTGTACTGACTGTGGATGCCTATGCCAAATATAAAATCACACCGGATGTTGCCCTGGAACTGACGGCCACCAACCTGACTAATGAATATTACCTCGACCCGCTCACCCGTTCGATGATGCCGGCACCGGGCCGTGCTGTAAAATTCAATGTATCCGCGAGGTTCTGATTTATGTACGGCGTAACAACATTACCTCATCCGCCTTTCCTGTTTTCCAGGGAAAGAACAGGAACGTGGCAGCAAATGGTTTCTGCTGCTGCGATCGGTGTGTGTTTCTCCGTCGCCGGGCTGCTCATTACGGGCAGCCCCCCGGTGACGTCCTCACAACTGCATCAGATTGATAACCGGGGAAAAACCCCCGCTGTTTCTGTCGCAATTCAGATGAGTGCAGCACCGGTATACCGGGAAACAGGACCGGAAACGGAAAAATTACCACCGCCACAAGAATCACTGTCACAGGCAGAACTGGCAACTGCCCGCCGGAAGACACCAGAGAAAACAGCCAAACCACCGTCAGAAAAACCGGCAGTAAAAGTGGCGAACAAAAAAACGGAGAAATCAGAACCGATCACCACACAAACCACAGCGGAGAGGATAAAACAACACAGCAGCAATCCGGCGGGCAAGCCATATCCAGGACAAACTCTGTCACAGCAGGAACAGATAACCGGAAAGCACATGAGGATTACTTTAACCTGCTGCGGCAAAAAATTGAGGAGCAAAAACATTACCCCCGGCGGGCACGCAGTGCCGGGCAGCGGGGGATCAGCACCATCACATTTTCACTCGACGATAACGGCAAACCTTTTGCACCGGCGGTTATCCGCTCCTCCGGTTATGAGTTACTGGATAACGCCGCAATGGATGCTGTAATCAGAGTTGCCGCTGTCGGCACACCACCACAGGGAGCAAAACGAAAGGTGACATTTTCATTACGCTTTCAGCTGAACAATGATTTTTAACGACATAGGGTTTCCCGATAATGATTATTTCTTGCGCACATAAAATCAATAGGCATACTGGTCTACCTACTTTAGATCGCCAGAGATTTTCCGGATGAAGGACACCAATACCACACAGGCCCGGCTCAGTACCAGGGATCGTATACCGGAAGCCGCAGGCATCTTGTTTTACAACGAGGGCATTGCGGCAACCGGCATTGATACGATCACCAAAAAGGCCGGAGTTGCCAAAAAAAGCCTGTATAACAATTTCAGCTCCAAAGCTGAGTTGGTGATCACTTACATCCGGCTGCGACATGAAGAATGGCTGGCTTTGTATGATACCCGCCTGCAACAGGCAACAACCCCGGTACAGCGGATCCTCGTGGTATTTGATGCTTATCACAACCATGCGAGTTTGCCTATGAACGGGGGATTCCGCGGATGTGGCCTGCTGAATGCAGCCGCAGAGTTTCCGGCCGGCAGTGAAGAACGCCGCGAAGTGTATGCTCACAAATCTGAAGTGACTGATATTATCCGTAAAAATCTTTATCAGCTGCTGCCTGAGGACTCCGCCAAAGCAGAACAGCTGACAGCACATCTGACGCTCTTACTGGAGGGCGCTATTGTGCTCGCCGGGCTGGAAGAGCATGGTGAGCGGGTATTACAGGCTGCTGCAATGGCAAAAATAATGCCGGAGTCGCACTGATTTTCACCTGCTTAATCGGTATTACACTGCCTGTACGGCGTAAGGCACAGGCGGTGAGTGTGGCAATAATTAAACCGGATCAGTGTTAGGGCTTTTTCAGCTTACTTCCCGATACAAAAACTCGAGAAAATACGTCCCAGCAGGTCGTCAGAGGTGAATTCACCGGTGATTTCACTCAGTGCCTGCTGGGCGAGACGCAGTTCTTCTGCCACTAATTCGCCGGAACGGGCGACCACAAGCTGCTCATGGCCGGAAATCAAATGCTCTGCGGCCGTGTTCAGTGCCTGTAAGTGACGACGGCGGGCAAGGAAACCGCCTTCGGTGTTGCCTTCAAATCCCATCGTGGTTTTCAGGTGATCGCGCAGCAAATCAATACCGTGGCCTTCCCGGGCGGAGAGTTTAATCAGCGTATCGCCGTTCCGCTCAGTTATACCGGTGGATTCTCCGGTGATATCCGTTTTATTGCGAATGATAGTCACCGGAATACCGGCCGGTAACCGGGACATAAATTCCGGCCAGATTTGTTCCGGGGTCTGTTCATCCACCGTAGTACCGTCCACCATAAACAGAACACGGTCTGCCTGCGCAATTTCCTGCCAGGCGCGTTCAATACCGATCCGTTCCACTTCATCCCCGGCTTCGCGCAAACCGGCAGTATCAATAATATGCAGCGGCATACCGTCGATATGAATATGTTCGCGCAGCACATCACGGGTGGTTCCGGCAATATCGGTGACAATCGCAGCCTCGCGTCCGGCCAGCGCATTCAGAAGGCTGGATTTTCCGGCATTCGGGCGGCCGGCAATCACCACTTTCATCCCTTCACGCAGCAAGCTGCCCTGGCGCGCCTGAGATCGTACCCGTTCCAGGTCAGCGATCACTGTATCGAGTTTGGATTCAATCACCCCATCCGAGAGAAAATCGATTTCCTCATCAGGGAAATCGATCGCCGCTTCCACATAGATCCGCAGGTTAGTGAGTGCTTCCACCATCTGATGCACTTCACCGGAGAAAGCCCCCTGTAATGAATTCATTGCAGAACGCGCAGCCTGCTCTGAACTGGCATCAATCAGGTCAGCGATTGCTTCCGCCTGCGCCAGATCCAGCTTGTCGTTAAGAAATGCGCGCTCGGAAAACTCGCCGGGATTCGCGATACGGATATTACCGATAAGAAGAATACGTTTTAACAGTAAATCGAGGATAACCGGCCCGCCGTGCCCCTGGAGTTCCAGCACATCCTCACCGGTAAAGGAGTTAGGACCGGGGAAGAAAATCGCAATCCCCTGATCCAGCACTTTGCCGGTTTCATCACGGAAAGGCAGATAATCGGCATAACGCGCTTTCGGGAGTTTCCCCAGTACAATCTGAGCCACCTGTGCCGCCTGCGGGCCGGACACACGCAAAATACCGACTCCGCCACGTCCCGGCGGAGTTGCCTGTGCCACAATGGTATCGGTGCTCTGAATTTCTGCGTTATTCATGACCATGTCTCTCTTTCTCACCGTGTGATAAACAATAAAGGCGGTCAATATGACCGCCTTTAAATAATACTATAAGACCGGCAGAGATTCCCCGCCGGTCACGGGCTTATTTTTTGTCGCGACTGTGAAGACCGCGTTTTTCCAGACCGCGATAGATAATCTGCTGCTGGAGGATTGTCACCAGGTTACTGACGATATAGTACAGAACCAGACCTGACGGGAACCACAGGAAGAAGACTGTGAAGATCACCGGCATAAAGGTGAAAATCTTCTGCTGTAACGGGTCTGTAACCGCTGTAGGAGACAGCTTTTGGATCACAAACATCGTTGCACCCATCAGAACCGGCAGAATGTAGTACGGATCCTGTGCGGATAAGTCATGGATCCAGCCGATAAACGGTGCGTGACGCAGTTCCACCGAGCCCATCAGCATGTAATACAGTGCCAGGAAGATAGGCATCTGGATGATCAGCGGTAAGCAGCCACCCAGCGGGTTCACTTTCTCTTCTTTGTACAGCGCCATCATTTCCTGACTCATGCGCGGTTTGTCATCACCGATACGCTCACGCATTGCTTTCAGCTTCGGCTGAAGCATACGCATTTTCGCCATTGAAGTGTATTGCGCACGGGTCAGCGGATACATGATACCGCGGACAATAAAGGTGATAACGATGATGGAGAAGCCCCAGTTACCGATGAAGCTGTGGATAAACTTCAGTAACTTGAACAGCGGCTGAGAAATGAACCATAACCAGCCGTAATCGACGGTTAAGTCCAGATGCGGTGCCACAGCTTCCATTTCATTCTGCAGTTCCGGGCCGACCCACAGTGTTGCGTTATATTTCGCTTCGCTGTTTGCCGCAATACGGATTGCATCACTCTTATAGCCGATGAATGCATCGCCGGTTTTGGCACTGTACAGTGTATAGAAGTTATTGGTGGTGCCTTTCTCAGGAACCCACGCCGTCGCAAAATACTGCTGCAACATCGCCACCCAGCCGGTATTGGTGTTGATATTCAGTGGTTTATCTTCAATATCACTGAAGCTGTATTTTTTGTAGTTGGTTTCTTCAGATGAGTACGCCGCACCACGGTAGGTATGCAGCGCAAAGTTGCTGCTGCCGTTGTTAAGACGTTCCGGTAAATTCACAGATTGTTTTAACTGACCGAAAAACGCCATTTCCAAAGGAGAGGAGGTGTCGTTTTTGATGGTGTAATCAACACTGATGGCATAGTCTTTGCGCTTCAGGATATAGGTTTTCACATAAGTGACACCATCCTGAACGAAAGTCAGAGGAACACGCAGTTCATCCTGGCCTTCCGGCAGCACAAAAGTATCGCTTTCAGTGGAATACAGCGGGCGATCTTTGTAATTGTTCGGGTTATCCGGGCCATTCACACCGGTTAAACCACTGATTGCCTGATAGGCAAATTCAGGCGTTGTTTCCAGTAAACGGAACGGATCTGCGGATTTTAAGGTTGCCGGGTAAGCCAAAAGGTCAGCTTCATCAATATCACCGCCGCGCAGATTGATGTTCAGTGACAGCACATCTGTTCTGACCGTAATATATTTGTTCTGCCCGCTGCTTTCACCACTTGGCGTTGTCGTCTGCTGCGTTGCCTGAGTAGCCGCGTTAAGTGCTTGTGTCTTATCACTTTCCCACGTCTGCCATGCAAAGAAGGATACGAGTAGCAAAGCGATGAATAGAAGATTACGTTGCGAATCCATCGTTAATGTTCTCTGTTATCATCATTTTTAGGTGGGACAGGATCATCACCACCTTCGTGTAAAGGGTGGCATTTTAATACGCGTTTCACCGTTAACCAACCGCCTTTTATCATACCAAACCTGCGCAATGCCTCAATTCCGTATTGCGAACATGTTGGTGTGAAGCGGCAACGTGGTCCCAGCAGCGGACTAATCACCAGCTGGTAACCTCTGATTAACAGGATCAGGAAGCGTGCGCCAAGCGACGGTGACGACGCCATAACTTACCCAATGCTTCCGTAATCTCGCGATTACTCAACTCCGATACCCCTTTTCTTACCAGAAGCACGAAATCCATATCGGGCAACTCATGTTGGTGCAGACGAAAGTATTCACGCGCTAACCGTTTGATGCGGTTGCGCTCATGAGCCCGTTTAACGTTTTTTTTAGCGACGGTAAGACCAATGCGGGGATGTTCCAGCTCATTACGGCGTCCCAGAAGTGTTATTTCAGGAGTACTTGCCCGTTGTGGTTGCCGGAAGACAAAGTTGAAATGCTCGGGAGTTAACAAACGTAACTCCCTCGGAAAAGCGAGCTTAACCACGTCAGATGGTTAGCTTTATTACTTAGAAACGGTCAGACGAGCGCGGCCTTTAGCACGACGGCGAGCCAGAACCTGACGACCATTTTTAGTGGCCATACGAGCGCGGAAACCATGGGAACGGTTACGCTTCAGTACGGACGGTTGAAAAGTGCGTTTCATAGCGGTTTCTACCTAAACTTTAAATTATTACTGATTCAGTAAACGCATCGGCAAACAGTAAATTCAGCGGCGGATTCACATCTTTCTGCTGAAAGGGCCATCACGGAAAGTGACTGACCTCTGTGCCTTATCGCAACATCAATATGGAAAGATGCGAGATTGTAATAAAATCCGGGCCTGTCCGTCAATCAAAGATGGCGCGATAACACAGATTTCTGCACATAATTGCATTTACCCATAACCTGCCTGCACACATCACCATATTAAGACACAGATAACGCGCACAGGGTGCAAGATTATACGGACTCCCCGGCAAAGCGCAAGGATCGATCCGCGATCCGTGAATATTCGATCATACCCCTGATCCTGAGCGCTGTTTTTCAACCTGAGGATAATTCACCCAAACTTATCCCCAAACGGGATCTTCCCGCTGTATTCTCCTGCCGGAATTCGTTATACTCCGGCCTGAATCCCGCTCCGGACGGGCTGACAGCCCCTGTGGATAAAAACCCGGAAAACTGTGTAAAAGGATGAGGATCTTGTCCCGCTTTTGCGATATGATCCGTCGTCACGATCATTTTCACCCGTGCGGTGATCGCCGGTGCAGGGAATGATCGTCCATAACACAGCCTCACTTTTGTATACTGAAGTGTCCGTTGAAACATGCAGAGGACAATTCGTCTGTATGTGCTGTGTCTGCGTGAAAAATCTTATTCTGTTTCTTTGACTGGTCTTGTTTAGGGGAGTTCACCGTGTCTCTTTCGCTTTGGCAGCAATGTCTTGCCCGCTTGCAGGATGAATTACCTGCCACAGAATTCAGTATGTGGATACGCCCCCTTCAGGCTGAGCTGAGTGATGACACTCTGGCGCTCTATGCCCCTAACCGGTTTGTGCTCGACTGGGTTCGGGAGAAGTACATTAATAACATTAATGCGCTCCTGTCCGATTTTTGCGGCAATGATATTCCGCAGCTGCGTTTTGAGGTCGGCAATAAGCCGGTCAGCGCGATCAGCAGCACACCGGAAAGAAGTATTCCCCCGTCACGGACGATGAAGCAACAACCTTCGCGGGGAAAAGCCACCACACTGCGCCCGAGCTGGCATGATAACAGTGCGGAACCGGATATGGCTTACCGCTCCAACGTTAACCCGAAACACACCTTTGACAGCTTTGTCGAAGGTAAATCGAACCAGCTGGCGCGTGCAGCCGCCCGTCAGGTGGCAGATAACCCGGGTGGTGCATACAACCCGCTGTTCTTATACGGCGGAACCGGTCTGGGTAAGACGCACTTATTACATGCCGTCGGCAACAGCATTATGGAAAGTAAAGCCAACGCCAAAGTGGTCTATATGCACTCCGAACGTTTTGTGCAGGATATGGTCAAAGCATTGCAGAACAACGCGATTGAAGAGTTCAAACGTTACTACCGTTCTGTCGATGCCTTACTGATTGATGATATTCAGTTTTTTGCTAACAAAGAACGTTCTCAGGAAGAATTTTTTCATACCTTCAATGCGTTACTCGAAGGTAATCAGCAGATAATCCTGACCTCCGACCGCTACCCGAAAGAAATTAACGGGGTGGAAGATCGCCTGAAATCGCGGTTCGGCTGGGGATTAACCGTTGCTATTGAACCGCCGGAGCTGGAAACGCGGGTCGCCATTCTGATGAAAAAAGCTGATGAAAACAACATCCGCCTGCCGGATGAAGTGGCTTTCTTTATTGCGAAACGTCTGCGCTCCAACGTCCGTGAACTGGAAGGTGCACTGAACCGGGTGATTGCCAACGCCAACTTTACCGGGCGGGCAATTACCATCGATTTTGTACGCGAAGCACTGCGGGATCTGTTAGCACTGCAGGAGAAACTGGTCACCATCGATAATATTCAGAAAACTGTTGCTGAGTATTATAAAATTAAAGTGGCTGATCTGCTCTCCAAACGCCGTTCGCGCTCTGTCGCCCGGCCGCGCCAGATGGCGATGGCTCTGGCAAAAGAGCTGACAAACCACAGTTTGCCAGAAATCGGGGATGCTTTTGGCGGCCGTGACCACACGACCGTTCTGCACGCCTGCCGTAAAATCGAGCAGCTGCGTGAGGAAAGCCACGACATCAAAGAAGATTTTTCTAACTTAATCCGGACATTATCATCATAGCGCTATGAAATTTATCATTGAACGTGAGCAATTGTTAAAACCCTTACAACAGGTCAGCAGTCCGTTGGGCGGTCGCCCGACCCTACCGATTCTGGGTAACTTACTGCTGAAAGTCTCTGATGGCGTACTGCATCTCACAGGGACAGACCTTGAGATGGAAATGATGGCCGCTGTTCCGCTGGATCAGCCGCATGAAAACGGCGAAACCACGGTGCCGGCACGGAAGTTCCTGGATATCTGGCGGGGTCTGCCGGACGGCGCACAAATCAGTGTTGAACTTGATGGTGACCGTCTTCTGGTTCGCTCCGGGCGCAGCCGTTTCTCGCTGTCCACCTTACCGGCCTCGGATTTCCCGAATCTGGATGACTGGCAGAGTGATGTCACCTTCTCTCTGCCGCAAGCAACATTAAAACGCCTGATTGAATCCACTCAGTTTTCCATGGCGCATCAGGATGTCCGCTATTACTTAAACGGCATGCTGTTTGAAACCAGCGGCCCGGTGCTGCGCACTGTCGCCACAGACGGGCACCGCCTGGCGGTCTGCTCGCTCGATATCGGACAGGAACTGCCGGACCATTCGGTGATCGTGCCGCGTAAAGGGGTTATCGAACTGATGCGTCTGCTGGACGGCGGCGATTCCCTGCTGAAACTCGAAATCGGCAGCAATAATATCCGCGCCCATGTCGGCGGGTTTATTTTCACTTCCAAACTGGTGGATGGGCGCTTCCCGGACTACCGTCGTGTCCTGCCGAAGAACCCGGACAAAACGCTGACGGCAAATTGTGATATGCTGAAGCAGGCTTTTTCCCGTGCGGCGATTTTATCGAACGAGAAATTCCGCGGCGTGCGGATTTACCTGAGCAACAATCAGCTCAGAATCACCGCCAATAACCCGGAGCAGGAAGAAGCCGAAGAAATCGTGGATGTCACTTATGACGGAACGGAAATGGAAATCGGGTTTAATGTCAGCTATGTCCTTGATGTTCTTAATACACTGAAATGTGAAGATGTTTCAGTGAAACTGACTGATGCCACATCCAGCGTGCAAATTGAAGATGACGCAAGTGATGCAGCCGCTTACGTTGTGATGCCGATGCGCCTGTAACACAATGATCCTCTCGCGTTTACTTATCCGTAATTTTCGCAATATCGAAAATGCGGATTTACCGCTGGCTACCGGGTTTAACTTTCTGGTCGGCTCTAACGGCAGCGGTAAAACCAGCATTCTGGAAGCCATTTACACACTCGGCCACGGCCGGGCATTCCGTTCAGTACAGGCGGGGCGTGTTATCCGCCATGATAACGAAGAATTTATTCTGCACGGCAAACTCGGGCAGGAACAGACAGACCGAGTCACCAGCGTCGGCCTGAGTAAAAACCGCCGGGGTGACAGCAAGGTCCGCATTGACGGCACCGACGGCCATAAAATTGCCGAGCTGGCAAAATTACTGCCGATGCAGCTTATCACCCCGGAAGGATTTACCCTGCTCAACGGCGGGCCGAAATTCCGCCGGGCCTATATTGACTGGGGCTGTTTCCACAATGAACCGCAATTTTTTGCGATGTGGAGCGATTTAAAACGTCTGGTGAGACAGCGTAATGCCGCTCTTCGCCAGGTATCGAATTATGGTCAGATCCGCCACTGGGATCAGCAGCTGATTCCGGTTGCTGAACAGGTCAGTCAGTGGCGTGAGAATTATGTGACAGCGATTGCTCAGGATATTGAGCAGACCTGTCAGCAGTTTTTACCTGAATTTTCGCTGAGTGTCTCTTTCCAGCGCGGATGGGATAAAGAGACCGATTATTCAGAGCTTCTGCAGCGCCAGTTTGAACGGGATCGCGCACTGACCTACACCGCCTCCGGCCCGCATAAAGCGGATTTACGGATCAGGGCGGACGGGGTGCCGGCGGAAGATTTACTTTCACGTGGCCAGTTAAAACTGCTGATGTGCGCGCTGCGGTTAGCGCAGGGTGAATATTTCACCCGTCAGAGCGGGCAGCAATGCCTGTATCTGCTTGATGATTTTGCCTCCGAACTGGATGCCGGACGCCGCCGTTTACTGGCTCACCGGCTGAAAGCCACACAGGCTCAGGTTTTTGTCAGTGCCATCACCCCTGCACAGGTCAGTGATATGGCGGATGAAAACAGTCGCCTGTTTGTCGTGGAAAAAGGTAAAATACAGGTTCAATAATCAGGATTAGATGAGCGGGAAACGTTGATGTCGAATACCTATGACTCCTCAAGTATCAAAGTATTAAAAGGGCTGGACGCGGTGCGTAAACGCCCGGGAATGTACATTGGTGATACCGATGACGGAACCGGTTTACACCACATGGTCTTCGAGGTTGTTGACAACGCTATCGACGAAGCCCTCGCCGGTTACTGTAAAGACATCGTTGTGACCATTCACAATGACAATTCAGTCTCCGTACAGGATGACGGCCGCGGTATCCCGACCGGGATCCATGAAGAAGAAGGCGTCTCCGCCGCAGAAGTTATCATGACTGTTCTGCACGCCGGCGGGAAGTTCGATGATAACTCCTATAAAGTCTCGGGTGGCCTGCACGGCGTCGGAGTCTCTGTTGTTAACGCACTGTCTGAAAAACTGGAACTGGTTATCCGCCGTGACGGCAAAGTTCACGAGCAGATTTACCGCCACGGTGAAGCGCAGGATCGCCTGACGGTTGTCGGCGAAACAGACAAAACCGGGACGCGCGTGCGTTTCTGGCCAAGCATGGACACTTTCAAAGGCGAAACTGAATTCCAGTACGATATTCTGGCAAAACGCCTGCGCGAACTCTCCTTCCTGAACTCCGGTGTGTCGATCCGTCTGATCGACAAACGCGACGGCAAAGAAGATCACTTCCACTACGAAGGCGGTATCAAAGCCTTCGTGGAATATTTAAGTCGTGCCAAAACCTCGATTCATAACAACGTTTTCTATTTCTCCACCGAGAAAGACGATATCGGCGTGGAAGTTTCCATGCAGTGGAATGACTCCTTCCAGGAAAACGTGTACTGCTTCACCAACAATATTCCGCAGCGCGACGGTGGTGCTCACCTCGCCGGTTTCCGCGCCGCAATGACCCGTACCCTCAACAGTTATATTGAGAAAGAAGGGCTGAATAAAAAATCCAAAGTCAGTACCACCGGGGATGATGCCCGTGAAGGGCTGGTGGCGGTCATTTCCGTCAAAGTACCGGATCCGAAATTCTCTTCTCAGACTAAAGACAAGCTGGTCTCTTCCGAAGTGAAAACCGCGGTTGAAACCCTGATGAACGAAAAGCTGTCTGAATATCTGGATGAAAACCCGAACGATACCAAAATCATTGTCGGTAAAATTATTGATGCCGCACGTGCCCGTGAAGCTGCACGCCGGGCCCGCGAAATGACCCGCCGTAAAGGCGCACTGGATTTAGCCGGTCTGCCGGGTAAACTGGCGGACTGCCAGGAACGCGATCCTGCATTCTCCGAACTGTACTTAGTGGAAGGGGACTCTGCGGGCGGCTCTGCAAAACAGGGGCGTAACCGCAAGAACCAGGCAATCTTACCGCTGAAAGGTAAAATCCTGAACGTTGAGAAGGCGCGTTTTGATAAAATGCTGGCTTCTCAGGAAGTTGCCACTCTGATCACGGCACTCGGCTGCGGTATCGGCCGTGACGAATACAACCCGGATAAACTGCGCTATCACAGCATCATCATCATGACCGATGCCGACGTCGATGGTTCACATATCCGTACCCTGTTACTGACCTTTTTCTACCGTCAGATGCCGGAAATCATTGAGCGCGGTTATGTGTATATCGCACAGCCGCCACTGTATAAAGTGAAAAAAGGCAAACAGGAACAGTATATTAAAGATGACGAAGCGATGGAGCAGTATCAGGTATCCATCGCGCTGGATGGTGCGGCACTGTATGTAAACGAAACAGCAGCACCGATTCAGGGTGAACATCTGGAAAAACTGCTGCACGAATACAACGGTGCACACAAAATCATCCGCCGTTTAGAGCGTCTCTATCCGCTGGCATTGTTAAACAGCCTGGTATATCAGCCGAAACTGGAAGAATCGGCGCTGCTGAACAAAACCGAGGTGGAAGGCTGGGCACAGAGCCTGACAGAACGCCTGACCCGCCATGAAGAGCACGGCAGCACCTACAGCTACCGCATTGCAGAAAACAAAGAGCGCCAGCTGTTTGAGCCGGTACTGACTATCCGTACTCACGGTGTTGATACTGACTACAACCTGGATTTCGATTTTGTTCACGGCAGCGAATACGCCCGTATCTCCAAACTGGGTGAGCTGATCCGCGGTCTGATTGAAGAAGGTGCCTATGTTGTCCGCGGCGAGCGCCGTCAGAATGTCAGCAACTTTGAGCAGGCGCTTGACTGGCTGATGAAAGAATCACGCCGTGGTCTGTCTGTACAGCGCTATAAAGGACTGGGTGAAATGAACCCGGATCAGCTGTGGGAAACCACCATGAACCCGGAAACCCGCCGTATGTTGCAGGTCACGGTTAAAGATGCTATTGCAACGGATCAGTTATTCACCACACTTATGGGTGATGATGTTGAACCGCGCCGTGCCTTTATCGAAGAGAACGCCCTGAAAGCGGCAAATATCGACGTATAATTTTTCCTCTCTCTGAGACCCGATAAAGCCCGGAAATCCGGGCTTTATTTTTTCCTGCGATCAGCCCGGATTCCTTTACCCCGCAAAATGAGCAATATGTTTCAGGTTCGCGGTGATAATGCCGAGCATTCCTGATACCAGTAACTGAATCGCCAGTGTGACCAGAATAATGCCGGAGATCCGCGCCAGTGTGTCCATCACACCGGGGGATAAACGCCCGTGCAGCGGACCTGTCGCCAGAAACGTCAGGGCAATGGTGGGCAGCATCAGCAGGATCACAACAGAAAGCTGTATCAGTCCGGACAGAGAATCGCTGTGTCCTGCCAGCGAAATCCCGACGGCGATGGTGCCGCCGCCCATCGAGAGCGGAAAAAGCAGCGGTACCATTGCCAGCCGCATGATATCTTTCGGCGGTGTCACATTGACCGGAATATCGCTGTGCTCCTCCTTAACACCCCTGATAAGCATCGGCCATCCCTGCGCCAGTAACGCAATGCCGCCCGTCACTGTCAGTGCATCCGCGCTCAGTCCCAGTGCGGTCAGCAGCCAGTTCCCCAGCCAGATAACCACCAGCATGACCAGTGCGTATCCCGCCGCAATTTTCCAGGCAATTTGCCACAGAATTCCCCGCTCAATCCGGCCGAGAATAATAGTAGCGGCGGTGATAGTCGCCGGAGGACTGAACAGCGACACAAAAGTCACATAGTTTAGAAGAATATTATCGAGCCATTCATTCATCTTTCAGATTCCGTTTTCGCAGGTAACCGGCAACCAGACAGAGAATAAGAGAAGCTGCAATGACAATTACAGATATCATTCCGCTGTCAAATAAGGTCACAATAAAACCAACTATAACTGCTGTAACCAGGACGATACCTGTCCCCGTAATAATTTTTGATGAATGAATAATTTTGCTCTGACGCCACGCCACAACCAGAACCATCAGATAACATAAAAGGAAAGTAAAACTGGCCACATTGGCGAGGTCACCCAGATTCAGGAACAGTGCCAGTAACAGGGTCAGCAGAATAAGCAGAACATTACCCGGGGTGCCCTGCCTGTATACCACTTTGCTCCAGGCTACCGGCAACGCACCGGTCGAACTCATTCTGTTAATAATATTGAAAGCAGAAAACAGTGTGGCATTAATGGCTGAGGTCGTGGCCAGTAATGCGGCGGCGGCAACAATCACAAAACCGGTACTCCCCCATACGGGATAGGCCACCTGAGCCACAGCGGTATCGGCATAGCGGACCAGTTCAGACGGAGAGAGATTTCCGAGTAATACCAGTGCCAGGCTGATATAAAGCACAATCGTGAACAGAATGGCTATCATAAATGCCTTTGGCATCACCCGGCCGGGATTTACCACTTTATCTGAAGCATTCGCCATCATGCCAAACCCGGCATAGGCAAAAAATGTCAGCCCCACGGCGGAAAAAAGCGTATCACCGGAAAATGAGTTTATATTCAGCAGTGTGGTATCCACTGTAAACACACCCGTTACCACCAGAGCGATAATGATCACCAGTTTGGTGCCCACCAGAAGAACTTCAATTTTGCCGACAGCATGGCTGCCGGTAATATTCATCAGGCCGACCACGATGATAATAAATGCGGTATACACTTCCGGTAATAAGGCGGATTCATTTCCCTGATGAAAAAGCTGAACGGCATATGCCCCGAACGCTCTGGCCACCATGGCAATCGTCAGGATCAGTGTGACGAGATACAGAAAGGATAGGGCAATCGTCAGCACAACGGGAAGTGATAACCGGAAGAAATCAATAATTCCGCCCGGAGAGGGATAACAGGCGGATAATCTGGCATAAGCATAACCGGCAAATAGCGCGACCATTCCGCCACAGGCAAATGCAATCCATGTTGCAGACTGCATAATCAACGCCGTCTGCCCCAGCAGTGCAAAAATGCCGGCACCGACCATCGCTCCGATCCCCAGCGCAATAACCTGTAATAATGTTAACGGCTTTTCTGATGACACTGGCTTCATACCCGACTCCTGAAACAAAACATGTGCTGCCTCTGGTGTTAATTCATACCCGATAAAGCCCGGAAATCCGGGCTTTATCGTTATCAGCGGGATCACCGGTAAAGGTTATATCCCAAAGCAGCGGCAACCGAAGCCACCATTTTCTGGCCTCTGACACTGTTTCCGTCATCATCCAGCGGCGGTGAAAAGGCCGCAATGCCCATCACGCCCGGCACCACAGCCAGTATCCCCCCGCCGACACCACTTTTCCCCGGCAACCCGACAGTGTATGCCCAGTCGCCGGAGCGGCCGTACAACCCTTCCATTGTCATTTCTGCCAGGATAAACGGTGTATGAGACGGATCCAGCACCTGCTCTCCGGTCAACGGATTTTTGCCGTGCCCGGCCAGTGTCGCGCCCATTGTGGCCAGCTCTTTAGTAGTCAGCAGTGTGGAGCACTGGCGGGTATACACATCACAGGCCTCCATCGGGTCACAATAGAGATTTTGTGCCGAGTAAAGCAGCCAGGATATGCCACGGTTATGGAAATTGGTGGTCTGCTCTGACTGATTCAGTTCATCCGACAGTGCAATATTTTCTGACCCGAGGCGGCGCTGCATGGTCAGGATCCGCTGCCAGCGTTCATCGGCGGATTTTGCGGTTACCGCACTGACTGTCGCGATCGCACCGGCATTCACCAACGGCGACAGCGGCTTGTCATTATGCAACTCCAGCGCCATCACTGAGTTAAACGGCAACCCGGTAGGATCAGCGCCTATCTTATCCTGCACGGCCTGCGGGCCGAGATCTTCCAGCGCCAGCGCCAGGGAGCAGACTTTGGAGATTGACTCAATGGCAAACCGGTAATCGGCATCACCGCTGCTGATAATATCACCCTGCACTGTCACCACCGCAACCGCCGCCAGGTCAGACGGGATATTGGCCAGAAACGGAATATAGTCCGCATTGGCACCACCCGGCACCTGATGAAACTGCTGCCAGGCATTCGTCACCGCCTGTTTGATTGCTGTTAAATCTGTCATGATGCGTTTCCTTTATTTTCCCAGGTAAACGGAGCGAAATCGCTGTTCGGGTTGCGCCACTCAGGTTTCCGGACCTGATAAATAATAAACGGAAGAATAACAAACAGAATAGTCAGCCCAATCAATGCCCCCACATAAACTTCAGGGCTGCCGACTGCAATCTGCGCCGGAGGAATAAAGCTGAGAAGAAACGCGATTAAGGAACCGATAAAGCCCATACCACCGAGAATAATCATCCCCGCATTACCGCCCGGGATCCGGTACGGACGGGCACGCTGCGGCTGGCTGAATCGCAGATAAATAGCAGCACTGAACATCAGCATATACATGACCAGATAGAGAATAACTGTCAACTGGCTGAGTATCTGATATGTTGCCTGTACTGACGGCAGTACCACAAACATTACAGCCAGCAATGTCACCAGTACGGCCTGCACCAGCAGGATATGTGTTGCCATCCCGTTTTTGTTGGTATGCTGGAACCACCGTGGCAGATAGCCTGCTTTCGCCACTTCCAGAAGACCGGAAGACGGCCCGGCAACCCAGGTTACCACGCCAGCCAGCACGCCGACAGCCAGCATGACGGCGACAATCGGCCCCATCCACGGAATATGCGCCCATTTAAACATGTCATCGTAAGCCACCAGTAAACTCTGGGTCAGACTGATATCGGACTGAGGAATGATAAAGGCGATCGCCAGTGTACCCAGCACAAAGATAGCCACTGTACCTGTTGCTGCCAGAATGATAGCTTTAGGGTAGTTTTTGGTCGGATTATCAATGTCTTTTACATGGATAGCATTCATTTCCATCCCGGCGTAAAACAGGAAAATACTGGCCGCCAGAACAATGTTATCGAAGTTTGAGAAATCAGGAAGAACCTGATCCCACGCCAGGTCAATCTGCGGAGTCTGGCCGCTGAACAGGTAGGAGAAGCCGAGCACAATCAGAATGATAGCCGGTACGATAGTACCGATAATTCCGCCCCATTTTGATACTCTGGCAAATGCACCTACCCCTTTAAAGGCGATAAAGGTCGCAAGCCAGTAAATTATCAGGACAATACTGAGCACAAAGAACTTATTTGCCGCCAGCGCTTCATCAAACGTCTGATGCGGATCGATAAAGGCGAGTGATACTGCCCCGAATGTCAGCCCTGTCGGGAACCAGACCGTCACTTCAATCCACAACATCGCCATGGCCAAAAAAGCCAGACGCGGTCCGAATGCCTCGCCGACCCAGCGGAAAACACCACCTTTCTCTGACCAGCCAGTGGCCAGTTCAGCTGCCACCAGTGATACCGGAATCAAAAAAAACACAGCAGCAAACAGATAATAGAAAATCGCACTGAGACCGTACTCCGCTTCGGCAGGCAAACCACGCAAACTCACCACCGCCACAATATTCATGACGATAAGTGTGCCGACAGTCAGTTTTGCTGCACTGGGAGACGGTTTTTTTGTTGAATTATCAGTCATAAAAACACCCAGAAAAATAAATAATGAAAGAAAACCTCCGGCCGTTAATCCCGGCCGGAGGTCGTTGTTAATTAACCGTGGTGGAAGGTCGCTTTAGCTGTAGAATGCACTACCGGACTTTGTCTGAAATGCTCAATGGCCCGCTTAATATCATCCAGCAGCAGTGCAGCCAGATCACGGCTGACACCGTGGCGGATCATAATACGCTGGACAATGGTCTGCCCTCTGTCCGCCGGAAGCGGATAAGAGGCTATCAGCCAGCCACGGGTACGGATGCGGTCGGAAAGATCATACAGATTGAACTGCGTAACTTCCGGTTTCAGCTTATAGGCTACCGCTGGTAATGCACCGCGGCCGTCATAAACCAGCTCGAAAACACCCAGCTTATTCAGTTCATCCGCAAGCCATTGTGCGGTATCTGCACACGCCTGCTGAATTTTGGTATAACCGGCACGTCCCAGACGCAGGAAGTTATAATACTGTGCAATGATTTGCCCGCCGGGACGGGAAAAGTTCAGTGCAAATGTCGGCATATTACCGCCGAGATAATCCACATTGAAAACCAGTTCTTCCGGCAGGTCTTCTTTGCTGCGCCAGACCACCCAGCCCACACCCAGTGGTGAAAGACCGTATTTGTGCCCGGAGCTGTTAATGGATTTCACCCGCTCAATCCGGAAATCCCACACCAGTTCCGGCTGGATAAACGGCGCAATAAACCCGCCGCTGGCACCGTCAACATGCAGAGGAATATCAATACCGGTATCCCGTTGTATTGCATCCAGCTCTTTTGCCAGTTCCGCCACCGGCTCATAAATTCCGGTAAACGTCACCCCCAGCGTCGCAACGACACCAATGGTGTTTTCATCACAATATTTGCGCAGATCAGACGGCTGCATGCCGAGTGCATCACCTTCCAGCGGGATCTGCCTGATTTCCACATCAAAATAGCGGGCAAATTTCTCCCAGCACACCTGTACCGGGCCGGTCACCAGGTTCGGTTTACCGGTCTCTTTCCCCTGCGCCTCCCGGTTTTTACGCCAGCGCCATTTCATTGCCAGCCCGCCGAGCATCGCGGCCTCACTGGAGCCGGTAGTAGAGCAACCGATGGTTTCCTGTGCCTGCGGAGAATTCCACAGGTCGGCAATAATATGCACACAACGGCTTTCAATTTCAGCCGTTTGCGGATATTCGTCTTTGTCGATCATATTTTTATCGACACTGTCCGTCATCAGTTGTTTAACTTCATCCTCAACCCAGGTTGTACAGAATGTCGCCAGATTTTGGCGGGAGTTACCATCCAGCAGTAACTCATCACGAACCACACTGTAAATAATGCGCGGATCACTACTGTCTTCCGGCATTTTGTATTTAGGGAGTTTCGCATCCGAATCCGCTGATGCGTAAATATCAATAAATTCTGAACTATTTTTACCTTTTACCGCATGAAGAGACATAAAACCTCCTTCCTCAGATTACTTATTGATAGTTAAAAATTAGTTAACTCTGCTATCCGATGATCTACAGCTGACGCCGGTAAAACAAACAATACCCGCATACAATCCTGTAAATAACGAAGCAGTCTGTGTATATTAGCTTATTAAACACGCAACTTTCAAACTCGTAAAACAATATAATGATTATATTTTTTTATATAATATAGTTTAATTACATAGAAAATATGCTAATCACGCTAATCGTAAACACGATTAAATAAAAAGAAATATTTATTTATTTTGTTACGGTTTTATGTAGCATGGGGTGTTTATATAAGAAACCCACAGGATGATATTTAATGAAAGAAGAATGAGGTGACAGAAAAAACCGGGTTGTGCAGAAGATCATAAATCAGCGTCTTTTTTTCTTACCCGAATCAAGCCATTTTTACATTACCGGAAACAGCAGACAAAAAAGCAGGAAAAATACAGATACAGCGTGGTATTTAAAATATACCGCTAAATATAAACACTAAGTCAGGTTGTTTGGCTGGTGACCCGGATTTTAATTCTCATAAAAAATAAATATCTGCTTGTAAAGCAGTATCAGGAATATACAACGTATTACGTATACTGTTTTAGCAATAAAATAAAAAACAGGCCGGAATGAAATGTGACCGGAACATTTTGTGCAAATAACAAACAATAAACCGAATACACTACTCATTCCGGCAATATAGATCCGATGTTTATTTTACGGCCGTAAAAAACACGCTCATCCCTTTGTTTAACAGGTTCAGTTAGTGAGAAGATGCAGATACTGTAAAAAAATCAAAACGCAAACAAAAAAAATGACCTATGTGTAAAATCCAACACATAGGTCTTAAAAATTATCAATAAGTAGATGATTATCGTTATTTTAATAAAATATTCAGCATTCTGCGCAACGGTTCTGCGGCACCCCACAGAAGCTGGTCACCTACAGTAAATGCAGAGATATAATCCGGCCCCATATTCAGTTTACGGATACGCCCGACCGGGGTTTTCAGTGTGCCGGTGACAGCCGCCGGAGTCAGTTCACGTACCGTAATATCGCGATCATTAGGTACAACCCGCACCCACTCATTATGGGCAGCCAGCAAAGACTCAATCTCAATGACCGGCAGGTCTTTCTTCAGTTTCAGAGTAAATGCCTGACTGTGACAGCGCAGCGCACCGATACGGACACACAGGCCATCCACCGGAATAATATTCTGACCACGTGACAAAATTTTGTTGGTTTCCGCCTGACCTTTCCACTCTTCGCGGCTCTGGCCGTTATCCAGCTGCTTATCAATCCACGGGATCAGACTTCCGGCCAGCGGCACGCCGAAATGTTCCGCCGGTAATGCACCGCTGCGGGTAAATTCAGTCACTTTGCGTTCAATATCCAGAATCGCGGAAGCGGGATCCTGCAACTCTTTCACCACATGCGCGTTCAGTGCGCCCATCTGTACCAGCAGCTCGCGCATATGACGCGCGCCGGCACCGGATGCGGCCTGGTAGGTCGCCACAGAGGCCCATTCCACCAGATCCGCCTCAAACAGGCCGCCCAGTGACATCAGCATCAGACTGACAGTACAGTTACCGCCGACAAACGTTTTAATGCCGCGGTTCAGCCCTTCTTCTATATGCTTACCATTAACCGGGTCGAGGATAATAATAGCGTCATCGTTCATCCGCAGTGCCGATGCCGCATCAATCCAGTAGCCGTCCCAGCCGATCTGACGCAGCTTCGGATAGACATCATTGGTGTAATCGCCGCCCTGGCAGCTGATAATAATGTCAAGCGCGCGCAGTGCATCAATATCAAATGCGTCCTGTAACGTGCTGCGGCGCCCGCCGAATGACGGCGCTTCCCCGCCGCTCTGCGAGGTTGAGAAAAATACCGGACGGATCCCGTCAAAATCCCGCTCTTCTGTCATGCGCTGCATCAGCACAGACCCTACCATCCCGCGCCAGCCGACAAATCCCACATTTTTCATTGTGATGTTTCCTTTTATTCTCATCTGAACTGTGTTTGCAATACTCTTAACCTGACAAAATATGAATAACGGTGCAAGTGAATTTATTGATGATTCCCCGCTGTTCAGAAGACGGACTTATATCAGACAACGGGTTCTCATCCGGCCGCCGGTGTTTTATGCTTGGGGATAACACAACAGTGATCAGAACAGGGCAGAATCATCATGTATTACGGTTTTGATATGGGCGGGACAAAAATTGAGCTTGCCGTTTTTAATGAAGCACCGGAACCGGTCTGGCAAAAACGTATCGCGACACCAAAAGAGAGCTATGCCGCGCTGCTTGAGGCATTCCGGCAACTGACAGAACAGGCGGATACCGAACTCGGATGTAAAGGAAAAATCGGTATCGGCGTTCCCGGCATTGTAAATCATGAAAAGGGAACGGTGTTTACCACCAATGTACCCGCCGCTCAATACCAGCCGCTGCGCCATGATCTGGAAACGCTATTGCGGCGCCCGGTAAAAATTGAGAATGACGCCAACTGCTTTGCACTCTCCGAGGCCTGGGATCCGGCATTCCGCCACTACCCGACGGTACTGGGACTGATCCTCGGTACCGGTGTCGGCGGCGGCTTTGTGATTAACGGCACGGTATTACCGGGGAAAAATGGTATCGCCGGGGAAATCGGCCACATCAATATGACGCTGGAAGGCGATAAACTTCTCGGGCATCAGGTTCCGGCAACACTTTGCGGCTGCGGAAAAACCGGTTGTTTTGAAACCTATCTTTCCGGTCCGGGATTTGAGCGGATTTTTGCGGCATTTTACGGCGAAAAACTCAGTGCGGTTGATATTATCACCCGTTACTACGACGGAGATCATAATGCAAAACTGCACGTTGAACGCTATATGTCACTGCTCGCGCACTATCTGGGAAATGTACTGAGTGTCTTTGATCCTGATTTGCTGGTGATCGGTGGCGGATTATCCCGGTTCGGGGAAATTTACCGCCTGCTGCCGGAATACCTGCCGCAATACCTCTACGGCGTTGCATCACTGCCCGCTATTCATAAAGCCCGTTATGGGGATTCCGGCGGCGCACGGGGTGCTGCCTGTCTGAATTTTTCCGGCTGACAGACCTTTATTTACCGCCTCCGGATGCAGGCGGTAAATATTAAAAATAATATAGGTAAACTCTTATCTTATTTATTCCGGAAAAAGGTTAAATTAGCCATAATAAAAACCGGCTGAATCCGTAAAATATCGTATTTATACATAGAATATTATTATATCTTCTCTGTATTACTTCAGTTCGGGGGATATTACGTATTCTTGTGATTATTATATATCATAAAGGCTGAGGTAATGAATTTTATCAATCATACTATTTTTCCGGCACTGAATTATGACTGTCATAATCCTCAACATGAGAAATTTCATGTTGTTGCATCACGTATCACTTATGATATCCGGATAAATAACCGTGATGGTCAGAGTCAGCTCATTATTTCTCCTGAACAATCTCCGCTGAATTATACGGATATCAGCTACAGTGAAATGGTTGGTACCAGTATTGAATATGAAAGTGATTTGGCACCCTATAAACCGAAAACAGATATTGTCATTAACGCCACTGCTTTTGTGCCGGAAAATAATCCGGTTCCGGTTTTTGATGTTGGTATTCAGATAGGAAAATATCAGAAAGCTCTGCGTATATTCGGTTCCCGTCACTGGATAAAAGAAGACAATGAGTGGTTTCTGACAGAATCTGAACCGCTCAGCTATCTTGATATCCGCTATGAGCATGCCTCCGGCGGCACATACAGTACCGGTGATACCGTTTTTGCCTCTCCGGCAAACCCGATAGGTATGGGCTGGTATCCGCCGGAATTTCTGACCCGGTGCGATAAAACTCAGTTACCCGCGCACCAGATAGAATCACCGGATATCCCGGCAGAACATATCAGTCAGATACTCCGCCCGGACGGTTTCGGCTTTTTTGGCCGGACCTGGCAGGGGCGTGCAGAATACGCCGGCGATTATCATCAAAACCCGATGTCATCAAACCCGCCGCAGATGCCGGATAACCTCAATTACTGGTGTGGCGCACATCCGACACTGCAAATTCCCCACCTGAAAGCCGGTAATAAACTGCCGCTGAAACTGTTTGGTCTGGTGTCCGCAACTGAGATTGAGCGCCAGCATATCCTGTTTTATGTTCCGGTGGAGGAGCTGTTTGTTTTTATCGGCTCCGGTCTCGGGTTTTCTATCCCGAAAAATTTACAGCTCGATACCATTGTGGTGAATATGAACCTGAGAAAAGTGTTCTGCACTTACCGCATTGCGCTTCCGGGCTCACTGAATATCGCAGAAATGACGCTGCGCCATATACCTGATCACACGGCCAGGTAACCGGTACACATTGCACATAAAAAACGGTGCTATTGTCACCGCTAAAAATTACGGTTAAGTAATGATTTTAAATCACCTAAACTAAGATTTATTTAAATCTGAAATACCTATCTGATATGAAAAACGAATAACATAAAACCTGTTTCAATATCAACAAACCAGAATACATATAATATTTACTTAATAATTAAATTCCTCTTAAATTGTTTAATTTTTATGAAAAAATAATATTTAAAAAATAAAAAACATATATTTCCCGGTCAATTACGAATATATTATCCACAAAATAAAATAATCACTCCGTGCTGTCTTTTTACAGTCCGGAGAGCAGTTTGTTAATTATTTTACATTATTCCGGGGTTATTATGAAAAACAACATGTCTGTCACACAGCATGAATATTCGCTTAACGATAATGCAATATTAATGTCAACTACTGACACCCAAAGCCATATAACCTATGCAAACTCTGCATTTATTACCGCGAGCGGATTTGAGGAAGAACATCTGACGGGGCGGCCTCATAATATTATCCGCCACCCGGATATGCCACCGGCCGCCTTTGCTGATATGTGGTATACCTTGCAGCAGGGTGACAGCTGGACAGGTATTATCAAGAACCGCTGCCGTAACGGTGACCATTACTGGGTAAGAGCAAATGTTACCCCGGTATGGCACGATAAAAAATTAACAGGCTATATTTCTGTCCGGACAGTGCCGTCCCGTGATGAAATAAAAAAAAGCACATCTCTTTACAGCAAATTAAAGAATAATAAACTAAACGGATATCGTCTTTTTAAGGGTGTTATTATCCGTAAAGGTAAACTGGCATTTTTATCATTAATGAAATGGCTGCCGGTCGGGAAACGGATTAATTATTCTTTATTAAGTACAATATTATTAATTCTGGCTCTGTTATTTTCACCATTAAATCCGTTTATTCAGGCTGGCGGTGTGGTGGCGTTGTTTATTCTGCTGTCGGTTTACCTTAAGTCACAAATATCTCAGCCAGTTAACTTACTGCTGTCACAAATGAAAAAAGTCGTTTCCGGCCGTAAACCCGCTCCTGTACACATGGACAGAGTGGATGAAATCGGATTACTGATGCGCCTGGTGAATCAGTCAGGGCTTAATCTGAATTCGCTGGTGGATGATGTCAGCACACAGGTTGCCGGGATCCGCGCTATCAATCAGCGGGTTTCACAGGAAACAACAGCGCTGCATACCCGTTCTGAAGAGGCATCAGCTCATTTACAACAAACCGCTGTCGCCATTGAGGAGATCAGCAGCGCAGTACAGCAGACGGCTGAAAGTGTCTATCTGACCATGAATATCGCCGGTAATGCGGGTAACAGCGCAACACAAAGCAACGAAACCATGCAGAAAACTATTGATATGATGCATACCATTTCTGCGGATAATAATCAGATTGTTGATATCATCGGCGTGATTGACCGTATTGCCTTTCAGACCAATATTCTGGCGCTGAATGCAGCAGTGGAAGCTGCCCGTGCAGGGGATGCCGGACGGGGTTTTTCTGTTGTGGCTGCGGAAGTACGCAACCTGGCGCTGCATTCTGCCTCTGCCGCCAAAGAGATAAAAACCCTGATTGAGAAAAACGCAGCCAATGTCCGTACCGGCGTGACAATAGCAGAACAGACCGAAACCCGGCTCGGGGAAATGGTCACCGATGTGCTGAAAATGTCATCCATGATCAATGAAATCGGCCTTGCCACTAAAGAGCAGACTCAGGCGCTGGAGCTTATCAATGAATCCGTTGCCCGCATCGGTACCATGACCGGCAACAATACCGAAATGGTCAATAATGTCACCAGTGCCACCTCCGAACTGACGCGGCGCTCCTCACGGTTGCAGCAGGCAATACAGGTCTTCGGAAATCATACCTGAGCAGATGCGGTAAGCTGAGCAACCCGTTTACCGGTATTTGATACCGGTTTACTGTGTGACTGAACAGCGCCGTGATCCCTCAGGCGGAAATTCCGTGTCCGTGACTGTAAATCCGCGACCTGAACGAAAACGTACGTTAAGAAAATAATTCATTGTTTACATTAAAATTAAGCATGTTGCTTTCAGGAGAGAGAAAATTCACGTTCAGCTATAAAAACAACGAAATATGAAAGTAATGTTTAAGGAACCTCTGTATCTTTTGAATTAGTTATTACTGTACCTATTTGTTAAATTTAGGAAAAATTAAACCATTATGTGTGTATAGGCTCAGCCATGATAAATAATATCATTAATCAGAGTAGCACCTTTGGTCATATAGAAACCAGTTACAAGCAATCGGAAATACCCAAGCGAGTCTGTGAGGAGTTTGGCGTTAAAAACCAGGTGACTGATAGCGGTGTCTGAATGTGCAGGGGCTCAAAATCCACGCACGGGAGATTAGCCTGATGAGGTACATACCGGCCTGACGCAGGGAAGATCCGCCTTGTGCACTCGGGAGCCTGAAAAAGTTTCAATTTCCTATACGTTAAAAAAAGCCCGGAGTGCATCGACATGATACAGTCCGGGCTTCAATCTTTAATTATCTGAAACTAAATCAGACCCGGCTTATTCAACCGTCACTGATTTCGCCAGATTGCGCGGCTGATCCACATCCGTGCCTTTAATTAAGGCGACGTGATAAGAGAGCAGCTGTAACGGGATGGTGTAGAAAATTGGGGCGATCAGCTCTTCCACATACGGCAGCGGAATAATTTTCATATTTTCGCTGTCACTGAAACCGGCGTCTTTATCTGCGAAGACATACAGCAGACCACCACGTGCACGGACTTCTTCAATATTGGATTTCAGTTTTTCCAGCAGTTCGTTGTTCGGTGCCACGATAATGACCGGCATATCTGCGTCAATCAGCGCCAGCGGGCCGTGTTTTAATTCACCGGCTGCATAAGCTTCTGCGTGGATATAGGAGATCTCTTTGAGTTTCAGAGCCCCTTCCACCGCGATCGGGAACTGATCCCCGCGGCCCAGGAACAGTGCGTGGCTCTTGTCGGAGAAATCCTCCGCCAGCTGCTCGATGACTTTGTCCTGAGATAACATACTTTCGATACGGCTCGGCAGGGCATGCAGCGCAGTCACAATACTGTGCTCCAGTGCTTCACCTTTGCCTTTCAGACGGCCGAAGTATGCCACCAGCATCAGCAGAACAGTCAGCTGAGTGGTAAATGCCTTGGTGGAGGCCACACCGATTTCGGTTCCGGCTTTGGTCATCACAGCAAAATCAGATTCACGCACCAGTGATGAACCGGCAACATTGCAGATAGCCAGTGAGGTCAGATAGCCCAGCTCTTTACCCAGACGCAGTGCAGCCAGAGTATCAGCGGTTTCACCGGACTGTGAAATCGTGATCAGCAGGCTGTTCTTACGGCAGGCCGGTTTACGGTAACGGAATTCAGAGGCGATTTCCACATCGCACGGAATACCCGCCAGTGCTTCAAACCAGTAACGGGATACCATCCCGGCGTTGAATGACGTACCACAGGCAACAATCTGGATATGTTCGATACCGGACAGCACATCACGGGCTTTTTCACCCAGTTCGCTGAATTCAACCGTTTCATTGCGCAGACGCCCTTCCATCGTGTTTTTGATGGCCAGCGGCTGCTCATAGATTTCTTTCTGCATATAATGACGGTAAATACCTTTATCACCGGCATCATACTGAACGTTGGATTCAATCACATCACGCTCAGTTTCATCACCATTGCGGTCAAAAATATGAACATGACGGCGGGTAATTTCGACAATATCCCCTTCTTCCAGGTAGATAAAGCGGCGGGTAACCGGCAGCAGAGCAAGCTGATCAGATGCAAGGAAGTTTTCACCGACCCCCAGGCCAACCACCAGCGGACTGCCTGAACGGGCTGCAACCAGCAGTTCCGGTGTGCGGGAGTCCATAATCACCGTACCGTAAGCACCGCGCAGTTGCGGAATAGCCCGCTGTACAGCTTCACGCAGTGTACCGCCCTGTGAATGCTCCCAATTCACCAGGTGTGCGATAACTTCTGTGTCAGTGTCGGAAGTGAACTGATAGTCGCGGCCTTTCAGTAATTCCCGTAATTCACTGTAATTTTCAATAATACCGTTATGAACAACAGCGATATTCCCGGAAACATGCGGGTGTGCGTTACGTTCCAGGGGCTCGCCATGCGTTGCCCAGCGTGTGTGCGCGATACCGGTGCCGCCGGCAACCGGCGTTTTTTCTGCTTCTTCCGCCAGCATTTTCACTTTACCGACTTCACGCAGGCGGGTCAGGTGCCCTTCGCTGTCCACAACCGCCATGCCGGCAGAGTCATATCCGCGGTATTCCAGACGACGAAGCCCTTCTAACAGAATTTCAGCGATATCACGTTGTGCTACTGCACCAACAATTCCACACATAGTTGTAAATTCCTGATTTAACGATGTCCTGCCTGATTGTTTTTACGGCGTTGCCGTGTCCCCGGGCTGTGTAGATATGGGGTTATTATTGTGTTTATTTGTTTATTTTTACCGGACGTTTCCAGCCGGCAATCTGGGTTTGTCTGACCCGGCTTATTACCAGTTCATTATCACCCACATCTTTGGTTACGGTCGTACCGGCGCCGACGGTCGCGCCTTTCCCGATGGTGACCGGTGCCACCAGCTGGGTATCTGAGCCGACAAAAACCTCATCGCCGATAACCGTTTTAAATTTGTTCGCGCCATCATAATTACAGGTGATGGTTCCGGCACCGATATTCACATCATTACCGATTTCTGCATCACCCAGATAGCTGAGGTGCCCGGCTTTGGAGCCGATACCCAGTGTCGCTTTCTTCATTTCCACAAAGTTGCCGACATGCGCTTTATCCGCCAGTACAGAACCCGGACGCAGACGGGCAAACGGCCCGACAGTACAGTCACGTGCCATTTCGGATGATTCGACCACGGTATACGGACTGAGAACAGAACCGTCGCCGATAATACAATCTTTCAGCACACAACCGGCACCAATTACCACATTATTACCGAGTGTCACATCCCCTTCGATAATAACATTCACGTCGATGATGACATCTTTACCGTGTGTCAGAGTGCCGCGCAGATCAAAACGCGCCGGGTCCGGAATCATCACACCTTCGAGTAACAGACGTTCGGCCTGTTCATGCTGATAAATACGCTCCAGCGCCGCGAGCTGAAGGCGGTTATTCACCCCTTCCATTTCACTCAGTTTTTCCGGATGAGCTGTCTCAATACGACGCCCTTCCTGATGCGCAATGGCAATAATATCGGTGATATAAAATTCACCCTGCGCATTATTGTTGTTCAGTTTTGCTAACCAGCGTTTGAGATCACCGCCGTTGGCTACCAGAATACCGGTGTTGATTTCTTTGATTTTCTGTTGTTCTTCAGAGGCATCTTTCTGTTCGATAATCCCGGTCACCTGACCGTTTTCGCGGATGATGCGGCCGTACCCCGCCGGGTTATCCAGAATCACTGTCAGAAGACCAATGCCGCCTTCCGGTTTTACCGCCATCAGGCGTTCCAGTGTTTCAGCAGCAATCAGCGGAACATCGCCGTACAGCATCAGAATATCTTCGTCATCAGCAAAGTGAGGTGCAGCCTGCTGCATCGCATGTCCGGTTCCCAGTTGTTCTGCCTGTAAAACCCAGTTCAGATTCTGATCCGACAGCGTATTCTGTAATAAATCACCACCGTGTCCGTAAACCAGATGTACATTCTGTGCGCCCAGTGAAAGGGCTGTATCAATCACATGCTGAACCATCGGTTTGCCCGCCAGGTGATGTAACACCTTCGGCAGAGCGGAGTACATCCGGGTACCTTTACCTGCAGCGAGAATTACCACACTTTTAGCATTCGTAGACATAAGAAATCTGATCGCTCCTCTTTTAGAGTGCCAAGTAAACCTGTTTATACAAGAAAATACCACATATTTCGCAACGCAAAAAAGCCAGTCAGCGGATACTGACTGGCTTTTATATTTTAACTGCCTCGGTTACATCATCTTCTTGGCTAACTCGTCAATTACACGTAATTTTGCAATTGCTTTTGCCAGTTCGGCTGATGCCTGAGCATAATCCACGTCACCATGTGCTTTCCGGATGTTTTCTTCTGCGCGGCGTTTTGATTCCATCGCCAGTGCAGCATCCAGATCGTTTGCACGGATAGCCGTGTCCGCAAGTACGATAACGCCGTTTGGCTGTACTTCGAGCATTCCGCCTGAAAGGTAGATAAGCTCTTCTTCACCAAATTGCTTAACAATCCGTACCATGCCCGGTTTTATGGCAGTCAGCAGCGGGGTATGCATCGGGTAAATACCCAGCTCACCTTCACTGCCTGTCACCTGAATTTTCTGGACTAAGCCCTTAAACAGTTGTTTTTCGGCACTTACTACCGTCAGGTGAAACGTCATTGCAGACATATCAGCCTCCTGTTAACCGGATTAAATCTTCTTCGCTTTTTCCACAGCTTCTTCGATGGTACCAACCATGTAGAACGCCTGCTCCGGCAGATGATCGTAATCACCTTCCAGGATACCTTTAAAGCCACGGATTGTGTCTTTCAGGGAAACGAACTTACCCGGTGAACCGGTGAAGACTTCTGCCACGAAGAACGGCTGAGACAGGAAGCGCTGGATTTTACGGGCACGGGCAACAACCAGTTTATCTTCTTCTGACAGCTCATCCATCCCGAGGATTGCGATGATATCTTTCAGTTCCTGATAACGCTGGAGGATTGACTGTACGCCACGGGCAACATCATAGTGCTCCTGACCAACAACGAGCGGGTCAAGCTGACGGCTGGTGGAATCCAGCGGGTCAACCGCAGGGTAAATACCCAGAGACGCAATCTGACGGCTCAGAACGACGGTCGCATCAAGGTGAGCGAACGTGGTTGCAGGAGACGGGTCAGTTAAGTCATCCGCAGGGACGTAAACGGCCTGTACAGACGTGATTGAGCCTGTTTTGGTCGATGTGATACGTTCCTGAAGCACACCCATTTCTTCCGCCAGTGTCGGCTGGTAACCTACCGCTGAAGGCATACGGCCTAACAGCGCGGATACTTCTGTACCAGCCAGGGTATAACGGTAGATGTTATCAACAAACAGCAGTACGTCGCGGCCTTCATCACGGAATTTTTCCGCCATGGTCAGACCGGTCAGAGCAACGCGCAGACGGTTTCCCGGTGGCTCGTTCATCTGGCCGTATACGAGTGATACTTTGTCCAGAACGTTAGAGTCTGTCATTTCATGATAGAAGTCGTTACCTTCACGGGTACGCTCACCCACCCCTGCGAATACAGAGTAGCCGGAGTGCTCGATCGCGATGTTACGGATCAGTTCCATCATGTTTACGGTTTTACCCACACCCGCACCACCGAACAGACCGACTTTACCACCCTTAGCGAACGGGCAGATCAGATCCATTACTTTGATACCTGTTTCCAGCAGTTCCTGGGAGTTAGACAGTTCTTCGTATGTTGGTGCAGCACGGTGAATAGACCATTTTTCTTCTGCGCCGATGTCACCTTTCATATCGATCGGATCACCCAGAACGTTCATGATACGTCCTAAGGTTTTCACGCCGACAGGTACTTCAATCGGGTGGCCTAAATCGGTTACTTCCAGATTACGGCTCAGACCATCAGATGTACCCATAGCGATACAACGGACAACCCCGCCGCCTAACTGCTGCTGAACTTCCAGCACCAGTTTTTCATTACCATTTTTTACCTCAAGCGCATCGTACACTTTCGGTACTGCATCCTGAGGAAATTCGACGTCCACAACGGCGCCGATAACCTGGATGATTTTTCCAGTAGCCATCTTGAATCCTCTACGTAATTCGTAAAACCCGGGTGTTAAACCGCGGCAGCACCGGACACAATCTCGGTGAGTTCTTGTGTAATGCTTGCCTGACGCGCTTTGTTGTAAACTAAATTCAGCTCTTTGATCATGTTACCGCCGTTATCTGTTGCAGCTTTCATTGCAACCATACGGGCGGCCTGCTCACTGGCCAGGTTTTCCACAACGCCCTGGTATACCAGCGCTTCGATGTAGCGCCGTAAAAGGGAATCCAGTAACGCTTTAGGATCAGGTTCGTATAAATAATCCCAGGTTTTCTTCTTCAGGTTTTCGTCATCGCTTGGCGGTAACGGCAGAACCTGAACAATGGTCGGAACCTGAGACATGGTATTCACAAACCGGTTAGTTACAATGTACAGCTTGTCAAGACGACCTTCGTCGTAGGCCTGAAGCATGATTTTTACCGAACCGATAAGGTCAGCCAGCGAAGGTTCATCACCCATGCCGTTTACCTGAGCAACCACATTCCCGCCCACAGAGGAGAAGAATGATGCTGCTTTTGACCCAATCAGAGCCAGATCAGTCTGAACACCTTTGTCAGCCCAATCTTTCATTTCGACAATCAGCTTTTTGAACAGGTTAATGTTCAAGCCACCACACAAACCACGGTCGGTAGAAACAACCAGGTACCCGACACGCTTAACCTCGCGTTCTTCGAGGTATGGATGTTTATATTCCAGATTACCCAATGCAATGTGACCAATCACACTGCGGATGGTCTCTGCATAAGGACGGCTGGCCGCCATGCGGTCCTGCGTTTTACGCATTTTGGACGCCGCGACCATTTCCATCGCTTTAGTGATCTTCTGCGTATTTTGTACGCTGGCGATCTTAGAACGTATCTCTTTTGCGCCGGCCATTTGCTCTCCTCATGAACCAGACGGCCTGTACTGTTCACACAGGCCGTTTAGTATTACCAGGACTGAGTCGCCTTGAAGGTATCGAGCACGTTTTTCAACTTCGCTTCGATATCATCGTTATAGCTACCCGTCTGGTCGATTTCTTTCAGAAGATCAGCATGTTCACGAGTGGCGTAGCCAATCAGAGCAGCTTCAAACGGCACGACTTTCGAAATTTCGATATCTTCCAGGTAACCACGCTCAGCTGCATACAGTGACAGAGACTGTTGTGCCACTGACATCGGTGCATACTGTTTCTGTTTCAGCAACTCTGTAACTTTCTGACCGTGGTCAAGCTGTTTACGGGTTGCATCATCAAGGTCAGATGCGAACTGTGAGAACGCCGCCAGTTCACGATACTGTGCCAGTGCGGTACGGATACCACCGGACAGTTTTTTCATGATCTTGGTCTGTGCTGCACCACCCACACGGGATACGGAGATCCCCGGGTTAACCGCAGGACGGATACCGGCGTTGAACAGCGCGGATTCCAGGAAGATCTGACCATCAGTGATGGAGATAACGTTTGTCGGAACGAACGCTGATACGTCCCCTGCCTGAGTTTCGATGATTGGCAGTGCGGTCAGAGAACCGGTTTTGCCTTTCACTTCACCTTTGGTAAACGCTTCCACATATTCCGCGTTAACACGCGCAGCACGTTCCAGCAGACGGGAGTGCAGATAGAAAACGTCACCCGGATATGCTTCACGTCCTGGCGGACGGCGGAGCAGCAGGGAGATCTGACGGTAAGCAACCGCTTGTTTTGACAGGTCATCATAAATGATTAACGCGTCTTCACCGCGGTCACGGAAGTATTCACCCATTGCACAACCGGAATACGGAGCCAGGTATTGCAGTGCCGCAGATTCAGACGCACTCGCGACCACAACAATCGTGTTGGCCAGCGCATTGTGCTCTTCTAATTTACGGACAACGTTAGCAATAGTGGACGCTTTCTGACCAATTGCGACGTAAATACATTTGATGCCGGAATCACGCTGGTTGATGATTGCATCGATTGCCAGTGCGGTTTTACCGGTCTGACGGTCACCGATAACCAGCTCACGCTGACCACGGCCGATTGGAATCATTGCATCGACAGATTTATAACCGGTCTGTACAGGCTGATCAACGGACTGACGGTCGATAACACCCGGTGCGATAACTTCGACAGGTGAGAAACCATCGTGCTCAACCTGACCTTTACCATCGATAGGCTCACCCAGGGTGTTGACCACACGGCCTAACAGGCCACGGCCAACCGGCACTTCCAGAATACGACCGGTACATTTTACTTTCATGCCTTCTGCCAGGTCGGCATAAGGACCCATCACAACCGCACCAACAGAGTCGCGCTCCAGGTTCAGTGCGATAGCATAACGGTTACCCGGCAGAGAGATCATCTCACCCTGCATAACTTCGGCTAAACCGTGGATACGAATAATACCGTCGTTGACGGAAACAATCGTACCTTCATTGTGAGCTTCACTCACGACATTGAACTGAGCAATGCGCTGCTTGATCAGTTCGCTGATTTCGGTGGAATTCAGTTGCATATGCTCCAGTCCCCTTAAGACTGCAAGACGTCGGTTAAACGCTCGAGTCGATTGCGAATGCTGTTGTCGATGACAAGGTCACCGGCGCGCAATACAAACCCCGCGATAACTGACTTATCAATTTTGCAATTCAGCTTAACTTTGCGTGACAGACGTTTTTCCATCGCTGCAGAAATTTTCGCCAGCTGCTGTTCATTGAGTTCGCCGGCTGAAGTGACTTCAACCTCAACAGTTGACTCCAGCGCAGCCCGCAGTGTTGCGAACTGACGGCTAACTTCCGGCAGGGTCACTAAGCGACCATTCTCAGCCATGATACGAACCAGGTTCTGAACATGCTCGTCAATCTGCTCACCGCAAACAGTGATAAACACCTGAGCCAGGGTTTCCGGAGCAAAAGAACCGGAAATCAGATCTTCGATCTGCTCATTGCGTGTCACTTCAGCGGTAAATGCCAGCATGTCCTGCCATTTTTCAACGGCCCTGTTTTCCACAGCAAAGTCAAAAGCTGCTTTGGCGTAGGGGCGAGCTACAGTAACGATTTCTGACATGCCCCACCCTCCTTACAGTTCAGCGACAAGTTTATCAACGATGTCGCTGTTAGCAGCTTCATCCACGGAACGTTCAATAATTTTCTCGGCACCCGCGACAGCTAAAATGGCGACCTGTTTACGTAACTCTTCACGGGCACGTTTGCGTTCGGCGTCAATTTCCGCCTGCGCCTGTGCTACGATTTTGCTACGTTCAACTTCCGCTTCTGCTTTTGCCTCATCGATGATCTGAGCGCGTTGTTTATTCGCTTGTTCGATCAGGGCAGATGCTTCCGCTTTCGCTTTTTTCATTTGGTCGGTCGCATTGGCTTGCGCTAAGTCCAGGTCCTTTTTAGCACGTTCTGCGGAAGATAAACCGTCAGCAATTTCTTTCTGACGTTTTTCAATGGCCGCCATGATCGGTGGCCATACATACTTCATACAGAACAAAACAAACAGGACAAACGCGATGGCCTGGCCGAGGATTGTTGCGTTAAGATTCACAGCACAATACCTCTTTAATTAATTGAGTTGATGTAAATATCCGGGAGTGGCCGTATCACTACGCAACCGCAAACATTACATACAAGCCCAGACCTACAGCAATCATCGGGATGGCGTCAACCAGACCCATTACGATGAAGAACTGAGTACGCAGCAGAGGGATTAAATCCGGCTGGCGTGCAGCGCCTTCTAAAAATTTCCCACCGAGGATGCCGATACCGATCGCAGCACCGATAGCCGCCAGGCCCATCATTACAGCGGCAGCCATGTACAGCAGATCCATATTCAGGTTTTCCATGACAGTCTCCAGTTTGTTTCAGTTAAATCACAGTTATTGGTAATAAAATTAATGCTCTTCAGACGCCATCGACAGATAGACGATCGTCAGAACCATGAAAATAAAGGCTTGTAACGTAATAATCAGTATGTGGAAAATAGCCCACGGAAGGCTCAGTAACCATTGTGACCACCACGGTAGCAGACCTGCAATAAGAATGAAGATCAGCTCACCTGCATACATGTTCCCAAACAGTCGCAGACCGAGGGAAACAGGTTTTGACAGCAGGCTTACCCCTTCCAGAATCAGGTTGACAGGAATGAATAACGGATGGTTAAAAGGCTGTAATGTCAGCTCTTTAGCAAATCCTTTCACGCCTTTCATCTTGAAGCTGTAAAAGAGGATAAGAACGAATACACCAATCGCCATCGACAGTGTGATACTTACGTCTGCGGTCGGAACGATACGCAGCGCAGGTAAACCGAGGATGTGTTCACCGATATACGGAATGAAGTCGATTGGTAATAAGTCCAGTGCGTTCATCAGCAGCACCCACACGAACACAGTTAATGCGAGAGGTGCAATAACTTTGCTCTTGCCGTGATACATATCACGGACGTTGCTGTCAACGAAGCCGATAAGCATTTCTACCGCAGTCTGAAATTTCCCGGGAACGCCACTTGTCGCTTTCTTTGCCACCCTTCTGAAAAGCCATAAAAAGAAAATACCTAATACGACTGAGAAGAAAAGGGAGTCAATGTTCAGCGTCCAAAAAGATGGAGTAACGTTCGCATGGGGATTGACCAACTCGAAAGTACTCAGATCCAGCTGAAGGTTATTCAGGTGGCCACTGATATACTCTTTTGTGGTTAAACTTTCTCCTGATGCAGACATGATGCCTCTTACCCTTTGTTGTTAAAACCGCTAACCGCTTAGCACGGCCGGTGCGATAATCTGCACGAAAAGCACCGCTAAATAGGTCAAGACCAGTGGTGCAACTGCCGCTTTAAACACTCCTAAAGCAATCATCAGTATCGCTATCGCGAAGATAACTTTAAACCCTTCCCCTGCCACAAAAAACCATGCAATCCGGTACGACTGCAGTTCCTCATGCGCTTTCTGCCGGTTACTGATCAGCAAAAAAATCGCATTCGGTATCCATGCGGCAACTCCCCCGGCCAGCGCGGAAGCACCCCATTCGATACTTTTTATGCAAAAAAGCGCACTAAGAACAACAAACGTCATAAACTGCAAAAACAACAGTTTTTTGGTCAATTTTCCGTTGAAAAGGGAGACAGACATGACATTTAGTTTCTCCGTGTGCACCTTCCGGGGTCAGGCTTACTGAATGATGTATAAAACTGCCTTTGAGCGAGAGTGTCAAGAGACAAAAACGAGCAAATTATACGGGCAGCCAGATTGTTTTCAATCAATAAGTAGCGAAAAAGTGAATAAAAATTTAATTTCTTTGCCGCCACCACAAATCGTACAAAAAATAGAGTCTACCCTACCTCGGAATACGACGTGCAACTCATTTCTGAAACGTGACAAAAATCACATAACATAAAATACATTAGTTGAATTAACATTTTATAGCGATCAACAGCTGTAAAAATAGCAATATTAATCAACAAGTTAATCAAAAAAAATAAATATTTAATTGATATTTACAGATAAATTTTAAATAAAATAAATAATTTTGAAATAATACGTTATCGGTAAAAACGATCCGGTATGAAATTTTTCGCAGATAAACTTACCAGAAAGTAACCAATCAGGGGTTGTCACTTTGTAACGGCTCCGTTACGCATTTTATTTTTGTCTCCGGCAAAACAAAGGGACGGTGCAGAAAATGCGCTGACTCCGTCCCCTTAAAAATATTTCTGTTTTTTGACGTACAGCAAACTCAATTTGCTTTAAGAATTACCAGATGACGCTGTTCATCAAGTTGCGGCACGACCAGTTTTTCAACACTGACGAGAGAAATACCCTCCGGTAACCGTGTCAGTTCCTCTTCCGGCACACTGCCTTTCAGTGCAAAAAAGCGTCCGGTTCCGGGTAACGGCAGGTGGTGACACCAACTGAGCATATCATCCAGTGATGCAAATGCACGACTGATAACCCCATCAAATGGTTCACCCTGATACGCTTCCACGCGGCTCTGAACCGGTTCGATGTTTGTCAGCCCCAGTTCATGCTGAACCTGCTTCAGGAAGCGTACACGCTTGCCCAGGCTGTCCAGAAGGACAAAGTGAGACTCCGGGCGGACTATCGCCAGCGGCACACCGGGAAGCCCGGGACCGGTGCCGACATCAATAAACCGGTTGCCGGTCAGGTGCGGCTCCACCACAATGCTGTCCATGATATGGCGCACCAGCATCTGTTCCGGCTGGCGGACAGAGGTCAGGTTATAGGCTTTGTTCCATTTGTGGAGCATCTCCACATAGCCGGTCAGTTGCTGTTTCTGCTGCCCGGTCAGCCGGATATCCGCACTGCGCAGCAGCGCGGAAAGTTGTTGCTGTAAATCACTCATCCGTTATGCACTCCGGCGCAGAAGGCCCTGTTTTTTCAGCCAGACCAGCAGAATCGAAATTGCGGCTGGTGTGATACCGGAGATCCGCGATGCCTGTCCGATCGATGTCGGTTTGTGGTCGTTCAGTTTTGCCACCACTTCGTTGGAAAGCCCGGTCACTTGTTTGTAATCGAGATCAACCGGCAGCGCGGCGTTCTCATTACGCAGCTGACGCTGAATTTCATCCTGCTGGCGGGAGATATAACCTTCGTATTTCACCTGGATTTCGACCTGCTGTGCTGCTGCCGGTGAATCAACACCCGGTGCGAAATCAGTCAGGGTCATCAGGCGGTTATAGTCCATTTCAGGACGGCGCAGAAGATCTTCTCCGGTCGCCTCTTTCGAAAGAGGTGTGTTCAGGATCGCGTTGATCTCTTTCACGCTTTCAGACTGCGGGTGTACACGGATATCTCTCAGGCGCTGACGCTCTTTCTCGATCAGCTCCATTTTTTCACTGAAGTGTGCCCAGCGGGCATCATCCACCAGACCCAGTTCACGGCCGGTTTCTGTCAGGCGGGCATCCGCGTTGTCTTCACGCAGCATCAGGCGGTATTCCGCCCGTGAGGTAAACATCCGGTACGGTTCTTTGGTACCAAGTGTACACAGGTCATCCACCAGCACACCGATATAAGCCTGATCACGGCGCGGGAACCAGCCTTCCTGATCAGCAGAATAACGGGCGGCGTTCAGACCAGCCAGCAGACCCTGGGCAGCAGCTTCCTCATAACCGGTAGTGCCGTTGATTTGTCCGGCAAAGAACAGGCCGTGCAGGTATTTGCTTTCCAGTGTCTGTTTCAGGTCGTGCGGGTCAAAGAAATCGTATTCGATGGCATAACCCGGACGCATAATCCGTGCATTTTCCATGCCTTTCATCGAGTGAACAATCTGCATCTGTACATCAAACGGTAAGCTGGTGGAGATACCGTTCGGGTAAATCTCATTACTGGTCAGCCCTTCCGGCTCCAGGAAGATCTGATGCTGATTACGATCCGCAAAGCGCATCACTTTATCTTCAATGGACGGACAGTAACGCGGGCCGATCCCTTCGATCACACCGGCATACATCGGACTGCGATCGAGGTTATTACGGATCACTTCATGGGTTTTTTCATTGGTGTATGTGATATGGCACGGCATCTGTTCAGGATGCTCATCCGCACTGCCCATGAAGGAGAATACCGGCATCGGGTTATCACCAAACTGTGGTGTCAGCTGAGCAAAATCGATAGTCCTTGCGTCAATGCGCGGCGGAGTCCCTGTTTTCAGACGACCGACCCGCAGAGGCAATTCCCGCAGACGGTGTGACAGAGAGACTGACGGCGGATCACCGGCACGGCCGCCGCTGTAGTTTTCCAGTCCGATATGAATTTTACCGTCCAGGAACGTCCCGACTGTCAGTACAACCGATTTGGCTCTGAATTTCAGTCCCATACGGGTCACTGCACCGGTAACGGTATCATTTTCAACGATAAGGTCTTCAACCGGCTGCTGAAAAATCATCAGGTTAGGCTGGTTTTCCAGTGCGGTGCGTACTGCCAGACGGTAAAGCACACGGTCAGCCTGGGCACGGGTGGCATGTACTGCCGGCCCTTTGCTGGCATTCAGGGTTCTGAACTGAATACCTGCACGGTCAGTGGCATGTGCCATTAATCCGCCGAGTGCATCGATCTCTTTAACCAGATGTCCTTTACCGATCCCACCGATAGCAGGGTTGCAGGACATCTGACCCAGAGTGTCGATATTGTGAGTCAGTAAAAGTGTTTGACGGCCCATACGTGCCGCTGCCATTGCAGCTTCAGTACCGGCGTGGCCACCGCCGATAACAATGACGTCAAAATGATCCGGATAAAACATGTTAAACCTTCATTACAAAATGCAGTAGCGCATCGGGGGAGAGAATATAACTCAACTCTTGCCGTCTGACCATGAGCGGTAAAGACGCAGGTAATTATATAAAGATCTTTTTATTTAAAGATCTCTTTATTAGATCTTTTATTAGGATCGCGATCCTCTGTGGATAAGTGTGAAATCCCCATAAAGATCATAAAACTGTAAAGGATCATTTCCTGTGAAGTACCGTTGATCCTGTTCCGTATAAGCTGGGATCAAAACGGGTACTTATTCACAGGGTCTGACGGAGAGTGATCTTATACAGTGAATAACTACGGGTTGATCGCGTGTTGATCCCAGAGTTATCCACAGTTGATTGCTGTTTTTATCAGCAAATCAGAGTAAATTTTTCCATTCTTCGATCCAGATCTCAGCCGGATCTTCAGGAATCTCGTGTTTCTGAATATCTATTTCGAGTGATTGACCGATTTTTTTCGCACCCAAAGAGGTGAGCAGGGTATCCAGTGTACGGACAGCACCACAGAAGGTGTCGTATTCACTGCTGCCGATCCCGATAGCACCGTAACGGACAGTACTGAGATCAGGCTGCTGCTCACGCAGTGCATCGGCAAACGACTGTATATTTTCGGGGAGATCACCGGCACCGTGTGTGGAGGTGACAATTAACCAGATACTGTTCTGCTGCGGCACCGCGTCCGCTTCCGGCCCGTGCTGCACATCTGTGGTAAAACCGGCATTTTCCAGGATTTCAGCAACATGCTCAGCAACGTATTCTGCGCTGCCCATGGTACTGCCTGTAATGAGAGTAACTGTTGTCATGGTGATCCCCTGCTGTAAAGAGCCGCTATTGTACTCTGTGAAACAGCTGGGATCTACCTGTGGATAATGTGGTTATAAGAATTTTTTATTACGGGCGGATCGTCCGTATGATCGGGTTTTGTAAGGAGATCAGGGTTTCAGTGGACTGTATCTCATCAATACTCTGGATCTTGTTGATAAGTACGTCCTGCAAAGATTCTATTGTTTTGCACATCACCTTTATAAAGATGCTGTACTGCCCGGTGGTGTAATAGACTTCCACCACTTCATCAAGTTTATCGAGTTTCTTGAGGGCGGCAGGGTAATCTTTGGCGCTTTTCAGGATGATGCCGATAAAGCAGGTCACATCAAACCCCAGCTGTTTTTCACTGATATCCACCCGGGTGCCGGTGATGATACCTGCCTGTTTCATTTTCTCGACCCTGACATGAATCGTGCCGGGACTGACAGCAAATTTTTTCGCTAATTCTGCATAAGGTGTGCGGGCATTCGCCATTAAAGCGTGAAGTATGTCACGGTCCAGATTGTCGATCTGATAAATTTCGGCCATTTTATGCCCCTTAAATTAACGAAAATTCATTTTTAGTATCATAAAAATGAATTTTATAAATAGCAAAGGGTATTTTTGCTAAAGGATATTGAATTTATACCCCATTCTGTTGCTTAATCTATTTCACAGGCAATACATGTTCCGCATATCAAGGATTATTATCATGGAAAAATCATTCATCCGACAGCAGCAGCAAATCAGCTTCGTGAAGTCATATTTCTCACGTCTGCTGGAAAAACAACTGGGTCTTATTGAAGTCCAGGGGCCAATCTTAAGCCGCGTGGGTGATGGTACTCAGGATAATTTATCCGGCAGCGAGAAAGCGGTTCAGGTGAAAGTTAAATCATTGCCGGGCTCAACCTTTGAAGTCGTGCATTCACTGGCTAAATGGAAACGCAAAACCTTAGGGCGTTTTGATTTTCAGCCGGGTCAGGGACTGTACACCGACATGAAAGCGTTGCGTCCTGATGAGGATCGCTTAACCCCAATCCATTCTGTCTATGTTGATCAGTGGGACTGGGAAAAAGTGATGGCAGATGAGGAGCGCGCGCTTCCTTATCTGAAGCAGACAGTGAGTAAAATATATCAGACAATAAAAGAAACAGAACTTGCAGTAAGTAAGGAATTTGGTCTGACACCGTTCCTGCCGGACCAAATTCATTTTATTCACTCTGAAGAGCTGCTTGCCCGCTACCCGGACCTGGATGCCAAAGGCCGTGAGCGCGCCATCGCGAAAGAACTGGGTGCCGTATTCTTAATCGGCATCGGCGGTAAATTATCTCATGGTGAGTATCATGATGTCCGCGCACCGGATTATGATGACTGGACCACTGAGAACAGTGACGGTTACAAAGGGCTGAACGGGGATATCCTCGTGTGGAACCCGGTTTTGCAGGATGCGTTTGAGTTATCCTCAATGGGGATCCGTGTTGACCCGGTCACCCTGGCGCGTCAGCTGGATTTGACCGGTCAGCAGGTACGGATGGAACTGGACTGGCACAAATCGCTGGCAGCCGGTGAAATGCCGCAGACTATCGGTGGCGGGATCGGCCAGTCACGTCTGGTGATGTTACTGCTCCAGCGCAGCCATATCGGGCAGGTGCAGTGCAGTGTCTGGGCACCGGAAGTGCGCGAAAGCACCACGGGGATGCTGTAACACTTTTCTGTACGGTGAGCCCGGTGGCTCACCGCCTGAAACGGCGCAGCAGACGATTTTTTAAGCCGGTATCAAAACGCCAGATGTGATCAAAAATCCGCATGATACCGGGCTTTCCGTAATGGGACAGGGCTACCGCATGGAAGCGGTGTTTTCCCTGTTGCTGCGAGCGTTTAACCTGCTTCACCACCTCATCCGGCAGCCGCTGGGCAATAAAGTCAGATATCACCACCACATCCGCATCACGCCACTGCGGGGTTTCCAGCCGTTTTGCGGCTTCAGTCAGACAGGACGCCAGGTCCGTTCCGCCTTTAAAACTCTGAAGCAGAAAGCGGGTCATCTGTTCTATACCGTCCGGGCCGAGAAAGTCGTAATGCACCTGTTCGGTGGAAAAAAGCATGACATGGCACTGCCGGTTATCCGCCATAGCAATTTTGACCAGTGCAAGACAAAACGCTTTGGCGCAGCGCTCATTAAAACCGCCCATGGAGCCGGAGGTATCGATACAGATAATGAAGGGGCCGCGCGGCTGTTTTTCATCCTGATGATGCACGACCTGTCGCATAACCCGGCGTTCCTGCCAGTGATCGCCCTGTAACCGGTAGGTATACAGCTGTTTCTCAGCCATTTTCCGGTAAAACTCCAGTTCCAGACCGCTGATACCGAGTAACGCCAGTTCTGCGGGCAGAAGACGCAGCACATCATCACTCAGCCCGACTCCGCTGACCTCTTCCGGGGTCTGATCCGGCACCAGTTCGGTAATGATGACCGGCTCTGTCACCGCACTGTCCTGAGGGACGGATTTTGCCGTCTGGCTGCGCCCCAGCAGTGAGGCCAGTTTTTCCAGTTCCGGCTGGGATTTTAAAAACTCACTGTAACACAGCAGGAGATCGTCCGCCGATCCGGAGGATTTCAGTGATCCTTTGGTCAGATCCCATAATTTCCCTGAAGCCTGTTCATTTTCGCTGATGAGCGGATCAAGATTGCCGCTCAGCGCCAGATGTTGCTGAAGTTCGGCGAGGAGTTGTTCTTTCTCCTGCTCAAGAATCTCTTTGTGATAGGCGGTGACCTGTAAAATCAGGCTGATGCGCCAGCGCTGATTGAATAATATCTGATGGGAGGTGGTTTCCTGCTCATCTCTGTGCAGGCGGTATGCTTCCGGAGAGAACGGTGAGTTTATATCCTCCAGTGCTTTGAGGATTTCCGGCAGCAGACGGTAAAATTCAGTCCGGTCTGCGGCGGTGCTCTGCTGGTAAAGACGGAATTCATCTGCCAGTGCCGCCGGAACCAGGGCCTCTTTCACCCGTTCTTCCAGTGATTTCCGCCATGACGGTAAATCGGTCAGTACTGCCCGGCGTAATCGCGGATGTTTTTCAAAAAACCAGGCCAGCTGCGGGGCAGCCAGCAGTGTCAGCAGGATCTCTTCAATGAGTTCCCCTTCATTTACTGCCAGCGCCAAATCCAGTGCCGAAAGACTTAACACGGGGTGCTGCTCATTTGCTGAGTCAGTTTATCGAGGCGTTCTGTCACCGGCAGGAAGCTTTCCTCTATCTGCGCAATCCAGTCATCACTGACAAACAGTGCGGGCTGATGCTGTGCAAACAGCTGACGCTGCTGTACCAGCGTCTGACGAATCGCAGAAAGCTTATCCAGCCAGATTTGCGTTTGTGCCTCTGTCATCCGGCTATCGGTATCTGCCGGGAACAGCGTACTGCTGCGCAGACTGACATCACGCAACTCCAGCAGACCGTTATCATTCACTGCGGCGGAAACGGACTGGGTAAACCCGATACCGTTGAGTTTTGCCGCAATGTGTTCTCCTTTATCAAAGAAGGTATCAAACGCATTGCGTTCAATAGTCACATAGGTGACTGTCATATCATGTAATGTCAGGGGATTATGCAAAAAGAGGGTAACCGGACCGGGCGGCAGGGTCTCCGGCAGCGCATAGCTGACTTTACGCCCGAAGCGGGCACTGCTGCGGATAACACTGAAGGCATCCTTCTGTTGCCGGGTCTGCGTTTCCAGTATCCACTCCTGATAGTATTTTTCCAGCTTCAGCAACAGGCCGCGCTGCTGATAGGCCTGCTCGCACATCAGTTGTGTCAGCAGCTGCGGAACGGATTTCAGTGACGCGGAATCATGCCACAGGCAATCTTTCAGCAAAATCAGGTCAAGAGGTGTGATACTGCTGTTTTCATTGAAAAACGCGCTGGCCTGTAACAGCCGCAGTGCTTTTTTCCAGCGCCGGTCTGAGATATACGGTGCATTATCCAGCCGCTCAATCTGCTGGCGCAGCTGATAAATCAGTTCAAATATCTGATCAGTCAGCACAACACGGTCAATCTCCTTCTGCCATTGATGATATTCCTCATCCGTTACCTGCAAATGCGCGGGGATCTGTTCATCCGATGCGCCCGGTGTGCTGATGAGCATGGCGCGGAAGCTCTGTTTTTCCTGTAGTTTATCCAGCCATAAGCGGATCAGCATCCGGTCATAGAGGGCTTCCAGGCTGCTGTCGTTGTCCGGCAGTTCGTTGGAGGCAGCCACCAGCAACCGCATCGGGATAGCACTTTCGCTGTTGCCGTTGCGGTATTTGCGTTCGTTAATTGAGGTCAGCAGAGTATTGAGGATCGCGGGACCTGCTTTCCATATTTCGTCGAGAAACACGATTTCCGCATCCGGCAGATATCCCTGTGTGATGCGCTGATATTTCCCTTCATCTTTCAGTGCCTGAATGGAGAGCGGGCCGAAGATCTCCTCCGGAGTGGAGAAGCGGGTCATCAGATACTCAAAAGCACGGGCATCACTGAAAATCAGTTTCATGCGCCGTGCAATCATACTTTTGGCGATCCCCGGCGGGCCGAGCAAAAAAACACTTTCCCCGCTGAGTGTAGCCAGTAAGCAGAGCCGGATGGCGTGCTGCCGTTCATACAGCCCGGATTCCAGGTGGCGGCTCAGCCGGGCAATACGTTCAGAACGTTGCATGGGACTCCCGTGAATTTACTGATGCAGTTTCTGCGTTTATAAACTGAAAAAGCTACCGCGTTTACTGCATAAAATCACGTTTCTTCTGCTTTCTGCGCAAATAGTGATAAAAAACCCCGGAATACCGGCCGGCGATTCTGCTAATCAGTCAAACCGGACATCAATCACCTGATAGAAACTGTTTTTGGTATCCGAGATTTCCCATACCCCGTAAATGATCTGCGAGCCTTTACGTTCAGGGACATAACACTGATGTATAATTATTTCTGTCGGCATCTGATTTTTTCCGTTATAGGTACAGAAAGGATCTAATTCAAATGATGACCGTGTCAGTGGCGCATTAAGATCCCAGTCCTGCTTTGTTATGTAGTACCGCCAGTTACGGGTTTTGTGGGTGGCGGTATTATTCCAGGTAAACAGCGTTGGTCCGGGTTTTATTTGTGTCTGATGCCAGTTATCACCGGGGGCATCGAGCGGCAGAAAACGCTCAATACCCCCACTGGCAAGCTGGCCGTCCGGCGGATAAGGACCTTCAGGGTATCCGGACAATGCTTCAATACTTTGCGGTTCCCATTGTGCGGAACCACACATCTGAGCAGGATTTTTACCCGCCCGGCAGTTTGCTGCCCGTGAAGCAGGCTCAGTGATATAGCCGTGAGAGAAAGCCTGTGAGGCCAGTAAACAGGAAAGAGTAAAAGCGAATACAGTTTTTTTCATCATAAGAAGATCTCCGGTATGAGGGGGAAAAATCAACATAACAACATCCGGTGACGTTCTGCGATGCTATAACGTATTAGTGGTGTAATGATTTTATAAAGAATCTGCCGGTCATGGAGTATTCAGGTGGTGAATGTGTGGTTTCAGCGGATAAACCGCCGGATTTCCGGGATACTAACCCGGTTATTTAATTGAATCCATTCAGCTATAACTCATTCAATCAGTTAGCTTTTTTATTTAACATATTCGTAAGCGAAACGTTTCGATCATCATCACATTTTTTATGGATGAACATTGAGTTTTCCCGTATTTTTCCTACCATAGCTTAAAAGCGAAACGTTTCGCTCAGGAGGGTTTTATGAAGAAAGGGGCTTTACTGAACAGTGATGTCTCCGCGGTTATCGCGCGTCTGGGTCATACCGACCATATTACTGTTGCTGATGCCGGGCTGCCGGTTCCGCCCGCCACACCGCGTATTGATCTGGCATTAACACAGGGTGTGCCGGATTTTATGTCTGTGTTTAAAGTTATCACTCAGGAGATGCAGGTGGAAGCCGCACTGATGGCAGAAGACATTCAGACACATAACAGTGAGCTGCATGATGCCATCGTGGCTCATCTGAAAGCTCTGGAATTACAGCAGGGTAATGTGATTCAGATTCAGTATGTTACTCACGCTTCTTTCAAATTACAGACACAAAACAGCCGTGCCGTGATCCGGACCGGTGAGTGCACACCGTTTGCCAATGTGATGCTGTTTTCCGGCGTGACATTCTGAGGTGTCTATGGAACCGTTACTTGAACTCAAAGGTATCGATAAAGCTTTCCCTGGTGTGAAAGCCTTATCCGGTGCCGCCCTGCGGGTTTATCCCGGCAGAGTGATGGCGCTGGTCGGAGAGAACGGCGCCGGAAAATCCACCATGATGAAAGTACTGACCGGAATCTATAAAAAAGATGCCGGTCAGATTCTGTTTCTGGGGCAGGAGCGTCAGTTTACGGGGCCGAAATCGTCGCAGGAAGCCGGTATCGGGATTATCCATCAGGAACTGAACCTGATCCCGGAACTGACGATTGCAGAGAATATTTTTCTCGGCCGCGAATTTACCGGTCGTTTCGGCAGCATTGACTGGAAAAGGATGTATGCCGAAGCGGATAAATTACTGGCTCGTCTGAATCTCTCTTACAACAGTCACCGGCTGGTGGCGGAACTGTCTATCGGCGATCAGCAGATGGTGGAAATCGCCAAGGTGCTCAGTTTTGAATCGAAGGTCATCATTATGGATGAACCGACAGATGCACTGACAGATACCGAAACCGAATCACTTTTCAGTGTGATCCGCGAATTGCGTGAACAGGGCTGCGGGATTGTTTATATATCTCACCGTCTGAAAGAAATTTTTGAGATTTGTGATGATGTGACGGTGTTCCGCGACGGCCAGTTTATCGGTGAAAAACCGGTGTCTGACCTGACAGAAGATACCCTGATTGAAATGATGGTCGGACGTAAGCTGGAAGATCAGTATCCGCGTCTGAATCTGCCGCGCGGCAAAGAGAAGCTGGTGGTGAAAAATCTGTGCGGCCGCGATGTGCATGATGTCAGTTTCACGCTGCATGAGAACGAAATTCTCGGCGTTTCCGGGCTGATGGGTGCCGGGCGTACCGAACTGATGAAAATTATTTACGGCGCGATGGCAAAAACCGGCGGTACTGTCGAAATGGACGGCAAAGTCTGTCAGATAAACTCGCCGAAAGCCGGTCTGGATAACGGCATCGTGTATATCTCAGAAGACCGCAAACGTGATGGTCTGGTGCTGGGGATGTCGGTAAAAGAGAACATGTCTCTGACGGCGCTGCCGTATTTCAGCAGCAAAACCGGACGCCTTAATCATAAAGAAGAGCATCTGACCGTCAGCGATTTTATTCAGTTGTTCAATATCAAAACTCCGGGTATGGATCAGATCATCGGGTTCTTATCCGGCGGTAACCAGCAGAAAGTAGCGATCGCCCGTGGTCTGATGACACGGCCGAAAGTTCTGATCCTCGATGAACCGACACGCGGTGTGGATGTCGGGGCGAAGAAAGAGATTTATCAGCTAATCAATAAATTTAAACAGGAAGGCCTGAGTATCATCCTTATTTCATCTGAAATGCCGGAAGTGATGGGGATGAGTGACCGGATTCTGGTCATGCATGAAGGGCGGATAAGCGGTGAATTTGCCGCGGAAAACGTCACTCAGGAAGCATTAATGGCCGCCGCAGTCGGCAAACAATATGGCGCAGGGCAGGAATAAGATATGCGTACAGATTCAACCCCGGCGTCTAAACGCTGGTTTTCCAAAGAATGGCTGCTTGAGCAGAAATCACTGATAGCGCTGCTGATCCTGATTGTGATTGTCTCCATGATCAGTCCTAACTTTTTTACCCTGAATAACCTGTTCAATATCCTCCAGCAGACCTCTGTTAACGCCATAATGGCCGTGGGGATGACGCTGGTGATCCTGACCTCCGGGATTGACCTGTCTGTCGGCTCTCTGCTGGCACTGACTGGTGCAGTGGCGGCATCCATGGTGGGTGCGGATGTTAACGCCATTGTTGCGGTCGCAGGTGCACTGGCACTGGGTGCGGCTATCGGCGGTGTGACCGGAGTGATTGTCGCGAAAGGGAAAGTACAGGCATTTATCGCCACGCTGGTGATGATGCTGTTACTGCGTGGTGTGACCCGTGTGTATACCGACGGCAGCCCGGTCAGTACCGGGTTCAGCGATAATGCCGATGTATTCAGCTGGTTTGGTATCGGTCGTCTATTCGGTATTCCGGCACCGGTCTGGCTGATGATTGTTGTTTTTGCGGCGGCCTGGTATCTGCTGCATCACACCCGTCTGGGACGTTATATTTATGCGCTGGGCGGTAATGAGTCCGCAACGCGCCTGTCCGGTATTAATGTCGATAAAATCAAAATCATTGTTTACGCGCTCTGTGGTCTGCTGGCGGCATTAGCCAGTGTGATTGAAGTGGCGCGTTTATCTTCCGCACAGCCGATGGCCGGTAACGGTTATGAGCTGGATGCGATTGCGGCGGTGGTTCTGGGCGGTACCAGTCTCGCCGGTGGTAAAGGCCGTATTATGGGCACCCTGATCGGGGCGCTGATTTTAGGTTTTCTGAACAACGCGCTGAATCTGCTGGGGATCTCTTCCAACTACCAGATGATTGTCAAAGCGGTTGTGATTTTGCTGGCTGTACTCGTTGATAACAAAAGCAGTAAATAACCCACTTACCCGAATCCTGCAAGGAACTGAAACATGAAACTGAAAAAGATTGCGACCCTTTTCTCTGTTGTTGCACTGAGCGCGACTATCAGCGCTAATGCACTGGCAAAAGAGTCCATTGCGCTGGTGATCTCCACACTGAATAACCCGTTCTTTGTCACCATGAAAGACAGTGCACAGAAAGAAGCAGATAAACTCGGTTACGACCTGGTGGTTCTGGATTCCATGGATAACCCGGCAAAAGAACTGGCTAACGTGCAGGATCTGACAGTGAAAGGCACTAAACTGATGCTGATTAACCCGACAGACTCTGATGCGGTCGGTAACGCTGTGATTCTGGCCAACAAAGCCAATATCCCGGTTATCACGCTGGATCGTGTTGCCAACAAAGGTGAAGTTGTCAGTCACGTCGCATCTGACAACGTCCTCGGCGGCAAACTGGCCGGTGATTTTATTGCCCGTAAAACCGGCGCGGATGCCAAAGTTATTCAGCTGGAAGGTATCACCGGGACTTCTGCTTCCCGTGAGCGCGGCGAAGGTTTCAGACAGGCGGTTGCTGAGCATAAAATGAATGTTCTGGCCAGCCAGCCGGCGGATTTCGACCGTACCAAAGGTTTGAACGTCATGCAGAACCTGCTGACTGCACATCCGGCTGTTCAGGCGGTATTTGCCCAGAACGATGAAATGGCGTTAGGTGCGCAGCGTGCATTACAGACTGCCGGCCGTGATGATGTGCTGGTGGTCGGCTTCGACGGCACGGCTGACGGCATCAAAGCTGTGAAAGGCGGTAAACTGGGTGCAACTGTGGCACAGCGTCCTGACCAGATCGGTATCATCGGTATTCAGACTGCGGATAAAGTTCTGAAAGGTGAAAAAACCGATAAAACCATTCCGGTTGAGTTAGAACTGATTGTAAAAGACTAACGATATCAGCCTCCCCGGCACAGCGTGCCGGGGAGTATTGTCAGCAATTAAGGAAATAAAGGTAATGACAACATCCCGTCTGACCGTTCTCGGCAGTATTAATGTCGATCATATTATGAATATTGCACAATTTCCGGCTCCGGGCGAAACGGTGATCGGTAAGCAATATCAGACAGCCTTCGGCGGCAAAGGCGCGAACCAGGCTGTGGCCTGCGGGCGCAGCGGTGCTGATATTACCTTTATTGCCTGTGTGGGGGATGATGCCATCGGCGCGGAAATTCTGGTGCAATTGCAGCGCGACCGCATTCATACCGCTGCAATCAGCGTGGTGCCGGAAGCGACCACCGGCGTGGCAATGATCTTTGTTAATGAAGACGGTGAAAACGTCATTGGTATCAGTGCCGGTGCCAATGCCGCGCTGACGCCGGAACATTTTGCACCTTATAAGAGGATTGTTGAGCAATCCGATGCCCTGCTAATGCAGCTGGAATCCCCGCTGGAAACCGTGATTGCCGCCGCTGCGGCCGCAAAAAATCATCAGACCAAAGTGATCCTCAATCCGGCTCCGGCGCGGGAATTACCGGACAACCTGCTGAAGCTGGTGGATGTTATCACCCCGAATGAAACCGAAGCGGAAAAACTGACCGGTATTTCTGTCAGTGATGAAACCGGAGCAGCCAAAGCCGCGCAGGTACTGCATGATAAAGGTATTGAACAGGTGCTGATCACCCTGGGCAGCCGCGGTGTCTGGCTGAGTGTCAATGGTGAAGGCCGCCGTATTCCGGGCTTTAAAGTCAATGCGGTGGATACTATCGCGGCCGGCGATACCTTTAATGGTGCGTATGTCACTGCCCTGCTGGAAGGAAAACCGGCAGATGACGCTGTGCGTTTTGCCCATGCGGCGGCTGCGATCTCCGTCACCCGCCGGGGAGCACAGCCATCTGTGCCGTGGCGCCGTGAAATAGATGCTTTCCTTGCGGAGCGTGGTTAAAACTGTGGCGACGATGAAAGATGTGGCACGGCTGGCGGGGGTTTCCACTTCGACAGTTTCCCATGTCATCAACAATAACCGTTTTGTCAGTGACGGTGTACGCAAGAAAGTGAATGATGCCATTGCCGAACTGAATTATGCGCCGTCTGCGCTTGCGCGCAGCCTGAAAATGAACCGCACAAACACCATCGGGATGCTGGTGACCACCAGTAATAACCCGTTTTATGCGGAAGTCGTCCGGGGGGTGGAGCGCAGTTGCTATGAGCGCGGCTACAGCCTGATCCTCTGTAATACGGAAGGGGATCACAAACGGATGAACAGCAGCCTGGAAACCCTGCTGCAAAAGCGGGTGGATGGTCTGCTGCTGATGTGTACGGAGATAAAAGGCCCGTCAGCAGATGTGCTCAGCCGCTATCCGCGGCTGCCGATGGTCATGATGGACTGGTCGCCGTTTGAATTCGGCGGGGATGTGATTCAGGATAACTCTTTCCTCGGCGGTGAAATCGCCACCAATCATCTTATCGAAAACGGCTTTACCCGGATTGCCTGTATTGCCGGGCCGCTGGATAAATCACCGGCCAAATCCCGTCTGGACGGTTTTTACCGTGCGATGGCCCAGGCCGGGCTGGATGTACTGCCGGAGTATGTGCTGGAGAGTGATTTTGAATTCAGCGGCGGTTTCAGCGCAATGAATCAGCTGCTTTCTCTGCCGGTGCCGCCGCAGGCGGTATTTGCCGGTAACGATGCGATGGCGGTCGGTGCTTATCAGGCTATCTGGCAGAAAGGATTGCGTATCCCGCAGGATATTGCGGTCATCGGTTATGATGATATCGACCTGGCAGCATTCCTCACCCCGCCGCTGACTACTATTCATCAGCCTAAAGATGAGCTGGGAAAACTGGCTGTGGATAAACTTCTGAGGCGTATGGATGACGCGGATGCACCTTCTGATTTACTGGTGCTGACCCCGGCGCTGATAAACCGGGGTTCTGTTATCCTCCGTTAATGTGAGGCCGGGCTGTCTGAGGGGCGGGTTTTCTTTTTAATCATATTCCGCCCGTCAGTCCGGCTCAGGAACAGGAACACAAACGCCGACAGAATCGTCATCACCCCGACAGTCACAAATGTCGCGTGGAAATTATCAACGATTGATCCCCAATCCTGAGACTCAAAATAGCGTAATACAGACGCACTCACCGCAATCCCGAAACTGATGGAAAGCTGCTGGGTCACGGCCAGCACACTGTTACCGGAACTGGCATTGTGCTCTGTCAGATCCGCGAGAGTAATGGTATTCATTGCCGTAAACTGCGTGGACATCGCCATCCCGAGAATAAACAGCGGCAGAACCAGGAGATAAATCGACATTCCCGGCGACTGGAAATAGAAGGATGAAATGATTGCGCCGATCACCAGTGTGACCGCAAATAATGTCAGACGATAGCCGTAGCGGCGAAGAATCTGAGTGACCGCCGATTTTGCCAGAATAGAGCCGATAGCTGTCGGGGCCATCATCATCCCTGCCACCACTGCCGGATAACCAAAACCAACCTGTAACATCAGTGGCATCAGAAACGGAATACAGCCGGTACCCAGTCTTGTGGCAACGTTACCGGCGATCCCGACGCTGAATGTCCGTGTGCGGAACAGACTCAGCGGGATAATCGGAGCTGCAATACGGCGGGCGTGCAGTGCATAGACAGTCAGCAGGGCAAAACCACTACCCATCACCAGGAATGGTGTCGCCGCTGCCAGGGCATTATCCCCGAACAGATCCAGACTGACAGAAACAGACACCAGCCCGGCACCGAGCAGGGCAAAGCCTAATGTATCAAACCGGCGCTTCGGCATGGTGAAATCGGGCATATGGCGGATGGCGTAGATAATCCCCAGAATCCCGATAGGAATATTAATGATAAAAATCCAGTGCCAGGTAGCGTAAGTCACCAGGATCCCGCCGAGCAGCGGCCCCAGCACCGGGCCGACTAATCCCGGAATAGTCACAAAGTTGAGAATCGGCAGCAGTTCGCTGCGCGGATAAGCACGCAGCAATGCCAGCCGGGCAACCGGCATCATCATCGCCCCGCCTATCCCCTGAATAATCCGCGATACCACCAGAAACGGCAGATTAGGTGAAAAGGCACATAATAAAGAACCGAAGGAAAACAGAATCACTGCAATGATAAACACCCGCCGGGTACCGAAGCGGTCAGCCAGCCAGCCGCTGACCGGGATCAGCAGCGCTACTGTCAGGGTATAACTGATAACAGCGGACTGCATCGCCAGCGGAGAGTGGTTCAGGCTTCTGGCAATATCCGGCAGTGCGGTGTTCAGAATGGTGGCATCCAGCGCCTGCATAAAGAACGCCATCGCGGCAATCCACGGCAGACCCGCCATATTCCGGGCTGTTTTAAACATGTTTTCCCTTAATGCATTATCTCTTAATAGTCAGTAGTGCAACTATTACATATTCACACTTTGCTCAACAACACCTGACATGCCTGACGGGCACGTTCTCCGTTCCCGTCGATAATGGCATCCACAATTTCTTTGTGGAGATCAATCTCAATAACCTGATTGGTGGTGATGGATTCAAAGAAGTTGTGATATACAAAATCAAATAAATTCGCGAAAGAAGCAAAAAACGGATTTCCGCATGCCTGATAAATAAGGTGATGGAAGCGGTGATCAACGGCTATCCATTTATCCCGCTCAAAATGGCCGGATAATAATGTCATCTCTTTTAACAGAAAGGAGAGTGACTGTTTTTGTTCTTTTCCTGCATTTGCTGCTGTCAGTGCGCAGGCCTGGGGTTCAATCGCGGCGCGCAGCTCGCGGAAATATTTCAGTACCTGCTGGTGGTCTCCGCTGCTCAGCCACCACTTAATAAAGTCATGATCAAGGAAATTCCAGCTTATCACCGGCATCACACGGGTACCGATGCGCGGACGCGGCAAGACCATTCCTTTCGCCGCCAGCATTTTTACTGCCTCACGGACTGCCGTCCGGCTTACCCCGAACTGCTCTGCCAACTCAATCTCACCCGGCAGAATAGACTCCGGCGGATATTGGCCGGATAAAATCTGCTGCCCCAGTTTTTCAGCCAGAAGGTAAGACAGGTTCTTTTGTGACGCATTGAGTTGTTCTGAAAACTGCATTCTGATTCCTTGGTGCGATGCATTAACAAAGCGGGATAATGATATATATGAAGCATTATGGTGCATATTAATGACAAAACAGGCGAATAAAAGCGCAAATATACATGTTTTGTCTAAAAAAAACGCGAACAAACATTTTTTTGCAATAAACACTTGCGTGATCTCAGCGAGTGTCTATAATGCGCCACCACTGACACGGAACAACGCGATAACACGCGGTTCCGGCAGAAAGAGAAAAAGCGGAAAGTTGAAAAACAACGCTTGACTCGAAGGGGCTGGAAACGTAATATACGCA
>NZ_VKKS01000010.1 GCF_019402645.1 Morganella morganii
CGGAAACTGAAGGAGCTGAAATCATGTTCACAGACATAGCGGCAGCAATCGAAGAAGCCAGATATCTAATGAACACCAGTGGTCACCATCATGCTGTGGTGCAATCCAGCGCCGGGGTGATGCTGGTAAGGCTTCTTTATGGGCTTGGTGTAGCGGCCAGAAGAAAGGTGATGTTTTCAACTGATGTTGATGGCATGGGCGTTGTTATTCCGGAGGTAAGATGAGACTCGCAGATTTACCAAAATACTTTTCACCGAAGAGTCCTGTGTTTAGTGACTCTCCAGCCGCAACAGCTACTGATTCACTTTCAATTACCGATGTTATGGCCTCGCTTGGTTTGGCGACCGCAAAAGCGAGAATGGGTATTGAATTGTTTTTGGCGAAACACGGAATCAATCAGCCAAATGAAGCGGTGGAGAGCCTCTATCAATATGCATTAACTCAGGCGCATAAATACAGCGTTATCCAAAAGCTTGATGAAGATGTTAGAGCATTAGTTCTGCAAATACTTGCAAATTATGCATTTCAGGATTACGCAAGAAGCGCGGCCAGCAAAAAGCCATGCCCTGATTGTGACGGCGGCTTTATCGAGGCGGAGGTGTTCACTACGAAATCATCCATTCCGTTCATGGCAAAGGAAGATATGGAATTCGACAGAGATGCAGGGATTAAGGTTATCCCGGCAACGTATGCGATGTTCCGCAGTGTTCGCGAGGTAACCAAGGTAGCCTGTCCCACTTGCAAGGGTAAGGCGGTTATCAGCCACTCATGCCGGTGTAATGGACGCGGTGAGGTGCTGGATAAAGTCGAGAGTGAAAAGCAGGGTGTGCCGGTGTATAAGACGTGTCCGAAGTGCTCAGGGCGCGGGTACTCACGACTGAAGTTCACCGATGTTCTTGAGCAGATAAATACTGTCGTGACAATACCGAAAACATCAGGTTATGACAACATCAAACCGATATTTGAACATTTAGTTGAAGAATGTTTCAGGGAAGAGTCTCACTCTGAAATAATGCTACAAAAAGTCACAAATGGAGGTTTTATTTTCATTAATTAGCAATTTAATGGAAAATTAATATTGACAATCTCGGAATTATAGCCCATCATTATTCCAATGATAGGAGATTTGCAATTCATTCTCTTCAAAGATAAAACAGAGCCTCACTTCGGTGGGGCTTTTTCATATCTGCAACTTGTAAGAATAACTTACAGGTTCAACCCTCCGGAATTTCCGGATAGTTCACATGTTCGGTCATTCCGAACAACTGAATACTTGCTATGA
>NZ_VKKS01000002.1 GCF_019402645.1 Morganella morganii
AACAGATTTGCCTGGCGGCCGTAGCGCGGTGGTCCCACCTGATCCCATGCCGAACTCAGAAGTGAAACGCCGTAGCGCCGATGGTAGTGTGGGGTCTCCCCATGTGAGAGTAGGGAACCGCCAGGTTATTATAAAGTGAGGGTGCAGAGTTGCATCCGGTCACACAGAGATATGCGGAGCGGTAGTTCAGTTGGTTAGAATACCTGCCTGTCACGCAGGGGGTCGCGGGTTCGAGTCCCGTCCGTTCCGCCAACATCTTAGGGGCGTAGTTCAATTGGTAGAGCACCGGTCTCCAAAACCGGGTGTTGGGAGTTCGAGCCTCTCCGCCCCTGCCATTTACTTGATAAGTAATAACTAAAGATCTTTATTTATTAATAGCCCGGTTCGTTATGAACTGGGTTTTTTATTACCTGAATTTCGCCTGTAAGATTTTTACCCTGCTGAATGTCCTTTCCTGTTACCTGCCGTATTCCTGAACGCGTCTGTAAAACAGAAGCAATCACATTGCTCAACACTAAAATCATTGATGACCGGCGTTATACCGGTATTGTGATCAAGTGTCCGATAAGTCCCTGCTGATCACTATTCTGTAACCAGACAGCGTACAGAGGCTTTGTAATCAGGTCATTATTCACGGGGTTCAGCTCAGGAAATGTTTTCTTCCAGTGTGCCGGTAAATAAGCTACCGATGATGTCACTGACAGTAATTGTTTTGCCTGAAAAGCTGACGATGTTGTCAGAACCGGTGACTGACAGCGGGCAAAAATGGCTTCATCGTGCTGCAGAAAATCTGCACTCCATTCCAGGCGGACAAGGCCGGGAGGGTTCTCTGCCGTCAGTGGTTGTATGCTGAATAACTGAAGGGTGATTTCCCCGACAATTTCACTTTTCAGTTCATCCATTTTAGGCTGTTCAGTAGAGATCAGTAAGTCCAGCTCTCGTGCATGTAATTGTTTTACCAGAGATTGGCGGGATGCGATCCGGGTTTCAAGGCGAAGGTCTGCGTACGATTGATATGTCCGCCCGAGCCAGGATGTCAGACAGGCTTCCCATAATGATGCCGTCGCGCCGATGGAAAGCGGGTTGTGTGCAGAGGCATGATTAATTTCTTGTTTTGCCAGCTGCCAGGTATTGATCAGTGCTTCGGCATAAGGGACTAACCGCTCGCCAGCTGCTGTCAGGCGAATATTATTACGGTGACGGGTAAAAAGGTTTGCTCCGAGATTTGTCTCTAACTGCCTGATTCTAAAGCTGACTGCAGATTGCGTAAGGTATAAGGATTCCGCAGCACGCCCGAAGTGACGGGTTTTACTGACCTCCAGAAAGGTTTTCAGTAATTCTGTATCCACTGGTATCTCCAAAAAAAATTTGTCGTTATGATTTAAATATTTTGTTTTACAGAATCCTAATGCTATCTAATACTCCGCGCCATAAAGAGTATGTCAGTAGAGAATTAGGAGTGTGTCAGATGGCAGAAAGCTTTATCACGACTAATCGTTTTTTTGATAATAAACATTATCCTCGTGGTTTTTCACGCCATGGTCATTTCACCATAAAAGAGGCTCAGTTACTTGAGCGCCATGGTTTTGCTTTCAACGAATTGGATATGGGTAAACGCACCCCCCAGACGGATGAAGAAAAACAGTTTGTTTCTGTATGCCGTGGTGAGCGTATGCCGGAAACAGCGGAAGAAAAAGTGTGGATTAAGTATCTGGAGCGTATTCGCAAACCAAAACGCTTCCACACGCTGTCCGGTGGTAAACCTCAGATCGATCCGTCGGAAGACTATACCGACACAGATGACTAATATCATCAGAAATAATAAGTTAAAAGGGGCATTCGTGCCCCTTTCTCTTTTTAAGAGACCGCCTGCTGAAGTTTATGAATAAATCTGTCCATTACCCGATAGCTGAGTGCTTCCATTATATCGTTTCGTGATACTTTCTTCTCTTCATTTCGCAGATCGGCAATTGTCCTGCTGACACGCAGTATACGGTGCCATGCCCGTACAGACAGGTTAAGCTGTGTCAGTGCATCCTCAAGAAAACGGGCATCCTGTGGTGACAATGCACATACTTTTTCCGTTTCTTTACCTGATAACTCCGCATTCAGTTTCTCCTGCCCGTTACGGCGGTATTGTTGTTCACGTGCGAATTGTACCCGCATTTTTATTTGTTCATGTACCGGCGGATCTCTTTCTGCCCGGCTCAGTGTTCCCGGCGGCAGCATGGGTACTTCAATGGATAAATCAAAACGATCCAGAAAAGGTCCTGAGATACGGGAAAGATAGCGCAGTAATTGCTGAGGGCCACTGCGGTTATGTATACCCTGATAATGGCCTGTAGGGCTGGGATTCATCGCGGCAATGAGCTGTATACGGGCAGGAAAACACACTTTTGCTTTAGCCCTGGAAATGATTATCTCTCCTGATTCCAGCGGCTCACGCAGAGAATCAAGGGTTTTGCGGGAAAACTCGGGCAATTCATCAAGGAACAGAATACCGTGATGTGCCAGAGAAATTTCGCCGGGTAACGGGATACTGCCGCCACCTGTGAGTGCCGCAGAAGATGCAGTATGATGTGGTGCTCTGAACGGGCGCTGAGGCCATTTATTTTGTTCTGATGAGGTTTGGGTCAGACTCCGGATTATCGCCACGTCAAGAGCCTCCTGCGCGGTCAACGGCGGGAGTAATGTTCCCAGCCGGCTGGCCAGCATCGTTTTTCCGGTTCCGGGAGGACCGAGCAGGAGTAAATTGTGTCCGCCGGCTGCACTGATCTCAAGGACCCGTTTGGCGTGTTGCTGGCCGGTAATATCATCAATAGTTGTACCGTTATCGTTTTCTGTTTTTTCTGTCAGATGACGGTTTTCTTTCAGCTCCTGCTGCTGATGAAAAAAAGCGGCAATTTGTAATAAATTATCAGCCATCAGCGCTGAACCGGAAGGTAAAATACATAATTCATCATCATGCTGCTTTGATACTATGGCCTGTCTTCCTGCCTGACAGGCGGCCAGTACTGCCGGCAATATTCCGCGACAGAACCGGAGCTCTCCAGAAAGGCCTAACTCCCCTGAAAACTCATAATTTTCTGTCAATTTTGCATCTATTTGCTCTGATGCCGAGAGTATGGCAACAGCGATCGGTAAATCATAGCGCCCGCCTTCTTTCGGCAAATCGGCCGGAGCGAGGTTGATAGTGACCCGCTTCGCCGGAAATTCAAATCCGCCGTTGATCAGGGCACTGCGAACCCTGTCTCTGGACTCTTTGACAGCCGTTTCCGGTAGTCCCACCAGTGTTAATCCGGGCAGTCCGGCGCTGATATGTGCTTCGACAGTAACCAGCGGCGCTTCTGTCCCGATCATGGCCCGGGTATAAACAATGGCAAATGACATCAGGTCACCTTACGGTTGAATAAACGAATTATCATGATGAAGATTTTTGGTGTCATTTCGCGGCATAATTCAGTATTTACAGCCTGTATCGACAGAGTTTATGTATGTTGCATGATAGTGATTGTTGTTCTGTGTGTTTTGCCGAAAAACCGGGTGACGGGGAGTTAATTTCCGGGTTTCAGAATAAAAAATCTGCCACGCTTTTCATCGTGTTCCGGGGAAATGATGTCCGGAGAAAAAGTAAGTTGTGCCGGAGAATGTCCTGTTTTTTCGGTGGTGTACCGGAAGTGATGATTTTGGCAGAGGAGGATGCCGCCGGATTGAGAAATGACAGTGAAATATTTTAATGCTCAAGGCAACGCACTGAATTATATTGATTTTTATTCTTGTTTTTAAAAAAAAGACAAATAGCCGTTGTCAGGAATTCGATAACATGATAACTCTAAAATAAAGAGATCAACGGAATACGGCAGACAGAAGAATTTATCCATGAACAAGATTATCCGAGTGATTAGCCTAATTATCGTGAGCGTGGTGGTGATTATTATCCCACCGTGCGGGGCTGCACTCGGATACGAAAATGGCTGATACGAGCCAGGATCTCACGAGAACCCCGCACCGAAAGGCGCGGGGTTTTTTTTAGCCTTAAAATTATGTTTTTTTACTGAAAAAGAAAACGGCGGACTAAGGAGTCACACATGAACGGGGCACAGTGGTTAGTGCAGGCACTACGAACACAGGGTGTTGACACTGTGTTCGGCTACCCGGGCGGGGCGATCATGCCGGTCTATGACGCGCTGTATGACGGTGGTGTGGAGCATGTGCTCTGCCGTCATGAACAGGGGGCGGTTATGGCGGCAATCGGCTATGCACGGGCAGGGCAGAGAACGGGCGTATGTATCGCAACATCAGGGCCGGGGGCAACAAATCTTATCACCGGACTGGCGGATGCACTGCTTGATTCAGTGCCGGTTGTTGCCATCACCGGACAAGTAGGTTCGTCACTGATTGGTACGGATGCCTTTCAGGAGATCGATGTGCTGGGGCTGTCTCTGTCATGCACAAAACACAGCTTCCTGGTTGAATCAGTTACTGATTTGCCGCGAATTATTACCGAGGCTTTTGCGATTGCCGCAGGCGGGCGTCCGGGGCCGGTACTCATTGATATCCCGAAAGACATTCAATTACAGATTGGTGAGTTTACTCCGTATTTTCTGCCGGTGAATGATGCAGAGTCTCTGTCGCAGACGGCACTCTCCCGTGCACGGCAACTGATGCGGGAAAGCCGGAAGCCGGTGTTGTATGCCGGTGGTGGTGTCGGGATGTCCGGTGCAGTCGCACAACTGCGGGCGTTTCTGGATGAAACCGGCATGCCGGCGGTGAGTACCCTGAAAGGGCTGGGTGCAGTATCTCCTGATTATCCGCACTACCTCGGAATGCTCGGTATGCACGGGGCAAAAGCAGCGAATCTCGCGGTTCAGGAAGCGGATCTGCTGATCGCGGTCGGTGCCCGTTTTGATGACCGGGTGACCGGCAAGCTGAATGCATTTGCCCCGCACGCAAAGGTGATTCATGTGGATATCGATCCTGCCGAACTGGATAAATTACGGCAGACACATGTTTCTTTTGCCTGTGATGCGAAACAGGCTCTGCCGCTGCTGTCACAGCCGCTGGCGTTACCGGCCTGGCAGCATCGTGTGAAGGTGCTGAAAGCGGAGCACACTCCGGATTATTCACATGCCGGGGACAGTATTTATGCACCGCTGCTGTTATCTCAGGTATCTGCGGCTAAACCGGCGGACTGTGTGGTGACAACAGACGTCGGGCAGCATCAGATGTGGACGGCACAACATATGACATTTGATGGCCCGCAAAATTTCCTGACCTCCGGTGGCCTCGGCACGATGGGTTTCGGTTTACCGGCGGCGATCGGGGCACAGATTGCCCGCCCGGAGGCAACAGTGCTGTGTGTTTCCGGTGACGGCTCTTTCATGATGAATGTGCAGGAACTGACCACTATCAAACGCAAGCGCCTGCCGGTCAAAATCCTGCTGCTGGATAACCAGCGTCTCGGCATGGTGCGCCAGTGGCAGGAACTGTTTTTTGATAAGCGTTACAGCGAGACTGTACTGGATGACAATCCTGACTTTGTTGCCCTGGCACGCTCGTTTGATATCCCCGGGCAACGGGTGACTGAAAAATCGGCACTGCCGTCCGCGATTGAGGCCCTGTTACACCATCAGGGTCCTTATTTATTACATGTCACCATCCGTGAAGAAGATAACGTCTGGCCATTAGTACCGCCGGGAGCGGGTAACGAACATATGATGGAGAGCTCATTATGATGCAGCATCAGTTAGCAATTCAGGCACGTTCATGCCCGGAAATCCTGGAACGGGTTCTGCGTGTTGTGCGCCACCGCGGATTTAACGTCTGTGCCATGAAAATGGATCTGGCGAAAGGTTCCGAAGGTGATAATGTAAACATTGAGTTAACAGTTTCAGGCCTGCGGCCGCCGGCTCTGCTCTGTACGCAGTTAGTTAAGCTGGCGGATGTGGCGGATGTCGAAGTCCTCACACAAAATAAACAAAGTTATCGGCACATTAGCTGTGCAGTATAAAGGAAAATTACAATGACAAAAAAAGCTGATTTTATTTGGTTCAATGGTGAGATGGTTCCATGGGCAGAGGCAAAAGTTCATGTTATGTGTCATGCCATGCACTACGGAACATCTGTTTTTGAAGGGATTCGCTGCTATGAGTCTCACAAAGGCCCTGTCGTTTTCCGTCATCGCGAACATATGCAGCGTCTGCATGACTCTGCCAAAATCTATCGTATGCCGATGGAGTATTCCGTTGATGAATTAATGGAAGCCTGCCGCGCCACACTGCGTAAAAATAACCTTTCAAGCGGTTATATCCGTCCGCTGGTCTTTATCGGTGATGTCGGTATGGGTGTTAACCCGCCGCAGGGTTATAAAACCGATGTCATCATCGCGGCATTCCCGTGGGGTGCTTATCTGGGTGAGGAAGCCCTGGATGCAGGGATTGACGCGATGGTGTCATCCTGGAACCGGGCGGCACCAAACACCATTCCGACCGCCGCGAAAGCCGGCGGTAACTACCTGTCCTCTTTACTGGTCGGCAGTGAAGCCCGCCGTCACGGCTATCAGGAAGGGATTGCGCTGGATGTGAACGGCTATATCTCTGAAGGGGCGGGTGAAAACCTGTTTGAAGTGAAGAATAATATTATTTTCACGCCGCCGTTTACCTCTTCTGCACTGCCGGGCATCACCCGTGATGCGATTCTGACTCTGGCAAAAGAACTGGGTTATGAAATCCGTGAGCAGACACTATCCCGCGAATCACTCTATCTGGCGGATGAAGTCTTCATGACCGGTACTGCGGCGGAAGTCACACCGGTACGCAGTGTTGACGGCATTCAGGTCGGTATCGGCCGCTGCGGTCCGGTCACCAAAGAGATCCAGCAGGCATTCTTCGGTCTGTTCACCGGTAAAACAGAAGATAAATGGGGCTGGTTAGATCCGGTAAATCCATAATAACTAAATACATTTACAGGCGGGATGTTCCCCCGCCTGATTTTTGCAAACACGGGAGATTACAATGCCTCAGTACCGTTCGGCGACAACAACACATGGCCGCAATATGGCGGGTGCGCGCGCATTATGGCGGGCGACAGGAATGACAGATGCTGATTTTGGCAAACCGATTATTGCGGTTGTTAACTCGTTCACACAATTTGTTCCGGGTCATGTTCACCTGCGGGATCTGGGTAAACTGGTGGCAGAGGAAATTGAGGCCGCCGGTGGCGTTGCCAAGGAATTCAATACCATCGCTGTGGATGATGGGATCGCCATGGGGCACGGCGGGATGCTTTACTCTCTGCCGTCGCGTGAGCTTATTGCCGATTCCGTGGAATACATGGTCAATGCGCACTGTGCGGATGCCATGGTCTGTATCTCCAACTGCGACAAAATCACCCCGGGGATGCTGATGGCCTCACTGCGCCTGAATATCCCGGTTATTTTTGTGTCCGGCGGCCCGATGGAAGCCGGTAAAACAAAACTGTCTGACCAGATAATCAAACTGGATCTGGTGGATGCGATGATCCAGGGCGCGAATCCGGATGTCTCCGACACGGACAGTGAGCAAATCGAACGCTCAGCCTGCCCGACCTGCGGTTCCTGCTCCGGTATGTTTACTGCGAACTCAATGAACTGCCTGACCGAAGCGCTGGGCTTATCCCAGCCGGGTAACGGTTCACTGCTGGCAACTCACGCTGACCGCAAAAATCTTTTCCTCAATGCCGGACGCCGGATTGTGGAAATTACCAAAAAATATTATGAGCAGGATGACATCCGGTTTCTGCCGCGTAACATCGCCACTAAAGCAGCATTTGAGAATGCAATGATCCTGGATATCGCCATGGGCGGCTCAACCAACACGGTTCTGCATCTGCTGGCGGCGGCACAGGAAGGGGATGTTGATTTCACGATGGCGGATATTGACCGCCTGTCCCGCGTAGTGCCGCATTTATGCAAAGTCGCGCCGAGCACTCAGAAATACCATATGGAAGATGTGCATCGCGCCGGCGGGGTAATCAGTATCCTGGGAGAGTTGGATCGTGCCGGGTTGCTGCACCGGGACGTCAGTAATGTGCTGGGAATGACCCTGCCGGAGTTGCTGGCGGCATATGATATTACACTGACAAAAGATGATGCGGTAAAACGGATGTATTCCGCCGGGCCTGCCGGGATCCGCACAACAAAAGCATTCTCACAGGATTGCCGCTGGCCGTCCCTTGATGATGACCGCGAAAACGGCTGTATCCGCAGTAAAACCCATGCTTACAGCCGGGATGGCGGGCTGGCGGTACTGTCCGGCAATATTGCCGAAGATGGCTGTATTGTAAAAACCGCCGGGGTGGATGAGGGCAGTTTAACCTTTACCGGCCCGGCAAAAGTCTATGAAAGTCAGGATGATGCGGTGAAAGCCATTCTCGGTGGTGATGTTGTGGCCGGGGATGTGGTAGTGATCCGTTACGAAGGGCCGAAAGGCGGGCCGGGAATGCAGGAGATGCTTTATCCGACGACTTACCTGAAGTCAATGGGGCTGGGAAAAAGCTGTGCGCTTATTACTGACGGGCGTTTCTCCGGCGGCACTTCCGGATTATCCATCGGCCACGTTTCACCGGAAGCGGCAAACGGCGGGTTGATCGGGCTGGTTCAGACCGGGGATACTATCGCCATTGATATTCCGTCACGGCAGATTTCACTGAATGTGGATGAACAGACACTGGCAGCACGCCGCGCGGCGGAAGAAGCCAAAGGTGAAAAAGCCTGGTCACCGCAGAGCCGTGAACGGCAGGTCTCTTTCGCGCTGCGTGCATACGCGCTGCTGGCGACCAGTGCGGATAAAGGTGCAGTTCGGGATAAAAGTAAACTCGGGGGGTAAGGATGACCGCAAAACAACCATTATCTGCTCAGCCGTCAGCGGCTGAGTATGTGAGAGCAGCTTTCAGCGCCTCAGTTTATGATGTCGCACAGGTCACGCCGCTGCAACTGATGCCGAAGTTGTCTGCCCGGCTCGGTAATACTATTTCTGTGAAGCGGGAAGACAGGCAGCCCGTACACAGTTTTAAGCTGCGTGGCGCATACGCCATGATTGCAGAGCTGACAGAAGAACAGAAACGACGGGGTGTGGTGACGGCATCTGCCGGAAACCATGCCCAGGGCGTGGCACTGTCTGCCGGAAAAACCGGTGTGAAAGCACTGATTGTGATGCCGGTGGCTACTGCGGATATCAAAGTGGATGCGGTTCGCGGGTTCGGCGGCGAAGTGGTTCTCCATGGCGCTAATTTTGATGAGGCAAAAGCACATGCACTTGAGCTGGCCGCCTCCCTCGGTATGACGTTTATTCCGCCGTTCGATCATCCGTCGGTGATTGCCGGTCAGGCCACTATTGCCCTTGAACTGTTACAGCAGAATGCCCGTCTCGACAGGGTGTTTGTGCCGGTTGGCGGCGGCGGGCTGGCAGCCGGAGTGGCTGTGTTTATCAAACATCTGATGCCGGATATTAAAGTGATTGGTGTGGAGGCGGAAGATGCGGCTTGTCTCAGAGCCGCACTGAATGCCGGACATCCTGTGGAATTGCCGAAAGTCGGGCTGTTTGCCGAAGGTGTGGCGGTGAAACGGATTGGCGATGAGACATTCCGTTTGTGTCAGCAATATCTGGATGATGTCATCACCGTGGACAGTGATGCTATCTGCGCGGCTATGAAAGACCTGTTCGATGATGTACGGGCGGTAGCTGAACCTTCCGGGGCACTGGCGCTGGCAGGAATGAAGAAATATATTCAGCAGCACAATATTCAGGGGGAAAACCTGGCGCATGTACTGTCCGGTGCCAATGTGAATTTCCATGTGCTCCGTTATGTGTCAGAGCGGTGCGAGCTGGGTGAACAGCGCGAAGGCGTGTTTGCTGTGACGATTCCGGAAGAGAAAGGCAGTTTCCTGCGATTTTGTCAGGCGCTCGGCCCGCGTGTGGTCACTGAGTTCAATTACCGTTACAGCGGTTCAGATGAGGCATCGGTGTTTGTCAGTGTCCGTGCGGATGAAGGACCGGGAGCCCGGCAGACGATTCTGGACGGTCTTACCGCCGCCGGGTTCAGCGCGACAGATTTGTCAGATGACGAAATGGCGAAACTGCATGTCCGTTATATGATAGGCGGGCGTCCGTCAGCATCATTGCAGGAACGGCTGTTCAGTTTTGAATTCCCGGAAGCTACCGGGGCGCTGCTGAAATTCCTGGAAACACTCGGTACACACTGGAACATCACCCTTTTCCATTACCGCAGTCACGGCACGGATTATGGCCGTGTACTGGCGGCCTTTGAAATACCGGAAGGGGATGTGCAGTTTGAGCAGCATCTGAATGCTCTCGGGTATGACTTCCGTGATGAAACCGGCAATGCCGCGTTTGCCCGTTTCCTTGCCCCGCAGTTATCCGCGGTGGCGCGGCAGTAACTGCCAGAAAGCTCTGATCAGCGGCTCATGCAGCCGCTTGTTCAGCGTGCAGACGCCCAGTTCAAACGGCGCGACCATCGAAATATTATCCAGTTGCAGGATCCGGCTGCGGATAGCTTCCGGGCTGTTCTCCACCACCACATTCGGGATCAGCGCGATACCGCAGCCCAGCGCCACCATGGATACAATCGCTTCATGGCCGGAAACCGTGGCGTAAATCTGCGGGTTCTGAATGCGCTGTGTTTTGAACCATAAATCAATCCGTTTACGCGACGGGCCATGCTCCGGAATGATAAACGGGATATTTTCCCAGTCAGGCGATACCTGTACTGCCTGCTGCCTGACCGGGCACGGCAGCGCGGGTGCTATCAGTGACAGCGGAATTTCACCTATCTGGTGAAAACGGACATTATCCGGCAATTTTTCCGGTTTACCGGCGATGCCGAGATCCGCTTCCTGTGACTGTACTTTTTCCACCGCATCCGCCGCATCTCCGGTGGTCAGTTTGATTTCCACCTGCGGATGCTCTGCCCGGAACTGATCCAGAATCTGCGGCAGATGACTGTATGCGGCGGTTACGGAGCAGAACAGGCGTAATTCACCGGTCAGTGACGGGCTCTGATGATTAAGAGCGTGTTGCAATTGCTGATATTGCAGCATTGTTTCCTGCGCAAATTTTTTCAGCTGTTCACCGGCGACTGTCAGCTGAACAGTACGGTTATCCCGCAGAAACAGCGGATGCCCGAGGGACTCTTCGAGCCGCTGGATCTGCCGTGAGAGTGTTGACGGGCTGATATACATAGCTGCGGCGGTTTTGCCGAAATGGCAGCTTTCCGCAAGATGTAAAAACAGTCTGAGTTCCCGGATGTCCATTACAACCTCGTTGGGGATGATGTTTTAGTCAGTACGTTGCATAAATTGCATTACTATCTTGTGAATATATCAATTTAAGCAATGAAAATCATGACATATAGTCATTATAAATAAAGGGTGTATATCACACCGGCGAATAACTCAATCAGTGCTGCGAAGACAGCAATCTGAGCAAACACAATATACGGAGTCACCATGGCGAATTATTTTAATACATTGAATTTGCGCCGGCAGCTGGCGCAGTTAGGTAAATGCCGGTTTATGGCGCGCGAAGAATTTGCGGACGAGGCAGGGTATCTCAAAGGCAAAAAAGTGGTGATTGTCGGCTGTGGTGCGCAGGGGCTGAACCAGGGACTGAATATGCGTGATTCCGGCCTGGATATCGCCTATGCACTGCGCCGGGAAGCGATTGATGAGAAACGCGCTTCATGGCGCCGCGCCACCGAAAACGGTTTTACCGCCGGTACATATGAAGAGCTGATTCCGCAGGCAGACCTGGTGGTTAACCTGACACCGGACAAACAGCATTCTGCGGTGGTTAAAGCCGTTCAGCCGCTGATGAAATCCGGCGCAGCGCTGGGTTACTCACACGGCTTCAATATTGTTGAAGTCGGGGAAACTATCCGTCCTGATATCACCGTTGTGATGGTGGCACCGAAATGCCCGGGGACTGAAGTGCGTGAAGAGTACAAACGCGGCTTCGGTGTACCGACACTGATTGCGGTGCATCCGGAAAATGATGCCAAAGGTGAAGGTCTGGCCATTGCCAAAGCCTGGGCTGCGGCAACCGGCGGTCATCGTGCGGGGGTTCTGGAATCGTCCTTTGTTGCGGAAGTAAAATCTGACCTGATGGGTGAGCAGACTATCCTCTGCGGTATGTTACAGGCCGGTTCACTTCTCTGTTATGACAAAATGGTTGCCGATGGTGCAGACCCGGCGTATGCAGGCAAGCTGATTCAGTACGGCTGGGAAACCATTACTGAAGCCCTGAAACAGGGCGGTATCACACTGATGATGGACAGGTTGTCCAATCCGGCAAAAGTCCGTGCTTATCAGCTGTCTGAAACTCTGAAAGTACAGATGAAAGCCCTGTTTGAAAAACATATGGATGACATCATTTCCGGTCATTTCTCCTCAGCGATGATGGCTGACTGGGCGAATGATGATAAAAACCTGCTGACCTGGCGTGAAGAGACCGGCAAAACACCGTTTGAAAACTATCCGGATTCTGAGCAGAAGATCGGTGAACAGGAATATTTTGACCACGGTGTTGTGATGGTGGCGATGGTGAAAGCCGGTGTTGAGCTGGCATTTGAAACCATGATTGACGCAGGGATCATTGCAGAATCTGCTTATTATGAATCACTGCATGAACTGCCGCTGATCGCTAATACCATTGCCCGTAAGCGTCTGTATGAAATGAACGTGGTTATCTCCGATACCGCAGAATACGGCAACTACCTGTTCTCCTTCGCGGCAGTGCCGTTACTGAAAGATTTTATGGCATCACTGCAGCCGGGCGACCTGGGTAAATCCGGCACGGACCACGGTACGGATAACGCGCAGCTGCGTGATATCAATGAAGCGATCCGCCAGCATCCGATTGAGACCGTAGGGAAAACTCTGCGCGGCTATATGACGGATATGAAACGTATCGCAGTCGGCGGCTGATAACAAAATCGTTTAATGATGAAATGAGACGGTACCTGCGGGTGCCGTTTTCAGTACGGATGAGCTGAGTCCGGTTACACTTCTGCTGTACCTTTCTGCTACAATTCCCTCCTGTTCCAGTATCAAGTCGAGTTAACAGCGCGTATGAAATTAAATCCCGGTCAGCAGCAGGCAGTTGAGTATGTTCAGGGGCCGTGCCTTGTGCTTGCGGGCGCCGGTTCCGGCAAAACCCGTGTGATCACCAATAAAATTGCTCATCTGATCCGCAATACCGGCTATCAGCCGCGACAGATAGCGGCGGTGACTTTCACCAACAAAGCCGCGCGGGAAATGAAAGAACGTGTCGCACAAACCCTGGGGCGCAAAGAAGCCAAAGGGCTGATGATCTCAACGTTTCACACGCTGGGGCTGGAGATCATCAAGCGGGAATACAAAGCGCTGGGGATGAAAAGTAATTTTTCCCTGTTTGACGATCAGGATCAGCTCGCTCTGCTTAAAGAGCTGACGTTTGATCATCTGGAAGAAGATAAAGAGTTACTGCAACAGCTGGTCAGTCAGATCTCGAACTGGAAGAACGCTCTGCTGACGCCGGAACAGGCAAAAGGGCTGGCGCGATCAGAGCGCGAACATACGTTTGCTGAGTGCTACCGCCGTTACGAACTGCATCTGAGCAGCTGTAATGTGCTTGATTTTGATGATCTTATCACCAAACCGACACTGCTGTTTGCCCGTGACGAACAGGCGCGTGAGCGCTGGCAGCAGCGTATCCGTTATCTGCTGGTGGATGAGTATCAGGATACCAACACCAGCCAGTATCAGCTGGTGAAATTACTGGCCGGCAAACGCGCGTATTTTACGGTTGTGGGTGATGATGATCAGTCAATTTATTCGTGGCGCGGCGCACAGCCGAAAAACCTGGTGCAACTGAGTAACGATTTTCCGGAACTGCGGGTGATCAAGCTGGAGCAGAATTACCGCTCGTCCGGCTGTATTCTGAATGCGGCGAATATCCTGATCGCCAATAACCCGCATGTGTTTGAAAAGCAGCTTTTTTCAAATCTCGGTTATGGGGATCCGATGAAAGTGATCACCGCGAATAATGAAGATCATGAAGCAGAGCGTGTGGTCGGGGAGCTGATCGCCCATCACTTTATCAATAAGACCGATTATAAAGATTATGCGATCTTATACCGCGGCAATCACCAGTCGCGGATCTTTGAAAAAATGCTGATGCAAAACCGGATCCCGTACCGGATTTCCGGCGGAACCTCTTTCTTCTCCCGTCCGGAAATTAAGGATTTGCTGGCTTATCTGCGGGTGCTGACCAATCCGGAAGATGACAGTGCTTTTTTGCGTATCGTAAATACGCCGCGCCGGGGGATAGGACCCGCCACTATTCAGAAGCTGGGCGAGTGGGCGAATACGCGTGACAAAAGTTTGTATCAGGCCAGTTTTGACCTCGGTCTGGGGCAGACGCTTTCCGGCCAGGGACTGGCGGCACTGACGAATTTTACCGGCTGGCTGGCGGAGGTGGAAAAATTGGTTGAGCGCGGGCCGCTGATCGCGGTGCGTGATTTACTGCATGGTCTGGATTATCAGAGCTGGCTGTTTGAAACGTCTGCCAGCCCGAAAGCGGCTGAAATGCGGATGAAAAATGTCGATCAGCTGTTCAGCTGGATGGCTGAAATGCTGGAAGGGGATGATCTCAACGAGCCGATGACGCTGGCACAGGTGGTTACCCGCTTTACCCTGCGTGATATGATGGAGCGCGGCGGGGAAGCGGAAGAGCTGGATCAGGTGCAACTGATGACACTGCATGCCTCAAAGGGGCTGGAATTCCCGTATGTTTTCCTGGTGGGAATGGAAGAGGGTATTTTGCCGCATCAGTCCAGCATCGATGAGGATAATGTGGATGAAGAGCGTCGTCTGGCCTATGTGGGGATCACCCGCGCGCAGAAATCGCTCTTTTTTACCCTGTGCCGTGAGCGCCGCCAGTACGGCGAACTGATCCGCCCGGAGCCGAGCCGTTTTCTTTATGAATTGCCGCAGGATGATCTGCACTGGGATGATGGCAAAAAAGTGGTGAAAACCGCTGAAGAGAAACAGCAGTCAGGATTGCGCGGCGTGGCCGGGCTGAAAGCCATGCTGGCGAAGAAAAAGGAAGAAAACGGATGAAGGCCTCACTCAGAGCAAAAATGGCGATCCGGAATTACTGATGGAAGCAGTAACATAGCGGATGATGACCCGTAAACCGGATCACTTTGAAAAGACATATAAAATTAAAGCCCTGATATTATCTGAAAACGGATAATCAGGGCTTATTATTAACCCGGTGTGGAGGGTTTTTGCTCTTCCAGTATCAGTGACCACTGCACATAACTTTGCCACTGAATTTCCTGTTGTAATGCTTCCGCACGCAGCGGATGTGACTGCTGCCAGCCGACCGGCAGGGTAACAATCAGCCCTTCCGCAGAAGCCCGGATGCGCAGAGACGGCAGTGTGTCATCACGGCGGCGGCTGGCAAAAATAATCGCCAGACGCAGCAGACGGCACAAACAGCCTGCCTCACGCGGAGTCAGCGCATTTTGCTGATTGAGAGAATGGATATCTGACGGACCACTCTGGTTGCGCAGCAGCACAGATAACAGACGGCGTTGTGCCGGTGTGAAACCGGGTAAATCCAGATTACTGACCAGATAGCCGGCATGTTCCGGACCTTTGCGGAAATCAACACTCAGCCCGATTTCATGGATCAGTGAGGCGCTGCCGAGCAGCTCACGACAGCGGATATCCAGCTGCCACGCAGTTGCCACCTGCTGAAAAAAGTGATCTGCTAACTGGCGGACCCGCTTGCCCTGATTGGCGTCGATCTGAAAGCGTTTCTGAATATTTTTCAGTGTCCGGGTGCGGATATCCTGCTCCACCGGCAGCTCCAGCATGCCGTAGACCAGCCCTTCACGCAGCGCACCGCCGGCGAGTGTCATGCCGTCAATGCCGAGTGTTTCGAAAATCGCAATAAGAATCGCCAGCCCGCTCGGGAATACCAACGCCCGTTCCAGCGTCAGTCCTTCAATCTCCAGTTCTTCCAGTTTGCCGCACTCAATAGCTTTGCGTTTGAGCTGTTGCAGCTTCGGCAGGGTGATTTGTTCATCCATGCCCTGAGCAATCATAATTTCCTGGAGTGCCTGGACGGTGCCGGATGCCCCGACACACACCTGCCAGCCCAGTTCCAGAAGTGCCGGGGCGACCGGGGCGATAATATCGCGGGCAGCCTGTTCGGCACCGGCGAAATTATCGGTGGTCAGAGAGCGATCAGTAAAATAGCGCTCCAGCCAGGTGACGCAGCCCATTTCCAGGCTGAACAGTTCTGTGGTTCTGGTGCCGCTGCCGGTGACCAGTTCGGTACTGCCTCCGCCGATATCGACCACCAGACGTTTATCTGACCCGCCGGTGGTGTGGGCAACGCCCTGATAAATCAGGCGGGCTTCTTCCTCACCCCGGATAACTGTGATCGGATGGCCGAGGATCTCCGCTGCTGTTTCCAGAAATTCACCGGCATTTTTGGCCAGACGCAGGGTGGCCGTGGCCACCACGCGGATCCGGGAATCCGGGATATCCTGCAGATGTTCGGAAAACAGGCGCAGGCACTGCCAGCCGCGGGTCATTGCTGCCGGAGACAGGATATTATCTTTATCCAGCCCGGCCGCCAGACGAACCTTACGTTTTATCCGTGACAGTACCTGAATACTGCCCGCGATCTCCCGTACCACCAGCATATGAAAGCTGTTGGAACCCAGATCGATGGCAGCATAAAGCGAGGACGATCTCAGCATGGCGGCCTTCAGCGTTTGGTGCGGTTATTGTTATGACGCGGTCCGTTGCTGTTGCGGCGCGGCATATTGCGGCGGTTCTGACCACCTCCGGTGCGCGGCGGACGACGGCGGCGCTTCGGCACCGGCAGATCGGTCAGCAGGGCATCGCTGTTGTATTTACTGACCGGAATCGGATGGCCGGTATATTCTTCAATCGCAGGCAGGTTCAGAGCATACTCTTCACAGGCCAGGCTGATGGAGTGACCACTTTCCCCGGCGCGGCCGGTACGGCCGATGCGGTGAACATAATCTTCACAGTCATCCGGCAGATCATAGTTAAAGACGTGAGTCACTGACGGGATATGCAGACCACGGGCCGCAACATCCGTTGCCACCAGAATATCCAGATTACCGTGGGTGAAATCCTCGAGAATACGCAGGCGTTTTTTCTGTGCCACATCACCGGTCAGCAGGCCGGCACGATGGCCGTCAGCCGCCAGGTGTGCCCAGATATCTTCACAGCGGTGTTTGGTATTGGCGAAAATAATACAGCGATCCGGCCACTCTTCTTCCAGCAGTGTCTGGAGGAGGCGCATTTTTTCTTCGTTGGACGGATAGAATAATTCTTCTTTGATCCGGTGACCGGTACGCTGTTCGGGTTCAATTTCAATGTATTCAGGGTTGTTCATCTGCTCAAACGCCAGCTCACGGACACGGTAGGAGAGCGTTGCGGAGAACAGCAGGTTCATACGCTCGGCACACGGCGGCATATGACGGAACAGCCAGCGGATATCTTTGATAAAGCCGAGATCGTACATGCGATCTGCTTCATCGAGAACCACAACCTGAATGGCGCTCAGGTCAAGACGCCCTTGTTTGGCGAAGTCGATTAAGCGCCCGGTGGTGCCGATAATTACATCGACGCCTTCATCCAGCACTTTGATTTGTTTGTCGTAGCCGTCACCGCCGTATGCCAGGCCGGTTTTCAGCCCGGTAAGGAGTGACAGAGGTTCAGCGTCAGAGTGGATTTGTACCGCGAGCTCGCGGGTCGGGGCCATAATCAGCGCACGCGGCTGATTAATTTTGCGGCCTTCCGGGGCCGGATGGGTAAGTAAATGATGAAACGTTGACGTCAGAAATGCCAGCGTCTTTCCTGTTCCTGTTTGTGCCTGTCCTGCAACATCCCGGCCGTTGATCGTCAGGGGAAGTGTCAGCGCCTGAATAGGCGTACAGTTATAAAAGCCCTTAGAATCAAGCGCTTCTACCACTTTAGTATGCAAGGCGAAGTCAGAAAACTTCTTGTCTGTTAAATGTGTTTTGCTCATATTTAGGTAGAATATCAGTTTAATGTTGCGTTACGGAAGTCTATCCGCTGAAATAGGTAAATCCTATCATTAATTAATGTTAGACTAACCGGGTATCGTACAAATTTTGGAGTGGAACAATGAGCGATAAAATTATTCACCTGACTGATTCCGTTTTCGAACAAAGCGTCTTAAAAGCAAACGGCCCTGTGCTCGTTGATTTTTGGGCGGCCTGGTGTGGCCCGTGTAAAATGATTGCCCCTATTCTAGACGAAATTGCTGATGAATATGCAGGGAAAATCACCATCGCAAAACTGAACATTGATGATAACCCGCAGACTGCACCTCAATACGGCATCCGCGGTATCCCGACATTACTGCTGTTCAAAGACGGCGTGGTGAAGGCAACGCAGGTTGGTGCGGTATCCAAAACCCAGCTGAAAACCTTTATCGACAACAATATCTGATAGCAGGTTTCAGCATCTGTCGTTAAGATGTCCCGCGGGAACGTGAATTAATCCTTGTTCACCCGCTGGACGTCTTCTCTGAAGCATGGTAAGTTAGCGCCAGCTGATCAGGTATCGCTGTAGCTCTTCTGACAGCATAGCATACTGACAACTCTGTAGTGTCTGAAAGTCTGTTATCTCCGGATACATCAAGGTATCCGATATTCCGGTCCCGGTGTCCGGTTATCCCTCGGAGATAAATCTAATTTGCGGGAATGTCACCCAATTTGTTCTCCCGAATAGGATGTGCATCACATCTTGCCCTGTGCCGGGTGTTCACAGTCAGTCTTGCAGACGATTACCTGGAAATGCAAAAATATTCGTATTAACAGTGAAAATCGGTTTTGTAAAAAATTAACCTGGTAACGATAACGTTACCGTATTATTCACGTTCATAATTCGAGATACACCCCGAGTCAAAGAACCCACCATTATGAATCTTACCGAATTAAAGAATACGCCGGTATCAGAGTTGATTACTCTCGGCGAAAATATGGGGCTTGAGAACCTGGCCCGCATGAGAAAACAGGATATCATCTTCTCTATCCTCAAGCAGCATGCGAAGAGCGGCGAGGATATTTTCGGTGACGGTGTGCTGGAAATATTGCAGGACGGTTTTGGTTTCCTCCGCTCTGCTGACAGTTCATACCTCGCAGGTCCTGATGATATCTACGTTTCTCCCAGCCAAATCCGCCGTTTTAACCTCCGTACCGGTGATACCATTTCAGGTAAAATCCGCCCGCCGAAAGAAGGTGAACGCTATTTTGCCCTGCTGAAAGTTAACGAAGTAAACTACGACAAACCTGAAAACGCCCGCAGTAAAATCCTGTTTGAAAACTTAACGCCGCTGCACGCAAACCGTCGTCTGCGTATGGAACGCGGTAATGGTTCAACAGAAGATTTAACTGCCCGTGTTCTTGACCTCGCCGCCCCTATCGGCCGTGGTCAGCGTGGTCTGATTGTGGCACCGCCGAAAGCCGGTAAAACGATGCTGCTGCAAAATATTGCAGCCAATATCGCGCATAACTACCCTGACTGTGTGCTGATGGTTCTGCTGATCGACGAACGTCCGGAAGAAGTGACCGAGATGCAGCGTCTGGTAAAAGGTGAAGTTATTGCATCTACTTTTGATGAACCGGCTGCGCGTCACGTTCAGGTCGCGGAAATGGTTATCGAAAAAGCCAAACGTCTGGTTGAGCATAAAAAAGATGTCATTATCCTGCTCGACTCCATTACCCGTCTGGCCCGTGCCTACAACACAGTTGTACCGTCTTCCGGTAAAGTACTGACCGGTGGTGTGGATGCCAACGCCCTGCATCGTCCTAAGCGTTTCTTCGGTGCTGCGCGTAATGTGGAAGAGGGCGGAAGCCTGACTATCATCGCAACGGCGCTGGTTGATACCGGGTCGAAGATGGATGAAGTTATTTACGAAGAATTTAAAGGTACAGGTAACATGGAGTTACATCTGTCCCGTAAGATTGCAGAAAAACGTGTCTTCCCGGCGATTGATTACAACCGTTCCGGTACACGTAAAGAAGAGCTGCTGACGACCCAGGACGAACTGCAGAAAATGTGGATCCTGCGCAAAATCATCCATCCGATGGGTGAGATTGATGCGATGGAGTTCCTGATTAACAAACTCGCGATGACGAAGACCAACGAAGAGTTCTTCGACTTCATGAAACGCTCGTAGCTTTTCGACGACACTTTATCACTAACGACGCATGTATTGTGGCGTTTTTTTTTACCGGTTATGTTCGGAACTCCCGTGTGACAAGGCATGGTATGTTTCTTGCATATATTATTTTGCCTGGTAATGGCAAGTTCTGCACGGTGATCTCGGCCGGCAGGGATAATAAAAATATCTGAAAGGGTTGTTGTGAATCTCACTATGTTAACTGAACTCCTAATCATATTTGTGTTCGCCACAGCGACGGTCTTTGTTGCCCGTAAGGCTGGCGTCGCTGCCGGTTTGGTGGATAAACCCAATTACCGTAAAAAACATCAGGGACTGGTCCCGTTAGTCGGCGGGATTTCTATTTTTATCAGTGTCTGTTTTGCTTTCCTCATCAGTGATGAGTTTATTGCGCATAAATTTATTTATCTCGGGTGTGCCGGTGTGCTGGTGCTGGTCGGTGCCCTTGATGACCGGTTTGATCTCAGTGTGAAACTGCGGGCCGGTGTTCAGGCGGTGGTTGCTATCATTATGATGGTGTTTGCCAACCTGAAACTCGACAGCCTGGGCTACGCATTCGGGCCGTGGGAGCTGACACTCGGGCCGTTCAGCTATGTGCTGACGCTGTTTGCTGTATGGGGCGCAGTGAATGCGTTCAATATGGTGGATGGTATCGACGGGCTGCTCGGCGGGCTCTCCTGTGTGTCCTTCGGCGCACTGGGGATTCTGTTTGCCCTGAGCGGCAACAGCGGCCTGGCCTTCTGGTGCTTTACTTTTATCGCCGCTATTTTGCCGTATATCTGCTTTAACCTGGGGCTGTTCGGCCGCCGCTTTAAAGTGTTTATGGGGGATGCGGGCAGTACGCTGATCGGATTCACCATTATCTGGCTGCTGACATCGGCCTCACAGGGCGGGGAGCCGCATGCGATTAATGCGGTGACGGCACTGTGGGTTATCGCCATTCCGCTGATGGATATGGTGGCTATTATGTACCGCCGTCTGCGTAAAGGGATGAGTCCGTTCTCGCCGGATCGCCAGCATATTCATCACCTGATTATGCGTTCCGGGTTTACGTCCCGCGAATCCTTTGTAGTGATAACCCTTGCTGCTGCGGTATTAGCGGCAATCGGTATTGCCGGACAGGTACTCAGCTTCGTCCCTGAGTGGGTGATGCTGGCACTGTTCCTGCTTGCTTTTGTTATGTACGGCTATTGTATAAAACGCGCCTGGAAAGTTGCCCGTTTTATCAAACGCCACAGACGCCGTGTGCGTCGTAAGTCGGTCACACACTAAATTTTTAACCACAGAGGCACATGTTGATATGCGTTCAGAAAATACTCCGGACCCGCAACAAACGCAGTATGACCAGGAATTAGACATCCGCGCGTTATTTATGTCGTTATGGCGCGGCAAATTATGGATAGCCGGGATGGCGGTTGTGTTTGCGCTGGTTGCATTGGGTGCCAGTTATTTTATGCAGCAGAAGTGGAATTCTGCGGCGATTACCGACTATCCGACGGTTAATAATTTAGGCGGATATTATTCTCAGCAGCAATTTATGCGCAATCTGGACACGCATCTGAATGCTGCGCAGGAATCCTCAGCACTGCTGCCGATCCCGAATGAGGCATATCAGGAGTTTATTACCCAGGCGGCATCTTACGATACCCGCCGTGACTTCTGGTTACAGACGGATTACTACAAGTCCCGTATGGAAAATGATGCTAAAGCGGATGCGGCACTGCTGGACGAAATGATCAATAACATCACGCTCACTCCGCGTGATGACACGAAAAAACTGGTAAATGACACGCTGACCCTGACTGCGGAATCAGCGGCTGATTCTGCGAAACTGCTGAGTCAGTATGTGGATTTCGCAAATGCACGCGCGGCTCAGAATCTTAACGATGAGCTGAAAGGTGCATGGGCAACCCGGACACAGTCACTTAAAGCACTGGTCAAACGCCAGAAGATGGTGGCGGAATCCCTGTATCAGCGTGAAACCGGACAGCTGAAAAACGCTATCGCGGCCGCACAGAAACAGGGTATCAGCCGCAGCCGGACAGATGTACCGGCGGAAGAACTGCCGTCATCCCAGCTGTTTCTGTTAGGCACGCCGATGTTACAGGCGCGTCTGGAGACACTGGAAGCCGCCGGGCCGGAGTTTGACAAAGACTACGAGCAGAACATTGCCATGCTGGCGACGCTGAATGTCGGGCCGGCGCTGGAAGATAACTTCCGTGCTTACCGCTATCTGCGGACACCGGATGAGCCGGTAAAACGTGACAGCCCGCGCCGTGCCTTCATGATGATTATGTGGGGCTTTATCGGCGCACTGACCGGTGCGGGTGTGGCTCTGGTTCGCCGCCGTCCGTAACAGCAGCGGCAGAATAACAGGCTGGGGCTGTGTTCCCGGCCAGTTTTAAGGCGGGTCACCGCCACCGGCCGGAAAGCCGGATATCATATAAAATAAAAGAGAGTCTCAGTGAAAGTATTGACTGTATTTGGTACCCGCCCGGAAGCCATCAAAATGGCTCCGCTGGTACATGCGCTGGCAGCGGATCAGGCTTTTGAGGCAAAAGTTTGTGTGACCGCGCAGCATCGTGAAATGCTGGATCAGGTATTACACCTTTTTGAGATCACACCGGATTATGATCTCAATATTATGCGCCCGGGACAGGATTTAACAGATATTACCTGCCGTATTCTTGAAGGTTTAAAGCCGGTTCTGGCCGAATTTAAACCAGATGTCGTTCTGGTTCACGGCGATACCGCGACCACCATGGCAACCAGTCTGGCCGCGTTCTACCAGCGGATCCCGGTCGGTCATGTGGAAGCCGGTCTGCGTACCGGAAACCTGTACTCGCCGTGGCCGGAAGAGGCCAACCGCAAAATTGCCGGACACCTGGCGATGTACCATTTCGCTCCGACACAAAACTCGCGCGAAAACCTGCTGCGTGAAGGGATCAGCGACAATCATATTTTCGTCACCGGCAATACGGTAATTGATGCACTGCTCGCTGTCCGTGACCGTATCATGCAGGATAAAGCCCTGCTGGCTCAGTTGGATGAACAGTATCCGTTTATTGACAGCAGCAAAAAAATGATTCTGGTCACCGGCCACCGCCGTGAGAGTTTCGGCGGCGGGTTTGAGCGGATTTGCCATGCGCTGGCTGAAATTGCCACGACGCATCCGGAAGTACAGATTGTCTACCCGGTTCACCTCAATCCGAATGTCAGTGAGCCGGTAAAACGGATTCTGCATGATATCAGCAATATTGTGCTGATCAGTCCGCAGGACTACCTTCCTTTTGTCTACCTTATGAACCATGCTTATATGATTCTGACCGACTCCGGCGGAATTCAGGAAGAAGCACCGTCATTAGGTAAACCGGTTCTGGTGATGCGCGATACCACAGAACGTCCGGAGGCGATTGATGCCGGGACTGTTCGTCTGGTCGGCACCGAAACCGGCACTATCGTTCGTGAAGTAACGCGATTGCTGACCGATCCGGCGGCTTATCATGAGATGAGCCGTTCACATAACCCTTACGGGGACGGAAAAGCGTGCCAGCGTATTCTTGAAGCATTGAAAAACAATCAGGTGACATTATGAGTTTTGAAACTATTTCTGTTGTCGGTCTGGGTTACATTGGTTTACCAACAGCGGCAGCTTTTGCCTCCCGTCAGAAGAAAGTGGTTGGTGTGGATGTGAACCAGCATGCGGTTGATACCATTAACCGTGGTGAAATTCATATTGTGGAGCCTGACCTGGGCGCGGTTGTGAAAACTGCCGTGGAAGGCGGTTTCCTGAAAGCGTTCACCAAACCACAGCCTGCTGATGCGTTCCTGATCGCCGTACCGACGCCGTTTAAAGGCGATCACGAGCCGGATCTGGCTTTCGTGCAGTCTGCTGCGGAATCTATCGCCCCGGTACTGAAAAAAGGTGACCTGATTATTCTCGAATCCACCTCTCCGGTCGGTGCGACTGAGCAGATGGCGGAGTGGCTCGCGGCTGCGCGTCCTGATCTGACATTCCCGCAGCAGGCGGGTGAAGAATCTGATATTGATATCGCCTATTGCCCTGAGCGTGTGCTGCCGGGCCAGGTGATGGTCGAACTGATTAAAAATGACCGTGTGGTCGGCGGGATGACACCAAAATCCTCAAAACGCGCCAGTGAACTCTATTACATCTTCCTGGAAGGTGAGTGTGTCATTACTAACGCGCGCACTGCTGAGATGTGCAAACTGACCGAAAACAGCTTCCGCGATGTAAACATTGCGTTTGCGAATGAATTATCACTGATTTGTGCTGATCAGGGCATCAATGTCTGGGAACTGATCAGCCTGGCAAACCGTCATCCGCGTGTGAATATTTTACAGCCGGGTCCGGGTGTCGGCGGCCACTGTATCGCGGTTGACCCGTGGTTTATCGTGGCACAAAACCCGAAACAGGCCCGTCTGATCCACACTGCGCGTCTGGTCAACGACGGCAAACCACTGTGGGTGATTGATCAGGTAAAACAAGCGGTTGCTGATTGTCTGACTGAAACCGGCAAACGTGCTACCGAAGTCACCATCGCCTGCTTTGGTCTGGCATTCAAACCAAATATCGACGATCTGCGCGAAAGCCCGGCGGTTCAGGTTACCAAAATGGTCGCTGAATGGCATGCAGGGAAAACCCTGGCAGTTGAGCCGAACGTGCATGAACTGCCGAACAAACTGAAAGGTCTGGCAGAACTGGTCTCTATCGAAAAAGCAATTACTGATGCGGATATCATCCTGCTGCTGGTGGATCATACCCCGTTCAAAGGTATTCCGGGCAGCCAGATCCCGCAGAAATGGATTATCGATACCAAAGGAGTATGGCGTTGAAACGTATTTTAGTAACAGGCGGAGCCGGTTTTATCGGCTCTGCGGTTGTGCGTCATATTATCCGTGATACCGCTGACAGTGTGGTGGTGGTCGATAAACTGACCTACGCCGGTAATCTCGAATCACTGGCACCGGTAGCTGATTCTTCACGCTATGCCTTTGAACAGGTGGATATTTGTGATCGCGCGGCGCTTGACCGCGTGTTTGCACAGTATCAACCGGATGCGGTGATGCATCTGGCAGCGGAAAGTCATGTGGATCGCTCTATCGACGGCCCTGCTGCGTTTATCGAAACCAATATTGTGGGTACTTACACACTGCTGGAAGCGGCACGCCATTACTGGACAGCACTGGATACGGAGAAAAAATCTGCATTCCGTTTCCACCATATTTCCACCGATGAAGTTTACGGCGATCTGGAAGGGCCTGACGGCTTTTTCACTGAAACCACACCATATGCACCGAGCAGCCCGTACTCTGCCTCCAAAGCCTCCAGTGACCACCTGGTGCGTGCCTGGCAGCGGACTTATGGCTTCCCGTCCGTGATCACTAACTGCTCGAATAACTACGGGCCGTACCATTTCCCGGAAAAACTGATCCCGCTGGTTATTCTCAATGCGATTTCCGGTAAACCGCTGCCGGTGTACGGCAAAGGTGAGCAGATCCGCGACTGGCTGTTTGTGGATGACCATGCCCGCGCCCTGTATACCGTGGTGACACAGGCAAACATCGGTGAAACCTACAATATCGGCGGTCATAACGAGCGCAAAAATATTCAGGTGGTGGAAACTATCTGTGATTTGCTGGAAGAGCTGCATCCGCAGAAACCGGCCGGTGTCGCGCAATACCGTGACCTTATCACCTATGTGACAGACCGTCCGGGGCATGATCTGCGTTATGCGATTGATGCGGATAAAATTGAGCATGATCTGGGCTGGCGTCCGCAGGAAACATTTGAATCCGGTATCCGCAAAACGGTGGAATGGTATCTGAATAATGAAACCTGGTGGCGCCGGGTGCAGGACGGCTCGTATGCCGGACAGCGTCTGGGACTGGGACAGGATAAGTAAGAGGCTGGTATGAAAGGAATTATTCTGGCGGGCGGCTCCGGAACACGGTTGCACCCGATCACCCGCGGGGTGTCAAAACAGCTGCTGCCGATTTACGACAAGCCGATGATCTACTATCCGCTGTCCGTGCTGATGCTGGCCGGGATCCGCGACGTTCTGATCATCTCAACGCCGGAAGATTTGCCGTCATTCCGTCGTCTGCTGGGTAATGGCGAACAGTTCGGTATTTCACTGAACTATGCCGGGCAGCCGTCACCTGATGGTCTGGCACAGGCCTTTATCATCGGTGAGGAATTTATCGGTGATGACAATTGCAGTCTGGTGCTGGGGGATAATATCTTCTTTGGTCACGCGTTCAGTCCGAAACTGAAAAGCGTCGCGGCCAGGACTCATGGTGCAACGGTATTCGGTTATCAGGTGATGGATCCGGAACGTTTCGGCGTGGTGGCGTTTGACGATGAATTCCGCGCACTGTCGATTGAGGAAAAACCGGCACAACCGAAATCCAACTGGGCAGTGACCGGCCTTTATTTCTATGATAATCAGGTGGTTGATATCGCTAAGCAGGTGAAACCGTCTGAGCGCGGCGAACTGGAAATCACCAGTATCAACCAGATGTATCTGGAGCGCGGCGAACTGAATGTTGAGTTGCTCGGCCGGGGTTTTGCCTGGCTGGACACCGGTACTCATGACAGTCTGATTGAGGCCAGCACCTTTGTGCAGACGGTTGAAAAACGTCAGGGCTTTAAAATCGCCTGTCTGGAAGAGATTGCCTGGCGCAACGGCTGGCTGAATGACGAACAGGTGGCGGAATCCGCCCGTCAGCTGGCGAAAACCGGTTATGGTCAGTATCTGAAGAATTTACTCCATGTCCGTCCGCGCCAGTATTGAATATCTTGCCTGGGAAAGTGACTTTTTTGCCCTGAAAACGGCAAAACTGGCATTTTCCCCGGACGCGGCACCACTGACGGTGGCAGATTGTGCGCCGTATGACCTGGTGCAGGCCAAAATCAGTGCCGGGGATAATATGGCACTGGACGGTTTATCGGCGCTCGGCTTTTCCCTCGCGGAAAGTGAGGTCGATTTTGCACTGATGCTGAAGAGTGGCACAGAAAATGCAATGTCTGACTGTATTCTCTGTTATGCGGATGACGACGATATTCCGGTCATAAAACAGGCAGCAGCACAGGTTTTCAGCCAGAGCCGTTTCCGTGTGCCGTGGTATCAGCCGGATGACAGCGCCCGGTTTTATGCAGTGTGGGCGGAAAAAGCGGTGCGCGGGACATTCGATAAAGATTGTCTGCTGATCCGCAATAAAAACAATGAGATTGCCGGGTTTGTCACCCTCCGTCAGACGGATGAACACAGCGCCCGGATCGGGCTGCTGGCGGTACTGCCGGGCAACCAGGGTCAGGGTATCGGCCTGAGATTAATGTCGGCGGCGCAACAGTGGTGTGCAGAACATCACTGCCGGGTATTACGGGTTGCAACACAACTCAGTAACCTTGCGGCAATGCGCCTTTATACAAAAAGCGGTGGTGCGGTTGACAGCACTGCCTACTGGTTATACCGAGGATGCAATGATTCCATTTAATAAACCACCTGTAGTCGGCACTGAAGTTGAATATATGCAGCAGGCCATGCAAAGCGGCAAACTGTGCGGTGACGGTTCGTTCACCAAAAAATGCGAAGAGTGGATGGAGAAACGGTTCGGCAGCGCCAAAGTCCTGCTGACACCGTCCTGTACCGCATCACTGGAAATGGCGGCAATTCTGCTGGATATTCAGCCGGGTGATGAAGTCATCATGCCGAGCTATACCTTTGTTTCCACCTCCAATGCCTTTGTGCTGCGCGGTGCGAAAGTGGTGTTTGTTGATATCCGTCCGGACACCATGAATATCGATGAAACTAAGATCGAAGCGGCCATCACTGATAAAACCAAAGTGATTGTGCCGGTGCATTATGCAGGCGTGGCCTGTGAAATGGACATCATCATGGCGCTGGCGAAGAAATATAACCTCTATGTGGTGGAAGATGCCGCACAGGGCGTGATGTCAACTTACAAAGGCCGCGCGCTGGGTTCTATCGGTCATATCGGTTGCTACAGCTTCCACGAAACCAAAAACTACTCTTCCGGCGGTGAGGGTGGTGCCACCCTGATTAATGATCCGGCGATGATTGGCCGCGCGGAAATTATCCGTGAGAAAGGCACCAACCGCAGCGAATTCTTCCGCGGACAGGTGGATAAATACACCTGGCGCGATATCGGCTCCAGCTACCTGATGTCTGACTTACAGGCGGCATATCTGTGGGCTCAGCTGGAAGAAGCAGAGAAAATCAATGAGCGCCGTCTGGCATTCTGGCAGATTTACTATGATGCACTGACCCCGCTGGCGCAGGATGGCCTGCTGACTCTGCCGGTTGTGCCGGAAAATCTGGAACAGAACGCGCACATGTTTTACATCAAACTGAAAGATGTGGCAGAGCGCACGGCATTCAGTGAGTACATGAAAGCGAACGATGTGCTGACCGTATTCCATTATGTGCCGCTGCACAGCTGCCCGGCCGGTATGGCGTTCGGCCGTTTTGACGGTGAGGATATCTTTACCACCCGTGAAAGCGAGCGCCTGGTACGTCTGCCGATGTTCTACAACATGACAGAAGATGAGCAGCAGCGTGTGATCCATCTGATTAAGGGCTTCTTCGCGTAGTATGTCCTTAGCCAAAGCATCTGTCTGGACCGCAGGCTCCACCCTGATCAAAATCGGGGCGGGGCTGCTGGTCATTAAACTGATGGCACTGACATTTGGTCCGGCCGGTATCGGCCAGGCGCTGAACTTCCGCCAGCTGATTACTGTGCTGGGGGTATTGTCAGGAGCCGGTATTTTTAACGGTGTGACCAAATATATCGCCGAGCACCGCGATGATGCGGAAAAACGCCGGGCGGTATTAGGCACGTCCTCAACCCTGATTCTGGTGTTCTCGACACTGCTGGCGATTGTGTTTTTGCTGTTCAGCAGACCTGTCAGCATGGCGTTGTTTGACGGTAATGACGCGTATCAGGATGTGGTTGCAGCGGTGGCATTTATCCAGATGGGAATTGCTTACGCCAACTATTTTCTCGCGATTATCAAAGGATACCGTGATGCGTCCGGGAATGCGCTGGCACTGATCGCCGGCAGTCTGATCGGGGTCACGGCCTATTATCTCTGCCAGTACTGGTGGGGCTATGATGGCGCACTGGCCGGGCTTGCGCTGGTGCCGGCGCTGATTATCATTCCGGCTTTCGTAATGCTGCTGCGCCGCCGTCATTTTCCGCTTTCTGAACTGAAACCGGCCTGGGATCGGGCGATTGCATCACATCTGGGAAAATTTACCCTGATGGCGCTGATGACAGCGGTGACACTGCCGGTGGCGTATATCATGATGCGGAACCTGCTGGCATCGCGCTACAGCTGGGATGAGGTGGGAATATGGGGCGGTGTGACCAGTATTTCGGACGCGTATCTCCAGTTTATTACCGCATCGTTTTCTGTGTATCTGCTGCCGACATTATCGCGGTTACAGGCAAAAAGTGATATCCGCCGTGAGATCATCAAATCGCTGAAATTTGTGTTACCGGCGGTGGCTGCGGCCAGTTTTATGGTCTGGCTGCTGCGCGATTTTGCTATCTGGCTGCTGTTTACTGATAAATTTACCGGCATGCGTGACCTGTTTGCTTGGCAACTGGCCGGTGATGTCCTGAAAGTGGGCGCTTATGTTTTCGGTTATCTGGTGATTGCCAAAGCCGCACTGCGGTTTTATATCTTAACGGAAGTCACCCAGTTTGCTTTACTGACACTGTCCGCTTACTGGCTGATTCCGGCACACGGTGCCGTTGGCGCGGCACAGGCCTATATGCTGACATATATTATCTACTTCCTTTTGTGTTGTAGCGTATTTCTCATCTATTGCAGGCGAGCATGACAACTTTAATTCACGTTTTAGGATCTGATATCCCGCATCATAACCAGACAGTGCTGCGCTTCTTCAATGATGTGCTGGCACCACAGCTGCCGCGTGAGGAAATGTCTGAATTTATGGTTGTTTCCACCGCCGGGCAGCTTCTGGCGCAATATCCCAACCTGGAACTGGATGTCTGGCCGGATAAAAAAAGCCTGGCGAATGCCGTCACGGCGAAAGCAAAAGGTGACCGGCAGTGCCGCTTCTTCTTCCATGGTCAGTTTAATGCCCTGATCTGGCTGGCGTTATTGTCAGGAAAAATTAAACGCCATCAGTTTTACTGGCATATCTGGGGGGCGGATCTGTATGAAGATTCCCGCCAGCTTAAATTCAGACTGTTTTATCATCTGCGCCGCCTGGCACAGAAGCGGGTCGGCCATGTGTTCGGTACCCGCGGGGATTTAAACTATTTTGCCCAGTTCTGCCCGGCGATCCCTGCTGACCTGCTCTATTTCCCGACGCGGATGGATCCGTCACTGACCGTTTTAACGCCGCCTGAGCCGCGTGGTGACGATAATATGATGATCCTGCTGGGTAACTCGGGTGACCGCTCAAACCGTCATAAAGAGGCGCTGACGCGCATTCATGAGCAGTTCGGAGAGAAGGTAAAAATCATCATCCCGATGGGCTATCCGGAAAACAACGGCGATTATATTGCGGAAGTGGATGCCTTCGCGCAGCAACTGTTTCCTCAGCAGCAGGCGGAGATCCTGAAAGACAAGATGGATTTTGATATCTATCTGAATCTGCTGAAACAATGCGACCTCGGCTATTTTATCTTTAACCGTCAGCAGGGGATCGGCACACTTTGTCTGCTGGTCCAGTTCGGTATTCCGTTTGTGATCAGCCGTCAGAACCCGTTCTGGCAGGATATGACAGAGCAGCAGTTGCCGGTGCTGTTTTACGGTGATGACGTGACGCCGGAAGTCGTGGCACAGGCACGGGAGCAGTTGTTTGCCCTCGATCGTGAAAAAATTGCCTTCTTCAGCCCTAACTTTGTGCAGGGCTGGGAGCAGGCACTGGCGGCTGTGCAGGAGAAACAGGCATGAGTCAGTTTGATTTTATCGGGCTGTTTGCCGTCTGGTTTATCTCGCTGGCCTTTATCCTGCTGCTGACCTACCGGGAATTCCGCCGGGTCCGCTTCAGTTTTAATATCTTTTTCTCAATGCTTTATCTTCTGACGTTCTTTTTCGGCTTTCCGTTTACCTTTGCACTGGTCTTCCGGTTTGATGTGCAGGTGGTACCGCCGTCGGCGCTGTTACAGGCGTTGCTGGCATCCGTCAGTTTCTATGCGATTTATTATGTGGCGTATAAAACCCGGTTGCGCAGATCTGACGCAGTCTATAGCGGCACACCGTTGTTTTCCATGAACAAAACAGAAACCCGGCTCACCTGGCTGCTGCTGGCGGCAATTGCTGTTGCGACTGCCGGGATTTTCTTTATGGAAAACGGGCTGCTGCTGTTTAAACTGAAAACCTACAGTCAGATTTTCTCGAGCCAGGTCACCGGTGTGGCCTTAAAGCGCTTTTTCTACTTCTTTATCCCAGCGATGCTGGTGGTGTTCTTCCTGAAACCCACATTTCAGCGCTGGATTTTCTTCCTGATCACCACGGTGGCGTTCGGGATTATGACGTATGTGATTGTCGGCGGCACCCGCGCCAATATCATTATCGCGTTCGCTCTGTTCCTGTTTATCGGGGTTGTCCGCGGCTGGATTTCGCTGTGGATGCTGGTCAGTGCAGGGATCTTTGGCGTGGTGGGTATGTTCTGGCTGGCACTCAAGCGCTACAGCCTGGATGTCAGCGGGGCGGAAGCATTTTACACGTTCCTCTATCTGACCCGCGATACCTTCTCGCCGTGGGAAAACCTCGGCCTGCTGCTGAATAACTACGATAAAATTGAGTTTCAGGGGCTGGCGCCGATCATCCGTGACTTTTATGTCTTTATCCCGTCCTGGCTGTGGCCGGACCGTCCCGATACCGTGCTCAATGCGGCAAACTATTTTACCTGGGAAGTACTGAACAACCATTCCGGGCTGGCGATTTCACCGACACTGATCGGCTCGCTGGTGGTGATGGGCGGCTTTTGGTTTATCCCGCTCGGTGCTGTGGTGGTCGGGCTGATTATTAAATGGTTCGACTGGCTGTATGAGCTGGGCAAACGGGAGACAAACCGTTATAAAGCGGCCATTCTGCACGCATTTTGCTTCGGTGCGATATTTAATATGATTGTGCTGGCCCGCGAAGGAATGGACTCATTCGTTTCCCGCGTGGTGTTTTTCTGTCTTATTTTCGGCTTTTGTCTGGTGGTGGCGAAATTGCTGTACTGGCTGTTCGAAACAGCCGGGCTTATCCGTCATTATGTGATTTCAAAGGGCAAACGCACCCGTCTTTCATCGTAAGGAATTAGCATGGAACCGTTATCTTCTGATGCCGGCAGCGCGGAGCATATCCCGCAGTATTCTATCCGTAACCACCCGATTCAGGGTTTCCGGAATCAGGCACATTTTCTGGATTATCTGTTTAAGGACGGGCAGGTCAGAACCGGTACGCTGGTGGCCATTAATGCCGAAAAAGTCATGACCGCAGAACAGGATGAAGCGCTGCACACACTGCTGAGCCATGCGGAATATCTGTATGCGGACGGGATCAGTATTGTCCGTGCTATCCGCCGCAAATATCCGGAAGCGGATGTCTCACGGATTGCCGGGGCAGATTTGTGGGAAGGGCTGATGGAACGCGCCGGACAGGAAAATACGCCGGTATTTCTGGTCGGCGGCAAGCCGGAAGTGCTGGCGGAAACCGAAGCCAAACTGAAAGCACAGTGGAATGTGAATCCGGCAGGCACACAGGACGGTTATTTCACAGCAGAACAGCGTGATACCCTGTTTGAGCGTATCCGCGACAGCGGTGCGAAAATCGTGACGGTGGCGATGGGCTCACCAAAACAGGAAATCTTTATGCGTGACTGCCGTAAGATACACCCTGATGCCCTGTATATGGGCGTGGGCGGCACTTACGACGTCTTTACCGGTCATGTGAAACGTGCGCCGAAGGTCTGGCAGAATATGGGACTGGAGTGGCTCTACCGCCTGTTATCACAACCGACCCGTTTCCGTCGTCAGTTAAAACTGCTGAAATTTTTGGGTTATTACTACGGTAATAAATTATAACTGCCCCTGTCCGGACGGCTTTTTGCGGGAAAATGCTCTCTTTATCAGCAAAGCGGGCAAAGACTGAGCAAACAATACATTTGTGAAAAAAAGCACTGGACAGACGCATGAGAAATCCGTACTATCCTCTCCCGCAACGGCGCAAAGCGCCCGTAGCTCAGCTGGATAGAGCGCTGCCCTCCGGAGGCAGAGGTCTCAGGTTCGAATCCTGTCGGGCGCGCCATTATGCGTGTAAGAGTTACGGTATAGTATTTCGTTGTTGTAAGTAGTAAAATGTTGCGATGTTATGGTGGCTATAGCTCAGTTGGTAGAGCCCTGGATTGTGATTCCAGTCGTCGTGGGTTCGAGTCCCATTAGCCACCCCATTTAATAACATGCAACATGACTGTAGTGATGAACCTGCGAGGGTGGCGGAATTGGTAGACGCGCTAGCTTCAGGTGTTAGTGTTCTTACGGACGTGGGGGTTCAAGTCCCCCCCTTCGCACCATCATCATGAAAAGTCAGCCTTTCGGCGAGTAGCGCAGCTTGGTAGCGCAACTGGTTTGGGACCAGTGGGTCGTAGGTTCGAATCCTATCTCGCCGACCATATTCAGAAAAAGCCCCGCTTACAGCGGGGTTTTTTCGTTTCCGCGGTTTCTGTTTTTTCATGTCCTGTTTTTCTTCCTGCTGCTATAAAACCGCCGGTTCCGGTAATATCCTATAATTTCAATATAAATCAATATATTATGAGTGTTGTATAGATCCGGCGACAAAGCGCATAATGCTTGTCGCTAAAGTGAGACATTTAATTTGTTGATATATAATGATTTTAATATTGATATCAGAAAGCGTCGCAAAACAGAGACACTGCGGACAGAATTGCATCAGTGATTTATAAGCGGAAGGCGGAATAAAAAAAATAAACCCACGGGAACCGTGGGAAATCGGGAAGGCGTAAAAGTTGGCACGTCTTGTGCATTACATCAGGGTGTAGATGCTCATCTCATTCCTTATGTTTGCGCAAGCTTCATAAACCCGGAGATGACGCAGAGCTAAATTCGGTGCCTATTGTCCGGGTTATCGATGTAAAAGATCCCGAAATCTTTACATCAGCAACAGGACGTAACGTTGAGTGAGGCACCATCCGTCTGTAGACCTGATTGTATTTTATGCACCTATCGTACCGCGATAGGTGTTTTTTTATATTCCATTCTTGCCATCAAGAACGTGTTCCGTCAATCTCTTTTAATGATGTTCCGGCATAAAAAAGCCAATCCGGCAGGATTGGCTCTGTGTGATGTGAAATAAACTGGTTGTGCTTATTCGCGGGATGTTTTTTCATCCGGCAGTGTCAGTGTATTCAGCAGGGCATTGCGGCGGATCATTGCTGATTCTTCATACTTTTTCTGCTTATCCAGCACATCGGCCAGCCATGCCGCATCATGTGCATCCTGGCGACTGCTCAGGGCTGACTTAAAGTATTTCTCCGCGTCTTCCCAGCGTGTTTCCTGCATAGCCAATTGTCCGAGGGTACTGTTGAGCAGCGGCTGATCCGCATCGTCCTTCTGCATCTGGTTCAGCACCTTGCGGATAGCTTTCGGATTGTCTGTCCGGATCTGCGGCAGCAGCATCAGCAGGCGCTGATCTTTCTGACGCTTCAGTCCGTCGAGCACAACCGCTTCCGCATCCGCCATATCATCACCGGCGATAAAGTGCTGTGCGGCAGCCACGGCCATATCCGGATTGTGGCGCAGATGGCGGCTGAGATTCTTCCACCAGTGGCGCAGTGCATCACTGCCGTCCTGATCCGCAACCTGCTGCATCATACCGAGCCAGGCGCGGATTTCAGTCTGTTCGACCTGCTCATCCGTAAACTCGCCGGATTTTTTCATCGGCGGCAGAATTGCGATCAGGGATTTCCAGGCTCCGGAGCGTGCATATACCTGTTCCGCCAGACGCAGCACTTCCGGATGGCGCGGTGCGATTTCCAGCAGATTATCGATCGCGGTTCTCGCGGCCGGAATTTCATTACGGCTCAGCAGAATACGGGCGCGCGTAATATCCACCGGTAACTGATGACGTCCGGCCAGCTCAGAAGCCCGTTCCAGATACTGATTGGCGCGGAGATTATCACTGCGCTGCTGTGCCGCTTCTGCTGCCAGCAGATAGTTAACCAGTGGCTGTTCCGCATTATCCGCACTGCGGCTCAGTAGTTTTTCCACCTGGCGGAAGTCCCCTTCAGCCAGTTTGAGCAGTGCATCGTTGGTCAGCGCGCGGGCGCGGTTGCGTTTATGGCTGCCAAACCAGCCGAGGGTACGGGAACCGCCGCTTTTCAGCCGGCGCCAGCACCAGCCCAGAAGCATCAAAACAGCCTGTAATCCGAGAAAGCAGATCACCAGGCCGGTAACACTGGTTTCAATATCAAAATTATCGGTCTGGATCAGAACATAGCCCTGATGTCCGGCCACCAGCGGGCCGACAATAATCCCGGCAATCAGGATAAGAAACAGAATAAAGACTTTAAACATCTGTTATCCCTCCTGTTGTGGTGCTGCTTCCGGCTGTGCCGGTGCAGCGGCAGGTGTTTCCTGCGGTGCCTCAGCCGGTGCCGGCGGTGGTGTTTCATCGTTGAGCAGACGGCGGATGCGGGTCTGTACCAGTTTATCCAGCAGCGGCTGGCTGGTCAGGCTGTCCGGTGCACTCATTGAGATCGGCTGTGCTGCCAGGGCATCGACTTCGGCCAAGAAGGCGGCGTTAGCCGGGTCGTTATCGGAGAAGTACGCACGAACCCAGGTGGAGACAGCATCCAGTGACTGTTTGTAGCTCTCTTCCTGGTGACGCGGCACCGCCTGTGCGGCGATCAGCAGCTGGGCGCGGATATTTTCACGGACATAAATATCCTGATTCGGTGCCAGAAGTGGTGCGGAAGTGTTGTCACGGCGGCGGATGGTGATGAAATCACTCATAAACCCTTTCCAGCTTTTGGTCAGGTTAGTACGCCAGTCCGACACGGAAGAAGTCAGCCCTTCACTGTCACTGCTGTCCATCGGCGCGCCGTCACGGCTGCCGTCATCCAGACGCAGATTATCCACCTGACCGGCAAGCTGATTCAGGCGCAGGATCGTGCCGTCAAAATCGATCTGACTGACGGCGGACAGTGCAGTGATATCATTGCGCAGCGCGGTGCGTACATCCAGCAGGCCCGGATCATTCATTTCGGCCAGGCTGGCATCGGCATTTTTCAGCAGTACCATGGCGGTGACCACATCCTGGTCATTCCACAGCTTGCGCTCTGCCATTTTGACCAGAAAATCAGCCTGAGCCAGCAGCCAGCTTTTCACGTCAGTACTGGATAGTGCGGTGACCCGGCTGCGCAGTAAATCCAGATCGTGTTTCAGTGCCGCTTCCTGCTGCTGATACTGTGCGCTGAGAGCCGACTGCTGTGCGATAAATTCCTGCATCTGTTTCTGTGTCTGCTGCTGTTCCTGCTGCAACTGGGCTATCTGAGACTTCAGCTGTGCATTTTCTGCTTCCAGGTTTTTCGATAGTGTCTGTGTCCCGGCCTGTGAGGCATACCAGACTCCGCCGCCGATCAGCAGAATAACCGCCAGTGCGATCGCGCCGCGCAGAAAGCCGGAAGATTGTTTTTCCCCGGCAGCAGGCGGGGTGCTCCGGGACGGCCGGGCTTCCGGTGCCGCTTTCGGTGCGGTATCTGCCGGTTTTTTCTCAGAGGCCGCTTTATCAGTGATGTTTTTTGCGGTTGCTTTTTCCCCGTCAGCCGTGTCTTTTTTCTCTGTCTGCGGGTCGGTACTGATTACAGCATCCTGTGTTTCAGGTGTGTCGGCCGATTCGGTTTTTTTTTCGTGTTCCGTCATTCGTGGCGTCCCATGTCTGTTCATTGAAGAGCCTGAAGTAAGGCTTCATTATCTGCACCGGCGGCGACATCAATATCCTGCCAACCCAGTGATTGTGCGATAGCTGCCAGTCTGTCACTGACAACAATAATCCGGCATTGTAACAGCCAGCCAAGGTGTGCGGCCGGAATCAGCCGCCGCAGCAGCCGCAGCATTTCGCCGCTGGTCACCACCAGCGTCTGAACCTGTTGCTTCTGCCACAACAGGGCGCATTCCCCGCCGTCGTAATTCACGGGTTCGCGGCGGTAACACTCACAGTAATCCACAACCGCGCCCCGTTCGCGCAGTGTCTGTGCCAGATACTCCCTGCCGCCGTTACCGCGCAGAAGAAGTACACGGCGGCCGGTCATGTCCTGCAAATCCGGCAGGGTCAGCAGGTGCTCGCTGGTTTCACCGCCGGGCATAAAGGCTGCGGGTAATCCGGTCAGTTGCTCAAAGCAGCCGGCGGTTGACTGACCGATCCCATAATAGCAAAGCTTATCAGACCACAGGTAATTCTGTTGAATAAGCTGTTCATTTGCGTGATAAGCCGCATTCTTTGACAGCAGAAAAAGGGCATCTCCGGGGGAAAGTGCCTCTGTTTTGGCAATCAGCAGCGGCAGCTCATGTCCCGGGGAAATACGAATGAGCGGCGCAGAAAGCGCATTCTGCCCGCGTGAGCGCAGTGCGCTGACCAGGGCTTCACCGGCCGGTGAGGGGCGGGTGACCAGGATGGTCATGCAGGCGTGTGCCCCTGATAGACTTCAGTCAGGATAGCCCGAGCGCCGTTATCGAGCAGTTCCTCGGCAAGAGAAACGCCCGCAGCGGTGGCATCCTGCGGGTCACACAGACGCTCACCGCGGACAATCTCACTGCCGTCCGGTGCGCCGACCAGCGCCCGCAGCCAGATTTTATTCCCCTGCCAGATAGCATAACTGCCGATGGGCACCTGACACCCTCCTTCCAGACGGGTATTCATGGCACGTTCAGCACGGACACAGATATCAGTCCGCGCGTGATTAAGGGCACTCAGTAACGAACGGGTGCGTTCATCATCCAGGCGGCACTCAATCCCCACTGCACCCTGACCGACTGCGGGCAGGGATTCTTCCGGCGGCAGGGCGCTGCGGATGCGTTCATCCAGTTTCAGGCGTTTCAGTCCGGCGACGGCCAGGATAATCGCGTCATAGTCGCCGTTATCCAGTTTACCCAGCCGGGTGCCCACATTACCGCGCAGATCGCGGATCACCAGATCAGGACGGCGTTCACGCAGCTGGCACTGACGGCGCAAACTGGAGGTGCCGACGATACTGCCGGGCGGCAGGGTATCCACACTGCCATAATGGTTGGAGACAAAGGCGTCACGCGGATCTTCCCGCTCACAGATAGTGACTAACCCCAGCCCGTCCGGGAAATCGACCGGCACATCTTTCATGGAGTGAACGGCGATATCCGCCCGGTTTTCCAGCAATGCCAGTTCCAGTTCTTTGACGAACAGTCCTTTGCCGCCGACTTTCGCCAGCGGCGTGTCGAGAATAATGTCACCTTTGGTGACCATCGGGACGAGTTCGACGCGCAGCCCGGGATGAAGCTGTTCCAGCGCATGTTTGACAAATTCGGCCTGCCACAGAGCAAGCGGGCTTTGACGGGTGGCAATACGCAGAGATTGAGTGGTCATGATAATTGTCAGGGATCCTTGTCTTTTTATCCGGCGTTTTTTATGTAAAACATGACCGGAAAAATAAGAAAAACTGCCTTTGTTTTATCATTTTGCTGATTATTTTTCCAGTTACGTGACGAGACCTGCCCGGCAGATAAGAAGGAAAAAAGACGATCAGAGAATAAATAGTGTCAGGCGGGGGCAGGCATCTGTCAGTAAATAATTAAAACATATTTTAAATAATAAAAATATTTTGCAATCGTGGAAAAGTATTAATTAAATCGATTCAATTTAAATAACTATTTCATAGCATTATTAAAATAAATAAAAACGCCTTGTATGAGTAAGTAGTATTACTTTTTCGCTCAAAAAGTGAACAAAAACAGAAACACGTCATATTTCCCGAATATTTCCTTAGATTTATTGTGTGTATCCTGGTGATTTTTAACGAAAATATATATTTTACAATTAGTTATCCTACTAATAACAACTTTGGGTTATCGTGCCTTTTTTAGTGTGAAGCTTTACCCTTTGCCCCGAAGGTGTTAAATTGATCACGTTTCCGGCAATTTAACTTTGGTTCGATTCTTATCATTTTTCAGCATCACATTATCAGTCTGTATTCATACACCTATAAAGCCGGGCATCAGGTCGTTTCCAGTTACATGAAATAAAATCAGGCGAATCCTTTGTATCTTTATATTGAAACACTCAAGCAACGTTTGGATGCAATAAATCAGCTCAGATCAGAGCGCGCGACCATCGGGATGAGTCGTGCGTTCAAAGACGTGTACAGTCTGTTGCCGGTACTGCTGCATCATCACCATCCGGATATGCCGGGCTATGTGCCGGGTAATGTGCCGCACGGTGTCTGTTTCTGGGCATCTGATGATGATCAGTCTCACTGGCTGGCAGAGTTTTCCCGTCAGCACGGGGAGTGTCTGCCGTGCAATGCCGGCGGCGAACTGCCGATTACCGGTATCTATTCCATGGGCAGCACTTCGTCTGTCGGACAAAGCCATTCTTCTGATCTTGATATCTGGGTCTGTCATCAGTCCTGGCTTGATCACGATGAAAAACAGAATCTGCGGCGTAAATGTACACTGATTGAAGAGTGGGCGGCGGCAAAAGGTATTGATGTCACCTTTTTCCTGATTGATGAAAACCGGTTCCGCCATAATGCCAGCGGCAGCCTCAACGGTGAGGATTGCGGCTCCACCCAGCACATTTTACTGCTCGATGAATTCTACCGGACCGCTGTGCGGATGGCCGGTAAGCGCCTGCTGTGGACAATGGTTCCGGCAGAGGAAGAACATCACTATGATGAATATGTTCTCTCCCTTTATGCGCAGGGTGTATTAACCCCGAACGAGTGGCTGGATCTGGGCGGGCTGGGCGAGCTGTCTGCGGAAGAGTACTTTGGTGCCAGCCTGTGGCAGCTCTATAAGAGTGTGGATTCCCCTTACAAAGCCGTGATCAAAAGTTTACTGCTGGAAGCTTACTCGTGGGATTACCCGAACGGGCAGCTTCTGGCGACAGAGTTTAAAAAGCATCTGCATGCCGGTGAGATTGTTCACCACGGCCTGGATGCTTATGCCATGATGCTTGACCGTGTCACCCGTTATCTGAAAGCCATTAATGACGAAACCCGTCTTGATCTGATCCGCCGCTGCTTTTACCTGAAAGTGTGTGAAAAGCCGCCTGCTGATGTCAGCGAACGCGCATCCTGCGGGTGCTGCGGCTGGCGATGTCAGGTGTTATCTGAAATGGTTAAAGGCTGGGGCTGGTCCCCGGAGCGGCTGGCCGTGCTGGATCGCCGTAATTCCTGGAAAATTGAGCAGGTGCGGGATGCACACAATGAGCTGCTCGACACCATGATGCAGAGCTATCGCAACCTTATCCGCTTTGCGCGCCGTAATAATCTGAGCGTCAGTGCAAGTCCGCAGGATATCGGTGTGCTGACACGAAAACTGTATGCTGCCTTTGAGGCACTGCCGGGGAAAGTCACCCTGGTTAATCCGCAGATTTCTCCGGATCTGTCAGAAGAGAATCTGACCTTTATTTATGTCCCGCCGGGCCGGGCCAACCGCAGCGGCTGGTATCTGTATAATCAGGCGCCGACCATCCGCACCATCATCGGCCATCAGCCGCTGGAATATAACCGTTATCTGAATAAGCTGGTCTCCTGGACTTACTTCAACGGCCTGCTGACTGACAAAACCCGCGTCTATATTCATAACGGTGAGTCAAACTGTGACGAGCAGAAACTGCATGAACTGGTGCATGATGTGTCACAGAATTTCCCTATTCGTCTGCCTGCCCCGACACCGCGTGCGTTGTACAGCCCGTGTGAAATCCGTCATCTGGCGATTATTGTCAATCTGGAGCAGGATCCGACCGCAGATTTCGCTGAGCGGGTTGTGCATTTTGATATGAGCAAACTGGATGTGTTCAGCTTCGGGCAGGAGCAGAAATGTCTGGTCGGCAGTATTGATCTGCTGTACCGCAACTCCTGGAATGAAGTGCGTACACTGCATTTCAGCGGCGAACAGTCTGTACTGGAAGCCCTGAAAACTATTCTCGGCAAGATGCACCAGGACGCCGCACCGCCGTCCGGTGTGGAAATCTTCTGCTACAGCCGCCATCTGCGCGGGCTGATAAGCACCCGTATCCGTCAGTTGGTTTCTGAATGTATCGAACTGCGTCTGACCACCAACCGTCAGGATCCGGGCCGCTTTAAAGCGCTGCGCCTGGCCGGACAGACCTGGGGGCTGTTCTTTGAACGCCTCAACGTCTCTGTGCAGAAACTGGAAAATGCGGTTGAATTTTACGGCGCGATTTCCAATAACAAACTGCGCGGGTTTCCGGTGAAAATCAGCACGGAAACCGGCCATTTGCCGGATGTGGTGGATGGCTATGCCAGTGAGGGGATTATTCAGTTCTTCTTTGAAAACCGTGATGATAACGGCTTCAATATTTATGTACTGGATGAATCAAACCGGGTGGAGATCTATTCCGGATGTGAAGGCAGCAAAGAAGATTTGATCCGGGATGTCAGCCGGTTCTATTCCTCTTCCCATGACCGGTTCACTTACGGCTCCAGCTTTATCAATTTCAATCTGCCGCAGTTCTACCAGATCCTGAAAACCGATGGTAAAACACAGGTCACGCCGTTCCACAGCCCGATGTTTTCCCCGTCTGTCACGGAAGAGCCGCGTGATACGGTGTATTCAGATTTTCATACGGATGTCAGGCCGTTACAGTATCAGGCCGCCGGACAGCGCAGCTGACATGCGACGGCACAGATTCTGTGCCGTCAGTCTGACACTCAGAAGCTGAACGGTTCGCCGCTTTGCTCACTGATAGCCTGTGCCAGCATGGCAAACAACCCGCCGCCGCTGCGATCACAAATCCATTTATCTGATTTCAGATCAAAATGATAACCGCCGTTGCGCGCTGCCAGCCAGATTTGATGAAACGCTTCCTGCTTGTTGATGATAATTTTTGAGCCGTTCTCAAAACTGAGTGTCATCACACCACCATTGGTTTCGCAGTCAATATCCGCATCACCGTCGTAATCATCTAATTTTGCTTCAATATCCTGCAACAGCGCATCCGCCGTCTGGTGAAATTCTGTATCGGTCATCGTCATTTCCTATTTGCTTTTCGACATCTAACTGCGATTATAGAGGGTATTGACCGATGATTAACAGGCATGACTGTAAATGAAGAAAAAAATGATTTGTGCTGTATCCGCCGTGATGCTGCTGACCCTGTCCGGCTGCGGACTGAAAGGCCCGCTTTACTTCCCGCCGGAAGAGCCTGCCGCTGCGAAAAGCGCCTCTGCGGCAGAGCAGTCTGCTGTGCAGACAGACAACGCTGAGACCGGCAAAACGCAAAAATGACCACCGGATAATCCCGGTTACTGAGGCGTAAACAGGATCTGAACATGCAGTTCACCAAAATGCACGGCCTGGGTAATGATTTTATGGTGGTGGACGCCGTCACCCAGAATATCTATTTTTCACCGGAGCTCATCTGCCGTCTGGCAGACCGGCACACCGGCGTCGGCTTTGACCAGCTGCTGGTGGTGGAAGCGCCCTATGATCCGGAACTGGATTTTCACTACCGCATCTTTAACGCTGACGGCAGTGAAGTGGCACAGTGCGGCAACGGCGCGCGCTGTTTTGCCCGTTTTGTCCGCCTCAAAGGGCTGACCAATAAACGGGATATCCGTGTCAGCACGCAATCCGGGCGTATGGTACTCAGTATTGCCGATGATGATAATGTCCGCGTAAATATGGGCGTTCCGGAGTTCGAACCGGCGCTGGTGCCGTTCCGCGCGGTAAAAGAAGAGAAAACCTATATTATCCGTGCCGCTGAGCGTACCGTCCTGTGCGGTGTGGTATCTATGGGTAATCCGCACTGTGTTATCCAGGTGGAAAGTACGGAAACGGCGGAAGTTGAGGTTATCGGCCCTGTCCTGGAGAGCCACGAGCGTTTCCCGGAACGGGCAAATATCGGCTTTATGCAGATCCTGTCGCGTGACCATATCCGTCTGCGGGTGTATGAGCGCGGTGTTGGTGAAACACAGGCCTGCGGCAGCGGCGCCTGTGCGGCGGTCTCTGTCGGGATCCGCCAGGGGCTGCTGGCAGAGAATGTGCAGGTAGATTTACCCGGCGGCACCCTGTTTATCAGCTGGGAAGGTGAGGGAAAACCACTGTTTATGACCGGCCCGGCCACGCATGTATATGATGGTGTTATCCATCTTTAATCATCATAAAGAGGATAAATAGCAATGGACAGTCAACAGGATACGGCCGTATTCGCCCCTTCCGGAGAGCCGGACGAAGCTGCGGTGCTGGCGTATCTGAAAGCGCATCCGGATTTTTTCATCCGCAATGCCGCGCAGATCACTGATATGACTATTCCGCATCCGGTAAAAGGTGCGGTATCTCTGGTTGAGTGGCAACTCGGACGCCAGCGTGAGCGGATAAGCACGCTGACGAATGATCTGATGCAGCTGATGATACAGGCCCGCGAAAACGAACATCTGTTCTCGCGCCTGCTGAAATTGCTGGCGTCGCTGTCCGCTGCCACTTCTCCGGAAGATTTTTCCGAACGTCTCAACCAGTGGGCGAAAGGGCTGAAACTCAGCCATGCCAAAATACGTCTGTTTACCGACAGCTGGCGGCTGGGTGCGCCGTTCCGTCATCAGGATCTGGCCTTATCCCGTGCTCACTTTGAAGCCATCCGTCTTTCCCGTTTCGGGGATCGCAATCACTATCTCGGGCAACTGACCGCGCCTGAAATTCAGCTGCTGCTGCCGGACAGCGCGTTTGTCGGCTCGGCGGCGGTGTCGCTGCTGGGCGGGCAGCATGACCTCGGTGTGGTGATTTTTGTCAGTCGTGATAAGCAGCACTATCAGAAAGATATGGGTACCGCGCTGCTGGAACAGGTCGCATACTTCCTGCCGCAATTGCTGCAACGCTGGGTGGAACTGGCATGACGGACAGCGCGGCAGGCGACCTGCTGGTCACAGCAGAGCAGTTTCTGCAATATCTGCGGGTGGAGCGCCGGTTAAGTCCGGTCACTATTACCAATTACCGCCGTCAGCTCACCGCCCTGGCGGAAATGATGGTCAGCAGCAAAATCCGCAGCTGGGCGCAGCTGGAACCGGCAACGGTGCGTATGCTGGCCGCGAAAAGCCGCCGTAACGGTTTACAGCCCGCAAGCCTGGCGCTGCGTCTTTCCGCCCTGCGCTCATTTCTCGACTGGCAGGTCAGTAACGGCCTGATGCCCGCTAATCCGGCCAAAGCCGTCAGCGCCCCGAAGCAGGGACGTCACCTGCCGAAAAATATGGATGTGGATGATATTACACGGCTGATGGATATCAGTGGTAATGACCCGCTGGCAGTGCGTGATCGTACCATGCTGGAAGTGATGTATGGTGCAGGGTTGCGTTTATCGGAACTGGTCGGGCTGAATACCGGGGATTTTGACCTGGCCACCGGCGAAGTGCGGGTGCTGGGGAAAGGCAGTAAAGAGCGTAAAGTACCGCTCGGCAAAACAGCAGTGGCCTGTCTGAAACTCTGGCTGCCGCTGCGTGAACTGTATGACCCTGAGGACCGGGCTGTTTTTATCTCCACCAAAAGTGGTAAGCGGATTTCAGCACGTAATGTGCAGAAACGGTTTGAATACCGGGGTCTGCATCAGGGGCTGAACAGCCATCTGAACCCGCATAAGCTGCGTCACTCCTTTGCGACACATATTCTGGAATCCAGCGGCGACCTGCGTGCCGTGCAGGAATTGCTGGGGCATGCTAATCTGTCCACCACGCAAATCTATACCCATCTGGATTTTCAGCATCTTGCCAATGTGTATGATGTTGCACATCCGCGGGCCAAGCGAGGAAAATCGTAATGCGTTTTTACCGCCCCCTTTCGCCTGTCCGGGCCATGACGTTCGACCTTGACGACACGCTGTATGACAATCGTCCGGTGATGGATAAAACCGAGGAGGAGGTCATTGCGTTTATCCGTCAGTATGACCCGCGCTTCAGTGAATTACCGGCTGATTATATTAATGTGTTTCGTGACCGGATCCGCCGTCAGCAGCCGGAGATTTTTCATGATGTCAGCCGCTGGCGTCTGCTTTCCTGGCGTTCGTTCTTCCTGCATTACGGCTACACCGCCGCCCGTGCACAGGCCGGGGCGGATGCGGTCATGGCGCATTTCACGCAGTGGCGCAGTCGTATTGATGTACCGCAGTCCACTCATGACACTCTTTCGGCGCTGGCGGCAAAAATTCCGCTGGTGGCGATCACCAACGGAAATATGGAGCCGGAAAAGTGCGGGCTGGCGGATTATTTTGCCTTTATTCTCAAGGCCGGTCCTGACGGGCGCGCAAAGCCGTTCTGCGATATGTACCGCACAGCGGCGCAGCGGCTGGCCATCCCGGCAGAGAATATCCTGCATATCGGTGATAACCTGAATACTGATGTGGAAGGTGCTCTGTGCAGCAGTATGCAGGCCTGCTGGATAAACCTTGACGGCCGTGATGTTTATCACGACCCGGAAACCCGCCTGCTGCCGCATATTGAAATTACACAGTTGGATTCTTTAACCGGACTGTTATAATTTTATCTGTATAAAAAACCAGTTCTTCCGGATCCGGCTGTCCGGAAGTTGCTTTTTCTTTCGCGGCGCTGCCGCACAACCACTGATGGAAATTATGGACGTCTCTTATCTGCTTGAAAGCCTTAATGATAAACAGCGCGAAGCGGTGGCGGCTCCCCGCTCAAACATGCTGGTGCTGGCGGGTGCCGGTTCCGGAAAAACCCGGGTGCTGGTGCATCGTATCGCCTGGCTGCTGGCAGTGGAGAATGCCTCTCCGTTTTCCGTGATGTCAGTGACCTTTACCAACAAAGCGGCGGCGGAAATGCGCCACCGTATTGAAGAACTGATCGGCACCAGCGAGGGCGGGATGTGGATCGGGACTTTCCACGGACTGGCACACCGCCTGCTGCGGGCGCACCACCTTGATGCCGGGCTGCCGCAGGATTTTCAGATCCTCGACAGCGAAGATCAGATCCGACTGATCCGCCGTCTTATCAAAGCCATGAATCTCGATGAAAAACAGTGGCCGGCCAAACAGGGCTGCTGGTATATCAACGGTAAAAAAGATGAGGGGCTGCGGCCTCAGCATGTTGAAAGCTACGGTAACCCGGTGGAAGCCACCTGGCTGCGGATCTACCGGGCCTATCAGGAAGCCTGTGACCGCGCGGGACTGGTGGATTTTGCCGAACTGCTGCTGCGCGCACATGAGCTGTGGCTCAACAAACCGGCGATTTTACAGCACTACCGCGACCGTTTTACCAATATCCTCGTGGACGAATTCCAGGACACCAACAGCATCCAGTATGCCTGGGTGCGCATGCTGGCGGGCGATACCGGCAAAGTGATGATTGTCGGTGATGATGACCAGTCTATCTACGGCTGGCGCGGGGCGCAGGTGGAAAACATCCAGCGCTTCCTGAAAGATTTCCCGGGGGCGACCACCATCCGCCTTGAACAAAATTACCGTTCCACAAACAATATTCTGAAAGCGGCGAACGCCCTGATTTCCCACAACAGTGACCGGCTGGGGAAAAATCTCTGGACGGACGGCGAGGATGGCGAACCTATCTCCCTGTATTGTGCCTTTAATGATCTGGATGAGGCGCGTTATGTGGTCGGGCGCATCAAACAGTGGCATGAGAACGGTGGTGCTCTGGCGGACTGTGCCATTCTCTACCGCAGCAACGCCCAGTCCCGTTTACAGGAAGAAGCGCTGTTACAGGCCGCACTGCCGTACCGTATTTATGGTGGCCAGCGATTCTTCGAGCGCCAGGAAATCAAAGACGCTCTGGCTTATCTGCGTCTGATTTCAAACCGTCATGATGACGCGGCATTTGAGCGTGTGGTGAATACCCCGACCCGCGGAATCGGCGATCGTACCCTGGATGTGGTGCGTCAGACTGCCCGTGAGCGGGAACTGACGCTCTGGGAAAGCTGCGGTGTGCTGCTGGAAGAGCGGGCACTTGCGGGACGTGCTGCCTCCGCGCTGGGGCGTTTTCTCGAACTGATCAATCTGCTGGCGCAGGAAACAGACGGTCTGCCGCTGCATGTACAGACTGACCGCGTGATCCGCGATTCCGGTCTGCGGGCGCACTATGAGCAGGAAAAAGGTGAAAAAGCCCAGGCGCGGATTGAGAACTTAGAGGAACTGGTTACCGCAACTAACCAGTTCAGTTATCAGGATGCCGACGAAGGGCTGACACCGTTACAGGCATTTCTGTCCCATGCTGCGCTGGAATCCGGCGAAGGCCAGGCGGACAGATATCAGGATGCTGTCCAGCTGATGACACTGCACTCCGCCAAAGGGCTGGAATTCCCCCAGGTCTTTATCGTCGGGGTGGAAGAGGGCATGTTCCCGGGTATGATGTCAATGGAGGAGAGCGGACGCCTGGAAGAGGAACGGCGGCTGGCTTATGTCGGTGTGACCCGTGCCATGCAGAAGCTGACCCTGACCTATGCCGAAACCCGCCGTCTCTACGGCAAAGAAGTGTATCACCGGCCATCCCGTTTTATCGGCGAATTGCCGCCGGAGTGTGTGGAGGAGGTGCGTCTGCGCGCCACTGTGTCCCGTCCGGTCAACCACCAGCGGCTCGGCACACCGATCACCGCCAATGACAGCGGCTATACCCTCGGGCAGCGTGTCCGTCACCCGAAATTCGGCGAGGGCACCATCATCAATATGGAAGGCAACGGCGAGCATACCCGCTTACAGATAGCCTTTCAGGGCGAAGGGATCAAATGGCTGGTGGCCTCCTACGCCAAACTGGAAAAACCCTGATCTCCCGCAGAGTAAGGTGTTAGTCGGAGAATAACCGGTTGACACCCTTTTTCATCTGCGCATAACATGCGCACACTTTTTCTTTTCCTTTCGTTTCCGGAGGCCGCACACCATGCTGAGCGCATTTAAAGTTGATAATAAGCGTTTGCAACGTCTTGATTTAGAAGAGGGCGACGCCCTGACAGATGCGCTGTGGGTGGATATTTCGGAACCGGAAGAACATGAACGCCAGCTTATCCAGACACAATTTAACCAGGAACTGGCAACCAGCCCGGAACTGGACGATATCGAAGCCTCCGCCCGTTTCTTTGAGGACGATGACGGGCTTCACGTCCACTCCTTTTTCTATTACGAAGATGCGGACGACCATGCGGGGAACTCTACCGTGGCATTTACCCTGCGTGACGGGCGTTTATACACGCTGCGTGAGCGGGAACTGCCTGCTTTCCGCCTCTATCGTATGCGTGCCCGCAAACAGACAATGCAGGACGGCAACGGTTACGAAATCCTGCTGGATCTGTTTGAAACAAAAATCGAACAGCTGGCAGATGAAATTGAAAACATCTACAGCCATCTGGAAACACTCAGCCGGGCGATTATGAAAGGCAAACAGGATGATGAGTTTGATAAAGCCCTGTCTGCTCTGGCGGAGCAGGAAGATATCGGCTGGAAAGTCCGTCTGTGTCTGATGGATACACAGCGCGCGCTGAATTTTCTGGTCCGCCGTACCCGTCTGCCTGCTAATCAGCTGGAGCAGGCGCGCGAGATCCTGCGCGATATCGAATCCCTGCTGCCGCACAATGAATCTCTGTTCCAGAAAGTGAACTTTCTGATGCAGGCGGCGATGGGTTTTATCAATATCGAACAGAGCCGCATTATCAAAATCTTCTCCGTTGTTTCCGTGGTATTCCTGCCGCCGACACTGGTGGCATCCAGTTACGGGATGAACTTCAAATTTATGCCGGAGCTTGACTGGTCGCTGGGCTATCCCGCAGCGATCGGGGTGATGATTGCTGCCGCACTCGCGCCGTATCTCTACTTCAAACGCAAGAACTGGCTGTAACATTTTCCCTCAGAAAAACGTGAATTCAATGCCCTTTGCAATCAGCATATAAAGGGCGGTCCAGACCCCGGCGGACAGCAGACAGGTCACCAGCACCCGGGTTTGCGTAAAACGCAGCAATCCGGCCGCCATCGGGATCAGATACCGCAGCACCGCAATAAACCGTGAGGTAAACAGGATCAGCAGCCCGCTGGTCTGTAACCGTGCCTGTGCCTTGCCGAGCGGTGTTTTGTATTTTGCCATCAGCCCCGGAAAATAATTACGGGTGACAATCAGACGTCCGAGATAATACGAAATCATCGATCCTCCGGTGGCGCCCAGCGTAATCACCAGCCAGATAATCACCACCGGTACGACCGGAAATGCCAGGGTCACCACCGTCATCAGCATAACGGAGGCGGGCGGCAGGACAGAGGAGAGAATAATTGTGGATTTGCTCAGGGCGATAAAAAACAGAATGGCCAGCAGCCAGAGCGGGTGGTTATGCAATACCGCCAGATGATGAGTGATCCAGTCCATGTTAATCCTCCCGGTGACAGCACCGGCAGATCCGGTGCTGTCTCACAGAATATCACGCTTTTTTGTAGCGGTGGCGTTGGGTGTAAAGTGCATCCAGGGTAAAGACGATCAGTCCCGACCAGATAAAGGCGAAAGTGATCAGGCGCTCTGCGGAAATGGCCTCGCCGTATGCGGTGGTTGCCAGTATAAACATCAGTGTCGGACCGATGTACTGGAAGAAGCCGAGCGTGGAGAGGCGCAGATGGTTAGCGGCTTCAGTAAACAGCAGCAGCGGCACGGTGGTAATAATACCGGCGGCAATCAGCAGCAGATTGAGCGTCAGGCTGTTCATAGTCATATTGCTGGTGGCGCTGTTGGCGAAAAAGAGCAGATAAATTGCGGCGACCGGCAGCAGCCACAGGGTTTCAATCAGCATACCGCCCTGAGCATCCACACCCAGCTTTTTACGCAGCAGGCCATACAGGCCGAATGTCATGGCGAGACTCAGCCCGATCACCGGTACAGTGCCGAACTGCCAGAGCTGGATCAGTACGCCGGTAAAGGCAAGGCAAACCGCAAACCATTGCAGGCGGCGGAAACGCTCACCGAGAAAGAGCATCCCGAACAGTACGTTCACCAGCGGGTTAATAAAGTACCCGAGACTCGCTTCCAGCATATGGTTGTGGTTCACCGCCCAGATATAGATCAGCCAGTTTGAGGCGATAATACAGGCGGTCAGCGCGAGGATCATGATTTTCTTCGGCTGGCTGATAATCTGACGGATGCGCGGCCACTGATGTGACACGGTGATCAGCAGGATCATAAAAAAGAATGACCAGATAATCCGGTGTGTCAGGATCTCATCCGCAGGCACCTGCCGGATCAGTTTGAAATACACCGGGGCAATACCCCAGATAAAGTAAGCGCCGAGAGCACAAAGGACGCCTTTTACGGTCTGTTGCTGGCTCATGATAGTCCAAGTCTGAAAGAAAAAAGAAAAGAAGATGCCTGCCGGTGTGATCACTTTCGCATTGAAATCACATAGTTACAACGTGATTAATCACGTCATTAATTAATTATTCGTAAAATGTGATCGCCTTCGATACGCCGGATGGCGGTAAAGACGTTAAAAAGATGTGAAAGTGTAACGTGCATCACAAAATTACACCAGCAGGTGTGCTGAAAAAAACTCAGCACCGGCCGAATATTATCACCGTCCGTGCGGATAGTCTGTTATCTGATGGCAAACTGAGCTAGCATAGACGTATCTTTTCACCGGCAGAACGCACTGCCCGGATTTCTATTTCACCTGAGGAGCTGCGTGTCTACCGCCGAAGTCATCAATACTCTGCCCGACGCTGACGCTATCCTGCGCCAGGTCTTTGGTTATCAGCAATTCCGTGCCGGACAGTCCGATATTATCAGTACCGTGACCGGCGGGCGTGATTGTCTGGTGGTTATGCCGACGGGCGGCGGAAAATCACTGTGTTATCAGATTCCGGCACTGATGCTGCCGGGGCTGACAGTGGTGGTGTCACCGCTGATTTCCCTGATGAAAGATCAGGTCGATCAGCTGCGTCTGCTGGGAGTGGAAGCCGGTTATCTGAACTCGGCGCAGACCGCGCAGGAACAGCAGAAGGTGCTGGAAGGGTGCCACAATAACCGCATCAAACTGTTGTATGTGGCACCGGAACGCCTGCTGATGAGCAGCTTTATCCGCCAGTTACAGCAGCAGTGGCAGCCGTCGCTGCTGGCAGTGGATGAAGCCCATTGTATTTCCCAGTGGGGGCACGATTTCCGTCCGGAATACTGCGCGATAGGTGAACTGCGCCAGCATCTTCCTGAAGTACCGGTGATTGCCCTGACGGCCACCGCCGATAACACCACTCGTTCTGATATCTGCTCCCGTCTGCGCCTCAGCGACCCGCTGATCCACATCAGCAGCTTTGACCGCCCGAATATCCGTTACACGCTGGTGGAAAAATATAAGGCGTTTGATCAGCTCTGGATGTTTGTCCGCGGTCAGAAAGGCCAGTGCGGCATTATTTATTGTAACAGCCGTAATAAAGTGGAAGATGTCGCCGCCCGTCTGCAAAAACGCGGGTTGAGTGTCGCAGCGTATCATGCCGGCCTGGATAATTCACAGCGTGAATGGGTTCAGGATGCCTTCCTTAAGGACAATTTACAGGTTGTGGTGGCCACAGTGGCGTTCGGGATGGGGATTAACAAATCCAACGTCCGCTTTGTCGCGCACTTTGATATCCCGCGCAACATTGAATCCTATTATCAGGAAACCGGCCGTGCCGGACGTGACGGGGTCAGTGCGGAAGCGGTTTTGTTCTATGATCCGGCGGATATGGCGTGGCTGCGCCGCTGCCTGGATGAAAAACCGGCCGGGCCGCAGAAAGATATTGAACAGCACAAACTGAATGCAATGGGGGCGTTTGCTCAGGCTCAGACCTGCCGCCGCCTGGTGTTGCTGAACTATTTTGGTGAGAACCGCCAGACGCCGTGCGGCAACTGTGATATCTGCCTCGATCCGCCGAAACAGTATGACGGGCTGCTTGAGGCACAACAGGCGCTGTCCTGTATCTACCGCGCCGGGCAGCGATTCGGCCTGGGGTATATTGTGGATGTGCTGCGCGGCTCGAATAACCAGCGGATCCGCGAATACGGGCACGACAAACTTGCGGTTTACGGCATCGGTAAAGACAAAAGTCAGGAGCACTGGGTGAGTGTGCTGCGCCAGCTGATCCATTTAGGGCTGATAACGCAAAACATCGCGAATTATTCCGCGTTACAATTAACCGAATCCGCCCGCCCGGTTCTGCGGGGTGAAGTACCACTGCAACTCGCAGTACCGAGGATCCAGAATATCAAACCGCGTCAGACAGCCCGCAGTTATGGCGGTAATTATGACAAAAAACTGTTCGCGAAACTGCGCAAGCTGCGCAAATCCATTGCGGATGAAGAAAATATCCCGCCGTTTGTGGTGTTCAACGACGCCACATTAATTGAAATGGCGGAACAATGCCCGGTCAGGGCAAATGATTTACTCTTGATAAATGGCGTCGGAGAGCGGAAACTGGAACGATTCGGCGATGCATTTATGGCCCTTATCCGTGAGCATCTTACCGGATTTGATGACTAGAGGAGCACCCTATGCTGCCACCGGATACCCTGAAAGCAAGCTGGCTGGAACGTGAAGCGCAATATTCGGCTTTTGTGAACGGCCCGTTACTTGATTTCTGGAACCGGCGGGATGAACGGACATTCCTGGGTGCCGATGATGTCACTATCCGCTATGTGCAGTTTACCGATCCTGCTCATGACAAAATGCTGGTCATCAGTTCCGGACGCAGTGAAAGCTACGTCAAATATCCGGAAGTGCTGTATGATTTTTTCCACCTCGGTTTTGATGTTTTTATTATGGATCACCGGGGACAGGGGCTTTCCGGCCGGATGCTGGATGATCCGCAAAAAGGCCATGTCGAGCGTTTTGATGACTATATTAATGATTTTTCTCAGTTTACCAATATCGCGCTGACTGAGAAAAATTATGCTTACCGCTATGCACTGGCACACTCGATGGGCAGTGCGATACTGGGCGGCTATCTGTTACGCGAGCCGGACACCTTCCGTGCCGCTGTATTATGTGCCCCGATGTTCGGCATCAATTTACCGATGCCGATGTGGCTGGCCAATATGATTGTGAACCGGGCCGATAAACGGCCGTCGGAGCGCAATGAGTATGCGGTATCAACCGGGAAGTGGCAGCCGTTGCCGTTTTTAATCAACATGCTGACCCACAGTTACCCGCGATACCGGCGTTACCTGCGCTGTTATGCTGACTATCCTGCTTTACGCCTTGGCGGACCCACGTATCACTGGTTACGCGAAAGTATTGATATCGGACAGAAAATAATTGCGCAGGCGGGAGAGATTAACACCCCGCTGATGGTGCTGATGGCATCAGAGGATAAGGTGGTGGACAATCGGGAGTTGCTGGCTTTCTGCGAAAACCGCCGTAAAGCCCGGACAGGACAAGAAGAAGAACATATGCCTCTGACGTTTGAGGGAGCTTATCACGAGATCCTGTTCGAAGAAGACGCGTTGCGCGCTGTCGCGCTGAATGCGATTTGTCATTTTTTCGGACTCCACTAATCAATTTTCAGGAATTTGCATATGTATCATGTGGTTGCTTCAGATTTAGACGGAACATTATTATCACCTGCCCACAGTTTAACTCCCTATACCAAGGAAACTCTCCGCCTGCTGACCATCAATAAAGGCGTACACTTTGTTTTTGCCACCGGCCGCCATCACGTGGATGTGGCGCAGATCCGCGACGCACTGGGAATTGATGCATTTATGATCACCTCCAACGGGGCGCGGGTACATAACACTAAAGGTGAACTGGTGTTCAGTCATGATGTGGATCCGGATGTGGTCCGCGAGTTATGCCTGATGGAGTTTGATAATCCGGATATTCTCACCAACTATTACCGTGGTGATGGCTGGATGATCAACCGGGAAAGTCCTGAACAGAAAGAATTTTTTCAGGAATCAGTTTTTATGTATGAGCTGTTTGACCGTAATGACTTCCCGGTGGATCAGGTCTGTAAAGTCTATTTTACCTGTGATGACCACGAGAAACTCGTCGCGCTGGAAGCCAGAATCCGCGTGCGTTTCGGCAATAAAGTGAATGTCAGTTTCTCACTGCGCAGTTGCCTCGAAGTGATGGCCGGTGGTGTCTCGAAAGGTGAGGCACTGCAACAGGTAGCGGAATCACTGGGCTACCGTCTGAATGACTGTATCGCCTTCGGTGATGGTATGAATGACCGCGAAATGCTGGAAATGGCAGGAAAAGGCTGCATTATGGCGGGGGCACATCAGCGTCTGAAAGATATTCTGCCGGAGATGGAAGTGATTGGCTCTAATGCAGATGACGCGGTTGCCCATTATCTGCGCCGGTTATATCAGCAGTAATTTCTGTATTCAGATAAACAGAAAGCCGCCGGAAATAGGATCCGGCGGCTTTTTTATCTCTGCAAGATTGTGTTATCAGGAAAATGCCAGGAACGGCGATACACAGAGCAGCAATCCGGTAAAAATAATCAGATACAGGGAGAGCCCTTTATATTTATGCAGCATCGGGACTTTATAAACCAGATAAGCCGGAATAAGACAACCGACCATCCCGAAAATCGGACTGCATATTGAGGTAAAGCTCAGCACCGGTGCATTGAGAATAATTGCCCCCCAGGCCAGCAGCACCGCAAATACCATAATGCCGTATTTCACCAGCGTTTCATTAATCCGCTCAGCAGGCATCATACGTTGCAGAATATTCATCACAATGCCTTGCGTGGCTTCACGGAACCCGAGATACACGCCGAAAAATGCGGTCATAACCGCAAAAATATTCAGTATAACGCTGACCACTGTCACCCATCCGCCGGGAAAAAATTTAGCGGCGATTGCCAGCGCGGAAATATTCTGCTCATAGGCTTTTACCGCCTCATCATGGCCCATTGCCAGCGTAAAGGAAACAGCATAAAAAAAGACAGTACAGAACAGAATAATAAAAGCGATATTCATCGCCCGCAGTGCTTTAAAGCGTGCCACTTCCCGGTTTACATTCTGATTGCGGAATGAAATGACCATCGGGCTGAGGGTTTGAATAAACAGAATTGAGGTCAGGGTAAACGGCAGAGTAATGACGGCTTCTTTAATTAAACGACCAAGCGGTGGTAATGAGCCGATATTATACAAATGCCACATTCCCGTCATCGAGATACCGAGTGCGGCGACAATAAACAGTTTGGTCAGTACCATAAAACCCGATAATTTAAATAACAGCTTTTCTCCGCGCGAGGAAATAGCTACCAGCAGACAAATCAGAATTAATCCGTACCACGGGCTGTCAGATAATAATTCCTCTGTGACACCGAAAGTCCGGAAATAAGATGCACTGTCATTTGTGATAGCGGTGGAATACACAAACATCCAGATCACCAGCATAATGAAATATAGTGCCCCCAGTAAAATTCCCCGGTTTTTACCCAGATAACCGGTAATCATCCCCGGGTAGTCTTTACACTCAGGGGATTCCGCAAGGGTATTAATAAATAACCGCTGGAAAAGATACATGGCCGGATAGCCGATAACGGATGATAACAGGAAAACCCATAATCCCATCAGGCCGACCTGAACCGGCAGGAAAACGATACCGGCGCCGATAGCCATTCCGATACTCATAATAACCCAGCCGGCATCAGTGCCATCAAATTTTATTGCTGTACGCCACTGCTCTTCACTCATCCCGGTATTTTCCGCAGCGGGACGTTTTGTATTTATCGCCATAAATAACACCCTTAATGTTTAAATCTTAAACAATGTTGTTCTTAACGGACGTGATTTAAACAACGTATTATGTAATAACGTTTTGTTATCAGCAGGCTTATTTTTTAATATCTTCATCATAAAGGATGTAAATCAGAAAAAATAATGGTTTTTCGGCAGAGATAAAGCCGTGTCAGGAGAAAATTTTTCTCACGGATAGTAATAATCATTATTAAACGTGGTATGGAACAAACGGGGTAATCATTAATATTGCTCTCTGCACGTAAATTTACGTGAAGAAGCGATTTTATAAAAAATGAGAGCGCTGTGGCATACGTGGTATTGACTCCGGAAATGAATAAAGTGTGAGCTATTCCTATAGTATCCCGGATCGGTTCTGTTATATAAAGGCGACCAGTTATAAACAGGATGTAATATAAAAAGGGTATATCCGGTTTCCGGATATTGCCGGTACTCGCGGTGTTGATATCATCAGGCCGTGGATGAATTTAAACAACTGAATACCCGGTCATTCCGGAATTGGTCTGATACCGGATGATTTGAATCAGAAATATGGTCACTAATAAATACTGACGGTCAGGAAATATCAGGTGAAAAAATATTATTATTTGTGTGCCTTACCTTTTCGGTCAGTGCATTCGGTTATATTACTTATGACCCGGATGATCCGAATATAAAAGCCGTGTGCAGAGACGGCTCTTATTCTACCCCGAAAGGACGCGGTACCTGTTCACATCACGGCGGTGTGGATCACTGTCTGTAATATCACAACGCCCCTGATTTCCGTGACGGGTTACGGCCCGACAGGTTTTTTGTGCCGCTGCGCAGAATATTACCCACCATATCCACACGCGCTTCAAATGGCGGGAACGGCAGGATGATATTGTTTTCAGCGAAGCTGCGCAGGATATTCTGATGGATCTCATGGCGTGCCGGCAGGCGGTGCCCCATTTCAGCGGCGTAGGCACGCAGTTCAAAGATCTGGATGCCCTGTTGTAAATCAACCAGATATGCTTCCGGATTTGGCGTATCCAGAATCATTGCCGAGTCTTGTGCCGCCATCAGCAGCAGAATGGTGACCTGCTCCGGATTGGCTTCCGCCGGCACAGGGATCGTCAGGACGATACGGGTGACGGTATCCGAAAGCGACCAGTTGATAAACTGCTCGGTAATAAAGGCCTTGTTCGGGACAATGATCTCTTTGCGGTCCCAGTCTGTCAGCGTGGTGGCGCGGGTGTTGATGCGCGTGATGCTGCCGGTCAGGTCCCGGATGGTGACGGTATCGCCGATACGGATCGGTTTTTCAAACAGGATCATCAGGCCGGAAACAATGTTGGCGAAAATTTCCTGTAAGCCAAAGCCCAGCCCGACCCCCATCGCGGTGACAAACCACTGCATTTTCGACCATTCAATGCCGATCAGTGAGAAGCCGACAATTCCGCCGACCAGTGTTATCGCGTACTTGGTCAGGGTGGTGATGGCGTAACCGGTTCCCGGTGTCAGATCCAGATGCTGTAACAGCGCCAGCTCCAGCAGCGCAGGGAGATTCCGCACCAGTTGAGTAGTGATGATGATCACCAGAATGGCGACAAAGACAGAGCCGAGCGTGATGGGCTGGAGCGTATCCACGCCGTTGATACTGCTGCTGACATCCCACAGGCGGATATTTTCCAGGAAGGAGAACGCGGTGTGCAGTTCAGACCAGAGTAAAATACAGGACACCAGGGCAATCATGGTCAGAATCGAACGGACCAGCCCGACAGACTGCGCACTGATGGTATCGAGGTCAATGACCTGTTCTTCAATGTCAATCACACCTTCCGCACTGTTGGCATTGCTGTTAACGCTGCTGTCATCATCACTTTTCGCCCGCTGTGCCAGGATTTCAGCACGACGCTGTTTGGCGCGTTCAAAGGCGATGCGGCGGCGCTGGATCAGCATCCAGCGGGTGATAATGTTGTATACCACCAGCAGCATAAACCAGATGGCGACGGAGGTTTCCAGACGGCCGAGCAGTGCCTGTGAGGTGGCAAGATAGCCGAGCAGAGCGGCAATCGCTGCCGCAACCGGGGCCAGCAGGAGCAGCCACCACATTCCTTTGCTGATCGCATTGTCGCCGCTGCCGTGACGGTCAAGATAGAGCGGTACCCCTGCGCGGCGCAGGCTGCTGGTGATAATAAACAGCGCGGCACACAGCAGCAGGAAGCAGAGACGGCCGAGTGTCGGGGCGAATTCCCGGTCATTGAAATATTCAAAGGTGGTCAGTGCCATCATCAGCGGCACAATGACAAAAATGGAGAGCTGATAGAAACGCATCGCCCGTTTAACACGGGCTTCCGGCCAGCGGAACTGTGCGGTAAACAGCCCGTTCGGCCGGGCAAATGTTGCACAGAACATAAACAGCCACAGCACCGGTGTGGTGGCGCTGACACCATCACCGATTGCTTTCGCCATCGGGTATTGCCAGGCATTCTGTAACCCGTAACCGATAGCGGACCACAGAACCGGCAGTGGCAGAGAGACAAGTACAGACCAGAACAGGGTACGCAACGTGATGGAGAAGCGATCCTGTGTCACTTTACCGATGCGCTGGCTGGTTCTGTCCAGAAATGCCTGATAGTGACGGCGGTAGTTCAGGCCGAAAATCGCCAGCAGCAGGGTGCCGATAATATAGAGCGAAATCTCTTTGTTCTGCCACGAGAACATAGTTTTGAACGCACCGCCGAGTTGCGCCAGAGTGTCCAGTGACAGCAGTTTGGTCAGGCTGGTCAGCACTTCAATCGGGTAATTGAGGGAAACCGGTGTGGCATCTGCCACCCAGAACAGATAGCGGTGTGTGTCATCGCGGACTTCAATCAGCACATCACTGAGCTGACTGGTGGTGACTTTGAGCTTGGTCAGCTCCAGGATTTCTGTGTCATAACCGGAGAGCAGGGAGCCGAGCAGTTCTTTGCGGTTCTGAATCAGCTGCTGATACAGCGAGGCCTGATCCGCCGGGAGAGAGGCCGTCTGCGGGATGTCCGTTTCATTATTATTACCGGACAGAGCATCGAGCATGTTTTCATATTTCAGACGCTCAACGCGCAGATCCGTGATTTCTTTATCCAGCTGCTGCGGTTTCGGCATATCCGGCAGACGGCTGAGTTGTGCCCGCAGGGCTTCCCCCAGCGCCGTTGAGCCGTTCAGCCACTGAGCCTGCTCCTGAATGGTGCCGAGAACCTGGCGTGCTTTCTGGATATCCGTCGCTGCCTTGCGCTGCTTCTCCCCGATATCACTCATGTATACGGCCTGATCGTTCAGTACCTGTGACAGCTCGCGGTTGATATCAATCTGCTCTTTCAGAAACGGCGGTAAATCACCGGCCTGTTCGGCCAGCAGTTCAGTACGTTCCAGCGCCAGTTCAGCTTTCTGCTGGCGTTTGCCGTTCAGTACACTGCGCAGTTGCTGAAGTTCGAGATCCAGCCGCTGGTAGCGTTTACGCAGCAGTTCAAGGCGGATGCGGGTCAGTTCCTGGCGGTTATTGGCAGAAAGCTGTGCCAGCTCCAGCTCATTGACGGTCGCCTTACGTGCCTGCACTTCTGCGGCGGCGAGAGTCGCCTGAGCATCAGCAAGCGGTGTCAGCGGAGTTGCCAGCCCCTGCTGCCGGGAGGTGGCTTCATTGAGCAGACGGCGGGCTTCGGACTGCTGCTGAGGCAGGAGAGTCAGAGAATCGCTGATTTCGCGGTTTTTATCCTGCTCCTGCTGTAACAGCCGTCCCTGTTCCAGCAATTGTCCGCTGAGCCGGATAGCCTGCTGCTCAAGGTCGCTGATAGGGCGGGTGGTCAGAATTTTGGCCGGGGAATCACTCTCTTCCAGCAGTTGCTGGCGTAACGCCCTGACCAGCTTCGGGAAATTATCAATGGTGTCCTGATAGCTTTGTGCCCGTTCATCCGCGGTTTTACTGTCTGTCAGCCAGTTCAGGGTCGCCTGTAACGCCTGAGCCATCTCAATATCTTTCGGATCTTTGCTGTTCTCAATCCGCTTGAGTTCCTGGCGGATCTGAGGCTCGTTAATATCCGATGCCGCATATGCCGCTGTCAGCGGGGAAAAAAGAAAAACCGCCAGTAAAAATGAGATAATCAGGCGCACAGGGGAAAGTCCTCAGTTAGTGGCAGCGGCGTCCGGTTGTGACGGGCATGCAGGGCCTTCTTCTGCGTGTGTGTTATCATCCGCGATGATGCGGGTTGCCAGCAGCTCCCCCATACGGGTGGAAACACCGTTTGCCAGCATGCTGTTCAGTGCAACCTTATCAGCAGGGAACAGGTTGATAACCGTGGAACCGAGCTTAAAGCGGCCCATCTCTTCCCCTTTTTTCAGGTTTACCGCACAGACACTGTCATGTGGCGGGTAAGTCCAGCGACGGACAATCCCTTCACGCGGCGGAGTGACCATACCGCACCAGACGGTTTCCATACTGCCGACAATAGTGGCACCCACCAGAATCTGCACCATCGGGCCGAAATCGGTATCAAAGACACAGATCAGGCGCTCGTTGCGGGCGAACAGGTTCGGTACATTGGCAGCGGTCAGCGGGTTGACGGAGAACAGGTCGCCCGGGACATAGATCATTTCGCGCAGATGGCCGTCACACGGCATGTGCACGCGGTGGTAATCACGCGGGGATAAGTAAGTGGTTACAAACTGTCCGTTACGGAACTGATCTGCCAGCTGCCAGTTTCCGGCGAGCAGGGCTTCCAGGGTATAGTTATGCCCTTTGGCCTGTAAAATCTGATCGTCACGGATAAGCCCCAGCTGACTGATGGTGCCGTCAGCCGGCAGTGCCAGGGTTTCGCTGCCCTGTACGATCGGGCGGACTTCCTCTTTCAGCGCCCGGATAAAAAACTCATTGAAGGTACTGTAAGCGATAAATTCGCTCTCTTTCGCTTCCTGCATATCCACTTTGTAGGCTTTGGCGAATGTTTTGATCACCAGCTGTGTCAGCCAGCCAAGTTTTTTGTTGGCAAAGCGGCCCGCCAGCTGAGTAACACACTGTTTAGGCAGCAAATATTGTAATTTTATTTTAAGAGTATCCAGCACATCGACCTCTGGTATTGTTTGTTATCTGCCGGTTTTTCCGGCGAATTCTGAACAAAAGGGGGCTATTGTACCTGTGCTTATTGCGCTTGTCAGTCTTCACCGGCTGTAAAATTACGGCGTGGTTTTACCTGTGCCATACTTTCTAGGATGCGGTGATAATTTTCAAAGCGCTCCGCGCTTATTGCGCCTTTTTCCACAGCGTCGCGCAGCGCACAGCCCGGGTCATCCCCGTGTTTGCAGTCACGGAATTTACAGCCGCCGAGATAATCGCGGAACTCTGTGAATCCCTGAGTGACCTGCTCCGGTGTCAGGTGCCACAAACCGAATTCGCGAACCCCGGGTGAGTCGATCACATCCCCGCCGTGCGGGAAATGATACAGCCGTGAGGCGGTGGTGGTGTGCTGACCCAGCCCGGAAACATCAGAAACGTTATTCACCAGGATATCTGCGGTTTCCGGCAGTAATGTATTAAGCAGGCTGGATTTTCCGACACCGGATTGTCCGGCGAAGATAGAAATCCGTCCGGCAAGTGCCGCCGTCAGCGCATCCATTCCCTCGTTGGTGTGGCCGGACACTTCCAGCACACGGTATCCGATATTACGGTAGATATTCATTAAATCATTGACCCGGTCGCGGCTTTCGTCATTCAGCAGGTCAATTTTGTTGAGAACAATCAGCGGTTCCACACCGAGTGTTTCGCAGGCGACCAGATAGCGATCAATAATATTGAGTGATAATTCCGGCAAAATCGCGGAAACAATCACGATTTGGTTGATATTGGCGGCGATCGGTTTGAGACCGTCATAAAAATCCGGGCGGGTCAGTACCGAATCGCGTTCATGTACTGCCTCAACAATCCCGTTAACACGGCCTTCCCCGTTATTCTGCAATGCCGCACGCCAGACCACGCGGTCACCGGTAACCAGTGATTTGATGGTGCGGCGCAGGTTGCAGCGCTGCACAGAGCCGTCTGCGGCCTCAATATCCGCGTGCTGCCCGAAGCGGCTGATTACCTGTCCTTCCTGAGCCTCACCGAACAGGCTGTCCTCAGGCTCCGGCCGGTTCTCTCTGCGCAGCTTGCGCTGCTGGTTTGCCTGAACACGCCGTACCTGACCTTTGGAAAGTTTTTGTTTAGCCAACGAAACCTCGTCTTTTTTGACACAACATAAATTTGACACCACATAAAGAAGATAGTGCCCGCCGGGGTGACTCGCGGCAGGACAGATTACGCGCTATGATACACCATTCATTTTACCCGTCATCATTCAATCCGTATGAATAAAAAACAGGCGGATACTCAGGTAACTATAGGATACAAAATGGCAAAAAGTGAACAGAACCTTATCTGGATTGATCTGGAAATGACCGGGCTTGACCCGGAACGTGACCGGATTATCGAAATCGCCACCATTGTGACGGATGCAAACCTGAATATTCTGGCAGAAGGCCCGGTCCTGGCGGTACATCAGTCTGATGGGCAGTTAGACCTGATGGATGACTGGAATGTCCGCACACACAGTGCCAGCGGGTTAATTGAGCGTGTCCGCGCCAGCACTTACTCTGATGCACAGGCGGAGCAGGCGACTATCGCGTTTCTGGAGCAGTGGGTACCGCAGGGTGTTTCACCTATCTGCGGCAATAGTGTCGGTCAGGATCGCCGTTTTCTGTTCCGTTATATGCCTGCTCTGGAGCAATATTTTCACTACCGCTACCTGGATGTCAGTACCCTGAAAGAACTGGCCCGCCGCTGGAAACCTGAAGTGCTGGACGGCTTCACCAAGAAAAATACCCATCAGGCGCTGGATGATATCCGTGAGTCAATTGCAGAACTGGCTTACTACCGCGAAACCTTTATCCGTCTGTGACAGAAACAGAGTACATGATTTTCCGCCGCGGATCGGTTAATATTAGCGCGGGTTGCATATTTTATAGCAGATTTGCCGGTTTTATCGGCGTTTGAACAAAAAAATTCATTTTTTAGTGCCGGAGGGCTTGCCAGAAAATGAATTTTTCGTATAATGCGCTCCCCGTACCGAGATAGATTTTCAATCAAAAGCGGTGCGGGCAAATTGCAAAACATGCGGGAATAGCTCAGTTGGTAGAGCACGACCTTGCCAAGGTCGGGGTCGCGAGTTCGAGTCTCGTTTCCCGCTCCAGTTTTCAGTTTGTCAGGTGTATACCGGTTGTGACGCGGGAATAGCTCAGTTGGTAGAGCACGACCTTGCCAAGGTCGGGGTCGCGAGTTCGAGTCTCGTTTCCCGCTCCAGTTTTCAGTTTGTCAGGTGTATACCGGTCGTGACGCGGGAATAGCTCAGTTGGTAGAGCACGACCTTGCCAAGGTCGGGGTCGCGAGTTCGAGTCTCGTTTCCCGCTCCAGTTTTTCTTCTCTTCATTATCCCCCTCTGAAGTATTGTTATTCCGAATATCCTTTTATTGTTTATATCACCGGTTCCGCCGGGAAAATTGCTGTGCGGTGCAAATAAACATCAATAACGGTTACTTGCCGCGCAAAACTGGTCATGCTGAATTTTTGCTGATAATTTAATCTGTTAGATACTTTTTTTTCGTCAAAACGGGGAAAAAGCTTGCTAATACCGGCGCGGTGAAATAAAATTTGCGCCCTCTCTGACGAAGGGCAGATGAACGATCACCAGCGGTGATTATTCAGACAGCGAAAGATTACCACCGGCACTTTCCGGACTATCTTTATATCAGTTTCTGCTTTTCATCACCTTTCATGGGGTAATTAAGTTAAACCGGGGCAATTTTTTTGTCCGGATGTTATTTTTTATCCACAGCGCAACGGGCAAGGTTATTCACATCCCGGGTGTTATGACACACTTTTCTGCACAGAGTTATCCACAGGCCGGTTTTGTCGGCTGAATCACAAAATTCCGCTAAATACCGGAAGAAGGTATATATAACATATTGATATTTATATGTTAATTTAATTTATGTGAATTGTGTGACGGCTCTCTTGTATTTTTTCTTCACATTGATAGGCAAGGTCTTTTTATATTATTCACAACATTGAACATTGTGGATAACTTATCGGTATAGTCAGGCGGGATCAGGCATCGCGCGGTAAACCTTTAGAAATAGCGCGGATCAGACGTTTTTGCTGTGAAGTCTGTATTTCGATACGTGATTCATCTCTTTTGGCATACTGACGGGCAATCGCCCAGCGGATATGCTCATCAAGCCAGTCGGCCAGTCCGGTTTTTTCTGTCAGTGCAATAACAATGTTGTCTTCATACGGCGCGTTTCCGAGAGCGACACTGATATTTCTCAGCCAGCGCAGATACCCGATGCGCCGGATAGCCGAACCCTCAGTCACCCGCAGGAAGGTGGCTTCATCCCAGGCAAACAAATCCAGCAGTTCCGGCGTATGCAGGCGTTTGCGCGGGGAAAAATCCGCCTCGTCTGTCAGCTGTGAAAAGCGGTTCCACGGGCAGATAAGCTGGCAGTCATCACAGCCGTAAATGCGGTTTCCCATCAGCGGGCGGAATTCTTCGGGGATTGCGCCCTCCAGCTCAATGGTGAGATAGGAAATACAGCGGCGTGCATCCACGGTGTAGGGCGCGACTATGGCCTGAGTCGGGCAGGTGGTCATGCAGGCGACACAGCGGCCGCACTGTTCTTCAGCAGGTGCATCAACCGGCAGCGGCAGGTTGATCAGCAGTTCGCCGAGGAAAAACCAGGAACCGGCCTCACGGTTTAATATAAGTGAGTGCTTACCAACCCATCCGAGACCGGCTTTGGCTGCCAGCGGGCGTTCCAGTACCGGCGCGGAGTCCACAAACGGACGATAACTTAGGGTATTTTCCGTGGCGAGTTCATCACACTGTGCCTGAATCCGCTCTCCCAGCTGTTTCAGGCGCTGGCGCAGAAGCTTGTGATAATCACGCCCCAGCGCATAGCGGCTGATGTAACCCTGTTCCGGATTTTGCAGCACAGCAGCAAAAGCCGCTCTGGCAGGAAGATAATTCATCCGCACACTGATCACCCGCAAAGTGCCCGGCAATAATTCATGAGGGCGCGCGCGCATCATGCCGTGGCGTGCCATCCAGTCCATTTCTCCCTGATACCCTGCGTCCAGCCACGCCTGTAACTTCGGCTCTTCCGCGCTGAGGTCAGTATCACAGATACCGACCTGCTGAAAGCCGAGTTCGCGCCCCCACTGTTTTATTTGGGTGGCAAGTTGCTGTAAACCGGGATGAGTGCTCATTAGTGAGTGTTTACTTACATTGCAGGTGTGCTGGTGAATGATGCGGAGTTTATCACAGACCGTCCGGCACAAAAACTGCGCATTATTGTCGTTTTTTCGCACGCCGTTATGCAGGTATATCACCGGAATGTGGTATGTTTAACGGATTACACGCTCAATTATTTCAATAAAATAACCTGTGACGACAACGAGAATGAAAGAACGTCTGTTTACGCTGGCAGATGAAGCTGCCACCGTCGCGCTCGGCCGTGCACTGGCACAGCAGAGTCAGCGCGGATTTGTCCTGCATCTTTCCGGCGATCTGGGTGCCGGAAAAACGACCTTCAGTCGTGGCTTTCTTCAGGCGCTGGGGCATCCCGGTCATGTGAAAAGCCCGACTTACACCCTGGTTGAACCGTATGAGCTCTTACCGCGCCCGGTTTATCACTTTGACCTGTACCGTTTGGCAGACCCGGAAGAACTGGAGTTTATGGGTATCCGCGATTATTTCGGGGAAAATACCGTTTGTCTGGTCGAATGGCCGCAAAAAGGTGCCGGTTTTCTGCCGGATGCAGATTTGGAATTGCACTTACGGTATGATGGTGAAGGACGGGAAGCCCGTTTTACCGCCCGTTCGCCTTATGGTGAAGAACTCCTGGATAAGTTAGCGGAGATGTGAGGAATTACCGATAATGAATGCATATCTGACACGGAAATCTGATGCGGCCGCCGTATCGTGGCTGACGGCGCTGTTTTTTGGCGTGAGTCTGCTGTTCAGTGCAGCCGGGCACGCCACGTCCCTGACGGGAATCAATGTGAGCAACAACGGCCCGCAGGGCACATTACAGCTGAGTTTTGACGGTAAACCACAGTATAAGCTGTTTCCGCTGCATGACCCGGAACGTCTGGTTATCGACATCCGTCAGCCGCAGAAAATTACCGGCCTGCCGGTCAATCTGAATAACGGGCTGATTAAAGTGGTCAGAGAAAGCCGTGCGCCGGATGCTCAGCATCAGCGTATTGTGCTGGAACTGGCGGAAAAGAGCAGTTTCCGTGATTCGGCGGATAACGGCGGCCTGACCATCACCCTGACAGGTAAAAACAGTTATACCGCTGCTCCGGTGGCTGCCGCACAGCCGGTAACCACAACCGGCAAACCGCTGCGGATGAGCAGCAGCAATACTGCTCCGGCGGCAACGACTCCGGCTGCGGAAACCCGCGCAGCCGTACCGGCACAGGCAAAAATCCCGGTTGTACCGACAGGTAAACTGCCGAAAAACAGCCGTCAGGTAGTAGTGGCGATTGATGCAGGTCACGGCGGGAAAGATCCCGGCGCGATTGGCCAGAACGGACTGAAAGAGAAAAATGTCACCATCAGTATCGCCCGCAAGCTTGAAAAGCGCCTGAAAGATGACCCGATGTTCAAACCGGTACTGACACGTGACGGCGATTATTTTATCTCGGTTGCCGGCCGCTCTGAGGTTGCGCGTAAATTCGGTGCCAACATGCTGGTTTCCATCCATGCGGATTCCGCACCAAACCGTACCGCGACCGGCTCATCGGTCTGGGTGCTTTCCAACCGGCGGGCAAATAACGAATTAGGTAACTGGCTGGAACAAAGCGAGAAACAGTCGGAACTGCTCGGTGGTGCCGGTGATGCACTGGCAAACGGTGCGGATCCGTATCTCAGCCAGGCGGTGCTGGATTTGCAGTTCGGTAACTCCCAGCGTGTCGGTTATGCCGTGGCACAGGATGTGATCCGCCAGCTGCGCCGGATAGGCAAAGTCCACAAAAGCACACCGGAGCACGCGAGTCTCGGGGTGCTGCGTTCACCGGATATTCCGTCCATTCTGGTGGAAACCGGCTTTATCAGTAACAGCACTGAAGAACAGCTGTTAGGATCCGATACTTACCAGGAACAGGTGGCTGCTGCTATTCACGGCGGGTTGCGCGCGTATTTTACCGCGAACCCGTTACAGGCAGCACCGTCCAAATAACAGGAAAACGGGGGCAATTATGGCGATCCGGATTTTACCGCCGCAACTGGCAAATCAGATAGCCGCAGGCGAAGTGGTTGAACGCCCGGCATCGGTGGTGAAAGAACTGGTGGAAAACAGTCTGGATGCCGGTGCCACCCGTATCGATATTGATATTGAACGCGGCGGTGAAAAGCTTATCCGCATCCGTGATAACGGCTGCGGTATTGCCAAAGACGAGCTGGCACTGGCACTGGCGCGTCATGCCACCAGTAAAATCGCCACACTGGATGACCTCGAAGCTATCCTGAGTATGGGATTCCGTGGTGAGGCGCTCGCCAGTATCAGCTCTGTATCGCGCCTGACCTTTACTTCCCGCACCCGTGACCAGAACGAAGCCTGGCAGGCGTATGCCGAAGGGCGTGAAATGGAAGTGACGCTGAAACCGGCGGCACATCCGGCGGGCAGTACCGTGGAAGTGCTGGATCTCTTTTTCAATACCCCGGCGCGCCGGAAATTTCTGCGTACCGAAAAAACGGAATTCGGCCATATTGATGAAGTGGTGCGGCGTATCGCACTGTCCCGTTTTGATGTGGCGATTAACCTGACCCACAACGGTAAACTGATGCGCCAGTACCGCCCGGTCAAAGCGGAAGAGCAGCAGGAGCGCCGCCTGGGCGCTATCTGCGGTACTGCTTTTATGCAGCAGGCGCTGGCAGTAACCTGGTCTCATGAGGGGCTGGAGATCAGCGGCTGGGTGGCTTCACCGGCAGATTACAACGGCCCGTCAGATTTACAGTATTGTTATGTTAACGGGCGGATGATGCGCGACCGCCTGATCAACCACGCCATCCGCCAGGCGTATGAAGACCGGCTGAGCGGCGATCAGCAACCCGCCTATGTTCTTTACCTGACGATTGACCCGCGTCAGGTGGATGTGAATGTTCATCCGGCCAAACACGAAGTGCGTTTTCATCAGGCACGGCTGGTGCATGACTTTATTTATCAGGCTGTGCTCAGTGTGCTGAAACAGCATGAACAGCCGGTCTCCCTGTTGGAACCGGATCCTCCGGTATCGCAGACACACCATGTGCCCGAAAACCGCGCGGCAGCCGGTAAAAATATTTTTGATCGTGAGGAAGTACTCACTTCACCACCGCACCGGGACGTCTCTGCCGGTGCCGGGTCTTACAGCGGACGCAGCAGCGGAAAACCGGTATATTCTGCGGAAAAACCCGTATACAGCCCGAAAGAAGCCGGAATATATCAGTCACTGATGCAGACACCGGCAGAAACCCGGCCGCAGCTGTTTCCGGAAAAAAGTACTTTTCTGTCAGAAAACCGGATCAGCGTCGCAAGTGAGCCGGTGACGGAAAAAAGTGAACGTGTAAGTTTTGGTAAAATCCTTACGCTTTATCCGCCGTGTTATGCGTTAATTGAGACAGATGCAGGTATTGCGCTGTTTTCCCTTGGTAAAGCATCATATTATCTGCGTTGTCAGCAACTGATCCCGGGAGAGCAGGGACTGAAATCCCAGCCGCTGATGATCCCGCTTCAGATGGCGTTAAACGCACAGGAGTGTGAGATATTTACGCAGTTTGCCGGAGTATTGCGTACTTTCGGCATAGAAGGCTCAGTTTCCCGTGGTAAAGCGACGATTCGCACGGTATCGTTACCGCTTCGTCAGCAAAATTTACCGCATCTTATCCCGGCATTACTGGCCTTTCTGGCTGATAACCCGGAGGCGGGTGAAAAAGCCATTGCGGCACGGCTGGCAGAGATGCTGGCCGGTGAACAGGCGGTTCAGAGCAAAGCTCAGGCGGTGCAACTGCTGGCCGATGTGGAACGGCTGTGCCCGGAACTGGTACGCAAGCCGCCGGAAGACTTATTGCAATTAATTGATTTAACTGAGGTCGTTGCAGCATTACGTCATGAGTGAACAGAATCATCATAAACCCGCAGCCCTGTTTCTGATGGGGCCGACGGCTTCAGGAAAAACAGCATTGGCGATTGAACTGCGTCAGCGCCTGCCGGTGGAAATCATCAGTGTGGATTCCGCGCTGATTTATAAGGGGATGGATATCGGAACCGCAAAACCCGATGCCGCCGAACTGGCTCTTGCCCCGCACCGGCTGATTGATATTCTCGATCCGTCAGTGGCCTATTCCGCTGCCGATTTCCGCCGCGATGCGCTGGCGGCGATGCATGACATTACCGCGCAGGGAAAAATTCCGCTGCTGGCCGGCGGAACGATGATGTATTTCAAAGCGTTACTGGAAGGATTGTCACCACTGCCATCCGCTGACCCGGAAATCCGGGCGCAAATTGAGGTGCGGGCGGCACAGGAGGGCTGGCAGGTTCTCCATGATGAACTGAGCCGGATTGACCCGGTGGCCGGGGCGCGGATCCATCCGAATGATCCGCAGCGGCTCAGCCGGGCACTGGAGGTATACTATATCTCCGGGAAAACAATGACAGAACTGACGGAAACGGCCGGTGAAAATTTGCCCTTTAATGCTTATCAGTTTGCCATTGCACCCGCAGATCGTAAAATATTGCATCAGCGAATTGAAATGCGTTTTCAGATGATGCTGAAAGCCGGTTTTGAGGACGAAGTCCGTGCTCTGTATCAGCGCGGGGATCTTCATCCGGATTTGCCGTCGATCCGTTGTGTCGGCTACCGCCAGATGTGGTCATATCTGGCCGGTGAAATCAGTTATGATGACATGGTGTATCGGGGCATTTGCGCCACCCGCCAGCTTGCCAAGCGGCAGATGACGTGGTTACGGGGTTGGGAAGGCGTTCACTGGCTTGACAGCGAACAGCCTGAGCAATCTCTTAAAGCCGTTATGCATGTTCTTAGTGCATAGCGCCGTTGATTGTGTACAATTAACGGGTTACGAAAGTTTTTGAGTAGTTATTTTTCGAACCCAGCTTGGGTTTCATTTAAAAAACAACAAAATAAGGAAAATACAGAATGGCTAAGGGGCAATCTTTGCAAGATCCGTTCCTGAACGCATTACGGCGCGAAAGGGTTCCGGTTTCTATTTATCTGGTCAACGGTATTAAATTACAGGGTCAGATCGAATCATTCGACCAGTTTGTTATTCTGCTGAAGAACACGGTCAGCCAAATGGTTTACAAACACGCGATCTCTACCGTCGTACCTTCCCGTCCGGTTTCTCACCACAGCGGTGGCGCAAACCCGGGAACCGGCAGCAACAATTACCATCAGTCAGCCGGTAACGGTGGTGCGCAACAGGATACTGATGGCGCTGAATAAGTCAGTGTGCAGTTATCAATCGCAGGAAAACATAGGTAGGGAGACTTTACCTGTGTTTTTTCCTGCGTGTTTTTCACTCAGCCTGAGAGGTTCTGCTGTTGTTTGACAGGTATGAAGGCGGTGAACGGGCCGTACTGGTCCATATATTTTTCTCACAGGATAAGAACACTGATGATCTCAGTGAATTTGAATCCCTTGTGACATCCGCGGGCGTGACACCCGTTCAGATAGTGACCGGCAGCCGCAGCGCCCCGCACCCGAAATATTTTGCGGGCGAAGGTAAAGCAGAAGAGATTGCCGATGCTGTGATGGACAGTGAAGCCGATGTGGTGCTGTTTAACCATGCCTTAAGTCCGGCGCAGGAACGCAACCTCGAGCGTTTGTGCCAGTGCAGGGTGGTGGACAGAACCGGGGTTATCCTCGATATCTTCGCCCGGCGGGCACGGACATATGAAGGTAAATTACAGGTGGAACTGGCGCAGTTACGCCATCTTTCCACGCGTCTGGTCCGTGGCTGGACGCACCTGGAACGCCAGAAAGGCGGGATTGGTCTGCGGGGGCCGGGTGAGACACAGCTCGAGTCCGACCGCCGGATGCTGCGGGATAAAATCAAACAGATTTCAGGGCGTCTGGAAAAAGTGGAACGCCAGCGCGGACAAGGCCGTCAGGCGCGCAGTAAAGCGGATATTCCGACGGTGTCTCTGGTCGGTTACACCAACGCCGGGAAATCCAGTCTGTTTAATCACATAACTGATGCGAAAGTCTATGCGGCGGATCAGTTATTTGCGACACTTGACCCGACCCTGCGGCGGATTGATGTCGATGATGTCGGCACTGTGGTGCTGGCGGATACGGTCGGGTTTATCCGCCATCTGCCGCACGACCTGGTGGCGGCATTTAAAGCCACGTTGCAGGAAACCCGCGAAGCGGCACTGCTGCTTCATGTGGTGGATGCGGCAGATAACCGTATTGATGAAAATATTCACGCGGTTAATACAGTTCTGGAAGAAATTGATGCACATGAAATTCCGGTTCTGATAGTCATGAATAAAATCGATATGCTGGATGATTTTGAACCGCGTATCGACAGAAATGAGGATAATCTGCCGGTCAGGGTCTGGCTTTCAGCACAGACCGGGGCAGGGATCCCGTTGTTGTTCCGGGCGCTGACGGAACGCCTTTCCGGTGAGATCGCACACCTGGAATTGTGTCTGCCTCCGTCGGAGGGTCGTCTGCGTAGCCGTTTTTATCAGCTTCAGGCGATTGAGCGTGAGTGGCTTGATGATGATGGCCGGATTTGCCTTGAAATCAGGCTGCCGATTGTTGACTGGCGCCGTCTTTGCAAGCAGGAACAACAGTTAGCCGATTACGTTATCTGATTATCAGCGGCGTAATATATTGATTGAGAGCGCGTTTTTGTGCTCTTAGCCCTGAAAAACCGATCATAAAAGAGTGGAGCGAAGGCATGGCGTGGAATCAGCCCGGTAATAACGGACAGGACCGCGACCCGTGGGGGAGCAGCAATAAAGGCGGCAACTCCGACGGTAACAAAGGCGGCCGGAACCGTGGGGCATCTGATCTCGACGATCTGTTCCGGAAAATGAGCAGAAAACTCGGTGGTCTGGGTAGCGGTAAAGGCGGGAATAATAACGGGCAGTCCGGCGGGAACAATCGTCCTCCGGTACAGTTCGCCGGCGGACGTATTATCAGTCTCGCTATTGCTGCCGTTGTTGTTGTCTGGGTCGCAACCGGCTTCTATACGATTAAAGAAACGGAACGCGGCGTGGTTACCCGTTTCGGTAAATTCAGTCATGTGGTTCAGCCGGGTCTGAACTGGAGACCGACCTTTATTGATCGCGTTACTGCGGTCGATGTGGCGACCGTCCAGGATCTGGCCACCAACGGCATGATGTTAACGGCCGACGAAAACGTGGTTCGCGTTAACATGAACGTGCAGTTCCAGGTGGTGAACCCGGAAGATTACCTCTTCAGCGTCACCAACCCGAACAACAGTCTGCGTCAGGCGATGGACAGTGCGGTTCGCGGGGTTATCGGTAAGTTCACCATGGAGAAAATCCTGACGGCGAACCGTACCGTGGTCCGTAACGAAACCCAGAAAGTTCTCGAAGAGACAATCAAGCCTTATAAAATGGGGATAGCGATTGTTGACGTCAACTTCCAGGAAGCCCGTCCGCCGGCTGAAGTTCAGGCTTCGTTTGATGACGTGATTGCCGCACGTGAAAACGAGCAGCAATCTATCCGTGAAGCGGAAGCTTACTCGAACGAAGTCCTGCCGCTGGCAAAAGGTAACGCGCAAAGTATGATTGAAAGTGCTCAGGCTTATAAAGCCAGTATCGTGCTGAAAGCGCGCGGTGAAGTGGCAAGCTTCTCGAAAATGCTGCCGGAATACCGTGCGGCACCGGATATCACCCGTGAACGTCTGTACATTGAGACAATGGAACGTGTGCTGAGCAATACCCGTAAAGTGATTGCTAATGATAAAAGTAACAGCATGATGGTGCTGCCGCTGGATCAGATTATGCGTGAGCAGCGGGCAGCCTCTCAGACTGCACCGGCGAAAGCCGCTGCTGCACCATCATCCGCTCCGGCAACACAGGCACCGGCAGGCCGTCCGGCACAAAACAGCAGCCGGAATCCGAATGTACCCGCTGAATACAATAACACGTATGATCTCAGCGGTTCGGGTATCCGTGGTAACACTGAACGCACAGGGAGACAATAATCATGCGTAAGTATTTAGCCGTTATTGTTATTCTGGTTTTAGGTGTTCTGTATGCGTCTGTCTTTACCGTTCAGCAGACCGAGCGCGGCATTGTGCTGCGGTTTGGTAAAGTTCTGCGTGATGCGGATAACAAACCGATTGTGTATGAGCCGGGTCTGCATCTGAAAGTGCCGTTTATTGAAACAGTGAAAATGCTGCCTGCCCGTATCCAGACACTGGATATCCAGGCTGACCGTTTCCTGACAAACGAAAACAAAGACCTGATCGTCGATTCCTACCTGAAATGGCGGATTAGTGATTTCAGCCTGTATTATCTTGCGACAAACAGCGGTAATATTAATCAGGCTGAAAACCTGCTGAAGCGTAAATTCAGTGACCGTCTGCGTTCTGAGTTCGGTCGTCTGAGTGTGAAAGAGATTGTGACGGATTCCCGCGGTACATTAACGACGGAAGTCAAAAATGCACTGAACGAAGGGAGTTCCGGTAACGATCCGCAGGCAACCGATGCTGACAGCGCTATTGCCGATGCGGCAGCGCGTGTTCAGGAAGAAACCAAAGGCGCACAGCCGCAGGTGAATCCGAACAGTATGGCGGCGTTAGGTATCGAAGTGGTGGACGTCCGTATCAAGCAGATCAACCTGCCGGCGGAAGTCTCCGAAGCTATCTTCCAGCGTATGCGTGCAGAACGTGAAGCAGTGGCGCGTCGTCACCGCTCACAGGGTCTGGAAGAAGCCATGAAGATTCGTGCGGTGGCGGATAAAACCCGTACTGAAATCCTGGCCGAAGCGGAGCGCCAGTCACTCTCCCTGCGTGGTGCGGGTGATGCGGAAGCCGCTAAACTGTTTGCGGATGCATTCAGTCAGGATCCGGATTTCTATGCGTTTATCCGAAGCCTGCGTGCTTATGAGCAAAGCTTCAAACCAGATGGCAACGACATTATGGTGTTAAGCCCGGATACGGATTTCTTCCGTTACATGAAGGCCCCGACATCATTGCGTCCGGCTTCAGGCCAGTAAGTCCGGTAACCGCATAACCGGTACTGAAAAATCGTCAGCATGCTGATGGCCGCACTCTGATGAATAAAGCCCGCTTAGGCGGGCTTTATTATGGACATTGATCAGGTGACTTTCATAAAGTGGATAAAAAGTGCTGAAAGGGCGGTCATGAGATGCTAGAATCCTTTTTTAAGCAACCAGGTAAAAACGAAATGGGTAAGAACGTTGTCGTATTGGGCACCCAATGGGGTGACGAGGGCAAGGGCAAAATCGTCGACTTGCTGACTGAACGGGCTAAGTATGTTGTTCGTTATCAAGGTGGCCACAATGCGGGTCACACTCTGGTTATCAACGGTGAGAAAACCGTCCTGCATTTAATTCCGTCAGGTATTCTCCGCGAAAACGTCGTCAGCATCATTGCTAACGGTGTTGTACTCGCACCCGATGCACTGCTGAAAGAAATGACTGCACTGGAAGAACGTGGTGTTCCGGTGCGCGAACGTCTGCTGATTTCTGAAGCATGTCCGCTGATCCTGCCTTATCATGTTGCGCTGGATAATGCCCGTGAGAAAGCACGCGGCGCGAAAGCTATCGGCACAACAGGGCGTGGTATCGGGCCTGCATATGAAGATAAAGTTGCCCGTCGCGGTCTGCGTGTGGGTGACCTCTTTGATAAAGAAACCTTCGCTCAGAAACTGAAAGAAATCCTTGAGTATCACAACTTCCAGTTAGTGCACTACTACAAAGAGCCTGCGGTTGACTATCAGAAAACCCTGGACGAAATCATGGCAGTCGCCGATATCCTGACCGGTATGGTTGTGGATGTGTCTGATCTGCTGTACAAAGCCACCGTTAACGGTGAGCTGGTGATGTTTGAAGGCGCGCAGGGTACACTGCTGGATATCGACCACGGTACCTATCCGTATGTGACTTCCTCAAACACCACTGCCGGTGGTGTTGCCACTGGTTCCGGTTTAGGTCCGCGCTATGTGGATTATGTCCTGGGTATTATCAAAGCTTACTCCACCCGTGTGGGTGCCGGTCCGTTCCCGACCGAACTGTTTGATGAAACCGGTGAATACCTGCGTACCAAAGGCCAGGAGTTCGGTGCAACCACCGGACGCAGCCGTCGCTGTGGCTGGTTAGATATCATTGCTATCCGCCGTGCTGTGCAGATTAACTCCCTGTCAGGGTTCTGCATGACCAAGCTGGATGTGCTGGATGGTCTGAAAGAAGTGAAAGTGTGTGTCGGTTACCGTTTACCGAACGGTGAAATTATTGAAACCACACCACTGGCTGCGGATAACTGGGAAGGTATCGAGCCAATCTATGAAGTGATGCCGGGCTGGAGTGAAACCACTTTCGGGGCGAAGAACCGCGAAGAACTGCCGCAGGCAGCACTGGATTACATCCGCCGCATTGAAGAACTGACAGGCGTTCCTGTTGATATTATTTCAACCGGTCCGGATCGTTCTGAAACGATGATCCTGCGCGACCCGTTCGACGCATAAGATCGTTCAGGTGATACCAGTCAGGGCCGGGCATGTTTGTCCGGCCTTTTGTTTTCTGACGCCGGGGTTTCTGACTGTGTCATGACAGGAAATCTGGTGTTTTTAACGACAAATTTTGCTTAATAAGCAAAAGACACACATAATGATTATCCATTACTTATCATGTGCTCCCCCGCGTGGGATAACATAATTTCCGGGGTAAAATGTGCAGTTAACCAGTTTTACAGATTATGGCTTGCGGGCGCTGATTTATATGGCGTCACTTCCTGATGGTAAAATGACCAGTATTACGGAAGTGACGGACGTCTACGGCGTATCACGTAACCATATGGTCAAGATAATTAACCAATTGAGCCATTTGGGTTATGTCGAGGCTATCCGCGGCAAAAATGGCGGGATCCGCCTGGGAAAACCTGCTAATACTATAGGTATCGGTGAGGTTGTCCGGGCGCTCGAGCCGTTAACACTGGTGAATTGCAGCGGTGAATTCTGTCACATTACTCCGGCATGCAGGCTGAAATCGGTACTGAACAAGGCCATCCGGGAATTTCTGCAGGAACTGGATAAACACACGCTCGCTGATATGGTGCGGGACAATCAGCATCTTTATAAATTGTTACTGACGGACGAATAACGCCGTTCAGGAACCACGGAGGATACAATGTCAGTGGAAAAACAATCAAACGACCCTTATCGTGAGCGCGAAGCGGAAAAATATGATTCCCCGATCGCGAGCCGTGAATTTATTCTTGAAACTGTCCGCCGCCATACCAAACCGGTGAGCCGCGAGGATATCGCACAGGAACTGGGGATCACCGGTGAAGAGGCTCTGGAAGCCCTGCGCCGCCGTCTGCGCGCAATGGAACGAGACGGGCAGCTGGTCTTTACCCGCCGCCAGTGCTACGCCTTACCGGAACGCCTGGATTTAATTAAAGGAACCGTGATTGGTCATCGCGATGGCTTCGGGTTCCTGCGTGTCGAAGGACAAAAAGACGATCTCTACATCCCGCAGGATCAGATGAAATTATGCATCCACGGGGATGTAATCCTGGCTCAGGTTATGGGCGCCGATCGTAAAGGCCGCCGCGAAGCGCGTGTTGTACGTGTGACCGAGCCGAAAACCGGCCAGATTGTCGGCCGTTACTTTACCGAAGAAGGCATGGGATTTGTCGTGCCGGATGACAGCCGCCTGTGCTTCGATATTCTGATCCCGAAAGAGTCGATTAACGGTGCCCGGATGGGGAATATCGTGGTGGCGGAACTGACCCGGCGTCCGGGTAAACGGGTGCAGGCGCTCGGCGTTATCACTGAAGTACTGGGCGAGAAAATGGGCACCAGCATTGCGGTGGATATTGCCCTGCGCAAACATGAAATTCCGTTCACCTGGCCTGCTCAGGTGGAACGTCAGGTCGCGGATGTCCGTGAGGAAGTGCCGGAAGCAGCCAAAAAAGGCCGTGTTGATTTACGCGAGCTGCCGCTGGTCACTATCGACGGTGAAGATGCCCGTGACTTTGATGACGCTGTACACTGTGAAGCCAAACGCGGCGGTGGCTGGCGTCTGTGGGTGGCGATTGCTGACGTCAGTTATTATGTGCGTCCGCAGACTGCGCTGGATGATGAAGCCCGCAGCCGGGGTAACTCTGTTTACTTCCCGTCACAGGTTGTGCCGATGTTGCCGGAAGTATTGTCGAATGGTGTCTGCTCACTGAACCCGCAGGTTGATCGCCTGTGTATGGTGTGTGAAATGACCATCTCGGCGAAAGGCAAACTTTCCGGCTACCGTTTCTATGAAGCGGTAATGAGCTCCCATGCCCGTCTGACCTACACCAAGGTGTGGAGAATTCTCGAAGGGGATGAAGAGCTGCGCGGGCACTATGCGCCGCTGGTGAAACATCTGGAAGAGCTGCACAAACTCTATAAAGTACTGGCGGAAGCCCGTGATGAGCGCGGCGCGATTGCCTTTGAATCCGAAGAAGCGAAATTTATTTTCAATGCGGAAAAACGCATTGAACGTATCGAACCGGTATTGCGTAATGATGCACACAAACTGATCGAAGAGTGCATGATTATGGCGAACGTTGCTGCGGCGCGCTTTGTTGAGAAAAACAATGAACCGGCGCTGTACCGTGTGCATGATCGTCCGAAAGAGGACAGCGTCACCAATCTGCGCACCGTCTTTAATGAGCTGGGGCTGACCCTGCCGGGCGGTCTGACGCCGGAGCCGAAAGATTACGCCCGCGTCATGCTGGAAGTGGCGGAACGCCCTGATCACGAGCTGTTACAGACCATGCTGCTGCGTTCGATGAAACAGGCGATTTATGATCCGGATAACCGCGGCCACTTTGGTCTGGCGTTACCGGCGTATGCCCACTTTACCTCACCGATCCGCCGTTATCCGGATCTGAGCCTGCACCGTGCGATTAAGTACCTGCTGGCAAAAGAGCGCGGCGAGGCGAAATCACAGACCGGTGCGTGGCATTATGATACACAGAGCATGCTCCAGCTGGGCGAACATACCTCCATGACGGAACGCCGGGCCGATGAAGCCACCCGTGATGTGGCGGACTGGCTGAAGTGTGACTTTATGCAGGATCAGGTGGGGAATGTCTTTACCGGCCTGATCACCAGCGTGACCGGTTTCGGTTTCTTTGTCCGCCTCAATGATCTGTTTATCGATGGTCTGGTACACGTATCAACACTTGATAACGATTACTACCGCTACGATAATGTCGGCCAGCGTCTGATTGGTGAATCCTCCGGGAATGTGTACCGCCTGGGTGATGAAGTTGAAATCCGGGTTGAAGCTGTACATATGGATGAGCGCACCATTGATTTCGCGCTGATTTCCACCACCCGCCGTGCCCGTAATGAAGGCAAAACCGCGAGAACCCGGGCGAAAGCCGGTGAAAGAGGGGACAAGCGCCGGGACGGTAAGAAAGGTGACCCGCGCCGCGATAAAAACTTCGAACCGGACAGTGCGTTCCGTAAGAAGAAAAAAGACGATGGCCCGAAAGCCCCGAAAAGCAAGAAATCAGCACGGACCAAAAAAATCGAGGCGAATATAAAGGCGAAACGCGCGAAGAAAAAAACCGCGAAATAACTGCCTGATACTGTCTTTTCCCCCACAATGAGGCATTGCGCCTCATTGTGTTTTATTGTCCCGCAACAAACGGAACGTTATGAGTGAAATTATTTATGGCATCCACGCCGTGGATGCTCTGCTGGCGCGTGATCCCAGCCGTTTTCTTGAAGTCTTTATCCTGAAAGGGCGTGAAGACCGCCGCCTGACCTCTGTTGTGCATGCTTTGGAAGCTGCTGGTATCCGCGTGCAGGTGGCCAGCCGTCAGTGGATGGACAGCCAGACCGAAGGTGCTGTTCATCAGGGAATTATCGCCAAAGTCAAAGGCGGCCGTCAGTATCAGGAGCAGGATCTGCCTGATCTGCTGGCAGAGTATGAAACCCCGTTTCTGCTGGTGCTCGACGGCGTGACTGACCCGCACAACCTGGGTGCCTGCCTGCGTACTGCCGATGCAGCCGGTGTACACGCGGTGATCATCCCGAAAGACCGCTCCGCGCAACTGAACGCCACGGCGAAAAAAGTCGCGTGCGGCGCAGCGGAAAGCGTGCCGCTTATCCGTGTCACCAATCTGGCCCGTACTCTGCGCCAGCTGAAAGAAGAAAATATCTGGGTTGTCGGCACTGCCGGTGAAGCCACCCATGATCTGTATCAGAGCAAAATGACCGGCCCGGTGGCGCTGGTGATGGGCGCTGAAGGGGAAGGCATGCGTCGTCTGACCCGTGACCTGTGTGATGAGCTGATCAGTATTCCGATGGCCGGGGCGGTATCCTCCCTGAACGTCTCGGTGGCAACGGGTGTATGTCTGTTTGAGGCTGTGCGCCAGCGCGGAAAATAATCCCGCATCACACACTTATTACCTTGTCTTTTGGGGCGGGTATGAGTATAGTTATGCGTCAAATTTTTCAGCCGCACTTAAACAAGTTCCTTGCCTCTCAGGGTTGCGGTTGCCCGGACAGGAGGCTAATAATCCGTAAGGAGCACTACTAATGCGTCATTACGAAATCGTCTTCATGGTTCATCCGGACCAGAGCGAACAAGTACCGGCAATGATCGAGCGTTATAAAACTGCTATTACTAACGCAGAAGGTCAGATCTACCGTCTCGAAGACTGGGGTCGTCGCCAACTGGCTTACCCAATCAACAAACTGCACAAAGCTCACTACGTTCTGATGAACGTTGAAGCGCCGCAGGAAGTGATTGACGAGCTGGAAACTATTTTCCGCTTCAATGATGCCGTTATCCGCAGCATGGTTATGCGCGTTAAGCACGCGGTGACTGAACCTTCTCCAATGGTTAAAGCGAAAGACGAGCGTCGCCCGCGCGACATGTCTGACGACATTGAAGAAAATGATGAAGCTGAGGAAACTGAAGAGTAATAACGGTGTCCGCTAACCGTCTGGTGTTATCCGGCACAGTGTGCAGGGAACCCATCCGGAAAGTCAGCCCGGCCGGAATTCCGCATTGTCAGTTTGTGCTTGAGCACCGCTCACAACAGCAGGAAGCCGGATTCACCCGGCAGGCATGGTGCAGAATGCCCGTGGTTGCCAGCGGACAGACGATCCAAACCATTACTCACAGTATAACGGTCGGCAGTCAGATAACCGTTCAGGGATTCATCAGCACCCATCAGGGGCGAAATGGATTATCAAAACTGGTTCTTCATGCCGAACACATTGAATTGATAGATTCTGGAGACTAGCCATATGGCACGTTATTTCCGTCGTCGTAAATTCTGCCGTTTCACCGCAGAAGGCGTTCAAGAGATTGATTATAAAGACATCGCTACGCTGAAAAACTACATCACTGAAAGTGGTAAAATCGTACCAAGCCGTATCACCGGTACCAGTGCGAAATATCAGCGTCAGCTCGCTCGTGCTATCAAGCGTGCACGCTACCTGTCTTTACTGCCTTACACTGATCGTCATCAGTAATCGGCACAGTCCATTAATGACTTTAAGAGGATAAGGTAATGCAAGTTATTCTGCTTGATAAAGTAGCAAACCTGGGCAGCCTGGGCGACCAGGTAAATGTTAAATCTGGTTATGCACGTAACTACTTAGTACCGCAAGGTAAAGCTGTTCCTGCAACCAAGAAAAACATCGAATTCTTCGAAGCGCGCCGCGCAGAACTGGAAGCTAAATTAGCTGACGTTCTGGCAGCAGCACACGCTCGCGCAGAGAAAATCAATGCCCTGGGCGTTGTGACTCTGTCTTCCAAAGCGGGTGACGAAGGTAAACTGTTCGGTTCTGTCGGTACCCGTGACATCGCTGATGCTGTAACTGCAGCAGGCGTTGAAGTGGCGAAAAGCGAAGTTCGTCTGCCAAACGGCGTTCTGCGTACTCTGGGTGATCATGAAGTTCACTTCCAGGTTCACAGCGACGTGTTTGCAGAACTGAATGTGAAGATTGTTGCTGAGTAATCGCTGATTACACAGTAAATATCTCTGAAAGACGCTGGCTCAGGCCAGCGTTTTTTTATGCAGTAAAACCAACCGTTAAGAACGGCGGTAACTACCGTCTTTCTGCCGTTTAAAAGTGGCGGACTGCCCGTTAGCTTTATCGATTCTCAGCTCTGAGATGGTATTTCCCTTTCCTTTGGTCACGCGGATTTTATCCCCGGCCTCTACCTGATTCAGCGGCTTCTGCGGCCCTTCAACGGCGGTCATCCTGAATAAGTCATCCACCGGCAATCCGTTATTGCGAAAGACCTGTGCTATTGTCTGGCCTTTTTTCACAGTAAACTGTTGTGCCGCGATCTGCCTGTCCTGTACAGAAGGGGCGGAAGGTGCCGGTTCAGCGGCAGGGGTTGTGGTAACCGGTTGCGGATCCGGTTCTGTATTCAGCGTGCCCGGCGGAAGATTATCCGGAAGCGTTAAATCCGGAATGTTGGCTGCCGTATCCGGTGATGTGCCGGTTTGTTCTGCTATCAGATCGCCCGGTGGTGTCAGCGTGATATTCTGAGGAGGAACCGTCACCGGAGGCTTCTGTGCCGCAGGCCAGAAAAACAGGATAAACATGACAATCAGTGCAATGGCGGCGATAGCGTAAAGATGGCGCCTTGGCAGTAGTCTCATCATAATCTCCCGCTGTTCAGTCTGAATCATTATCATCCGATATTGTTCCAGTGTAGCAGCAGACGTACTGAAATTATTCGGAATTAGTCCGGTTTTATAAATTGATTGTACTGTTTTCCGGTAATCACGGTGTTGCATCAGCTTTCACTGATTATCGGGTTTACCGGGGTACATCCTGCTGTTATGCTTGTCTGTCTTACTTATTGATCAGGTATCTCTCATGACACAACCGACTTTTGACACGATGGAAGCACAGGCAAGCTACGGAATCGGCTTACAAATCGGCCAGCAATTACAGGAATCCGGACTGAGCGGATTAGTACCGGAAGCCATTCTGGCCGGTATCACCGACGCTCTGGAAAATAACCAGCCGGCTGTGGCTGTGGATGTTCTGCATCGTGCCCTGCGTGAAATGCATGAGCGTGCTGATGCTGCCCGTAATGAAAAACAGGCAGAACTGGTCAAAGAAGGGATGCATTTCCTGGAGGAAAACGCGAAGAAAGAAGGCGTTTCCACCACTGAAAGTGGTCTGCAATTCTCTGTTATCACTCAGGGTGACGGCGCTATTCCGGCCCGTACTGACCGTGTCCGTGTTCACTACACCGGCCGTCTGATCGACGGTACTGTGTTCGACAGCTCTGTACAGCGCGGTCAGCCGGCTGAGTTTCCGGTAAACGGCGTGATTGCAGGCTGGATTGAAGCACTGACCCTGATGCCGGTCGGTTCCAAATGGGAACTGTATATCCCAAGCAACCTGGCTTACGGTGAGCGCGGTGCCGGTGCGGCAATCCCGCCGTACAGCACACTGGTATTCGAAGTGGAGCTGCTGGAGATCCTGTAATCTCTGTCTGTCAGCAAAAACAGAATATGCGAAATGGCCGGTTTTCACCGGCCATTTTTATTTCTATACTCAGGTCTCCGGAGACGTGAACAAAACAGGATTACGCGACTCACAAACCGTTTTGTGAAAAGAGGTGAAGGATGCTCAATCAAATTTGTCTGCTGGCCCGGCGGGCGGGCGACGCAATCATGGATATCTACCATCATCCCGCCACACTGGCCATCTCCGCCAAAGCGGATAATTCCCCTTTAACCGCTGCGGATTTAGCCGCGCACCATATTATCGTGCAGGAACTGAAAGCCCTGACACCGGATATCCCTGTGCTGTCTGAGGAAGATCCGCAGCAGTGGTCTGAGCGGCAGCACTGGACACAATACTGGCTGGTGGATCCGCTCGACGGCACTAAAGAATTTATCAGCCGCAACGGCGAATTTACGGTCAATATTGCCCTGATTTCTGCCGGTGTACCGGTGATGGGCGTGGTGTATGCGCCGGTACCGGATGTGCTCTATCTGGCAGAAGGCAGGCATGCCTGGCGTGAGCGCAGCGGGCAGCGGATGGCGATCAAAGTGGTGAACACGGAACTGCCGATGGTGGTGATCAGCCGCTCACATCAGGATGCGGAACTGGCAGATTATCTGGAGCAACTGGGGCCGCATGAAACCCGCGCTATCGGTTCATCCCTCAAATTCTGTCTGGTGGCGGAAGGCAAGGCTCAGCTTTATCCCCGTTTTAACCCGACACATATCTGGGACACCGCAGCAGGGCATGCTGTTGCACTCGCCGCCGGTGCTCATATCACTGACTGGAGCGGTAAGACGCTTGACTATACACCACGTGAATCGCTGATAAACCCGGGATTCCGTGTCAGCAGTTTCTGACGGCTATTTTATTCCTGAATAACAGTGTAATTTGCATGGTTATGCAAATTACACTGACTTCTCCTTCCTGTAAAATTTCCCGTCCGATAATTTTAGCCCCGATGTTTCAGCCCGAAATTATTTATAAAACGTATAGTAATTATGAGGTTATTATTTCGATATTATAGTGTGACGGGAGTCGTTTTTCGTCCTGATTTGTGAAGTAAATCGTAGCGTAATGTCATTTTATGTAAAAATAGTGATTAAATCGTTTGATTAATGAACCCGGGTGGTAGAATTGAGTCATACCTTAGGCATGAAAGAAAAGGTAAAGGGGAGGACATAAGTACGATGAAAATTTTCGCCCGTTACAACCCGGCTCAGATCGCCCGCTACGTGAAGACATTATTCCGTGGCCGCCTGTATATACAGGGGATGGGTGCGTTTGAATTTGATTACGGTAAGATCTTACCGCCGAAAATCAGAGACAAACGGCACCTGAGTGCAATGAGTGAAATTAATCAGCAGGTATCGTTGCTGCAGGCGCAGCTGGCGTAAATCACAATACCTGTCTGATGAAGAAGGGTTAGTTTTACGGTTTCTGGTGCTGTTCGTTGTGTGCCACGTCAGACTGACCCTCTTTGCTGCCTTCAGCCGCTGACAGACGCGGAATAATCTGTGTATCCGGGGTCCGTGTTACCAGCAGCTGGTCAATCTTGTAGTTGTCGATATCCACCACTTCAAACTTAAAGCCCGCAAATTTCACTGAATCCGTCCGTTTCGGGATACGTCGCAGTTTGTACATCAGGAACCCGGCGATAGTTTCATAGTTGCTGTCATCCGGGAACTCATCAATATCCAGCACCCGCTGCACATCCTCAATCGGCGTGCCGCCCTCAATCAGCCAGGAATTTTCATCGCGGGAGACAATTTGTTCTTCCTGTCCCTGACCGACCAAATCCCCCATCAGAGTAATCATCACGTCATTGATAGTGATAACACCCATCACCATGGCGTATTCATTCAGAATGATAGCGAAGTCTTCCCCGGCATTTTTAAAGCTCTCCAGGGTGTCAGACAGGCTCAGGGTATCCGGGATCATCAGTGCCGGACGGATTTGCACACCATCATGCAGATTCAGACTCTGGCCGTTCAGTACGCGGTTCAGCAGATCTTTGGAATCAACATAACCGAGCATATGATCCAGCCCGCCGTCGCACACCAGGAATTTCGAGTGCGGCTGTGTGGAGATCTTCTCTTTGATGCTTTCTTCGTTTTCCTGCTTGTCGAAATAGACCACGCTCTCACGGGAGGTCATGGCGGATGGCACAGTGCGGGATTCCAGCTCAAATACGTTCTCGATCAGTTCGTGCTCCTGTTTGCGCAGCACACCGGCGACAGCACCCGCTTCCACTACCGCATAAATATCATCAGAGGTGATATCTTCGTTACGTGCCAGCGGAATTTTGAATAATTTAAAGAACAGGTTGGATAACCCGTTAAACAGCCAGGCCAGCGGACGCAGCACTGTCAGGCAAAAACGCATTGGCTGGACAATCCGGATGGCGACCGCTTCCGGTTTGATCATCCCGAGACGTTTCGGGGTCAGATCCGCCAGCAGGATAAACATGGAGGTCACAATAATAAAGGACAGTACCGAGCCGAGCTGCTGTGCTGCGGCATCTGCCATAAAATTCCCGAACAGGGTGCGCAGCGCCGGTGAAAAAGCGGATTCACCGACAATACCGGCGAGGATCGCCACGGCGTTCAGGCCGATTTGCACCACGGTGAAGAACATTCCCGGGGCTTCCTGGAGACGGAGTACATGAGCGGCATTGGTATTGCCTTCGTCAATCATGACTTTGAGTTTGATACGCCGCGAGGCGGCAAGTGATATTTCAGATAACGAAAAGAATGCGCTGATCGCGCAAAGTAACAGGACGATTAATAAACTATTTAACATATAAGTTCCGAATGGCCGGCACGATTGCCTCTGGGCGCGCTGTTGTTGATTATGCGTGGCGACCGGTTATTTTAGATATATAGAGCATAAGTATCGGATATTAAAAAAGAAAGGCGCACAGAGCATCCAATTTGTCTGTGCGCGGATGTGCAGTATAGCACCGGAACGGGAAAAGCGGCTAGTTTCTCAGCGAAGGCGGCAGACAAACGCCGATCCCGCCGAGTCCGCAATAGCCTTCCGGGTTCTTATCCAGATATTGCTGGTGGTAATCCTCTGCCACGTAGAACGGGCCGGGCGGGCGGATGGCCGTAGTGATGCTGCGGCTGTCCTGACTCTCATTCATCGCCTGCTGGTACTGCTCCCGTGAGGCCAGTGCCTGTACGCGCTGACTGTCGGACTGGGTATAGATCGCCGAACGGTATTGTGACCCGATATCACCGCCCTGTTTCATGCCCTGTGCCGGGTCATGGTTTTCCCAGAACAGACGCAGCAGATCGGCATAACTGATGACAGACGGATCATACACAACACGGACAGCTTCCGCATGGCCGGTGTTGCCGGTGCAGACGCCTTCATAGGACGGATTTTTGGTGGTGCCGCCGGTATACCCGGCTGTGGTGCTGTACACGCCCGGTTGTTGCCAGAACAGGCGTTCCACGCCCCAGAAACAGCCCATGGCAAAATACGCGGTATCAAAGCCGTCAGGCACATGGTTCACATCATGGCCGGTCACGGTATGGCGGGGGCTGATGGTCAGTGCCACGGCGCTGTCCGGCAGTGCATCGGCGGCGGAAACAGGAGATAAAACGGTGTCCTGCGGGTATTGGCTTGTGTTTTGTGTCATTTGCGGTGGCTCCTGTTTTAAGAATAATCGGTGCATTATCAGCAGATTTCAGGTTATTTATCTTATGTATCTATAGTAAACTTCAAATAATTTTCATTTATACCCTTATTCATTCAAATTGCAGGTTCGCTGGCTGCATTCTGAATGACGTTGGGTATATCTCAGCCAAATCTCAGAAATTCAGGAGTTGATGTGATCCGGTACTCTCTTGTTTGTGTTGTCGCTGTGTCTCTCACATCCCCTCTGGCATATAGTGCAAATCTTCGCTTAAAAGTGGAAGGGCTCAGCGGGCAACTTGAAAAAAATGCAAGAGTCCAGCTTTCCACTATCACGACTGACGAAGTCGCGGCTGACGGCCGTTTTCGCGCCCGGGTGGAAAAAGCCATCAAAGAAGGGCTTCGTCCGCTGGGATATTATGAGCCGGTGATCACCTTTGATTATCAGGACAACGCGCCGCCTGCGCGTCCGGTATTGTATGCCCGTGTTGTACCGGGGGAACCGGTTAAAATTGCCGGGGTTACCGTGGATATCGAAGGTGCGGCAAAAACAGATCCTGCATTCAAAAAATTCATTACTAAAAATACACCTGAAACCGGGACTGTCGTCAATCACGGCGAGTATGAAAGTTTTAAAAACGGATTATCCGGGCTTGCCTTAAAACGCGGCTATTTTGATGCTGAGATGGAAAAAAGCCAGCTCGGCATTGCCCTTTCCCGTCACGCGGCGTACTGGGACTTTGTGTTCAACAGCGGCAAACGGTACCGTTTCGGTAAGGTTAATTATCAGGGATCGCAAATCAGTGACGCTTATCTGGAAGGCCTGGTGCCGTTTAAAGAGGGCGATTACTACACCTCTGAGCAACTGGCGGAATTTAACCGTCTGCTGGCGGAAACCGGCTGGTTCCAGTCAGCGATTGTCACGCCGGATATTGCAAAGGCGAGGGCGGATAACAGTGATTATCTGACCATGGACGCCTCATTTACTCCGCGCGCGCAAAACTTTGCGGAGCTGGGCGGTGGCTTTGCCACCGATGTCGGGCCGCGGGTTCAGGCGAAATGGAACAAGCCGTGGGTTAACTCAAGCGGCCACAGCCTGACCTCCAGTATCAGTCTGTCCGCACCGGAACAGATTATTGATACCTCTTACCGTATCCCGCTGAAGGTCAATCCGATCGAACAGTATTACGCTGTCTCGGGCGGATATAAGCGCACTGATCTGAACGATACTAAAGCCGATACCGCAACGGTCAGTGTTTCCCGTAACTGGGATTTATCCACCGGCTGGCAGTATGGCATCAATATGCGCTGGAGTCTCAGCCACTTTACTCAGGCGGATATCACTAATACTACTATGCTGCTCTATCCGGGTGTGAATGTCAGCCGCGTCCGTTCACGGGGCGGGATGATGCCGTCCTGGGGGGACAGTCAGCGTTACTCTGTGGATGTATCCAATGAAATGTGGGGCTCGGATGTGGATTTTTCCATTTTCCGCGCCCGTAATGTCTGGATACGAACGCCGTGGGATGGTCACCGTTTTGTTATGCGCGGCAACCTCGGCTGGATTGAAACCAATAATTTCGACAAAGTCCCGCCGGATCTGCGTTTCTTCGCAGGGGGGGACGGCAGTATCCGGGGTTACCGTTACAACAAAATCTCACCGGAAGATTCCGACGGCAAACTGACCGGTGGCTCCCGGATGGTGGTCGGCTCGCTGGAATATCAGTACAACGTGACCGGTGACTGGTGGGGCGCGGTGTTTGTGGACAGCGGTGAAGTGGTGAATGATATCAAACGAAGTAATTTCAAAACCGGTGCCGGTGTCGGGGTGCGCTGGGCATCGCCGGTCGGACCGATCAAGTTTGACCTCGCCGCACCGGTAGGTGATGACCAGACCAAAAATATCCAGTTTTACATCGGATTGGGGGCAGAACTCTGATGAAATGGCTGAAGTATCTGAAATGGCCGGCAATCATTCTGCTGGTACTCATCCTGCTGATTGGCGGCACGCTCGGCTGGATACTGGGCACTCAGTCCGGCCTGCATTTTGCCCTGAATCTCGCGCCGCGGGTGGTCTCCGGCCTGACTATCGGTCAGGTTGAGGGTGACCTGCGTAATCTGACTCTGAAGCAGGTGAAATACACCATGCCGGGTATTGATGTCAGCGCGGATAAGGTTGATCTGGCGCTGCGCCTGAGCTGCCTGAAAAACATGACACTCTGTGTTGAAAACCTCAGTACGGACGGCACGCGGGTTGCGATCGATACGGCAAAACTGCCGCCGTCAGAAGAAACCCCTCCGTCAGAGCCGCTGACAGAACTGAATGCACCGCTGACCATTTTCCTTGATTCTCTTTCCGTGACCAACACACAGGTCACGGTGGATGACATGGCGGTAAATCTGGATGCCTTCCGTACAGCGATGACCTGGCAGGGCGACCAGCTTACCCTGAAACCGACGGTGATTAATGCCCTCTCTGTTGTGTTGCCGAAAAGTGACCCGGCTGCGGCGGAAAAACCGGCTCCGGCAACGGATGTACCGGAAAAACCATTAGGTGAAATCATCAGTGAGATTTTTGCACAGCCGATGCTGGCGGAACTGCCGGAGGTTATTCTGCCGCTGAATATTTCAGTGGAAGGTATTTCCGGTGAGAACTGGCAGGTGAGCGGTGATGCGCCGGTGACCATCAATTCTCTGCATCTGGCACTGTTTAATAAAGGGCAGGTACTGACCCTCAGTGATCTGTCTGCGGATGCGCCACAGGGCAATATCGCGGTCAGCGGGGAAGTGGCGCTCAGTGAAAAGTGGCCGGTGGCACTGTCTGTTAAAGGCCATATCCGTGATTTTGACGGGTTCAGCGGGCAGGATCTCGATCTGAGCCTGAACGGCGGACTGCTTGGTGAGCTGAAACTGGCGCTGGCGCTGAAAGGGCCGGTGAATGCCACACTGGATGCACAAACCAACCTGACACAGGCCGATCTGCCGCTGCTTCTGACCCTCGAAAGTCAGAAAGTCAGCTGGCCGCTGACCGGTGAGGCGGATTACCAGCTTGATGGTGTGAAACTGCGTCTTAACGGGAAAGTGAGTGGTTATGACCTCTCACTGCGTTCTGATATCAAAGGAAAAGACATCCCGCCTGCGCTGCTGACACTGGATGCCAAAGGGAATACAGAGCAGCTCAATCTTACCCGTCTGCGCCTGAATGCCTTACAGGGCTTTGCGGAAGTGACCGGGGTGGCGGACTGGCAGAAAGCCATCAGCTGGCAGGCGGTTCTGACACTTTCGGGCCTGAATACGGCGAAAGCCTATCCGGACTGGCCGGCCAAAGTGGATGGTAAGATCAGCACCCGGGGCAGCCTGTACGGCGGTAACTGGGAGCTTGAAATTCCGGATATCACTCTTGATGGTAAAGTGAAAACCTACCCGCTGAAAGCACGCGGTAATGTGAAAGGTAACGCGGGTGGTCAGTGGACGATTCCGGATCTGAAACTGGCGCTGGGCAACAATAAACTGGATGTTCGCGGCCAGCTGGCAGATACCTGGAAACTGGATGCGGATATCAATGCGCCGGCGCTCGGCGGACTGGTACCGGGGCTGGCAGGCACTATCAAAGGTAAGCTCAATGTCCGCGGTAATATGGAAAAACCGCAAATCCTCGCCGATCTGGCAGTTAACAGCCTGAAATGGCAGAACGATCTGTCCGTGGCGGATGCCAAAATCAAAGGGGATATCACCTCCGCAGAGCAGATCAAAGGTCAGCTGGATGTGACGGTGAACCAACTGAAACAGGCCGATCTGGTGATCAGCAGCCTGACGCTGAATGCCAAAGGTACAGAAGCACAGCACCAGCTGAAACTGGTCATGAAAGGTGAACCGGTTTCGGCACAGCTGATGCTGAACGGCGCGTTTGACCGCAAAACCGAAACCTGGAAAGGCGACCTGAATAATACCCGCTTTGACACACCGGTGGGTGAGTGGTCACTCAGTAAGGCGATGGCGCTGACGTATCTGAATGAAAAACAGGAAGTGACCATCGGCACCCATTGCTGGGTGAATCCGGATGCCCGTATCTGTGTGCCGAAACCTATCACTGCCGGGGCTTCCGGTAATGCGTCTGTCATCCTTGAGCGTTTTGATCTGGCCATGATTAAACCGTTCCTCGGCCAGGATACCCGTCTGGACGGCGTATTCAGCGGTAATGCAAATGTCCGCTGGTTTGCGGATGGCGCACAGCCGGTGATGGATGTGTCCCTGAAAGGTAACGGCGTGAAAGTGGTGCAGAACCTCGACGGCACGAATCTGCCGGTCGCGTTTGATACCCTGACACTGACTGCCGCCATGAAGAGTGGCAAACTGAATCTTCAGTGGCTGATTGCCATTGCCGGTAACGGGAAGATTAACGGTAATGTTCAGATTACGGATCCGGAAAAACGCCGTCAGCTGAGCGGTAATATCGGGATCGACAATATCTCGCTGGATCTGCTGAAACCGCTGCTCGGCAAAGGGGATAAGGCCACCGGGCGGCTGAATGCCGGGTTGCGTCTGGGCGGTAATACGGCGTCACCGCTGCTGTTTGGTCAGCTGGGGTTATCTGATCTCGCGGTCAGCGGCCGCCTGCTGCCGTTTGATATCACGACCGGCGGACTGACCGTTAATTTCGACGGCGCGCGTTCTGATCTCAGCGGACAAATCAAAACGCCGGAAGGGTATCTCAACCTCAGCGGTAACGCGGACTGGCGCAGAATGGATGCCTGGAATGCCCGGATTTTCGCACAGGGCGACAAACTGCGTGTTTCTCTGCCACCGATGATCCGGATTGATGTCAGCCCGGATCTGGTCTTTGAGGCCACACCATCCATGCTGAAACTGGACGGCACGGTGAATATCCCGTGGGCGCGGATCACGGTGCATGAAGTGCCGGAGTCGGCAGTCAGTTCCACATCTGACGAAGTCATGCTGGATAACAATCTGCAGCCAATCCGTGAGAAACAGACCAGTATCCCGATCCTGAGTAATCTGCGGATCCATATCGGAGATGATGTGCTGCTGGATGCCTTTGGTCTGAAAGCAAAACTGACCGGGGATCTGAAAGTCGCTCAGGATAAACAAGGACTGGGACTCAATGGCCAGGTGGATATTCCGCGCGGGCGCTTCCATGCTTACGGGCAGGATCTGCTGGTGCGCAAAGGTCAGATTCTGTTCTCCGGTCCGGCTGACCAGCCGTTCCTCAATCTGGAAGCTATCCGTAACCCGAATAACACCGCCAACGGCGTAATTGCAGGTGTCCGGGTGACCGGGCTTGCCGATAAACCGAAAGTGGAAATATTTTCTGATCCGGCCATGTCTCAGGAAAATGCGCTCTCTTATCTGCTGCGCGGTGAGGGACTGGATACCGGTGACGCGGACAGTTCGCAGATGACATCCATGCTTATCAGCCTCGGGGTGGCACAAAGCGGGCAGTTAGTCGGAAAAATTGGTGAAACATTCGGTATATCGGATCTGGCACTGGATACCCAGGGTGTGGGCGATAAGTCGCAGGTTGTGGTCAGCGGTAAGATAACCAATGACCTGCAGGTAAAATATGGTGTCGGTATATTTGACTCTTTAGCGACCTTAACGTTACGCTATAGGTTAATGCCTAGGTTATATCTGGAAGCGGTGTCTGGTGTTAACCAGGCGATCGATCTGCTTTATCAGTTTGAGTTTTAATATATGCGAGTGATCGTTTATGGCAGTTTGCGGCAGAAACAGGGCAACCATCATTGGATGACCTATGCCGCCCTGCTGGGAAAATATACGCTTGAAGGCTATGACCTGTATGATTTGGGACATTATCCGGCGGTGGTACCGGGAACCGGTTCGATCGAATGTGAAGTGTACCGGATCACCTCGTCGATCCTGACTGAGCTGGATGAATTAAAAAAAGATGGTCAGGATTACCGGCGTGAACTGGTTTCAACGCCTTACGGCAGCGCCTGGATTTACTTATATCAGCATCCGGTGGACGGGCTGGTGAAGATAAATTGCGGGGACTGGCTGAAACGGCACGAGGCAACAGACCCGGAAAGCGAATGATTTCCCTGTGAAATAAAAAACCGCTGTGAGAACAGCGGTTTTTTTGTCTCTGAAACGGACTGCGGATTATTTTTTCGCAGCGCGTTCGAAAGAAGAGATGATTTCAGCTTTTGCGGCTGCGGCATCTTCCCAGCCGTCAACTTTCACCCATTTGCCTTTTTCGAGATCTTTGTAGTGCTCGAAGAAATGCGTGATCTGTGCTTTCAGCAGTTCAGGCAGATCGTTCACATCGTTGATGTGATCGTATTCTTTGCTCAGTTTGGTGTGCGGAACCGCAACCAGTTTGGCATCTTCACCTGATTCGTCGGTCATTTTCAGCACACCGACAGGACGGCAGCGGATCACAGAACCCGGCTGTAACGGATACGGAGTCGGGACCAGCACGTCTACCGGGTCACCATCCAGAGATAAGGTGTGGTTGATGTAACCATAATTGCACGGGTAGAACATGGCAGTTGACATGAAACGGTCAACAAACAGTGCGCCGGATTCTTTATCAACTTCATATTTAATCGGATCTGCGTTTGCAGGGATTTCGATAACGACATAGATATCTTCTGGCAGATCTTTACCTGCCGGAACATTATTCAGGCTCATGAACGGATTCCTTAATCTTCAGAACAAATAGCGTGGCGGATATTATAACGAAAAAAAGGCGGTGGTATACCGCCTTTTCCTTCTCTGACCTCTGCTTACTTCCCGTTTTCGTCCGGGAATTCCGCCATAAAGCTTTCTGCTTTCTCTACCATTGAGCGGGTACCGACAAAGTACGGTGAACGCTGGTGGAGTTTTTCCGGAATGATATCGAGGATGCGGTTCTTACCGTCACTCGCTTTACCGCCGGCCTGTTCCGCGAGGAATGACATCGGGTTGCACTCATACAGCAGACGAAGTTTACCGTTCGGGTGGCTTGCGGTGCCCGGGTAGATGTAAATCCCGCCCTTGAGCAGGTTGCGGTGGAAATCCGCCACCAGAGAGCCGATATAACGGGTGGTGTACGGACGGTCAGTCGCCGGATCTTCTTCCTGACAGTATTTGATGTATTTTTTCACGCCGACAGGGAAGCGGATATAGTTCCCTTCGTTGATGGAATACATTTTGCCGTTCGCCGGGAATTTCATATCGGCCTGACACAGGCAGAACACACCCAGAGACGGGTCATAAGTGAAGGCGTGAACACCGTTACCGGTGGTGTAAACCAGCATGGTGGAGGAGCCGTAAACCACATAACCGGCAGCGACCTGGCGGTTGCCCGGCTGGAGGAAATCGGCTTCGGTGACCGGCTGACCCAGCGGGGTAATACGGTGATAAATAGAGAAAATTGTACCGACGGACACATTGACATCAATGTTGGATGAGCCGTCGAGCGGATCCATCAGAACCACATATTTGGCGTTTTCCGCACGGCCGCCTTCAAAAACAACAATGTCATCTTCTTCTTCGGAGGCAATACCGGCAACTTCACCACGGGCTTTCAGCGCTGCTTTCAGTTTCTCGTTGGCGTAAAGATCCAGTTTCATCTGGACTTCGCCCTGCACGTTTGAGATACCATTAGTACCAAGGATATCAACCAGCCCGGCTTTGTTGATATCACGGTGAATAATTTTAGCGCCTAACTTAATCGCGGAGAGGAGTGCAGTCAGTTCTCCGGTGGCGTGAGAAAAGTCCTGCTGTTTTTCGACGATAAATTCGCCTAATGTTTTCATGACGTACGTCCTGAAGTGGGTGAAATAAAAGTATTACGAAAGCGGTTGCCCGTAAACGCGGGTGCAAGTTTAGCCAAAGAAAATCATAATTGATAGGCTAATCCGTTTCAGTTCTTTTGAGAGATGGTTAGAATAGTGACCAACGTCATGCTATTGGATAAAAAATAATGCATATTCATATTCTCGGTATCTGCGGCACCTTCATGGGCAGCCTGGCTATCCTGGCCCGCGAACAGGGGCACAAAGTGACCGGTTCGGATCAGAATGTCTACCCGCCGATGAGTGATTTACTGACAGAACAGGGGATCGGTCTGATTCAGGGGTATGACCCGGAACAGCTGACGCCGCGTCCGGATATGGTGGTGATCGGTAATGCGATGAAACGCGGAAACCCGTGTGTAGAGGCGGTGCTGAATCTGGGGATCCCTTATACCTCCGGCCCGCAGTGGCTGCATGACCATATCTTACCGGAGCGCTGGGTGCTGGCGGTTGCCGGTACTCACGGCAAAACCACCACGGCCGGTATGCTGGCCTGGATTCTGGAAGACTGCGGCTATCAGCCGGGCTTTCTGATCGGCGGTGTTCCGGGGAACTTTGATGTCTCTGCTACGCTGGGTAACAGCCCGTTCTTTGTTATCGAAGCGGATGAATATGATTGTGCATTTTTTGATAAACGCTCAAAATTCGTACATTACAGCCCGCGCACACTGCTGCTCAACAACCTTGAGTTTGATCACGCGGATATCTTTGAAAACCTCGCAGCGATTGAAAAACAGTTTCATCATCTGGTGCGTGTGGTACCCGGTGACGGCAAAATTATTGCGCCTGTTCAGGATGCCAATCTGAAACAGGTGCTCGGCATGGGCTGCTGGAGTGAAGAAGAATACACCGGTGACAATGCCCGCTGGCAGGCAGAGAAAGTCACCAATGACTGCGGTGAATTTGATGTGCGCTATGACGGCGAAATCAGCGGCCGCGTGACCTGGGATCTGGTGGGTGAGCATAATATGCAGAACGCCCTGATGGCGGTGGCAGCAGCACATCACGTTGGTGTGCCGGTGGCGGAAGCCTGCCGGGCTCTGGGCAAATTTATCAACGCCCGCCGCCGCCTTGAGCTGCGTGGTAAGGTAAACGGCATCAGTGTCTATGATGACTTTGCGCATCATCCGACTGCGATTCTGGCCACATTACAGGCACTGCGCAGTAAAGTCGGCGGCACTGCCCGGATCCTCGTGGTACTGGAACCACGTTCGAACACCATGAAAATGGGGATCAGCAAAGATGATATCGCGCCTGCGCTGGGCCGTGCTGATGAAGTGTTTATCTTCCAGCCGGCAAATATTCCGTGGCTGGTCAGTGAAATTACCGAACGCTGTGTGCAGCCGGCATACTGGAGCGGTGACCTGGATGCGCTGACCAACATGGTGACCGAACATGCCCAGCCGGGGGATCATATCCTGGTGATGAGCAACGGCAGCTTCGGCGGCATCCACGATAAACTGCTGGAAAAGCTGAAGTAATCTGGCAGAGAATAAAAAACCGCGCGGGACATCAGTGCCGCGCGGTTTTTTTATTAACGGCGGATTACAGCTCCTGCTCGAACAGGGCGAGAATCGCTTCGTAAAGTTGTTCTGTGGTGAAATCTTTGGCCGGTGTCGAGAAAATGGTGTCATCCCCGGCGATACTGCCGAGAATTCCCTCAGATTTCCCGATGGAGTCCAGCAGACGGGCGATCAGCTGTGCAGCACCCGGACTGGTACGGATAACCACAACCGAATCATTGTAATCAATATCCAGCACCAGGTTTTTTAACGGGCTGGTAGCTGTCGGAACACCCAGTTCCGCAGGCAGACAGTAAACCATTTCCATTTTCGCATTACGGGTGCGGACAGCACCGAACTTGGTCAGCATCCTGGAAATCTTGGACTGGTTAATATTCTCAAAGCCCTCTTCCTGCAGGGCGGTGACGATCTCCCCCTGAGAGCTGAATTTTTCTTCTTTCAACAGCGCCTTAAACGCCTTGATCAGATCTTCCTGTTTAGAAGGTGTGCGCATAGTCTTTCCTGCAAATTTGGATACGAACCTTATTATTATGCGGAAAAATGCATTTTTATGCAAATTAAACCCTGTGGTCTGACCGGGGGTAACCGCATTAATGATCAAAACTGGTGATCAGCTCACGTAATTGACATTGCTTATGAGTCTGACCAGGTTATCGCCAAAGGTAAATATATTGTTAATTAAATGATATTGTTAGCAGTTACGCATCGGTATATTAACGCACATGACTATAAGTACTCTTAAAGTAAAATAATTGTCAAAATAGTGTTCCTTATCTCATTAACAGATAAGCGATTTGTTTAGAATGGATAACAATAGACAAACAGATTCAAATGCGTGAATATGCAATCAGTCTGTTAAAATATTGTATTCACAGCCCTCATGCACGGTTTCGCGCCTGATGCGTAATCGTGCTAACCATCCCAAGTTAAGGAGTCTCAGGATGAAAGTTGCAGTTCTCGGAGCAGCAGGTGGTATTGGTCAGGCTCTGGCCCTTCTTCTTAAAACCCAGCTTCCTTCAGGTTCAGATCTTGCCTTATATGATATCGCACCGGTGACACCGGGTGTGGCAAAAGATCTCAGCCATATTCCGACAGATGTCCGGATCACCGGATTCGCCGGAGAGGATCCTGCCCCGGCATTAGAAGGTGCGGATATTGTCCTGATTTCTGCCGGTGTGGCCCGTAAACCCGGCATGGATCGTTCTGATCTGTTTAATGTAAACGCGGGGATCGTCCGCAATCTGGCGGAAAAAATTGCCAAAACCTGCCCGAAAGCATTAATCGGCATTATCACCAATCCGGTGAACACCACCGTGGCGATCGCAGCGGAAGTGCTGAAAAAGGCCGGTGTGTATGATAAAAATCGTCTGTTCGGTGTGACTACACTGGATATTATCCGTTCCAACACCTTTGTGGCGGAACTGAAAGGGAAGAAACCACAGGAGCTGGAAGTGCCGGTCATCGGCGGACACTCCGGTGTGACCATTCTGCCGCTGCTGTCTCAGATCCCGGGTGTCAGCTTCAGCGACGCGGAAATCGACAGCCTGACCAAACGCATCCAGAACGCCGGTACTGAAGTGGTGGAAGCCAAAGCCGGCGGCGGGTCTGCAACGCTCTCTATGGGCCAGGCAGCTGCCCGTTTCGGGCTGTCACTGGTTCGCGCTATGCAGGGTGAAAGCAATGTGGTGGAATGCACCTATACCGAAGGTGACGGCAAATACGCCCGTTTCTTTGCCCAGCCGGTTGTGTTAGGCAAAAACGGTGTTGAGAAGCGTCTGGACATCGGTTCACTCAGTGCATACGAAGAGAAAGCACTTAACGGTATGCTGGATGTGCTGAAAGCCGATATTGCGCTTGGCGAAAAATTTATTAACAGCTGAATTATTAAATAGTTGTATTTATTTTTTTGAGCCGTAAATAAAACCGCTAATTTGATTAGCGGTTTTATTGTTTCTATGGCTATATATTAAAATTAATTAGTTACCTTCACTCTTATTTTCCTATCTAATAATTCACCTGTGATAGAATTAAAATAACGGCTGGGCCAGATTTCTGACGGATGGACGGCGAGAAAGTCTGCGATGAGCCATTCCCCTTTCGGCCACGGACGGGAAAGCGCATTGGCGAGCGTTGAGGAGCTGAGTCCCGCGTCGCGCGATAAGGCGGCCAGAGTTGTCCCCCGTTTCTTCAGTGCAGCAATAATATCAGCAGGGTGCCAGTCAGATTTACCGGAATCCATATATTGAGTCCTTTTTATTTTAGATTAATGTTGTATTAGTGGTATAAATAACGGGTTGCCATCACATTAAAGATGAACCCAATTCGTTATTAAGAAAATAAAATACCATTATTTTTCTAAATATTTTCTTAAATTTTTTCTTAAAAATATCTTTTTTGAACTCTGTTACAGAATTAAGAAACAGAATGAAAATGTGCAGGTAATACAAAGGAATGAACGCAGTAAGCATATTTACTTACTTAACATAAGGAGCTTGTTGATGAAACAAAAGCAGCTTTTACCTGTTATCAGGCGTGATACGTCAGCAGCACTGAGCCGGATCTCATTTTCTGCCCGACGGTCATTGTATTAAGTGCTTGCCGTTGTATTAATAAAATATGCCGATTATTCACAAAAAGATGATGTTTTATCCTTGCATTTGTCAAATAATCTCGCAAAAATCGGCATTAATCCGGAAGCTGTTAGAAAAATTCAGTGTAGCTAAAGCATTTGTCATTTTTAGGAAAGTGCCCGGCGAATTCACGCAGTTTTAAGCACAGAAATTGCCGATTTTTTGCTGAAAATGGGTTGCAGGAGAAAAGATGAAGAAAGAATGGTATTCCGCAAAGGAATTGGTTGGTTTGGCGGGCTTGCCATCATCTCCTCAAGGTGTCAACCTGATGGCGAGGCGGGAAGGCTGGCATCAGCGGCGCAAGCGCGGCGTGCAGGGAAAAGCTGTCGAGTACAGTATCGATAGTCTGCCGGATGAAGTTCAGGCGATTCTGCATGCATGTGATAACAGCGCGAGCTATCAGGCGAAGCGGCAGGATGCGTTTCTGATCTGGGTGGAGGCCTATTATCAGCTGACCAGAGAAGAGCGGGAACAAATTGTCACGTTCATTCTGCGGGAAGGTTTAGCCAAATTGATCCAGCATCTTGATGCACAGGAGCTGCTGGGCAACCGGGAGCAGAACGAAAAAACGGAATAAAAAAACGGGATCCGAAGAGGATCCCGTTTTCCCGCTGTGATCAGGCTGAGCGGCGAACCGCGATATGTGCCAGGCCGGCCAGCGCATCTTTGTACTGAGAGTCCGGCAGTGCGGACAGTGCCGCGATAGCTTTGTCTGCTTCTTCTTCGGCGCGGGCGTAAGTATAAGCCAGAGAACCGCAGCGCTTCATCGTCGCAAGAACCTGTTCCAGCAGGTGACGCCCGTTACCCTGTTCAATCGCCTGACGGATCAGCGCGGATTCTTCCGCATTACCGTTGTGCATGGCGTGGAGCAGCGGGAGTGTCGGTTTGCCTTCGTTGAGGTCATCCCCGGTATTTTTACCGAGTGTCGCGTTATCCGCATCATAATCCAGAACATCATCGATCAGCTGGAACGCGGTGCCGAGATAGCGGCCGTAATTCTGTAATGCTTTTTCCTGCTCCGGTGTGGCACCGGCCAGGATCGCTGCAGATTGTGAGGCTGCTTCAAACAGACGGGCGGTTTTGCTGTAGATAACCTGCATGTAATCCGCTTCGCTGATATCCGGATCGTTGCAGTTCATCAGTTGCAGCACTTCCCCTTCTGCGATCACGTTTGTTGCTTCTGACATCAGTTTCAGCACACGCATGGAATCCAGATCCGTCATCATCTGGAAGGAGCGGGTGTAGATAAAATCCCCGACCAGCACACTGGCGGCATTACCGAACACTTCGTTGGCGGTCTGTTTGCCGCGGCGCATGTCGGATTCATCCACCACATCGTCGTGCAGCAGGGTGGCGGTATGGATAAATTCGATCAGCGCCGCCACCTGAATATGTTTGTCGCCGTCATAGCCCAGAGCCCGGCCTGTCAGTACGGCGATCATCGGGCGGATCCTTTTCCCGCCGCCGCTGATAATGTAATAACCCAGCTGGTTGATAAGCGATACATCTGAGGTCAGCTGTTTTTGAATCTTTTGATTGACTGCGGTCATATCATCCGCAGTCAGCGCGATTATTTGTTCTGAGTTCATATGACTTGCTTTAACCTTGTTTTTGACATCCCGATCAAAGGTAATGGTTTATGATAGCAGCGTTTTTTTATATTTTATGATTGTACTGTAAAAAAGCTGCAAATAAACGGCTATCTGTAAAGTGACGTTTTTTTACCATTAGATCGTTTTCAGCACTTGTCATTTGCGGCATTTTTGCGTAAAATCCGCGCCCTATTGTGAATAATTTTATAGTGCACTCTGAGAATCAAATTTTATGGGGTGTGCGGAAAGCGGAGTTAATATGTACGCGGTTTTCCAAAGTGGTGGTAAACAACACCGGGTCAGCGAAGGTCAAATCGTTCGCTTGGAAAAGCTGGACATCGCAACAGGTGAAACTGTTGAGTTTGACCAGGTTCTGATGGTTGCAAATGGTGAAGACATCAAGATCGGCGCTCCAGTCGTTGAAGGTGTTAAAATTAAAGCTGAAGTGGTTACACACGGTCGCGGCGATAAAATTAAAATCGTTAAGTTCCGTCGTCGTAAACACAGCCGGAAACAACAGGGCCACCGTCAGTGGTTCACTGATGTTAAAATCACCGGTATCGCTTAAGTTAATAGGAGAGCAGATCAATGGCACACAAAAAGGCTGGCGGCTCGACTCGAAACGGTCGCGATTCTGAAGCAAAACGTCTGGGTGTAAAACGTTTCGGTGGTGAAGCTGTATTAGCAGGCAGCATCATCGTTCGTCAGCGTGGTACTAAATTCCACGCAGGCAACAACGTAGGTTGCGGTCGCGACCACACTCTGTTCGCATTAGCTGACGGAAAAGTAAAATTCGAAGTTAAAGGCCCGAAAAACCGTAAATTCATCAGCATCGAAGCTGAATAAGTTTTTCACACGTCTTAACCGAGTCCGAAAGCCCTGCAAACCTTTTTGCAGGGCTTTTTATATGCGTAAAACGTCATCCCGGGTCATACTGAACCGGTAGTCCGGACACGGCAACGTTACGGAGAAAAGTAATGAAATTTGTAGATGAAGCTAAAATCCTGGTTGTGGCAGGAGATGGCGGCAACGGATGCGTAAGCTTCCGTCGCGAAAAATATATTCCGAAAGGCGGACCAGACGGCGGAGACGGCGGCGATGGCGGTGATGTATACCTCCGGGCCGATGAAAACCTCAATACCCTGATTGATTACCGTTTTGAAAAATCGTTCCGCGCCGAGCGGGGGCAAAACGGCCAGAGTCGTGACTGTACCGGTAAACGGGGCAACGATATCACGATTAACGTGCCTGTAGGTACCCGTGTGCGTGATATGACCACCAATGAGGTACTGGCGGACATGTTGCAGCACGGACAGCGTCACATGGTTGCCAAGGGCGGATTTCACGGCCTGGGTAACGCACGCTTTAAATCATCTGTTAACCGCGCACCGCGTCAGCGCACCATGGGCACACCGGGTGAAACCCGTGAACTCATGATGGAACTGATGCTTCTGGCTGACGTCGGGATGCTGGGGATGCCGAATGCCGGTAAATCCACCTTTATCCGTTCTGTCTCTGCGGCAAAACCAAAAGTGGCGGATTATCCGTTCACCACGCTGGTGCCGAGCCTGGGTGTGGTACGGATGGATAACTCGCAGAGTTTCGTGGTTGCGGATATCCCGGGACTGATCGAAGGCGCATCTGACGGTGCAGGTCTGGGGATCCGTTTCCTGAAACATCTGGAGCGCTGCCGCGTGCTGCTGCACCTGATCGACATCTGCCCGGTGGATGAAAGTGATCCGGTGGAAAATGCGAAGATCATTGTCGGCGAGCTGGAAAAATACAGTGAGAAGCTGGCAGAGAAACCGCGCTGGCTGGTTTTCAACAAAGTCGATCTGATTGATCCGGAAGAAGCCAAAGCCCGTGCTCAGGCGATCGCTGATGCTCTCGGCTGGGAAGAAAAATTCTATATGATCTCAGCGGTCAATCACGAAGGCGTGAAAGCACTGTGCTGGGATCTGATGGAATTCCTCAATACCCATGCCCGCGAAGTTGTGGCGGAAGTACCGGCTGCGGATGCGAAAGTGGACTTTATGTGGGACGATTACCACAAAGAGCAGCTTGAGCAGACGGAAGATGATGATGACTGGGATGACGACTGGGATGAAGACGACGAAGAAGGTGTCGAGTTCATCTGGAAAAAATAATCGTCAGAGCCCCGGACAGGAAAAACCCGGTGAATGCACCGGGTTTTTTATTGCCGCTATTCTGTCAGCAACCTAGTAATTACGGTATAAATCTTTATACAAATGCCCCTCAAAACGTACCAGCGGCACACGGCGGCTGCGCTGCTGAGCAGGCGGGACGGCATAGGCGGAAATAAACTGCACGAAAGCAATGCGCTGCCCGCTGGCGGTGGTGAGGAATCCGGCCAGGTTATACACGCCCTGCAATGAGCCGGTTTTGGCGGATAGCTTGCCGTTAACGCCTGCTTCTGTCAGGCCGCCGCGGTATTGCAGTGTACCGTCATAACCGGAGAGCGGCAGCATTTTGATAAATTGCAGCTGATCATCATGTTTGGCAATAAATTGCAGTACTTCCATCATGGTTGCCGGGGTGATCAGGTTGTGGCGGGATAACCCGGATCCATCCACCATCACGGTATTTCCCATATCAATGCCGGCTTTCTCTTTCAGCACATGACGGACAGCTTCCTGACCGGAACGCCAGGTACCCGGCACGCCGTAGTAGCTGCGGCCGATGGTGCGGAAAACTTCATCGGCAATCATATTGTCGGATTTTTTCAGCATTTTGGTCAGCAGGGTATGCAGCGGAGCGGATTGTGTCTGTATCAGCACGGTGCCGGGCTGTTCCGGGTGAGTATTACGGCGGACATTGCCGCTCAGGGTGATCCCAGCGTGAATCAGTTCATTTTTGACGATTGCCCCGGCGTAGCTTGCACCGTTCTGCACACCGAATGCCAGCGGCAGCGGCTCGCTGCGCTGATTCATGCAGCCGGTGATGGTATAGCGGTTCAGTTCGCCCGGCACCACATCCAGTTCACAGAAACGGCCTTCGGCAGAACCGCGTTCCAGGGTTTTGACCTCACTGAACATATTAACCGGATAATATTCTGAGGTGCGGATATAGGCGGTATCACCGGGTTTTTCTCCCGGATACAGGGTCACAGAAAAACAGTTGCGGTCGATGATGGCCGCACCCGGCGGGGCACTGAAACACTGGGTTAAATCATTCCACACCCATCCCGGTGCTTTGTCATGGCTGGCGAAAGCTGAGATGTCGATCACCAGATCGCCGTCAATTGCCTGTACCCCGGCTTTGCGCAGTTCATTAACCATATTGCGGATCTGCTGGCGGGTGAGGGTCGGATCACCGGTAAAACGGGTGATTAAATCCCCTTTCAGGATTGTGCCCTCAAGATGCCCTTTGGTTTCCAGACTGGTGGTAAAGCGGAAATCCGGCCCCAGCTGTAACAGTGCAGCGAGCGCCGTCACCACTTTCTGGGTACTGGCGGGCAGTGCCATCTGCTGCCCCTGATATTCCACGATTGGCTGAGAATCGCCCACCCGCTGCGCAATCATCGCCAGGTTTGTACCGGCGGGCAAATATTGGGTATATTGTTCGACCGGGGTGGCTGCTGCACCAGCGGCCAGTAATACTGACAATCCCATCGCATACGCGAGCCGGGTAAAAACATTCATTGAGCGACCTATCCATCACAATCCGGGGTGAGAACCCGTTATACTAAAGCCACGGACCGGTAAAAGTAAACGATGACCCGCATTGCGCTCCGGGATAGAATACCGGGACAGGATCTCAGTTCAGCCCGCGCGGATAACGCGTCAACCGCGCTGACAGCATCCGTAGTGCGATGGCCGTATCAGCGCAAATTTACACGGTTTTACTTAATAGTAGTGTGCCACACAAGGTGCATAAGGTACTGTTATCGTTTAATCAGGATGATATGACTATTACTTAGGAATGATTCAGAGGTAGAGAATGAAACAAATCCCTATGACGGTACGCGGCGCAGACCAACTGCGTGAAGAATTAGAATTTCTTAAAAATGAGCGCCGTCCGAAAATTATCGCGGATATCGCGGAAGCCCGTGAGCACGGCGACCTGAAAGAAAACGCAGAATATCACGCAGCCCGTGAACAGCAGGGCTTCTGTGAAGGGCGCATCCAGGAGATCGAAGCCAAGCTCTCGAATGCGCAGGTGATCGATGTCACCAAAATGACCAATAATGGCCGGATTATTTTCGGTGCGACCGTAACCGTTTTTAATGTCGCAACGGATGAAGAACAGACTTACCGCATCGTGGGTGATGATGAGGCAGATATCAAATCAAACCTGCTGTCAGTGAACTCCCCGATTGCCCGCGGCCTTATCGGCAAAGAGGTTGACGACGTGGTTGTCATCCAGACCCCGGGCGGCGAAGTTGAGTATGAAGTGATAAATGTGGAATACCTGTAAGCAGTGCCGTGAAAAAACAGCACAATACGGATATTTCATCAGAAAAATGCAGTGAAAGGCACTTTTACTGAACTTTACATTCAGGCGGCGGAGAGCTGATGCTGCCGGGATATGAAGAAAATCTGAAGGGAATGCCACCGGCCGGACGATATCGTCAGAAATCATCTGCCGGTGGCATTTTTTTATAAATATGCAATTATCATTTAGGTAAAATGATCTTCCGGGCATCCGACGGGCGGTAGAGCACCAGAATTTTACCGATAATCTGCACATTGTAAGCACCGGTTTCACGCACAATCGCATCAGCGATCAAAGTTTTCATTTCGCGGTCTTCGCCCGCGATTTTAACTTTGATAAGCTCATGATGTGTAAGAGCCACTTCAGTTTCTGCGAGTACGCCTTCAGTCAGTCCGTTGTTGCCAATCATGACAACGGGGTTCAGATGATGAGCGAGCGCTTTCAGGTGCTGGACTTGTTTTTTAGTGAGGTTCATCGTTTTTTTTGCTTAATAACTATTGAAAACGGTGTATTCTACCGCCATATCATGCTTATCACCATCATTAGGTGAGGAGTATTGTCTGCGGTAACAGGACTTTTGTCCGGTTATGCGAAAAAACTGAGTCAGAAATAACAGGTTAGTCGGAAAACACAATGGCCAATAAAAAACGTTCAGCAAGCTCCGGGCGCTGGTTACAGGAACATTTTAGTGATAAATATGTTCAGATGGCGCAAAAAAAGGGGCTTCGCTCTCGTGCCTGGTTTAAGCTCGAAGAAATTCAGCAGGGTGATAATATTTTCAGACCGGGTATGACTATTGTGGATCTGGGTGCTGCACCCGGCGGCTGGTCACAATATGCTGTTAATCACATCGGGCAGTCCGGGCGGGTTATTGCCTGTGACCTGTTACCGATGGATCCCATCGTCGGCGTGGATTTCCTTCAGGGCGATTTTCGTGACGAAAACGTGCTCAATGCTCTGCTGGGGCGCGTGGGGGATAAAAAAGTCCAGGTTGTTATGTCAGACATGGCACCAAATATGAGCGGAACACCGGCTGTTGATATTCCGCGCGCGATGTATCTGGTTGAGCTGGCACTTGATATGTGCCGTTCTGTTCTGGCACCGGGGGGCAGTTTTATTGTTAAAGTCTTTCAGGGAGATGGCTTTGACGAGTACCTCCGGGAGGTTCGCTCCCTGTTCACGAAAGTGAAAATCCGTAAACCCGATGCTTCGCGGGCCCGATCGCGTGAAGTATACATTGTAGCGACAGGGTGGAAAGTGTAGTACCCTGTGCGTTATTTGTTAACACAGATGTAATAAGAGGTTAATCCCTTGAGTGACATGGCGAAAAACCTAATTCTCTGGCTGGTCATCGCGGTAGTGCTGATGTCGTTGTTCCAGAGTTTTGGCCCAGGCGATTCAAACAGTCGTAAGGTGGACTACTCTACCTTCATCACTGAGTTAGCACAGGATCAGGTGCGCGAAGTCCGTATTTCCAACCGTGATCTTAACGTCAGTAAAAAAGACGGCTCCAAATACACGACGTACCTGCCGATGCAGGACAATCAGCTGCTTAATACCATGCTGAACAAAAACGTCACTGTGGTCGGTGAACCACCGGAAGAGCCTGGTATCCTGACAACCATTTTCATTTCCTGGTTCCCGATGCTGCTGTTAATCGGCGTCTGGATCTTCTTTATGCGCCAGATGCAGGGCGGCGGCGGTAAAGGTGCGATGTCTTTCGGTAAAAGTAAGGCACGTATGCTGACCGAAGATCAGATCAAAACCACCTTTGCGGATGTGGCCGGTTGTGATGAGGCCAAAGAAGAAGTCGGCGAGCTGGTGGAGTATCTGCGTGAGCCGAGCCGCTTCCAGAAACTCGGCGGTAAAATTCCGAAAGGTATTCTGATGGTGGGGCCTCCGGGTACCGGTAAAACCTTACTGGCGAAAGCGATTGCCGGTGAGGCGAAAGTGCCGTTCTTCACCATTTCCGGTTCTGACTTTGTCGAAATGTTCGTGGGTGTGGGTGCGTCCCGTGTTCGTGATATGTTCGAACAGGCGAAGAAAGCGGCACCATGTATCATCTTTATCGATGAAATCGATGCCGTCGGCCGTCAGCGTGGTGCGGGTCTGGGCGGTGGTCACGATGAACGTGAACAGACACTGAACCAGATGCTGGTTGAGATGGATGGTTTCGAAGGTAATGAAGGTATTATCGTTATCGCGGCAACCAACCGTCCGGATGTGCTTGACCCTGCGTTACTGCGTCCGGGCCGTTTCGACCGTCAGGTCGTGGTTGGTCTGCCGGATGTGCGCGGCCGTGAGCAAATCCTGAAAGTGCATATGCGCCGTGTGCCGTTATCGCCGGACGTTGAACCGTCTGTGCTGGCGCGTGGTACACCGGGCTTCTCCGGTGCGGATCTCGCTAACCTGGTGAACGAAGCGGCACTGTTTGCGGCACGCGGTAACAAGCGCGTTGTCTCCATGGCCGAGTTCGAAAAAGCAAAAGATAAAATCATGATGGGTGCGGAGCGCCGCTCTATGGTCATGACAGAAGAGCAGAAAGCCTCGACTGCCTACCATGAAGCCGGTCACGCTATTATCGGTCGACTGGTGCCGGAGCATGACCCGGTACATAAAGTGACCATTATTCCGCGCGGACGTGCGCTGGGTGTGACCTTCTTCTTACCGGAAGGGGATCAGATCAGCGCCAGCCGTCAGAAACTTGAAAGTCAGATTTCCACCCTGTATGGCGGTCGTCTGGCGGAAGAGATTATCTACGGGCCGGAAAATGTATCCACAGGCGCATCTAACGATATCAAAGTGGCAACCAACATTGCCCGTAACATGGTGACACAGTGGGGCTTCTCCGAAAAACTGGGGCCATTGCTGTATGCGGATGAAGACGGTGAAGTGTTCTTAGGCCGTTCTGTGTCAAAAGCACAGCACATGTCTGATGAAACTGCCCGGACTATTGATGAGGAAATCCGCGGGATTATTGAGCGCAACTACAAACGTGCGCGTCAGATCCTGATGGATAACCTGGATATCCTGCACACCATGAAAGATGCATTAATGAAATATGAAACCATTGATGCACCACAGATTGATGATCTGATGAACCGTGTGCCGGTCCGCGAACCTGCGGGCTGGGAAGGTGACAAGCCGAAAGCGGATACCCGTCCGCCGGAAAGCAGTAACCAGGTTCCGGTTCAGGAAGCGCCTGAATCAGATGACAACAATGCTGCGCCGTCCGAAGACGACAACAGACAGTTATAATTCATCATTCCGTTGTATAAAAAACCCGGCAGAAAATCCGCCGGGTTTTTTTATACCTTTATCCCGCCGGGATCAGGCATTACAATCACATCACGATTTTAATAACAAACAGTAAGAAGGCCGGATTATGAAACTTACCGCACGCGGTCAGACACTCTCGCTGGCAACGCCGCAGGTGATGGGGATCCTCAATGTGACCCCGGATTCATTCTCAGACGGCGGTACACACAACAGCCCCGCCAAAGCACTGGAACATGCCCGGAAAATGATTGCGGAAGGCGCAACGATTATTGATATCGGCGGTGAATCCACCCGTCCCGGGGCGGCAGAAGTGAGTCCGGAGCAGGAAGCTGAGCGGGTTATCCCGGTCGTGAAGGCGATTGCCGGTGAGTCGGATGTCTGGATTTCGGTGGATACCTCAAAGGCACTGGTTATCCGCGAAGCGGCAAATGCCGGTGCTCATATCATCAATGATATCCGTTCGCTGAGCGAGCCGGGCGCATTACAGGCAGCGGCACAAAGCGGCCTGCCGGTCTGTGTGATGCATATGCAGGGCGAGCCGCGTACGATGCAGCAGGCACCGCACTATCAGAATGTGGTGCGCGAGGTGTATGCGTATCTTGAAAAGCAGGTGGCACGCTGTGTGGCCGCCGGTATAGAAAAAAATCACATAATTCTCGATCCGGGCTTCGGTTTCGGGAAAACGTTGGCGCATAATTATCAGTTATTGGATAAATTAGAGATATTTCATAACCTGGGATTACCGGTTCTCGCCGGAATGTCACGAAAATCTATGATTGGCCGGCTGATGGATATCCCCCCGGATGAACGGGTTGCCGGCAGCGTAGCCTGTGCGGTGATCGCTGCGATGAAAGGTGCACAGATTATCCGTGTTCATGATGTGAAAGAAACTGTTCAGGCCATGAAAGTGGTGGAAGCAACCCGTTTAGCGAAGGAAACAAACGACAATGAGTGATCGCAAATACTTTGGTACTGATGGCATCCGCGGAAAAGTGGGTGACAGCCCGATTACCCCTGATTTTGTGCTCAAACTGGGCTGGGCTGCCGGGAAAGTGCTGGCTCGTCACGGCTCACGTAAAATTATTATCGGCAAAGATACCCGTATTTCCGGCTATATGCTGGAATCCGCACTGGAAGCAGGTCTTGCCGCAGCAGGATTATCCGCCTCATTTACCGGCCCGATGCCGACGCCGGCGGTCGCTTATCTGACCCGTACTTTCCGTGCCGAGGCCGGTATTGTTATCTCTGCCTCTCATAACCCGTACTATGATAACGGCATCAAATTCTTCTCCATCGATGGCACCAAACTGCCGGATAACGTGGAAGAAGCCATTGAAGCCGAGATGGAAAAACCACTGACCTGTGTGGAATCCGCCGAACTGGGCCGTGCAAACCGTATTGTGGATGCCGCAGGCCGTTATATTGAATTCTGCAAAGGCACATTCCCGAATGAACAGAGCCTGAACGGGCTGAAAATGGTGATCGACTGCGCGCACGGCGCAACTTATCACATCGCGCCGAACGTATTGAGCGAACTGGGCGCGGAAGTTATCGCTATCGGCTGTGATCCGAACGGTATCAACATTAACGAAAAATGTGGTGCGACGGATGTCCGTCAGTTACAGGAACGCGTTCTGGCTGAAGGGGCTCATGTCGGCCTGGCGTTTGACGGTGACGGCGACCGCCTGATCATGGTGGATCACCTGGGTGAGAAAGTGGACGGTGACCAGATCCTGTTTATTATTGCCCGCGAAGCGTTGCGTCAGGGACAACTGCGCGGTGGTGCGGTCGGCACACTGATGAGTAATATGGGGCTGGAACTGGCGCTGAAACAACTGGGTATTCCGTTTGAGCGCGCGAAAGTCGGTGACCGTTATGTACTCGAAAAACTCCAGGAAAAAGGCTGGCGTCTGGGTGCGGAAAATTCCGGCCACATCATCCTGCTGGACAAAACCACTACCGGCGACGGTATTGTGGCAGGTCTTCAGGTACTGAGCGCCATGGTGCGTAACAACATGAGCCTGCATGACCTGTGCAGCGGCATGAAACTGCTGCCGCAGGTGCTGGTGAACGTCCGCTTTGCCGGTCAGCACGATCCGCTGGCAAGTGAGGAAGTCATCCGTGCGGCGCAGGAAGCGGAAAAAGAGCTGAACGGCAAAGGCCGTGTGCTGTTGCGTAAATCCGGTACTGAACCGCTGATCCGTGTGATGGTGGAAGGGGAAGATGAAGCGCAGGTTACTGCGATGGCAAACCGTATCGCAGACGCAGTAAAACGCGTGTAATTATTTATGATGTGAATGGCAGAGCCGGAAAAAATTATTGCGGTTTTCCCCCGGCTCTGTCAGAATCCGCCCCTTATTGTTGTTTTTTTCCGCAACCGATGCGCCGGGCTTAAAATAGACTTGCGCGTCCGCGTTTGTTTGGTTAGTATTCTGACCCGCTCAGCAAGGTAATTTGTTTTACCGGTGAGTGTGCAGATTGATACCGAATTAGTCGGTATACCGTACGAGGAATAGGTACACGTTTATGTATACAGCTCTCTTAGTCGTTTTCTTACTTGTTGCGATTGCCTTAGTCGGCATGATCTTAATGCAGCAGGGAAAAGGTGCGGACATGGGTGCTTCGTTCGGTGCAGGCGCGTCTGCAACACTGTTTGGTTCTTCGGGTTCAGGTAACTTTATGACCCGTACCACAGGCATTTTAGCAACACTGTTTTTTGTACTGAGTTTAATTCTGGGTAACATGACCAGCAATAAAACCGGTACAGGCAGTAAGTTTGATAATCTCGCTCAGCCGGTGCAGACAGAACAGAAAACAGATGTTCCCGCAGCACCAGCAGCTCCTAACAGCGATATTCCGCGCTGATTGTTGCAAGTCTGAAGTAAAAGTTTTAAACGGGATTGATACACACCATCAGTCAGTTCCGTAAAAAAGAGCAGTTCAGTGCCGAGGTGGTGAAATTGGTATACACGCTACCTTGAGGTGGTAGTGCCTACAAAACGGGCGTACGGGTTCAAGTCCCGTCCTCGGCACCATTTAGTTTCACACTTGCGTTTTGCAGGTGATCAGCGTAGAATTTTTCACGTTTCGAACGCGGGATGGAGCAGCATGGTAGCTCGTCGGGCTCATAACCCGAAGGTCGTCGGTTCAAATCCGGCTCCCGCAACCACTTCTTATAACAAATCGTTTTTCCAATGTTGATTGTATCAACAACTCTTACGTTATCCCTGATTTGGAAAAAAGATTAAGAAGTGTGATGTACACAGGGTCCAGTTGCATAAAGCCCCGAAATTTCGGGGTTTTTTGTTATCAGACAACAGAGATACTGGGCGTTATGCCCTTTTTTTATGTCCCGGGGGTGGTCTTGTCCACATTAGAGCAGAAATTAACAGAGATGGTCACTGCACCTGTCGAAGCACTCGGTTTTGAGCTTGTCGGCGTGGAGTTTATCCGCGGCCGCGTGTCAACACTGCGTATTTTTATTGATAGTGAAGAGGGTATCACTGTTGATGATTGCGCGGACGTGAGCCACCAGGTCAGTGCCGTTCTTGATGTTGAAGATCCTATTACAACCGTTTATAACCTTGAGGTTTCGTCTCCGGGTATGGAGCGTCCGTTATTTACGGCTGAACATTATCAGCGGTTTACCGGTGAGGAAGTCTCACTGACTTTACGAATTGCAATGCAGAACCGTCGCAGATGGCAGGGTATTATCAAAGCCGTTGACGGTGAAATGATCACGGTTACAGTGGATGGCAAAGACGAAGTGTTCGCACTTGGCAACATCCAGAAAGCTAACCTGGTACCCCACTTTTAATATAAAGTTCAAAAGAGGCAACTAGGATGAATAAAGAAATTCTGGCTGTTGTTGAGGCAGTTTCTAACGAAAAATCGCTTCCTCGTGAGAAAATTTTTGAGGCTCTGGAAACTGCGCTGGCAACCGCCACCAAGAAAAAATACGAACAGGAAATTGATGTTCGTGTTGAAATTGACCGTAAATCCGGTGATTTTGATACCTTCCGCCGTTGGATGGTGGTAGAAGAAGTGACTCAGCCTACCCGTGAAATCACACTGGAAGCAGCTGATTATGAAACGCCGGGCATTCAGTTAGGCGAATATATCGAAGATCAGATTGAGTCTGTCACCTTCGACCGTATCACCACTCAGACCGCTAAACAGGTTATCGTACAGAAAGTACGTGAAGCCGAACGTGCGATGGTAGTTGATCAGTTCCGCGAGCAGCAGGGCGAAATCATCACCGGTGTGGTGAAAAAAGTGAACCGCGAAAACATTACCCTGGATCTGGGGAATAATGCGGAAGCGGTCATTATGCGCGAAGATATGCTGCCGCGTGAGAACTTCCGTCCGGGTGACCGTATCCGCGGAGTTCTGTATGATGTTCGTCCGGAAGCCCGTGGTGCACAATTATTTGTGACCCGTTCCCGTCCGGAAATGCTGGTCGAATTATTTAAAATCGAAGTGCCGGAAATCGGTGAAGAGATTATTGAAATTAAAGCGGCTGCCCGTGATCCCGGTTCCCGTGCGAAAATCGCGGTAAAAACCAATGACAAACGCATCGACCCTGTCGGGGCATGTGTGGGAATGCGCGGCGCCCGCGTTCAGGCCGTTTCCGGTGAGCTGGGCGGCGAGCGGATTGATATCGTGTTGTGGGATGACAACCCGGCGCAATTCGTGATTAATGCAATGGCTCCGGCAGATGTTGCATCCATTGTTGTCGATGAAGACAAATGCACAATGGACGTTGCTGTGGAAAGCAGCAACCTTGCACAGGCCATTGGCCGTAACGGCCAGAATGTGCGTCTCGCTGCACAACTGCTGAAAAAACATCGTGGTGATGACAAATGGGAACTGAATGTCATGACTGCGGAGGAACTTAACGCGAAACACCAGGCGGAAGCACATGCTTCCATTGAAACTTTTGTTAAGCATCTCGACATCGATGAAGATTTCGCAACCTTATTAGTGGAAGAAGGTTTCTCCACACTGGAAGAACTGGCGTATGTGCCGGTCAGCGAACTTCTGGAAATCGACGGCCTCGAAGAGGAAACCGTTGAAGTCCTGCGCGAACGTGCAAAAGCCGCTTTAACAACGCTCGAACTGGCACAGAAAGAGAGCCAGTCAGGTACCACACCGGCGGATGATTTGTTAAACCTTGAAGGCATGGACCGCACACTGGCATTCACCCTGGCTTCCCGTGGTATTTGTACCCTTGAAGATCTCGCAGAGCAGGGTATCGATGACCTCACGGATATCGAAGATCTGAATGATGAGAAAGCAGGTGAGCTCATCATGGCAGCGCGTAATATCTGTTGGTTTGGCGACGATGCATCTTAATTTGTAGCGGGAAGGAGCAGCATGACAGAATCGGTAAAATCACTGGCAGACGAAATTCAGACTTCCGTAGAACGCCTGGTACAGCAGTTTGCTGATGCCGGCATCAGCAAAACGGCGTCTGATAACGTTTCCCAGCAAGAAAAAGAGGCCCTGCTGGCCCATCTGAACCGCGAACAAGGCGGGACAAGTCAGCCGGGTAAATTAACACTTCAGCGCAAAACTCGCAGTACGCTGAGTGTTCCGGTAACCGGTGGTAAGAGCAAATCGGTTAATATTGAAGTCCGCAAAAAACGCACATATGTAAACCGCGATGCCGCTGAACTGGCAAAAGCCGCGGAAGAGCAGTCACAGCGTGAAGCGGAAGAGCAGGCAAGACGCGAAGCTGAAGAGCAGGCCCATCGTGAAGCCGAAGAAAAAGCCAGACAAGAGGCGCAAGCCAAACGTGAGGCTGAAGAAAAGGCAAAACGCGAAGCGGCAGCAGCGAAGGCAACTGAACAAGCGGCAGAACCGGCTAAGCGTGAAGCAGCGGAAAAGAATAACGTGAAAGAAAATAAAGCGAAATCAGCCCCGGCTGATACCAGGGAAAACAGCGAAAAAGTGCGCCGCGAAGCCGAAGCCGCTGAAATCAAACGCAAAGCTGAAGAAGAACAGCAGCGCAAACTTGAAGCTGAAGTAAAACGTGCAGCAGAAGAAGCGCGCCGTCTGGCCGAAGAAAACGGCGAGAAATGGTCTGCTCCTGTCAGCGAAGAGACAGAAAGCGCGGACTATCACACCACTACCTCTGCTCACGCCCGTGAAGCGGAAGATGAAAGTGATGCGAAAGTTGAAGGCGATAACCGCGGCCGCGGCCGTGGCGCGAAAAACGTCCGCCAGAAGAAAAACAACCGTCACTCTGAGAAAGCCGATCGCGAAGAAGCCCGTGCGCAACTGCCGCGCGGTAAGAAACAGCGTAAAGGCAGCTCACTGCAACAGAGCTTTAACAAGCCGGTTGCAGCAGTTACCCGTGATGTGGTTATCGGTGAAACCATCACTGTTGGTGAGTTAGCCAACAAGATGGCGGTGAAAGGTTCCCAGGTTATTAAAACCATGATGAAGATGGGCGCAATGGCGACTATCAACCAGGTGATTGACCAGGAAACCGCACAGCTGGTTGCCGAGGAAATGGGTCACAAAGTTATCCTGCGCCGTGAGAACGAGCTGGAAGAAGCGATTCTGAACGACCGTGACATGGGCGAATCACAGGCTGAGCCGCGCGCACCGGTCGTGACCATCATGGGTCACGTTGACCACGGTAAAACCTCATTACTGGACTATATCCGTTCCACCAAAGTTGCTTCCGGCGAAGCGGGCGGTATTACCCAGCATATCGGTGCATACCATGTTACCACCGATAAAGGCGCTATCACGTTCCTGGATACTCCGGGGCACGCTGCGTTTACCTCTATGCGTGCCCGTGGTGCGCAGGCAACTGATATCGTTGTTCTGGTGGTTGCGGCAGATGATGGCGTGATGCCGCAGACTATCGAAGCTATCCAGCATGCGAAAGCAGCGGGTGTGCCGGTTGTGGTTGCGGTGAACAAAATTGATAAACCGGAAGCTGATCCGGATCGCGTGCGTAATGAACTGTCTCAGTACGGCATCCTCTCTGAAGAGTGGGGCGGTGAGACTCAGTTCATCAGTGTTTCCGCGAAGAAAGGTATCGGTATCGACGATCTGCTCGACGCTATCCTGCTGCAGGCTGAAGTTCTCGAACTGAAAGCAGTGCGTGCCGGTATGGCAAGCGGTGTGGTTATCGAATCTTACCTCGATAAAGGCCGTGGTCCGGTTGCGACTATCCTGGTACAGAGCGGTACACTGAACAAAGGCGATATCGTGCTGTGCGGCTTTGAATACGGTCGTATTCGTGCGATGCGTAACGAACTGGGTAAAGATATCACCGAAGCGGGTCCGTCCATGCCGGTGGAGATCCTCGGTCTGTCCAACGTACCGTCTGCCGGTGACGAAGCAACAGTTGTCCGTGATGAGAAGAAAGCCCGTGAAGTGGCACTCTATCGTCAGGGTAAATTCCGTGATGTGAAACTGGCACGCCAGCAGAAATCCAAACTGGAAAACATGTTTGCCAACATGGAAAGCGGTAAAGTTTCTGAACTGAACATCGTTCTGAAAACGGATGTACAGGGTACCTGTGAAGCCATCACTGATTCACTGATGAAACTGTCGACTGATGAAGTCAAAGTGAAAATCATCGGTTCCGGTGTGGGTGGTATCACTGAAACTGACGCCACACTGGCTGCGGCATCAAACGCAATCATCCTCGGCTTCAACGTCCGTGCGGATGCTTCTGCGCGTCGTGTGATTGAAAGTGAGAGCGTGGATCTGCGTTACTACTCCGTTATCTACAGCCTGATCGATGAAATCAAACAGGCAATGAGCGGGATGCTGGAACCTGAGTACAAACAGGAAATCATGGGTCTGGCAGAAGTCCGTGATGTGTTCCGTTCACCGAAATTCGGAGCAATCGCCGGCTGTATGGTGACTGAAGGGACTATCAAACGTAACAACCCTATCCGCGTTCTGCGTGACAACGTGGTTATCTATGAAGGTGAGCTGGAATCTCTGCGCCGCTTCAAAGATGACGTTGCTGAAGTGCGTAACGGGATGGAATGTGGTATCGGTGTCAAGAACTACAATGATGTCCGCCCGGGCGACATGATTGAAGTCTTCCAGGTGGTTGAAGTTAAACGTACTATCTGATTACCTGACGGTATGACATAACATGATATAATTGGGGGGCTTATGGCCCCCCGAATTTTCAGGAGAGAAACTATGGCGAGAGAATTCAGCCGTACTCAGCGCGTTTCACAGGAAATTCAGAAAGAAATTGCGATTATCCTGCAGCGTGAAATTAAAGATCCCCGTGTGGGTATGGCAACCGTATCGGGTGTGGATTTATCCCGCGATATGGCCTATGCCACGGTATTTGTGACCTTTCTGAACTTTATGGATGAAGACCATAATTCGGAGCAGGTAAAAACGGGCATCAAAGTGTTAAATGATATTTCCGGTTACATTCGTTCCCTGCTGGGGAAAGAGATGCGTTTGCGCATTATTCCGGAACTCAAATTTGAATATGACAGTTCTCTGGTCGAAGGGATGCGTATGTCCAATCTCGTGTCTGATGTTATCAAACACGATCAGGATATGCGTAAATCTGCGGATGACAAAGAGGATAATTGATGGCACGCCGTCGTCGTGGCCGTGAAATCAACGGCATTGTACTGCTGGATAAACCGCAGGACATTTCATCCAATGATGCATTGCAGAAGGTCCGCCGTCTGTTTAATGCCAGCAAAGCCGGTCACACCGGTGCGCTGGATCCGCTGGCGACCGGTATGCTGCCGGTCTGCCTCGGTGAAGCGACCAAGTTTTCACAGTTCCTGCTGGATTCCGACAAACGTTATCGTGTGATTGCCCGCCTGGGACAGCGTACAGATACCTCAGACTCGCATGGTGAGGTGATCAGTGTGCGCCCGCTGACATTCACTGCAGAACAGCTTGCGGTTGCCCTGGAGTCATTCAGGGGCGATACCCTGCAGGTGCCGTCCATGTATTCCGCACTCAAGCATCAGGGACGTCCGCTGTACGAATATGCCCGCAAAGGTATCACCATAGAGCGGGAAGCCCGCCCGATCACGGTGTATGAACTGCTGTTTATCCGCCATGAGGGGGATGAGCTGGAGCTGGAAATTCACTGCTCGAAAGGCACCTATATCCGCACTATCATTGATGATCTCGGTGAGAAACTCGGCTGCGGGGCACATGTGATTATGCTGCGCCGGTTGCAGGTGGCCACTTATCCGTCAGAACGGATGGTGACGCTGGAGCAGCTTCAGGAAATGCGCCGGGTGGCGGATGAATCAGAAACACCGCTTGAAACCGCACTGGATCCGCTGTTACTGCCGATGGATACCGCGGTGTCACATTTCCCCCGGGTGAACCTGACGGATGTGACCGCCGGGTATTTTAAACAGGGGCAGCCGGTACGGGCGCCGCACGACCTGGCACCGCAGACATTAACCCGCGTAACGCAGGGTGATGACGCGCATTTTATCGGTCTGGCTGTCATCAGTGATGACGGGCTGGTGGCACCGCGCCGTCTTGTTGTGGAATACACGGAATAAGCACCGCCGCATCTTGCGTTCAGGGCGCAGGCGGCGTAGAATAACGCGGCAATTTCCTTGAGATGCTGAATTAGAGATCGGCACTCATTTTCATCAATCAAAGTATATTTGGAGTTCTATTATGTCTCTAAGCACTGAAGCAAAAGCGAAAATTGTCGCTGATTTCGGTCGTGGCGAAAACGACACCGGTTCAAGCGAAGTTCAGATCGCGCTGCTGACTGCACAGATCAACCACCTGCAGGGTCACTTTGCAGAGCACAAAAAAGATCACCACAGCCGTCGTGGTCTGCTGCGCATGGTTGCTCAGCGTCGTAAGCTCCTGAACTATCTGAAAGGCAAAGATTTAGCAAGCTATACCTCAATTCTTGAGCGTCTGGGCCTGCGTCGCTAATTCAGACAAGTTTCAGTGGAAAGGGGCCGACGGCCCCTTTTCTTCTGAATGCGGCATATTGAGCTGTTGCCGCAATAATAACGATTCTTCGGTACAGCTATTCGCGCGGCTAATGAGAGCATTTTCCGGCAGAAGGAAAAGGTTGTCATTAGTCGCGAGGATGTATCTGAAGGAACCATTTCACTACTTACCCCTGCCGGGGTGAGAGACCCAGAAGGATATTATTTTGTTAAATCCGACAATCCGTAAATTCCAGTATGGTCAGCACACTGTCACTATTGAAACCGGCATGATGGCCCGTCAGGCGACAGCAGCTGTAATGGTTAACATGGACGACACCGCGGTATTCGTTACCGTTGTCGGCCAGAAAAAAATGAAACCGGGCCAGGATTTCTTTCCGCTGACCGTAAACTATCAGGAGCGTACTTACGCTGCCGGCCGTATTCCGGGGAGCTTCTTCCGCCGTGAAGGCCGTCCGGGCGAAGGTGAAACCCTGATCGCGCGTCTGATTGACCGTCCGTTACGTCCGCTGTTTCCTGAAGGTTTCCTGAACGAAGTTCAGATCATCGCAACTGTGGTATCTGTGAACCCGCAGGTTAACCCTGATATCGTGGCAATGATTGGTGCCTCTGCTGCGCTGGCACTGTCCGGTATTCCGTTCAACGGGCCGATTGGTGCTGCACGTGTTGGTTTCATCAATGACCAGTATGTTCTGAACCCGACGACTGACGAATTAGCGGTAAGCAAACTGGACCTTGTTGTTGCAGGTACGAAAGGTGCGGTTCTGATGGTTGAATCAGAAGCACAGCTGCTGACTGAAGAACAAATGCTGGGTGCGGTCGTGTTCGGTCACGAGCAGCAGCAGATTGTTATCGGGAACATCAATGCACTGGTTGCTGAAGCCGGTAAACCGAAGTGGGACTGGCAGCCTGAGCCTGTTAACCAGTCTCTGCATGACCGTGTTGCTGAGCTGTCTGAAAAAGCGCTGGGTGATGCTTACCGTATCACTGAGAAACAGGATCGTTATGCACAGGTTGATATCATTAAAGATGCAACCATCAGCGCACTGGAAGCTGAATTTGCCGCACGCGGTGAAGAGCTGACCGGCGAACTGAAACATGAAATCGGCGATATCCTGTCTGCGGTTGAGAAATCCGTTGTCCGTACCCGTGTACTGAACGGCGAGCCGCGTATCGACGGCCGTGAAAAAGACATGGTCCGGGCGCTGGATGTCCGCACCGGTGTTCTGCCGCGTACTCACGGTTCTTCTCTGTTCACCCGTGGTGAAACTCAGGCGCTGGTAACAGCAACACTGGGTACTGCCCGTGATGCACAGACCCTGGATCAGGTGATGGGTGAAGTCACTGACACCTTCCTGTTCCACTACAACTTCCCTCCGTACTGCGTGGGTGAAACCGGTATGGTTGGTTCACCGAAACGCCGTGAAATCGGCCACGGCCGTCTGGCGAAACGTGGTGTGCTGGCAGTGATGCCGTCTCAGGAAGAATTCCCGTACACCGTGCGTGTGGTTTCAGAAATCACTGAATCTAACGGCTCTTCTTCTATGGCGTCAGTCTGTGGTGCATCCCTGGCACTGATGGATGCAGGTGTTCCTGTAAAATCAGCGGTTGCCGGTATCGCGATGGGGCTGGTGAAAGAAGACGACAAATACGTGGTTCTGTCTGATATCCTCGGTGATGAAGACCACCTCGGCGATATGGACTTTAAAGTGGCGGGCAGCCGTGACGGTATCAGCGCCCTGCAGATGGATATCAAAATTGAAGGTATCACCAGCGAAATCATGCAGGTGGCTCTGAACCAGGCCAAAGGTGCGCGTCTGCACATCCTGGGCGTAATGGAACAGGCTATCAACTCTCCACGTGCTGATATCTCTGAGTTTGCACCGCGTATTCATACCATCCGCATCAACCCGGACAAGATTAAAGACGTTATCGGTAAAGGCGGTTCTGTGATCCGTGCCCTGACCGAAGAAACCGGCACCACTATCGAAATCGAAGATGACGGTACTGTGAAGATTGCTGCGACTGACGGTGATAAAGCGAAGATGGCTATCCGCCGTATCGAAGAAATCACCGCAGAAGTAGAAGTCAACCGTATCTATAACGGTAAAGTTGTCCGTATCGTTGATTTCGGTGCTTTCGTGGCTATCGGCGGCGGTAAAGAAGGTCTGGTACATATTTCTCAGATCGCCGACAAACGCGTTGAAAAAGTGTCAGATTATCTGGAAATGGGTCAGGAAGTACCGGTCAAGGTACTGGAAATCGACCGTCAGGGTCGTATCCGCCTGAGCATGAAAGAAGCGATCAGTCAGGATGCTGCGCCGGCTTCAGATGCAACCCCTGATGCAAATAACGCTGAATAAAATTTGACGTAAGGCATGGCGTCCTGTAAAAAGGGCGCCATTCGGCAAAAAAAGCAAAAATGCACTCGGTTATTGTCAGTCAGAGGATTATCCTTTCAGGGATCTGACTTCGGGAGTAGGAAATGAATTTTTTTCTGCGTTGGTGGAGCATTGCGGCTATAATTTTTATCGCAGGATGCAGCAGCGGTAAAAAGTGGCACTCCGGGGATTTACTTGCAGTACCCCTGCAGCCATCATTACAGCAGGAAGTGATTCTCGCCCGAATGGAACAAATACTGGCAAGCCGGTCATTGACTGAGGATGAGTACGCCCAGCTGCTTTATCAGCGTGGTGTGTTGTACGACAGCCTCGGATTGCGTGCATTGGCACGTAACGATTTTACTGTTGCGTTATCAATGCGTCCGGATATTCCGGAGATATTTAATTACCTGGGCATTTATTTTACGCAGGCAGGCAACTTTGATGCTGCCTATGAAGCGTATGATTCTGTATTAGAGCTTGATCCAACTTATAACTACGCGCGTATGAACCGCGGTATTGCCCTGTATTACGGGGGCCGGTATCCGGTGGCGCGGGATGATTTGCTGGCGTTTTATCAGGATGATCCAAACGATCCGTTCCGCTCGCTGTGGCTCTATCTCACCGATAAAGAGATAGATCCGAAGAAAGCACTGACCGATTTACGTCAGCGCTATCAGCAGGCGAAAGGCGGACAATGGGGCTGGAATATTGCTGAATTCTATCTCGGCGACATCAGTGAAAAGACACTGCTTGATCGGCTGAAGGAATTCTCAACGGATAACACTTCGCTCGCTGAACATCTCAGTGAAACATACTTCTATTTAGGTAAATACTACCTGAGTCTGGGGGATACGGACAGCGCTGAAACGCTGTTCAAGCTGACGGTTGCCAACAACGCACACAATTTCGTTGAGCACCGCTACGCATTGTTGGAATTAGCTCTGTTAGGTGATGAAGAACAGGACCTGACGGATTCAGATCCACAATAGCTGACGAACACTCTTCAACCCGTTAATTTTTCACCATCGCGAAAGTGATGGGGGGATGTTTTGTTCGTTTTATAATTTTATTTGAGCCAGTTCACACTTTTAAATGAAAACAACCGACATGCTTTCCGATGGGTTGTGTAGACTGGCCGCCATTTTGTATGAGGCACCTTTACATGACCACTGAGACTGAAATTTCTTTTGCTGACATTGGTTTATCAGCTGATATTTTGACTGCACTGGACGACCTGGGCTACGAAAAACCGTCCCCGATCCAGCAACAATGTATTCCGCACCTGCTCGCCGGCCGTGATGTTTTGGGTATGGCACAGACGGGGAGCGGTAAAACGGCGGCATTTGGCCTGCCGTTACTGAACAATATTGATCCGAACCTGAGAGCACCACAGATTCTGGTGCTGGCACCGACGCGCGAATTAGCGGTTCAGGTTGCGGAAGCCTGTACTGATTTCTCCAAACATATGCGTAACGTGAATGTGGTCGCCCTGTACGGCGGTCAGCGTTATGACGTCCAGTTACGTGCTCTGCGTCAGGGGCCACAGGTGGTTGTCGGTACTCCGGGCCGTCTGCTGGATCACTTAAAACGCGGCACTCTGGATTTATCACAGCTGAAAGGCCTGGTACTGGATGAAGCTGATGAAATGCTGCGTATGGGCTTCATCGAAGACGTTGAAACCATCATGAGCCAGATCCCGGCAGAACACCAGACTGCGCTGTTCTCTGCAACTATGCCGGAAGCTATCCGCCGTATTACCCGCCGTTTCATGAAAGATCCGCAGGAAGTGCGCATTCAGACCAGCGTCACCACCCGTCCGGACATCAGCCAGAGCTACTGGACTGCTTACGGCGCACGTAAGAGTGAAGCACTGGTTCGTTTCCTGGAAGCGGAAGATTTTGATGCGGCGATTATCTTCGTCCGTACCAAAAACGCGACTCTGGAAGTGGCTGAAACCCTGGAGCGTAACGGCTACAACAGTGCTGCACTGAACGGTGATATGAACCAGGCACTGCGTGAGCAGACGCTGGAGCGCCTGAAAGATGGTCGTCTGGATATCCTGATTGCAACAGACGTTGCTGCCCGTGGTCTGGATGTTGAGCGTATCAGCCTGGTTGTTAACTACGATATCCCGATGGATGCGGAATCTTATGTTCACCGTATCGGCCGTACCGGTCGTGCGGGTCGCGCCGGCCGTGCTCTGCTGTTCGTTGAAAACCGCGAACGCCGCCTGCTGCGCAATATTGAACGCACCATGAAACTGACCATCCCAGAGGTAGAATTACCGGATGCAGAGATGATCAGCCAGCGCCGCCAGGAAAAATTTGCTGCCACTATCCATGCAGAAATGGAAAGCAGCAACCTGGATCAGTATCGTGCACTGCTGAAAAAACTGGTTCCGGCAGACAGCGATGAGTCTGACGCAGATATCGATATGGAAACCCTGGCCGCTGTTCTGCTGAAAATGGCAGAAGGTGAGCGCAAACTGATCCTGCCGCCGGATGCACCACGCCGTCCGCGCCGCGAGTTCAGCGATCGTGATGATCGCCGCCGCAATGACCGCAATGACCGTTTCGGTGATCGTCCTGAACGTGGTGATCGTCCGCGCCGTGAACGCCGTGACGTGGGTGATATGGAACTGTACCGCATTGAAGTGGGCCGTACTGATGGTGTTGAAGTCCGTCACATTGTGGGCGCAATTGCTAATGAAGGGGATATCAACAGCCGTTACATCGGTAACATCAAACTGTTTGATACTCACTCAACTATCGAATTACCGAAAGGTATGCCGACTGATCTGTTACAGCACTTTACCCGTACCCGTGTTATGAACAAACCAATGAACATGACATTAGTGGGTGATGCGAAGCCGTTTAACCGTGAACGCCGCAGTGGTGGTGGTGGTAATGACCGTGGTGGTAACGGCGGCCGCAGTTTCGGTGGTGGTAACCGCCGTGACGGTGAGCGGGCTGACCGTGGTAACAGTGATCGTCGTCCGCAGGGCGAGCGCCGCAGCTTCCGCCGCGAAGAGGGCGGCAGTGCTGTTCCGCGTCGTCGCAGCAGCAACAGCAGTAACAATGCATAATTGATTCGCTGAATCATAAAAAGCCCGGCAGGGGATACCTGGCGGGCTTTTTTATGCCCCGGAGATTTAAATCAGCCCCAGCGCTTCCTTAAGGGGTTTGAGATAGCGGCGGCTGACCGGGATAGTTTCATCGTTACTCAGGATCAGTTCTGCCTGGCCGTTGTCACCCAGCAGAATTTCCCGCAGACGGGTCAGATTGACAAGGTACTGCCGGTGGCAGCGCAGCAGCGGGGTGCGGGTTTCCAGGGTGCGCAGTGTCAGCCCGGTAAATCCTTCCTGGCCGTGCGCACTCATCACAAACACGCCGCTGATACGGGAATTGACATACACCACATCCTCAACCGGCATCAGCCAGATACGGTTGTGCCCGCTGCACGGGATATAGCGCAGCTGTTCTGTCTGTTCCGGGGTTTCTGCAGGGCGGATCTGTCCCCGGCGCAGCCGGTTCAGGGTTTTGTCCAGGCGCTCTTTTTCCACCGGTTTGAGCAGGTAATCAAACGCATCTTCCTCAAAGGCCTGTAAGGCGTACTCTTCAAAGGCGGTGAGAAAGACAATCGCAGGCCGGTGGCCGGGATCGAGCATACCGACCATTTCCAGCCCGGTGATCCGTGGCATCTGGATATCCAGAAACACCACATCCGGTTTCAGGCGGTGGATTTTACCGATGGCATCAATGGCGTTGGTACATTCACCCAGAATACAGATGTCAGGATACGCATCGAGCAGTAATCGCAGGTTTTCCCGGGCCAGTGGTTCATCATCAACAATTAAAACATGCATTGTGTCATTATCATTTTTTTAGTTATCAGGCGGTGCAGCCGCACCTGCCGATGAATCGAAAGGTAAGGTCAGAATAATGGTTGTTTTTACTTCCGGCTCGCAGTGAACACTGAGGCCGTATTGTTTACCATAACGGACTTTGATGCGTTTATCGACCAGCCCCATGCCCAGCCCGTCACTCATACCGGTTGGCTGATACAGCCCGGCATTATCGGTGATCAGGATGACAAGGGCATTGTCTTCCGCCCGTGCGGTTATGGTAATTTTTCCCTGCTCAAATATCTGTGATGTACCATGTTTTATCGCATTTTCCACCACCGGCTGTAACGAAAATACCGGCAGACTGGCCTGTTTCAGTTCATCCGGAATGGCGATACTGACACTAAGTTGCTCACGGAAGCGGGCTTTTTCAATCTGTAAGTAAGCATTCACATGCTCAATTTCGGCGGCGAGAGTGGCGATCTCCCCCGGCCGTTTTAAGTTTTTACGGAAAAAGGTCGAGAGGTTCTGCACCAGGTGCCGCGCCTGTTCCGCATCCCGGCGGATCACAGCCTGTAAGGTATTGAGGGCATTGAACAGAAAATGCGGATTCACCTGTGCATGCAGTAATTTTACCTCTGTTTCCAGTAGTGACTGCTTACTTCGCTCAAACTGCCCGGCCAGGATTTGCGCCGACAACAGGCTGGCAATACCTTCTCCCAGTGTGCGGTTGATGGAGCTGAACAGGCGGTTCTTCACTTCATACAGTTTGATGGTACCGATCACCTGCTTATTCTCCCCGGTCAGCGGAATAACCAGTGTGGAGCCGAGCTTACAGTGCGGATTGATTGAGCAGCAGTACGGGGTTTCGTTGCCGTCGGCATAGACAACCTCATTATGGGCAATGGCCTGCCTGGAGTAGCGTGAGGCAATCGGTGTGCCCGGCAGGTGGTGATCTGCCCCCACGCCGATAAAGGCCAGCAACTTCTCTGTATCTGTGATAGCAACTGCCGCCACATTCAGTTCATCATACAGCACCTGTGCCACCTGACGGCTGTTGGTTTCGTTAAATCCCTGGCGCAGTACACCATCTGTACTGATCGCCAGTTTCAGTGCCTGAGCGGAAAAGGCACTGGTGTATTTTTCAAAGATGGCGCGCCTGTCCAGCAGGATACGGATAAACATGGCGGCACCGATGGTATTGGCGATAATCATCGGCGCAGCAATATCTTTCACCAGATTCAGTGCTTCATTAAACGGCCGTGCCAGTAGCAGGATAATCGCCATTTGTGCCAGCTCGGCAACAAAGGTCACACCGGCAGCCGTCCAGGGATTGAACAGCTTGTTGATCTGTCCTCGCTTCATATAGTAGCGGTGTACCAGGCCGCCGATAAGCCCCTCCGCAATGGTGGACACCATACAGCTGAATGCTGTCATGCCGCCGAGAGAATAGCGGTGCAGTCCGCCGGTAAAGCCGACCAGAAGTCCGACAGACGGACCGCCGAGCAAACCGCCGAGCACGGAGCCGATAGCCCGTGTATTGGCGATAGAATCATTGATATTCAGCCCGAAATAGGTGCCCATGACACAGAAAACGGAGAAAATCAGGTAGCACATCAGCTTGTGCGGCAGGCGGACAGTTACCTGTAAGACCGGCAGCACCAGCGGCGTCTTGCTGAGTACCCAGGCGATAACCAGATACACACACATCTGCTGAAGCAGCAGGAAAATCAGATTGTAGTCATACATTTTTCTGTCGGATCACTTGCCGGAGGAAGATTATTTGTAACTATCTGAGATTTTATATTAAAAATAGTTGTGTAACAGGTGTGCAAAGCTAAGATTGACGGTATCATGCTGTGATCTGGCGCACAAATATCTTAACGGTTTCTGCTGAAATCAGTAATACTGAAACCTTCCCCTTTCTTCATCGTTTTATCCAGAACAATCCCATTCGGGATGATTCTATTTCGAATAGTTTCATAAGTGATAGTTAAGGCCGAAATCAAGAATGAAAAAAAGAACAATCTATCTGATCCTGCTGATGCTGGTCTTAATTGCGATGGCCGCACTTTTTCGTGCCCACAACCAGTATCTTTTGTTACAGGGTGAAGTCGATGCACCGGAGGTTATCGTCTCCTCGAAAGCCAAAGGACGTGTTGTTGAACGCCTGATTGAGCGCGGTGACGACGTTAAACAGGGACAGGCCCTGATTCGCCTGACCAGTCCGGAGCTGGAAGCACAGGTTGCCTCGCTGGTTGCCGCCCGCGATCAGGCACAGGCTCAGCTAACGGAATCCCTGAACGGCACGCGTGAAGAGAGCGTGCGTAATTATGCCGCACAACTGGCGCAGTCTCAGGCTGAAATGGCTAATGCGCAGCGTGACTTTCAGCGGATGAGCAGCATGGCCGGAAAAGGCTATGTGTCAAAAACTGAGCTTGATCAGTCCCGCCGTGCCCGTGATGTGGCACAACAGCGTGTACTGGCAGCCAAAGCACAGCTCGACCAGGCGAAAAACGGCGACCGCACTGAGCAGCGTCAGCGTTACGAAGCGGCACTGCGTCAGGCAGAACAGAAACTGGCGGAATTAAAAGTCCAGCAGGATGAACTGACGGTTACCGCGCCGGTGACCGGTGAAATCGGACCTATTCCGGCTGAAATCGGTGAACTGTTTAATGCAGGCAGCCCGCTGGTGACGGTTATCCGCCTGCCGGAAGCGTATTTTGTCTATAACCTGCGTGAGGATATTCTCGCGGATGTGAAAAAAGGCGACAAAATCACTCTGACGGTACCGGCACTGAAACATCAGGAAATAGAGGCTGAAGTCCGCTATATCGCACCTATGGGGGATTACGCCACCAAACGCGCCACCCGCGCCACCGGGGATTTTGATCTGAAAACCTTTGAGGTTCGTCTCTATCCGGCACAGCCGGTGGAAGGATTAAGACCCGGCATGAGTGCACTGTGGCGCCGGGATAAGTAAGGTGTCACGATGAGAATACCGGTTATCTGGTACAGCTTTCGCCACGCTTTCACACAGGAAACCCGGATGGCCATCCGCAGCCCGGTGTTTCACTGGCTGAGCTGGTTATTTCCGCTGATCTTATTCACACTGATCAGCGCGAACTTTTCAGAGGGAACACTGCTGAATCTGCCGGTCTCTGCGGTGGATTATGACCACAGCCCGCTGTCACGGACGCTGGTGCGCAATCTGAATGCGGCTTCACACGCCAGTATCACGCCGCGGGATGATCCTTCGGCAGCACTGGAGCGGATGGGCAGTGCGGAAGATTATGCGATCCTGATGATCCCGAAACGTTTTGAAAGTGATGTGCTGGCCGGAAAGCAGCCGACAGTCCGGATGTATTACAACGGGTTATTTTATGCCTCCGGCAGCTATGCGATTCAGGATTTCAGCGGGCTGATAGCAGAACTGAATGCACAGTACCGCACTGTCCTCGCGTCAGAAACGGGCAAAACGCTGCCGAAACTGGCACAGGTGACGATGTCATACGACAGCCTGTTTAACGCCAGCGGCAGTTATATTTACTATCAGCAGTTTGCCGCTACCATCCATATGCTTCAGTTATTTGTTGTCACGCTGACTATTTACAGTATGTCGCGCGGTACCATGCTGCTGACGCTTAAACCGCTGTTCAGTGGTGTGCTGGGGAAACTGGCACCGTATACTCTGTTTTTTACCGCTCTGCTGATGGTGGAGCTGGCTGCCCTGGTGACGTTTTCCGGTGCCAAAGTGGCCGGTAATCCGCTGTATATGCTCTTTATCGGCTTCTTTTATGTGATGGCGGCACAGAGTATCGGCCTGCTGCTGTACACCTTCACCAGCAATGCACTGATGGCTTACAGTATGATTGGTATGCTGGTCAGTATCGCGATGGCGTTCTCCGGCATGGCCGTGCCGGAACTGTCTATGATTCTGCCGGCCAGAATTATCTCCAATCTTGAACCGCTGACTCACGCACTCAATGCGATGTTTGATATCTTCCTTCGCGAAGTCTCGCTGCCGCATATCCTGTATGTCTGTGCATTATTGCTGATTTACCCGGTGGCCAATGCCTTTTTTGTCCGTAACCGGTTACCGAAACGGCTGGCATTGCAGGGAGGTGCGGTATGAAACTCTATTTTCAGACGTTCCTGAAAGTGCTGCTGGGTATGCTGGCAAAACCGATGTGGATGCTGCTGGTGGTTTCACTGTGTGTGATGAGCCTGGTGTATGTCCGGCCGGTTTTGTGGGATCTGCCTGTCGCTGTGATTGACCAGGATCACTCCGCAGCCAGCCGCTCACTGATCCGGCAGCTGGATGCAACCGCCAAAGTGGAGCTGCACGGTTATGACAACCTGGAGACGGCACGGCGCGATATGATTATGCGCGAGTTATTCGCCATCATTATTATTCCGACGGATTTTGAGCGAAATATTCTCCAGGGTAAAAATATCACTGTCCCGGTATTCGGGGATGCGACGAACCGTCTCGCCAGCGGGCAGATCCAGCAGGAGCTGAGTAAGGCATATCAGGAATTACTGGCAGGTTATAACACCCGTATTTTGCAGGATGCGGGCTATACACCGGAACAGGCATCACTGATTATTTCACCGATACAGTCAGAAACGGTGGCCATGTATAACCCGGGTGTCAGCTTTGCGGCGATTGTGTTTCCCGGTCTGCTGGTCATGTTATTACAGCACTCCCTGCTGATAGCCTGTGTCCGTGTCAGTATCGCGGTGCGCAGCACGCCGAAAGGTAAACCGCCGCTGGCGGTCTACCTGGGGGCACTGAGTGCGCTGCTGCCTATCTGGCTGTTTCTCTCGACGGTCTTCTTTGCCCTGTGGCCGTGGGTGCTGGGATACCGCCAGGAAGCACCGATGTACGAACTATGGCTGCTGACATTCCCGTTCCTGCTTGGAGTACTGGGGCTGGGCAAACTGGTTACCGAATGTCTGCGCAGTGTGGAGATGATTTACCTGACACTGGCCTTTGTTACCACACCGGTCTTTTATATGTCGGGCACTATCTGGCCGTTACAGGCCATGCCGGACTGGGTGCGGTTTATTGCTTCCGCACTGCCGTCCACCTGGGCGACCAAAGCGATTGCAGGTATCAACCAGATGGATTTACCGTTCAGCAGTGTGCAGAACGATATTATTATGATGCTGGTTCTCGGGATTATTTATACCCTTCTCGGTGTGTTTATCGGCATGCTACGGGACGGCGAATTACGGCGCATAACACATTCTCTGCGGCGGTTATTCCGGCGAAAAAACAGAGCCCGTTAAAATAAATGAAATCCCGTGTCTGACACGGGATTTTTTTGTCCTGTATTCAGCCTGTTGCAGGCGTTCTTTTTTGCCGGAAGCGGAGCGTTTTTTCGTCACCGGCCGGTAAAAACGGACGCGCTGATATCGTGCCCGTTTTATCCTGTTATTCAATACCGGCGATCAGGGATATTTCCATGCAGGCACCAAACGGCAGTTGTGCCACGGTGAGTGCATTGCGGCTGTGATAGCCTTTCTCACCGAAAACATCATGAAAAACCTGTGAGCAGGCATTTGCCACCACATGCGGATCAGTAAAATCCTGAGTGCCGTTAATCATGCAGTTCAGATTGATGATCTTTTTGATCTTATTCAGGTCACCCACGGCATCCTGCAATGTACCGAGCAGATTAATGGCCAGCTGACGGGCAATTTTCTCACCCTGGCCAATAGTCAGATCTGCGCCGAATTTACCGGTATTCAGCTGTTCACCGGTCTTTGATAAATGGCCGGAGAGTGTAATGGTGTTGTCAAAAATCACATACGGCTGAAACTTTGCATCCGGTATAACAACCGGCGGCAGTTTAATATCCAGTGCTTTTAAACGGGCATAAACATCAGTCATCGTCATTTCCTTCCGTTATTCCACCAGTTCCAGGCCCGCCACTTTACGCCAGTAACCGTTGCAGTTTTGTACCTGTGCCAGATCCAGCGGCTGTGCGCCGGTTTCATTTTGGCGGAAATGGTCAATGACCGCCAGGTCTTCCGGGGCATCCGGGGAGATCCGCACAATATCAACTAATCCCTGCATGGAACGCAGATCATTGCCGAGGTTATAGCAGTAACCGCTCTGGGTCTGGATCCCGTTAAGGACAAAGACCTGCTGGTTTTCCTGTGAGAGTACTTTTCGTCCCTGAGGATAATTGATACAGCAGGTTTCGCAGTCATCTTTGGCGCGGTTTTCCGAACGGGCAGTGAAGCAGCGGGCGGAGTAGGCCAGCGGCAGGTGGCCGTAGCTCATCACTTCCACTTCAAATTTATCGCGGATCCCCAGCTCTTCACACTGTTTCAGCAGATTGATCAGCCAGTCACGGGACAGTTCCACCGGCATGCACCAGCGTGTCATACCCTGCTTTTGCAGGATTTTCAGCGCCGGGGCGTTATAACAGTTCAGGCCGTGTCCGGCAACGAACGGCAGCCCGCGATCATACAGCATATTAATGACACCGAAATCATGTGCTTCGACCATAAATTCGCCGTTATCGACCAGTTTAGCGATCTCTTTCAGCTCGGACGGTGCCTGTAACAGCGCCAGTGTGGAGATAACCACCTGTTTGCCGCTTTTGGCAACCGTTTTGGCGAAGTTTATCCAGTCATCCGGCTTCATTTCCCGGCGCTTGCTGCACACGGTTTCGCCGAGATAAATAATGTCCGCACTGCATTGCACAGCCTGCTGATAAAATTGTTCCAGTGTTGCTTTCGGCCAGTAATAGAGGACTGAACCTAATGAAAATTGCATCGTTTTTCTCTCCGTTACTGCCATTTGCGGTGATAAGCACCCAGTGTGGTCTGGCGTCCTTCTGACATACCGCCGAGGGTCTCCATCCACGCGGCATCCGGCGCATAGTTATCCGGATCAGCTTTACAGCGGTCAATAGCCTGACGCCACACTTTGGCCACATCGGTCACATAGGCCGGGCTGCGCTGGCGGCCTTCAATTTTCACTGAGGCGATATTGGCCGCCATCAGTTCCGGCAGCAGCTCCAGCGTATTAAGACTGACAGGCTCTTCCAGTGCATGGTAAGGCTTACTGTCCACGCAGTAGCGGCCTTTGCAGAGTGTCGGGTAGCCGGCATTCTCATCCGTACCGTAGCGGTCAATCAGCACATCATTCAGGCGTGATTCCAGCCCCTGCGGGGTTTCCTGCCAGCGGACAAACCGTGCCGGTGAGCAGGCACCGACCGTGTTCGGAGATTCCCCGGTCAGATAAGAGGAGAGGTAGCAGCGGCCTTCCGCCATAATACACAGGCTGCCGAAAGCAAAGACTTCCAGCGGCACCGGACTGGTGCGCGCCAGCTGTTTTACCTGATGGATAGAGAGCACACGCGGCAGCACAATACGGTGTACATCAAAATTGCGCTGATAGAAACGGATAGCTTCGGTATTGGTGGCGGATGCCTGCACAGAGACATGCCGCTCAATATGCGGATAGCGCTCTGCCGCATATTCCAGCATGGCGATATCCGCGAGGATCAGGGCATCCGCTCCCAGTTGTGCGGCCATATCCACCGCCCGCTGCCAGCGGCTGAAACCGTCCGGATGGGCAAAGGTGTTAATGGCAATATGCAGATGACGCCGGTGACTGCGGACATAATCCACCGCCTCGGCGAGTTTCTTTTCAGTAAAATTCAGACCGGCGAAGTGACGGGCATTAGTATCATCTTTCAGGCCGATATAAACCGCATCAGCGCCATTATCGATGGCGGCTTTCAGTGCGGGTAAATTACCGGCAGGACACAATAGTTCCATGGTGAGACTCTCAGACTGAATAATAAAAATGATCGGAAATTGTAAATGGCAGGCTAAAAAAGGTATTGACCTGAGGCAGGTTAGTGAACATTTGCGGCAAAAAATCACAGGGTTTGCGGATATAAAAGCGGGATGTTCTCTGCGGCGGGGCAGAAATCGGGTATATAATAGAAACAATGACACGAAAAATTGACCGGAATCCTGAGTTATTTCCGCAGATTCTGGCACAATGACGCAGTAATTCAGATTAAGGAGTCAGTACGGTGCTTGCCAAAATTCGTTCCTCGCTCGTACACAACGGGCCGGCGTTATTGCGGTTTCCGCTGAAATTAACGCCGTTTACCCTGCAAAAACAGGTTCTTCAGCAGGTTCTGGCGCGTCAGTTTGAAGAGGCGCTGACAGAAGGTGATCTCGATTTTCTGGAAAATAAGTGGCTGAAAGTGGAAGTCCGTGACCTGGCGCTTCACTGGTATATCAGTAACCGCGACGGCCGCCTGGTGGTCAGTGCGGATGAACAGGAAGATGTCAGTTTCAGCGGTAATGCCAATGATCTGGTACTGATTGCCGCCCGCAAAGAGGATCCGGATACCCTGTTCTTCCGGCGTCGTCTGCGCATCGAAGGGGATACTGAACTGGGCCTGTATGTCAAAAACCTGATGGACTCGATTGACCTCGACGGTATGCCGGCACTGTTGCGCAGTGCATTAATGCAGCTGGCTGACTTTATTCAGGCCGGGATGGCGGAGGACGGAGATAAATCACACACAGTGGTGACCTCATGCTGATCCGCACAGAAATTCCGGTTGATGCCGCAGGTATTGATACCCTGCTGCGCAGCGCATTCGGACGTGATAATGAAGCCGATCTTCTGCATGTCCTGCGGGAAGACGGGTTGCTGACCTTAGGTGTGGTTGCCACCGATGATGAAGGACAGGTGGTCGGTTATGCCGGTTTCACGCCAGTGGATGTGGAAGGTGAAGATTGTCAGTGGGTCGGGCTGGCACCGCTGGCGGTGGCTGAGGCTTACCGTGGTCAGGGTATTGCGAAGCAGATAGTTTATGAAGGGCTGGACAGCCTCAATGAGTTTGGTTACGGCGCGGTTGTCGTGCTGGGGGATCCTGAGATCTACGGCAAATGGGGTTTTAAACCGGCAGCAGAGTTTGATTTGCACTGTAAATGGCCGGATACCGCACCGTATTTCCTGATCTATCCGCTGGAAAATGATGCCGCAGACCGTTATCACGGGCTGGTTAATTTCTCGCATCATTTTGACAGCTGTGAATAATCACCGCCGTTAAGGTATGTTGTTAAATCGGAAGGCTGGTCACTGACCAGCTTTTCTTTTTTCTTTTTTGTCAGTTGCTTAACACGATATTCTTCTTTTGACGCGATTGAGCGATCCGCCAGTGCAACCTGATACACTACGCTCAGTCCCGTTTTCCCCCGCAGATATTTTGCCCCTTTCCCGGACTGATGTGTCGAAACACGTTGTGTGACATCACGGGTGATCCCTGTGTAAAGATATCCGGATTCTGTTCTGATTATGTAAAGAAACCACGTGTTTTTATCTGAAGTTGTCGTCATTTTTGTTTAATCGTGCCTTTTTATGTTTATATGAAAGGCGAATATTTTGTTGATTTTAGTCGGGTAATAGTCACGCAAGTAATTAATTAATCAGTAGTATTTTACATGATAGTTCTTTCCGGTGATTAATTAAAATCTTTATTATCAAAATAATTGAATAAGCATGGCAAAAATAGCTAATTTTCTTTTCGCCGGAAAGCGCATAGTATGACTCACATCACAAAGAGAGACAAAAACGTCTCATGATACTAACGATATTCTGAGGAATAAAATTATGAAAATTTCTGCAATCATCCCTGCTGTTTTAGCGTTAAGTGCTGTTTCATTTGGTTCTTTTGCTGCAACTGAAGTTCAGCACAGCACTCAGACACCAGTTGGTGTTGTTTCTGTCAGTGATATTGATACCCTGGCTGATGTGACTGCTGCTTTATCCAAAAAAGCTGATGAAGCTGGTGCAACTTCTTTCCGTATCATCTCCGCAGGTGGCGAAAACCTGATGGGCGGTACAGCGGAAATCTATAAATAATCTCTGAGATTTACCATACAATACAGCCCGTCTGACGGGACTGTCTGAACCAGCACCGGATGATATACTCTGTCAGCCGGTGTGGTTTTATTGGGGGTACTGTATGGAACTACCGCACGATTCAATCCTGTCTTATCTGAAGAAAAATCATGTTTTTACGCTGTGTGCCACTGCGGATGATGATCTGTGGTGTGCCGGGTGTTTTTATGTCGCGGATACGGAGGTGATGATGCTTTATTTCCTCACCGAACCGCATACCCGGCACGGCACTCTGATGAAGCAAAACCCGCTGGTGGCGGGAACGATTTCGGCACAGACTGTTACTGTGGCAAAAATCCGCGGGATCCAGTTTCGCGGGGAAGTGATGGCGCTGTCAGCCGAAGACGAAAAACAGGCGAGAGCACGTTACTGCCGTCGCTTTCCGGTGGCCGTCGCCGCAAAAACCCCGCTGTGGGGGTTACGGCTGGATGAGATTAAGATGGTGAATAATACGCTGGGGTTCGGAAAGAAACTGTACTGGTCGCGTTTCAGCGCAGATAGTGAATAACCTGGTTACTGCTGCCGCGCCAGATCAGCATCGGGTCATGCAGATCCTGCACAAATTTCCCGTCAACTAATACATTGATATGCTCAATGACTTCCCGTTGAGCATCATTCAGTTCATCCAGTTTATATCCTGTCCACATCCAGATATCTTTCTCCGGCGGGCACTCGCGGCGGATACGCCGCACCAGTGCCAGGATCACCGGCACATTGTGCGGATGTAACGGATCACCGCCGGACAGAGTGATTCCCTGACGTTTTACGCGGGTATCACAGAGGTCGGCGATAATCTTATCTTCCAGTTCCGGGGTGTACGGCACACCGGAATCGGTGCGCCATGTACTCTGGTTATAACAGCCGCGGCACTGATGCACACAGCCTGAGACAAACAGGGTGCAGCGGGTACCCGGCCCGTTAACCACGTCAACGGGATAGTACTGATGATAATTCACTGCATTACCCTAACCGGCCATTAGCCAGATGTTTCACGCGACGTTTCACTTCTTCCTGTTTCCCGGCGTTAAACGGGCGGGCATCCGGGCTGCCGAGGTAACCGCATACGCGGCGGATGACTGATACACGGGAAGCATCGTGGTTACCGCATTTCGGGCAGACAAAGCCTTTGCTGGTACAGTTAAATTCACCGGCAAATCCGCACTCATAGCACTCATCAATCGGGGTATTGGTACCGTAGTACGGAACACGGTCGTAACTGTAATCCCAGACATCTTCCAGTGCTTTCAGGTTATGCTGAAGGTTCGGGTATTCGCCGTAACAGATGAAACCGCCGTTTGCCAGCGGGGGATACGGAGCCTCGAAATCCAGTTTGTCGTAAGGGTTTACCTTCTTCTCCACATCCAGGTGGAAGCTGTTGGTATAATACCCTTTATCTGTCACACCCGGGATCACCCCGAATTCGGCGGTATCCAGGCGGCAGAAACGGTCACACAGGTTTTCACTCGGCGTGCTGTAGAGGCTGAAACCGTAGCCGGTTTCCGCTTTCCATTCGTCCGTTGCGCGGCGCAGGCTTTCCACGATGGCGACACCCAGTGCGCGGCGCTGTTCATCGTCATACATGTGTGTTTCAGTGCCGGTCAGGGCATTGATGGTTTCATGAATACCGATGTAGCCCAGCGAAATTGAGGCGCGGCCGTTTTTGAAAATTTCGGTGACGGAATCATCCGCTTTCAGCCGCACGCCGCAGGCGCCTTCCATATACAGGATCGGCGCGACACGGGCTTTGACATTTTCCAGCCGTGCAATACGGGTCATCAGCGCTTTTTTGGCGAGTTCCAGACGCTCATCCAGCAGTGACCAGAAATCTGTTTCACTGCCCTGCGACTCAATAGCAATGCGCGGCAGGTTCAGGCTGATAACACCGAGGTTGTTCCGTCCGTCATGGATCATTTCGCCGTTCTCTTCATACACACCGAGGAAGCTGCGGCAGCCCATCGGAGTTTTAAAGGAACCGGTAACTTTCACAACCTGGTCGTAGTTCAGAATATCCGGATACATCCGCTTGCTGGCGCACTCTAAAGCAAGCTGTTTGATGTCATAGTTCGGATCACCGTACTGGTGGTTCAGGCCTTTTTTAATGGCGAATACCAGTTTCGGGAATACCGCTGTTTTGTGATTTTTACCCAGACCGGCGATACGGTTACGTAAAATTGCCTGCTGGATCATGCGGGATTCTTTTGATGTGCCCAGCCCGAAGCCGAAGGTAACAAACGGCGTTTGTCCGTTAGCGGTATGCAGTGTGTTGACTTCATATTCCAGAGACTGAAAGGCGTCATAACACTCTTTTTCTGTGCGGGCATTGGCATAGCCTTCCGCATCCGGAATTTGCCATTCTTTTGCCGTTTTCAGATGTTTGTTATAGCTGGCAGTGACAAAGGGCGCGAGAATTTCGTCGATGCGGTTAATGGTGGTACCGCCGTAAATGTGGCTGGCAACCTGGGCAATAATTTGTGCCGTTACCGCAGTCGCGGTAGAGATGGACTTAGGCTGTTCTATCTCGGCGTTACCCATTTTAAAGCCATGAGTCAGCATGCCTTTTAAATCGATCAGCATACAGTTAAACATCGGGAAGAACGGCGCGTAGTCCAGATCGTGATAGTGAATTTCACCACGTTCGTGCGAAATTACAACATCACGCGGTAAAATATGCTGTTTTGCATAGTGCTTGGCAACGATACCTGCCAGCAGGTCACGTTGTGTCGGGATCACCTTGCTGTCTTTATTGGCATTCTCGTTGAGAATGGACATATCACTTTGTTCAACCAGACCGCGGATCTCATTATTCAGGCGGCCGCGCAGTTCACGCGCCACGTCACGGTCATGGCGGTATTCGATGTAAGTTCTGGCTAACTCTTTGTAATCTCCGGACATTAACTGGTTTTCAACCGCGTCCTGGATCTCACCGATATCCACCTTTTTCCGGTCACCCAGCAGGGTGGTTACCCGGGCAGCAACCTGAGAGCAGTAGTCATCATCATTAACACGTGCGGCTTTGGCGGCTCTTTTAATGGCATCCCGGATGCGTGATTCATCAAAAATTACCTGACATCCATCACGCTTAATCACGATAGTGTGCACTTTGCTTCTCTCCGGCAGTTTGGTTATCCACAGGGCAAAACCTGACATAATGCGGCTTCATGGCGTTGTGGATAACACTGTGAATAAATACTATATCTAGTGTGCTTTGTATTATATAGCACTAGATATAGATTTCCTCCGGAATAAGGCGATTGAAATTGATTTAAGTCAAAGAATTTTGGCGACATCAGGTAAACCGCACACTCCGGTTAAGTGTAAAAATGTGCGGTTTGATTGCTGAAAATTATATAAAAAGTTATTTTTGTCACTTATCAGTGCTGTTTTTATCATCTTTGAAGACGAAAACATAACCGATGCAGGCGGTAAGCAGTACACAGACCCCCGCAGCTATAGCCAGCAGGAACCCGGTATCAATGCCGTAAGTATCAATGATCATACCGACAGATGCAGAGCCGAGCGCCACACCGACAGCCAGCCCGGTGATAAGCCAGGTGAAACCCTCTGTCAGCATATTGGCCGGGGCTTCGCGCTCCACAAAGCCGATAGCGAGGATCATGGTCGGCGAGAAGAAGAAACCGGCGACAAACATGGTCAGCCCCAGTCCGGTCAGGTTTGTGACCAGCAGCAGCGGCAGGGTTGTCAGCAGTGTGGCGGCTGCGGTGAAGATAAACTGCTTTGTGTAGCTGAACGGCAGCCGGACAGCACCGAAGATAAATCCGGCGATACAGGAACCGGCGGCATACACGGACAGAATATAGCTGGCTCCTTCCGGATACCCCTGCGCATTGGCGAAAGCGACAGCCAGTACATCCACCGTCCCGACAATCACTCCGAGTGCAAGCAGTACCACCATCAGCAGCTGAATAGCGGGCAGGCGCAGTACGGTGCCTTTTGCCAGTCCGTCGCGTTTGTGTACCGGCGGCTCCGTCCGTTTCTGGCAGACCACCAGCACGGTACCAACAATCAGAAAAATAATCGCAGCCAGCGGACCGGCCTGCGGGAACAGTGCGATACAGAGTGTGACTGACAGCGGCGGCCCGATAATAAAGCTGATTTCGTCCAGCACTGACTCAAAGGAGTAGGCGGTCTGTAAACGCGGATCACCTTTATAGATATGTGTCCAGCGGGCGCGGATCATCGCGGGCATACTCGGGATCGCTCCGACAAAAACGGCGGACAGCCAGATGGCCTGGTCAGGAGCATCATAAACCGTACATAACAGCAGGGCGGCAGTACCGAGAACACTGATCACAATGCTTTTCGGCAGGATCCGGCTTTGCCCGTAGCGATCCACCAGCCGGGCGATCACCGGAGCACAGAATGCAGCTGAAAAGGTATACACGGCCGCAGTTATCCCGGCCATAAAGAAAGAATCACGCAATTGGGCAATCATGGTAATGATCCCAATCCCCATCATGGAGACGGTCATCCGCGCGATAAATCCCGCACCTGAAAAGGCTTTGGTGCCGGGATGCTGAAAGATGACGCGATAAGAGCTGAACATAACAACCTCACAGATATCCGCTATATTACAGACGGATATAATTTTTAACTGCCGGAGATAGCCGGCTGTAATGCAATTAACATACATTGCGTATGTGAATCTATTGACATACGCGATGTATGTCAATAAAAAAAGTGCTATAATCCCCCGGCTGAAAGGGTTAACCGCAGGAGTGATAAAATGGGTCATAAGCCTCGTGCAGAGATGATAGAAGAAACGCGGACAAAGCTTATCAGTGCTGCACGCCAGCAGTTTGGTGAGGTCGGGTATGCCGCCACTGTGATGGATGACCTGACGGCTCAGGCGGGTCTGACCCGGGGGGCGCTGTATCATCATTTTGGTGATAAGAAAGGTCTGTTTCTGGCCGTATTGCAGGATCTGGATCGTGAGCTGGATGCACGTCTGGATACTGAAGAAAAAGACGAGGCCGATGAGTGGCTGGCCTTCAAATCCCGCTGTCAGGGCTATCTGGCGATGAGTCTGGAGCCGGAAGTACAGCGGATTATGTTCCGCGATGCGGCCTCGGTACTGGATTTCTCCATTCTTAAATCTCATGAACTGGCCTGTGTGCAGGGGATCACCCGGCGTCTGACACATCTGATGGAAGCAGGGCGGATAAAACAGGTGGCACCCGATGTACTGGCACTGTTTATTAATGGCGGGCTGTACGAATGCGCCATGTGGATTGTGCACAGTGAAAATCCGCAGGCGACGTATGACAAAGTCAGGGTGTCGTTTGATCAGCTGCTGGAAAATCTGCGGGTATAAGATGAGGTGATAAATTTCACTATTAAAATTTATCACCCATAAAACGGCGGTTATTTAATCGTCAGCGCCATTATCTGTTTCAGCATGTATATATTAAAACGCTTCCCAGTCATTATGTGTATTTGCCGGTTTTTCAGGAACAGGGCGCCGTAACGGCACTACCGTACCGGTCTGAGTGCCGGTTTTCAGTTCTCCGGTCTGTATCTGAAATACAGATACGGCCTGAGTCAGTCTGCCTGCCTGCACTTCAAGTGATGCAGCCGCTGCTGCTGATTGCTCTACTAACGCCGCATTCTGCTGGGTTACTCTGTCCATTTCCGTCACTGCCATGCCAATCTGGTCAATTCCGCGGCTTTGTTCATCCGATGCAGAGGCTATCTCACTCATAATATCGGTGACCCGGGTGACGGCGCTGACAATTTCATCCATTGTTTCACCGGCGCGCTCAACCAGAACTGTACCGGCATCGACTCTGCCGGCCGAATCCCCGATCAGGGTTTTGATCTCCCGTGCTGCCTGTGCACTGCGCTGGGCAAGGCTGCGGACCTCACCGGCCACAACGGCAAATCCGCGGCCCTGCTCACCCGCGCGTGCCGCTTCCACTGCGGCATTCAGAGCCAGAATGTTGGTCTGAAAAGCAATACTGTCAATCACACTGATGATATCGGCAATTTTCTTAGAGCTGTCGCCGATGCCGCGCATGGTATTCACGACATCGTCCACGACTTTTCCGCCACGCTCTGCGGTTTCGGAGGCGGTTACCGCCAGATGACTTGCCTGACGGGCATTATCGGCATTCTGGCGCACGGTGGCTGTGAGTTCTTCCATGCTGGCTGCGGTTTCTTCAAGAGACGCTGCCTGTTGTTCTGTCCGCGAAGACAGGTCGTTATTACCGGCAGAGATCTCACCGGCACCTCTGTAAATAGCGTTGGCACCATCGCGGACATCCCCGACAGTTTTGGAAAGCTCGTTTTGCATATAACGTAATGTTTCAGATAGTTTTTTGATTTCATAACTGCCTGTCACGTTAATCGGTCTTATCAGGTTACCTTTTGCAATACTCTGAATGCTTTCCTGGAAATGATTCATTGGTAAGATGAGTAAACGACGAATACCGACCCAGACTGAAATGATGGTGATACAAATGCTGATAAGTAGTAATATTGCTATCCATATTGTCAATGTTTCATTATTTTTACTATTTTTAATAAGTTTGTCATAATAATCAGTATCTGCGGAATAATAATTTTCATATAATTTTCCGAATGTGTTTTGATAATCACTGGTAGGTTGGTTATCAAAATCATCTAACCTGTTTTTTCGTAAAAAATAAACTAACTCAAGCTGGGCGTTATAATATTCATTAAAAGAAGAATCCATATGTTGTTCAAGTTTCTCTCCGAATCTTGTTGGCATTGATTTAAATATCAACCAATCCGATCTTGTTTTTTTTACTTGTTCTTCAGCATAGTCAATTCGTTTTTTTTTCTGTGTGTCATTTTCATAAATACCTTTCATTACACCCTTGGATATGATGTTAAGTAATGATCGGTTCTCTAAAAAGCCAATCCAGACGCGGTCGAGTACATGGGTTTTTTCTGACTGTATCGTCATCGTGTTATTTATTTCATTCTGTGAGTTTATAAACCTGAGAAAATAAAATGATGATATAATCTGTATCAAAAGAAATGCGATTAAGATGAGGGGCACTCCCGTCGATATTTTTACTTTTTCTAACATATTGCCACCTATAATTAATATTTTTAATTACAAAAACCATATTAGTATGGCAAATTCTGTCAGGGTTATTAAATAAACAGCCGGTGGTTTATTTGTAAATAAGAGACTATAATTGGCTGATTTTTTCTGCAGGCATCCCTGTAAAAATAGTATTTATATTCAGGTTCCGGAATAAACTATTTCAGCAGCAATATTATTATCCGGCCGGGTTATCGCTTTGGGTTGCCATGCCCCGTTGAGTGTATTGCTGGCTGTGAACAGGACAGATTCGCTATCGGGTTAACTATCGGGTTAATAATGAACAGAGCCCCCTTGAAGGGGGCTCAATCAACGTCATCTCTTTGAGAGATGCTCTTCTCAGAAAGCGCAGTAATTATTTACGGACTGCGATTGCTTCGATTTCTAATTTAACGTCTTTTGGCAGACGGGCAACTTCAACACAAGAACGTGCCGGGTACACTGCTTTGTGCTCATCAAAGAACGCGGCATATTCTGCGTTTACAGTAGCAAAGTCGTTCAGATCTTTAACGAAAACAGTTGTTTTCACGATATCCGTAACTTTCAGACCAGCCTGTTCAATAATAGCCTTGATGTTGTTCAGTGACTGACGGGCCTGAGCTTTAACATCGTCGGCAACTGCACCGGTTTTCGGATCAACAGGGATCTGACCTGAAGTCATTACCATGTTACCTAGGTCTACTGCCTGTACATATGGACCGATTGCTGCTGGTGCGTTTTCTGTTGCGATTACTTTAGTCATTACGGACTCCTGTAGGATGATTATTGCTGTTAAGTTTTTAAAAACGCCATCATTATAATCGTCTGAATTTCCCGGACAACTGACCTGGATCTATCTTATTGGTTATTAATGATTGCGTGGTGATCAAATTCTTTCTCACAATACTTACAGATTAACACAATTTCCTGTGCAATGGACTTAACAGTAAAGCTGCTTTCCACCGGCTCATTGTGACTGATGCAGTTGCTGTTCGGACAGACAATCACCCCTTCAATACGTTCCGGCAGGTTAATCGGCAGTTTTTTAACCACCTGATAATCTTCGATAATATTAATTGTGGCTTTCGGGGCATAAAAACCGAGCTGGTTGGCCTGCTCCGGTGTCAGGAAAGTATCTTCCAGTTTAATCAAATCCTTACGGCCCATATTGTTGGACGGCAGGTTCAGACCGATAGTAATGCGGCTGTCAGTCTCTGTCAGGCGGAAAAAGGAGAGCAGTTTAAATCCTACATTTGCCGGGATATGGTCGATAACCGTACCGCATTTGATAGCTTCAACCAGTAATTTATGATCCTGAGTCATGATGTACTCCTTAAGCCGGAAAAGTTTCGTTTAACACCAGAGATAACAGCGCCTGACGGGCAAAGATCCCGTTACCGGCCTGCCGGAAGTAGTACGCGTAAGGCGTTTTATCCACATCCGGGGTTATCTCATCGATACGCGGCAGCGGGTGCAGCACTTTCAGGTTCGGCTTCACATTAATAAGATCGCCCGCACGCAGCACAAACTGGGCTTTGATATTGGCGTATTCGGACGGGTCGAGTCGCTCTTTCTGCACGCGGGTCATATACAGCACATCCAGCTGCGGAAGTACCTCATCAATAGAATGATGTTCGCTGTACGTCACCCCTCTTTCATCCAGCATATGCAGGATGTGATTCGGCATCGCCAGGGCCTGCGGGGCAATAAAATGCAGGTGGTTGCCGCTGAATCTGGACAGCGCCTGTGACAGTGAATGCACGGTACGCCCGTATTTCAGGTCACCGACCATGGCGATATGCAGGTTTTCAAGACGACCCTGAGTTTCCTGAATGGTAAACAGGTCGAGCAGGGTTTGTGTCGGATGCTGGTTTGCACCGTCACCGGCGTTGATCACCGGCACCTTGCCTGAGAACTCAGATACCAGCCGTGCCGCCCCTTCCTGCGGGTGGCGCATCACGATGGCATCTGCGTACTGACTGATCACACTCATCGTATCGGCCAGGGTTTCTCCTTTTTTGCCCAGCGAGGTGTTGCTGCTGTCTGAAAAGCCGACAACAGAAGCACCCAGGCGCTGAATGGCGGTTTCAAAAGAGAGCCGCGTGCGGGTTGAGGCCTCGAAGAAGCAGCTGGCGATCACTTTGTGCTTCAGTAATTCAGGCTGAGGGCGTTGCTTCAGCGCCGCGGCAGTGTTTAATACCAGTTCCAGCTCATCACGACTGAGGTCGTTAATCGAGATGATATCGCGCAGGTATAACGGATTTGCCATTGGGGTCTCCTCATGTTCGGCCAGGCAAAAAAAAACCCCTCAACTGAGGGGTTCTGAAATAAATACGGGGGAATGGCAAACATTGCCGCGTTGCGGCTGTCCGTGATATGTCACATTGTCCGGCACCGGCTTTACGGTGCTGATAGTCACAATGACCATTGTTTCCTCCCGACAAAATTGCGGGGCATTATACGCAACCTGCAACCGGGCGCAAGCGTTTGACATCACTTTTTTGTGTGAAATTTATGCAACGCCGCCGGTGAATTTAAAATTGTATGTTTTTTGAAAGAGATGCAACCATCACTGCTTTGATGGAATGCAGCCGGTTTTCTGCCTGGTCAAACACCACGCTGTGTTTTGATTCAAACACGTCATCGGTGACTTCAATACCGTTGGTAAAACTGTACTCTTTCGCGAGGGATTGTCCCATCGTGGTTTCCGTATCGTGGAATGCCGGCAGGCAGTGCATAAAGATAACATCCGGATTATGTGTTTTATCAACCACATCCTGATTCACCTGATACGGTGTCAGCAGCTTAATCCGCTCTGCCCAGACCTCTTTTGCCTCTCCCATGGAGACCCACACATCGGTGTACAGCACATCCGCATCTTTTACCCCCTCTGCCACATCTGCGGTCAGGGTGATTTTACCGCCGGTCAGTTCAGCGGCTTTGCGGCACTGCGCGATAAGGGTTTCTGACGGCTGACACCCGGCCGGTGCCACCAGCCGGACATCCATCCCGGTCACGGCGGCCATTTCAGCAATGGTATTCCCCATGTTATTACGGGCATCGCCTAAATATGCAAATTTGATTTCAGACAGCGGCTTTTTCACATGCTCCTGAATGGTCAGTAAATCTGCAATCAGCTGTGTCGGATGAAACTCATCTGTCAGCCCGTTCCAGACCGGAACACCGGAATAGTGTGCGAGTGCTTCGGCGGATTTCTGGGAATAACCGCGAAACTGAATACCGTCATACATCCGGCCCAGCACCCTGGCGGTATCTTTGATGGATTCTTTATGGCCGATTTGGTTGCCTGACGAACCCAGGAATGTCACCTGTGCACCCTGATCGTAAGCACCCACTTCAAAGGCACAGCGGGTACGGGTGGAGTCTTTTTCAAAAATCAGCGCAATATTTTTGCCTTTCATCAGCGGCTGTTCCGAGCCGGTTTTTTTTGCGTGTTTCAGATAAGCAGAAAGATTGAGCAGTTTTTCGATATCGGCAGGTTTATAGTCAAGTAACCGCAAAAATGACTGTTGATAAAATGGATTCATATCTGTTTCTCCGGTGAATTTATATTCAACATAAATCAATAAAAATTCATTTGCAACATCAACAGGAAATTCTTTTTTATTATGGGTGGCTCAATTGGCGTGGCTGTGGGAGAATGCGCGGGTATCACTTATCAGAGGACATGGCCATGTCAGAATTAGATGCGTTTTTAGAAGAACAGCGCGAAGAAACCCGTGCGATTATTGCAGAACTGCTGGAAGACGGCAGCGATCCTGATGCGCAATACACCATTGAACACCATTTTTCGAGTGAGAATTACGACAAGCTGGAAAAGGCGGCAGTTGAAGCTTTCAAACTGGGTTATGAAGTGACGGATGCCGAAGAACTGGAAGTGGAAGGCGGCCAGGTAGTGTTATGCTGCGATATCATCAGTGAGTGTGGCCTGACAGCGGAACATATCGATGCTCAGGTAGAGCAGCTGGCGCGTCTGGCAGAAAAAATGGATGTGGATTACGACGGCTGGGGTACCTATTTTGAAGACCCGGATGCCGAAGATGAAGATGACGACGATGCTGATGAGGCACCGTTACACTGATCATCTGCCGTGACTGAAAAACCTGCCGAGGCAGGTTTTTTTGTGTCAGCGGCTCAGGCAGTGACTGAGAAGACGGACTTCAGCGGGGTCGGGCGTTCACGCCGTGAGTCGGTCTGACTGTCGCGTATCAGCGGACGCAGCGGTGCACAGCCCGGAAATTCGATATCCTGAATATTGATATCATCTTCCGCGTCTTTCATTGCCTCAATGGTCTGATAGAGTACCGGGCCTTTCTGTGTTCTTATCTGCGGGCTGCGGCTTTCTCCCTGCCATCCTTGTTGCTGTATTTCTGTCTGCTCATCGCGGCATGACGGCTCTTTGGCCGGTGTTTGCCGTGGTGCAGTGGTATACAACAGGTCATTCATTCCGTGAATAGTACTGATCATCCTGATCTCCTGTCTGTCAGCTATAAAATGTGACATCCATCACATATGTAGTAACTGTAAGAGAAACGGCAGAGAGGAACTATCAGAAAAGCACCGGAAATTTTTACCGGAAAAGCAGATACCGGCCGGGTTTACGGCCGGTCAGGGAATTATGCAGTGAAGACTTTCAGCATACGGACTTCACAATCGCTGTGGCCGGTGTTACCCAGCGGGGCGTCAAGGAAGATAAACCCGAGCTTTTCATACAGCTTAATTGCAGCCTGAAGGTCAGCAGTGGTTTCCAGGTAGCACTGGCTGTAACCTTCCGCTTCAGCAAATTCCAATGCCTGAAGGGCGATTTTTTTCGCCAGTCCTTTGCCGCGCAGGCGGGAAGATATGTACATTTTCTGTAATTCGGCGGTTTTTCCGTCGCCCCCTGCAAGGCCGGAAACACCGCCGCCGCCGAGGATCTCTCCATCCAGCTCAATCACCCAGTATGCGGCACGCGGCTGACTGTAAACCTCATATAAGGTGTCCAGAATCGGGTCAGCAACCGCAAAGCCTTTGTCAGCGGTCAGACCATGTTCAGCAGATACCGCGCGGATCACCTGTGCGATACCGGGGTTATCTTCCGGGCGGATCAGACGGAGGGTGTAGTTTTCTGTTGTGTTGCTTGTCATGGATATCATTATCTCATTATTTTTATTGTGAAAAGTAAAGCCGGGGGATAAACCTGAGGGGCGATTACTGTGAATATCGTACAGAAATGATAAATATGATAATAAATAATTATCACTCAAAGTAAACAGCAGAATGAGGGATAAAAAAAACCAGCCCGGAGGCTGGTTTTGTTACTCAGATAAGGTCAGGATCACAGGGCTGCGATCGTGGCTTTCTGAGCAATCAGCTTTTCTTTGGCTTCACGGTTCGCGGTGAGACGCTCACGCTCTTTGGCAACCACAGCTTCCGGTGCACGGCTGACAAAGCCTTCATTCGCCAGCTTACCTTCGATAGCCGCAATTTCTTTCTCCGTTTTTTCCAGCTCTTTATCCAGACGCGCCAGTTCGTCGTCTTTGTTGATAAGATCTGCCATCGGGATCAGGATTTCCGCGCCTTCCACCAGCTTGGTGACACAAACCGGTGCAGTTTCGCCTTCTGCCATCACACGGACGGATTCCAGACGTGCCATCGCTTTCAGGAAGTTACTGTTTTCCGCAACACGTCGCTGTGTATCAGCACTTGCCCCGCGCAGCATCACATCCAGCGGCTTGCCTGGTGCGATATTCATTTCAGCACGGATATTACGTACCGCAACGATTGTCTCTTTGATCCACTCCAGGTCACGCAGTGCCTGCTCATCGTTCAGGGACGTATCGTATTCCGGGAACGGCTGAAGCATGATGGTATCGCCTTCAGTGCCGGTGACCACTTTCACGCGCTGCCAGATGGTTTCCGTGATAAACGGAATAATCGGGTGGGCAAGACGCAACAGGGATTCCAGAACAGTGATCAGGGTATGACGCGCCGCACGTTTCTGTGCATCTGTTCCTTTATGAACTGCCGGTTTGGACAGCTCCAGATACCAGTCACAGAACTGGTTCCAGGTGAATTCATACAGAATATTAGACGCAATATCAAAGCGGTAGGTATCCAGCGCTTCGCGGTATGCTTTCACTGTATTGTTATATTCCGCCAGGATCCAGCGGTCGGCCAGGGAGAATTCCATCTCACCGCCGTTCTGACCACAGTCTTTCTCTTCGGTATTCATCAGCACGAAACGGCTGGCGTTCCACAGCTTGTTACAGAAGTTACGGTAACCGGACAGACGTTTCATATCCCAGTTGATATCACGGCCGGTAGAAGCCAGTGCCGCCAGGGTAAAGCGCAGGGCATCTGTACCGTGTGCTTCAATCCCTTCCGGGAATTGTTTTTCAGTCCGTTTGGCGATTTTTTCCGCCATCTGCGGCTGCATCATATTGCCGGTTCGTTTTTCCAGCAGTGCCGGCAGGGAGATACCGTCGATCATATCCAGCGGGTCAATCACGTTCCCTTTGGATTTCGACATCTTCTGACCTTCCTCATCACGGATCAGACCCGTCATGTAGATGGTTTTGAACGGGATCTGCGATTTGCCGTTTTCATCTTTGATGAAGTGCATGGTCATCATGATCATGCGGGCGATCCAGAAGAAAATGATGTCGAAGCCGCTGACCAGCACGCTGGTCGGGTGGAATGCTTTCAGTTCCGGTGTGTTTTCCGGCCAGCCCAGGGTTGAGAATGTCCACAGGCCGGAAGAGAACCAGGTATCCAGCACGTCTTCATCCTGGCGCAGTTCAACCATCGCCGGGATATTGTTTTCGCGGCGGACTTCGTCTTCGTCGCGACCGACATACACATTACCCTGATTGTCATACCAGGCCGGGATACGGTGACCCCACCACAGCTGGCGGGATATACACCAGTCCTGAATATCACGCATCCAGGAAAAGTACATGTTTTCGTACTGCTTAGGCACGAACCGGATATCGCCGTCTTCCACGGCTTTGATGGCTTCTTTCGCCAGCGGGGCAGTGCGCACATACCACTGGTCGGTCAGCATCGGCTCAATAACCACGCCGCCGCGATCGCCGTAAGGCACAGTCAGGTCGTGCGGTTTGATCTCTTCCAGCATGCCGAGTTCTTCAAACTCTTTAACGATCGCTTTACGTGCTGCGAAACGCTCCATACCACGGTAAGCGGCCGGGATTTCACTGCTGCATGCGTCAGTCACTTCGCCGTTGGTATCAAACACCTCTGCTTCGGTGCGGATATTACCGTCGAAGTCCATGATGTTAATCATAGTCAGCTGGTGGCGTTTACCGACTTCATAGTCGTTGAAGTCGTGTGCCGGGGTGATTTTCACACAACCGGTGCCCTTTTCCATATCCGCGTGTTCGTCACCGAGGATCGGAATGCGGCGGTTGACGATCGGCAGAATAATGTCTTTACCGATCAGATCCTTGTAACGCGGATCTTCCGGGTTGACCGCCACACCGGTATCACCGAGCATGGTTTCCGGACGCGTAGTGGCGACCACCAGGTAATCTTTACCGTCGGCGGTTTTCGCGCCGTCCGCCAGCGGATAACGGATATGCCACATGAAGCCTTTGACGTCACGGTTTTCCACTTCCAGGTCAGAAATTGCGGTGTGCAGTTTCGGATCCCAGTTAACCAGGCGCTTACCACGGTAAATCAGGTTATCTTTATACAGGCGGACAAACGCCTCTTTTACGGCGGAAGACAGGCCTTCATCCATGGTGAAGCGCTCGCGCTCCCAGTCCACGGAGTTACCCAGACGGCGCATCTGATTGGAGATATTACCGCCGGATTCCGCTTTCCATTCCCAGATTTTACCGATAAAGCCTTCACGGCCGTAATCGTGACGGGTTTTGCCTTCTTCTGCGGCGATCTTGCGCTCAACAACCATTTGTGTCGCGATACCGGCGTGGTCAGTCCCTGACTGCCACAGGGTGTTTTTGCCCTGCATGCGCTGGTAGCGGATCATGGTATCCATAATGGTCTGCTGGAAAGCATGGCCCATATGCAGGTTACCGGTGACGTTCGGCGGCGGGATCACGATACAGAAGCTTTCTTTGTCTGTTCTGCCGTTTGGTTTGAAATAGCCGCTTTTTTCCCAGTGGGTATAAAGAGGACCTTCGATTTCCGTTGGATTATAGGTTTTATCCAGGGATGGCTCGCAGGCCTGTTGGTTGTCGGTTGTCTTTTCCATTTTTAATCTTTGTTTATCAGTAAGCTGGCGGCGTGGCCATGGTCATCGTAAAGCCGACGCTGCGATAGATTTTATATCGCTCGCGCGCCAACTGTTTTAATTGTTCATCGATAGGCACAAAGTCTATCACTTCACGGAAGGTTGTCGCAAAATCTGTGAACTGCGGCAGCAGGGTGATGAGCAAATCACGCGGGGAATTTCCGCGTTTCTGCGGCCAGCACAGCTCGACCGGTGCGCCGTAACGCGGCCCTTCTCCGGCTAAATTATGCGGAACAAAGGCATCGGGTTCCCGTGCCCAGAGGGCTTCGTCCAGTTTCTCCGCCTGCTGTTGTGACTCACAGGCGATAAGCACCCGTTTCCCGCTGCGCCAGGCTTCACCCGCCAGATGACAGGTCAGCCACTCGTGGGCCTCAAGGTCATCAAAAGGGGATGGTTGTTCCATCAGATAGAAGGTGGCGTTTTTCATAATATCTCTGATAGCAGAAAAGGGGATTGTTCAGGATAGCACAATCCCCCCGTTACCTTTATGCTTTTTCCGGGCCGCAAAAGCCCGGTATTTCCGGTCAGTCGTCGGTGCTGATACCCGCACGATTTAACAGGAATTGTGACAGCAGTGCAACCGGCCGGCCTGTCGCCCCTTTATTTTTTCCGGAGCGCCATGCAGTCCCTGCGATATCCAGATGTGCCCAGTTATAACGGGTAGCAAAACGGGACAGGAAACAGCCCGCTGTAATTGCGCCGCCGGGACGGCCGCCGGTGTTTGCCAGATCCGCAAAATTGGACTCGATCTGCTCGTAGAACTCTTCTGCCAGCGGCAGACGCCATGCACGGTCACCCGCCTGTTCAGAGGCATTCAGTAACTCGTGCGCCAGCGGGTTGTGGTTCGCCATCAGGCCGCTGAAGTGGTTACCGAGTGCGACCACGCAGGCACCGGTCAGTGTGGCGATATCAATGACCGTTTCCGGGTCAAAACGCTCGGCGTAGGTCAGGGTGTCACACAGTACCAGCCGGCCTTCCGCATCCGTATTGAGCACTTCGACAGTCTGCCCGGACATGGTGGTGAGGATATCTCCCGGACGATACGCATTGCCGCCGGGCATGTTTTCACAGCCTGCGAGAATACCGATTACATTGAGCGGCAGGCCCAGTTCGGCCACCACGCGCATCACACCGTAGACCGTTGCCGCGCCGCACATGTCGTATTTCATCTCATCCATGCCGTCAGCCGGTTTGATGGAAATACCACCGGAGTCAAAGGTCAGGCCTTTGCCGGCTAACACGATCGGACGCGCTTCCGGATCCGGATTACCTTTATATTCAATCACCGACATCAGGGATTCATTACGTGATCCCTGGCCGACCGCCAGATACGCCAGCATGCCCAGTTCTTTCATCTGCTCTTCGCCGATAACACGGGTACTGAGCACCGGCGAATTGCTGTCTGCCAGCTGACGCGCCTGAGATGCCAGATAGGCGGCATTACAGATGTTCGGCGGCATATTGGCCAGATCTTTCGCAGCCTTGATACCGGCGGCAATCGCAAGGCCGTGGCTGATCGCTTTCTCGCCGGTCGGCAGTTCGCGGCGGGTCGGTACATTGAAGACCAGCTTACGCAGCGGACGGCGCAATTCAGTTTTGTTACTCTTCAGCTGATCAAAGACATAGAGGGATTCTTTGGCTGTTTCAACCGCCTGCCGGACTTTCCAGTAGTTGTTGCGGCCTTTGACATGTAACTCGGTCAGAAAACAGACGGCTTCCATTGACCCGGTTTCATTCAGGGTATTGATAGTCGTCCGGATAATCTGTTTGTACTGACGTTCATCCAGTTCACGTTCTTTCCCGCAGCCGATTAACAGGATACGCTCGGACAGGACATTCGGGACATGGTGCAGCAGCAGAGACTGCCCGACCTTGCCCTCCAGCTCGCCGCGGCGCAGCAGAGCACTGATGTAGCCGTCGCTGATTTTGTCGAGCTGCTCCACCACAGGAGACAGACGACGCGGTTCGAAAACCCCGACCACAATACAAGCACTGCGCTGCTTTTCCGGGCTGCCGCTTTTTACACTAAACTCCATGCGCTCTCCTGAATCTTAAAGACAAAGACATCTGCTGCCGCTAAAATATAGCGTTCGCACTAATCTGCACCATCGATTATAAACAGTTTATGATAAGCTGTGTGCGCACTTTATGAGTCCTGAATATCACGAAAATTCCGTTTCTTTCCGGATAGGAAGGAAAAAAGCGTAGTCTGATACCGGAATCATCCTCAGGCCGGCAAAATAATGCACACAAATAGTCAACACAGAACGAAGTTAGCTATTTTCATGCAAAAACACAAGTTTTCACAGGCGTATTAAGCGTGATCATTATTAGATATCTGGTAAGAGAAACATTAAAAGCACAGATTGCGATTCTGTTTATCCTGTTGCTTATCTTCTTTTGTCAAAAACTGGTTGAAGTCCTGGGTGCCGCCGTTGAAGGCAGCATCCCGGCCGGACTCGTTGTGTCGCTGCTGGGGCTGGGTATCCCGGAGATGGCGCAGCTCATTCTGCCGCTGAGTCTCTTCCTCGGGCTGCTGATGACCTACAGTAAACTCTATACTGAAAGCGAAATCACCGTTATGCATGCCTGCGGCCTGGGCAATAATGTGCTGGTGAAATCCGCCATGATCCTGGCGTTCTTTACCGTCATCGTGGCAGCCGTGAACGTGGTCTGGCTGATCCCGTGGTCATCCCAGTATCAGGAAAAGGTACTGGAGGAAGTGAAGGCCAACCCGGGTGTGACCGCGATGGTCGGCGGACAGTTTAAAGTCTCTGATGACGGCAGTATGGTGCTCTACCTCGGGGATGTGGACGGTAACCGTTTCAGTAATGTCTTTATTGCCCAGATTTGGGCGAGAGACGAACAGCGTCCGTCCATTGTTGTGGCGGACAGCGGGCATATGACTGAAAAAGAAAACGGTAATCAGGTGGTGGTACTGGATAAAGGCACCCGTTATGAAGGAACCGCATACCTGCGCGATTTCCGGATCACAGATTTTACGGATTATCAGGCAATTGTTGATCATCGTGATGCGAAAACCGGTGACAGTAACTACCAGCAGATGACCCTTCCTGAACTGTGGAAAGAAACGGACAAATCAGCCCGCGCTGAATTCCACTGGCGTCTGACTCTGATCTTCTCCGTGGTGGTGATGGCGCTGATGGTGGTGCCGCTCTCTGAGGTAAACCCGCGTCAGGGCCGCGTGCTGAGTATGCTGCCGGCGATGCTGCTGTATCTGATTTTCTTCCTGTTACAAAGTTCGCTGCGTTCAAGCGGCGAAAAAGGCAAGCTGGATCCGACTTTCTGGCCGTGGGTGGTTAATCTCAGCTATCTGGTACTCGCAGTGGGGCTGAACCTGTGGAATACCACAGCTGTCCGTCGTCTGCGCTTTGGTTCTGCCCGTGTTCAGGGGGTTGCCTGATGTTTAAAGTACTTGTTCTTGACCGCTACATCGGGCGGACAATTTTGCAGTCCATCATGATGACCCTGTTTATGCTGGTGTCATTATCGGGAATTATCAAATTTGTCGATCAGCTGCGCAGAGTCGGCCAGGGGGAATACTCCACCTGGGATGCCGGGCTGTATACCATCATGAGTATCCCTAAGGATATTCAGATTTTCTTCCCGATGGCGGCACTTCTCGGGGCGCTGATGGGACTCGGTGCACTGGCGACCCGCAGTGAGCTGGTGGTAATGCAGGCTTCCGGTTACAGCCGCCTCCAGGTGGCGGGCTCGGTAATGAAAACTGCCATCCCGCTGGTGATCCTGACAATGGTGGTCGGTGAGTGGCTGGCGCCGTCCGGTGAGCAGTGGGCGCGCAACTACCGTGCTCAGAAAACGAGCGGTGCATCTCTGCTGGCAACCAACCGCGGGATGTGGGCAAAAGACGGCAGTGACTTTATCTATATCCAGCGCGTTGACAGCGAAACCCAGCTCAGAGGCATCACGCTGTACCGGATGAACGACGACCACAAACTGAAATCCATCCTCAGTGCGGCGGCGGCAGATTACAATTCTGATTCTGATACCTGGACACTGAGTCAGGTGCAGGAATCCATTCTGAAAGACACTTATGTGATTACCGGTGAGCAGAAGCTGTCGATGACCTGGCAGACCCGGATGACGCCGGAAAAACTGAGCGTGGCAGCACTGGATCCGGAGGCGCTGTCGATCAGCGGGCTGTATCAGTATGTGAATTACTTACAGCAGAGCGGACAGGATGCGGGACGTTATCAGCTGAACCTGTGGAAAAAAGTGTTCGCGCCGCTTTCCGTAGCGGTCATGATGCTGATGGCATTGTCGTTTATCTTCGGGCCGCTGCGTACTGTGCCGATGGGCGTGCGGGTTGTGACGGGGATTGCCTGCGGATTCGTATTCTATGTTTCCAATGAGATCTTCGGCTCCCTCAGTCTGACTTACAAATTCCCGCCGCTGCTGGGCGCACTGCTGCCGAGCCTGCTGTTCCTGGCGATCAGTGTGTATATGCTGGTCAAACGTAAGTAAACAGTCACGGATATCCGGCTCTGTCATTTCAGCGGCCGTTAATTTATTCCCGGCTGAGGAATCATTGTGCCTGGTGCGGGCATGTTCTTTTGTATCACAGGTAATTGCGGGTATGCAGATCTGCCAGAGAACGCACCAGATCATTCACACCATTCGGTAACGGACTGAATTTGCTGCCATCTTTTCGGGTCATAACCACGAACACACCGATATTTTTCTCCGGTATCATCGCCATATAGGTATTAAATCCGCCGCCGCCGCCGGTTTTCTGATAAATCGCCGGTATTTCCCCGACCGGTGCCAGATACACCCAGCCGAGACCCAGGCCGCCGGCCTCACCGGCAACATCCATCCCTTTGATCTCATTGAGATGACCACGTTTAAAATAGATGGTCTGCTCTTTGGTGGCCGTCGCTTTGCGTTGCGTATTGCCGGAAGAGAGGAACCGCTGCATCCATTTCTGCATATCCGCCGGGGTGGAGTACACACCGCCGCTGCCGATAGCCGCCAGCGTGCTGTAACAATCACTCGGTTTAAACCCGACCATCAGCCGCTTACACTGCGCGGCAGACGGGCTATAAGTGGTGTCTGTCATACCCGCCGGTTGTGTCACATAGTGGCGGAACAGCTCGGTATACGGACGGTTTCCCGCTTTTTCCAGGGCATCCGCCAGTAGGTCATAGGCCAGATTGGAATACGCGGCTTTCGTACCCGGCTGAGCAGTCAGTTTGGCGGTTTTCAGCCAGGTCCAGCGCTGATCGCGGCCCGGCCAGGTAAACACCGGACGTCCCCATTTCCCGCCGGGCTGCTCGCGCGGCAGAATACTGGTGTGACTCGCCAGATGGAACAGACGGATTGGCTTGCCGTTATAAGACGGTACTGAGGACTGTTTATAGCTGTATTTTTGCAGAGGATCATTGAGATTGACCAGGCCATCATCCGCCATCTTCACCATTACCTCGCTGGTCATCAGCTTACTGACGGACGCAATGCGGATCAGAGAATCTGTCCGTGGCTTAATACCGTTGCCGGGGCGGGTCTCTCCGTAGCTGCGGTGAAAAACTTCATTATTATCAATCACCACCATAAACATACCGCGGGCATCGGTTTCGGTAAAAATTTTCTCACCGATTTCATCAACCAGCTGCGGCGCCAGTTTCAGCGCTTCCGGATTGCTTTCAACAATAGACCAGTCAAGCGGCGGACGTTCGGCAGACGCTGTACTGTGTTTCTCCGGCTGCGAAGAACAGGCGGACAGTGCGATAGCCAGCAGCGATAACGGCATCAGGCGTACAATATGACGGTGTAATTTACTCATGATAATTCAACAGCCTTCCATGCAGACACAGGGATACGACACTGTAAGTCAGTTATTTTTTGAAGATGCGTAACAGGATACCAATGACAATACCAATAAAAATACCTGTCGCAATCCAGCCGGCAAAGCCCATATCTACCTCACATTTATCGGGAACCGGAGAGGATTATATAAACAATTGCATTGATGTCTATTCATCCGGGGCATAATTGCAGCAAATAAAAAAATATTATGATTCAGTGCGGAAATAAAGCAGAACTCTCCCGCCGCAGCACATATCCCGTATCCTGCTGAAACGCCGTCTTTTTAACCACTCAGCAAACTGCCTTTGTGATAGTTGTTGCACCACAGAGTGCTGCAAGTATAATAACGACGTTTTCCAGAACACACTTCTGTGCCGGAGTGGCGGAATTGGTAGACGCAGTTGATTCAAAATCAACCGCCCACGGGCGTGCCGGTTCGATTCCGGCCTTCGGCACCATAAGAACATCAATAGACGTCAACGGACGTCTTTTTTTGTATCTGAAATCCGCGCCACGCAAGGCTTTCCTCGCTTTTTCACTCAACCTAAGTCAACCTGATTCAATCTACATTAACTTACTGATGCGGGTACAACTGCGGGTATATCCCCGTTCGATAATGTTTATACCCACACAGAACCCTTGAAAGGATACTCATCATGGCTCTGAGTGATGTGAAGGTTCGTTCGGCTAAGCCTGAAGTAAAAGCCTATAAACTAACTGACGGTGAAGGCATGGTTTTGCTGGTTCACCCTAACGGCTCCAAATATTGGCGGCTTCGTTATCGTTTTGGCGGTAAGGAGAAGATGTTGGCGCTGGGGAAATACCCTGAAGTCTCGCTGGCGGATGCCAGGGCACGCCGGGATGAAGCCCGTAAGCTGTTAGCTAATGGCGTCGATCCTAGTGAGAACAAGAAAGTCGTTAAGGAAGAGCAGGAGCAAGAGGCGATAACGTTTGAAGTGGTTGCCAGAGACTGGCATGCCAGTAATCAGAAATGGTCGGCATCGCATAGCGCTCGTGTATTGAAAAGTCTTGAAGATAATCTCTTTGCTGCCATCGGTAAGCGGAACATTGCGGAGCTTAAGACTCGGGATCTTCTTGTACCCATTAAAGCTGTCGAGTCATCCGGGCGACTTGAAGTCGCCGCCCGTTTACAGCAGCGTACTACCGCGATTATGCGCTTTGCTGTGCAGAGCGGTTTAATCGATTATAACCCCGCGCAAGAGATTGCTGGTGCGGTTGCTACGGCGAAAAGACAGCATCGTGCTGCATTGGAACTTAACTGCATTCCTGAATTACTTCACCGCATCGATCACTATTCTGGCAGGCCGTTAACCCGACTGGCGGTTGAACTCACTTTGTTGGTTTTCATCCGTTCAAGCGAGCTGCGTTTTGCCCGCTGGACAGAAGTGGATTTTGAAACGGCTATGTGGACGATCCCCGGTGAGCGTGAACCGCTGGACGGTGTTAAACATTCACAGCGTGGTTCAAAGATGCGGACGCCTCACCTTGTTCCTTTGTCGCGGCAGGCGTTAGCCATTTTGGAAAAGATCAAAGGCATGAGTGGAAACCGAGACCTCATTTTCGTCGGCGATCATGATCCCCGTAAGCCGATGAGTGAGAATACAGTGAATAAAGCGCTTCGTGTGATGGGCTACGACAAGAAAGTTGAAGTGTGCGGTCATGGTTTCAGAACCATGGCATGTAGTTCGTTGGGGCTAATCTACCATTTGAGCTTCGCTCCTCTTTTAAGGAGGAGCGTGAAAGTTGAAGGCCGTACAACCTAACTGGATTGATAATTAGTTCAATTCATGCACAATTTCCTGCGACCAGCTGTTTTCCATGAGCATGCGGAATGAAATACCACCAGATGCCGCTTCCAAAGTAAGTTCTCCTGCATCCACCGCCGTTTTGACGTGTTCGGTCAACAATTCAAATAAGCGACGTTTGTATTCAGTGTCATCATTCCCTTTCAAATGCTCGCCCTTGGTCTCCAGTACTGAGAAACGGTAATTGCCTGAACTAGGCTCTTCGACACACACCAATAAGTCAGGGTAAACTTTCTGCTTCTGCCAGCCCTGAAGACTATATTCGCGTTGATTTACCGCGATACGATGCCACCAATACACTGATTTTTGTTTATCCAAATACCAAGCAGTTTCTCGCTCTAGGCTATTAAGTCCATTTTGGTACACTTTCTCAAACAAGCTTCTTTCTAGCTCTGAGCCGTCTTTGCGACGAAGCACTTGCTCATGCTCTGTGACATTTACTTCTAACGTTTGCGCCAGTTCCCAATTCAGTTTGTCATTGTCTGATGCGAGTAATCGAAGAGAAATATCTCCCTTGTCCAACTTGATCCTGAAGATTTGTTCCGACAATTGAACAACCTGTTGTTTAATATCACGCTTCATTTCCTTGAGCAATTCAAGGCGATTGGTGAACAACGACTCTTCACTGACGCCATTATTACGCAAGATGTTTAAAGTGTGCGTTAATACCCGCATTGCTTGCCATGGATTGGGGATAACATCAGTAAGCTGGCGAACCATATAGGAAATATCCAATCCCACACTGGCATCAAACTCTATATTTTCATGCACTGGGTCAGCTAAATCCAATTCACCTTGGTTATCTTTTGACATTTTGTAGTCGATGCGAGCAATGGTACGTTGTAACTTGTCATTGACTAACTGAAAATTATCGGCATTCAGGTATAACAAAGACTCCCAATCAATGTCACCTAAAACGTCTCTCTCGTAATCGAATAATCGGTAGCCGTCTTCACAACAGTTATCTCGATGCAAAACTCTAGGCAAAAATACTTTAGGTAAAGAGCGAAAACGCTCTCTAAGAAATAACTTTTCATTAGTTACAACTGTGGTAGGTTGGTTAGCTTCAGTGGCTTTGACCTGATTTGCCACATCTCCCATACCTTCTTCCTCTAAACCTTGCTTAACTCCGGCAACAGCATCCATTACATCTTGATCAAATGTGTATACATAACACTCATCCAGGTTGGCTTTTTGTGTTAATCGCGCATGTGGCTGGCGCAATACACGGCCGATCATCTGTGTGATCGCAGTTTTCGCAGTCATCTTAGATAATACTGTCAACACATAAGCGAATGGGCAATCCCAACCTTCACGCAATGCATCTTTGGTAATGATATACTTTACTGGGCACATCTCATTGAGCAAATCATCATCACCCAGCTCATCCTTGTCCGAAGTTTTGAGGCGAATTTCATTTTCATGTACGCCCAGTTTCTCCATCAAATACTCACGCGCATCTTCAGCGTGTACAAAAGCAGATTCGCGCTGATCTTTACCGGTGCGTTCTACACGGATCAACATGATAGGACGGATATAACGGCCTGTTTCATTCTGTAGCTGTTGAGCATCGCGATCTAGTTCAATTAATTTAGAATGTGCGAGTGACAAAGTGTGCTTCCACTCACTTTTATCTTCATTGATCAAGTTGATTGGTAACTTAATCATTTGCTCATCTTTAAGTACTTGCCCAGATACGTTAACCAACACATTCGAATGGTGTTTACCGTTTGCGTTAGGGGTAGCTGATAGTTCAAGAATAAACTTCGGATTAAAGCCGCAAAGTGTATCTCTAGCCGTGTCGCTGTATGCCTTATGACCTTCGTCAACGATAATCACTGGACGGACTAACCGTAATACATTGCCTAAACTCTGCTTCACCGATACAGAGTCTGGCGCGATGCCTTCTTGCCAGCCATAATCAGATAGATCGTTACAGTCTAGATTACGAATTTGAGTCAGTAATGCTTCATTAGCCGTCGTATCATCCTCAATAGGGAAAAAGGTGGTGAATCGACCGCTATCACGAAACATACGGAGTGTTTCTTTAGATTGGCGTGCACTGGATTGCAGCATCAACAGCATTACACAAAGATTTTCGTCAATGTCTCGCCTTGTAAACGCATCGTTCTTTTCGAGCATTTTGACTCGTCCACCAGAAGCACGTTCTAGTATTTGCCGATACGGATGCTCACGATTGGCTAATTGCTTCCATGTTTGCTTATATATGGCGTCCGACGGCACCACCCAAAGTACCATACCCGTTTGCTGTGTAAATAAGTCAGTTTGCAGACGTTCAATCGCCACCACACCTAATAAAGTTTTACCACCACCAGTCGGTACTTTAAGGCACACATTAGGGATTGGTTGTTCTAAACCATCGAACCTTGATACATATGGCGCAGGTACAAAATGACCACTTTTATCTTTAAGTAAATCAATTCGGCGTTCCTGTACCAGCTGTTCCCAGGCGTCTTTGGCGTAGTCGTTTATGCGTGCGTCTTTACCCTTCATTTTTTGAAAGTCAACAAAATCTTCCGCTTCTTCTTTACTTTCTGACAGAGTTTTCAGGTAGTAATCAAGCTTATCCAGAACACCATTTTGATAGTCTTTTAACTCCATGTTACGCCCCCATAATCCGATGGATGGCGTATGGTAACTGACAAAACTCAATACGTTTTTCAGTTAAGTCTTTTTGGCTCATAAACTTAGCCACAGCAAAAACGATAGTTCTTTTTTTCGTTGCATTATTTTTTGTAATGATCTCAACCTTGTCAGCGTTAAGTGCAGCTTCATTAGAGCGCAGCCATTCACTTTCAGGACGGTAGAATAAGTGAATACGGAAGAGATCTGTTTCACCGATAAAACCATCAGCAGAGGCCTTCGCAACAGCTTCTAATGAATGTCCTGTCGCGGTATAGAATACATAACGTGCCAATGCATCAAATGAGGGCATATCTTCGCCAATCAATAGGCTTTCGATTTGAATAGGCTCACCTAAGGTGCAATAGGTAAAGCTGCCACCTAAACCTAGGGAAAATTCATCACTTATTCGCTCACCGGTGACGGTTAGTACACCGTCTTTTAGTTCTTTTTTGATCTTGTCAAATTCGCTACTGTATTTTTTTTCGACTTTGGCAACTTGTTCCAGCAACTCTGCATGTTTCTTCTCAAATACTGACCAGGTGATTTTCTCAGAAAGCAGTTCTTCCTTTTGTTTGCCTTTGAATGGATAACCATTAATTACGCGACGAATACGCTCGGCGGTTAAATTATCCGCATAGTCTTCACACTCGATTAAGATAAATTTTCGTTTGCCATTGTCTTTTTTGTTTGCATCAAGCACCGCATGAGCTGTAGTTCCCGATCCAGCAAAAGAATCAAGTACGATTCCTTCACTACCCATAGACAATTCAATACAACGCTGAACATGTGCTAAAGTTTTAGGCGCATGACCAAGTGGATTTTTTCCACCAAAAATATTTTTAAGTAATGTAGTTCCTAAATCAGTGGCAAATTCTGTTCCCTGCCAAAATGATTTGGATTTTTTCCCATCACTATGGTCTAGATAAATCCTGTAAGAAACATCAAATCGTCCTTTACTCGATTCTCTAGCTTCTAAATTCTTTAAATTTTGAGATGCTCGCGCCTTACCCCATCGCCAACGCCCGTGTGTTCCATCTCCTCTCATTGGTAATATTTCAATTTCATTAGGTGACGATCTTTGAAGAGACAAAGTGTTAGCAATTTTATTCCAGAAAATGGGATAGAACATTTTCGGCCTGTCTTCTCGTCTATCTTCACTCCCTCTCTTACGAAGATCACGCAATGAATAAGGACTGCCATCTTCATCTTTAAAGGTAAATTCTTTTAACTGATCTTCCGTGAGATCTAAACCTCTGGAAACGAATTCATCTCCTGAGTAGACTAAAATATACTCATGTGTAATGGCTATATGCTCTTTATCATTTCGTCCTTTTAAGTTATTGACGACAACAAATAAACCAACAAATTTATCTTCTCCAAAGACTTCATCCATCAATAATTTTGCACTGTTAACTTCATTATCATCCAGCGTTAACCAAATACTTCCATCATCTGCCAGCAATTCTTTCAACAACATTAATCGCGGCCACATCATGCACAACCACTTGTCATGACGCTCTAAGTCCTCTTTGTCTACAGAATTAGCGGACTTTTTCAGCCACTCCTTCATCAGTGGTGAGCGTACATTGTCGTTATAACACCAGCCTTCATTACCTGTGTTGTAAGGCGGATCGATAAAGATACAGTCCACCTTACCTGCATGGGTTGGCAGCAAAGCTTTAAGGGCTTCCAGATTATCACCGTGGATGATCAGGTTGTCATCGAGTGAAGGCGAGTTGCCTTCTAGTGGTAAAGATTTGTCGGTTTCTACTTTTAACTCACGAAAAGGTACACTCAGGTGATGCGAATAAACAAACTGCTTACCTTTAAAATCCAAAGTTGGCATACGTATTCCTTAACTCACTAATTCTAATGATAAAATTCTGTTAGTTAGCTTGGTTGATTTTATTAGGTTACATCCTATCATAAAGGGATAGTCTTATCGGTAACTCTCCGACCAACTAACCTTATGGCTACAAAAGGAGGCGGATACCTTCATGGTGCCCGCGCTGTCGTCAGAGTTGCCACGAATAACAATGATGGCGGCCTGCATCAGTGGGTAAACCAGTTAAAGGAACGGCGCGGGTTTAATAAAACGACCGTGGCGGTGGCTAACAAGAACGCGAGAATAATCTGGTCGATGCTGAGAAATGATACCGAGTATCAGGCAGTTGGAAGTTAGTACCCAGCCAGACGAGTTGCAGTGTACTGAAAAATGGTGACAGGTTGCACCTGCACAATCGGAACCTGACTATTATATTGGCCTCAGAGGCCGTCCAGTTGTTGAGGCGATTGTGTGCGGATTACCCATTTGGGCACAGGTTTTCCTGATGCCGGATAGATGTAAGCAACAACCCAAAACCAGATTCTGTACTTGCAAAACGGAGGTAGTCCACAGATGTAGTAGGTGGCTTCAGAAATACCGGCCTCCCGACAGACATCTTTAACGGTTCGTCCGGATTCAACCGATTTAATTACGGCAATGATCTGATGCTCAGTAAAACGGGCTTTACGCATAGCGATCTCCTTCGTTGGCAGATTGATTATGCCGGAGGATCTCTAAATGTGAATGGCACGATTATGCGGGATACTTACATATGCTGCTTCTTTAGTTTGTTGTGTAAATCGATAGTGGCCAAAATCACTTTATAGGCATTAAGGTGTTTACTTTATAGGGAATGTTCAGTAATTTTACATTCATGCCTAGAGAGGCGAGCGGACACCCTTACCACTTAGTATCTTTCTTAATGTTAGATGACGAAGTAGGGACGTTAGTGGATAAAACATCCGGCTAATGTATGTAGTGACTATCTTTTACGTAGGTTGTGTCCGTGGAATAAACCCAGCTTTGGCTGGGTTTTTTTTAGGAGAAACCTATGGAATTGTATGAAAAAATCGCATGGTACATTGAGAAAGAAGCAGAGAAATTAGCTCTTCGTCACCACTCGTACCATAACAGTTTACATGTTGAAAATGAGAGAAAGCGCCAGCGGTCAACTTCGCCTTCAAATTTGAAAGTGGTTGCAAAACCACCGCACTGGTCAAAAGATAAAAAGTTTGATCCGTTTTATGTAAAAAAACATGCAAAGACGATAGCATATTCAATTGCTAATAAAATTAAATCTCAAACGTATGAACCTTTTGAACCAGCAAAAAATAATGTTGCAAAATCATCTGGTGGTTATAGAGAAGTAGCAATATATCAAATTCCTGATGCTGCCGTCTCAACCTTTTTTTATCACAGGCTACTCAGTAAAAATAAGCATCGTTTTAGCTCATTCTCATATGCTTATCGTGATGACAGAAATGTGCATTTTGCGATTCAGGATATTTCGGTTGAGTTATCTCAAAGCTCTAGATTATTTGTTGCGGAATTTGATTTCTCAAAATTCTTTGATGCAATTTCCCATCAATACCTGTTCGAACAATTTGAACGAAATGGTTTTTTTATAAGCCAAGAAGAACGTTCTGTAATTAAAGCTTTTCTAAAAGGCCGCGATAAAGGGATACCCCAAGGTACATCTATATCGCTTTTTTTAGCTAACTTAGCTTGCTGGAAACTTGATAAACAGTTAGAAAAAGAGGGACTGCAGTTCGCCAGATATGCCGATGACACTATCGTTTGGTCACAGGACTATACAAAAATCACCAAAGCTTTAGACATTATTAGCTGTTTCTCAAAAGAAGTTGGTGTAGCACTTAACGCTGAAAAGTCGGACGGGATAAGTATACTTTGTCCTAATTCAATGAAGTCAGAGTTTCATAAAAGTAAAGATAAAGTAGACTTCTTGGGTTACTCTATATCTAACGATAAAGTGTCAATTAAAGACTCATCGGTTAAAAAAATCAAAAGAGAAATATCTTATATTTTGTATAAGCATTTAATGCAACCTCTCAAATCGTCACCATTAAAAGCTTTAAAAATACCGGCAAATAATAAAGATGAAGCCCTTTTAAGTGCGATTTGTGAAATACGTAGATATATGTATGGCAATCTATCTGAAGATATGATATCAGCTTATCTGAATGGGCGTAGCAATCGTATCTTCTTTAAAGGAGTAATGAGTTTTTATCCGTTAATCAATGATGAAATACAAATGAAAGCTTTAGATGGCTGGTTGGTTAATTCTATTTTTAAAGCTGTCCAGCATCGTTCTGTTCTTCTTGTATCTCACCATCAACCACGATTGCATGTTTTTCCATTTAATGTGTCGAGGCGTGAACTTTTAAAAACCTGTAATCAGATGCGTATAAATAAAATGAAACTGCTGAAGTTTCCTAGTTTTTTGACTATATATAAGGCTATGCAAAAAGGTCTTGTAGAGGTCGGTATTGCGGGCGTGACAGACTCCAAAGCCAATACTTATCACTATATGTAAAACTCATAAACTTGGACTGACCCCGTAAAGTTGGAGGCAGTTAATGTCATTATTACGGTATCTTAATCATCGGCAGATGCTCAGAGGATTATGATGGTAACCAGGGAAAGCATGAAACAATGGATCATTGAGTGCCTTCAGGAACGTGGTGGTAGTGCTTGGCCACGCGAAGTTTCAAAGTACGTGTGGGACATCTACGAGGCTGAGCTTAGAGATTCGGGCGATATGTTGTATACGTGGCAGTATGACATTCGCTGGGCCGCTCAACAATTGAGAAACGAGGGTACTCTGAAACCAGTAAATAGACGCAGAGATTTGCCTTGGGAACTAGCATAGCAAAGCAAGGATTAATGTTCATTTCGCGGCAATATCTGACTTTGTTCTGAGTGGATGGGAATTGATACCGCTGAAGAAAACGTTCCTACCTGCCTGAATATTGCTTTGATAGCCATATATCGGTGTTCTACTGGTATGGCTTTATACCCACTCGTGATGTCTATTTTTTATACGGATTTTAACTTGTGGGTACAAGTGCGGGTATAACTATTTATTCCTGCTTATTAACTACATTGATATCAGTCTATTAGGTGTGAAATTCGAGTCCGGCCTTCGCACCATTTTCATGTCTTTATCGCCTCAAATAATCCCAAGAACATAAAATATTCAATAATATCAATAATAATCTTATCCCACATCATCCTATAACGTCTCTTGATATCCACCACTAAAAGGGGCAAAATAAGGGGCTGGATTTGACCCTATATATCCAGAATTTATGTAAAGTCATGTATTTGTTTTTTATTTAAAATATCAAAATGTTTCCACCTACCTTGAGTTTATTATTAGCAATGATATAAACCTATTTTCATTATTGTTGATTAATTGAAAGAAAAATGTCGTTTGTGGATGTTAAGTAATACATGAGCATCCATTATCCTTGGTTCTCAATTTGCTAGCCAATGATCAACTTCACCAGCTGTTCTTCAGTTTTCGTCTTCAGGATATTCAGCCAATTATCTAACGGGAAACCCAGCATTAAATCATACCAGCACAGTCACATCAGTTTGGGATGTAGTTCAGGATTATTGAATTAGTTAAACAGACTAATCAGTTTGTTGGCAAATGGACGTTGCCCAAACGTTCTCGTTGAGAAAGATACCCTCGAGCATCGGATGGTATCTTAGCAGGCGGTTATCGACGATTAATCTGACATCCATATCAGTTTGAACAGATAACGGCTCAGAAAGCGTTTTACTGTGTATTAAGCGGTACAGGCATATGGGGATGACAGCGGGTACGCTGTCGGTATCAGGAATGCGTATATTTGCTACCATCAGCTGGTAACTATTCTTGATATAGGGATGGGGCATTCCGTGATCGACAGTAAGTTTGGCAAGGCCATTTGTAAGTATCCCCCACTAAAGGTTAATCGTCAAAGTGTCCCCTGCCTGATAATACGAAGCTTTGATAACGTTAGTTAGGACATAGTGCTGATACGTTATTTAAACCTTGTTGTGTATGTTCAAAGGTAATAATTTTTGAACCGTTATCGCGGTTAATTCGCAGTACGTAGATACTATCAAAATCGGAGCCTTGCCATTTTGGGATCTCGTTAGGATTCCCGCCTTCACTTTTCATTATACTTTTAGCGGCTTTGACTAAGTTGTGATGCTCCCATGCGATAAAAATCACAGAGTTTTCGTATTGTTTACTCAATAACGTCTTTTGTAGTTCATTAGTTTCCCCGGCGTGGTAATTCAAAGGGATCGGTAGTGATACTTTTACTGCTGTTGGGGTAATCGTTTGAACCGCGCGTAATGAACTCATATCAACAGGTTAAATTATAGAGGCTGGTGGAATGGGAAAGGCACAGGCAATGTACCAGATTAAAATCACCCTGAATGACACGAAACCACCTGTATGGCGGCGTTTGATAGTGCCTGAGGCAATCGTATTAAACGAACTCCATCAAGTCATACAAATCGCTATGGGCTGGGAGAATTATCATCTGTACTGCTTTGAGAAGGGAAACCTTCGCTATGGTGAGAAATTGGAAGAATTTTTCGATTTAAGTTTAAAAGACAGTACCGGTGTTCCGCTTACCATGCTGCTCTATAAAGAAAAAGATAAATGCCTGTATGTGTATGACTTCGGGGATTATTGGGAGCACTCTGTCTTACTTGAAAAAATATTACCGGCCACCAGCGATATTTACCCGTTTCCTTTCTGTGTGAAAGGGAAGGGCGCCTGTCCGGATGAAGATTCCGGCGGTGTCTGGGACTACAGTCAAATTCTGGAAGAAGCGTGTTCCTCTGATAATCCGGACAGAGCGGAAATCCACTGGCACCTTATGGCTGATATCGACGTACGCGAATATAACTTGGAAGCTATCAACGAACGGCTCCGACAATTCAGTTCGTAGCATCCCCTGCCTGTAAATTTACCATACAGGGATGATGCTGTTTTTGGGGATATTGAAAATAAGTTGGTTATCTGTAAGTTACGTAAATACATCTATTTAATTATATCTAATAATTTTATATTGTTTTTCAATTTACACAAAAGGGATAATAGAAATGGACGAATTGATATTTTCGATGATAAAAGATAAAGGCAGAAATAAAAGTTGGGCTGAAACAATGGTATCTCTTGAAGCTGAAAAACTTATTTTTGAAGCAAATAGAGTATCCATGTTTCATCTATAGGATAGTTTTGCGAGAATGGATTTTGTCAAAGAAATAAAAGATGTAGTTGAAAATCAATTTGACATCGCACGTAAAGCAAAATCCGATGAAGAATGTATGCAGTGCGTTCGGGTATTAAGACAGGAAACAGAAGCTCTCAAAGAACAAGACTGGCAATTACGTTCTAAAGCAGCACAGCTTTATGCCAAAGTTGAGTTTGTCAGAGAAAACAACAAAATTGTCGGATACATTATTTCAGCGGTGTGTGTTGTAATTTCAGGAATTGAAATTTATGCCGGAACAATGATGATTTCAACTATGACTCCAATAGGTGTCTTAGGTGGCGCTATATTAGTTATCGATGGAGTTAATGGTATAACACGAGAAGCCATTAATCAGTGGCAGGGGGATATGACATATTCTGAAGGAATTTTTGCTGATGCTGCAATGGAGGCTGCTGAATTTATGGGATTCAAAGCCGAGACCGGCTTCGCATTCTATAATGCGGTATCTTTATCAGCCGGTATTTATGGTATTTTAGGGTTAACGTTACGGTCAGGAACCCGGCGGTTATTCAGATGGATTCCGACTGACTATTATCGTAAGGTCAGTAAAATGAGTCGGCCTAAGCTCGCAATGAAAATAACAGGTTTTGGATTAAAATCTAAAGTGATTTTTGATTTGATATCCATAGATCAAAATGACTGAGCCTTATCTTTTTTCCGGTATTTCCAAGCTTTATATCCTAGAGGTACCGGAAAAGTTAGTGATATAATTAATGCTCCGATGAGCAAACCAATACCACCACCAATAATTTTTGATTCAGAACTCCAAATGAGTAACACTACGAATACGATGGCAAAAAAAACAGAGAACCATAAAAAAATTTTAAATCTGTTTGCTAAGTCATTGATGGCCTCTGCAACGGAATCACTATGCATGCGGGTATTTTCAGTTATTTTATTTAACTCTTTTTGAGTGAATCCAAAATTTTTTAGATTATCAAAATCGGTATTCATAATAGTTTCGCACCTCCGGTAAGGATAGCTATCTCAATCAAAATAGGAAAATCATCCACATGAGTAATTAAGCATATCATTATAACTTTAAGGCGGATTGAGAGAGAATAGGTTTAATCCCTAAATGTATAAAAATTCATGCAATGTTAGTTTTTCTTTTAATAGGAGATATTTATTCTAACAAATTGATAATAAAGACTAAATGATATGATATAGCTTATTTCATGATGCAACACTATCTATGGATTTGTGAATTTATCGTGTAAAGATACCGGCTCAGGCGGGGGATTTGCCAGGGCGCTGTTACCTTATCTGCCGCAACAGAGCAATAAAGGTTCTTGTCCGCAGGAGATATTTTACAACAATAGATAGATTGTATCTATTAAAATAACAATATCGATCGATTTTAACGATTGATATTGTTATTCGGCACCAGCAACATTTAATCTTTTATTTGTATATTGTACTGATTTAAATGATGAATTTCGGTTGATATATTTTGGCAATAATATGAATCGAGCCATGGGAATTATTCAAAAAACCGATGACAGACATTTTTCCGTGTTACCATCGGCAGGGCAGTATCGGTGTACCGCAGGAACAGTTGGTTCCGGCATCCGGTAAAGCAGGTTATGTAAGCAGCAATGATTGCGGCAGCAGAGGATTATGGCTGAAGTCAGGCGGTACGGAAGGAAAACAATAAAACCCGGAGCTCTATTCACGGGCCTGGCAAGACGGGATTGCAGCCACTACTTAACCTCGCTTTTCAGTCAGCGGGAACTGCGCCCCGGTTTTACCTGTTCCGTAAACAGTCTCTCCTGAATCAGTTTGTAAAACTATTTATCAGAGAATTTGGTTAAGCTGATGATGAACTTTATATCAGTTAACTGCGATCCGGCTTCCGGATAAGCATAAAAACCGGAATGATATTATTCAGCCGACTAAATAGAATAAGGCCCGCCGGGTCTTATTCCACATTAAGACTACTCAGAAGTTATATTTGATGCCAGGCATGGCGGCACTGTCGTTATAGCCATTATTGCCAACCTGAACACCCACATTTCCCCATAAGTTCAGGTGCGGATTGATTTGTCCTTCCGCACTAACTATTACGTGAACCTTTACTGCCGGTGAACTCAGTTAACTTCTGAGTATAACCGGTCTCAGCGGAGACGGTCAGACCTCAATTCTGTAAACCAGGCAGCTCATTTTCTGCATCCTGCATTTCCTGCAGGATACTTTTCATCCGCTGAAAATAGAGTTCACCTTCTGTCGTCAGATCAATTTGCCGGGTTGTCCGGTTAAGCAGATTAACACCGGGTTTGTCTTCCTTTACAGATTCAGTGTTATTTTCAGCTTCTTTCATAAAAGCGCTGATGTGTGATGTCTAATTATGCTTATCCGGTGAATGCTGATTTTCCTGTATCCCGAAGAAAGCGAATGTTCCCGGATTTTTGCTATCTTCATGTAAATCTTACTGAATACAGCCGTCATCACGACGGCTTACCGGAACAAGTGCTCTGCACAGCGCGGAAATATCAGCGGCTTTATTCTCTTTTGCCACAAGTGTGGCAATCAGTCGGATCTCATGCATCATTATATTCCTGTGATATAAAATAATTAATGGCAGATATAACGATCTGTAATGCAATCACTCGGGCATATCATTACTCTGTGACTGTAGGAGCGATAATAAAAATAATATAAAACTTAAAAACCGGTCGGATGAGACAGATAAAAGCCAAAGAATGAACAGAGAGGTGATAAGAATCTTAAGAGAATATTTATACCCGCTGTAAACCTGACTCCCCTGAAAGCAAAAAAAGACGAAGAAGATTCTTCGTCTTTTCATTGACAGCACTTCATATATTAAAAGCTGAAACGGTATCCGCCGTTAATCTGGTACTGATCAAACCGGTTACCTGTTGAACTGTCGGCCTCAGCATACAGGGTGTGTTTTTTGTTAATGCTGGCGCTGATACCCAGTCCGTTGTTCCACCAGTTTCCTTTGAAGCTGTGCGCTTCGCGGGAGCCGTTCAGTTTGTAGTCCGTATTGCCCTGAAACTCTCTGACAAATCCGGTTTTCAGGTAAACGTTGATCTGACTGTCACCTGTCGTGGTTTCATAACCAATCAGTGTGCCGGCGCGTCCGATGGTGGAGTCATAGCTGCCGAGGTCGATTTTCAGGCCGTTACTGGCATGAATACCTGTTGAATCCTGATGGCTGTAGGTGAGCTGTGCCTGAGGCTCGATATAGAAACCATTACCCGCCCGGCTCAGGCTGAATTTCCGGCCTGCTTCCACTGATGCACTGACACCCGTCGAGCTGCCGTCACCACTGACATTATTGTTCTGGCTGTCCGATACACTGAATTTGTTTTTCAGCCGGGAAACTTTGGCAATGCCGTCAACGTAGAAACCGTTGTCTGCTATATAGGTGGTGTAAAGCCCCAGATGGTATGAGCGGACAGTACCGTCCCCGCCGCGGTAATCCGGTGAACCCTGCGTTAAGCCCGCAAACGTACCGATATACAGCGGTGTGTCTGGTGCGATACGTTTATCAAAACCCAGTTGTGTACCGCCGTAAGTCATGCCGAACCCGCTCATTTTACCGCCGGCGAATGAATTGAATTTACCGCCGAATCCTCTCAGCCATGCATTATTCTCTCCGCCGTTCTGACGCAGATCACCCATGCGCTGCATTAGTGTCTGAGTCTCTGCATAGTTAATCAGATATCCCACGTTCAGGAAGTTACCGCCTGCATCAGCAGTGGTTGTGATCGGTGGTTTTGGTTTTTCCGGTTCCGGCTCCGGAACTGCCGGTGGCGGAACATAGATACCTGAAGAGTACAGTTCCCAGTTGTTACCGTTTTTGCGCACATCGTACAGGTAACCGCCTAACTCGACTTCAGACGCGGAGGTAAAGTTAGCTGTGCCGTCTGCGGTTTCCACAACGGTCAGAACTTCATTACCGGTTGTTGCCAGGCTGCCGCGGTTTAACACGGTTAATGAATGATCACCGGCGCTGGTGCCGGTAACCACCAGTTTGTCACCGGCGTTATTGACACCTTCGCCGTCACCGGCAATATCAGTGCGCAGCGTGAATGCGCCGTTTCCGCTGAGATTAGCGACACTCAGTGTTGAATAACCAGTGTCGGATAATCTGTGTGATAAATCGACAGCGGTATTATTCAGTATTAGATTATCCACATTGGAATCATCAGTTACATTCCAGCGGCTGTTGTTCATGGTGACGTTCAGCAATCCGCCGTTGACGTTATCGCTGTAGGCATTCCCGGTCCACAGTGAGCCGGAAGCCATATCAACATTGATCAGCCCGCCACGGGACTGAATACCGCCGTTGATCAGCATTTTACCCGCAGCATTAATCCGGCTGGCCGCATAGCCATCGTTATGCTGAGTGGCAATCGCTATCTGATCAGCGGTTGCCATATTAATTGTCAGGTCACCTGTCAGATCAATCCGGCTGTTGGTCATGCCATAGACACCACGGGTGCCTGCGGCGCCTGTTACCGTGATATTTTCACCGGTCATTACACCGCCGCCCAGAGCCCACAGTCCCAGACCCAGACTTCCGTTGCGATCAATCGTAATATCGGTGTTTTTCAGGTTGATCTCAGCGCCGGAGAACTGGGCTGACGCGCCGTAAGAACCACCGGAGAAAATGGTATTGCGGTTATCTGCAGTACCGGAAAAGTTGATGGTGGTGTTTGTGCCGTTAGTGACCAGGCCACCGCCCGACTCAGAGTAAAAATGGCTGCCTGCACCGATATTCGCGGTACCTCCGCGCACTTCCAGTGCGTTGGCGCTGTTTCCGCGGGCGATAATTGTCAGGGCATCTGCTGTGATTTCACCAAAACTCCAGATGCCGTAGGCGTTATCGCCGTTGGTCATAATTTTGCTGCCGGTACCCAGATCAACAATTGAGTTTTTCTGGACGTTCATGCCGTATGCATTTGCGCCTTGTGTATCGATAGTCAGCCCGGTTGCGGTAAGACGGGCAGGGCCGTTGGATGCTGTACCGTTCAGGCCGTCGATACGGATACCATAGCTTCCGCTGCCGTTGGTTTTAATCGTACTGCCGCTGCCCAGGTCGGCATTACTGCCGTAGTCTCCGATTGACAGGCCAATGCCGTTGTTACCTTTGGTTTCAACGGAGAGGCGATCCGCAGTCAGTGAGGAGGCATTACTGACTACCACACCGCTTGCCATACCGGTTCCGCTTCCTTCCGCTTTGATGCTGCTGCCTGTTCCCAGGTCAGCCTGTACTTTTTTACCGGACAGATCAAGACCAATAGCACTTTTACCGTTCACATCCACGGTCAGCCCGTTAGCGGTTAACACGCTGTTGTCTCCCTGGATAATTACGCCTTTGGCATATTTATCCGTATCCGTCACATTAACAGTCACGTCATTACCGAGGTTGATGGTACCCGCCCCGTTGTTATAGGAGTTCAGGACACCATAGCGGCTTCCTGAGGTATCACCGGTGTCGCCGGTGATCCGGTCACCATCGTTAACAATAATATTGGTGCCGCTCTGACTGCCGATATCCGCAGCCTGTGCCGTCGGTAAACAGACCGCAGTACTCAGGCTGAGAAGCCCGGCGGCTGCTAACCAGCCCCGGGGCGGGAGGACGGTATATTCAGAATGAGGGGATCCCTGATATCCCCTGATAAACAGATTAATATTCATAGTATTCCTTTTCATGATTTTTATTTTCCAAAAAACATAAAAATTATGTAAATAAGGTATTTTTATTGTCATTATTATTGATATGAGGTGAGAAACAGGAAGTATCGCCCTGATGCATAACAATAATAATTAACAGTTTTATTAACCGGTATTTACCAGTTCCTGGTGGTGTATTTGCTGAAAAAGTCATGCTCCGTATCAGATATACGGGTAAAGAATTCAGCAGGTGTTATATTAAATACAGCAAGTATATTAATGAGTGTTGAAACGGATATTTCACTCGTGGCATTTTCATAACGTGATATCTGCTGCTGGCTGATCCCCAGTTCCACGCCAAGATCAACGCCACTCATTCTTTTTTCTTTGCGTAATTTTCTTATCAGTGCGCCTACATCATGCAGTAATATCTGATTATTTTTCATAATAGATTCCACTCACCGGGTCATAACAGGATTCAGGTGTGGCCTGTCTCCTTATATGGAATAGGTGCTGATTCAGCAGGGGTAATATTAATTAATGTAAAAACAAAAATTGCAATACTTTGTAATAATATTAATTACAGTTACCCGTCTTCTGCGTATAAATAACTATCATCTGGTAGTGAAATATACAAGGTATATAAAAATATAAAAAATTGTTATTAACGATCGATATCTTATTTATGATAGATAAAACCTATCACAATTGTATTATTGATCGGTTTTGACGATCTTTTACATGTTAATTGTGTAGAGGAATAGTAGCAACAAGCATCTTTTAAATGTTATTTTTAGTATTATATTTAATATGTTATGTGATTTTAAACCGTTTTTGGCAGGAAAAAAGAGCTGATAATACACTCTTCGGGTTTTTCGGGGAGCCTACGGAAAACTGTGATAGTTTTCACACACATTCTTACACTTTTCCTTCCGGTTTTGGCAGGTTATTTAGCTGTTGTTTAACGCGTGACGTGTCTATTGCGGCGATATTTGCTTTTTATGCATAAATTGTCGATATTCTTCGTCGTCAGGAGCGGAGGAGCAGTTTTTTGTACTTTCGGTAGCCTTCATCCTGTATTTATATTTGTATCTGTCGTTATAATGGATTCTGTTTTCAGACGTAAGTAAATATTTCTTAAAATATGATTTAATAATGCTGCTGGTGAGGTTTGGAATGCAGTTTTCCGGGGGATATTTTGGTGTGATGATTTTTAATCATATTTTTCAGGTATTAAATTCAGCGGAATTTACCTGTTTTTATATCCGGTAATATGCGTTAAGAATAGCATTAATCTGCTATTTACTATATCTTAATGCAGTATGTTTTTTATTCAGTCAGCGATTTTTTGTATTTTCATTATGTGGTAATGCTTTATTCTGAATTTGTTTTTCTTCAGGTGATATATTACGTGTATTTTCCGGTAATGGTATCAGTGTGGCAGTCACATAAGTGACCCGGCCGACTCTGGCACTGGTGATCTGATAACCGGCACCGGCTTTTTCTGCCTGGCGGGCTATTTTGGTTTCCGCATCGGATAAAGTATCAGCCCAGGCGGTAATTGTTTGCGCAAAACCGGAGAATGAAATAAAAATCAGAACCGGGAATGCGATTATTTTAAGAGTGTTTTTTACCATTATTTCCTCTGCCGGATGGTTACCATAACGATATTAATGAGGAAACTGTACTGCGGACAAACAATAAAAGAAAGTGCAGAAATGGCGGGTACTGAATTTTCTGCACCCGCCATATGGATAGGTGTAATGTTTATTTCGCTGAAAGTACGGCAGCAAATACCGGGTTTAATGCCAGGCTGGCCATATAGGTTTTTATGACCGGTGAAATGGCAATTAAACTGTGTTTGGCCAGGAACATCAGAAAACAGCCGACATAAACATCAACCGCGGTCATTGTTTTACCGCATAAATAGGGTGCTCCGGCAGCCAGACCGGTTTCCAGGCAGGCCATTGTCCGGTAAAAAGAGCCGAATCCGGACATTTTCTGTTCTTCTTCTGTCAGTGTCCGGCCCAATTCTTTGGCGGTAAATGCAGCTTCGACAGGCCCTGCGGTGAACAGGAACCAGCGGTAATATGCGGCGCGCTCCGGAGAATCAACCGCAGGTGCAAAACCTTTTTCAATGAATTTATCCGCAAGATACATGCAGATGGCCGCCGTTTCCGTAACAACATGGTCACCGTCTGTTAATGCCGGGACTTTGGCCATCGGGTTGATGGTCAGATAGTCCGGGGTATGCATATCCGCACCGTAATCCAGCTCAATGCGCTGATACGGTACATCCAGAATTTTAAGAAATAAATCGACGGTATTCCCGCGTGACATTGCATTGCTGTAAAGTGTCAGTCCGCTCATGATGCTCTCCTGTTTATTGTGTTGAGGCATCATCATAGAGCAGGGGAGTGTCAGAATCTGTCAGGAGTCATACATATGACATCTTTGAACCAGCGGTCGAGCAGGTATTTTTTGGGGTAAGGCAGTTTGTCCGCTAATACTTCACAGGATTGGATCCGATCGAGCCGGAAATGGCGGTAATTTTGCCGTAATTCACACCAGGCGGCGAGAACCTGAACCTCTTTCATATAGCCGATGGCAACCGGCCAGATAACCCGGTTACTGGTCTGACCCTGTTTATCCTGATAATGCAGCTTAATTTTCAGTTCTTCCCGCAGACTGCGGCGTAATTCCCCGGCAATGTAATTATCCACCTGTGTCAGTTGTGAGGCGGGCACAAATAATGTGCTGTTGCTGAAAACGGTACGGGATTCATTTTCCACCACTGCATTAATTTTATTTGCCGCCCGGGCGGCGGAGGCTTTCAGTTCATCATCTGCATTACTCTGTACCCAGCGCAATCCCAGAATTAAGGCTTCCAGTTCATTGACATCAAATATCATCGGCGGCAGCAGTAATCCGGATTTCATCTGATATCCGATACCGGCTTCACCGGTAATCTCTGCGCCCTGGCAGCGCAGGGTTTCAATATCCCGGTAAACCGAACGTACACTGATTTGTAATTGCGAGGCAAGGGAATCTGCCGTAACCGGATAGCGGTTTTCTTTCAGGATCTGTAATAAGGTGAGTAGTCGCTGCGTTCGTGTCATAGGGTATCAGCCCGGCGCTATTGTTAATCCGGAATCCGTAATATTGCCTGAAATGGCGCTGCTCATCAGCCAGGTTTTTATTAATGTCAGCAGCATCGGGTCAGACAGTTTTGTTTTTCCGGTCAGGGCACATTCCCAGATAATTAATGTGCGCAGCCCTCTGCGGTGCAATTCCGCAATATATTTTTTATCGCGGGTTTTATTTTCTGATAATTTCTTTTGCCAGAATGCCGTCCGGGTGGCGGGAAGGTGGAATTTCTCACAATCGTGCATATGCCAGAAACAGCCGTGAATAAAGATCACCGTCCGCCATTTTGCCATCCATATATCGGGTTTTCCCGGCATATCTGCCGGATATAACCGGAAACGGAAGCCGTTATGATGCAACAGCTTTCTGACATGGTGCTCCGGTTTTGTATCCCGGTTGCGGATGGCGCGCATATTCCGGGAACGGGTTTCTTTGTCATGTACATCCATCGGATTTTCAGCCGCTGATTTCAGGAATAAACCAAGACTACCCTATTTCCCCGGAAAAATATGCGATACTCCGCCGGAAGATTATTTTACCGGCGGTAATGCACCTGCCTGTACTAATGCTGCGGTGAGTTTTTCAGCGATGGCTTCCACGACGGTCATACAGACGGAGTTGCCGAATTGTTTATAGATCTGCCCCTGAGAAACGGCATCGGTAATATAATTTTCCGGAAATCCCTGGAGATTGGCACATTCACGCGGGGTGAGTTTGCGCGGGTTTTTACCTTCACGGGACTGGTCAATCAGTATTTCAGAACCATCTTTATAATAGCGGGCGCTCAGGGTATTGGTATATTCGCTGTTTTTATTAAACAGGCAATATCCGAAGCCGTTGCCTCTGGCTTTATGTTCTCTTTTCCGCTTCTGATGCCCTGCCCATAATTTATCAGAGATGGTAAAACGATCTTTTCTATAACGTACAGCATCTTCAGCCAGCGCTTTTTTACTCTGGAGAATATCGCCGAGGTGGGTAGGCTGGTGAGTCGGCTCCGGCCAGGAAAACAGGGTGTCAAAATCCGCATCCGGAAACTGGTTGCGATCAAAGCCAATGATGAAAATACGTTCGCGGTTTTGCGGAATACCAAAATCGGCGGCACGCAGCACACGGAAATCAACCCAATAATTCAGTTTTTCGGACAGTGCGCTGCGGGCCTCTTCACTCAGCGGAATATTATCCGGCACTGTCTGTTCGTACCGGCCGCGCAGAATATCGAGGATGGTCTGTAATGTCCGGCCGCCGTCGTGGCCGCGCAGTTGTTTGACGTTCTCCAGCAGAAACGCTTTCGGCCGTTTCTCTGTCATGATGCGCTGAACTTCAAAGAACATGGTGCCGCGGGTGTCGTTGAACCCCTGACGTGCACCCGCCTGTGAAAATGCCTGACACGGAAAGCCGCCGAGAAGAATATCGTGATCCGGAATATCTCTGGCTGTGATCCGGGTGATATCGCCGTCAGGCATGTCACCGAAATTAGCAAAATAGGTACGCTGGGCGAATTTGTCCCATTCGGAAGTGAAAACACAGCGGCCGCCCTGTTGCTGAAAAGGCAGGCGGATCCCGCCTATGCCGGCAAAAAGATCGATAAATGTGAATCTGTAATTATCAGTGGGTGACTGCCGGAAAGGGGCGTCCTCAGGGTGTTTTTTCAAAATCATCTCCGGTTCGGGAAACAGACGCCGGGCAGTGCGCCGGTTTTACCCGGAACTATATCACTGCCCGGGGCTCCGGGAAACTGTGGCAGCGGCAGTATTTTTCTGTTTCATATCCTATTTTCGCATGACAGGCAGTGACTATCACCGGTAGGATAATTTTGCAGCATAATTAATAACCACACTGCCACAATAACAATAATGAGGTGAGCATGAATCACAAATCCGGTGTACTGAAGATAGACGGGAAGACCTTACTGAATCACTTGCAGGAATTAGGGGATACCGGGGCGGACACGGTGAAAGGCGGCCGGACACGGACAGCACTGACCGATGCGGAAAAACAGGGGCGTGATCTGGTGGTCAGCTGGATGAAAGCCCTGGATCTGGTGATCCGTATTGATCAGATCGGAAATATTTTCGGCACACTGCCGTCAGCCTCCGGAAACAGTGATAGCGCACCGCTGATGATAGGGTCGCATATTGATACGGTGATTAACGCCGGAGCGCTGGATGGCTGTTACGGAGTACTCAGCGGTCTGGCGGTTGTCCGTGCATTCCGGGAAGCGGGTGTGCTGCCGTCCCGTCCGATCATGGTGGCGGCTTTCACTAACGAAGAAGGTGTGCGTTTTCATCCGGATATGATGGGTTCGCTGGTGTATGCCGGAGGCTATCCGCTGGAGGATGCCCTGAATGCGGTAGCCACTGACGGCGCTGTTTTACGCGATGAGCTGGAACGTGCCGGTTATGCGTGAAGTATGGTACCGGGCAGTATCGTGCCGCATGAATATCCGGAACTGCATATTGAACAAGGCCCGGTGCTGGAAGCGGAAGGGTTACAAATCGGGGTGGTGGAGAGTTTACAGGGCATCTCGTGGCAGGAAATCACTATCACCGGTACGGCAAACCATGCCGGAACCACACCGACACGGCTGCGCCATGATGCCGGATATGCAGCGGCTAAACTGATCGCCTTTCTGCGTGAGGGGATTTCTCAGGAAAATGGTGCCACATTAACCACTGTGGGTACGATTGCCCTTGAACCGAATGCGATTAACGTTATCCCGGGTTCGGCAACTTTCACCATTGATATGCGGGATCCGGATGAGGTTCGCCTGCAATGGGCGGAAGGGCAGATCCGCCGTTATCTGGAGGAGTTATCAGAGCAGGAGGGGGTCACTGTCTCCGCCCGTCAGCTGGCGCGTTTTCAGCCGGTGGTATTTGATAAAACCCTGGTCAGTTGTGTGGAAGAGGCAGCCAAAGTAGCGGAAACCGCATACCGGCGTATGCCGTCCGGTGCGGGACATGATGCGCAGATGATTGCGCGGATAGCGCCGGCGGCCATGATTTTTGTGCCGGGTAAAAACGGTATCAGCCATAACCCTGCTGAATATACCGAAGATGACGATCTGATCCGGGGCGCACAGGTGCTGCTGGATACAGTGATGCTGAGACTGGCGGAGCCGGTATAGGTTTGACCACGGCAAAACGGCTGCATCCGGCCGGATGCAGCCCGGTGAATTATTTTACCGCCGCCACAGCGGGTTGTTTGCCCCGGCTGACCAGCAGCCGGACAGCCACGCAGACAATCAGTGCGCCGAGGAAGAAATTCGGGCTGAGTGTTTCATCAAGTACGAGATAACCCCACAAAATACCGAACGGCGGGATCATAAAAGTCACTGTCAGCGAGCGCATCGGGCCGATATCCGCAATCAGGCGGAAATAGAGGATATACGCCACTGCTGTACAGAGCAGACCTACTGCAATCACACTGCCCCAGACCACCGGCTGCGCCCAGTTGATCTGCGGACCGGTCGTGACACTGAAACCGAAAAACGGCAGCAGAAAAAGTGTGGCGCCGAGCTGGCTGCCGAACGCAACCAGCCGGGCGTCCAGGCCGCCTTTTTCACTGATCCAGCGCCGTGTCAGGAACCCCGCCAGCCCGTAGCAGGCGGTGGCAATCAGACAGGCGGTCACGCCCCATAATAAATGTGCGGAAGACTGGCTCTCCCCGACAGTGGTTATCACCACAATACCTGCCAGCCCCAGCATCACCCCCAGCCATTTGCGGGCGGTCAGGGTTTCGGCAAAGAAAGCAAAGCCAATCAGCGCCCCCATCAGCGGTGTGGTGGCGTTGAGAATGGCAGAGTAACCGGCAGGCAGCCACTGTGCGGCCAGGCAGTACATAAAAAAGGGAATGCCGGAGTTAATCACGCCCAGCAATAATGCCGGTTTTAATTTTCCGTCAAACCGGAAGGTGCGGCGCATGACGAGGAGGATCACCAGAAGTCCGGCACAGCCGAAAAATACACGCAGAAAGGCGGTGTTGACAGCGCCGAACTGCGGGGATGCCACCCGCATAAAGAGAAAGCTGGCACCCCATATAGCCGCCAGCAGGGTAAGCCGCAGATAGTCCGCAGGTCGCATGGAATTCCTTATCTGAAAATCAGTGAATTAAGAGGATGACGTCAGGTTCCTGCTGTCAGACAGGACTATCTTCAACTATATCACAGTGAATAGTTACTCACTGAATCTTCGATATAAAAAGCAAGATCATTCTTTGGTGCTTATTCAGACCCTTTTAGTTTCCCCGTATCATCGAATAATGTATCCCATTGCTGGATATCATCATTGTTAAACAGGATACAATTTTGTGTGGCAGCCTTAAGCTGTTTCATTTTATCTATATCCGGTTCAAAATGTTGTTTATACAAGTCTGTTGTATAGGTTTCAATTTGAAGCTTGAGTGTATTTTCAGGGCAAATAAGCTTTTTTCCTGACATTGAAAACAAACTGATGCCTTTAATGTATAATTTTCTGTCAAATGTTCCCTGTGTAACCGGATTCCAGTCTTTTTCATTGAACATATCTGAATTGTATTTTTTGTTATTAATATAGTAATAATGTGGTTGAGAATCTGAGAACCCAAGTTTTTTAAGCGATGAATGTATGATGCTGACGGGTAATCCCGGAACCAGCGAGGAGGAAAAAAAGAGGATAACAAAAGGGATAATAATAAACATTAATGATAACTCATTCTTTTTTATTTTAATCAATGGATTATAGAATTTCCTATAATAAAGTGCTGCCGGCATAAAACAAAGTAAAGTAAACGAGACTAAAAATACTAAAAGAAAAAGTAGTGATATTGCATTATCAGCAGAAATCTTATCTGAAATTAAAAGGATAGGGAATGAGATTGATAATGATGATATTGACATAAAAACAGATATAGTAATTATTATACCAACAAGCCGCAGTGTGTTTTTAGTAAATGACCTGTTTTTAATATAAGTATAATTTACGCTTGTTTTTATAATGGCATAAAGTAATGATATTGAAATTACTATTATCAATGTTATGTCAAAAGAGATTTCTTTTTTATAGGTAACATTATAGGCAGAGATAGAGGATAATATAATAATAAAAGTACAGGATGTGATCGCACTGACTCCGGGTATTTTTTCTATATATTTAATATTATCTTTTTGATTAAGGGTGAAGTGAAGAAGGATCAATAGCAAACTTGGCAGAATAAATATAATACTGAATGCTGTTCCGATAAAAAACAAAGAGGCTAAGATTGAAACAAAACTGGAGTAAGAAGAAAGAATCTCAGGGAATATATTTATTCTTCCGATATGGCTAAGGTAGAACCAAATTGTTAATCCGGAAAATAATATTAAAAATGGGGTATATTTAATCACCAGGTAGAGAGCTTGTTTAAACAGTACAGAGAATGTATCAGACATAAGAATTCCTTATCAAAGATATTCCGGTAAGTTACAAAAAGGATAACCTGCGGTCAATATTTGTATGATGTGACTATATACATGCTATATGAACGATATCCGGAATGTTTTTTTTATCTCCGGTTAAAAATAAATCAATTTTGCCTTTCAGTTTGATCCACCCCGCAAAGTGACGATTCCATACCCAAAAAAATGTGATGAATATCTTATTTTAACCAGTGAGAATATGACTCAGGCCACATATTCAATCCGGGAAATAAAAACAGAGAAATTTTCAATAAAAAGTAATGCTATGAATTAACAGGATTATTTTTTGCTTTACACGATAAAGCGTTATTTCAGGCAAACGAGATCGTCCTCACATTCTTAAAATCGGAATGTGATCTTCATCGCTATTTATTTGTCCGCAAATAGGCCATCTTTAAAATAAGAAAAAATCACATCAGGAGTTCGGTTTTGGATATTCATTTTGAGAGCGGGCTGTTATCCCTGAATCAGAATTTTGTGTCTCCGGAAGAGGGCATCCGGTATGCCGGTGAGTTGCTGCAAAAATCAGGCGCCTGTACCCCTGATTATATTGATGAAATGATTCGTGTATATCATGAATTCGGCCCGGTAATTGTACTGGATACCGGGGTGGCGATGCCGCACGCAAGGCCGGAAAAAGGGGCATTAAAAACCGCATTCTCGGTGGTGGTGACAGGGACACCGCTGGTGTTTCACCATGAGGAGTTTGATCCGGTTAATGTCATTATCGCTGTCAGTGCGACAGATTCAGATACCCACATTCATCTGATTCAGACCGTGGCTGATCTGATTGAGAACAATATTACTGAGTTTGTAAAAGATAATAACAAAGAACAGATTTTACAGTTTATCCGGACGTCGATAGAGAGGACAGCATGATTAAAATAAGAACTGTGTGCGGCAATGGTATCGGCAGCTCATTAATGGCGGCCAATAACGTGAAGAAAATTTGTGAGGAGATGGGAATAAAGGCCGATGTGGCTTCTGTGGATTTTGCCAATGCCGTGGGTGAGAAAGCGGATCTGTATGTCACGATTAAAGAGCTGGCATCACAATTTCCGCCGCAGTGTGAAGTTGCCGTGATCCGCAGTTATGTACATAAAGCCAAAATTGCGGAAGATATTAAAGACGCTTTACTGAAACTGAGTCAATCCTGATAGTTCATTCTTTTTACAGGAATTAAATTATGGCTTATATTCTCTCATTCCTGACTGAGATATTCAGTCAGCCTGCCTTTCTTATGGGGATTATCTCCCTGGCAGGGTTACTGGCATTACGGTCACCGGTCAATAAATTATTAACCGGGACATTAAAACCGATTCTCGGTTATTTAATGCTGAGTGCAGGTGCCGGTGTTATTGTGGCAAACCTGAATCCGCTCGGTGGTATTATTGAAGCCGGTTTTAATATCCGTGGTGTTATTCCTAATAACGAAGCCATTGTTTCTGTTGCCCAGAAATTACTGGGTGTGGAAACCATGAGTATTTTATTGCTTGGTTTTATTTTTAACCTGGTAATCGCCCGTTTCACAAAATATAAATATATCTTTTTAACCGGTCACCACTCTTTCTTTTTAGCCTGCTTATTCTCGGCAGTATTACAGGCCGCGAATTTCAAAGGCTGGGAAATGGTGGTTATCGGCGGTTTCCTGCTGGGTGCCTGGTCGGCTATTTCACCGGCAATCGGACAGCGTTATACCAAGCGCGTAACCGAAGACGGCGGTATTGCCATGGGGCACTTTGGTTCCCTCGGCTATTACCTGTCTGCCTGGATTGCGGCGAAAGTCGGTAAAGCAGAAAACTCATTTGCGGATACTGAAATCTCAGAAAAATGGGGCTTCCTGCGCGATACCACAGTGACAACCGGTATTGTTATGGTAGTGATTTATCTGGTGTGCAGTATCGTTGCCGGTTCGGCGTATATCAGCACCATTACAGAGCAGAATATGGTGATCTTCTCCATCCTGACCGGTTTGCAGTTCGCGGTGGGTGTGGCGATTGTCTACAGCGGTGTGCGTTTAATCCTGGGTGACCTCGTGCCTGCGTTCCAGGGTATCAGCCAGAAACTGATCCCGAATTCTATCCCGGCTGTTGACTGTGCCGTCTTCTTTACCTTCAGTCCGACAGCGGTGGTTATCGGCTTTATCAGTTCCTTTATCGGCGGCCTTGCCGGTATGCTGATGCTGGGCGGCCTGGGCATGGCACTGATTATTCCCGGCATGGTGCCGCACTTCTTCTGCGGCGGTACATCCGGTGTATTCGCGGACAAACTGGGCGGTAAAAAGGGCTGTATTATCGCGTCCTTTATCGGTGGTGTTTTCCTCGCCTTCTTACCGGCGATGCTGTTACCGGCGCTGGGCAATCTGGGCTTTGAAAACAGTACCTTTGCGGATTTTGACTTCGCGGTATGGGGTATTGTTATCGGGGAAGCCTTTACCCACTTCGGTCAGATTGCGATTTACCTGATTTGTTTTGTTCTGGTTCTGGCGTTACTGGCGCCGTTTGCCTTTAAATCAGTCAAAGTGGTGGGTGATACTCTGAGCTATGACGAATTAATGGAAAAAGACCGCGCACATAAGTAAAAATGATACTGACGAAAGGTTTTAAGGAGTTGTTATGGCAGTAATTTCTGTCGGTTTATCCTGCTTCGACCAGTTCTTCTTCCTTAACCGCTGGCCGGAGGAGAATACCAAAAATTTCTCCGGCGATTTTATTGAAAGCGGCGGCGGGCCTTGTGCAAATGCGGCATGGTTACTGGGATTGTGGGGAGAGGATATTTTTTATGTCGGACACCTTAACCACGATATCTATGGTCAGAAAATTATTGATGAGTTCCATGATGTCGGTGTGAATACAGATTACGTTATTTTTAATGATGAAATGATCACACCGCTGGCATCTGTATTAGTGAATCAGTTAAATGGCTCACGGACAATTATTACGCGCAAGCTTATCTCTCCGCCGCGTATGACATTTGAAGAGAAACAGAAAATTGATGAGCTGATTACCCGCCTGACACAGGAGGATAAAGGGGAAGTCATCACGGTATTAATCGATGGTCATGAACCGGAGCTGAGTGAATATATTCTGACCCGTCTGCCTGATGCCCGCGTCGTGATGGACGCGGGATCACTGCGGGAAAGTAATCTGAATCTGGCGAAATATACGGATTATCTGGTTGCCAGTGAAAACTTTGCCCGTGACCTGGTTGAGATTGATAAATTCACCACAGATATTCAGTTAAAAACAGCATTAACAGAACTGAATAAACTGGCCCGGGGCACGGCCTTTATTACCCTGGGTGAGAAAGGCTGTGCTTATCTGCAAAACGGAATGCTGACAATATCACCGGCGTTTATTTGTAATGCGATTGATACGACCGGTGCCGGTGATATTTTCCATGGCGCATTTACTTACGGAGTTCATTATAACTGGCATATTGAGAATATTATTTTATTTGCCAGTTTGTCAGCAGCCATCTCAATTGAGAAAAAAGGGGTGCGCGAATCAATGCCGGATTTGGCGGATGTCCATAATGCGGTGAATAAATACGAAAGAAATTTGAAACACTATTTTGATTAATTCTTAGTTATACGCCAACAAGGGGAAATCCGATGTTAGTTTCGATGGAGAATATGCTCAATCGTGCCTTTGCACGCCAGTATGCCGTTGGTCAGTTTAATATTAATAACCTGGAGTGGACAGGAACGGTATTAAAAGTTGCGCAGCAACTGCGTTCCCCGGTTATTTTGGGTGTCTCCGGCGGAACCATAAAACATATGCTCGGGCTGAAATGTATTCACGATATTGTGGTGAATGCGATGGAGTTTCTGGAAATTGATGTACCGGTGGCACTGCATCTGGATCACGGCCAGTCTTATGAAGCCTGTGAGGCGGCAATTAAAGCCGGTTTCAGTTCGGTGATGTTCGACGGTTCACATATGCCGTTTGCTGAGAACCTGGCGATCACCAAACGTCTGGTGACGTATGCTCACCGCCGTGGTGTCTCTGTGGAAGCGGAACTGGGCACGATTGCGGGCAGTGAGGATGGTATTGTTAATTCTCATGTGATTTATGCGGACCCGGCGGAGTGTCAGAAGCTGGCGGAAGAAACCGGTGTGGATTGCCTGGCTGCCGCGCTCGGCTCAACACACGGGCTGTACAAAGGCAAAGCGAAGCTCGGTTTTGCGGAAATGCAGCATATCGCGCAACTGGTGAAAGTGCCGCTGGTGCTGCACGGCGGCACCGGTATTTCAGATGAAGATATGAAGAAAGCCATTTCACTCGGTACGGCAAAAATTAACGTCAATACGGAAAATATGTATGCGTGGTGTTTGTCAGTGAAAGAGCAGTTTGAGCAGCAGGGCGCGCATGATATCAATGACCCGCGCAAAGTGATTATGAAAGGATTGCAGCCGGTCGCGGAGCGTGTGGAAGAGCGGATGCGTCTGTTCGGTTCTGCCGGACAGTCACTGTAACCCTGTCAGATCCTGCGGTGGCCGCCGCTCAGGCGGTCACCGGGGATTGGGTCAGGTAATCTTTGGCGTTATTAATGATAGCCTCTGAAATCCGCTGTAATGTTCCTGATTCCGGCTGGTAACGGTGCCAGTAAAGTTGTTTTTGCTGCACCAGTTCCGGTACCAGATTAATCATCCGACCGGATTCAAGTTCATGTTTAATCTGATGTTTCGCAATCATACAGCAGGCGGAGTTTTGCAGTACCAGCTGAATATAGGCTTCTGATGACGGTACAATATGGCTGTTCAGACTTCCCGGTGTTAAACGGAAATACTCCTGTAAAAAGATATGGTGCATATCTGATGAGTAGTTAAATGACACCACCGGTGCCCGCAGCAGAGTTTCTTTGGTCACTCCTTTGCTGAAATACTTTTCCGCAAAGGCCGGGCTGGATACAAAGATATAATCCATTGCCCCCAGATAATCACAAGTTCCGCCGACAGCAGGCAGTGGCTGCATACTGATCGCGCCGACGGCTTCCCCTTTGAGCAGATAGTCAAGTGTCCGGCTCTCATCATCCACTTTAATATCCAGACGAATGGCGCGGTCATCCAGAATCGGTTTGATAGCGGATAAAAACCAGGTCGCAAGGGAGTCGGCGTTAATTGAGATCGGGATGGTGACCACATGGTTGCCGCTTTCATTATCAAAAGCATCATGTTCAATTAAATCAACGTGATACAAAAGTCCCAGTAGTTTTTGTCCGAGCCCGGTTGGTTTTGGCGGCACAGTGCGCGTCAGCAGCAGGGAACCGACCTGATTTTCCAGCTGTTTTACCCGCTGGGAAACCGCAGACTGCGTAATAAAGAGTTTCGCTGAGGCTTTCTCGAATCCCTGCTCTTTGATAATGAGATCCAGCAATCTCAGTGATTTATAATCGACATTCTTCATGGCTGCCCTGCGGTGATGGCGAAAAGTAAGGCTATTCTACACGAAAAGGGCGGGGGCAGTATCATCGGCGGTTCCCCCGCCCGGGAATTACTTGCTGTCTGACTGCACGGTGCAGATGTTACCGGCACAGCCGAATTTCAGCGGTTTGGTGTCACCGTAGTCATTGATATAATAAACAACCGGCGCGTTACCCAGCTCAGGTGCGCTGAAGGATGCGAAGGCTTTGGGTGATACCATCACCGGCTTAAATTTCACTTCTTTTCCGCCGGTGGCATCCAGACGGTTTACCGACAGATAATACGGTGTTGTGTTTTCAATGGTGTACTGTCCGCCGTTCTGAGACAGTCGGATGCCCTCCGCACCGGTAATTTTTCCCGTCTGTTCCTGACCCTGAATGGCTTTCGGACGGTAGAACAGTTTGATCTTGGTTTGCAGGGCGATTTGCAGCACGTTACTTTTCTCTGCGGCCGGCGGAATTTCACGGACGTTCAGATAAAAGACCGATTCTCGGTCGGCAGGTAATGAGGCAGCTTCCGGTGAGAACTGCACTTTAATCCGGTTTTTGCTGTCAGGCTCAATCCGCTGAACCGACGGTGTGACAAACACCGGCGAGGTCACTTTCTGCCCGGCATTGTTCTCAATCCAGGACTGCGCCAGATAAGGTTTACTGAGGTGCTCATTGGTGACCGTCAGCGGCACAGCATTATCACCTTCATTATAAACAACACGGGTTCTGTCGAGTGCGATGGCAGCCCCGGCTGTCACCGGAATGGTGACCAGAGTGGTCAGTGCGGCGCAAAATAAGGTGGTCACTTCTCTCATGTTAAGGTTCCTTACGGATTCATTTGTTGATTCTGAAAAATACAAACCGGTGCCGCCTGATTTACTGATAAGGCAGCAGCATATTAAACTGAACGTTATCATCCTTTATTTACGGGATCCGGACAGTACATTGTGTCTGTCCGTTCCGGGTCACCGTCGGCGTCTGGCCTGATTGTATACCGGTCAGATAAGCAGGACCGTTATCGGCAACAGTGCCGATCATAGCAGTATCCGCAGCAAATATAGATCCCGGGACAATACTTTCTGAAGTTTCATGTTATTGCCTTTATCAGAGAGATTCTTCAGTATTTAAGGATTATTTGTTTTATTAAAATAAGCACTCCCGTGAGGCTTTGTCCGGGATAATTTAATAACAATTCAGTAACCTTGTCAGATGCATATTGGCCGGTACCGTCTCTTTTTCCCGCATTTTCTGTGGTCAGCCGGAGGTGTGCCAATGGATGAAACCCGCTCAGTGCAACGCTGTTTTCCGGATTTCTGCGCGGAGAACCGGAAAAATAGTCAGTATTGTGACCTGTGTCGATATTGGTGAAATAATGTGATCTGTATCTGATTTATTCATATTATCCGTCCCGGCGGTGATTTTTTTTCGCCAGTCAAATATTTTGTCATAACAGTAATAGGTAGATGTAATAAGATGTTCATTCCGGTGATGATTGAATAAATTCAGTATTAAAACGGTGTTTTCATTATTATATAAAATCATTCTCATTAAAATAATGATGATGGGAAATTAAAAAAACAGGAGCTGCTTCACATTATTGGTTTATTTGAATCTTGCCATTTTTATTTTAATTAAAACCAACATCACTTATCAAATAATGTTTTTCACAAAATCATAGCATTTTGTATCATCATGAAAAATAAGATATTATCTATTAATTGGCAATCCGAAATAAGTAGGTGCGACAGGGTTAATCAATAAATATTAATTTATTAATTTATAGCATGCCCAAAAGGCATGGCTGAGGAATTTTCGGAATATTGTCAGGAAAACAGTCTCGCGGGTAGTATGAATATGGAAAGGGTACATTTTTTATATAAATAAACATGAGTAATTCTCAATAACAATTCCTATAAAGGTAACACTATGGATATATTAAAAGATAGTAAGTTGCTTTTGGTTAGCTTATTTATCATTCTTCTTGCGGAAGCGATAGGGCAAATTAAAATCAGTCTGGTGATGGTTTTTCCGATGCTCTACTCCATGCTGATGGGTGGTATTATCAGCTTTCCGAAATTTAAAATCCTCAACGAAAAGAACATGGCGCATGCGACCTCTATTATGAGTGTGGCACTGGTGATCCTGATCGCCAAGCTGAGTACTTCCGTCGGGGCATCCTGGGAAAAAATCATTCAGGCTGGTGGTGCGCTGGTTCTGCAGGAAGTGGGCCATTTTATCGGTACCATCGTGCTGGGTCTGCCGCTGGCTATTATGTTAGGTATGGGCCGTGAAGCGGTCGGTGCCACCTATTCTGTCGGCCGTGAGCCGAACATTGCTATCATCGAAGCCAAATACGGGTTAAGTTCACCGGAAGGCCGCGGTGTAATGGCAATGTATATCTGCGGTACGCTGTACGGTGCTGTCTGGATGGGGATCCTCGCAAGTGTGATCGCCGGTCTGGACATTCTCAGTCCGCTTGCCCTGGCGATGGGGGCGGGTGTCGGCAGCGGATCTATGCTGGCGGCGGCGGTCGCACCTCTGCTGGAGCTCTATCCTGACCAGGCTGCGGATATTCAGGCGTTCTCGTCTTCCGCGAACCTGATGTCTTCCGTGTTAGGTCTGTACATCTATATTTTCTTCTCCTTACCGTTCGCCTCTTATCTGTACAACAAACTGAAAAGAAAACGTGCAACGGCGTCTGCGGATACTGAATAAGGATAACTAATCATGAAAAAGATGACAGAAATAGCCATAATCCTGGTTCTGGTGGTGTTCTTTACCGCGCTCGGCGATGCGGTCGGCGGGTCAATGTACGGCCGTGGTGAGTTCGGACAGGTGTTCAGTGATACTCTGCTGGCCATGGCGCTGCTGGGCGGAATGTCTTTCGCGGCGTATCTGATTGCGATGATCCCGCCGTTAGGCAAACTACCGGTAATCTTCTGGGTTTCCCTGATTGCCGCCGGTCTGTGTTCACCGCTGTTCCCGTATGACAAAGAAATGATTGCCATGACCGGTAAAGTCTCCATTGCGGTTATCAGTACTACAGTACTGGCCTTCGCAGGTCTTTCACTGGGTAAAGATATCGACAAGTTCAAAGCGATTTCATGGCGCATTATCCCGGTTTCACTGGCGGTATTCTCCGGGACATTCTTATTTGCCGCACTTATCGGCCAACTGACGCTCTCATGGAGTGGCGTTATCTGATCAGAGGGGAATATTCAGCATGACAATGACCAAAGACCAACTGAAAGCCAAAGTCTGCGAAGCGATTGCCGCCCGCAAGGGTGACATTAAAAAACTGGCGGAGAATATCTGGGCAGAGCCTGAGCTGGGTTTCAAAGAGACAAAAACAGCGAAGAAAGTCGAAGCAGCATTTGATTCACTGGGTGTCAGCTATCGTAATCAGCTGGCGCTCACCGGGGTCAAAGCCCGTCTGAAAGGCGGAAAAGGCAGTAAACGCAGTGTTGCGGTGATCGGTGAACTGGACGCCATTATCTGTGCTGAACACCCTGATGCGGATGACCAGACCGGCGCAGCACACTGCTGCGGTCACAATGCGCAGATCGCCAATATGATGGCGGTCACTATGGGGCTGATTGATTCCGGGGCGATGGAATATCTGGCGGGGGATGTGGTGCCTTTCGCCGTTCCGGCCGAGGAATATGTGGAACTCGCTTATCGTAACAAGCTGATAGAGCAGGGAAAAATCAGTTATATCGGCGGTAAGCCGGAGCTGATTTCTCTCGGTGAGTTTGATGATGTGGATATGGCGGTGCAAATCCACCTGACCAGCGTCAAACCTGAGCGTGACAACGGGTTTATTGAAATCTCCACCACCACCAACGGCTTTATCGGCAAGCTGATTAATTACAAAGGCAAACCGGCACATGCGGCGGCGGCACCGCATATGGGGATTAACGCCCTGAATGCGGCAATGATGGGTATCATGGGTGTGAATGCTATTCGTGAAACCTTTCAGGAGAAAGATTATATCCGTTTCCACCCGATCATCACCCGGGGCGGTGATCTGGTGAACGTGACTCCGGGTGATGTGCGCATGGAAAGTTATGTCCGTGCCTCAAATGTTCCGGCGATGATTGATGCCAACGAGCGCATTACCCGTGCGCTGGTGGCGGGCGCAATGTCTGTCGGTGCCGAAGTGGAAGTGAAAGATTTACCGGGCTATCTGCCGCTGTACAACAACGCGGTACTGAATGATCTGTTACAGCAGAATGCGGAAGGTCTGATTGGTGATGAAAATGTCTGGGTTGCCGGGCATATGACCGGCAGTACCGACACCGGGGATTTGTCCCACATCATGCCGGTCAGCCATCCGTGGATTGGTTCAGTGCGCGGCGGGCTGCACGGCAAAGATTATGTCGTTTTTGATGACGATATGGCCTATATCCGTCCGGCTCAGATGATGGCAATGACAATTATTGATTTGCTGTTTGATGATGCGGCGGGTGCAGAAGCCCTGATGGCGGAGTATAAACCGCTGATGAGTAAAGAAGAGTACCTCTCGTTTATCAGTTCCTTTAAGAACTGATCATCCCCCCGAAGGCCCGGAAACGGGCCTTTTTTATCTTTCCCGCTTTCAGACTGACGGAAAGGATTTTTCCGGCCGCTGATGATAAAGTAATCATTGTATAAAATGATGCAGAGATTACTCAGGGACAGAATGGCAACACTATCATTTCCGTTATTAATCTGTCAGTCACAGCGCCGCCGGGATGATTATCGTCCGGATGATATGCGCAGCGGTGATTTTGACTTACTTCAGCTCCGTGACCTGTTGCGGCTGCATGATGTGTCTGCACAGGTGGATCCCTGGACCATGCGGAAACCGGAAGCGGGCTGCCATCCTCTGCTGATGGGGCGTGATTATGCGCCACAGGTCTTTAATCTCGGGGCAAAAGCCGTCAGCCGGATACTGTTTGATGAGATGCGGCAGTTATCCTCACAATTTACCTGGTCCGGCGGCTATCCGGGGGTGCTGAAAAAACTGATCACCCATATGCAGAATGCCAATGGCCGGCCGTACCGTGACCGCGCACTGGATTATGCCTTCCGGGATAATCTTCTGGATCAGGAGGCGCTCAATCCGTTACAGGCGGCGGTGAAAAAAATTATTGCTGCACAGATTGACTGGCAGGCCATGAAGATCGGTCAGGATGCTGACCTGGCAAACAGCCTCCGGGAAGGGCTGAATACAACGCTGTTTCCGGCATATAACCGCTGGCAGGATCTGAAAAAGGGAACGCCGGTGGTGCTCAATGATACCTGGGCGACGGAAATAACCCTGGATTCCCTTCATATCAAAAGTAATCACTTCACTGCACAGCTGAGTTATCAGCTTCAGGGGCATTTCGGGCTGAGTACCGCAGATATGAAACGCTACCGCGACAGCTCCCGTTTTTTCCGTATCTGGTATGTGCTGCAACGCTATAAAAAATTTGCGTTTAAGCCGTTTGTTATCAATATCAAAGCCACCACGGAAATTAAAGGAAAAGCGCCGGGCAGCAGGGCAGAAAATAAAGAAGAATAAAAAAGACCCATGGCGGGTCTTTTTTCACCGGATATCACCACAATTATTTCAGCGGCATAATATATTCGATAGCACCGGATTTATTTGCCACCCGGTCATACAGGCGCTGACCACGGCTATTGTCTTTATGAGTGTGCCAGTAGAGACGTCCGCACGGACGGGCCAGCGCCTGCTGCTGCACAAATTCAATCAGCTGCTTACCGATATGCTGGCCGCGCACGGACGGATCCACATACAGGTCTTCCAGGTAACAAAACTCTTTTTCCGCCCAGGCGGAGCGGTGATAGAGATAATGCACGAACCCGGAGACTTTGCCGTCTATCCGCGCCACCGCGCAGAACATCGGTTCTTTTTCATCAAAAAAACGTGACCAGCTGGTCAGTGTTACGTCTTCCGGAAAACTGACGTTATAAAATTCCTGATAGGCCAGCCAGTGCGGCAACCAGCCCGCATAATCATTCTGTGTGGCCGGTGCCACTGTCACCGGATCCAAAGCGGATGATGCCATTGTATTATTCATGGTGTTTCCCTCATTATTCTGCTGTTGTGAAGAAAACGCGCGTTTTCCGTGATGTGAAGAGTACGTGTTATTTTGGATCTTTATAAGATACACTTTTTGTATTTTTAACGGATCCACTTTTCCGGCAGGTGTCTATGCGAAAACCCGGCGCGGCAGCCTTTCCCGAATTACTGACCGGTAACGGGATCATCAAAGATCAGGTGTATCACGCACTGCGTGAGGCGATCCTCAGCGGGCGTCTGCATGCGGGCAGTAAAGTACCGTCCGGGCGGGCGCTGGCAGAAATGATGGGGATCTCCCGTAATTCGGTGATTGCCGGATTTGAGCGGTTGCAGGATGAGGGTTACCTCATTACCCGGCGGGGTGCCGGCACATTTGTGGCGGATAATCTGCCGGATCACGCCATCAGCGGCCCGGTGTCATTCCCGGCGGATGCGGCCGGGGAGCAGGTAACTGCGAATATCAGCCCGCTGACAGAAGAACTTCAGTCACAGCGTATTGCCTCCGGCGCGCCGTCTGATGCGCTGTTTATGGTCGGCACCGGATGTGTGGATCTGTTTCCGCATGATGTCTGGGGGCGGCTGCTCGGCCGCGTCTGGCGTCAGTCCCGTTATGCGCTGCATGCGCATAGTGAGCCGCATGGCTATCCGCCGCTGCGCCGGGCAATTTGTCATTATGTCCGTGCCACCCGGGGATTGCAGTGCGATGAGGATCAGATCCTGATTGTGAACGGCACTCAGCAGGCGATTAATCTGACGGTACAGACACTGTTACAGCCCGGGGATGAAGTCTGGCTCGATGACCCGGGGTATGACGGTGCGCGCGGGGCGTTTTTATCACAGCGGCTGACGGTGCGCCCGGTGCGGGCGGATGAAGAGGGCATGGATGTGTATGACGGCCTGCACCGCTGGCCGGATGCAAAACTGGTTTTCACCGCTCCGTCACATCAGTTTCCGGCGGGCGGCACACTCAGCCCGGCCCGTCGCTCGGCGCTGCTGTCGTGGGCGGCAAAGCATCATGTCTGGATCCTGGAGGATGATTATAACGGCGAGTTCCGTTATGCCGATCGTCCGCTCCGGGCATTGCAGGGGCTGGACAGGCATCAGCGGGTCATTTATGCGGGCACCTTTTCCAAAATGCTCTATCCCGCTTTCCGGCTGGGATTCCTGGTGGTGCCGAAAGCCCTGATCCCGGCGTTTGAGGTGACAAAATATTATGCGGATACCGGCTGCGGCTATCTGGAGCAGGCGACACTGGCCCGGTTTATCAATGAAGGGCATTATGCCCGGCATGTCCGCCGGGTGCGCAAAGCCTGTTATGAACGGCGGCAGGCGGTGACGGATGCTATCAATCACTATCTTCCGGCACTGCTGGATATTGTGCCGAGTGATTCGGGTATCCACCTGTTATGCCGGATGAAAAATGGTGTTCCGGCACAGACCGTGATCCGGGCCGGACGGCAGTGCGGTATGGGCATGCAGCCACTGGCCCGCTACTGCCGGCCGGATGCACAGCAGGAGGGGGTTCTGTTCGGGTTCGCCGCTTATCCGGCAGAGAAGCTCACTGACGGTATCCGCCGTCTGGCAGAAATGCTGCGGGCACAGTGTCTGCTCTGACCTCCACCGCAAATCTGAGCCGGTTCACGGCGCTGCAGCGTGGTTACCACTTTTTTTGCATGGCTTCCTGAATAATCCCGGCTTTAAGACGAGCCATCATGGATATATCCATCCCGCCGAACTGCGAACGCCATTTATAAAAACCCGCGCTGCTCATGCCATGCTCACGGCTAATCCCGGCGGTGTTTGTCCCTGATTTTGCCGGAGAGATACATCAGATACAAACCAACTATAACAGAGACAATCCCCCACTCCCATCCAATATATTTATTTTGCCATTCAGCTGCGAATGAAATATAAGAACTTACCCCTATCAGAAAAATCCGGGGCAGTAATAATAAGCCTGTAATTTCTGAAAGAATTTATTAATAATCAGATTAATTTTATTAATTCTTTTATGATTTCATCCCGGAATTTTTTGTTTTTTATAATCATTTCGATGGCTTATAAGAATGGATTCATGTAATCCCGAACAAGGAAATATAACAAATATAAATCACCGGGATTCTTTAATGCAGAGTAAAGAATAATTCAGTTCAGCCCATATCCTTCTGATTAATGACATATAATATATCTGATGCTATTTCGTTTGGTATTCTCATTGAGCATTACCTCCGACATTTTGAGTTATTTTTATTTCAGTTTATGAAGATAAATATAAGTTATTTTCTTCAGATTTGAAGATTTTTTATAATAAAATATATAATTATTTATTCAGGATGAATCCGAAAGTAAATCAATATGTTGATGTGTTGATATAAATAATAATCCGACCTGAGCGATATATTTTCTGTACTCAGGTATCGTGTGTTTGCAGATTATCTTATCGGTGTTGAGATATTCCGGTTCTGTCGCATTATATAGTGGCTGCCCTGATCGCTGCGGTACATTACTCCGGAGGGGGCCGCGCGTTTCTCACGCCATTTCCGGCGCTTTGATGGTTAGTCTGCTGTCCGGAGAAAATGATATTGCCCATTTGTGGCTTTCATACATAAGATTCAGCGAAACCTCATGAGACAACCAATTTTATTCAGAACAGCTTCAGCATCATCATCACGGCACTGCACAGGATGAGAATCAGTGTGGCGTATTGAAAAGCGCGATCCGGCATTCGAGTGAGCAGGAGTTTGGTCAGCGGCATGCTGAGCAGTGATCCGGCAAACAGCCATAACGCAAGGCGGACATCGGTATGCCCGTCCTGCATATACGCAATGGCGGAAGAGCCGGAGAGCAGGGTGGTGACAAAAATAGAAGTGCCGATCGCCTGACGGATATCCATTCTCGCATAACGCAACAGCATCGGCAGAACCACAATGCCGCCGCCGACACCGGTTGCACCCAGCACCACACCGGCGGTGATCCCCGGCAACAGCAGTGCCCGCACTGACAATGGCGTCTCAGCAGTATCCGCCGGTAACGCCGGCGGGAAAAACATCCGCTGAATAAACAACCACAATGAAAACAGAATTGCGGCCACCACCAGCAGATTAATGCTCTTTTCCGTGATGCCCTGCCAGGCCGGTACAGAGGCAAGCCATGTCACCAGCAGGCTGGCACCGAAGGTGGCGGGAAGCATAATCCCCAGCACAATCATGGCGCGTCTGAGCGGAATATTGCCGAGTTTATAATGCAGCCAGGAAGAGGTTATTTTCATCAGCCCGGAGAGAAGATTGGCGGTGGCGACAGCCATCAGGGCATTCATGCCGTAGAGATACGTGAGGATTGGCAGCACTATCACCCCGCCGCCGACACCGGTGGTGCTGATAATCAGCCCGGTTAAGGCACCCGTGATCAGTGTGGTGATTATGGCCATTATTCTTTTCCCTGAACCGGAACAAACAGGGGAGTTATCATACCCCATGGCGGACAGACAGGTACACTTAAGGATAATTCCGGTCAGGATTTTTCATTTTTTGCGCTATGATCGCCAGCGGATTTCCGGTGATTAACTAAAGGATGAGTCATGAAAAGGGGTGTTTTTTTATCTGTGGTGTTTGTATTGCTGGCCGGATGTAAGGAAGCCCCGCCGCCGGACGGCTATTATGTGATTGATGATATCACTGTCACTTATGATAACCCGGAGGATAACGCGCCGGAGAACAGTGATCCGGAAAAAAGTGTGAAGGCCGCTATCCGTGACACCATGGTCAGCCTGAAAGACACCACATTCTTCTGGTTTGAGCCGGACAGGGTCACTGTGGATAACAGCGGCAACCGCTTTGACAGTGAGATCCGCGGTAATACTTTTGAGCTGAATAACATACAAACCACCTGGACATCACCGGACAGCGGACAAACCGTGTATCTGACCACAGAAAAAGAGGGGGCGTGCGGATTTTTTAACTGCACACTGAAAATGACCCTTTCCCGTGCCGACCATACCTCAGAAAAACTGGCGGGTATGAAATCGGTGTCTGACGCCAGAGCGTCTTCTTATGAGGCGTATCTGGAGACACAGCGTCAGTATTACAAACAAAACAGTTTTCCGGCGGTACCCGGTGATTCCGTCAGAATGACAGAAAATATCTCCGTGACCCTGCCGGAAACGATGGCCATCAACCTGAAGAAGGTGGAGGGTGGTGATTATGTCCGGGATATCGGTGGTATTCATATTGAAAGTGATGATGAGAATACCGAAATTTACCGCTTCCGCGACCCGCTCAGTGATGCGGAAGGTATTATTCATCTGGTGAAAGTCCCGAAATACCGCTGGCGTTTTGATGAATGGCTGAATCAGCAGAAAGGCATTGTCTATCAGGAAGAGAACGGTGCTATATACTACAACCGCCGGGGTAAACCGGAATGCACCTATTTCCGCTATGATCAGAAAGAGCGGCGCTATGTGATTATTGTTGCGGAAACTTCGGATCAGACGGTGATGCAGCAGATGTACAGTATTGCGCGATCGGTCGGGAAAAACCTGCCATCAGAGACGAAAAGCAGCAAATAAGTAAAAAAATGCCCGGCTGTGCCGGGCATTTGCACTGATTATGATTCTTTGGTGCTGATATAGATATTTTTCACTTCCGTATACGCATCCAGCATCATTTTATGAGTTTCCCGTCCAAGTCCGGAGTTTTTATAACCACCAAACGGGGCATGGGCCGGCAGCTCATGGTAGGTATTCACCCACATCCGGCCGGTTCTGACGGCTTTCGCCACACGCAGCGCGCGGTTGATATCCTGTGTCCAGACCGCACCACCCAGCCCGTACTCGGAATCATTTGCCATTGAGACAACTTCATCCTCATCACTGAACGGGATCACTACCAGTACCGGTCCGAAAATCTCTTCGCGGGCAACCCGCATCTGGTTGGTGACATTGGTGATGATAGTCGGTTTCATAAAGAATCCGGCATCCAGCCCGTCACTGGTCAGGCGTTCACCGCCGGTGAGGATGGTGGCACCCTCTTTTTTCGCCAGTTCCACATAACTGAGAATGGTATCGAGCTGTCCCTGACTGACCTGGCTGCCCATCTGCGTATCTTTCGCCATCGGATCACCGACTTTGACTGATTCAAAACGGGCTTTCAGTTTTTTCAGGAATTCATCGTGGATATCTTTGTGCAGGAACAGGCGTGAACCGGATTCACAGGCCTGACCCTGGTTCATCAGGATCGCGATAGCCGCGTATTTGACGGCTTTTTCCATATTGGCATCCGGGAACACGATATTTGCGGATTTACCGCCCAGTTCCAGTGTGGCCGGGATCAGTTTTTTCGCGGCGGCAGCGGCAACAGTGTAACCGACGCTGGTGGAACCGGTGAAAGCCACTTTATCCACATCCGGGTGGTCAAGAATAGCCTGGCCGACCACGGAACCGCGACCGGTAACAATATTAATCACACCGGCAGGCAGCACATCATTCAGGATGCGGCCCAGCTCCAGCAGCGTCAGCGGGGTCAGGCTGGCCGGGTTGATTATCACGGTATCCCCGGCGGCAATGACTGGTGCCAGTTTCCAGGCGGCCATCAGCAGCGGAAAGTTCCACGGGATAATCTGACCGACAACGCCGATAGGTTCGCGGATCACCAGACTCAGGGTGTTTTCATCCAGCACATCGGCCTGGTCGGAATGGGCGCGGACGGCACCTGCAAAGTAGCGGAAATGGTCGATAGCAGCCGGTAAATCGATAGAAATAGCTTCATTATACGGCTTACCGTTATCGAGGGATTCCAGTGTGGCGAAGCGCTCTTTTTCGGCTTCCAGGCGGTCGGCAATTTTCAGTAACAGTTGCTGACGTTCAGCAGGGGAGGTGTGGCGCCAGGTCTCAAAGGTCTTTTTGGCGGCGGCAACCGCAGTATTAACATCCTGAGCCGTACCGGCAGGGTAGTCTGCTAATAATTCACCGGTTGCAGGGTTAAATGTCTGACTTTTGGCGTGATCACTGCTTTCGACCCACTGACCGTTAATCAGCATTTTGTAGGATGTCTGAGGACGCAGAGCCTGTTCAATATCTTTCAATTTAATCATTATTTTCTCCGTTCTGTCCGGGTGACTGATGAGTGCCGGAATGGCCTCATCGGTACAACAAGGCGTAAATACATGAGAGCATAACTGACAAGTATTTATTAACGTCCCTAAACATTAACATATCAAACTATTAACGTTGCAATGAATTTGGCGATAACTGCAAAAGGCAGCATTAATTACCAAAAATCAGACCACCAGCAAAAGACGCACGGCAAACAGCAGCAGAATGGTGCCGATCACATTGTCGAACAGCCGGCTGTGGGCGAGGAAACGCTCGCGGATACGCTGATGCGAAAACAGTACGGAGACGGTCATAAACCAGCCTGCATTCACGCAGCACATCCACACACCGTAGAACAGTTTGACGGACACCGGCGTGGACGGGCTGACCAGAGTGGTAAACATGGCCAGGAAAAAGAGCATGGCTTTCGGGTTGGTGGCGTTGGTCAGAAATCCCATCCAAAATGCCTTCCCGGCCGTTTGTGCCGGGCGGGTATCCGGGCTCTCCGGGGGGATAACGGCGGTCGCGCCTTTGCTGCGCAGGAACTGAATTCCCAGCCAGATAAGATAAGCCGCGCCAATATATTTTGCGGTATCCATCAGCCATGGTGTGGTTTGCATCAGTGCCGTCACACCAATCAGCGTGTACACCACATGCACGGAAATTCCGGCACCGATGCCGAGCGCCGTCATCAGCCCGGCTTTGCGTCCGTGATAAATGCTCTGGCGCAGCGTCACAGCAAAGTCCGGTCCGGGTGAGATAACAATGAAAAAATGGACGAGCGCAAGCGCCAGAAATTCACTCTGGTTAAACAGATTCATCATAACCTCAGCAGATTAGCAGGAGCGGCGGGGGATACCGCCGCAGAGAGACAGTCTCCGTCAGGCGACGTCGTACTGAACGGACAGAACGCCCTTTTTGGTTTTCAGCGATTTCAGTAGCAGTGTGCCGATTTCGCCGAGTGACTGCACATGCGTGCCGCCGCAGGAATAAGGTTCAAAACCCGCAAACCGGATCTGAAACATGCCATCTTCATCCTGATAGTGATAACAGCGATGATCGGCATCGATCAGCGCCTGACAGTAACGGCGGACATCTTCCGGCTCAATAATCACCGGGGAACCGGCAGGGATATACTGTATCCGCCCCTCATCCGGCCAGTGATGTCCTTTGGTTGGTTTCCAGCCGAACGTTTCCATCACATGAGAGAGCAGGTGTCCGCCGGTATGCAGCCGTGAGTGCAGCTGACGTTTTTCCGCATCAACCTGTATCAGCACGTCGCCGGGGGCAACCGGGATATCCGTGTAGTGAATGATACCTTCCGGCATAAAGGCTGTGTGAAGAACGGCTGCGTTGCCGAGCGTGCCGGTATCCCCCGGCTGGCCGCCGCCCTGCGGGTGAAACAGGGTTTTATCCAGGATAACCGCATAGCGTCCGTCCTCTGCCGGACGGCATTCCAGGACAGTGGCATTGCCTTGTAAGGCGCGGCTGGTCAGGTAGCATTTTTCTGTCATGGTGATGTGTGCCTCATTATTATTGTGCCGGGTTGTCTGACATTGTATTGCAGGCATTGTCATATGATAATACGGCAAAAATGCAAAGGATTTGTTCCCTGTGATCACAAATGAAACCCTCGCGCTGCTCGAAGAAATGGCGGTATTTGCTAAAGTGGTGGAAACCGGCAGTTTTTCGGAAGCCGCCCGGCAACTGGGCGCAACACCTTCTGCGATCAGCCGTGCGGTCTCGCGGCTGGAGCGTGCGCTGAATACCCGGTTATTGCAGCGCACGACCCGCAAGCTGCGTCTGAATGAGAGCGGCAAGGCGGTGTATCAGCACTGCCAGGCGCTGGTGAATTCTGCGGGGGCGGTGATGAGTGCCAGCGGGCAGTTCAGTGAAACACCTTCCGGTCTGGTACGTCTGGGGGCACCGAAAGCACTGGGTTACTTTATGGTGCATCCGCTTATCAATGAATTCCTCGCAACTCATTCCGGCGTGAATGTGATGCTGCGCCTGGAAGATCGCTATATGGATTTGATTGATGAGGAAATCGATCTCGCCATCCGCATTACCAATGAACCGCCGCCGGGGCTTATCGGTAAACGGTTGTTTACGGTCAGTCATATTTTATGTGCCACGCCGCAGTATCTGGCGGAGCATGGTACGCCGTCCCATCCGCAGGAACTGAAGGAGCACAGCTGTCTGTTTCTCAGTGAGGAAGCAGCAGATATCCGCTGGCGTTTTCAGCAGGGTAATAAGGTGGTGTCTGTCAATGTACACGGGCGCTATTCTTCAAACCACAGTGGTGTGCGGCTTGGCGGGGTGAAGTCACATCTCGGGATCGGCGGGCTGCCGGTGTTTACGGCGCGTAACTCTCTGGAGAGCGGGGAGATTGTGCAGGTTCTGCCGGACTGGACGTTTAAAACCCGTTACAGCGGGGATGCCTGGCTGCTTTATCCGCCGTCGCGTTATCAGCCGCCGCATATGATGGTGTTTATTGATTATCTGGTAAAAAAACTGCGGACATAAAAAAAGCGCCTCTAAGGCGCTTTTTTTAATCTGTCTGATAATCAGAATGCTTTGCTGTATTTTGCAATGATAGCAGCAGCACGGGTCAGATTAGAGAAGAAAGTTTTGATACTTTTCATAATGAACTCCTGCTTTGAATTAGGTTAGTAAGCTGTTTTGCTTCGATAGAGGTATCATACCAGTTTTGTGATGCAGGTCAACATTAATTTCAACTATTTTTTAATGATTACAAAATCATTTTAATAACAAAAAAGCAGTGAAAAATAGCAAATGTGAACATCAGAACCGGCATAAAACAGCGTGTTTCTGCTGTCTGTAATTTACTGAATTGATTTAGCAAGAATTTTTAGTAAGAAAAAAATGTTGAAAATGTTAATGCTGCGTTGCAGGCAATAAAAAAGCGCCTTTAAGGCGCTTTTTTAATCTGTCTGATAATCAGAATGCTTTGCTGTATTTTGCAATGATAGCAGCAGCACGGGTCAGATTAGAGAAGAAAGTTTTGATACTTTTCATAATGAACTCCTGCTTTGAATTAGGTTAGTAAGCTGTTTTGCTTCGATGGAGGTATCTTACCAGTTTTGTGATGCAGGTCAACATTAATTTCAACTATTTTTTAATGATTACAAAATCATTTTAATAACAAAAAAACAGTGAAAAATAGCAAATGTGAGCATCAGAACCGGCATAAAACAGCGTGTTTCTGCTGGCTGTAATTTACTGAATTGATTTAGCAGGAATTTTTAGCAGGAGAAAAGATGTTGAAAATGTTAGTGGCACGTTACGACGGCAGAAAAACCGGTTGTTTAGCATTTGTACCGGTAAATGGCTTCAACTTTTTTTGAATAAATCATACGAACATAAAAAAGGGGTGGCCGGAGCCACCCAAACTGTGCATTTAAAGGATGAGACTGTTGTTGTTAATTAATGACGGTTGCGCACTAACTGGTAGCGGCGCGTAATATATTCGACCGGCGCACTCCAGATATGCACCAGACGGCAAAACGGGAAGATCAGGAACAGCGTCATACCCAGCACCAGGTGCATGCGGAAGATAAAGGCAACACCTTCCAGATGCTCCGAAGCGCCACCCTGAAATGTCACGACAGACTGTGCCCAGCCGACCAGTTTCATCATCTCGCTGCCGTCAGTGTGCTGCGCGGAGAACGGAATGGTGCCCAGCCCCAGAATCACCTGGATCACCAGCAGGGTGATAATCAGGATATCTCCCGCAGAAGATGTTGCGCGGACACGCGGATTGGTCAGACGGCGTTTGAGCAGCATACCGCCGCCGATCAGGGTCATCACTCCGCAGGCTCCGCCCGCCACCATCGCCAGCATCTGTTTCTGCGCCACGGTGATAAACGGTTCATACATCCAGTGCGGGGTCAGCATGCCGGCGAAATGCCCGAAAAAAATACCGAGGATCCCGACATGGAACAGGTTGGAGGCCAGACGCATCCCTTTTTTATCCAGCATCTGACTGGAACCGGCACGCCAGGTGTATTGCCCGTAGTCGTAACGCAGCCAGCTGCCGATGATAAACACCGCGCCTGCGATATACGGATAGATATCAAAGAAAAACGTATTCAGGAAATTCATGGAGTTACTCCTTTCGCCGCAGGGGAAACCGGCGCATCACCCACCTGAATGTAATTCGGGGCGACACTCTGTGAAAAACGACGCTGATGCTGTGTCAGAACAGAATTGTCACAGCCTTTATCGGCCAGGAATGTCACCTGTTCTTCTTCCCAGACCGCATCCAGTGCAGCCGGGGTGTCGTCACGGGCTTCACCGTCCACCTGACGGGTCAGCGAACTGAGTGTCAGATCGCTGTCCGCCAGTGCCAGCAGCAGGCTGAAAAGTTCATGGTAATGGCTTTCGCGCTGACGCAGCCGCTCACCGAGCAGGGCGAGGATCGGCGCAATATCTTTCAGCCCCTGACAAGCCTGTTCCGGCGGCATGACAGAGAGATATTCCAGGTAAACCGGCAGATAATCCGGCAGTTCGCGGCTGTTCAGGGTGATCCCGGCCTGCTCATATTGCTCCAGCAGTGACACCATCGCCTGGCCGCGATCCCGTGATTCGCCATAGACATGTTCAAACAGCAGCAGAGAGGTGGCTCTGCCGCGATCAAACAATTCACTGTAGCGCGCCTGGCTGTCGAGCAGCGGCTCTGCGGTCATTTCAGTGATGAAGTACATCAGTGCGGCGGCCTGAGTCAGGCGCAGCTCGTGCGCCTGTTCAATTTCCGCAATCAGTTCGTCGCGGTGTGCCCAAAGTTCTTCATTCGGGTAATCCAGCAGGCAACCGATGATTTTTAAACTGATCATGATGAGTGCCTCTCTGAGATTGGTTCATCTGCCGGTGTTTTCTGCGTGATATCGATGGCATCGATACGGCGGCTGTTAAACAGGTTAAATTTGGTATCACTGCCGTGGCAGCCGTCGCCGAAGCTGAATCCGCAGCCGTTACGCTCAGGGAATGCCTCGCGGGCCAGTTCGCGGTGTGATGACGGGATAACAAAGCGATCCTCATAATTCGCAATAGCCAGATAGCGGTACATTTCCTGTGCCCGGGCTTCTGTCAGACCGACTTCTTCCAGCGCACTGATATCGCGGGTTTTATCCACGGTTTCCGCGCGTTTGTAGTGACGCATTGCCAGCATCCGTTTCAGGGCGCGCAGTACCGGCGCGGTATCCCCGGCAGTCAGCAGGTTGGCGAGGTACTGAACCGGGATGCGCAGGCTTTCCACATCCGGCAGTACGCCGCTGTGCGGCAGCATACCCGCGTCGCTGACAGACTGAATCGGTGACAGAGGCGGTATATACCAGACCATCGGCAGGGTGCGGTATTCCGGGTGCAGCGGCAGGGCGAGTTTCCACTCCATTGCCATTTTGTAGACCGGCGATTTCTGTGCCGCATCAATCACACTCAGCGGAATGCCGTCTTTCTGTGCCTGGCGGATCACTTCCGGGTCGTTCGGGTCGAGGAAGATCCCGAGCTGGCGCTCATACAGATCTTTTTCGTTATCCGCGCTTGCGGCTTCTTCAATACGATCCGCATCATAGAGCAGCACACCGAGGTAACGGATACGGCCGACACAGGTTTCCGAGCAGACCGTCGGCTGACCGGCTTCGATACGCGGATAGCAGAAAATACATTTCTCGGATTTACCGCTTTTCCAGTTGAAGTAGATTTTTTTATACGGACAGCCGGTCAGACACATACGCCAGCCGCGGCATTTGTCTTGATCGATAAGCACGATGCCGTCTTCCGCACGTTTGTAAATCGCACCGCTCGGGCAGGTCGCGACACAGGCTGGGTTCAGACAGTGTTCGCACAGACGCGGCAGATACATCATAAAAGTCTGCTCAAACTGGCCGTACATCTCTTTCTGCATGTCGGCGAAGTTTTTGTCTGCGCTGCGGCGGCTGAACTCACCGCCGAGATCATCTTCCCAGTTCGGACCGTTTTCAATTTTTGTCATGCGCTGACCGGTGATCAGTGAGCGCGGACGGGCGGTCGGCAGATTGCCTTCCGGGGCATTTTTCAGATGATCATAGTCGTAAGTGAACGGCTCATAGTAATCATCCAGCTCCGGCTGGTCGGGGTTGGCGAAGATTTTCGCCAGCAGGCCGACTTTGTTACCCATACGGGGAACCAGCTTGCCGCGGATATTTTTGATCCAGCCGCCTTTCCATTTTTCCTGGTCTTCCCAGTTATGCGGGTAGCCCAGGCCCGGTTTGGTTTCGACGTTATTGAACCACGCGTATTCCACACCTTCGCGGCTGGTCCAGACGTTTTTACAGGTGACAGAGCAGGTATGACAACCGATACATTTATCCAGGTTCAATACCATGCCGACTTGGGAACGTATCTTCATTATGCTTTCTCCTGCCCGCTCAGGGTCTGTTGATAACCATCCTGCTCACCGTCGAGCCAGTCCACATTTTTCATCTTGCGGACCACCACAAATTCGTCGCGGTTGGAGCCGACAGTGCCGTAATAGTTAAAGCTGTATGCCAGGTGGCTGTAACCGCCGATCATATGGGTCGGTTTCGGGCAGACACGGGTGACGGAGTTATGAATACCGCCGCGCATACCGGTCACTTCCGAGCCCGGCAGGTTAATCTGACGCTCCTGGGCGTGATACATAAAGATCATACCGTCAGGGATACGCTGGCTGACAATTGCACGGGCGGTCAGCGCGCCGTTGCTGTTGAAGGCTTCGATCCAGTCGTTATCCTCAATCCCCAGCGAGCGGGCATCTTCCTCGCTCAGCCACACCACAGGACCACCACGGCCGAGGGTCAGCATCAGCTGGTTGTCACTGTACGTGGAGTGAATACCCCATTTCTGGTGCGGGGTCAGGAAGTTCAGCGCTTTTTCCGGATGACCGTTTGGTTTTGCCCCCAGCAGCGGTTGTGCCGCGCGGGTATCCACCGGCGGACGATACACCACCAGGGCCTCACCGAATGCACGCATCCATTCATGATCCTGATACAACTGCTGACGGCCGCTCAGGGTACGCCACGGGATCATCTCGTGAACGTTGGTGTAACCTGCGTTATAAGAGACATGCTCATCTTCCAGGCCGGACCAGGTCGGGCTGGAGATAATTTTGCGCGGCTGCGCCACGATGTCGCGGAAGCGGATTTTTTCATCTTCTTTATGGATGGCGAGATGAGTATGGTCGCGGCCGGTCACTTTACCGAGCGCATCCCAGGCTTTCACCGCCACATGGCCGTTAGTTTCCGGCGCCAGTGAGAGCACAACTTCCGCCGCATCAATGGCGGTTTCAATTGCCGGACGACCTTCCGCCACGCCCTCAGTGCGGGTGCGGTTGAGTTTTTTCAGGAAATCGACTTCTTCCTGTGTATTCCAGCTGATGCCTTTCCCGCCGTTGCCGAGTTTATCCATCAGCGGCCCCAGTGAGGTAAAGCGGGCATAGGTATTCGGATAATCACGCTCCACCACCATCAGGTGCGGTGCGGTTTTTCCCGGAATGAGGTCACATTCACCTTTTTTCCAGTCCTTCACATCAAACGGCTGTGCGATTTCGGCAGCGGAGTCATGCTGGATTGGCAGCGTGACAATATCCGTCTCTTTACCCAGGTGGCCCGGGCAGAGTCCGGAGAAGGATTTGGCGATCCCTTTGTAGATCTCCCAGTCTGTTTTGGATTCCCATGCCGGATCGACAGCAGCGGTCAGCGGATGAATGAACGGGTGCATATCCGAGGTATTCATATCATCTTTTTCATACCAGGTGGCGGTCGGCAGCACGATATCGGAGAACAGACAGGTGCTGGACATACGGAAATCGAGTGTTACCACCAGATCCACTTTACCTTCCGGGGCATTATCCACCCACTCTGCTTCTTCCGGTTTCACACTGCCCTGTTCGCCGAGATCTTTACCCAGCAGTCCGTTTTCGGTGCCGAGCAGATATTTCAGCAGATACTCATGACCTTTACCGGCGGAACCGAGCAGGTTGGAGCGCCAGATAAACAGGTTACGCGGGAAGTTCTGCGGATTATCCGGCTGTTCCGCTGCAAAGCGGATAGCGCCGCTCTTCAGTGCCTCAGCGGTGTAGGACTGCGGATCCTGACCGGCTTCTTTTGCTCGTGCCGCGATACTCAGCGGGTTCACGTTCAGCTGCGGCGCGGACGGAAGCCAGCCCATGCGCTCGGCACGGATGTTGAAGTCCAGCAGACTGCCGCTGAAGCGGGATTTGTCCGCCAGCGGGGAGAGAAGTTCCTGTGGCTGAACAGTTTCATAACGCCACTGGCTGGAGTGGTTATAGAAGAAAGAGGTGCTGTTCATATGGCGCGGCGGGCGAGACCAGTCCAGTCCGAACGCCAGCGGTAACCATCCGGTCTGCGGACGCAGTTTTTCCTGGCCGACATAGTGTGACCAGCCGCCGCCGCTCTGGCCGACACAGCCGCAGAACACCAGCATATTGATGATGCCGCGGTAGGTCATATCCATGTGATACCAGTGGTTGATACCGGCACCGACAATCACCATCGACCGGCCGTGGGTTTTTTCGGCGTTATCGGCGAATTCACGGGCAATGCGGGAGATATGATGCTGACTGACGCCGGTCACTTTCTCTGCCCAGGCCGGGGTATAGGCTTTGATTTCGCTGTAATCCGCCGCACAGTTCACATCATTCAGACCGCGATCGATACCGTAGTTGGCGAGAGTTAAATCGAAGACACTCGCTACGCGGACGTCACTGCCGTCTGCCAGACGCACGACTTTCACCGGCAGTTTGTGCATCAGCACTTCATCCAGTGCCACACCTTCAAAGAACTCATTTTCAATGCCGCCGAAATACGGGAAAGCGACATCAGCAACTTCATCGTGCTTATCCAGCAGGCTCAGCTGCATGGTGATCTCATCACCACTCTTGCTGTCACGCGGTTCCAGGTTCCATTTGCGGGATTTATCCCAGCGGAACCCGATAGAGCCCTGCGGTGCCACCAGTTGCTGACTGTTTTCATCAATGGCGATAGTTTTCCACTCAGCATTTTCTTTCCCGCCGGGTGAATCCATCAGATCAGATGCCCGCAGCATACGGCCCGGCACATAGCCGCCTTCCGTACGAGGGTCCAGCATCACCAGCATCGGCATATCACTGTATGTGCGGATATAATTGGTGAAGTATTCCGCCTGACGCTTCATATGGAACTCATTGAGGATCACATGACCCATTGCCAGTGCAACGGCACTGTCTGTTCCCTGTTTCGGGTTCAGCCACTGGTCGCACAGTTTGGCGATTTCAGCATAATCCGGGGTGATCGCGACTGTCTTGGTCCCTTTATAGCGGACTTCAGTGAAGAAATGCGCATCCGGGGTACGGGTCTGCGGGACGTTGGAACCCCAGGCTATCAGATAAGAAGAGTTATACCAGTCTGCGGATTCCGGCACGTCAGTCTGCTCACCCCAGGTTTGCGGGGAAGCCGGCGGCAGGTCGCAGTACCAGTCATAGAAACTCAGGCAGGCACCGCCGATCAGGGATAAATAACGGGCACCGGAGGCATAGGAAACCATCGACATCGCCGGGATCGGCGAGAAGCCGATAATACGGTCAGGGCCGAATTGTTTGGCAGTCACAATATTGGCTGCGGCAATCATTTCATTGACTTCCTGCCAGTCAGAGCGGACAAACCCGCCGCGGCCGCGTGCCTGTTTGTAGCTTTTGGCTTTTGCCTCATCATTAATAATGGAAGCCCATGCATCCACCGGATCCGCGTGCTGTGCTTTTGCTTCACGCCACAGTTTGATCAGGCGTTTGCGCACCATCGGATACTTCACGCGGTTTGCACTGTAAAGATACCAGGAATAGCTGGCACCGCGCGGACAGCCGCGCGGCTCATGATCAGGCAGATCAGGACGGGTACGCGGGTAGTCTGTCTGCTGCGTTTCCCAGGTCACCAGCCCGTTTTTCACGTAGATTTTCCAGCTGCATGAGCCGGTACAGTTCACGCCGTGGGTGGACCGGACAACTTTGTCATGCTGCCAGCGGCTGCGGTAACCATCTTCCCAGTCGCGGTTGACGTTCAGCTCTTGTCCGTGGTTGCCGGAGAAGGTTTCCCCGCGCTGTTTAAAATAACGGAATCTGTCTAAAAACTTGCTCATTCGGTAATCCCCCGATAAGCGCCGGGCGCTCACATTGCTCTGATTATCAGAATTGAATTAATTATTTTTTACGGCCGTATACCAGCCATGTGGTCAGAATGCAGACCACATAAAAGACAACGAACACTTTCATTGCACCGGCAGGCGAGCCGGTCAGTGTCAGTGAAATACCAAAGGCATTCGGGATAAAGAACCCGCCGATAGCGCCGATGGCAGAGATAAAACCGAGTGCGGCAGCACTTTCGGTGATAGCTTCATGTTGTGCTTCTTTTTCAGTTCCGCCCTGAGCCAGTACACGCTCAGTGGTGATTTTGCGGAACACCACCGCAATCATCTGGAACGTCGAACCGCTGCCGAGACCGGCAGTGAAAAACAGCACCATAAAGACGCCGAAGAACGCGGCAAATGAACCGGTATCATTTTTGCCCGGCAGTGTGAAGAACAGCAGGAATGCAAATACCGCCATGACCACAAAGTTAATGAAGGTCACGCGGATACCGCCGAATTTATCGGAGAGGAAGCCGCCCAGCGGGCGCGCCAGTGCACCCAGCAACGGGCCGAAGAAGGCGAATTTCAGGATAACGATATCCGGGAACTGGGTTTTGGACAGCATGGCAAATCCGGCCGAAAACCCGATAAATGAGCCGAAAGTGGAGAGATACAGGAAGCTCAGGATCCACAGATGTTTGCGTTTCAGAACCGGTAACTGCTCTTTTAAAGAAGCTTTGTTGGCAGAAAGATCATTCATCCCCAGCCATGCTGCGGCGGTAAACAGCAGCAGGAACGGTACCCAGATCCACGCGGCATTCTGTAACCACAGCTCAGAGCCGTCCGGCTGGGTGACACCGGTGCCGCCCATAAAGCTGAACACACCGAATGTCACAATAAACGGTGCGACCAACTGCATCACACTTACGCCGAGGTTACCCAGACCGCCGTTGATGCCGAGTGCGCCGCCCTGTCTGGCTTTCGGGAAGAAGAAACTGATGTTACCCATACTGGAGGCAAAGTTCGCTCCTGCAAAGCCGCACAGCAGGGCGATAATCACAAACACTGCATACGGCGTTGACGGATTCTGTACCGCAAACCCGAGCCACACACACGGCACGATCAGGATCAGTGTACTGAACGCGGTCCAGCGGCGGCCACCGAAAATCGGAATTACAAAGGAGTAAGGAACACGCAGAAGTGCCCCGGAAACGGAAGGCAGGGCCGTCAGCATAAACAGCTGATCGGTGGTAAAGTTAAAGCCGACTTTCGGGAGATTGACGGCAACGGCGCTGAACAGCATCCACACACAGAATGCCAGTAACAGACAGGGAACAGAGATCCACAGGTTACGTGATGCAACCCGGTGGCCGCCCTCTGCCCAGAATTTTTCCTCTTCCGGACGCCAGTCGGTAATGACGCCTGCGGCGGCCTTGCCTTTGGATATCTGAGCCATAATACACCTCAAAATTATGCTGAAATTAAAGGCGTTTTACGTGGGTTATAAGGTGTTGATACTGATCTTAATCAAAGGGTGAACCGATTGATTTTTAAGCGCAAAGCCGTCATTCTACTTTAGGGGTACGATTATTAACCCGGTGAAACTACATAAAATCAAAAGGTTATTATCAGTACGATTAGTGTGGTTTATCGCGGTTAATCCCTCGTGGTTTTAAGGGGTACTACTTTGGTGGTAAGTGTTTTCTCAGGGAAATCGGAGAGAATAACCGGTCAGTTCAGAGGAGCATCAGTGAATGCTGAAACACACATCCATTCTCACTCAAATCATCGGTTTTATGGTGCTGCTTACCGTTTTTGCGGTGATCGGCATGGGGCTGACCAATCAGATCACGGAAAGTGTGCAGGGCAATGCACACGCCATTAATAAGTCCGGTACATTGCGGATGCAGAGTTACCGTTTCTTATCTGAAATCCCGCTGACCGCGCATTCTCAGCAGTATCTTGATGATTTTGAATCAGATTTAATTCTGCTTTCCGGTATGAAAGCGGTGAGCCCGGCAAAAATACAGCAGCAGTTTCTGTTTATTGAACAGACCTGGCGGCAAAAGCTGCGTCCGGCACTGAAAGCGGCAAAACAACCGGAAGAGGCTCGTGCGCTGGTGGCTGCGTTTGTCGGTCAGATTGACAGCCTGGTGTCTGCCATTGACCACCAGACCGAGTCCACTATCCGGCTGGTGGCGGCCATTCAGCTGGTCTTTATCGCACTGATGATTTTGCTGCTGCTGTTGTCAGCGCGCCATTTCCGCCGCCGGATCCTCCATCCGTGGCAGCGGCTGCTGGCGCAGGCTGATGCAATGGGACAGGGAAACTTTCAGCCGCGCTTTGCGGATTATGATCACCGCGATGAAATCACCATGATCGGTAACACCCTCAACCACACAGCAGAAGAACTGTCTGCACTCTACGGGGAGCTGGAAGCGCGGGTGGCAGTCAAAACACAGGATTTGCAGGAAAAAAATCAGATGCTGGCCTTCTTATATAAAAGCGGACAGCGGCTGAATAACACCAGCGACCTGACCACACAACTGACCGATATTCTGCGGGATCTGCATCAGATTGTACCGGAAGGCGCACTGTGCCTGCGGATTTTTGAGGATAATAACGCCTCCCGTTTTACCGAAATCGGGGATTGCGGCTGTGTACTGTCACAGGCACAGGAACAGCTGACCTGGAATCTGAGCGGACCGATTAACCGTTACGGAATATTAATGCTCCTGTTACCGGCCGGGCAGCAGCTGAACAGTGAACAGCAGAATATGATGCAGATGCTGAGTAAACAAATCATCTCGGCCTTTGCGCTGGCTTATCAGCATGAACAACAGCAACAGCTGATTCTGATGGATGAGCGCTCAGTGATTGCCCGCGAACTTCACGATTCTATCGCACAGTCATTATCCTGCCTGAAAATTCAGATAAGCTATTTACAGATGCATTCCGCGCAGATCCCGGAAAATTGTCAGACACTGCTGACCGAAATGCGCCAGGAAGTGAATGGTGCTTACCATCAGCTGCGTGAGCTGCTGACCACTTTCCGCCTGAAACTGACCGAGCCGGGACTGCTTGCGGCGTTACAGAGCACGCTGGAGGAATTTGAGCTGCGGATGGGTTACCGTATCGGCTTTGATTTTCAGCTCTCCGGGCGGCAGGTCTCCGCACACCAGACTATTCATGTGGTGCAGATTGTCCGTGAGGCACTGAGTAATATCCTCCAGCATGCCAATGCATCGGAGGCGCGGGTGGTGTGCCGGCCAGAAGATCAGATGATTTATATCAGTGTGGAAGATAACGGGGAAGGGATCCCGGAACATCCGGAAAAAAATAATCATTACGGGTTATCTATCATGCGGGAACGGGCAGCCACACTGCACGGAACCTGCCGGATAACCACGCGGGGGCAGGGCGGTACTCAGGTGCTGATAAGCTTTCCCGCTAATACAACTATAAGAATAAATGAAGACGATTCAGGAGCAAGGTAAACAATGACGAACAGAATACTTTCTGCCGGAGAAATTATACTCAGTGACCCGGATGAAGCCGCTGATCCGGCCTCCCCCGCCACGATCCTGCTGATAGATGATCACCCGATGCTGCGTAACGGTGTCCGGCAGCTAATCAGCATGGAGCCGTCACTGACCGTGGCTGGTGAAGCCGGGAACGGCCGCGATGGCATTGCCCTGGCGGAATCACTTGATCCGGATCTGATTCTGCTGGATCTGAATATGCCGGAAATGAATGGTTTTGAAACCCTGGATATTCTGCGCCGCAAACCACTTTCCGGCCGGGTGGTGGTGTTTAGTGTGTCCAACTACCGGGAAGACCTGATCACAGCACTGCGCCGGGGGGCGGACGGCTATCTGCTCAAAGATATGGAGCCGGAGGAACTACTGGTGGCACTGCGCCAGGCGGCTGCCGGTAAAATGGTGGTCTCCCCGGCCCTGACTGAAGTGCTGGCAGGTGCGCTGCGTGAGGTGCGCAGTGATGATGAGCCGGATATCAACAGCCTTACCCCGCGTGAGCGCGACATACTGAAGTTGATTGCTCAGGGGCAGCCGAATAAAATGATCGCCCGCAAACTGGATATCACCGAAAGTACGGTAAAAGTACATGTGAAAAACCTGATGAAAAAGATGAAGGTAAAATCGCGTGTGGAAGCGGCGGTATGGGTATTACAGAAAAAATAATTTCCGCATCATCCGTTGTTCTGTGGCAGTGCCGGCGTCCTGCACTCACTCCGGCCTATATATAAAAGGAACAGATTATGATTATTGCTGCACACCGCGGTTTTTCCTCCCGCGCGCCGGAAAACACCATGACGGCATTCCGGCAGGCAGCGGAGTTCGGCTGTCTGTGGATTGAAACTGATGTTCAGCTCAGTGCCGATGGCGTGCCGGTGCTGATCCACGATGAAACCGTTAACCGCACCACCAACGGCAGCGGGAAAGTGACGTCACTGTCCTTACGCGAACTGCGGGCACTGGATGCCGGGTTATGGGCCGGGGAGATGTACCGGGGGGAGAAAATTCCGCTGCTGACGGATTTGCTGGCGCTGGCGGAAGAGTCAGGGCTGCATCTGAACCTGGAACTGAAAACAGAGCTGACAGACAGCGATCACGCAATTGCTCAGCTGTGTGAAGCCACAGCCGCGGTGCTTGAAATGCAGAATTTTCCGGCTGATCGGATTCTGTTTTCCGGCTTTGACACGCGTACACTGCGCCATATGCACAAACGGATGCCACACATCCGGCGCGGACAGCTCTGGGAAAAAATCCCGCCGCAGCCTCTGACGCTGCTTCAGGAGATCGACGCATTCAGTGTGCACTGTGACTGGCTGTTTCTGCGGGAAGAAACAGCGAAATCGCTGAGAAAATCCGGTTATCAGGTTTTTTGTTATACACCGAATTATCCGGAACTGGTCACGCATTTTGCGGACTGGGGGGTGGGTATGCTGATAACAGATAACCCCGCAATATACAGGGAAGAAAATCGTTTTTCTTAATGCTATATTGCGTCAGTATTACACCGGCTTCTCATGACAAGCCGGTGTTTTTATTTTATCCGTCCGGAATACAAGTTATTGGAGTTATATTTAATAAATCATAATAAAATTCTTTTTATTATGCTCAGATGAATAAAAACAGGATAAAAACTGTAACAAAGTGATACGGGTTTAATCATGCAGGGAGTTATCTCAAATACCATTTTTTCCACGTCATCATTACTTATCCTGTTTGTTTTTATATAATAAACTGAAATTACATGGTTATTTCTCCCGTTATTACTATTTATGGTTACTCACAGATAGATTTTACCAATTGTTCTTAAGGTAACGAAAGAAGAATGATTATTTGCATGACGGCTCAGGATTCACTTATTCTTTACCCGATCTGATAGTGATGATTTATCGGTATTATTTTTTTGTCAGTAATTTTATTACTGCTGAATAACCGGGATTAAACTCACTTAATTTGTATTTGGCTGAATAATATCAACTGAAAATAAAAAGCAGTGGCTGGCTTCTTTTCCGATAAAGGATGCAGTAATTAACAGGGAACGTTACCTTTCCGGTCTGATTCTCCGGTGGATATAGTGCGTAATAACAGGATTTTTATGTTTATTACTGTCGTTAATTATTCCGGATAAACCTAAAAGGAGTTAAATGTCCCGGGTAAATCAGGTTTTGCTATGTGTGATAATAATATATCTCTATTGAAAGAAGTTGGTTTTTTTTTAAAAAGAAGGCGAAAAAGTCAGGGATTAACAGGTTCGGAAGTGGCTGAAAAACTGAATATCAGTCAGCAGCAGATATCCCGCTATGAACGCGGGTTATCGGTACTCAGTCCGGATGTCATGCTCAGATACTGTGCGGCGCTGGGAATGACGGAGCGCGAGATCAGCGAACTTTTTTCCATTATCAGCACCCACTATCAATCTGTTATTTCCGGACAGGAAAATACAGATGACACTGATAATCCGTAATGCTGACTATCCAACTGTTATGACTCTCCCTTTACTCGTGTATTTAACATCACCAACCTTTTTTTGTCTGATGACATCTGAATGCTGTTAATAATATGTTGCATTAACTTCATATCATCAGCAGTCAGGTGTTTTTATTAAACCTGTAATTTCTCTCTGTAAGAGTTAATTTTATAAATAGGAATAAATGAAAATGATGATTAACAAAAAAGCACTCGTTGTAGCCGGGCTTTCACTGGTTATTTCTGCCTGCTCAACATCACCGGTAAAGAAAAATACGGCAGCAGTTAAAAACACGCCGGTGAAACAGCAAACCCGTTCTGCCACACCTAATGTGACCGGTAATAACGCGGCACAGGCGTATGTGGGAAGCAAACAAATAGCATCACAGGGTATTGTTATTGCATCAACTAATAATGCCTGTGTGGATGGGTTTAATTTCCTTAAAGGCGTAAACCAGGCTGAGTTTAATGATTTCTCATCAAGCTACGGGCGTATTAATCAGAACTATACCTTCTTAAACGTCAATAAAGAGATTATGGATAAAGACTCCCGTGAAGTGTTATCCATGACTCTGAATAAAAAACTGGACACCTTATGTACCAAAGTTCAGTACGCAGGTTTCATCGGGGTGAAAGATAAAATAAAAGCACTTTCTGATATTTAATTTTTCTGAATTTTAATCTCACTTCGGGGATGTATTCATGCCTGTGACTTCGTATTACTCAAAAACAAAGAGGGTAACAGCCTATCTGTTGCTTTTTTTGCAGTTATTTTTTCCGGTGTCGACGGCAACATTATCTGTTGCTTACGCGGCAGAGCAAAATGATGCATTAATTATGTCAGAAACATTTGACGGGCTTAATGCACTGATGGATACATCCCCGGTTCCGCCTCCGGAACCACAGGGCGGAAAAACCGCTTCCGGCAGTACTCTCAGCAGTGAGGGATTTACTGTTGAAATGCCATCCGGCAGTGAGTACGGCGTGATGCCGGCCGGTTCGGACAGCGGCTTTATCTCAGGACAGAACGGCATGCCGTTCCCGATGAGTGTCAGCACGCTTCCGGATCCGGCAAACCTTGCACCGCGCGATAATACCGTGCGGACAGATGATGTCTTCAGCGCATTACCGACCCTTGGTCTGCCGGACAGCTCTCCGGAAGATGAAGCGGCGCAGAATGAAGCCCGCTGGGCGGGTAATGCTTCACAGGCAGGGCAGATCCTCTCCGGTGAAGATGCCGTTGACGCCTCTCTCGGTTATGTGCGCGGTATTGGTGAAAACCTGCTGAACCAGCAGGTGAATGACTGGCTGAATCAGGTGGGTCATGCCCGCATTCAGTTCGGCAGCAATAAAACCGGTGATGCCGATGTGCTGGTGCCGTTAGTTGATAATCCGAACAGCCTGCTGTTTTCACAGGTCGGGCTTCGTGCCAATGAAGAACGTACCACCACCAACCTCGGTCTGGGCTACCGTCAGTATGAAGACGGCTGGATGTGGGGGGTGAACAGCTTTTATGACTATGATATCACCGGCGGTAACTCGCGGGTCGGTGTCGGCGGTGAGTTATGGGCTGATTACCTGAAATTTGCGGCCAACGGCTACTTCAGGGTAACAGACTGGCACCAGTCAAAACTGCATGAAATGCGCGATTACGATGAACGCCCGGCTAACGGGTTTGATATCCGTGCGGAGGGCTATCTGCCGGATTATCCGCAGTTAGGCGCATTTGCAAAATATGAACAGTACTTCGGTGACGGCATCAGCCTGGCCAGTACCACCTCTTCCGGTGAACTGAAAAATAACCCGTCGGTCTCTACCATCGGACTCAGTTACACCCCGTTCCCGCTGATCACGTTCAAAGGTCAGACATCCCGCGGTGATTCCGACGACAGCCAGGTTGGTATGGAGCTTTCCTACCGTTTCGGCGTGCCGTTATCACAGCAGCTGGATACTGATAATGTTGATCTGATGCGTAACCTGGCGGGTAACCGTTACGACTTCGTCGACAGAAACTACAACATTGTGATGCAGTACCGTAAGCAGGAGCTGCTGCGGATTGCACTGCCACCGGCACTTCGTGGTGAAGCGGCACAGACACTGCCGGTGACAGTCAGTGTGCTGAAAGCCAAATACGGCCTGAAATCACTGCGCTGGTCAGCACCTGAACTGCTGGCAAACGGCGGTGAGATCAAACAGACCGGGCTGACCACGGCGGATATTACCCTGCCGGCCTATATCTTTGCTAACCGCAGCGGTGAACCTCAGGGCTACCGTGTGACAGCGGTCGGAGAGGATAACGAGGGCAACCCGTCCAACACCGCAGAAATGTGGGTGAATGTGATCCCGTCTGTGGAAACTATTACCCGTCTGACAGTAACGCCGAATCAGTCTTTAGTCGCCAATAACAGCGACCAGTTTACTGCCGTTGCGCTGTTGCAGAATGACAAGGGTGAAGTGCTGCCGAATAAAGCGGTTACTTTCAGTGTTTCCGGCCTGAAAAATCCGGAAGGTGTGACGATTTATGATGCGGATGGCAACAACGGGCAGACCCTGACCGTGATCTCCGGGCCGGACGGCACGGCGACCGTGAAAATCATCAGTAAATCTGCCGGTAAAGCGCAGTTGCTGGCGAAGATGCGTAACGGTAACAGCCGTACCGAAGCGATCACCTATATTGCGGATATCAGTACTGCAAAAATCAAAACCCTTGAGTTAACCAATAACAAAGCGGTGGCCGACGGCCAGGCGAAAAATATCGCCGTGGCAACAGTGACTGACCAGTTTGATAACCAGGTGGAAAACTTCCCGTTAACCGCCGGGGCGGATAACGGCGCGACAGTTACTGACCCTAACCAGCAGACTGACAGTAACGGGCAGGTCACTATCCGTTTCAGCAGTGAGACTGCCGGGGATTCAAAACTGGTGGTTGAGGGAACCGGCACCTCGAAGAGCGTGACCGCGCAGTTCGTTGCGGATATGAGTACCGCAAAAATTCACAGTGTGACAACGGAAGATGACGGCGCGGTGGCAAACGGACAGGCGAAGAACAGTGTGCTGGTGACGGTGACAGATAACCGGAATAATCCGCTGGCGGGTGCACCGGTAACCATCAGTGTACCGGGAACCGCCCGTTACCAGACTCAGCCGGCAAGCGGAATGACGGATAATCAGGGACGTCTGCGTGTCTATATCACTAACACCAAAGCCGGTTCAGAGGACTACACCTTCAGTATCAATGACAGCAGTGTCACCAGACAGTTGTTGTTTAAACCGGATGAATCCACGGCCACCATTACAGACTCACAACTGAAAATCATGGATGATGGTCAGAAAGCAGACGGCACATCGGTAAACCGGGTACAGGCGACTGTTGCGGATGCTTATGGTAACCATATCCCGGGCTATACCGTACAGTTTATTACGGACAACAATGCTCTGCCGTCGCAGTCTCAGCTGACGACGGACAGCAACGGTGAAACAGTCTTTGAGCTGACGAATACCAAAGCCGGTAAAACGAAGGTCACTGCGCTGGTTAACGGTAAAACGGCATCAGTAAATGTGACATTTACGGCTGACAGCGCCACAGCAAAAATTGCGGATATGACGATTACGGCGGATAACCGGCCGGCAAACGGCGAAGCACAGAACTCGGTGGATGTTACGGTAACAGACGCTTCCGGTAACATTGTGCCGTATGTGGCTGTTCTTTTCACCACAGATAACAGCGCACAACCGGCATCACAGTCACTGATGACGGATGAGAACGGTAAAATCTCATTCAGTATGACCAATACGGTGGCAACACAGGTCAGCGTGACTGCCAAAGTGAACATCAGTGAGATGAGTACGGTTGTGACGTTTACAGCAGATACCACCAATCCGGATGCCGGTAAATCATCTCTGTCGGCTGAGCCGATGGTCATTGTGGCGGACGGTAACACGGAGTCAGCACTGAAGTTCACTCTGAAAGATAAATTCGGAAACAATATCCCTTCTCAGAGTGTGGAATTTAAATCTGATCTGACGGACAGCAAACTGAGTGCAACGACGGAAAATCCGGACGGAACTTACAGTGCAACACTGACGGGAACCAAAGCCGGTAATGCCAAAATCACGGTTGTACTTAACGGAAAAGCATTCGCGGTTGCCCCGGTTATTGTAAAACTGACTGCTGACAGCAGTAATCCGGATGGCAGTAAATCAGAGCTGAGTGCCACGCCTGCAACGATTGTGGCGAATAATACACAGGAATCGGTACTCAAACTGATCCTGCGGGATGCTAACAATAACCTGATTTCCGGACAAACGGTGATATTTACCACTGTACTTAATGGTGTGACTATCTCCGGTACGGCAGAGGATCAGGACGGTATTTATACCGCAGCCCTGAAAGGTACTGTTGCCGGTACGGCACCGGTTAAGGTTTCTGTCAGCGGCACTGAACTGGCGGTAAATGCAGTGAGTGTCGAACTGACAGCAGACAGTTCAAATCCGGACAGCAGTAAGTCAGTCCTGGAAGCAGCGCCTGCGACTATTGTGGCTGATAATACAAAGGAATCAGTACTTAAACTGACACTGCGTGATGTTAACGGTAACCTGATTCCGGGACAGACTGTTCTGTTCAAGGCGGATCTGGGCGGTACCGTTATCAGCGGTACGGCTGAAGATACTGCGGGTGTCTATACCGCAACACTGAAAGGTACCAAAGCCGGAGATGCGCATATTACCGTTACACTGAACGGCAATGCATTCAACGTGACAGGAACAACAGTCATACTGACAGCAGACAGCACTAATCCGGACAACGGTAAGTCTGAGCTGACAGCAACACCGGACACCATTGTCGCGGACGGCGCTGACAAATCGGTACTGAAACTGATCCTGCGTGATGCCAACGATAACCTGATCACCGGACAGGATGTGGTGTTCATTACCGATCCGGGTAATGTCTCCGTCACTCCGGCAGCAGAGAACACCGGCGGAACATATACAGCTGAGCTCAAAGGAACTCAGGCAGGTGTTGTGGCTGTGAAGGTCAAAGTCAATGGTACTGAATTGCCGGCAACCTCGGTGAACGTGACACTCACCGGTGATAAAAATCATCCTGACATCAGCAAATCAGAATTGACAGCATTACCGGATACGATCGTGGCTGACGGTAATGATGGGTCGGCACTGAAACTCATCCTGCGTGATGTCAACGGTAACCTGATCACCGGGCAGGTAGTCAGCTTCAGCACAGCACTCGGAAATACAGCAATAACGGACGATGCGGAAGCTCAGGCCGGTACCTATACCGCAACGCTGAAGGGAACGACGGCCGGTACAGCAACCATCAAAGTCAGCTTAAATGGTACTGAACTGGCGGGGATGACCAAAGATGTGACGCTGATTGGTGATAAAACTAACCCTGATATCACTAAATCTGAACTGACAGCAACACCGGATACGATTGTGGCTGACGGTCAGGATGGATCAGCACTGAAGCTTATTCTGCGTGATGTCAACGGTAACCTGATCACCGGGCAGACAGTATTGTTCAGCACGGCACTGGAAAATACCGCAATAACGGACAATGCGGAAGCTCAGGGCGGTACCTATACTGCGACGCTGAAGGGAACGACGGCTGGTACGGCAACCCTCAAAGTCAGTTTAAATGGTACTGAACTGGCGGGAATCACCAAAGATGTGACGCTGATTGGTGATAAGACTAATCCGGACAGCACTAAATCTGAACTGACAGCAACACCGGATACGATTGTGGCTGACGGTAAGGAAGGATCAGTACTGAAGCTTGTTCTGCGTGATGTTAATAATAACCTCCTGCCGGGACAAACCGTGGAATTCACTACCGGGCTGGAAAATGTTGCAATAACGGACAATGACGAACCTCAGGATGGCGTTTATACCGCGACGCTGAAGGGGACAACGGCCGGTACAGCGACCATTAAAGTGAAGGTAAACGGTACTGAACTGACGGGTATTACCACCGATGTGATACTGATTGGTGATAAAAACAATCCGGATGCTACTAAATCAGTACTGACCGCATTGCCGGATACGATTGTGGCTGACGGTACCGATGAATCAGAACTGAAACTTATCCTGCGGGATATCAACGGCAACCTGATCACCGGTCAGGACGTCGGGTTCGGAGTAACTCTGGAAAATACCACGGTTGGTAATGCCGGTGAAAATACCGGCGGGACGTATACAGCAACCCTGACAGGAACGAAGTCCGGCAAGGCAACTATCAGTGTGACTGTCAACGGTACGGCACTTGCGGTCACTGCGGCAGAGGTAACTCTGACGGCAGATAAGGATAATCCGGACAGCGGCAAGTCGGAGCTGACGGCGGATCCGGATACGATTGTGGCAAATAACACGGATGAATCAGTACTGAAACTGACCCTGCGTGATGTCAACGGTAACCTGATCACCGGACAGACGGTTGAACTCAAAACAACGCTGGAAAATACGGTAATCACAATGACGCCGGGAGATCAGGATGGTGTCTATACCGCTAACCTGAAAGGGACAAAAGCCGGAACGGCGACGGTCACTGTGACGGTTAACGGAACGGAACTGGCGGGACTGACCAAGGATGTCACACTGATTGGAGACAAGGACAATCCGGACAGCGGTAAATCAGAACTGGTGGTAACACCGGAGACGATTACCGCTGATGATACAGAAACGTCGGCGCTGAAACTGATTCTGCGCGATGTTAACAATAACCTGATCACCGGACAGACTGTTGAGTTCAGTACTGCGTTAATCAATACCACTATCACAGATAAACCGGAATCACCGCAAGGTACGTACAATGCCGCGCTGAAAGGAAAAACAGCCGGTAATGCGGAGATAAAAGTGAAGGTGAATGGTGCAGAGTTCGGCGTTGCATCAAAAACGGTGAAACTGGTCGCAGATAAGAGCACGGCAAAAATGGTTATCACGAACTTAAATCAGGATAAACATGCCGTTGCCGATACAGTATCGGTCAACAATTTAGAGATAAAAGTTGTTGATGCCAATGATAACCCGATTAGTGGCGTGAATATCAAGGTCACAGAAAAAGCGCAGCCTGCAATGGTGATGATAGACAATGCGGAAGGTGTTACCGCTGCGGACGGGGTATTTAAACCGGGCGTCAGAAGTAAAATTCAGAATGTCAGTTTATCTGTATCGGCAAAAGATACAGACGGAATCGACCTTAATGAAGATTATGCACTGATATTTGACTTGGTGAAATTCACTCTGAAGTCAGCCATCGTAACCAATTAATCCGTTACTGAGTTGCCGGTATAAACATTATACCGGCAATTCAGCTCTGTTTTTATAAGGGTAATGCAATGAAAAATAAAATAATTGCCATGGCATTGATTGTGTTGTCGGGCAATGCATATGCACATTATCAGGTCGAAAATGTAAAAACGACCACCAGGATATTTTCATTTGAACTGATTCATAAGTATCTGGTGGGTCATGAAACTAATCATGCAAATACATGCAGAAAAACCTATACAAATAATAAACTGGAGTCCTGTACTCTGAATTATAAAGTGACATCCGGTGGTAATAATAAAGTGATTAAAACCGGTTTTGTTGATTTGCGGGGAGACGGCAGTTTTGATCAGGAACTGATGAGTGCCACAACACATTATAATGCGTTACGGGTGGCAGAGGCTCATGGTGTTGATTTAACTCAGCTTGTTGAAATTCCGCGTGAAGATATTACGACACTGACCGGCGGAAACAACCGGTATACAGTAAATACGTCATCGGCGGGGCGCGTTTGTGATGCAAATTCGTCAACATGTAAAGATTATGCAGATTCAGGTTATACCACTCACACATTAAATTTTACGACTATGAAAGACTTGCAGGTTGCCTGTGAGTTCACCAGTAAAGATATATCCGTTAAAACATCATTGTCTGAGGATAATCTGTATTTATATGATGGTGCTGCCAATCAGAAAATACTGTCCTATAACTATGATGTGGATAATGTGTCGGTTGACTGTGTTAACTGGCTTTCAACCGCAATATCAAAAGATGTCACGCTGAAGTATGAGGTTTTGGATAAAACAGTGACTGATGGCGACACTCAGCTGACCTGTAAATTATTCGGCAATAATACCGGGACAACTTCACCGTCATCGTCAACGAACAGGATCACTATCTCTGGATTCTCGACGAAAGATGAAACTTTTAAAATTCCGGAAGCATTTCTGGGTTTTTATGTTTCATCACCTTCAGGAAGTGCGCAAACGTCTGTTTCATTCGATTGTAACTTCCCGTTATCAACAGAGATTAAATAATAACCCAGGAGAAATCAGTTTAATAATCCAGGTATGCGGTCGGACACTGAAATAGTGTAATACTTATATTATTCACTATTTTAGTGGTCGTCCGTATCAGACAACAGTACTTCCCATTTTATTTCATTTCTGTTTCTTCTGTCAGTGATTTTCCGGATTTAAACTTCTTTGACTGGTATTTATGTATTGTTATCTGATGAATTTTAGACTACCCGGTAAGGTATTGTAATTTAATAAAACGGAAATTTAAATCCCATAATAAAGTAATGATGTCTTTGCTCATATTTCATAGTGATATCTGGTGTGGTGGTTCTTATGTATACTTTTTTAAAAAATAGTTAAATAAAAATATATTGAAAGAGAAATCCGGGTGGGCATTGGTTGTTATTCAAAATAATTAATTGATTATTAACAACTTTTTTCTGTTTTTAACCTGTTCCAGAGACATGTGTATACTGTGTAATAATGTAAAAATATGTCTTATTGCTTACTTGTCATGATATATAAATAACTCAAATAATAAGTATTAAAATTAATTTCTGATGCCAGTTAAGATAAAACGTTTATCTTATTATCAACTGGTTTTTACAGGTGATGGATATGCGTGATTCTGTCGTAATAATTAACCAAATTTATCTGTTGTGAATAACAGAGTCAGAAATAAATACTCTTGTGAATCGTGAGTATTCATTGCGAGTAAAAAAATAACATGTTTTTATAATGTATCCGGTGATTGGAGTTATTAGTGAAAATAATAAAAGAAATGTTTTCTGATAATTAATTTATGGCTTTAATCTTACTTTCGGTGATGTATTCATGCCTGTGACTTCGTATTACTCAAAAATAAAGAGGGTAACCCGGATGCTCAGAAATCTTTACTAACCGCTGTTCCTGACACTATTGTGGCTGATGGTAAGGCAGGGTCAGTGCTGCACAGGGAAGCCAGACGGTTAATGCGGATCAGAAAGTTTTCTTTGAAGAGTTGTTCTCAACATCGGTGCTGGTGATTGATGCAATTGCAGCCGGAGATAAGCCAATTAACGGGGCACACGTTGAGATCTTCACGGAAGATGGTTCGGAATTGCTGTACGAGAAGACAACGGATGCAACCGGTAAGTTCAAGGTTGATCTGGTTGGCGGAAAGTATGCAATTAAGATTACGGCGAATGGATATGACGACTATGATGACTTTATGGATGTGAAGAGCGGGTGCAGACACCAAATTATCAACAGCGAAGGTATTACTTTTCCTGAATAAGGACTTAACGCTGAAATCAGGTACATCCGGGATGATGAGTTTTAATGCGCCGGATGCGATTGTCCCTGCGAAAGCACAATGGATTGTATTTGATATTATTGTTGATTCGAATAATGAAGTTCAGGTTGTACCAAAAGGAACGGTATCATCAACCGAACCAACTTAAATAAGAAAAGTTACTGCCAGCCGGTAACAATAATAGAAGCTTCTGACAGAAATGCCGGTGGCTTCTTTATTTTGCAATAGCAATATGAATATGGTTAATAATTTTGTATCTGGTTAATATATATGAATAATATTCTGGTTATATCGTCTTATTTAGTATTATTTCAAGGAATAAAATTTTAAAAATATGTTGTAAATTGGTGTTACATTTTGAGTTGAAGGTAATAAAAAATGCTTATTTTGTAACAGGGTGCTTCAAACGTAATCGCGAGAAGAGTGGGGTGGATATTTAGGATAAATCGTATTTATTGTGTAAAAACAGTCACTTCAATTTAACTTACTGATGTAATTAGTAAATTTGACTTATTATGCTATTTTTTGGGTATGGATAAATTTTTATTGATAGGTTTAATCTATTGTTCGATTTGAATGGAGAGGTGAATAAAAATTTGCACACACCACTATAAGTCATTTACTCTTTACATGAAAATAAAATAACTTATATAAAGAAGGTTATTAACGAGAGCAGGTAAATGGCGACAAAATGATCTTAAGGATCATCTTGTAATACCAATTTTCTCTGTGATAAAAAAAGAAAATCAGCTGGCATGTCAGTGATGATAATGTTTATCCGTATGCGGGATGGCAGAGAGTGTTAATCTCTTCTGCTGTGATATTATTGTCAATACAATAGTTCACAACGTAACAAAATTAATGCTGAAAATAGCATTTTTACTCTCACTCAGAGTGTAAATGTATTACTATTATGATCTCTTAATCTGAGGAAAGGAGGTGTCCTGAAAAAGAAGGGAAAAGCAGTATATTGATTTATCTTTTCAGAGATTATCATTATTTCACATGGCATATAAAACAAAATACTAATTCGTATTGTTTTATTTATAAAAATAGCAGTCAGAGTGTAATGTAGTCGTCAGGAGGATTTGTGATTAAAAATATTCATCCTATTTCCAGCGTAATAGGACAGGCTCTTAAAAATAAACGCCGACAGCTCGGGTTATCCGGTATTGAACTTTCAAGGATTTTAAGTATCAGTCAGCAACAGATTTCCCGTTATGAAAGAGGCGTGAATTGTTTTAACCTGGATATGCTTATGCGCTATTTTGCTGCTCTTCAAATGACACCAAATGATGTTAATAATTTATTCTCTGTATTAGGCAGCTATTACCATCACAAGGTGGGTGAGCATGAAGGACGAATAGAACAGTCATACTATAATGATTACGGAAAATGATTTAAACAATAATAAAGTATATTTATACAGAAATAATGAATAAAACCATTATGATGGGGATATCGTCAGCACTTATTGATAAATTATTTTATCATCATTAACTCTGAACGTCCGAAGCCGGGACATATTTATGTTTATGTCATATAACACTTTTAATATGAAAAAAATAAGATTATATCTGCTGTTTTCTTTACCGTTTATCTTTCCTGTTTCAGTCGCAGTTTCATCTGCATTAAAGCCGGTTATCGGACAATCTGAGCCGGTGATATCGGAAACAATAGAGGGTATAGGTACAGTTGTCGCCGTGTCTCCGGATGATTTGAGAAACCGCTTTTTATCCGGCAGACGGGGCATGCCGTTTCCGATGGATCTGACCATACTACCGGAGCCAGCCGGAAAATTACCGCCGGGCAGCCGGATCCCGCACAGTGATGTGTTCAGCACATTACCGGCAGTTCCGGTGCAGCATGATGAATCCGGCGATCAGTTTTATTCGGATGAAATCGCCGGTGCCTGGCAGGCGTTTTTCGACAATGACGGAAATGATATACAAACCGGATTTGGCGGAGACCTGGAAAAGGATCTGAAAAATAATCAGAAAAATAACTTATTAAATACCAGCAGTTATATGATTATCTATGATGAAAAACCATAAATTCATTTTATGCGGTTCTTATTCAGATGTATTTGTTGTCACTTTAAACCTGAACATCAGGAGGAACTATGATTTTTGATGATATGAAAACTGACTTAGCCAATATTATGAAAAAATTTGTTAAACGGGATTGTGATATAAAGTATCACTATGATGGTGATAATGTTGTTTTTTATATAGATGAAGAGAATGGTGTGCACATCCAGATCAATATAAATTGTATCAGTGATGTGCCGGTATACCAGAAAGTATAATGATGCTGAGCGAATGAAAATACATTTTTATTTATACAGTCTCTGGTTTCTCTGGGGAGGAATATTGATAGCAATTATCTCTTCCGGGAGAGAATTGTATTTTCATATGAGCATGTACTTTTTGCTTCTCTTTGTATTATTTTCCATCACAACAGGAAGGTATTTTTTTATGGCATTATTCAGACAAGACGATAAAAAAGATAAAGCGGAGCCCGTGAAGACAGAACAGGTAAAAGCAGAACCGGTAAAAAATGAACCTGCAGGTAAAAGTATCACTATTGTGGGAACAGGATGTGAAATAACCGGTGATATTACCCCGGGCGGTAATATAGAGATATACGGAAAAGTAAAAGGGAATATAAGTGCCGGTACTTTTAAAGTGTCTGTTATGGAAAAAGGTGTTATTGAAGGTGACGTAATGGCGGAGCATGTTTCAATTAATGGTCTGATGAAGGGAACCTGCTGCGCTAAAAATACGGAAATTTTACAAAAGGGCGAACTTAATGGTGTATGCCGTGCTGAGGCATTTTCCATTATTACCGGCGGACGTTTTGTCGGTCAGTCCGAACCTTATAAGAGTAATAAAGTTACTCCTGATGTCGTTGTTGCCGGTAAAGAAAAGACAATAAATCACATATGATCTTTACCCCGGCACATTGTTAACGGATAAAGGAAAGATGAAAATATATTCCCGGATTTTGATTACTGTGCTTTTTATCCCGTTACTTTGTTCTGCGGGAACGCCGCCGCAAAATGTTGAGATGCTGAATATAAAAGCAGGGCAGGGAGAGACAAATGCCCAGTTTTTACTGGGAACACTGTATCTCACCGGACGTTATGGTGTGGAAAAAGATATTGAAAAAGGAAAGTACTATTTGCTTATTGCGGCCGGAAAAGGCGATTCAGATGCAAAACGTTTTTTGGCACTTCAGTATTATAATGAAAAAAACTATTTTGCATTTCTCCGTCTGTTTTCTGAATATTGCCGGGATGTTATCGGATAGTATCCTGTGTAATAACAGACCAATGTTAAAAAGGCTTGTATTGACTGCAAGCCTTTTTTATTTATGAACCTGCATTCAGACCGGATTTCTTTTTGATTGAGCGGAATGCACTCAGTTTGATATCACTGCATACTTTACCAAGCTTTATGGTCAGGCTGTTTTTCATATAAATTTTAATATCATTATCCATGATACTTTCATTTTCCCGCAAAAAATTAAACTCATTCATCACTTCACTGTATTTTCCGGATAATACCAGGTAATCATTGGCATTGGTTTTACGCAGCAGATACATATCATCAATACAGCTGTTACTGGTTGAATTCTGTGCCGGAGCCGGGAGTAGTTTTACCGGCTCTGCCGCAGATTGTGCGGGCTGAGACGACATTTGCCGTGACGCAGTGGTACAACCGGACAGCATGGTCAGTAATCCCGAAATCAGAATTAATGTTTTAAAGCGCATAATAACTCCTCTGGCGGGTATATATTTGATCTGGTTTTAAGAACAGAGAGGGCTATACATTAAAGTATGTCTGCGGTGTTTGTATATGAATAGAGTGTGACGAAATAAACATAATATTATGATGTTTATCTTTGTTGTTTAGTGATAAATATACAGATGACTGTACTTTCTTTGTATTAAATGTGGCATGGCGCAGAATAATGGACTCAGTGAAAAGGAGATATTATTACATACACGTCATAAGAGTGATATTAAGCATAATATTATAAGCAGGTAAGAGCAAAAAATAATATATAACCGGTATTTTGCTGTCGAGTAAACAAAAAAGTATTTTTCCCCCGGCAACACGACTGTATCGTGACAGGAAACGATCTTTTCCGTAACAGAAAAAGGCCTTTTATCATTCATCAGCAGGGTAAGAAAAAACAGATAGTTACAATCATACTGGTGACCTTCTGATTGGGACTGTGTGATGTTCAAATATGTGATTTTCAGTTTCCGGATTGTACTGATGTACCCGCCCGGGGTTGATTTGCACCTGACCGGTATCTCGCAGATTGCCGCTGCTCAGCGAAGCGTGGATGATCACTAATCTGATTAAATATCCGCATATCAGTACAGAATATGCGAATCGTATTCCGGGGGCCGGAGGATTTGCTGCATAATCCCGGCTGTTCGCGGCAGATCCGGCAGCGTGTGACGGTGTTTACCGGGGAATAAAAAAAGGCATCCGCCCCCGGATGCCTTTGGGTACAACAACTGAACAGCGGACTATTCAGCGGTTCTGGTACTGGTGCGGATCAGGTAATCAAAGGCACTGAGTGATGCTTTGGCACCTTCGCCTGCCGCGATAATAATTTGTTTGTACGGAATGGTGGTACAGTCACCGGCACCGAATACGCCTTTGATGCTGGTTTCGTTACGGGCATCAACCACAATCTCACCCACCGGGTTCAGATCCAGAGTTCCTTTCAGCCACTGTGTATTCGGCAGCAGGCCAATCTGAACGAAAATCCCTGCCAGCGTCAGTGTGTGAAGATCACCGGATACGCGATCTTTATACTGCAAACCGGTTACTTTACTGCCGTCGCCGAGCACTTCCGTGGTTTGTGCATTCACAATAATGTCCACGTTTGCCAGGCTGCGTAATTTCTGCTGTAACACCGCATCGGCTTTCAGTTCCGGAGCAAATTCCAGCAGCGTGACATGCTCCACCACACCGGCCAGGTCGATAGCCGCTTCCGCGCCGGAGTTACCGCCGCCGATCACGGCCACAGATTTACCTTTGAACAGCGGGCCGTCACAGTGCGGGCAGTAAGTCACGCCTTTGGTGCGGTATTCCTGCTCGCCCGGAACGCCCATGTTACGCCAGCGGGCACCGGTACTGATAATGACGCTGCGCGCTTTCAGAGTCGCACCGGACGCGGTCTGTAACTGATGCAGGCCGCCTTGTTCCGTGGCCGGGATCAGCGCCGTGATGCTCTGGTTATCAATCACATCTGCGGTGTAATCTTCCACATGCACTTTCAGTGCTGCGGCCAGTTTTGCGCCTTCGGTTTTCGGCACGGAGATATAGTTTTCAATATCCACGGTATCCAGCACCTGGCCGCCGAAACGCTCACCGATAAGCCCGGTACGGATCCCTTTACGGGCGGCATACACGGCGGCGGATGCCCCGGCAGGGCCACTGCCGACAATCAGCACTTCATACGGAGCCTGCTGATTCAGGGCATCAGCTGCACGTTTACCGGCGTTGCTGTCCACTTTATTAACGATTTCCGCCAGTGTCATACGCCCCTGACCAAACTCGTTACCGTTCAGGAAAACCGCTGGTACGCCCATGATATTGCGTTCGGTGATCTCATTCTGAAACAGACCGCCGTCAATGGCCGTGTGTGTGATATTCGGATTAAGCACCGCCATCAGGTTCAGTGCCTGCACCACATCCGGGCAGTTATGGCAGGAGAGTGAATAGTAAGTCTCAAAATGGAATTCACCTTCCAGATTACGCACCTGATCCAGTAATTCCTGTGCTTCTTTCGACGGATGACCACCGACTTGTAACAGTGCTAACACCAGTGAGGTGAACTCATGACCCAGCGGGGAACCGGCAAAACGGATACCCTGAGTCTGTCCCGGATTTACAATCAGGAATGACGGCTTGCGTGCGGCGGCACTGTTATCTTCGCGAACGGTAATTTTCGGCGATAACTCAGCGATTTCCTGTAATAATGTCCTGATTTCACCGGACTTAGCACTGTCGTCAAGGGTTGATACCAGCTCAACCGGACGGGTTAATTTTTCGAGATACGCTTTAAGCTGCGCTTTCATTGTGTTATCGAGCATGATTATTCCCTTAAAAAATCGGGTGCAATGCACCCGATAACAGTAAATAAGAAAGAAGACGGGGAAGGATTTTAGATTTTACCGACCAGATCCAGTGACGGAGACAGAGTCGCTTCACCTTCTTTCCATTTGGCAGGGCAGACTTCACCCGGGTGGCTGGCAACATACTGAGCCGCTTTTACTTTACGCAGCAGGTCAGATGCGTCACGGCCGATACCTTCAGCAGTGATTTCAATCGCCTGGATGATACCCTGCGGGTCAACAACGAAAGTACCGCGGTCAGCCAGGCCTTCCGGTTCACGCATGTTTTCGAAGTTACGGGTCAGTGCGCCGGTCGGGTCACCGATCATGGTATATTTGATTTTGCCGATAGTGTCTGAACTGCTGTGCCATGCTTTATGTGTGAAATGGGTGTCAGTGGAGACAGAGTAAATGTCCACACCCATTTTCTGAAATTCATCGTAATGGTCAGCAAGGTCGCCTAACTCAGTCGGGCAGACAAAGGTGAAGTCAGCAGGATAAAAGAAGAAAATGCGCCATTTTCCTTCGGTGTCTTTTTCGGTGACTTCAATGAACTCACCGTTTTTGAATGCCATGTTTTTGAAAGGTTTGATTGGGGTATTAATTAAAGACATAGATGATTCCTCCTGTTTCGTTGAAAATAACAATACGGGAAGCTGTGCGGAGAGGCCAATGGCTTACTGCTATCGATGTGATAGGTTTAACCTAACGATGGATTTATTTTAATAGTTTAAAACGCCCAAAAGGCGGATATTGCGCACGGACAATAAGATCGCATTCTGGTTTGAAAACGCGTTCAATCAGGGGGATGATTGTTAAGATATGTATGAATAAAGATGAATAAAAAATTAGTGGTGTAATGACGTTTCAGCTTTCATTTTAAGGTCGCTGTGTTTATTATGCCCTCTTCTTTTTTGACGGCGTAACTGGTTTTGGGCATTGGCCATAAGTAGACCAATCTGCTTTAACAGTCTTTTTTCAGTTACGGTTCTATCTGCATGACCTCCGGGATAGAGTGAATAGCATAAATGACTGAGACAACCTCTCTGACACCACTTGTCACCCTGAAAGGGCTGAGCAAAAGCTTTGATGACAAGAACATTATTAATCATTTCGACCTCACAATTAATCATGGTGAGTTCGTCACCATTCTGGGCCCGTCCGGGTGCGGTAAGACCACGGTTTTGCGGCTAATCGCAGGACTCGAAGATGCGGATGAAGGCACCATTATGCTCGGCGACCAGGATATCACCCATATCCCCGCCGAACAGCGCCACATCAATACCGTTTTCCAGAGCTATGCCCTGTTTCCGCACATGACGGTCTTTGAAAACGTCGCATTCGGGCTGCGTATGCAGAAAACTCCGGAAAATGAAATTACGCAGCGTGTGGAAGAAGCGCTGAAAATGGTGCAGCTGGAGGATTTCGCCGGGCGTAAACCGGGCCACCTTTCCGGCGGACAACAGCAGCGCGTTGCCATTGCCCGTGCGGTGGTGAATAAACCGGAAGTGTTGCTGCTGGATGAATCTCTCTCCGCACTGGATTACAAGCTGCGCAAACAGATGCAGAGTGAACTGAAAGCCCTTCAGCGCCAACTGGGGATCACCTTTGTGTTTGTCACCCACGACCAGGAAGAAGCGCTGACCATGTCTGACCGCATTATTGTGATGCGCGATGGCAGGATTGAGCAGGACGGTACCCCGCGTGAGATCTATGAGGAGCCGAAAAACCTGTTTGTGGCGCAGTTTATCGGTGAGATTAATATCTTTGATGCGGATGTTCTGCACAGAATCGATGAACAGCGGATCCGTGCAAGTGTCGAAGGGCACGAGTGTGATATTTACACCACACTGGACGTCACGCCGGGGCAGAGAGTCCATGTGCTGCTGCGTCCGGAAGATCTGCGTGTTGAAGAGATCCACGATAATGAGCCGATCGCCGGGCTTATCGGTTATGTCCGCGAGCGTAACTATAAAGGGATGACGCTGGACTCCGAAGTGGAAATGGAAAACGGCAAACGGGTGATGGTCAGTGAGTTCTTTAATGAGGATGATCCTGATGTGGATCACTCGCTGAATCAGAAGATAGCGGTCACGTGGGTCGAAAGCTGGGAGGTGGTGCTGGGCGATGAAAATGACGCGTAAACCATTCCAGACTATCGTGATCACGGGGATTGTCGCCTGGTTACTGCTGTTTGTTTTCCTGCCCAATCTGATGATCATCGGCACCAGTTTCCTGACACGCAATGACGCGAATCTGGTCGATATGGTCTTTACCTTCGATAATTACCGCCGTTTATTTGACCCGATGTATGCGCAGGTGATGCTGCACTCGCTCAATATGGCGGTGATTGCAACAGTCTGCTGCCTGCTGATCGGCTATCCGTTTGCGGCTTTTATTGCCCGGATGCCGCAGAAGTATCGTCCGCTGATGTTATTCCTGCTGATAGTCCCGTTCTGGACTAACTCCCTTATCCGCATTTACGGGCTGAAAATTTTCCTCAGCACGCGCGGCTATATGAATGAATTTTTATTATGGACAGGACTTATCGATAAACCTTTTAAGCTGATGTATACCTCTGAGGCGGTGGTGCTCGGGCTTATCTATATTTTGCTGCCGTTTATGGTGATGCCGCTCTACTCCGGTATTGAAAAACTCGACAAATCCTATCTGGAAGCGGCGCGGGATCTGGGAGCGAATAAAGTTCAGACCTTCTTCCGCATTATTCTGCCGCTGACCATGCCGGGAATTATCGCCGGTTGTCTGCTGGTGTTGCTGCCGGCAATGGGGCTGTTCTATGTGGCGGATTTGATGGGCGGGGCGAAAAATCTGCTGATTGGCAACGTGATAAAAAGCCAGTTCCTGAATATTCGTGACTGGCCGTTTGGTGCGGCGACCAGTATCTTCCTGACCGCAGCGATGGGGCTGCTGCTGTATGTCTATTACCGTGCGGCAAAAATGCTAAATAAGAAGGGTGAACTGGAATGACAGGACGCCTGTTACGCGGTGGTTTTATGACCATCATCTATGCTTATTTATACATCCCGATTGTCATCCTGATTGTAAATTCCTTCAACTCATCCCGTTTCGGGATCAACTGGCAGGGGTTCACCACAGGCTGGTACAGCACGCTGGTCAATAATGACAGCCTGTTACAGGCAGCGGGTCATTCACTGACGATGGCTATTCTGTCTGCCACATTTGCCACGGTTATCGGTTCTCTGACCGCAGTGGCACTGTACCGTTATCGGTTCAAAGGAAAACCTTTTGTCGGCGGTATGCTGTTTGTGGTGATGATGTCGCCGGATATCGTGATGGCTATCTCTCTGCTGGTGCTGTTTATGATCCTCGGGGTATCGCTTGGTTTCTGGTCGCTGCTTTTCTCGCACATTACATTCTGCCTGCCGTTTGTTGTGGTGACGGTTTATTCGCGGCTGAAAGATTTTGATGTGAAAATGCTGGAAGCGGCACGCGACCTGGGGGCAGGGGAATTTACCATTCTGCGCAAAATTATCCTGCCGCTGGCTTTACCGGCAGTGATTGCGGGCTGGCTGCTGAGCTTTACCCTGTCGATGGATGACGTGGTGGTTTCCTCATTTGTCACCGGGCCGAGCTATGAAATTCTGCCGCTGAAGATTTACTCGATGGTAAAAGTCGGGGTTTCGCCGGAAGTGAATGCGCTGGCCACTATTTTAATGGCACTTTCGTTGTTTATGGTCATTATCAGCCAGCTTGTGCTGCGTGACCGCTCACACAAACAGCAGTAACCGTTCTGTGACCGGCGTGGTCTTTCAGGGATCCGCCGGTTTATTTTGTGAATAATCCCGCATTGCGGCAAAATTATCAATTCTGTTACCGTTTTATGACGTAATCGTGACTTTACCCCCTGCTTTTCCGCTTTTATAATTGCTCTGCTTAATTAAAAAAGGGGGCGTTATCGCCTGTGATATTCACTGATTAACCCGGGTTGAGGGAAACACTGAAATGAAAAAGTGGTCCTTGCTGCTTGGTGCCGGCATTCTGGCAGCAGGCTTGAGTTCAGCATCAGCAGATGACAGTAAAACACTCTATTTCTATAACTGGACGGAATATGTTCCGCCGGGACTATTAGAGCAGTTTACCAAAGAGACCGGAATCAAGGTGATTTACTCCACCTATGAATCCAACGAAAGCATGTACACCAAACTGAAGACCTACAAAGACGGGGCCTATGACCTGGTGGTGCCTTCAACCTATTTTGTTGCCAAAATGCGCCATGAAGGAATGTTGCAGAAAATCGATAAATCAAAGCTGAGTCACTTTGATAATCTGGATCCGAATCTGCTGCACAAACCGTTTGATCCGGAAAATGATTACTCGGTTCCTTATATCTGGGGCGCAACTGCTATCGGTATTAATGGTGATGAAGTCGATCCGTCATCGGTGACCTCCTGGGCGGATCTGTGGAAACCGGACTATAAAAACAGCCTGCTGATGACTGATGATGCCCGCGAAGTGTTTCAGATTGCGCTGAGCAAACTGGGTTATTCAGCAAATACCACCAATCCGGCTGAAATTGAGCAGGCTTATCAGGAGCTGCAAAAACTGCGCCCGAACATTTTAGCGTTTAACTCAGATAACCCGGCCAACCCGTTTATGGAAGGGGAAGTGAATGTCGGGATGATCTGGAACGGCTCGGCATATGTGGCGCGTCAGTCCGGCCTGAATATTGAGGTTGTCTGGCCTGAAGAAGGCGGCATTTTCTGGATGGACAGTCTGGCGATCCCTGCCAATGCCAAAAACCCGGAAGGCGCACATAAGCTGATCGATTTCCTGCTGCGTCCGGAAATTGCGGCACAGGTAGCACAGACTATCGGGTATCCGACTCCGAACCTTGCGGCGAAAAAACGGCTTCCGGCAGAGATTGTTAATGACAAATCGCTCTATCCTGATGAGGAAACTATCCGCAAAGGGCAGTGGCAGGATGATGTCGGCGATACCAGCGTACTGTATGAAAGCTATTATCAGAAGCTGAAAGCCGGCCGTTAATTTCACCGGCTATTGAAAAGCACCCTCCCGGGTGCTTTTTTATGCCTGTAATAAAGTGACATAACCAAAATAGTTTCCCCCGTAATAATATATAAGAAATTGAAAAAAAAATTTTAATTATTAAAGGGGGACTGAATCAATAAACTGTTTTATAAAAAGTCGCTAAATGATGACTGTCACAATATGTATTGATATCATCATAGTCCGTTGTTCTATGTCAATTTCAATGTAATTTATTGATATGTAGCAATATTATTTTAATTTATCCTGTTCTTAGCAGGACATGAAATGAAATAAGAAATAAAAAGTTACAAATACAACAAATAGGTTACAAAATTCAAGGGCGAGACTGCAATATCATGCTGGATATATTTTTTTGTTAAGAATAAAAGCTTGAAATTAAAATATAATATTCATGGGGCAGCATGAAATGCTTACTCGTAGTGAATGTCAGATTTTAATAGTTTTTTGTCCGGGCAGAACAACGGATGTCTATCTAAAAATAATTAGATGCTTATAATTATGAAAGTGACTAAGTACTGTGTGAATGTGTAATTATAAGTACCATTATCTGTTACTGATTTTTTCAATCAACTACATCCTGTAGATGATGTTCTGGTCTGGTGATGTGGTTTTTTTCTTCATATGGCTGGTATTTAAGGCAAAATGGCGATTAAATCGTGACTATAGTTACCAGATTGATGTAAGGCGACAGAAATATCTTGTTACTTGTGATCTGCTTCATTTTTTATGTGGTTAGATCAAAGAATCATAGTTGGTGGATGAATAGTATATAATCAGATGTTCTGATTTACATTTCTTCATAATTTCAGCCGATGCTACGGATAGCATAAAAAGACAGGACAATTAACTAATCGCAAATGATCTAAGTAATTATACTCAAAATGTTACTTATCTTTATGTGGATAGTTAGTAATCTTCGTCTTATTTTGTTTAGGGAATAGTCTTAAATACGCAGAGTGATTTTAAATTTTGATATTGTAATAAAGATTTCCGTGTTTTTTGTGACGCTTGATTTTTAATTAGTTAAATAGATAAACCTTGCTAAGCATTGTCATTGAAATTCGGATAAGTCCGTTTACTCATATTTGATGTAATGAATTTTCTGTGAAGTGTGACATCGATATTGAACTGAATTTAAATATTACGTCATAATTAAAACGAAAAAACTCATGCTTTTTAGTATTTCGCAAGAAATACTTTGTTTTTATTTTAAATTTTAATATATAAAAATATAGATTTTAAGTAATTTTACTTAATTGAATTCACGACTTATAGAGAAAATAGGTAGACATTATGGAAACTTTCGACTTTTATGCAGTCTTAGGCCACAGAATCCAGTCAAGACGTAAAGAGCTCGGGATCGTTACGGTTAAATTAGCGCAAAAACTGAATATCAGTCAGCAACAATTTAACCGTTATGAGCGCGGTGTCAGTAAAATCAGTCTGCATCATCTTATTGAATTATCTGAATTATTAGATGCGCCGATCGAATGGTTCCTCAGCGGTAAAGCTGAAGCATCAGAGCATCCGCATGAACCGCATATTCAGATGCGTTCAAATCAGTTCAGAGCCGAAACAGTTTTACTGAACGGCAAACAATTTATTTAGATGATGATACTGTTTCTGCTGTTATCAGTTATGATGCAGCAGACTTTATCAGCTAAGCGCAGTAAGCCAGTCATCTTTATTATTATCTTTATCAAAATCAGCAGAAAGTACATCGGGTGCTATTCCAAGCTTTTTTTGATTCATCATATTAAGAAGATATTGTTGGTAAGAGGCATTGTAGTTCACCGCATCGCAACCAACCTGGCTTACTGATTTACGTATTATTGCATCAGAATATTCCGGGTTTTTCAGTAATTCCCTCTCAACCATAATTAATACCTTTATTTTCTCCTGTATGTTATTGCCGGTATTATAGCCGTCAATACCTACTAATGAGAGCCCCCGATAAATGTCATCCTTTTTATTAAAATTTCTTATAATCCAGTCATGTAATTGTTTGGCTTTTTCAGTGTGACCTTCATACATAATATCCGGCTTTACAGTTGTGATATCTGTTTTCACATTTATTATCCTTTTTTGTATGATTATAAGCATTCGCCGGGAATACACACCGGATTACCGGGAATTGTTTCTGCATTTATCTGTGATATTTTTTCACGGACAAACGTTTCAGGTGTCAGATAAAGTAATTTTTTCCCGGTTCGTAATATGATGTTGTGACTGAAATGAAAGGAGACCGGAACAGCGATATCCGGGTATTCAGTCATTTCTTTCTTAAGCTCTGCCGGCAGAATTAATTCACATTCGCACTCCGGGGAAAACTGTTCAACCAACTGGTGAATCAGCTTAAAACGTGTTCCGGTATCATCAAAAAATACGGACAACTCCGTTTCCAGGCCGGAAATTGCCCCGGCGAGATTTTGATGAATGGCAATTTTATATTCATTCATCACCCGCATCAGTTCAGGCAGTGCCTGTGCTAACCCTTGTTGAAAACCGGCATCAAATCCTGTTTTACGGTGTTGTTCTGCTGTGTCTTCCGCCTGTTTTATCAGGCGGGAAGCATGGTGTTTTGCCTGCCGGGTCAGGTTATTGAGGCGGCAGAGGGCTGAGACGTGGCGATGTTTAATCAGCACGCCGTATCTGACATGTGACAGCAGAGAATCAGGCAGTGAACGGCACATAATGTAATACCAGAGGTAAAAGAGAATCGGGCAGATGCGGCAGCCGGATTTCTGACGGGAATAAGGATGCATCCGTCATCAGTTGAAACCGGGCCGCCAGCGCGGGGGAAAAACCGGATAATAATTGTGTCATGGCAATCAGGCCGGGCAGGGTTGCCGGAATGGCCGGCAGCGTTTGTGCTTCCGGCCATTCCGGCAGTGATACTACCGGGCACAGAGATAAAAATGCCTGTTGTGACAGATCCGGTACGGTATCACCCGGTAGGCCATAAGCATGTCGAATAAAAATATCCAGGCTGCGGCTGACTGCCGGAAGTTGCGGCCAGTGGCGCATCAGCGGGATAGTCAGCGGAGAAAAGAGATCAAAATCCCTCTCATTCGGCAGCCGGTAGTAATCCATAATGACGGCATTATGCATTCTGCGATATGACGCAGATTGCGCTTCCGGCGGCAGGCCGCTGAATAAGCGGCTGTTGTGCAGATAATCCGCAGGCTGGTACATCACCTGGGTGACAGCTCCGTGTATATCAAACCGGCTATTCATCGCGTTTTGCCTTCCGCCGCATCAGAAATGCCCGCAATTGTGCGCGCCGGAAATAACCGGCCGCAGCCAGTATTGCACCTGCCGGAAACAGCAGAAAAAGCGGGGACAGGCCGGCGCTCTCCGGTTGCGGCGGCAGGGCTATGTTCGGTTTCCCCGGATAAAGGAGCACAGAAACAGTTTCTTCCGTCAGTCCGTTAAAGGCATTCATCACGAATGTCTGGATATCCCGGGTGAACTGTGGTTCATCTTCAATCCCTGAATGATAAATCAGCACAGAAGCGCGGGGTGTTTCCGGCTGTTTTTTATGGCTGCCGGAGCCTGACAGAGGATAACTGAGATGAACACGGGCTCCGGTAACTGCATCAAATGAGAGCAGCGATTGTTCCAGCCGCTGTTCAATAGCAGAAATCAGACGTGCCTTTTCTGACTGCGGGGAAGCAATCAGTGAATCTGACGGGAATATCCCGGCAATCTCAATCCGTTCATTACTGGGCAGGTGGTATTCCTGCAAAATATGAATGGCGTGACGACTCTGTTCTTCCGGTACTGAAATGGTAAACAACCCTTTCCCCTGCGGAGTCTTCACCGCCTGAATCTGATGTTTATGCAGCACAGCCAGCACTTCATTAGACTGACGCTGATTTAGCGACGACAGAATCGTTCCCTCTTTGCAGCCGCTGAGCAGCAGGCTTATTCCGCTTATCAGTAATATAAACAGTATCTTGTGCATCACTGTCCCTTAATCACCGTATCTGCGGCATTCAGGGTCAGATGCAGCATGCGTGAATAAAAGCTGATCTCTGTATGCCATTTGGCCATCACGGCCTGGTTTTCCAGTATCATCATGACATCGCTGGTGTCAGTGGTGGTTTTTTTTGAGGCCAGTGCCTGTGTTTTCCGGTGAAGATTTTTTCCGGCACTCCCCGGTAATGTCAGATTCTGGTGAGCGGACTGTTCACGGCCGGCAAGATCGGCCAGCAGTTCAGTAACGCCGGTGATATTGGAGACAGGTAAAATCCGGTTAAATGATGACATCATAAAATCCTTTTTATGGTTAATGACAGGAGAGCAGGGTGCTGTCATCCTGTCATTTTTGTGTCATAAATCAGCGCATATTGCCGATCGGAGTTGAAAGGTTCTCTTTATGCTGGCGAATCATTGCTGAGAGCGCGGAGCATTTAATATTCAGTGATGAAGAACAGGCCTGTAACATCGCCATGTCATACGCATTTGCGGTGTCTTTATTTCCTGACTGTAAATTATTCATCAGAGTATTCAGTTTTACATTGTCTTCATGAATCGGTGACTTAAACTGCTTCATCAGCGTGGTGAATGTTATCGAATCATTTTTCTTTGCTATATCCGGCATAAATATCCTTATTTATTATCAGAGATGAATTTTGTGTGGTTATCAGACGGGTGAATATAATTTACTGATCCATATACACCCGGACGGATCTCGCGGGGCGTATTTTCCCTGTACTGTACCAGTGTATTTCCGGGTATTGAGAATATCGTGGTATTGATATTCCTGATAATATTATCTGTTTCCTTATCTCTCCTTTTATCCGCGTAAATAAAAATAGTATTATCCGATTTTTTTTACAGAATACCGGATTAACTTCTGCCCGATCCGGTCATTTATTAATCTGGTAATATCACTGAATGATAATGCTCTGATAGTGATATCTTCCCTGAATTCTTCAGGGATGGATAATGTTTCTGAATTAATTCTTTCGTTTTTTTGATATATGTAAATGATTTCTTTTCTTTCATTAAAATCAGGTGTCATGATGATATCATTTTTATTTATCTTTGATTTCATTTTGTTAACCGCAAAAATAGTATAGTCCGGGAGTTCGTTTTTTATTTTTCTTATAACATTTTCGTTTGATGTGAATATGAGTATTTTGTTTTCTTTTATAATGTATTCATTATTGTTAGTGTGGTTGTATATAATATTTTTATAATTTATTGTATGTTCACTATTATCTGTATTCTTTTTATTTTTCCCGGATATCAAGCCTGCTATCAATATGACCGATAATGTCAGTAAGACATAAAAAAAAGATTGCCGTGAAAGTCTGCGGCTACGTGAACCGGTCTTTCTTTTCATGGACAGTATGTTTTCATTCCAGGTTTCATGTTGTTCTTTTATAGCGAAAAATGGAATTCCCTGATAAGAAAATAATGAGTTATAACTGATGTCCATTGTTATAAATTCGTTGCTGTGCGTAATACAGGAAACACAATAATGGTTCTCATGTAATTCTGCCTCGATACGGTGTAATGATGAATCCGGCACCGGGAGCGATAATAGTATCAGAGCGTCACTGGATTCAATAGTATCGTTATTATTAATATGATATTTACCAGAAGGCAATGTTATTTCTTCTCGTGATGCATCTTCGGTTATTATTATCATGTTATATAATTTTTTCATTAATTAATCCTGGTTATAAATCTATACGTATAATGTCTTTAATTTATCCTGTATTTCTTTTTTTTAAATAGTAGTTAGTTTCATAAAAAAATGGTAGTAAAAAATAGTGTGATATTTTAAATTCACTGCTAAATTTTAGTTCGTTCAGTAGTGGTTTAATGTTGTACAGGTATCTGTTATATATTCTGATGCAAAGGATGATTGAATTCATATGGAAAAGGAAAGTCGGATCTATATTTACAATGATATATATAAAACAGATGGGTGTGGTGGAGATAATCAGGTTGATTTCTGTTTTCCACTGTCAAAATGTATAAAACTGCTGGCGTTTATAGACTGTCATTATGATTTGTCACGAACAGATAATAATGAAACAACCGATAACAAAGGTTGTCATGATTATGAGGTTATTTTTTCTGTTCAGGGAAATGCGGAAAATCCGGAATACCGGGTTGTCTGTGAAATGCTGAATGAAAACAGTGTAATAAAAACATTTTTTAATACACTTAGGCACTCTGAACATTACTGGCTGGTGAAACACCTGATCAGTGCAGCGGATTGCAAAAATAATAATATCAGGGATATCAGCCAGCGCTACGGGTTATCCGGTACCCACTTCAGGCGCCTGTGCCAGCGTTATATCGGTAATCAGAGTAAGTATCAGCTGCGTCACTGGCGCGGGGTGGCCTCTGTGCTGGATATCCTGGTGAAAGAACATTCACTGACCCGTATCGCTGCGGATAACGGCTACTGTTCAGCATCGCATTTCTCAAATGAAATCAAAATATTATTTGGTATGTCGCCCCGGAAAATAAGGAATTTAAATCATGTGGTTAAAAAATAATACCGGGGGATTGCTCTGTTTTGTTCTCTGCCTGTTTTCCCTGCCGGCGGCAGCGGAACAAATACTGTTATATGAAAAAAAACCGCCGCGTCAGGAACAGTATGTGGCGAAAGAAACACGGCTGGATCATTTTTTTGATGCGCTGGCAGGCCGGCTGGATGTCATGATTATTTCGTCAGAAACCGTGAAGAAGAAGAAGATTTCCGGGACATTTGATTTATCTGACCCGCAGGCGGCGCTGTCGCAGATGCTGAAAACCATGGCGCTGGTGTCATACCGGGAAAATCGCACTCTCTATATTTACAGCAGCAATGAAATTGAATCTTCCATGCTGACGCTGAATTCCATTACCCGCAATGAGCTGACGGCTTTTCTGAAGCAAACCGGGTTGTTTGATGCGCAATATCCGCTGACATCCGACAGGCAGCAGCGGATTTTGTATATCACCGCCCCTCCGCGCTATCTGGCTCTCATCCGTTCTGCGGCGGATGCACTTGAGGCGCAATACAGCGTGCAGGAACAGGGTATAAATCCGGAAGATGAGCATATTCAGCTGGTTAAGCTGGAAAACAGTTTTGTGCAGGACAGGGAGATTACGTCCCGCGGGAAAAGTCTGATACTGCCGGGGGTAGCATCCGCATTGCGGGAATTACTGGATTCCGGGTCAGGGGCAAAAACCGGTCTGGTGGCCCGGGATGCAGAACAGGAAAACGCGTTGCCGGCTGAAACCGTCTGGCTGAGTGGTGAACGGGTGCGGATTGTGCCGTTGCAGGGCGAAAACAGTCTGTTGTTAAAAGGGAGCCGTAGTGCGTTGCACTTAATCAATCAGCTGATAAAACAACTGGATGTTGCAAAACCTCAGATCGAATTATCACTGTGGATTATTGATGTATCAAAAAATGAAGCTGACCAGTTAGGGATCAACTGGCAGGCGGACTATGGTACAGGGAACATGAAAGTGGCATTTAATATTAGTGAGCTTAATCAGTTCACCGGATTTTCCTTTTTCAGCAAAATCAGGGCATTGTCAGCGAAGGGGCAGGCCAATATGGTATCCCGCCCGATTATTCTGACTCAGGATAATACCCCGGCTATTTTTGATAATAACACCACCTTCTACAGTAAGTTACAGGGAGAGCGGATGTCATCTCTGGAAAGCATCACGTATGGCACCAAAGTGAGTGTGACACCGCGGATTGCCAATCTGCGGAAATCTGTGGAAATGATTATTGAACTTGAAGACGGTGCGCAGAAAAAAGAGGCTGACGGAACAACCGGTGAAGATGCACTACCGGTAATTAATCGCACGAATATCAGTACGATAGCCAGAGTCGCACAGGGAAATACACTGCTGATTGGCGGCTATACCCGGGAAAATACCCATCGTCATAACGATAAAATTCCGCTGCTGGGGGATATCCCGCTGGCAGGCCGGTTGTTTCAGTTTGAATCAGTAAAGACAGAAAAAATGGTTCGGCTTTTTTTGTTGCAGCCCCGTATCCTGCAGCAGGATTTTTTCAGCGATACAGAGATTACCGGACATGTTCCGTTTAATCATGAGAATAAACAAGGTATTAAGCTGATGCAAAAACTGAAGCAGGACTATTGATATGATAAATGGTTTACCCGGTGCAGTGGCTTTTGTAGCGCGGCGCGAAATTCT
>NZ_VKKS01000003.1 GCF_019402645.1 Morganella morganii
GTAGCGCGGTGGTCCCACCTGATCCCATGCCGAACTCAGAAGTGAAACGCCGTAGCGCCGATGGTAGTGTGGGGTCTCCCCATGTGAGAGTAGGGAACCGCCAGGTTATTATTTAAAGTCTGTGCAACAGCACAGATTTTTGCTGATATGGCTCAGTTGGTAGAGCACACCCTTGGTAAGGGTGAGGTCCCCAGTTCGAATCTGGGTATCAGCACCATTAATTTAGTTCGGCAGAAAAAAGAAATGAATTTGCCTGGCGGCCGTAGCGCGGTGGTCCCACCTGATCCCATGCCGAACTCAGAAGTGAAACGCCGTAGCGCCGATGGTAGTGTGGGGTCTCCCCATGTGAGAGTAGGGAACCGCCAGGTTATTATTTAAGTGAAAAAGCCACTCATCTGAGTGGCTTTTTTGCATTTACAGCCTGCTAAAATACAAATTTCCGCAATGCTGGGATCCGCGTCTGCGGACTGATAAACTAGATATTATATTTGTCAGATGAGTTTTTCATTATGTCCCTCAAACCTGCTGATTCACTCCGCCAGTTACACACATTTGGTATTGAAGCCGGTGCCCGGCATATTCACGTCGCAGAGACCGTTTCTGATCTCTGCCGCTTATGGTTAGCTGCGCAAACGGAAAAATCTCCCTTTCTGCTGTTAGGCAGTGGCAGTAATGTGCTGTTTACTACGGATTTTAATGGCACCGTAGTCATTAACCGGATCCCCGGCAGGACAGTCCGGGAAACGCCGGATGCCTGGCTTATCGAAGCCGGTGCCGGTGAAAACTGGCACGAATTGATCTGCTGGATGCTGGCGAACGGTATTTACGGAACGGAGAACCTGGCACTGATCCCGGGGTGTGCCGGTACCGCCCCGATTCAGAATATCGGGGCATACGGAACCGAATTTAAAGATGTTTGTGACTACGTGAATGTCACCTCCCTGTCTGATGGAGAGACAAAGCGACTGACCGCAGAGGAATGCCGTTTTGGTTATCGCGACAGTATCTTCAAACATGATTATCAGCAGGGATATGCTATCACGGCGGTTGGCCTGAAATTGCCGAAAGCATGGAAACCAAACCTGAGCTACGGTGATTTGAAATCGCTGGATCCCGCGACTGCCACACCTCAGCAGGTATTTGACATGGTCTGTCAGATGCGGATGAACAAACTGCCTGACCCGGCAGTAACCGGTAATGCGGGCAGCTTTTTCAAAAACCCGGTGGTCACTTCTGAGTGTGCGCAAAAAATCAAAGTACAGTATCCGGACTGCCCGCAATATGTGGTGGAGGACGGAATCAAACTCGCTGCCGGCTGGCTTATCGACCAGTGCCGGCTGAAAGGCTATCAGGAAGGCGGAGCAGCAGTGCATATGAATCAGGCGCTGGTATTAATCAACCGGAATAATGCGACAGGGGATGATGTTATCCGCCTCGCACGTTATGTCCGTCAGCAGGTTGCAGCCCGTTTCGGGGTTCAGCTGGAACCGGAAGTCCGTTTTATTGGCATTGACGGTGAAATCAGTGCCACAGAGGCTATCGCATGAAAGATTACAGTGTACCACTGGCTCTGATCGGCATTTTATCTGACGGTGAATTTCATTCCGGTGAACAGCTCGGCAATAAACTGGGGATGAGCCGTGCCGCGGTCAATAAGCATATCCGCACATTGCGCGGGATGGGCATAGAAATGGAAACAGTCACGGGTAAGGGCTACCGCCTCTTTGCTCCGATGGATCTGTTACAGCCTGACATGATACGCCGGCTTTTGCCCGGACGGAATGTGGAAGTGCTGCCGGTTATTGGTTCCACCAACCAGCATATGATGGATAAAGTCGGGGAACTGACATCCGGTGATGCCTGTGTGGCGGAATATCAGTATGCCGGACGCGGTCGTCGCGGGCGGCAGTGGATCTCTCCGTTTGGCCGTAATCTGTACCTTTCTCTGTACTGGCGCCTGGAACAGGGGCCTGCTGCAGCTATCGGGCTGAGCCTGGTCGTGGGGATTGTGCTTGCGGAAACATTGCACGAACTGGGGGCATCCGGTGTAAAAGTAAAATGGCCGAATGACTTATATCTGAATGACAAGAAGCTGGCTGGTATTCTGGTCGAACTTCAGGGGAAAACCGGTGATGCAGCACATGTGGTTATCGGAATCGGGATTAACCTGACCATGGAAAGTAGTGGCACAGACCAGATTGGCCGGCAGTGGATCAACCTTCAGCAATCCGGTATTCAGATTGATCGTAATACATTATCTGCGGAGTTTATTAAGCATCTGACGGATGCTCTGCATCTGTTTGAAAAAAGCGGGCTGACACCGTTTATTGAACGCTGGTATGCTTTCGATAATTACCTTAATCGTGAAGTAAAACTGATTATTGGTGAGCATGAAATCTTTGGTATTTCCAGGGGAATAAACGGACAGGGAGCTTTATTATTAGATCATTTCGGTGAAATTACCCCCTATATTGGCGGAGAAATATCACTTCGCGGTGTGGATTCAAAAAATAAACCGGCCTGAGCCGGTTTATTTTTAACAGTAAAACTGATTATTTTCGCAGTTTCACATTTGTCACCATGTGATTGGTACCTTTGGTCATTACCAGGCTGGCGCGCTCTCTGGTCGGCAGAATATTTTCATGCAGATTAAGGCCGTTAATCTCATCCCAGATTGTTGAAGCAATACTGACGGCCTCACTTTCCTCAAGTTGTGCATAGTGATGGAAATAGGAATTCGGATCACTGAATGCCCCCTGACGGAATTTCAGGAAGCGCCCGATATACCAGCTTTTCAGCAATTCTTCCGGTGCATCCACATAAATAGAGAAATCCACAAAATCGGACACAAAGACATGGTGCATAGCTTCCGGATAATCCATCCCGCTCTGCAGCACGTTCAGGCCTTCCAGAATGACGATATCCGGCTGTTCAACCACTAGTTGTTTATCCGGAATAATGTCATAGGTCAGATGCGAATAAACCGGCGCCAGAACCCGCGGGGTGCCGGATTTTACTTCAGAAACGAAACGGACCAGATTATGCATGTCATAGGATTCCGGGAATCCTTTCTTCTTCATGATATCGCGTTCATTCAGTACAGAGTTGGGATGAAGAAAACCATCAGTGGTAATTAAATCCACTTTGCGATGTTCCGGCCAGCGGCTCAGTAGTGCCTGCAATAACCGGGCTGTGGTACTTTTCCCGACAGAGACACTGCCGGCAATACCAATCACATAAGGGACTTTCGCTTCATTTCTGCCGAGGAACTGTTCCAGTACGGCCTGGCGGCGCAGATTTGAGCTGATATAAAAGTTCAGCAGACGGGACAGCGGCAGATAAATCGCGATAACTTCATCAATCGAGATTTCATCGTGGATGCCGCGCAGATCGTCAATTTCCTGTTCTGATAACGTCATCGGGACAGAGTTACGCAGAGTAGCCCACTGACTGCGGCTGAAATGGAGATAAGGAGAGAGCGATTTTTCTTTATACATAAACCAACAGCTGCCTTCATTACGCAGGTTGGACAGGTCATTAATACCCGTACCGGCTGAAAATAATTCGCATCATAGCGAGAGATGAGAGTCAGGCGTAGCAATTTTTTTGAAAAAATGCATTTTTTTGATGTCGCGGACATAAATTACATTGCACATGACATAAACAGGCGGTTAAAAATAAGCGAATTATTTACTTTTGCGGTAGTTCATCTGTGTGATTACTGGGAGTTTAAGTGATAAGTATCGCTGCTAATTTGTACATTACCTATTGAAAAAAACAGCAAAATACGGAAGAATGTCCACTTTGTGAGCAAAAGAACAATTTCAGCGATTTTTTTGTTGCATCCTGCGCAAAGTCTCCATAGAATGCGCAGCACTTGATGCCGGCATAGCTCAGTTGGTAGAGCAACTGACTTGTAATCAGTAGGTCCCGAGTTCGACTCTTGGTGCCGGCACCATTTAACAATTTGGAAAGGTGGGATACCCAAGCGGCCAAAGGGAGCAGACTGTAAATCTGCCGTCACAGACTTCGAAGGTTCGAATCCTTCTCCCACCACCATCCAATGTGAATTATTATCCTGAGTGTTTTACTCAATACTCCTTCGATGTAAAATACCCGGGATTCAGTTACAGCAGATTAAAGTCAGGTAGCCGAGTTCACGCGGGCATCGTATAATGGCTATTACCTCAGCCTTCCAAGCTGATGATGCGGGTTCGATTCCCGCTGCCCGCTCCAAGATGTGCTGATATAGCTCAGTTGGTAGAGCGCACCCTTGGTAAGGGTGAGGTCGGCAGTTCGAATCTGCCTATCAGCACCACTTCCGTTGTTCTCCATTCCCTGATTTTTTTCCCTGTAAATATCCAGACAAGCAATACTGCTTGGTTGATGTGGTGAAACCACCGATTCCGTGTCTTAGAGGGACAACTAATGTCTAAAGAAAAGTTTGAACGTACGAAACCGCACGTTAACGTTGGTACTATCGGCCACGTTGACCACGGTAAAACTACCCTGACTGCTGCAATCACTACCGTACTGGCTAAAACCTACGGCGGTGCTGCCCGTGCATTCGATCAGATCGATAACGCGCCGGAAGAAAAAGCGCGTGGTATCACCATCAACACCTCTCATGTTGAATACGATACTCCGACCCGCCACTACGCGCACGTTGACTGCCCGGGGCACGCCGACTATGTTAAAAACATGATCACCGGTGCTGCACAGATGGACGGCGCTATCCTGGTTGTTGCTGCAACTGATGGCCCTATGCCGCAGACCCGTGAGCACATCCTGTTAGGTCGTCAGGTTGGCGTTCCTTACATCATCGTATTCCTGAACAAATGTGACATGGTTGATGATGAAGAGCTGCTGGAACTGGTAGAAATGGAAGTTCGTGAACTTCTGTCTCAGTACGATTTCCCGGGCGATGACACCCCAATCGTTCGCGGTTCAGCGCTGAAAGCACTGGAAGGCGAAGCTGAGTGGGAAGCGAAAATCATTGAACTGGCAGGCTACCTGGATTCTTACATCCCGGAACCAGAGCGTGCAATTGACAAGCCGTTCCTGCTGCCAATCGAAGACGTATTCTCAATTTCCGGTCGTGGTACCGTTGTTACCGGTCGTGTTGAGCGCGGTATCATCAAGGTTGGTGAAGAAGTTGAAATCGTGGGTATCAAAGAAACTACGAAAACTACCTGTACTGGTGTTGAAATGTTCCGCAAACTGCTGGACGAAGGCCGTGCGGGTGAGAACGTTGGTGTTCTGCTGCGTGGTACTAAGCGTGAAGAGATCGAACGTGGTCAGGTTCTGGCTAAACCGGGTTCAATCAAGCCACACACCAAATTTGAATCAGAAGTTTATATTCTGAGCAAAGATGAAGGTGGTCGTCATACTCCGTTCTTTAAAGGCTACCGTCCTCAGTTCTACTTCCGTACAACAGACGTAACCGGTGCAATTGAACTGCCGGAAGGCGTGGAAATGGTAATGCCTGGTGATAACATCCAGATGCACGTTACCCTGATCCACCCAATCGCGATGGACGAAGGTCTGCGTTTCGCAATCCGTGAAGGCGGCCGTACCGTTGGCGCAGGTGTTGTAGCGAAAGTTCTGGGTTAATTCCCTGCCTGATTATTAAAAAGAGAGCTCCGGCTCTCTTTTTTCATATTTGCCTTTCGGCAACTGCTGACAAAATTTACACAATCGCAATTGTAATAATATTGATTATCATTTACTCTTTACCGCAGTCAGGAGGAATGATATGTACGTATGCTTGTGTAATGCCATCAGTGATAAAGCTATCCGGAATGCGGTGCGTCAGCATCAGGTTCATTCTGTCGGTGAACTGCGCAAAATTATCCCTGTCGGTACTGAATGCGGTAAATGTATCCGCCATGCCAAAGCCGTTATGGCAGAAGAGCATATGTCCGTCCCGGTTGGCCGCGTCGCCTGAATTTCTCTCTCTGATACCCGCCGGAATTTTGAACTGTATCGCCATTTTGTCACTGTAATCACTCCGTGATTTATTTCTTGTGTCTATACTGAACAGACAGGAAATAAAGGAGGATACATGAAAGGCGATAAAAAAATGATCTCGCATCTGAACAAATTGCTGGGAAATGAATTGGTTGCAATTAACCAGTATTTTCTGCATGCCCGTATGTTCAAAAACTGGGGTCTGATCAAACTCAACAATAAAGAATATGAAGAATCCATTGATGAGATGAAACATGCCGATGAATATATCGAGCGTATCTTATTTCTGGAAGGGATCCCGAACCTTCAGGATCTCGGCAAACTTCATATCGGTGAAGATGTCGAAGAAATGCTGAAGTCTGATCTTCAGCTGGAACTGGACGGCGCCAAAGATTTACGCGAAGCCATTGCCTATGCCGATTCCAAACATGATTATGTCAGTCGTGATTTAATGATAAAAATTCTGGCGGAAGAAGAGTCTCATATTGACTGGCTGGAAACCCAGCTGGATCTGATAGCCCGTGTGGGCCTGCAGAATTATCAGCAGGCACAGATGGTGGGTGCGGACACAGAATAAGAATAGCGAAATAATCACTGAAGTAAGCAATGTGCAGAACCGCCGGCAGGGAAACCCGCGGCGGTTTTTCTTTCTCTGATTTTTTGCAGTGACACCGGAGATAATTTGTGCAAATCCTGGTTTGCGGCTTGCTTTCAGCACTCATTCACGTATAATGCGCGGGCTTACCAATGGTGTAAGTCTGGTTGATATCAGCATTGAACAGCGTGTTTTTAGCTGTTCATGAAAATATCCCCGATATGGGGATTACATCGAGAACGATTACACTCCCCCGTCAATCGAAATGGGTGCGAGGAGTAATTTTTTACGTTTATAAAATAGTTGGAGCTCTGGTCTCATGCAGAACCAAAGAATCCGTATCCGCCTTAAAGCTTTTGATCATCGTCTGATCGATCAATCAACTGCGGAAATCGTAGAGACTGCTAAGCGCACTGGTGCGCAAGTTCGTGGTCCTATCCCGCTGCCGACCCGTAAAGAGCGTTTTACCGTTCTGATTTCTCCGCACGTCAACAAAGATGCGCGCGATCAGTACGAAATTCGCACTCACAAACGTCTGGTTGACATCGTTGAGCCAACTGAAAAAACCGTTGATGCTCTGATGCGTCTGGATCTGGCTGCCGGCGTTGACGTGCAGATCAGCCTGGGTTAATCAGGTATCAATTGATTGAGAGGTTGAAACAATGATTGGTTTAGTCGGTAAAAAAGTGGGTATGACCCGCATCTTCACTGAAGATGGTGTGTCAATCCCTGTCACTGTTATCGAAATCGAAAATAACCGCGTTACTCAGATTAAATCTGAAGAAACCGACGGTTATCGTGCTATTCAGGTTACCACCGGCAGCAAAAAAGCTAACCGCGTGAACAAACCTGAAGCGGGACATTTCGCAAAAGCTGGTGTTGAAGCTGGTCGCCTGTTATGTGAATTCCGCCTGTCAGAAGGTGAAGAGTTCACTGTTGGCCAGAACATCAGTGTTGAAATTTTCGCTGACGTTAAGAAAGTTGACGTTACTGGTACATCTAAAGGTAAGGGCTTCGCCGGTACTGTTAAGCGCTGGAACTTCCGTACTCAGGATGCTACTCACGGTAACTCCTTGTCTCACCGTGTTCCGGGTTCTATCGGTCAGAACCAGACGCCGGGTAAGGTATTTAAAGGCAAGAAAATGGCAGGTCAGCTGGGTAACGAACGTGTAACCGTTCAGAGCCTGGATGTCGTTCGCGTTGACGCTGAACGTAACCTGCTGCTGGTAAAAGGTGCTGTCCCGGGTGCAACCGGTAGCAACCTGATTGTTAAACCAGCTGTCAAGGCTTAACGTCGAGGAGATAGGAATGGAATTGGTAATGAAAGACGCGCAAAGCGCGCTGACTGTTTCCGAAACTACCTTCGGGCGTGATTTCAATGAAGCGCTTGTCCATCAAGTAGTTGTTGCGTATGCAGCTGGTGCTCGTCAAGGTACACGTGCTCAGAAAACTCGTGCTGAAGTTACTGGGTCTGGTAAAAAACCATGGCGTCAAAAAGGCACTGGTCGTGCCCGCTCTGGTTCAGTTAAGAGCCCAATCTGGCGCTCTGGTGGTATCACTTTCGCAGCGAAACCACAGGACCACAGTCAAAAAGTTAACAAAAAGATGTACCGCGGCGCGCTGAAAAGCATCCTGTCCGAACTGGTACGTCAGGATCGTCTGATCATTGTCGAAAAATTTGCTGTAGAAGCACCTAAAACCAAGCTGCTGGTACAGAAATTGAAAGATATGGCTCTGGAAGACGTGATGATTATCACCCACGAAGTTGATGAGAACCTGTTCTTAGCAGCTCGTAACCTGTACAAGGTTGACGTGCGTGATGTCACTGCAATCGACCCGGTCAGTCTGATCGCGTTCGGTAAAGTAGTGATGACTGCTGAAGCAGTTAAGCAAGTTGAGGAGATGCTGGCATGATCCGTGAAGAACGTCTGCTGAAAGTACTGCGCGCGCCGCACGTATCTGAAAAAGCGTCTACCGCGATGGAAAAAACAAATACCATCGTGCTCAAAGTTGCTAAAGACGCGACTAAAGCTGAAATCAAAGCTGCAGTTGAAAAACTGTTCGAAGTCAAAGTTGAAGGTGTTAACACTCTGCTGGTTAAAGGCAAAGTGAAGCGCCACGGTCAGCGTTTCGGTCGTCGTAGCGACTGGAAAAAAGCTTACGTCACCCTGCAGGAAGGCCAGAATCTGGACTTCGTCGGCGGCGCTGAGTAAGTCGGAGGAGTAAAGAACAATGGCAATTGTTAAATGTAAACCTACGTCTCCGGGCCGTCGCCACGTCGTTAAAGTGGTTAACCCTGAGCTGCACAAGGGCAAACCTTACGCACCACTGCTTGAGAAAAACAACAAGTCTGGTGGTCGTAACAACAATGGCCGTATCACTACCCGTCATATTGGTGGTGGTCACAAGCAAAATTACCGTATTGTTGACTTTAAACGTAACAAAGACGGTATCCCGGCTGTTGTAGAACGTCTGGAATATGATCCAAACCGTTCAGCAAATATTGCTCTGGTATTATACAAAGACGGTGAACGCCGTTACATTCTGGCGCCGAAAGGCCTGAAAGCTGGTGATCAAATCCAGTCTGGTGTTGATGCTGCAATCAAAGCGGGTAACGCTCTGCCAATGCGCAACATTCCGGTTGGTTCTACTGTTCATAACGTAGAAATGAAACCAGGTAAAGGCGGCCAGCTGGCACGTTCTGCCGGTACTTACGTTCAAATCGTTGCGCGCGATGGTGCTTATGTCACTATCCGTCTGCGTTCCGGTGAAATGCGTAAAGTTCCTTCAGACTGCCGCGCGACTTTAGGTGAAGTGGGTAACGCTGAACACATGCTGCGCGTTCTGGGTAAAGCCGGTGCAAGCCGCTGGCGTGGTATTCGCCCTACCGTTCGCGGTACTGCGATGAACCCGGTAGATCACCCACATGGTGGTGGTGAAGGTCGTAACTTTGGTAAACACCCTGTAACACCATGGGGCGTTCAGACCAAAGGTAAGAAGACTCGTAAAAACAAACGCACTGAACACTTCATCGTTCATCGTCGTACTAAGAAATAATTAGAGGATAAGCCATGCCACGTTCTCTCAAGAAAGGTCCTTTTATTGACCTGCACTTGCTGAAGAAGGTAGAGAAAGCGGTGGAAAGCGGTGACAAAAAGCCTGTTAAGACTTGGTCCCGTCGTTCAACGATCTTTCCTAACATGATCGGTTTGACCATCGCTGTCCATAATGGTCGTCAGCATGTTCCGGTTTACGTTACCGACGAAATGGTTGGTCACAAACTGGGTGAATTCGCGCCGACCCGTACTTATCGCGGCCATGCGGCTGATAAAAAAGCCAAAAAGAAATAAGGTAGGAGGAAGAGATGGAAACTATTGCTATGCATCGCCACGCTCGTTCTTCTGCTCAGAAGGTTCGCCTGGTGGCTGACCTGATCCGCGGTAAGAAAGTGTCGCAAGCTCTGGAAATTTTAACCTTTACCAACAAGAAAGCTGCTGGTTTAGTGAAGAAAGTCCTGGAGTCTGCTATTGCTAACGCAGAACACAACGATGGCGCTGACATCGATGATCTGAAAGTAGCGAAAATTTTCGTTGACGACGGCCCAACCATGAAGCGCATCATGCCTCGTGCCAAAGGTCGTGCAGATCGTATTCTTAAGCGCACCAGCCACATCACTGTGGTTGTGTCCGATCGCTGATACCTGGAGACTAGCAATGGGTCAGAAAGTAAATCCAAATGGTATTCGCCTGGGTATTGTTAAACCTTGGAACTCTACCTGGTTTGCGAACACCAAAGAATTCGCTGACAACCTGGACAGCGACTTTAAAGTACGTAAGTACTTAACTAAAGAACTGGAAAAAGCGTCAGTATCACGCATCGTTATCGAGCGTCCTGCTAAGAGCATCCGTGTGACTATTCACACTGCACGCCCTGGCATCGTTATCGGTAAGAAAGGTGAAGACGTTGAAAAACTGCGCAAAAGCGTTTCAGATATCGCTGGCGTTCCTGCGCAGATCAATATTGCCGAAGTACGTAAACCTGAACTGGACGCAAAATTAGTTGCTGACAGCATCACTTCACAGCTGGAACGTCGTGTTATGTTCCGTCGTGCTATGAAGCGTGCGGTACAGAATGCTATGCGTTTAGGCGCTAAAGGTATCAAAGTCGAAGTAAGCGGCCGTTTAGGCGGTGCTGAAATCGCGCGTACTGAGTGGTATCGCGAAGGCCGTGTGCCTCTGCATACCCTGCGTGCAGACATCGATTATAACACCTCTGAAGCTCAGACTACTTATGGTGTGATCGGCGTTAAAGTGTGGATCTTCAAAGGTGAGATCCTGGGTGGCATGGCTGCAGTTGAACAGGCGGAAAAACCGGCTGCTCAACCTAAAAAACAGCAGCGTAAAGGCCGTAAGTAAAGGAGAGTCGCTGAATGTTACAACCAAAGCGTACAAAATTCCGTAAAGTGCACAAAGGCCGTAACCGCGGCCTGGCAGCAGGCGCGGATGTGAGCTTCGGCACTTATGGTCTGAAAGCTGTTGGCCGTGGTCGTCTGACTGCCCGTCAGATCGAAGCAGCACGTCGTGCTATGACCCGTGCAGTTAAGCGTCAGGGTAAAATCTGGATCCGTGTGTTCCCAGACAAGCCTATCACTGAAAAGCCTCTTGAAGTGCGTATGGGTAAAGGTAAAGGTAACGTGGAGTATTGGGTTGCCTTAATCCAGCCGGGTAAAGTCCTGTATGAAATGGACGGCGTACCAGAAGAGCTTGCTCGTGAAGCATTCAAGCTGGCAGCAGCTAAACTGCCTATCAAAACCACCTTTGTAACTAAGACGGTGATGTAATGAAAGCGAAAGAGCTGCGCGAAAAAAGCGTTGAAGAGCTGAACACTGAGCTGCTGAACCTGCTGCGCGAACAATTTAACCTGCGTATGCAAGCGGCAAGCGGCCAGTTACAACAGTCTCATCTGTTAAAACAAGTGCGTCGTAATATTGCACGTGTTAAGACTTTATTGACTGAGAAGGCGGGTGCGTAATGACCGATAAAATCCGTACTCTGCAAGGTCGTGTTGTTAGTGACAAAATGGAGAAATCCATCGTTGTAACTATCGAGCGTATGGTGAAACACCCGCTGTATGGTAAGTTCATCCGTCGTACGACTAAACTGCACGTACATGACGAGAACAATGAATGTGGTATCGGTGACGTGGTAGAAATCCGCGAAACCCGTCCACTGTCTAAGACTAAGTCCTGGACCCTGGTTCGCGTCGTAGAGAAAGCTGTACTGTAATAGCACTGCTTTCTGATGTAGAATAAACGGCTCGGCTTTAGAGCCGTTTATTTTTTTCTGTCCATAGCGAAGATGTGGTGTTATAATGCCGCGCCCTCGTAATATGGGTATTTGGACGGCCTCTCTTTTTAGTAAGAGTGGCTCAGTAGTAGTTGACATTTAGCGGAGCACTAAAATGATCCAAGAACAGACTATGCTGAACGTGGCCGATAACTCCGGTGCACGTCGCGTAATGTGTATCAAGGTTCTAGGTGGCTCGCACCGTCGCTACGCAGCTGTAGGCGACATTATCAAAATTACCATCAAGGAAGCAATTCCGCGCGGTAAAGTAAAAAAAGGTGATGTTCTGAAGGCAGTAGTGGTGCGCACCAAGAAGGGTGTACGTCGCCCTGACGGTTCTGTCATTCGCTTCGATAGCAACGCTTGTGTATTGTTAAACAATAACAGTGAGCAGGTTATCGGTACGCGTATTTTTGGGCCGGTAACTCGTGAACTTCGTAACGAGAAGTTTATGAAAATTATCTCACTGGCACCTGAAGTACTCTAAGGAGCGGAACTATGGCAGCGAAAATCCGTCGTGATGACGAAATTATCGTGCTGACCGGCAAAGATAAAGGTAAGCGCGGTAAAGTAAAACAGGTTCTTTCTTCTGGTAAAGTTATCGTTGAAGGTATCAATCTGGTTAAAAAACATCAGAAGCCGGTTCCGGCCCTGAACCAACCAGGTGGCATCGTTGAAAAAGAAGCTGCAATTCAGGTTTCTAACGTTGCAATCTTCAATGCGGCAACCGGCAAGGCTGACCGTGTAGGTTTTAGATTCGAAGACGGCAAAAAAGTCCGTTTCTTCAAGTCTAACAGCGAAACTATCAAGTAATTTTTGGAGTATACGATGGCGAAACTGCATGATTACTACAAAGACGAAGTAGTTAAACAACTGATGACTCAGTTTAGCTACAATTCTGTCATGCAAGTCCCTCGGGTCGAGAAGATCACCCTGAATATGGGTGTTGGTGAAGCAATTGCTGATAAAAAACTGCTGGATAACGCAGCAGCTGACTTAGCAGCAATCTCTGGTCAGAAACCATTGATCACCAAAGCACGCAAATCTGTTGCAGGCTTCAAAATCCGCCAGGGCTATCCAATCGGCTGTAAAGTAACTCTGCGTGGCGAACGCATGTGGGAGTTCTTTGAGCGACTGATTTCTATTGCTGTACCACGTATTCGTGACTTCCGTGGCTTGTCCGCTAAGTCATTCGATGGTCGCGGTAACTACAGCATGGGCGTACGTGAACAAATCATCTTCCCTGAAATCGATTACGATAAAGTGGATCGTGTTCGTGGTCTTGATATTACTATCACTACCACCGCGAAATCTGATGATGAAGGTCGCGCACTGTTATCAGCGTTTAACTTCCCGTTTCGCAAGTAAGGCAGGGTATTCATGGCTAAGAAATCTATGAAAGCACGTGATGTAAAACGTGCAAAATTAGCTGAGAAATTCTTCGCAAAACGCGCAGAACTGAAAGCTACCATCTCCGATGTCAACGCATCAGATGACGATCGTTGGGATGCTGTTCTGAAGCTTCAATCTCTGCCACGTGATTCCAGTCCTTCCCGTCAGCGTAACCGTTGCCGCCAAACCGGGCGTCCACATGGTTTTCTGCGGAAGTTTGGCTTAAGCCGTATTAAAGTCCGTGAAGCCGCTATGCGCGGTGAAATCCCGGGCCTTAAGAAAGCTAGCTGGTAATTGTCACCATATTGAATCACGGGAGTAAAGACAGATGAGCATGCAAGATCCCATCGCGGATATGCTGACCCGTATCCGTAACGGTCAGGCCGCGAACAAAGTTGCGGTCACCATGCCTTCCTCCAAGCTGAAAGTGGCAATTGCCAACGTGCTGAAGGAAGAAGGTTATATTGAAGATTTTAAAATCGAAGGCGACATCAAGCCGGAACTGGAACTGACTCTTAAGTATTTCCAGGGCAAGGCTGTTGTAGAAAGTATCCAGCGCGTAAGCCGCCCAAGTCTGCGTATTTATAAGCGCAAAGACGAACTGCCACAAGTTATGGCAGGTTTGGGTATCGCAGTTGTTTCTACATCTAAAGGTGTAATGACTGATCGTGCAGCTCGCCAGGCTGGTCTTGGTGGCGAGATTCTCTGCTACGTAGCATAATTCGGGAGGAAAGAATGTCTCGTGTGGCAAAAGCACCCGTCGTCATTCCTGCCGGCGTAGAGGTAAAACTCAACGGTCAGGTTATTTCGATTAAGGGTAAAAACGGCGAGCTGAGCCGTAATATCCACAACGCTGTAGAAGTTAAACATGCAGACAACCAGTTAACCTTTGGTCCGCGTGACGGTTATACCGACGCATGGGCACAGGCTGGTACAACTCGTGCACTGGTTAACGCTATGGTCGTTGGTGTTACCGAAGGCTTCTCTAAGAAGCTGCAACTGGTAGGTGTTGGTTATCGTGCAGCCGTTAAAGGTGATGTAGTAAACCTGTCTGTAGGTTTCTCTCACCCGGTAGAGCACAAACTGCCGGCTGGCGTTACTGCTGAATGTCCGACCCAAACTGAAATCGTACTGAAAGGTGCAGATAAGCAGGTTATTGGTCAGATCGCAGCAGACTTGCGCGCCTATCGTCGCCCTGAGCCTTACAAAGGTAAAGGTATTCGCTACGCCGACGAAGTCGTGCGTATTAAAGAGGCTAAGAAGAAGTAAGGTAACACTATGGATAAGAAAGCAGCTCGTATCCGTCGTGCGACCCGCGCACGCCGCAAGCTTATGGAACTGGGTGCAACCCGCCTGGTGGTACATCGTACCCCTCGCCATATCTATGCGCAGGTTATTGCACCAAACGGTTCTGAAACGTTGGTGGCCGCTTCTACTGTTGAAAAAGCTATCAGCGAACAAGTTAAATACACCGGAAACAAAGATGCCGCAGTTGCAGTAGGTAAAGCTATTGCTGAGCGCGCACTGGAAAAAGGAATCAAAGCAGTATCCTTTGACCGTTCAGGTTTCCAATATCATGGTCGAGTCCAGGCACTGGCAGATGCTGCCCGTGAAGCTGGCCTACAGTTCTAAGGTAGAGGTGTAAGATGGCACACATCGAAAAACAGGCTGGCGAACTGCAGGAAAAGCTGATCGCGGTAAACCGCGTATCTAAAACTGTTAAAGGTGGTCGTATCTTTAGCTTCACCGCACTGACTGTAGTGGGTGATGGCAACGGCCGCGTTGGTTTTGGTTACGGCAAAGCACGCGAAGTTCCGGCAGCAATCCAGAAAGCGATGGAAAAAGCCCGTCGCAACATGAAAACCGTTGCACTTAACAACGGCACATTATTCCACCCAGTGAAAGGCACACACACCGGTTCCCGCGTGTTCATGCAGCCTGCTCACGAAGGTACCGGTATTATCGCCGGTGGTGCAATGCGTGCTGTTCTTGAAGTTGCCGGTGTTCGTAACGTCCTGGCTAAAACTTATGGTTCCACGAACCCAATTAACGTTGTTCGTGCAACACTGGATGCTTTAGACAGCATGAAGTCTCCGGAAATGGTTGCAGCTAAGCGTGGTAAATCCGTCGAAGAAATTCTGGGGTAATGGACCATGGCTAAGACAATTAAAATTACACAAACCCGCAGCTCAATCGGCCGTCTGCCAAAACACAAGGCAACTCTGGTCGGTTTAGGTCTGCGTCATATTGGTCACACTGTAGAACGCGAAGATACACCAGCGGTCCGTGGTATGGTCAATCGTATTTCCTATATGGTTAAAGTTGAGGAGTAACAGATGCAATTAAATACTCTGTCTCCGGCAGCAGGTGCTAAACACGCACCAAAACGTGTAGGTCGTGGTATTGGTTCTGGTCTCGGTAAAACCGGCGGCCGTGGTCACAAAGGTCAGAAGTCTCGTTCTGGCGGTGGCGTACGTCGCGGGTTTGAAGGTGGTCAGATGCCTTTATATCGTCGTCTGCCAAAATTCGGCTTTACTTCACGTAAAGCGATGGTCACTGCTGAGATCCGTTTATCTGATATTCAGCTGATCGAAGGCGATGTTATCGATCTTAATGTATTGAAAGCCGCAAACGTTATTGGTCCACAGATCGAGTTCGCGAAAGTGATCCTGTCTGGTGAACTGACTCGTTCAGTTACTGTACGCGGCCTGCGTGTTACTAAAGGCGCTCGTGCTGTTATCGAAGCTGCTGGCGGTAAAATCGAGGAATAAGTAACAGATGGCAAAGCAACCAGGTACAGATTTCCAAAGTGCTAAAGGCGGAATAGGTGAGTTAAAGCGCCGTTTACTGTTTGTGCTCGGCGCACTGATTGTTTTCCGTATTGGCTCTTTCATTCCTATCCCTGGTATTGATGCCACTGTTCTTGCGAAATTGCTCGAGCAACAACAAGGCACCATCATTGAAATGTTTAACATGTTCTCTGGTGGTGCGTTGAGTCGTGCTTCAATCTTTGCGCTGGGTATCATGCCGTACATTTCGGCATCGATTATCATCCAGCTGCTGAGCGTGGTAAATCCGCGCCTGGCGGAGATCAAGAAAGAAGGGGAAGCTGGTCGTCGTAAGATTAGCCAGTACACCCGGTATAGTACGTTAGTTCTCGCGGTGTTCCAGTCTGTTGGTATCGCGATGGGCTTGCCGAATATGCCTGGTATGCAGGGTCTGGTCATTAACCCGGGCTTTGCATTCTACTTCACGGCTGTTGTGAGTTTGGTGACAGGGACTATGTTCCTGATGTGGCTGGGTGAGCAGATTACTGAGCGCGGTATCGGTAACGGTATTTCGATCATTATCTTCGCCGGTATTGTTGCGGGTCTTCCGTCAGCAATTGGCCATACCATCGAGCAAGCTCGTCAAGGCGAACTGCACTTCCTCCTGTTGCTATTGGTTGCAGTCTTGGTATTTGCGGTTACTTGCTTTGTTGTCTTTATGGAACGTGGTCAGCGTCGTATCGTCGTTAACTATGCCAAACGCCAGCAAGGCCGCCGTGTTTACGCGGCACAAAGTACACACTTACCGTTGAAAGTGAATATGGCGGGTGTAATTCCTGCGATTTTCGCTTCCAGTATTATCCTGTTCCCTGGTACAATTGCATCTTGGTTCGGTGATGGTACTGGCTGGGATTGGCTGACGACAATTTCTATGTATCTGCAGCCAGGCCAGCCGCTCTATGTGTTACTTTATGCCTCTGCAATCATATTCTTCTGTTTCTTCTATACCGCACTGGTATTTAATCCAAGAGAAACAGCAGATAACCTGAAGAAGTCCGGTGCATTTGTACCAGGAATTCGTCCGGGAGAGCAAACGGCCAAGTACATCGATAAAGTAATGACTCGTTTAACTTTAGTTGGCGCGTTGTATATTACCTTTATCTGCCTAATCCCGGAGTTCATGCGTGACGCAATGAAAGTACCTTTCTACTTTGGTGGTACTTCCCTCTTAATCGTAGTTGTGGTCATCATGGACTTTATGGCTCAAGTGCAAACTCTGATGATGTCAAGTCAGTACGAGTCTGCATTGAAAAAAGCAAACCTCAAAGGTTATAACCGTTAATTCGGTTTGCTTTAGAAGTTACGGAGAGTAAAAATGAAAGTTCGTGCTTCCGTCAAGAAATTATGCCGTAACTGCAAAATCGTTAAGCGTCACGGTGTCGTGCGCGTGATTTGCAGTGCTGAGCCTAAGCATAAACAGCGTCAAGGCTAATAAAAAGCATATTTTTCTTGCAAAGTTGGATTGAGCTGGCTAAATTAGCCAGCCAATCTTTTTATTAAACGTGGTTCTACTGTTTGAGTATCCTGAAAACGGGCTTTTCAGATCAGTATTACCCCAAAATTTTTAGGAGTGCATAGTGGCCCGTATAGCAGGCATTAACATTCCTGATCATAAACATGCTGTTATTGCATTAACTGCAATTTTCGGCATCGGCTTAACCCGTTCACAGGCTATCTGTAAAGCAACGGGTATTGCTGAAGATGTTAAGATCAGTGAGCTGTCTGAAGAGCAAATCGACCAACTGCGTGACGAAGTTGCTAAATACGTTGTAGAAGGTGACCTGCGCCGTGAAGTGACCCTAAGCATCAAACGTCTTATGGACATTGGTTGCTATCGTGGTTTACGCCATCGTCGTGGTCTTCCGGTACGCGGTCAGCGTACGAAGACTAACGCACGTACCCGTAAGGGTCCGCGTAAGCCGATCAAGAAATAATCGGGGAATCTTATAATGGCAAAAGCACCTGTTCGTGCACGTAAGCGTGTAAGAAAACAAGTCTCTGACGGTGTGGCTCATATCCATGCTTCTTTCAACAACACAATCGTTACCATTACTGACCGTCAGGGTAACGCATTAGGTTGGGCAACTGCCGGTGGTTCCGGTTTCCGTGGTTCTCGTAAATCAACTCCATTCGCAGCACAGGTTGCAGCAGAACGTTGCGCAGAGGCTGTGAAAGAGTACGGTATTAAGAATCTGGAAGTTATGGTTAAAGGACCTGGTCCTGGCCGTGAGTCAACCGTTCGCGCATTAAACGCGGCTGGTTTCCGCATCACTAACATTACTGATGTGACTCCGATCCCTCATAACGGTTGTCGTCCTCCGAAAAAACGTCGCGTTTAATCGCTTTCACGTTTTTTAGGATAGTTGGAGAAAGAAAATGGCTAGATATTTGGGTCCGAAGCTCAAGCTGAGCCGCCGCGAAGGAACAGACCTCTTCCTGAAGTCTGGTGTTCGCGCGATTGACACCAAGTGTAAATTAGATCAAGCACCAGGCCAGCACGGCGCTCGTAAACCGCGTCTGTCTGATTATGGTGTTCAGTTACGTGAAAAACAAAAAGTTCGTCGTATGTACGGCGTGCTGGAACGTCAGTTCCGTAACTACTATAAAGAAGCAACCCGCCTGAAAGGCAACACAGGTGAAAACCTGCTGTCTCTGCTGGAAGGTCGTTTAGACAACGTTATTTATCGTATGGGCTTTGGCGCAACCCGCGCGGAAGCACGTCAGATCGTCAGCCACAAAGCTGTCATGGTAAATGGCCGTGTTGTAAACATTGCTTCTTATCAGGTTTCCCCTAACGACGTAATCAGCATTCGTGAAAAAGCGAAAAAACAGTCTCGTATTAAGGCTGCTTTAGAGCTGGCTGAGCAGCGTGAAAAACCAACTTGGTTGGAAGTTGATGCTGCGAAAATGGAAGGTGTGTTCAAACGTATTCCTGAGCGTACTGACCTTTCTGCTGATATTAACGAGCACCTGATCGTCGAGCTTTACTCTAAGTAAGGCTTAGCACCAAAGAGAGGACACAATGCAGGGTTCTGTGACAGAGTTTCTTAAACCGCGCCTGGTTGATATCGAGCAAATCAGTTCGACGCACGCCAAGGTGACCCTTGAACCATTAGAGCGTGGCTTTGGCCATACTCTGGGTAACGCACTGCGCCGTATTCTGCTTTCGTCTATGCCGGGTTGTGCGGTAACTGAGGTTGAGATTGATGGTGTACTCCATGAGTACAGCACTAAAGAAGGTGTACAGGAAGATATCCTGGAAATTCTGCTCAACCTGAAAGGGCTGGCGGTAAAACTTCAGGGAAAAGATGAAGTCATCTTAACTCTGAATAAATCTGGCATTGGCCCTGTGACTGCAGCCGACATCATCCATGACGGTGATGTTGAAATCGTCAAGCCGGAGCATGTAATTTGCCATCTCACTGACGAAGGCGCATCTATTAATATGCGTATCAAAGTTCAGCGTGGTCGTGGTTATGTTCCGGCTTCTGCCCGAATTCATTCGGAAGAAGATGAGCGCCCAATCGGTCGTCTGTTAGTAGACGCGTGCTACAGCCCAGTTGAGCGTATTGCTTACAATGTTGAAGCAGCACGTGTTGAGCAGCGTACCGACTTGGATAAATTGGTTATCGAAATGGAAACCAACGGCACGATTGATCCAGAAGAATCAATTCGTCGTGCGGCAACCATTCTGGCCGAACAACTGGAAGCTTTCGTTGACTTACGTGATGTTCGTCAGCCGGAAGTGAAAGAAGAAAAACCAGAATTCGATCCGATTTTACTGCGCCCAGTAGACGATCTCGAATTGACTGTCCGCTCTGCTAACTGTCTCAAGGCAGAAGCAATCCACTACATCGGTGATCTGGTACAGCGTACAGAAGTTGAGTTGCTCAAAACACCTAACCTCGGTAAGAAATCGCTTACTGAAATTAAGGACGTTCTGGCATCTCGCGGCTTATCTCTGGGCATGCGTCTGGAAAATTGGCCGCCGGCAAGTATTGCTGACGAATAAGATCACAGGTTAAGGTTTTACTGAGAAGGATAAGGTCATGCGCCATCGTATGAGTGGTCGTCAATTGAACCGCAACAGCAGCCATCGCCAAGCTATGTTTCGTAACATGGCCGGTTCTTTAGTCCGTCACGAAATTATCAAGACGACTTTGCCTAAAGCAAAAGAACTGCGTCGCGTTGTTGAGCCGTTGATTACCCTGGCTAAAACGGATAGCGTTGCTAACCGTCGTTTAGCGTTCGCCCGTACTCGTGATAACGAAATCGTGGCAAAACTGTTCAACGAGCTGGGTCCACGTTTTGCTCAGCGTGCAGGTGGTTACACCCGCATTCTGAAATGTGGTTTCCGTGCTGGTGACAATGCTCCAATGGCTTACATTGAGCTTGTTGACCGCGCTGAGTCCCAGACTGAAGCAGCAGCAGAGTAATCTGTTACTGCGTAAAAAAACCGGGTTTTCACCCGGTTTTTTTATTTCTGCTAATCCCGCTCTTGAAGTTATTCTCCTCACCCCCATATCCCTGCCAATGACATACAACATTTTACTATTCTGATATGATGGTTCCAGGCCAGATGATGTCAGGAGGTTACCGATGTACCGAATTGGTCAGTTAGCAAAACTTGCAGAAGTGACACCAGATACGATCCGTTTTTATGAAAAGCAGGGCATGATGGATCATCAGACCCGGACGGATGGCGGCTATCGTTTGTATACCGAACAGGATCTGCATCGCCTGCGTTTTATTCGGTATGCAAAACAATTAGGTTTTACCCTGGAAGCAATTACTGAACTGTTATCGATCCGGGTTGATCCTGAACATCATACCTGCCGTGAATCAAAGCAAATTGTTGATGATCGGCTGAAAGATGTGGAAATGAAGTTAGTTGAAATGCAGCGAATGCGGGATTCCCTGAAAATGCTGAGTGATGCCTGTTGCGGAACGGCACATGTCAGTTCACAATGCACCATTCTGGAAATCCTGGAACAGGGAGCGACAGAGCCCTGTGGCTGTTCAGAAAAAGAGAGTAAACATAATCAATGAGGTTACTATGACAAAATATGCTCATAAGCGCGGCGTGATACAAGATAACGCCCTGGAAGCACTGTTATCTGATCCACTTTTCCGGCAGCGGGTGGAAAAAAATAAGAAAGGTAAAGGGAGTTACAACCGGAAAGAAAAATACAGCAAGGCAGATTACCGGGAGGCCAGTAGTAAGCGATTAGATAATCTTTTACTACTGGCCTTTTAGTTTATTATTTCTTTTGTTCTTTTAATAAATCACGGATTTCAGTCAGTAATGTTTCTTCTGCTGATGGTGCCGGCGGCTCAGCGGGAGCTTCAGCCTGTTCACGGCGTAATTTATTCAGCATTTTGATGGCAATGAAGATAGCAAAGGCGACGATAATGAAATCGAAGACGGTTTGCAGGAATACACCATAGTTCAGTACAACAGCAGGCACATCTCCGCTGGCTTCCCGCAGCACAACGGCAAATTGTTTGAAGTCGATCCCGCCGATCAGTAAACCGAGTGGTGGCATGATGACATCAGCAACTAATGAGGACACAATTTTGCCGAATGCCGCACCGATAATGATACCGACAGCCATATCAACGACATTGCCGCGCATCGCAAATTCACGAAACTCTTTTATGAAGCTCATACCCTTTTCCTTACTCAAAATGTTAACAATTTGTCATTCTCAAGTATAAATCAATAGCATTTACTATCAAAATATTAAGTACTTATTTATAAAAAGAACGGACTTGGCTGGAACAGCTTCTCCACCTCGGGTACGTGGCGTTTATCAGTAATGAACAGTACGACATGGTCTCCCTGCTCAATACTGTGCTCGTCATTCGCAATAATTACCTGCTCATCTCTGACAATCGCACCAATAATAGTGCCCGGTGGCAGCTTAATATCAGCAATTTTGCGTCCGACGACTTTCGAGGTATTTTCATCACCGTGTGCGATAGCTTCGATTGCCTCAGCAACACCACGGCGCAATGATGATACACTAACAATATCCGCTTTGCGTACATGACCGAGTAATGCAGAAATAGTGGCCTGCTGCGGGGAAATGGCGATATCGATCACGCCGCCCTGAACGAGATCCACATATGCACTGCGCTGGATAAGCACCATTGCTTTTTTGGCGCCCATTCGCTTGGCAAGCATTGCGGACATAATATTTGCTTCGTCATCGTTGGTCAGGGCGATAAAGACATCAACCTGCTCAATATGCTCTTCTGCTAATAATTCCTGGTCGGATGCATCACCATAAAAAACAATGGTGTCATGCAGAAGCTCGGCGAGATCTGTTGCCCGGTTGGCGTTGTGCTCGATCAGTTTGACGTTATAATCTTTCTCGATACGCAATGCCAGACCGGCTCCGACGTTCCCGCCACCGACAATCATAATCCGCTTATACGGCTTTTCCAGTCGCTGTAATTCGCTCATCACCGCACGGATATGCTCGGATGCGGCGACAAAGAATACCTCATCACCGGCTTCAATGATGGTTGAACCCTGCGGACGAATGGGTCTGTCCTGGCGGAAGATGGCCACAACCCGTGTTTCAATATGTGGCATATGCTCGCGCAGGCTGGAAAGGGCGTTTCCGACCAGCGAACCGCCGTAATAGGCTTTCACTGCCACAATACTGACACGCCCTTCGGCAAAATTTACAACCTGGAGAGCGCCCGGATACTGGATCAGTTTATAGATGCTGTCAATAACCAGCTGCTCCGGGGCGATCAGGTGATCTATCGGGATCGCTTCCGGTAAAAATAATTTATCAGCCTCGCGGACATATTCAGACGATCGGATTCTGGCGATCTTGTTCGGCGTATTGAACAGTGTATAGGCCACCTGGCAGGCGATCATATTGGTTTCATCGGAGTTGGTTACTGCAACGAGCATATCCGCATCTTCTGCTCCGGCTTCCCGCAGTACCCGGGGATGAGAACCGGCACCGTTTATCACCCGGAGATCGAATTTATCCTGTAACTGACGTAACCGATCAGGGTTGGTATCCACAACAGTAATATCGTTGTTTTCATCAACTAAGTTTTCTGCCAGTGTGCCGCCGACCTGTCCGGCACCGAGAATAATAATTTTCATATAAATGATCGTCCGGGTTGTTTATCAGGCAGGAAGAGCCTGTTTAACCAGTTTAGCGTAAAAAAAACCGTCCCCGCTCTGTGCATCCGGCAGCATCTGATAACCACTAGCCGGTGTATCGGTTAATACTGCATCACGGTGCGAAGACAAAAAATTATTTATCTGATGAATATTCTCTTCCGGTAATACAGAGCAGGTTGCATAGACCAGTGTGCCGCCGGGTTTGAGATAAGGCCAGATAGCTTCGAGGATTTCCCGTTGCAGTGCAGCCAGCTCATTAATATCGTTATCACGGCGCAGCCACTTGATATCAGGATGGCGGCGGATAACGCCGGTCGCGGAACAGGGCGCATCCAGCAGAATACGATCGAATGTCTGTGATTCTGCCCACTGTTCCGGATAACGGCCGTCACCGGTTTTAACCACCGCGTTTTGTTTAAGCCGTTGTAAATTCTCATTAACCCGGGTTAAACGCTGTTTATCCACATCAACAGCCATGACATGAGCGCGGGGTGCTATCTCTAAAATATGAGTGGTTTTTCCGCCGGGTGCCGCGCACAAGTCCAAAATAGTTTCATCATTCTGCGGATTAAGCAGTAATGCACAGCCTTGCGCAGAACTGTCCTGCACTGTGACCCAACCATCCGCGAACCCGGGCAGATCAGTGACCGTGCAGGGGGCTGCCAGGCGCAGTGCATCCGGGTATGCCGGATTATAAAAGGCTTCAATATTATTTTCTGCCAGCAGAGCCTGATATGACTGCGCGGAATGGTGGTTACGGTTAACCCGCAGCCACATCGGTGGCTTTTCATTATTTGCCGTAATAACAGCTTCCCAGTTTTCAGGATATGCTGTCTGAATCCGCGACAGCAGCCATTTCGGATGAAGCCAGCGGCTTTCATTATTGGCAAAACGTTCGGACAGCACCTGCTCCTGACGCTGGAACTGACGCAGCACTCCGTTAATAAGCCCTTTCAGCTGTGGTTTTTTCAGTGCAACAGCACCGTCAACGGTTTCGGAGAGTGCGGCGTGTGCCGGGATCCGCGTATAACGGAGCTGATAAAAACCGACCAGAATCAGATAATGCAGTACCCGCTGCTTACCGGTCAGCGGTTTTGCCATCAGTTGCTGGCTGTACCACTCAAGCTCCGGCAGTACCCGCATCACGCCAAAGCATAATTCCTGCAACAACGCTTTATCTTTCGGGTTGATATCCCGCTGATATTCAGGCAAAAGTGCGCTGAGTGATTGTCCCTGATCCAGGACCCTGCTGCTGATACGGGCAGCAATGCTGCGTAGGTTATAGCTGTTTTTCATTGTGATTCCGGTATGCCGGCAAGCGATAAAAAGAAAGGGTGACCGGCATACCGCACAGGGAATACCGGCTGCGAAACAAAACTACAGTGAATTTCCGGGGGTAAACCATTCTTTGCGGGAATTCAGAATATCAGCGGCTGACATCGGTTTTTTACCGGCAGGCTGTAACTGTGTGATATTCAGGATCCCTTCCGCAGTGGCAACCTGAATACCGGTTTTATCCGCACGGATAACGGTTCCCGGCGCTGCGGAGGTTTGTTCCGCAATCACGTTGGCCTGCCAGACTTTCACCGGCTGCTCATCAATCAGCATGTAACTGATTGGCCACGGATTGAAGGCACGGACGCAGCGGTCTAACTGTGCGGCAGAAAGAGACCAGTCCAGCCGGGCCTCTTCTTTGCTCAGTTTTTCTGCATAGGTGACCAGGGTGTCGTCCTGCTTTTCAGGTGAGAGTGCATTCTGATATACCAGAGACAGCGTATGTAAAAGTGCCTGCGGGCCGATACCGGCAAGCTTTTCATACAGTGAGGCACTGGTATCTTCAGATGTAATATCACACTCTGCTTTATACAGTATGTCACCGGTATCCAGGCCGGCATCCATCTGCATAATGGTTACACCGGTTTTTGCATCACCTGCCCATAATGCACGCTGGATAGGCGCGGCACCACGCCACGCCGGCAGCAGAGAGCCGTGAACATTCAGGCAACCCAGGCGCGGAATATCGAGTACCGTCTGCGGTAAAATCATACCGTAGGCCACGACGATCATGATGTCCGCATGCTGGTCGCGTATCCACTGGTGATTTTCTTCTTTACGCAGTGTGGATGGCTGGAAAACAGGAATATCGTGCTGTTGTGCCAGTTCTTTTACCGGGCCCGCGGTGATTTTTTTCCCGCGGCCGGCAGGGCGATCCGGCATGGTTAAGACGCCAACGACGCTATGCTCTGACTGAATCAGGGCATCCAGGTGGCGTGCGGCAAAATCCGGCGTTCCTGCAAAGATAATACGTAATGAATCTGACACGTTGCTTTCCTGTAAAAATAATAATGCCACAAACAATAACAATACCCGTGCGCTGCTGCGGTCTGTGGCAGATAAAGACTGCGGGTATTAAGGCCGGGCTCTGAGTCTGTCCAGTTTTTCGACTTTCTGACGGATGCGCTGGCGTTTCAGAGCGGAAAGGTAATCGACAAACAATTTACCTTCCAGATGATCCATTTCATGCTGGATACAAATTGCCAGCAGATCACCGGTTTCCAGCTCAAAAGGCTCGCCGTTATAGTCCAGTGCCCGGATTTTAACGTGCTCAGCACGCGGCACGAATGCCCGCTGTTCAGGAATCGATAAACAACCTTCTTCGATTCCGGTTTCACCGGATTTTTCCAGCAGTTCCGGGTTGATCAGTACCAGGCGTTCATTTCGCTCTTCTGACACATCAATCACGATAATGCGCTGGTGGATATCAACCTGAGTAGCTGCCAGACCAATACCTTCTTCGTCGTACATGGTTTCGAACATATCATCGACGATTTTCTGAATGCCGGCATCGACTTTTTCAACCGGCTTTGCAATCGTGCGAAGCCGCTCGTCGGGATAATGTAATACAGTTAATAACGCCATAGATTTTTTCGTGTTCTATCTAAAAAATGGATGGGAATTAATGTCTATTCTAGACAGTTATCAGCCTGATTGACAGTATTGCCCGCAGCGGATACGGCATTTTTATCACGGGCTCAGTCAGGATAGCAGAATGGATGAAAGGGAAATTTGGTTACGTCTGGCGTGTATCAGGCGGTTAAGTGCACATCATGCTGTCAGTGCAGCCACTATACTGACAGAGGCCTGCACACAGAAAAACGGTGAAATCCGGCAGCAGTTGCACCAGTGCGGATTAACACTGGTGCAGTGTCAGCAATTTATGAATGTGAATACATCCAGGCTGAAAACGGCACTTTTATGGGCTGATACACCGGGTAATATGATATTGCCCCTGTCATCACCACACTATCCGTTTTTATTAAAGCAGATCTATTCTCCCCCGCTTGTGCTTTTTGTGGCAGGGCAGTGTGAGACGTTATCTGTTCCGCAGGTCAGTATGGTGGGCAGCCGGGCGGTCACGCACTATGGTGAGAAGTGGGCGGGCTGTTTTACCCGGCATCTTGTGCAGCATAATCTGGTCATCACCAGCGGTCTGGCTGCCGGGGTTGACGGATACTGCCATAAAGCCGCGCTGGCAGCCGGCGGAAAGACGATTGCAGTATCCGGCAGCGGATTATCTCATATTTACCCCGTAAAACACCGGTCACTGGCGGAGGAGATTACAGAAAACGGGGCGCTTATCTCTGAATATTTTCCGGATATTCCGCCGCTGGCCAAAAACTTTCCGCGCCGCAACAGGATAATCAGCGGATTAAGCCGTCTGCTGATTGTGATTGAGGCCGGACGGCGCAGCGGATCATTAATTACGGCACAATGTGCACTGGAGCAGGGGCGGGATGTATTTACGTTGCCGGCGGTACTTGGTAACCCGGCTTACGAGGGTAATCACTGGTTGTTACAGCAGGGCGCCTATATTGCGACAGCACCGGCAGATATCACTGACCATCTCGCGCTGGATATGCAGTGGCTGGCTCTGCCGCCGGTTCCGGAAACACCGGAGGTGGTTGTCACACCGGTACAGGAAGAATTGCCGTTTGCACATGTGCTGATTAATGTGGATGATGAACCGACACCGGCGGATATAATTGCCGCACGGTGTGAGCTGCCGGTCACAGAGGTGACAACACAACTGCTGCAACTGGAGTTATCAGGTAAAATAGCCGTGGTCAGCGGGGGATATATCCGCCTGCATAACTGAACGGTGTCGGCGTAAGGTAAAATTATCATGTCAAAATCAACGGCGGAATGCTGTCCGGAATGTGGCGGAGAGCTGGTTATCCGCAATGGTGCCCACGGGCCTTTTTTCGGCTGCTCTGCGTATCCGGAATGTGATTATATTCGTCCGCTGAAAGCCGGTACTGACGGACATATTATCAAAGTACTGGACGGACATCTGTGTCCGCAATGCAGCGGAACGTTGGTGTTGCGTCAGGGGCGCTATGGCATGTTTATCGGCTGCGGAAATTTTCCGGAATGTGAATATATTGCATCTATCGATTCACCGGATGAAACAACGGTGGACTGCCCGCAATGCCATGATGGTAAGCTACTTCAGCGTAAATCCCGGTTCGGTAAAATCTTTTATGCCTGTAATCGCTATCCGGCTTGTCAGTTTTCACTGAACAGCAAACCGGTTGCCGGTGAGTGCCAGTATTGTCACTATCCGCTGCTGGTGGAAAAAAGGACATCAACAGGCGTAAGATTAAGTTGTGCGAGTAAAGCCTGCGCAAAACGACAAAAAGAACAAAATGAGAATAATGATGAATCATAATCAAACCACAGCAAATTTTGACACAATCATAAAAGCATTAAATAACCACGAGGTTATCGCGTATCCGACAGAAGCTGTATTTGGCCTGGGTTGTGATCCGGACAGTGAACAGGCGGTGATGGCGCTGCTGGATCTGAAACAGCGTGAGTGGGAAAAAGGGCTGATTCTGATCGCTGATAACTATGATCAGGTAAAACCTTATATAGATGACTCACGGCTGACAGCTGAACAGCGCGAAACGATGTTTGCCACCTGGCCGGGCCCGGTGACATGGGTAATCCCTGCAAAACCAACTACACCGAAATGGCTGACCGGCCGTTTCGACTCGCTGGCTGTCCGCGTGACAGATCATCCGGTGGTCAAAGCATTATGTCTGGCGTATGGCAAACCGGTAGTGTCCACCAGTGCGAACCTGAGCGGACTGGAACCATGCCGGACAACCGATGAAGTAAATACACAATTTAACGGACGGATCCCGGTGGTTGACGGTCTGGTCGGCGGGCGGAAAAATCCGTCTGAGATCCGCGATGCACTGACAGGGCAGTTATACCGCCGGGGCTGACAGAACACCAAAAGGACCAGGAATGAAAAAATTTGCCGTCTTTGGCCATCCTATCGCGCATAGTCAGTCACCTTTTATTCATCAGGAATTTGCCGGACAGTTTGGCATTGAACTGAGTTATGAACGGATTCTGTCTCCGCTTGACGGTTTTCGTGGCAGTGTTTCTGCATTTTTTGCTGCGGGAGGGCTGGGAGCGAATGTCACACTGCCTTTTAAAGAGCAGGCGCATGCGCTGGCGGATGTGCTCAGTGAACGGGCACAGGTCTGCGGAGCGGTAAACACACTGTATCTGACAGAAGATAAACGGCTGGCCGGGGATAATACCGATGGCGAAGGGCTGGTGATTGATTTGCAGCGGCTGATGTTTATCCGTCCCGGCGACCATATCCTGCTGATTGGTGCCGGCGGAGCGGCCCGTGGTGCATTGCTGTCACTGTTGCAGGCGGGTTGTGCCGTTACGGTTACCAACCGGACATTCAGCAAAGCTCAGTCTTTGGCAGACTGGTTCACAGATTACGGAAAGGTCAATGCAATGCCGGTCAGTGAAACCGGGACAACCGGGTTTTCACTGATTATCAATGCCACATCATCCGGGGTGGATGGTACGGTTCCGCAGATTCCGCTGTCATTACTGAGCCAGTCCGTTGCCTGTTACGATATGTTTTACCGTACCGGCCTGACTCCTTTCCTGCAACTTGCCGCAGACAACGGTGTGACCCGGTATGCTGACGGGCTCGGCATGCTGGCTGGTCAGGCGGCTTTCGCATTCAGGCTATGGCATGGCGTATTGCCGGATATTGCTCCGGTGCTGACAAAACTCAAACAGAGGATGGCATCATGAACCAGTCCATTCAGTTTCCGGAGCGCGAAACGCGGGATGATGACCGGGAATGTATTCTCTTTCCGGTGATGATCAACGGTTTTTTATCGGATTGCTGTGTCTCTGCACAATATCTGCAATCCCGTTACGGAACGGTGTCCGGAGAGGATATGCTGGCTCTCTTCCGCCAAAACCGATGGGATCTGGAGGAAGAGTTTGCGGAATTTATTGAAAAAGGTGAGGCGGATGAACCACCTTACCGGTTACCCTGCGACAGATAATTATTTTTCCACATAACATAGTTATTGGCTGAATATTTCAGTCCTTCATATTCTTCCGGTTTCAGCGGACGAACAGCTTTGGCAGGACTGCCGAGATACAGGTAGCCACTTTCCAGACGCTTGCCGGGAGAGACCAGACTGCCCGCACCAATAATCACATCATCCTCAACCACAACGCCGTCCAGCAAAATTGAACCCATACCGACCAGAACCCGGTTGCCGATAGTGCAGCCGTGCAGCATCACTTTATGGCCGACGGTGACGTCTTCGCCGATAATCAGCGGGTGACCGGCCGGGTTATCCGCAGTCTGGTGAGTGACATGTAATACGGAGCCGTCCTGAATATTGGTGCGCTGACCAATCTGAATGTAATTGACATCTCCCCGGGCAACGACCAGCGGCCAGATACCGACATCATCAGCCAGACGCACATCACCGATAATGACGGAGGAGTCATCGATCATGACATTTTTGCCGACAGAAGGGGCTAATGTCAGATAGGGGCGGAGTTTATTCACAATAATTACCTCAGAATATAAATGTATTTTGGTGATCTTAATGAGAGAGTTTACCGGAGGCAATGCAACTTTCGGGCATAATTGCCGGAAAATACGACATGATGCTCAAAAGACAGACAGTTAATAAGAAAATTCAAAAAAAAGGTTGTGCAAAACGAAAAGCTCCCTATAATGCGCCACCACTGACACGGAACAACGCGATAACACGCGGTTCCGGCAGAAAGAGAAAAAGCGGAAAGTTGAAAAACAACGCTTGACTCGGAGAGGCTGGAAACGTAATATACGCAGCCTCGCAACAACG
>NZ_VKKS01000004.1 GCF_019402645.1 Morganella morganii
CTTAACAATTATGCTCTTTAACAATCCGGAACAAGCTGAAAAATTGAAACAATCAGTATTATCACCGAGGTAATACTGATGAGTCTCTCAGCCGAACAATCAGAACGTGCTTCTTTATGAAACACCTTCGGGTTGTGAGGTTAAGCGAATAAGCGTACACGGTGGATGCCTAGGCAGTCAGAGGCGATGAAGGACGTGCTAATCTGCGATAAGCGCCGGTAAGGTGATATGAACCGTTATAACCGGCGATGTCCGAATGGGGAAACCCAGTGCAATTCGTTGCACTATCATTACCTGAATACATAGGGTAATGAAGCGAACCGGGAGAACTGAAACATCTAAGTACCCCGAGGAAAAGAAATCAACCGAGATTCCCCCAGTAGCGGCGAGCGAACGGGGAGCAGCCCAGGACCTTAATCAGCATCAGTGTTAAGAGAACAGTCTGGAAAGGCTGACCGCAGCAGGTGATAGTCCTGTATCTGAAAACACTGGTGTTGTGAGTCCGATGAGTAAGGCGGGACACGTGTTATCCTGTCTGAATACGGGGGGACCATCCTCCAAGGCTAAATACTCCTGACTGACCGATAGTGAACCAGTACCGTGAGGGAAAGGCGAAAAGAACCCCGGCGAGGGGAGTGAAAAAGAACCTGAAACCGTGTACGTACAAGCAGTGGGAGCACCTTTATGGTGTGACTGCGTACCTTTTGTATAATGGGTCAGCGACTTATATTCTGTAGCAAGGTTAACCGAATAGGGGAGCCGCAGGGAAACCGAGTCTTAACTGGGCGAATGAGTTGCAGGGTATAGACCCGAAACCCGGTGATCTAGCCATGGGCAGGTTGAAGGTTGGGTAACACTAACTGGAGGACCGAACCGACTAATGTTGAAAAATTAGCGGATGACTTGTGGCTGGGGGTGAAAGGCCAATCAAACCGGGAGATAGCTGGTTCTCCCCGAAAGCTATTTAGGTAGCGCCTCGTGAACTCATCTCCGGGGGTAGAGCACTGTTTCGGCTAGGGGGTCATCCCGACTTACCAACCCGATGCAAACTGCGAATACCGGAGAATGTTATCACGGGAGACACACGGCGGGTGCTAACGTTCGTCGTGAAGAGGGAAACAACCCAGACCGCCGGCTAAGGTCCCAAAGTCATAATTAAGTGGGAAACGAAGTGGGAAGGCTCAGACAGCCAGGATGTTGGCTTAGAAGCAGCCATCATTTAAAGAAAGCGTAATAGCTCACTGGTCGAGTCGGCCTGCGCGGAAGATGTAACGGGGCTAAATTATGCACCGAAGCCGCGGCAGCGATATGTGAATATTGTTGGGTAGGGGAGCGTTCTGTAAGCCTGTGAAGGTGTGCTGTGAGGCATGCTGGAGGTATCAGAAGTGCGAATGCTGACATAAGTAACGATAATGCGGGTGAAAAACCCGCACGCCGGAAGACCAAGGGTTCCTGTCCAACGTTAATCGGGGCAGGGTGAGTCGACCCCTAAGGCGAGGCTGAAAAGCGTAGTCGATGGGCAACGGGTTAATATTCCCGTACTGGTGGTAACTGCGAAGGGGGGACGGAGAAGGCTAAATCATCCGGGCGACGGTTGTCCCGGTTTAAGCGTGCAGGTGGAGNNGTGAAGTGATTGATGCCCTGCTTCCTGGAAAAGCCTCTAAGCATCAGGTTATCATTAATCGTACCCCAAACCGACACAGGTGGTCAGGTAGAGAATACTCAGGCGCTTGAGAGAACTCGGGTGAAGGAACTAGGCAAAATGGTGCCGTAACTTCGGGAGAAGGCACGCTGGCGCTAGGTGAAGTCCCCTGCGGACGGAGCTGAAGCCAGCCGCAGATACCAGCTGGCTGCAACTGTTTATTAAAAACACAGCACTGTGCAAACACGAAAGTGGACGTATACGGTGTGACGCCTGCCCGGTGCCGGAAGGTTAATTGATGAGGTCAGCCGCAAGGCGAAGCTTCTGATCGAAGCCCCGGTAAACGGCGGCCGTAACTATAACGGTCCTAAGGTAGCGAAATTCCTTGTCGGGTAAGTTCCGACCTGCACGAATGGCGTAATGATGGCCAGGCTGTCTCCACCCGGGACTCAGTGAAATTGAACTCGCTGTGAAGATGCAGTGTACCCGCGGCAAGACGGAAAGACCCCGTGAACCTTTACTATAGCTTGACACTGAACATTGAGCCTTGATGTGTAGGATAGGTGGGAGGCAACGAAGCGTGGACGCCAGTCTGCGCGGAGCCAACCTTGAAATACCACCCTTTAACGTTTGATGTTCTAACCTCGGCCCGTAATCCGGGTCAGGGACCGTGTCTGGCGGGTAGTTTGACTGGGGCGGTCTCCTCCCAAAGAGTAACGGAGGAGCACGAAGGTTGGCTAAGCATGGTCGGACATCATGCGGTTAGTGCAAAGGCATAAGCCAGCTTGACTGCGAGAGTGACGGCTCGAGCAGGTACGAAAGTAGGTCTTAGTGATCCGGTGGTTCTGAATGGAAGGGCCATCGCTCAACGGATAAAAGGTACTCCGGGGATAACAGGCTGATACCGCCCAAGAGTTCATATCGACGGCGGTGTTTGGCACCTCGATGTCGGCTCATCACATCCTGGGGCTGAAGTAGGTCCCAAGGGTATGGCTGTTCGCCATTTAAAGTGGTACGCGAGCTGGGTTTAGAACGTCGTGAGACAGTTCGGTCCCTATCTGCCGTGGGCGCTGGAAGATTGAGAGGGGTTGCTCCTAGTACGAGAGGACCGGAGTGAACGCACCACTGGTGTACGGGTTGTGATGCCAATTGCATTGCCCGGTAGCTAAGTGCGGAAGAGATAACCGCTGAAAGCATCTAAGCGGGAAACTTGCCTCGAGATGAGTCTTCCCTGACCCTTAAAGGGTCCTGAAGGAACGTCTGAGACGAAGACGTTGATAGGCTGGGTGTGTAAGCGCAGCGATGCGTTGAGCTGACCAGTACTAATGAACCGAGAGGCTTAACCTGACAACACCGAAGGTGTTTTGAGTTGAGA
>NZ_VKKS01000005.1:0-687 GCF_019402645.1 Morganella morganii
ATAATCCCCGTGATGGTTAACGTTGCCTGAAAAGCGCCGGGAAGCGTGTTGCTGCTGTCTGCCAGACCCACCAGTCCCACCCATAACACCTGATTTTCAGTAAAATCATTGCTGTCAGTTAACGGAATTAACGACACCGTTTCTCCGTTCGCAATCGCTTTGCCTGCAATGCCGTCAGCGTAAAAATTATTCAGCGAAGGGGGCGTATCGCGTTCCGCCTCCGACCTGGCCGGCTGTACCATAAAACCGACCCCGTTGGTTCCGTCCGGCCATTTACTGTCGTTATCAAGAAAAACCAGATTATTTGACGCGTAGGGTGTTGTCCCCGATATCATCACCTGAGGCGTGACCGCATAATTACAGGTCACAACAGCAGAAACCGGCTGGATTTCCACCGTCTTTCCCGGTGAAAAATCAGCGGCAAGCCGCGGCATAAAGGTCAGAACAGGCTCGCTGTTATAATCCAGGCTGCAAATGCCATCGGTAATGGTGGCAATAAACTGTGTCGTCTGAGCTGTACCCACCGGGGTCTCTGCCGGGGCCTGAGCACTGCAGGAAACCAGAAATGCGCTGATAAAAACCCGGCGGTAATTATTGTACTGAACCATGAAAACCTTCCCGGCCGCCGTAATCATTGATAACCTGCCAGTGAACCTCTCCTTTCAGCGGCGCATCCGCAAAAAACGT
>NZ_VKKS01000005.1:699-1276 GCF_019402645.1 Morganella morganii
GCGGTAAACCGCAGTTGTCCCATGGCTTCTTTTTGTGTGACCGGTAAGCCGTAAGGACGGTAAAACAGTTTGATAATATTACCGGTGGCCACATTCAGAACGCCTTCCGGTGCAGAAAATTCCGTCTGGGCTGAGGAGGATGCCGGCAGGGCTGCCACGCGCAGATAAAAAAGCGATTCTTTGTTCTGAGGAAGGGTATTGCCCTTTTTTATTACCCGCAGCTGGTTCGTGCTTCCCGGCTCTAACCGGAAAAGTGCCGGTGACAGGACAAAAGGCACGGACGTATCCTGACCGTCAACATCGCGGAATATCTGGGCTTTGACCAGAAAAGGGTGCACTGAACTGTCATCACTGCGCACACCGATACTGCTGCCGGCTTCCTGAGTTCCGCTGACACCGGAAACAATGAGACGCGTGGCGGTCAGTGAAACGCCGGCCACGGAAGAGACCGACCAGAATGCCATCATGAGAGCGGCAGCGGTACAGCCGGCTGTCCGGCGGAAAGAAAAGCACATATTCCCGGTTCCTGTTAACTGATAAACCAAATTCTCAGGAGATACCCGGAACAGATACGGTA
>NZ_VKKS01000005.1:1304-2520 GCF_019402645.1 Morganella morganii
CCGCCGAGAGTAATATCACCGTCATCATCAAGATAACCGCTCACATCCAGCTGAACGGAGCCATCATTTTGTACTGCATCCGCAGACGTGGTCCCGCCTGTTTTTAAGACCATAAATCCTGTATCTGCGTCATTGCCCACAAAAATATTGTTATTACCGTTCGGTGCGGTTGTACCTGAAATATATAAATTCCCGGTTCCCGCTTCGGAGTTTTTATCACCGCAGTTTTTCAGGGTCACCACCATCGGTACCGGGGTGCCTGTCACATCATTGACGGTGGATGCGAAATCACCGGTGAGATGCATTCCGGTATTGACTGTTGTGCCGCCGGAAATACCGTTGACATCAATGTCACAGGTTACTGCTGAAATAAGACCACTGAGAGTGACATTCGCCGTATTCTGCTCAGCCGCATTTGCACTTAAATTAAAACCCATTGTTGTCATTAATACAGCAACAGATAATAAGCTCTTTTTAAAAGTCATAAAGACACCTTTTTTGGTTTGATTGAAAAAAAACAGAGCACACAGACAATATATCTTTCTTATTCCTGTTACAGGTTCAGATATAATAAAAATAAGAAATAAAATAACCTGTATTTAAAATAATAACTGTCATCCGGATAACCGGCCTTCAGTAAACAGCGTTAATGATAAAAACCACCCGGAATACGTTATATAAAATCCGTCATCTGTCTTATTTTTACTGATTCTGATTAAAAAACAGTGCCAGCCCTGAAACTTCAGCAGCGATAGTATCAACCAGAATATCCTCAGGATAATGAAGGTACGGCAGCATATTACTGTCAGCGGCTGTCCATTTCTTACTTATCTCGGCATACAGAAATAATTCGTCAATAAACTGGCGGAATGACATGCCTAATGCCACGGATAAACTTTCGAGATTTGACAGTGTGATACTGGTCACCCCCCGCTCGTAACGGGAAATCTGCTGCTGACTCAGGCCGACCCGCTCTCCCAGTTCTTTTCCTGACAGCCCCATCCCTTTACGTCTTGCTGAAATAACCGTCCCCACATACTGCTCAAGATTACAGCATTCTGAACCGGTATTCTGATCCGGTATCTTCATCTGATTCTTTTTCTTCATCATTGTTATCCCGTTAACCGGACAGATTACCATCATACATTAGCTGTTTTTCTGATAAGAATTCCGGTATTAAAAGATCAACGAAATGATACAAAATGTGCGGCAGGAA
>NZ_VKKS01000007.1 GCF_019402645.1 Morganella morganii
ATTATTACGGATTTATCCGGTTATGGCTGCATTCCCGGAAACCTTGGTTTATCGGAATTGCTGAACCTGAAGAGAGATAAGACAGATAATATCTTCCCGGCAGTGACATTTAAGCCTGAAGGGGCAGAGGATGTTTTTTGGCTGGCTTATGATGAAAATAAAGGGCAGTTTGCTCTCGCTTTTAATACCGGCGGCGTCGCAAAATACGTCTATTTGCAAAACAAAGCAGGAAGTTTTGCTCTTGAAGAACAGGTAACGGCGCAGGCAATACTGACAAAACTGCTTCAGGTTGACGGTACCGGGTCAGGGCTTGACGCCGATTTGGTACGGGGGCTTCCTGCTGATTTTAGCAATTTATCTGAAACAAATGGGTATCAGAAATTTCCGGGTGGGCTGCTTATGCAGTGGGGTGTATCCGGGCAGTCACCGACAGATATCTACATTAAATTCCCGATAGCTTTCACAAGACCGCCACAGTTTATTGGAGAGTCAGCACAGGGTGGCAGGTATACAACGTCAGCATGGACTGCCAATGAAGTAACAAATGTCGGATTTAATGCCACACAAGTTTGTGTACTAAGTAATTCTTCAGACAAAGTAAACCCTCCCGGTAATTACGCCACCAACTGGCTTGCGATAGGATTTTATTTATGAAAATGTGTTTCTCAGCCACAACGCTGGCGTTTTACCCTCTGGATATGAAAGACGGCTATATTGCTGCCGGAACGTGGCCGGACGATATCGTTAAACTGACAGACGCAGAACGCGATAAATACTGGATGCAACCGGCTCCGGAAGGTAAAGAGCTTGGTAGTATCAAGGGTCGACCTGCCTGGGTGAGTATCACTCCGCCGACCCATGAGGAACTGGTACGTCAGGCGGAAGTCAAAAAAGCATTTTTGATATCAGAAGTGGAATCCGAAACAGCGATGCTACGGATAAAGCATGGTCTTGGTCGCATCAAGCCCGACGAACTTGAACTGTTAAATGCCTGGCTGGATTATCTGGATGAACTGGAGGCAGTGGACGTATCCACCGCCCCGGATATTAACTGGCCGGTGAAGCCGGTGGTGTAGGCCATACCACAGCAGCCCCGGGGGATGGATCTACCGCCTGCACCTCCTGCACGTACAGCATCCATTCTTTGAGGCTGGCCTTATCTTCTTCCGTGATGATTCCCAGTAAAAGCTGAGTCTGCCAGAGCTGGGTTTTTTGGTTAGCATCAGCAATCAGATATTGTTTTTTTGCTTCTGCCTCTGCGATCAATTGCTCCTTGGTTACCGGCGGATTGATATGCGCATCAACTTCTTTCGCTGTCATTTTGNNCTTTATCAAAATCAGGTGTGTTTATTCTGTCAATCACAGCCATTTGTTCATCGTCGTAGGCATATACAGTGCCTGATTTATCTTTGTAGTAGTTCATCCACGAAACTCCATCCAGCTTTTGTAGTTTATCTGTGAGGGATCAGCATTAAATACATACTTCCCGCCCGGTTGGACTGGTACTGATAGCGCCTCCATCCACTGGTTATTTGTCGCCGTTGCCCCATAAACCATTTTCCCATCTACATCAAAACCGAAACCGACATATTCACCATTGGCTTTATTTGAGCTGATGTGACTTATAGCGATAAATATAGGTTTTGAGGTGGTGTTAGTATAAACAACGCCGCGCTGCCTAAGTGCAGTCACGTCAACCCAGCGCTGACCA
>NZ_VKKS01000008.1 GCF_019402645.1 Morganella morganii
TCCCTTACATCAGACAAAATACAGCACCGACATCACTTCGATACTTAAGTTAAATTGCAATATTCCATAATTCCTGTGAAAGCGCAAGCTCACTTTTAGTCCCGGTGCTTTCGACTTAGTACCGGGTCATAATTAACAGTCAGCGGGTTAACTATCCGAACAGTTTTTTGGCCTGCTTTTCTATACTAATAACAAGATCCGCACTGATACCAGTTTCAGTGCAATACCCTGACCCGGATTTTTTCTGAAAAGTAAATTTGTAAAAGCTACTCTGCCACCGGTTAGTGTAGTGCGCAACCGTAAGATGCCGGGTACCGGGAGGTAATAAGGCACTTTCGGACAAAATGCAAGTGTGGTTGTTGCATCAGTATTTACGGTATACAGCCTAGACATTAAATAGAATAGTCAGCTCATCTTTTTACACCAGCTCTTTCTTCATAATAAGGATCCGGGCACAAAGACAGATCTGTCGTGTAGTATTGAGTGAAAAGGTTAGTTGATGGGCATCTTTGATAGTTGTTCGAGGTGAGATAATAACTTCCTATCCATGTGATAGGAAAAGACAAAAATATCCACATTGTTAGTAATATAGTTATGATGTTATATTTTTTATTTGTTTTTTGTTTTTTTGAAACCCAGAAATAGATGCATCTTAAGCTGATATCTATAAAAAAATAACTTAATATAGGCAGTGATAATGTTAAAATTAAGCCATATGAAAAGCTAACAATTTCTTTTTTTTTGATGATGTCAATTATTGAATTGATTCCAAATAAAAACAGAGGTATTAATGCAACCCCAATGGAAAGTAAAAATATAACCGATGTTATTATTTTTTTATTCACTATCTATTTCCTTCCCAATATCTATCTGCTTTAGGTATGTTTTTTACTGCTCTCATTTTTTCTATTAATTTTTCACTCAAATTAAAGTGTTTGTCTATTTCATTAAAAGCATACGCTAAAGCAAATCCCAGGACAAAAACACCCACGGCAATCAATGTTATACTTCCCCCTACAGCAATAGTTAAAGCGGCACTTCCTGCACCCCATGATACAAAAGAAGCGACACCAAGCTTGGCGACATCCATAGTGATATCACCGACAAAATTATACAGGTCATAATCTTTCTGAAAGATAAACTGTAATAACCGGAATCCGGCTGCGGCGATAAAAGTATAACGCATACCATCAATAGTTGCGGCATTCAGTCCGCGCTGACCTATACCCATGCCGATCACTTTTCCATTATCAGCCAGGTAATGAGTCGCATTTAATTGATGACGTAATCCTGCGTAACCACTGAGTTTGATCATAACACTGCCATTGGCCGCAATATACTCTGTTGCCGTAATGCCGAATTTAAAATTAAACTCGTGTAATAATGCGGCTACGGAAAACCCTTCGCGTATATTACCGATATATGAACTGACAAAAGAATAGGCATCAAGGACATAGGATTTACCATGATCTTTCAGTTCATTCAGAACCTTTCCTGCTTCATCCGGTGTCAGTAACACAATGACGCGTTCATTATCCCGTAACTGTTTTTCCAGTCCGATAGCATCAAAGAACTCATGCTGA
>NZ_VKKS01000009.1 GCF_019402645.1 Morganella morganii
GCTCAGAATATCTCCGAGATAACCGCTCATTGTCGGATCGTACTTTTTATCGCTCATGTACTCCCTTACATCAGACAAAAATACAGCACCGACATCACTTCGATACTTAAGTTAAATTGCAATATTCCATAATCCCTGTGAAAGCGCAAGCTGACTTTTAGTCCCGGTGCTTTCGACTTAGTACCGGGTCATAATTAACAGTCAGCGGGTTAACTATCCGAACAGTTTTTTGGCCTGCTTTTCTATACTAATAACAAGATCCGCACTGATACCAGTTCCAGTGCAATACCCTGACCCGGATTTTTTCTGAAAAGTAAATTTGCAAAAGCTACTCTGCCGCCGGTTAGTGTAGTGCGCAACCGTAAGATGCCGGGTACCGGGAGGTAATAAGGCACTTTCGGACAAAATGCAAGTGTGGTTGTTGCATCAGTATTTACGGTATACAGCCTAGACATTAAATAGAATAGTCAGCTCACCTTTTTACACCAGCTCTTTCTTCATAATAAGGATCCGGGCACAAAGACAGATCTGTCGTGTAGTATTGAGTGAAAAGGTTAGTTGACGGACATCTTTGATAGCCATTTGAAGTCAAATAAAACCCCATGCCCAATGAAATTGGAAGTGATAAAAATATCCATGACGCAATAATTACACCGACAAATTTATATGTTTTTTTTATCGTTGTTTTTTTATAAAAAAAATAATAGGCGCTGCGTAATGCAACATCGATTGCAAAATAACTTATGATAGGTGCTATCAAGCTGAGTATTACACCATATGACATTGATACTATATCTTGTTTTTTTATAATACCGTTAATTGAATCAAGGCCAATAAGAAAAGGATATATCAATATGACAGCTACAAAGGTCAAGTAACAACTTGATATTATTGTTTTTTTCATTACCTGTTACCTTTCCAGTATTGATCTGCTTCAGGTATATTTTCAATTTCTCTCAGCTTTTTAGTCAGAGCTTCTGTTATTTTATATTTTTCGTCCAACGCATTGAAAGCATAAGCCAATAAAAAACCTGTGGCGAATACCGCTACAGCTATACCCAGTGGACCAATAACAATGGAGCTAGCTAAAAGTCCGCTACCAAATCCCCAGGCAATGAACGAAGCGACTCCCAGCTTCGCCACATCCATAGTGATATCACCGACAAAATTATACAGGTCATAATCTTTCTGGAAAATAAGCTGTAATAACCGGAATCCGGCTGCGGCGATAAAAGTATAACGCATACCATCAATAGTTGCGGCATTCAGTCCGCGCTGACCTATACCCATGCCGATCACTTTACCATTATCAGCCAGGTAATGAGTCGCATTTAATTGATGACGTAATCCTGCGTAACCACTGAGTTTGATCATAACGCTGCCATTGGCAGCAATATACTCTGTTGCCGTGATGCCGAATTTAAAATTAAAC